>NZ_JBWKPA010000007.1:0-363210 GCF_059416405.1 Variovorax sp. GW821-FHT09D04
AAGACCACCATGTCGCCGCAGCTGTTCCAGCGCCAGTTGGATGCGGGTGCGTGGGGCCTGACCTTTGCCACCGTCACCCAGCTGGCCGTGGGCGTGGCCGCGGGCGCGCGCCGCACGCTGATCGCCAACCAGGTCGTGAGCGATGAAGACCTCGCAGGCATCCAGCTGCTGCTGGCCGACCACGCGGACCTGCGTGTGGTGTTCCTGGTCGACTCGATCGCGCAGCTGGCGCTGATCGAAGACTGGTCGAAGCGCCATCCCGCCAGCGTGCCTTTCGAGGTGATGCTCGAGATCGGCATCGACGGCGGACGCACCGGTTGCCGCACGCATGCGGAAGCGCTCGCCGTGGCCAGTGCGGTGCGTGCCAGCAGCGCCGCGAAGCTGGTGGGCATCGAGAGCTACGAAGGCCTGAATGCCACCGGGTCCACCGAACAGGACACCGCCTTCGCCAAGGCCCTGATGGACCGGATCGAAGCCGTGGCCCGCCACTGCGACACGCAGCAGCTCTTCGAGACCGACGAGGTGCTGGTCTCGGCCGGTGGCTCGGCCATCTTCGACCTCGTGGCCGGGCGGCTCAAGCCTGCGCTGGGTTCGCCGGTGCGCGGCCTCTTGCGCTCGGGCTGCTACGTCACGCACGACCATGGCTTCTACAAGCGCATGGTGAATGTGGCGGATGAGCGCATGGGTTGCGAGTGCGGCGAAGGGCTGACGCCGGCGATGGAGGTCTGGGCCAACGTGCAGTCGCGGCCCGAGCCCGGCCTGGCGATCCTTTCAGTCGGCAAGCGCGACGTCTCTTTCGATATGTCGATGCCCATTCCCATTGCGCTCGCAGCACGCGGTGCATTGCAATCGCACGCTGTGCCCGCCAGCTGGAAAGTCACGGCGCTGAACGACCAGCATGCCTACCTGCGCTGGGACGCGAGCGACGAAGCGCACGCCCCGGTCGTCGGCGACCGTGTCGGCCTGGGCATCTCGCACCCTTGCACTACCTTCGACAAATGGCACTGGATGCCCGTGGTCGAAAACGACTACCGCGTGAGCGATGCGGTCGTGATCCATTTCTGAGCAAGGCAACGCATCCCTCCATGAACACACAGAAGAACAGCGCGACGCTGCTCGAAGGCGGCCTCGTGGTCGACGGTTCGGGCGGCCCCTCGTGGCCCGGCGACGTGCTGCTGCAGGGTGACCGCATCCTGGCGCTGGGCGAAGGCCTGCGCACGCGCCTGCCCGAGGGACTGGACATTGCGGACGTCGACGTGGTCGACTGCCGAGGCAAGGTGATCGCGCCCGGCTTCATCGACGCGCACACGCACGACGACGCCATCGTGCTGCGCGACCCGTTGTGCCTGCCGAAGGTGTCGCAGGGCATCACCACCGTGGTCACGGGCAACTGCGGCATCTCGCTCGCGCCGTACCGCACGCCGCAGTCGAAGCCGCCGCTCACGCTGCTGGGTGCGGATTCGTTCAAGCACGCGACCATGGCCGAGTACCGCGCCGCGGTCGATGCGGTTCAGCCTGCACTCAACGTGGCCGCGCTCGTGGGGCACACCACGCTGCGCTTCGCGGCGATGCAAGCGCTCGACCGGCCCGCGAACGGCGATGAACTGGAACACATGGCCGCACTGCTCGACGACTGCATGGCTTCGGGCGCGCACGGCCTGTCATCGGGCCTGTTCTATGAAGAAGCCTTTGCCGCGCCGGCCGAGGAGGTCACCGCGCTCGCGCGTGTCGTGGCGCGCCACGGCGGCGTGTACGCCACGCACCTGCGCAGCGAGATGCAGCAGATCATCGAGGCGCTGCACGAGGCCGGCGACTCGGCGTTCGAGGCCGGCGTGCCCTTGATCATCTCGCACCACAAATGCGCAAGCCCGGCCAACTGGGGCCGCACGAAGGAGACCCTGCCGCTGATCGACGCCCTGTCGCAGCGCCAGGAGATCGCGATGGACGTGTATCCCTACGTGGCCGGCTCCACCGTGCTGCGCGAGGACATGGTGGACGGCGTGATCGACGTGCTGCTGACCTGGTCCGAGCCCCACCCGGAGATGACCGGCCTCCTCATCGCCGACATCGCGCGCGAATGGGGCACGACGGAGAAGGAGGCCAGCCTGCGCCTGAAGCCCGGCGGTGCCTGCTATTTCCTGATGCAGGAAGAAGACGTGGAGCGCGTCATCGCGCATCCGCGCAGCATGATCGGCAGCGACGGCCTGCCGCACGACCGCCATCCGCACCCGCGCCTGTGGGGCGCGTTCCCGCGCGTGTTCGCGCGCTACTGGCGCCAGCGCAAGCTCTTCACGCTGGAGCAGGCGGTGCACAAGATGACGGGCATGACGGCGCGCAACCTGCGCATCGCCGATCGCGGCCTGCTGCGCGTCGGCACCATGGCCGACGTGGTGGTGTTCGACCCCGAGACCATCACCGACACCGCCACCTACGACCAGCCGCTGGGCGTGAGCGAAGGGATCGAACGCGTGTTCGTGAACGGCGTGCTCGCGTACCGCGGTGCGAACGAGGCGCGCGTGCTCGCGCGCGCGGGGCGCATGCTGACACGGCAGTCACGCGCCGCGAACTGAGCGTCGCCGCGCCCCTTCCCCGCCATCCCGTAGAGTGCACGCATGATCGAATCCACCACCCTTCGGTACTTCTACGAGGTCGCGGCCTTCGGCTCCGTGCGCGTGGCGGCGGAAAAGCTCTTCGTGGCCCAGAGCGCCGTGAGCCGGCAGATCGCGCTGCTGGAAGACGAACTGGGCGTGCCCGTCTTCGAGCGCCACGCGCGCGGCATGGCGCTGACCGCGGCCGGCGAACTGCTGCTTCGCTATGCGCAGGACAACAAGACGCAGCTGGCCGACCTGAAGGGCCAGATCCACGAGTACGAGACGCTGGCCAAGGGCCATGTGCGGGTGGGCTGCGTGGAAGGCATCCTGCACGGCCTGCTCACCAGCTTCATGCCGAGCTTCATCCGCACGCACCCGGGCATCACCTTCTCGCTCGATCTCATGGGCTCGCATGCGGTGGGCGAGTCGGTGGCGGAGCACAAGTACGACCTGGGCATTTTGTTCGGCGCCTCGCCGCGCCCCGACCTCATCGAGCTGCAGAAGATCGAGCAGCCGCTGTGCGTGATCGCTTCGACGCAGCATCCCCTGGCACAACAGCGCAGCTGCACGCTCGCGGAAGTCGCCGACGCGCCGCTGGCGTTGCCCGACCGCTCCTTCGGCCTGCGCCAGCTGGTCGACCGCGTCAGCTCCAAGGGCAAGTTCAAGCTGAACATCGCGGTCGAGACGAACTCCCTGTCCTTCGCGAGCCGGCTGGTCGCGGAGTCGGACCTCATCACCTTCCAGCCGAGCGACGTGGTCGCGCCGCTGATCGAGGCCGGCAAGGTGGTGGCCATTCCGCTCACCGATGCGTCGCTGCGCTCGGCGCGCGCCACGCTGGTCGCGAGCTATTCCAGGCGGCTGTCGCTCGCGGCCAATCACCTGTCGCAGTCGCTGATCGCCTACATGCAGGGGTGGCAGCGGCCCGTGAAGCCGGGGCGCGCCACCGCCGCTCGCACGCCCGCCAGGGGAAAGCCAGAATAGTTCCGGCGCGCGGGATCGTCGGCATCGAAAGGTTCAACCCGGCAGCGTGACCGTGATCATCTTGATCTCGGTCATCGCCTCCAGTGTGTGCATGCCACCCAGCCGGCCGATGCCGCTTTTCTTGCCGCAGCCACCGCCGAAGGGCAGGTGGATTTCCCACCAGGTGGTGCCCGCGTTGATGTTGACGATGCCGGCGGGGATCGCCTTGGCCATGGCGATGCCGCGGCCGATGTCTTGGGTGAAAACGCCCACCGAGAGGCCGTAGTCGTTCTGCAGGGCCAGCGCCAGGGCCTGCGCTTCGTCCTGGAAGGCGATGACCGGCACGACCGGGCCGAAGGTTTCTTCCCGGCACAGCCGCATGGGGGGCGTGACGTCGCGCACCACGGTGGGCTCGAAGAAGAGGTCGCTGCCCAGGTCCGGCCGCGCCCGGCCGCCGCACAGCACGCGCGCACCCTGTTCAACGGCATCGTCCACATGCGCGCGCACCTTGGCCGCCACCCGGGCGTTGTTGAGCGGCCCCATGGTCGTGGCGGGATGCAAGGGATCGCCCAGCACCTGCTCGGCGGCCCGGGCGACCAGCTTGTCGCAGAGGCGGTCGACCACGCTGGCATGGGCCAGCACGCACCCTGTCGCCGCGCACACCTGCCCGGCATTGAAGAACGCACCGCCTGCCGCTGCAGCGGCTGCCGCATCGAGGTCGGCGTCTTCGAAAACGATCAGGGGGCCATTGCCGCCGAGCTCGAGCAGCAGGGGCTTTCCGGCGCCCCGCTCGGCGATGCGCTGGCCCGTCGCGGTGCTGCCGGTGAAGGCGATGGCGGTCACGTCCGGATGCACCACCACCGCATCGCCCACGGTCGCGCCCTCGCCGATCACCAGGTTGACGACGCCGGCGGGCAGGCCGGCCTTTTCGATGACTGCCATCAGCGCGCAGGCCACGAGCGCGGTGGACGGCGCAGGCACCCAGACGAGGGTGTTGCCGGTGGCGATGCCGGGGGCGATGTACTCCACCGGAATGTTGACCGGGAAGTTCCAGGGCGTGATGACGCCGTACACGCCGCGCGGCTGCCGCAGGGTCATGACGAGCTTGCCCGGGTCTTCCGCCGGCAGCGTCTTGCCGCCCATCTGCTTGACGAGTTCGGCGGCGAGCCGGAAGCCGTCGGCGGCCTTGGCGACCTCGCCCAGCGCCTCGACCAGGACCTTGCCCTGCTCGCACGACAGCGTGTGCGCGAGGGCCTCGCGCGCGGCATCGATCTCGGCCGCGATCGCCATGCACATCGCCGCGCGTTCGAACACGGGCGTGGCGGCCCATGCGTTGGCCGCGGCCTTGGCGGCGGCCACCGCCTCGCCCGCCGTCTCGCGGCCCGAACGGGGCACCGTGGCGATGGTTTCGCCGTTGGCCGGGTTGACCACCGGCAGGGTGTCGACGGGGGTCGACCAGCGCCCGCCGATGCAGTTGCCCGTTTCGACTTCGGACATGCAGTGGTTGCGCATGGCCTAGCCGTACGAATAGGCGATCGACGCGGCGTGGCGCTGGCCTTCGCTGCCGCCGGCACGCGAATCCACGGTGGACGTGGACGGCCTGTAACCGGCCGGCGCGGGGGCTGCGACGCCCACATGGCGCTCGGTCTGTGCGTCGAAGCAATGAGTCGATGCGGCCTCGCGGACCTGCAGGTGCACGAGGTCGCCGGGCTTGAGGGCCACGCGGTCGTGCACGGACACGCACCAGGGCGTTTCGCTGCCCGCCACGGTGCCGTAGATCTGCGTCTTGTCGCCCGTCGACTCCGTGAGGATCACGCGCAGCGCCAGGCCCTCCGGAGCCAGCTGCAGATGCTCGGGCCGCAGCCCCAGCAGCACGTGCTGTCCATCGGCCAGCAGGGGCGTGCACCCGGAAGTCGGCAGGTCCCAGGCCTGCCCGTCGGGCAGCGCGAGCCAGGTGCGGCCGTGCGCGCGATGCACCTGCCCCTGCGTGAAGTTCATGGCGGGCGAGCCGATGAAGCCCGCCACGAAGCGGTTGACCGGGCGGTCGTAGAGCTCGAGCGGCGCACCGACCTGCTCCACCCGGCCCGCGCGCATCACGACGATGCGGTCGGCCATGGTCATGGCTTCCACCTGGTCGTGCGTGACGTAGACCATGGTGTTGCCCAGGCGCTGGTGCAGGGCCTTGATCTCGGCGCGCATCTGCACGCGCAGCTGCGCATCCAGGTTGGACAGCGGCTCGTCGAAGAGGAACAGCGCGGGCTCGCGCACCACGGCGCGGCCCATGGCCACGCGCTGGCGCTGTCCGCCCGAGAGCGCGCGCGGCAGGCGGTCCAGGTAGGGCGTGAGGTTGAGCAGGCTGGCTGCTTTTTCGATGCGCGGGCGGAAGTCGCTTTCGGCTTCGCCGCGCGTGCGCGGGCCGAAGGCGATGTTCTCGTAGACCGACAGGTGCGGGTAGAGCGCATAGCTCTGGAACACCATCGAGATGTTGCGCTTTTGCGGCGACAGGTCGTTGGCCCGCGCACCGCCGATGCGCAGCTCGCCGCCGCTGATGGGCTCCAGCCCCGCGATCATGCGCAGCAGCGTCGACTTGCCGCAGCCCGAGGGGCCGACGAGCACGACGAACTCGCCGTGGGCAATGTCCAGGTCGATGCCGTGCACGACGGGCACGCCCGCGAAATCCTTGCGCAGTTGCTTGAGTTGAACCTGAGCCATGGGGTCTCCTTGTCTTTGTGGAAGTGAGTCGCTGGCTCAGTAGTCTTCGACGGTGATCTCGCGGGCCATGGGCAGGATGCCCGCCATGAGGCCCGCATCCACCGGCAATGCCACGCCCGTGATGACGCGCGCGGCGGGCGACGCGAGGAAGAGCACGGCATCGGCCACGTCGTCCGGTGTCGCGAAGTCGCCCAGCGGGTACCACTTCTTCAGCTGCTCGAACACCTGCGGGTTCTTGTCGGCGCGCGCCTGCCAGGCGGGCGTCTTGACGGTGCCGGGCAGCACGATGTTGGCGCGGATGCCGTAGGCGCCCAGCTCCATGGCGAGCGAGCGGGTGTAGCTGACCAAGGCGGCCTTGGCCGCGCTGTAGGCCGGGTGACCGAGCGTGGTCAGCGCGTTGACCGAGCCGATGAGCACCAACTGCCCGCTGCGGCGCTCGACCATGGCGTGGCGCACCGCCTCCACGCAATGGAACGCGCCATTCAGGTTGAGCTGGATGTCGGCCTGCCAGTCCTGCGGCGTGGTCTTGCGCACCGTCGGCCCGCGCGCCGCTCCCACGTTCGACACCAGCACATCCACCGGGCCGACAGCCGCAACGGCCGTGGCCACCTTGTCGCACAGGCCTGCGCAGTCGGTGACGTCCGCCACCAAAGGATGCAGCCGCGCCAAGTCGTCGGCACTCACGCCCTGCCCGGCCAACACGGCCGCCAGGCCTTCCAGCGCGCCCGCGTCGTGGTCCAGCGCGATCAGCCGGTCGCCGGCCTGCAGCACGCGGCGGCACAGGGCCTGGCCGATGCCGCCCGCGGCGCCCGTGACCAGCGTCACGCGCCGGGACGGCGCGTGGGGATGAACCGAAGACGGAGTCGAAATTGATGTGTCCACGCAATGCGCCCTGTGAATTGCCAATACCTCTCCCGACCGGGCGGCAATGAATTACCGCGCGCAATTCGAGCTCGAATTTTGAAGCGTACAGGAGGCCACGGGAATTTGGCCTTCAATATTTCGCAGGCAGGGTTCTGTTTTTTAGAAATCGAGGGTTAGCTCTATCTATGGCGCCATTCGGCCGACTCGTAAGATAAAAAAGCGAAAGCATTGATCGCAGCAGATCCCGACGTGTATTCAATTAATTTTCAATCACTTCACGAGGAATTAAATATGAAAAATCGAAATACAACTCTATTGGCAGGCGCAATTCTTCTGGGTCTTTCCTCCCTCACGGCCCAGGCGGGAAATATCCGCATCGCCATGTCCAGCTACAGCGACAACACGCGCCCCTGGTTGGAGGCTTTGGCCCGGGACTACGAAAAGGCCAACCCGGGAGACAAGGTCAAGGTCGAGGTGGGAAGCTGGGAGAACATGCAGCAGAAACTGCAGGCGGAAATCGCCAGCAACAACCCGCCCGACCTGGCCCACGTCGCGACCCGCTGGGTCGGCGATTTCGTGAACGACGGCCTGGTGGAGCCGGTCGACAATTACGCCAATGCGGCGTTCAAGGACCAATTCATTCCGGCCTTCCTGAAAGCCGGAAATATCAATGGAAAGCCTTATGCATTGCCTATTGCGGCCAGCGTGCGCGCGATGTTCTATAACAAGGACATGCTGAGCAAGGCGGGCTTTCCCAATGGCCCCAAGACCTGGGACGACGTGATTGCCGCCGCGAAAAAGATCAAGGCCACGGGGGCCTACGGCTATGGCATCCAGGGCAAGGACCTGGATACCGACACTTATTTCTACTACGCGCTGTGGAGCATGGGCGGCGACGTGCTCGATGCCAGCAACAAGGCCGCCTTCAATTCGCCGACCGGCGTGAAGGCCGCCACGCTCTACAAAAGCATGATCGACCAGGGCCTGACCGAGCCCGGCGTGGCCGGCAACACGCGCTACGACCTGCACAACCTGTTCAAGCAGGGGCGTTTGGGCATGGTCATTTCACTGCCGCCGCTGGCCAAGGAAATCGCCAAGGACGCGCCGCAACTGAAATACGGCATCACCGGCGTGCCCAATGGCGGCAAGGACATCACCTTCGGCGTGACCGATTCGATCATGATGTTCAAGACCTCGAAGAACAAGGAAACCGCCCAGAAATTCCTGAACTTCATGTTCTCGAAAACCGCGCGGCTGAAGTTCGACCAGGGCGAAGGCTTCATGCCGGTGACGCGCGAGGTGGCCAACGACCCCGTGTTCAAGGACGACCCGGTGCTCTCCGAGTTCGTGACCCTGCTTCCCAACGCGCGTTTCGCCCCGCTGGTCGCCGGCTGGGAAGACTCGGCGCAGGCCGTCACCAACGCGCTGCAGGCCATCTACCAGGGCAAGGCGGAACCGAAGGCGGCGCTGGACAAGGCCGCGGCCGAAGCCAACACCAAGCTCAACAAGAAGTAAGCAAGCCCCGGGGCGCAGCCCTGGGCTGCGCCAGCTTTTCGCGTGTCGCACCACGTCTATTCCGATCGAATTGCCCTATGCAGAATCCCGTTCGAGGCCCTGCCCTGGCTTGGGGGCTGATTGCGCCGAGCCTGTTGCTCACCCTCTTCATCCTGGCCTACCCGCTGTCCACCCTGGTGTTCCAGTCGGTGCACGACATCTCGCGCTTCGGCCTGCTGCGGGCCTTCAACGGCCTGGACAACTTTCGCACCGTGTTCACCGATCCGGTGTTCGCCCATGTGGTGTGGCGCACGGTGCAATGGACGGTGTGCGTGGTCGGCGGCGCGGTGCTGTGCGCTGTGCCGATCGCGCTCATCCTGCAGCAGGATTTCTATGGCCGGGGCGTGGCGCGCACGATCGTGATGCTGCCCTGGGCGGTGTCGCTGACCATGACGGCCATCGTCTGGACCTGGTCCTTCAACGGCCAGTACGGCATGGTCAATGCAAGCCTCGCGATGGTCGGGATCATCCGGGAGCCGATCAACTGGCTGGCCGATGGACAGCTCGCGTTCTGGGTCGAGGTGGGCGTGGGCATCCTGGTGTCCATTCCCTTCACCGTGACCATCTTCCTGGGCGGCCTGTCGTCGGTGTCGCAGGACATCTACGAAGCGGCCGGCATCGAAGGCGCGTCGCGCTGGCAGCAGTTTCGCCGGCTCACGCTGCCGCTGCTCAAGCCGTTCATCCACATGGCGATCGTGCTGAACGTGATCTACGTCTTCAACTCGTTCCCCATCATCTGGATCATGACGCAGGGCGGGCCGGACAACGCCACGCACATCCTCGTCACCTGGCTGTACCAGCTGGGCTTTCGCCTGGGCCGCCCCGGCGAGGCAGCCGCCATTTCGCTCGTGATGCTGGCCTTGCTGCTGGCCTTCACCGTGTTCTACCTGCGCCTGCAGAAGCGCCAGTCCGCGAAGGCCGCCGCATGATCCGCCCCGACAAACTCGTGCGCAGCCTCTGGTGCTGGCTGCTGCTCGCGCCGCTGGTGGCCGTGGTCGTCTTTCCGCTCGCGGTGATGTTCTTCACGGCGCTCAAGCCGGCGTCCGAGATCTACGTCTATCCGGCGCGGTGGTTGCCGCAGCAGTGGCAGTGGAGCAACTTCTCCGCCATGTGGACCCAGACCGGCTTCGGGCGCGCGCTGCTGAACAGCCTACTGGTGTCGCTCTCTGCCACGGTGCTGACGATTGCCGTGAGCGTGCCTTCCGCCTATGCGCTGGCGCGCCTGAAGTTTCGCGGCCAGGGCGGCTACCGGCAGTTTTTGCTCATCACCCAGATGATCTCGCCCGTGCTGCTGGTGGTGGGCCTGTTCAAGATGGCGGCCAGCCTGCCCTGGTTCGAGGGCGGCAACATGACCGACTCGCGCCTGTCCGTGGTGGTGGCCTATGGCGCCTTCGGCATTGCCTTTGCTGTCTGGATGATGAGCTCCTACTTCGAGACCATTCCGCGCGACCTGGAGGAGTCGGCCTGGCTCGAAGGCTCGGGCCCGGTGCGCACGGTCTGCAAGGTGTTCCTGCCGCTGGCGCTGCCGGCCATGGCGGTCACGGCGCTGGTCACCTTCGTCAATGCCTGGAACGAGTTCGCGGTGGTCTACACGCTGATCCGTTCCACGGAGAAGCAGACGCTGACCGTGCTCGTCACCAACATGGTCGCGGGCCAGTACGTGGTGCAGTGGGAGCTGGTGATGGCCGCCGCCATCTGCGCCGTGGTCCCGGTCGCCATCCTGTTTGCGTGGATGCAGCGCTACATGGTGCAGGGCTTGACCGCAGGCTCGGTCAAATAGCGACCGCAGCGGCATCACAGCCCGCTGCTACCCGCTGCGCCCGCCCCCTTCGAATAATGCGGCGACGGCCGGCGCGCACCCTGCGCCGGCCGGTTTCGCTACACCTCATCCGAAGGAGACAAACCCGATGGCTCGCAAGATCCTCATGCTCTGCGGCGACTACGCCGAAGACTACGAAACCATGGTGCCGTTCCAGACCCTGCTGGCCGTCGGCCACACCGTGCATGCGGTGGCGCCCGACAAGAAGGCCGGCGACTGGGTGCACACCGCCATCCACGATTTCGAGGGCGCGCAAACCTACAGCGAGAAGCCGGGCCACCGCTTCACGCTGAACGCCAGCTTCGACGAGGTGCGCCCCGAGGCCTACGACGCGCTCGTGATCCCCGGCGGCCGCGCGCCCGAGTACCTGCGCATGCACAGCCGCGTGGTGGAGATCGCGCGCCACTTCCTCGCGACCGACAAGCCGGTGGCCGCCGTCTGCCACGGCGCGCAGCTGCTCGCGGCCACGGGCCTCATCAAGGGCCGCAAGGTGTCGGCCTACCCGGCCTGCCAGGTCGAAGTGGAACTGGCCGGCGCCGAGTACATGGGCATCCCGGTCGACCAGGCCGTGACCGACCGCAACCTCGTCACCGCACCGGCCTGGCCGGCGCATCCGGCGTGGCTGTCGCAGTTCCTCGCGGTGCTCGGCACCCGCATCGAACACTGACCTGAACGGATGGGCGCGGGCGGCGCTACAGTGCCGCGTCGCCCCGATTCATTCCGCCTCTCGAGGAGATGGCCCATGTGCGAAGTCTTCATCAGCGCCGATCCGCAAAGCTACGACGCGCGCACGCGCTCGGTGCGGCTGCACGGCGTGGTCACCAGCATCCGGCTCGAGAACCTGTTCTGGCAGGTGCTCGAAGAGATCGCGCAGCGCGACGGCATGGCCGTGGTGCAGCTCATCGAGCGGCTGTACGACGAGCTGGTGGCGGCGCGCGGCGAGGTCGGCAACTTCGCGTCGTTCCTGCGCGTGTGCGCGCTGCGCTACGAGGCGATGGTGGCGCAGGGGCGGATTCCGGCCGACACCTCGGTCGCGATCCGCTCGCTCGATGCGAACGCCGTGCTGCATGAACTGCCGCAGGGTTGGGGGCGGCCATCGCCTGCGCAGCCCGGCGAGGCCCGCGTGCACACGCTCCACGCCGCCGCGCGGCGGCATGCGTAGACGCCGCCCTTGCGCGCCCCTTCACGAGATCACCAGCGCATCTTCACGCCGACGCTCGCGTTGACCCCGCTCTTGATGCGCGAGTCGCCGCCGGAGCCCGACCACAGCTTGCCCAGCTCCACATACACGCTCGTGTTCTCGGCCACCTGCAGCGTGGCCCCCGCCGCCAGCTCGGTGCTGCTGCCGCCGGTGCGCGTCGCAATGTCGGTGAAGCCGGCCGGGCCGACGAAGCGGGTGACGTCGGTGCCGCGGCTGCTGCGGTGGAAATTGACCCGCACATAAGGCTGCAGCACCCCGGCGCGGGTGACGAACTCGCCCTTCACGCGCACGCCGGCGCGTGCCCGCCAGCCGTTGTGGCTGTTCTGCTGCACGAGCGCGCCGGAGATGCCCGTGTCGCCCAGGCTCACGCGCTGGTGCACCAGCTGCACCTGCGGCTCGACGGTCCAGTTCTGCGCGATGGGAATCGACTGCCCCACCTCGATGGACGCCAGCAGGCTGTTGCCCTTGCCGCCCCGGGAGAAGCCCAGCGTGGGCCTGGCGGTGTAGCGGTGGCGCCCGGCCTGCAGCACGCCGTCGACGTACACGCCGCTGGCGTGCTTCCAGGTGGCATAGGCGCCCAGGTATTCGCTCTTCTGGTTGTTGGTGCCCACGCCGAGGTTCGCCAGGCCGCTGGCAAAGCCGTTCACGCGCATGTCGCCGTCGAGCTGGCCGACGTACACGCCCGCGTGCCAGTCGGGGTTGGCCCACAGGTCGGTGCCGGCCTGGAAGCCCGTGAGGCGCCCCTTGCTCGTGGGGCTCACGGTGCCGCCCTGCGCGATGGTGCGCTCGGTGCTGATGATGCGGCCCCAGGCCTCGCGGTAGCCCTGCGTGGGCTTGGCCGGGTTTGCGCCCGCTACCAGGTCCTCGCCCATGCGCAGGCGCCTGTTGCCGAGCATCGCGAAGCTGGACTGGCGCAGCTGCTCGGGCAGCGCGGCGTACAGCGGCACTTCGGCGCGGTAGGTGGGCACGGCGAGCACGGGCACGATGCCGGTGCCGCCAGTGCCCGAGCCGCCACCGCCGGCAGGCGGCGTGCCGGGCGGGACAGGCGTCACGGGCGTCACGGGTGCAGTGGTCGAGCGCAGGTACCAGTTCTCGCCCGCGCCGGCGGCGTCGGCCGCATGCAGCCGGTACTCGTAGGCGCCCGCATCGACGTGCGTGCCGGCCAGCACGAACGCGCTCTTCGTGGTCTGCGCGGTGGTGGTCGCGCCGTTGAGGGCGCTGATCACCTCGATGCCGTTGCCGGTGGTGAGCGCGCCCAGGCCGCCCAGGTTGGTGATCTGCACATTCGTCGTGCCGCTGGCGACGGCGGTGGCGCCGCTCAGGATGAGCCGGTCGCTCGCGCTCGCGCTGCCGCCCAGCGCGGTCCCCAGTCGCAACGTGCCGCCGTTGCCCACCCAGGGACCGTTGACGGTGAGCGTGGTGCCGGGCACCGCGCCGACCAGCGAGACGGTGCCGCTGTGGGCCATCGACGCGAGGGTCTGGCTGTTGCCGGCCAGGTCAAGCGTCGCGCCAGTAGCCACGGTGAAGGGGCTCACGCTGCTGAGCACGTTGGCGGCGCCCGCGCGCAGGGTGCCCGCCGCGACGTTGGTGGCGCCCGAGTGGGTGTCGGCACCGCTCAGCGTCAGCACGCCCGCGCCGATCTTCACGAGATCGCTGGCGCCGGAGATCGCGCCGGTCCACGTCAGGGCGTTCCCGTTGGTGTCGATGGTGCCCGTGCCGCCCAGCAGCAGGGCGTTGCTGACGCTGAGGCCGCCGGCGCCCGCGATGACGCTGGCGGTGGCACCCGCGCCGATCGAAATCGCGCCCGTCATCGACGAGCCGGTGTTCAGCGTGAGGCTGTTGGTGCCGCCCGTGAATGCGACCGCCGCGGCGCGCGTGACGCCGTCGCCGCCCAGGCCGCCCGAGATGGTTCCGCCGTTGGTCAACGCGAGGTTCGCGCCGGTCACCCCGACGCCGCCCACCCCGTTGGCACCGCTCGGTCCACCGTTGCTGTTGGCCCCGCCGACGCCGCCCGCCCCGCCGGCGATGGTGCCGGTGTTGGTGACGGTTGCGCCCGCGCCGGTCGATGCGAGGCCCGCCCCGCCGTCGCCGCCAGCGCCCGGTGAACCGGTGCCGCCCGCACCGCCGCCGGCCGCGCCGCCTGCGCCCCCGGCACCGCCCGTGATCGCGCCGGAGTTGCTGACGGTGACGGCGACACCCGCCAACGTCGCGCCGATGCCCCCTGCGCCGCCGCCGCCGCCCGAGGCGTTGGAACGGGCGGGTGCCAATTCGGCCCCGCCGGCACCGCCCGCCCCGCCCGTGAGGGGACCGGTGTTGGTGAAGCTGAGCCCCGGGTTGGTCGCGTTCAGGTAGAACCCGCCGCCCCCGCTGCCGCCGCCGCCGCCCTGCGAGAAGGCGTCGCCGCCCTTGCCGCCGGCGCCGCCCGTGGAAGATCCCGTGGCCGTGTAGCTGCCGAGCGGGCCGCTGAGGATCGAACCGTAGCCGCCCGCGCCGCCGCCGCCCGCTGCCCAGTACCCGTTGCCGCCCGCGCCCCCGATACCGCCGGTGTAGCTGTCGGACGAATTGGCCACGTTGTTGGCGATCGACATGCCCTGGAAGCCGCCGCCGCCGCCCCCGCCATAGCCGTTGCCGTTGGCCGCGTCACCGGTCTGCGCCTGGCCCGCGCCACCCGCGTCGCCCTGGAACGCACCAGGACCGGTGGGCGTGCTGGCCGCGCCGGCCGCGCCGCCGGTGCCCGGCGTGGCACCGCCGAAGCCGCCGATGCTGGCGTTGGCCCCCGCCGTGACGCCGCCCGGCGTGGACGATCCGCCCGCGCCGCCGAAGGCATTGACCGTGGTGTCGTTGAGCCCGCCGCTGCCGCCCGTGCCGTCGCTGCCGCCCGTGCCCGCGTTCAGCGACGCGTCACCGACCGGCTGGCCGCCCGCGCCGCCGGCTGCGAGCACCGGCACGACGCAGACCCACAGCGCCGCCGTTGCCGCCGCGGCCGCCACCGCGCGCACGCCGCCCCCGCTGCACGATCGCGCGTGGCCGCGCGCGATTTCCGGCGCAGCCACCCAGGTGCCGGCGGTGGGACTCCACAGGGTTCGGAAGATCTTGTTCATGACTCAACTCCCTCTTCGTTCACTGACTGGGCAGGTGGACCTCCGTGTGCAGCAGCAATGGCTTGCTCCTCCCCACGGCGACGATTTCGGATTTGCAAGTCAAAAATGTAAGAACGCGTGCCAGTTACGCGTATCCCTGCAAGGGGCTACCCTGAAACGGGAGCGACCTGCCCCATGCGGGGCCATGTCGCCTCTGTCAGGGCGTTCGGTAGACGGTCTACCCTGTCACGTATCTATACGTAACATGTGACTTTTGGACAGCACAATCTCTCGCCCTGGGCGCGGCGCCCAAAAGAAAAGGCACCCTCGCGGGTGCCTTGTTCGTTGCGGATGCGCCCTGGGCGCGCGCTGTCAGTCCAGCGACACGTTCGCCTTGCGGATCACGTCGGTGAAGCGCTTCGTTTCGGTCGCCACGAACTGGTCGAACTGCGAGCGCGTGGTGGGGAACGGCTCGTAGCCGAAGCTCTTGAACTTCTCCAGCACGTCGGGTTCGGCCAGCCCCTTCTCGATGTCGCGCTTGATCTTGTCGGTGACCGCGGCGGGCAGGCCCTTTGGCACGGCGATGGCGTTCCAGCCGATGACCTCGAAGCCCTTCGGGCCGCCCGATTCGCTCACGGTGGGCACGTCGGGGAAGGCGGCCACGCGCTGGGGCGCGGCAGCCGCCAGGAAGCGCAGCTTGTTGGCGCGCTGCAGCGGGCCGGCGGTGGCGCTGCTGCCCAACGCAAAGGCCAGCTCGCCGGTGGCGACCGAGGTGTACAGCTGCGTGGTCTCCTTGTAGATCACGTGCTCCATCTGCGTGCCGGTGGCCGACTCGAACAGTTCCGAGCCCAGGTGCACCGGGTTGCCGACCGACCACGAGCCGTAGTCGAGCTTGCCGGGGTTGGCCTTGGCGTCGGCGATCAGGTCGCCCACGGTCTTGTACTTGCTGTTGGTCGCGACGGTGAAGAAGAAGTAGGTCTTGAACAGCGGCAGCAACGCGTCGAAATCCTTCGATGCGTCGTAGGGCAGTTTCTTGAACAGCGCCGGGTACGCGGCCAGGTGCACGTTGTCGAGCACGATGATGTCGTGGCCGTCCTTGGCACCGCGCTTGAAGGCGTCGATGGCGATGAAGCCGTTGCCGCCCGGGCGGTTCTCGACCACCACCGGCTGGCCCCAGGCGCGCGAGAGCTTGTCGGCCACGAGGCGGGCCACGCCGTCCGGGCCACCACCGACCGGGAACGGCGTGATGATGCGCACGGGCTTGGTCGGGAAGGCCGCAGGCTGCTGTGCCGAGGCGGTCAGCGGCAGCAGGCCGCCGGCGGTCAGGGCCAGCACGGCCGCAGCGAGGGCGCGGCGCGAAAGCGACGAACGGAAGAAGGACATGAGGGAAGTCTCCGGTTTGATGAATCGTTGATGGGTGGGAAGCGGTGGGCCGCCGCTCAGTCGACCGACGCGCCCGAGGCCTTGACGATGCCGGCCCACAGCGCGCTTTCCTTCGCGATGAGCGCGGCGTACTCGGCCGGCCCGCCGAGCAGCGGCACGGCGCCTTCCACGTCCAGGCGCGACTGGAACTCGGCGCCGCCCGCCACCTGCAGCATCTGCGCCGATAGCGTCTTCACGAACGCATCGGGCGTGCCGCGCGGCGCGAGGATGCCGTAGGTGAGCGTGCTCTCGAAGCCCGCGAGTTCGCGCAGGCCCGACTCGGCCACGGTGGGCACGTCGGGCAGCGACGGCAGGCGCTTCGCACCCGTGACGGCAATGGCGCGCAGGCGCCCGCCCTTGACCAGCGCAAGCGCGGGCGGGATGACGCTGAACATCATCTGCACCTGACCGCCCGCGAGGTCGGTGAGCGCGGGGTTGGTGCCCTTGTAGGGAATGTGATTGATCTTCGTGCCGGTGCGCTGCGCGAAGAGCTCGCCCGTGAGATGGCCGCCTGTGCCGCTGCCGCTCGAGGCGTAGTCGAGCAGGCCCGGACGCACCTTGGCCTCCTTGACGAGGTCGGCCACGCTGCGCACCTTCGAGGCGGCGGGCACCACGAGCACGAGCGCGGACGACGCGAACATGGCCACGGGCACGAGGTCCTTGCGGGCGTCGAACTTCAGGCCCTTGTACAGCGCCGGGTTGATCGACACGGTGCCCGTGTGGCCCAGCAGCAGCGTGCTGCCGTCGGGCGTGCTGCGCACCACCTGCTCGGTGCCGAGGTTGCCGCCCGCGCCGGGCTTGTTGTCGACGATGACGCCCGACTTGCGCACCTCGCCCAGGCCCTTGGCCATCTGGCGCGCGAACACGTCGTTGCCGCCGCCGGCCGCGAAGGGCACGACGATGCGGATCGGCTTGGCATCGCTCTGCTGCGCATGCGCCGGCAGGCCCGCTGCTGCCAGCAGGCCCAGCAGCAGCTCGCGTCGGGCGAGCGTCATCAGACGCGTTCCAGGATCACGGCAATGCCCTGCCCCACGCCGATGCACATCGTGCACAGCGCGTAGCGGCCGCCGCCCTTGTGCAGCTGGTTCACCGCGGTGGTGGCCAGGCGTGCGCCGCTGGCGCCGAGCGGGTGGCCCAGTGCGATGGCGCCGCCGTTGATGTTGACGCGTGCGTCGTCGTCCTTCAGGCCCAAGAGGCGCAGCACGGCGAGGCCTTGTGCGGCGAAGGCTTCGTTGAGTTCGATGACGTCGATCTGGTCGAGCGTGAGGCCGGTGAGCGCCAGCACCTTCTGCGTGGCGGGCGCCGGGCCGATGCCCATGATGCGCGGCGCGACGCCGGCCGTGGCCATGCCGACCACGCGGGCGCGCGGCGTGAGGCCGTGCTTGGCGGCGCTGGCTTCGTCGGCCAACAGCAGCGCGCAGGCGCCGTCGTTCACGCCGCTGGCATTGCCGGCGGTGACGGTGCCGTCGGGGCGCACGATGGGCTTGAGCTTGGCCAGCGCCTCCAGCGTGGTGTCACGCGGATGCTCGTCCTTGTTGACGATGAGGGCGTCGCCCTTCTTCTGCGGCACGCTCACGGGCACGATCTCGGCGTCGAAGAAGCCGGACTTCTGCGAGGCCACGGCGCGCAGCTGCGAGTTCAGCGCCATCAGGTCTTGCGCTTCGCGCTCGATCTTGTAGTCGGTGGCCACGTTCTCGGCCGTCTCGGGCATCGAGTCGACGCCGTACTGTGCCTTCATGAGCTTGTTGACGAAGCGCCAGCCGATGGTGGTGTCGTACACCGCGTTGTTGCGGCTGAAGGCGCTCTCGGCCTTGGGCATGACGAAGGGCGCGCGGCTCATGCTTTCCACACCGCCGGCGATCATGAGGCCGGCTTCACCGGCGCGGATGGCGCGCGCAGCGGTGCCCAGTGCATCGAGGCCCGAACCGCACAGGCGGTTGATGGTGCCGCCGCCCACTTCGATCGGCAGGCCCGCGAGCAGCGCCGACATGCGCGCGACGTTGCGGTTGTCTTCGCCGGCCTGGTTGGCGCAACCGTAGAGCACGTCGCTCACGGCCTGCCAGTCGACGTTCTTGTTGCGCTCGATCAGTGCGCGCAGCGGCACGGCGCCGAGGTCGTCGGTGCGCACGCTGCTGAGCGAACCGCCGTAGCGGCCGAAGGGAGTGCGGACGGCGTCGCAGATGAAGGCTTGATTGGTCATGTGAGTTGTCTCTTGAATGGGTGGAACGGATCAGGCGGCGATCGGAAGGCCGACCAGCGTCTCGAGTTCTTCGCGGCTCAGGCCCTCGACGGTGTCGACGAGCTTCAGGCCCTGCGGCGTGCACTCGAGCGTGGCGAGGTCGGAGTACACGCGCTTGACGCAGCCGATGCCGGTGAGCGGATAGGTGCACTCTTGCACCAGCTTGCTCGCGCCCTGCTTGGTGAGCAGATCCATCATGACCCACGTCTGCTTGGCGCCGATGGCCAGGTCCATCGCGCCGCCGACCGCGGGAATGGCGTCTTTCTCGCCCGTGTGCCAGTTGGCGAGGTCGCCGGTGGCCGACACCTGGAACGCGCCGAGCACGCAGATGTCGAGGTGGCCGCCGCGCATCATCGCGAAGCTGTCGGAGTGGTGGAAGAACGAGCCGCCCGGCAGCAGCGTGACGGGCTGCTTGCCGGCGTTGATGAGGTCGTAGTCTTCTTCGCCGGCCTCGGGCGCGGGGCCCATGCCGAGGATGCCGTTCTCGCTTTGCAGGATGACCTCGCGGCCCTGCGGCAGGTGGTTGGCCACCAGCGTGGGCTGGCCGATGCCGAGGTTGACGACGGCGCCGTCGAAGATGTCCTGTGCGACGCGGGCTGCCAACTGATCTTTGGTGCGACGGGTGTATGCCATGGTCATGCTGCCTTCTTGAAGCCACCCGCTTGCGTGGCGACACGTTCGATGCGCACCACCTGGTGCACGAAGATGCCCGGGGTCACGATGGTCTCGGGGTCGAGGGTGCCGAGCTCGGCGATGTCGTGCACGGTGGCGATGGTCTTCTTCGCGGCCATGGCCATCACCGGGCCGAAGTTGCGCGCGGCCTTGCGGTAGACCAGGTTGCCCCAGCGGTCGCCGCGCTCGGCCTTGATGAGCGCCACGTCGCCGTGGATGGGGTACTCGAGCACGTACTGCACGCCGTCGATCTCGCGCGTTTCGCGGTTGCCGGCCAGTTGCGTGCCGTAGCCCGTGGGGCAGTAGAAGGCGCCGATGCCGGCACCCGCCGCGCGGATGCGCTCGGCGAGGTTGCCCTGGGGCACGAGTTCGAGCTCGAGCTTGCCGCTGCGGTACAGGCCGTCGAACACCTGGCTGTCGGCCTGGCGCGGAAAGCTGCAGATGATCTTGCGCACGCGCCCGGCCTTGAGCAGCGCCGCCAGGCCGGTCTCTCCATTGCCTGCGTTGTTGTTGACGACCGTGAGGTCCTTGGCGCCCTGCTCGACGAGACCGTCGATGAGTTCGCCTGGAATGCCGGCGGTGCCGAAACCGCCGATGAGCACCGTGGCGCCGTCTTGGATGCCTGTCAGGGCATCGGCGACCGAGCGCGCGATCTTGTTGATCATGAAGCCTGTCTCCGGGAGTGAAGGAAGAAACCGAACGGTGCGAACACCCTGCCGAATTCACGAACCCTCGCAAACCGCAATTTGTTCGCCTAAAGAACTTTTGTTCGTATAATGAATTTTAGAGAGGATCGCTCGCCATGGCAACCCACCCCGTTTCCGTCACTTCCACCGCCGACACGCCCGCCCCTGGCGACAGCTACGTGCAGTCTTTTGCGCGCGGCCTGCAGGTGATCCGTTCGTTCAGCGCGAGCGCACCGCACCAGACCTTGAGCGAAGTGGCGGCCGGCAGCGGCCTCACGCGTGCGGGGGCGCGGCGCATTCTTCTCACGCTGCAGACGCTGGGTTATGTGGTGACCGACGGCAAGCTCTTCACGCTCACGCCGCGCATCCTCGACCTGGGCTTTGCCTACCTGTCGTCGATGCCGATCTGGAACCGCGCCGAGCCCGTGATGGAGGCGCTGGTGCAGCAGGTGCAGGAGTCGTGCTCGGCCGCCGTGCTCGACGCGACCGACATCGTCTACGTGCTGCGCGTGCCGACGCAGAAGATCATGCGCATCAGCCTGGGCGTGGGCTCGCGGCTGCCGGCGTACTGCACCTCGCTGGGCCGCCTGCTGCTGGCCGACTTGAGCGACGACGAGGTGCGCGCGCGCCTCGAGGCCTCGAACCTCGAAGCGCTGACCAAGCACACCGTGACCGACATCGACGCGCTCATGGCCAAGGTGGCCCAGGCGCGCAAGCAGCAGTGGTGCCTGGTGAACCAGGAACTGGAAGAAGGCCTGATCTCCGTGGCCGCGCCCATCGTGAACCGGCAGGGCCGCATGGTGGCCGCACTGAACATCAGCGGGCAGGCGAACCGCACGAGTGCGAAGGTGATGCAGGAGACGATGCTGCCGGCGCTGATCGATGCGGCACGGCAGGTGTCGGCGCTGCTGTAGCCGCAGCGCGATCGCTCCGGCGTTGGCTCAAGCCTCGGAGCGGATGCCCTTCATGAGGATCACGCCGCCCAGTCGCGTGGTGTCGGCGCGCATGCGCTTGGCCAGCGTGTCGGGCGAACCGGGCTGCGCCTGCCAGCCGGTCTTGAGCAGCTCGCCGCTCACCTCGGACGAACTGATCACCTCGACCAGCGCGGCGTTCAGCCGGGCCACGGCGGCCGGCTTCATGCTCGCGGGCGCAGCGAGCGCGGTCCAGATCTCGAGGTCGGCGCCGCGCACGTCGGCGTCGCGGATCGTCGGCAGCTCGTTGACCAGCGGGCTGCGCTCGGGCGAGGTCACGCCGATGGCCTTGAGCTTGCCCGACTTCACGTGCGGCATCGCCAGGCCGGGCGGCAGCAGCGCCAGCTGGATCTCGCCCGCGAGGATGCCGGCGATCACCTGCGGGTTGCCCGTGTAGGGCTTGTGCTGCGCGGTGATGGCCGCGCGGCTCTTGAGCAGCTCCATGCCCAGGTGGCCCACCGTGCCCACGCCCGGCGTGCCGTACTTGCCGGCGCTGCCCAGGTTGCGCACCCACAGCAGCAGGTCGGCCGCAGACTTGCCCGTGGCGCTGCCCGACACCACCAGCACCAGCGGCGCGGTGCCGATCAGGCCGACGGGGGCGAAGTCTTTCTCGGGGTCGAAATCGAGCGAGGGGTTCAGCAGCTTGGCGATCGTGAGGTTGCCGTTGATCAGCGCGCCGATCGTGTGGTCGTCCGTGGCCTTGGCCACTTCGGCGGCCACGAGATTGCCGCTGGCGCCGGGCTTGTTCTCCACCGTCACCGGCTGGCGCAGGAGCTTCGAGAGCGGCTCCGCGATGGCGCGCGCCGCCAGGTCGGGCGAGGCACCCGCCGGAAAGCCCACGAGGATGCGCACGGGCTTGGTTGGCCAGGCGGCATCGCCGCCTGCTGCGCGCTGGGCCCACGAGGCCGGCGTGAACAGCGAGGTGGCAATGGCTGCAGCGCCGCCTTCGAGCAGGCGGCGTTTGGTGATCTTCAAAACGGACTCCGGAGGGTTGGAAAAATCAGGGTAAACACGTGCATTTTGCTTACGAGACGTTACATGATGATGATGCAGTGCACAAGTTCGGCACAACTGTGAATAGGACCATCGCAGGGCTCCGTCAGCTTGGTATCCAGAGGTGACGGGCGCATTTACAATGCCTGCCGCATTCCCCTTCCCCACCAACGAGGTCTTGTCCGCAATGCCCAAGAGCCCCCGGCCTCGCGCCCGCTTCAGCTTCTCTCCCACCGTGCGCGCCCTGTTCCTGGCCGTTGCGGCCTGCGGCGCCGCGCTTCCCGCGCTGGCCGCGACCGAGCACGAAGAGGTCGACCGCCTGATGCAGTCCGGCAAGCTCGACGAGGCCATGACCAAGGCCGAGGCCTTCCTCAAGGACAAGCCGCGCGATCCGCAGATGCGCTTCCTGAAGGGCGTGATCCAGCTCGACACCGGCAAGCGCGCCGAGGCCATCGCCGCCTTCACCCAGCTCACGCAGGATGCGCCCGAGCTGCCCGAGCCGTTCAACAACCTCGCCGTCATCTACGCGAGCCAGAACCAGTTCGACAAGGCCCGCAACGCCCTCGAAAGCGCCATTCGCACCAACCCCAGCTACGCCACCGCCCAGGAAAACCTCGGCGACGTGTATGCGCGGCTGGCCAGCCAGGCCTACAGCAAGGCGCTGCAGCTCGACCAGAACAACACCGCGGTGCAGCCCAAGCTGGCCGTGATCCGCACGCTCTTCACCGCACCGCCGGCGGCCGGCTCGAAGGGCTCGACCCTCGTGGCCTCGGCCACGACGACGCCCGCACCGGCTCCGGCTGCGAAGCCTGCCCCGGCGCCTGCGCCCGCACCGGTCGCCAAGGCACCGGCACCAGCCCCCGTGCCCGCTCCTGCGCCCGTCGCCAAGGCACCGCCTGCGCCCGCGCCGGCACCCGCTGCCGCGCCTGTCGCACCGCCCGTCAAGGTGGCCGCAGCGCCCACGCCGGTCGCCAAGACGCCTGAACCGGCAC
Organism: Variovorax sp. GW821-FHT09D04; assembly: GCF_059416405.1. Classification (NCBI taxonomy): domain Bacteria; kingdom Pseudomonadati; phylum Pseudomonadota; class Betaproteobacteria; order Burkholderiales; family Comamonadaceae; genus Variovorax; species Variovorax sp. GW821-FHT09D04. Next base: position 22,757 of record NZ_JBWKPA010000007.1, read on the forward strand.
CGGCACCAGCGCCTGCTGCAGCCCCGGCTTCCAACGCCGAGATCGAATCCGTCGTGCGCGGCTGGGCCTCGGCCTGGGCCAGCCAGGACATGGACCGCTACCTCGCCGCCTACGGCAGCGACTTCGTGCCCGCCGGCGGCCAGAGCCGCAAGGCCTGGGAAGAAGACCGCCGCGCCCGCATCGTCGGCAAGTCCAGCATCAGCGTGAACCTCGAGAACCTCGCGATCAAGGTCGACGGACAGACCGCCACCGCCAAGTTCCGCCAGATCTACCGCGCCGACAACCTCAACATCGCGAGCCGTAAGACGCTCGAGCTGCAACGCTCCGGCAACCAGTGGCACATTCGCAAGGAAAGCGTCGGCGGCTAGTGGCAGACATCGTCCGGCACGGCCGGCTTCAGACCCTCCCGTTCCCGCTGCGGAGCGGGAAGCTGCTCGCGGCCTTGATGGCCGCTTTTGCGCTCCTGCTGGCCACGCCCGGCGCCGCGCTCGCAGCCAACAACAGCAACAGCTCCAGCAGCAAGTCGGCCAACGCCAAGACCAGCGGCACCAAGGCCGCCAAGGCGGGCGGCAGCCGTGCGTCCGCCAAGGAAGCCCGAGGCGCCAAAGCCGGTAGCGGCGCCAGCAAGACGCAGCTGCAAGCCAAGGGCAAGCGGTCCGCCGTCGCAGCGGACAACGCCAGTGCCACGCGCCCGGCCCGCAAGACCGCCAGAACCGCCGCGCCGCTGCAGGAAGCCAGCGGCGCCGAAGCCCGCCTGATCGGCGTCTACGAACTGTTCGGCCGCGGCAAGACCCGCGAGGCTTTGGCCAAGGCCCAGACCCTCGTGCGCGACCACCCGAACTTCCAGCTCGCGCAGCTCGTGTACGGCGACCTGCTCGCGGCGCAGGTGCCGCCCTCGAACGCCATGCCCGACACCGCCGGCATCGCGCGCCTGCGCGGCAACCCGGCCATGGTCGAGCTGCACGAGGAATCGCGCCGCCGCTTGCAGGCCCTGCGCGAACGCCCGCCCGCCGGCACCGTGCCCTCGCAGTTCCTCACCCTCTCGACCCGCAGCCGCTTCGCCATTGCCGTCGACGCCTCGCGCTCGCGGCTGTACCTGTTCGAGAACTCCGACAAGGGCCTGAAGCTCGTCGCCGACTACTACATCTCGGTCGGCAAGTCGGGCACCGACAAGGCCGTCGAAGGCGACGCGCGCACCCCGCTGGGCGTGTACCACATCACCAGCAGCCTCGACCCGCGCTCGCTGAAAGACTTCTACGGCGCCGGCGCCCTGCCCATCAACTACCCCAACCCGTACGACGTGCGGCGCGGCAAGACCGGCAGCGGCATCTGGCTGCACGGCACCCCGCCCCAGCAGTTCGCGCGGGCGCCGCTGGCCAGCGACGGTTGCGTCGTCATGGCCAACCCCGACCTCAAGCAGTTGCTGCGCAAGGTCCAGATCGGCGCCACCCCCGTCGTCACCGCGCGCAGCCTGCAATGGATTTCGCAGCCGCAGGCCGAAAAAGAAACAAAGAAATTCGCCGATTCAATTACCGCCTGGAAAGACGCGCGCGCCAGCGGCAATGAAGCGCAATTGAAAAAATTCTATTTGCCGGATTTCCAGCGCGCCAGCCGCAAGCCCGTCGACGCCGATACGGTACTCCGTGACGAATTGACCTACGCACAAGGTAAACGAGTGCAAATCAAGGACACGTCGTACCTGCACTGGCGCGACACCGAGGACACCATGGTCGCCACCTTCGGCGAGGTGTTCGAGGGCGAGAAGAACGGCCGCACCCGCCGCCAGTACTGGCTGCGCCAGGGCGGCGAGTGGAAGCTCTTCCACGAAGAAATCCTCGGCTGAGCCCACATCACCGAAGGGGTCTCGGCCCCAAAAGTGTGATTTATTGCCCAAACGGAGCCGCCTTGTCGAGTGTTACAAATTGCACTCCTAGGTACCGCGCTACGTAACACGTAACGGGCATGTTCCCGTAACGCTCAACTTCCGGACGTTCCCGCGCCCGTAACGTGTTCCCCTCGTCCATGCAAGGCTGCATGCGGTTTACAGAGGGAAACGAACATCTCCAGACTGTGAATAAGTGACCTTTTCTGCCCCGTTGTGGGGGCCGAACGAGGCTGGCCGCCTTCCTGCTTTACCCCTCCGAGTAGCACATCCGGGACTCGATCCGGCGTGTTTCTCCTGTTGATACACGGAGTTACGCTGTATAACATCCACCGTGCCAGCCTTTGTTAACACTTCCTTTCAGGAGATCACCATGCTTAGTTCTATTACTCGTTTTCTGCGTGATGAAGAGGGTGCTACTGCACTTGAATACGGAATGATTGCAGGGCTTATTTCCATTGCAATCCTCGTATCTCTTCCCACGATTGGCTCCAAATTGGGTGCCATCTTCACCAAGATTTCGACCGAACTCGCCAAGATCGTGACGACTTGAAAGTCGATTGCGATGATCTTGACGGCGACTTTTTTGCTATGGCTGCTACTTGTCGCCGCCTATGACTTTCAGCAGCGCCGCGTCCCCAACTGGCTTGTGGTCGCAGGCGCGTCCCTTTCAGTTGCGGCACTCGCGCTGGGGACAGGGCCTCTCGGGTTCGATTGGCAAGCGGCGCTCCTTGGTGGAGCAGCAGGCTTCGGCTTTCTTCTGTTGTTCTACGCCACCGGCCTCATGGGGGCGGGTGACGTGAAGTTCGCAGGAGCCTTGGGGCTGTGGGTCGGGTTTTCCGCCTTCATCCCGATCTGGGTCATCGCCAGTTTGCTGGCTTGCGCTCACGCGATGCTTTGGCGCTATCTGGAGCGCTGGCCTCTTTTCCCTCGGCTGACCTCGATGCTCGCGGGTCCGTCGCGTACCACCGAATCCAATACGCCGGCACGCCGGCTTCGCATCATTCCCTACGCGGCCTACTTGGCCTTGGCCGCCGTGGTGTGGATGGTTTGGGGACGAGAGAGTTAGCCGCTCTGCTGCGTTTCGCAGGCCCTTCATCTCCCTCCTCATGATCGCTTGCTCCCCTTCCCTCCGCCGCCCATGATCAATCTCACCAAAATCATCGCTGCCATCCTGGTTCTGTTGGCCATCCTGCTGGGGGTCTATGCCTGGATGCTCGGTCGGCAGCCCACACCAAAGGCCCCTGCGGCCTCTGAACGAGGGAGCGAGCAGACAAAGAGCCAGCCCGCAGTTACCTACCCCGTTGTCGTCGCCGCCAAGCCGCTGCCCGCAGGTCAAGTCATTGCAGCAGATGCCCTGCGCGTCGAGCATCTCACCGTCAATCCTGCGGGCGCTTTTCAAGAGGTGGCAGCAGCGGCCGAACGCGTTCCGGTACTCGATCTCTCAGAGGGCACGCCCGTGATGGAGAACCAACTGGTCTCGGGCCTTGCCCTTCGCGTGGGAGCAGGCGAACGCGCAGTCGCTGTCAAGGCCGACGAGATCATGGGTGTCGGCAACAAGATTCAGCCCGGAGATTTCGTCGACGTGTTCATCACGCTGAAGTCGGACGGCAAGGACGTCGATCGCAGTCAGGCACGCCTGCTTCTCTCGCGCAAGCGCGTGCTCGCCTTCGGTTCGGCATCCGTCGATGGTCTTCCTTCGAAGACGGCGGACAAGCAGCAACAACAAGCCCAGCGCACCGAGCCTGCCCGCACCGCCGTACTGGCGGTGCCCGTCGATGACGTGAACCGCCTCACGATCGGCGATGCAACCGGTCGACTGATGCTGGCGCTGCGCAACCCCAACGACACGGGAGAACCCGACCCCAAACTCTTTGCCGATCTCCCGACCGCACTGCAGCCCGCCTCGATCCGGCCCGGCGAGCCTCGCCGCCCGCCTCTGGAAGGACTTGACCGTGCACAGGCAGGTTTGACGGCACTCGATCTTGTGACCGGCGGCAAGAACGTCGCCAGTCGCCCAGCCTTGACTGAAGCCCGCGCCATCTCGTCTGGCACACGGGCACCCCAACCAGGTACCGCTCGCGGCGGCCTTCAAGTCGAAGTCATTCGCGGCGACCGCAGCGAAACCATGAGCTATTGAGTGCAGCGCACTTCAGCCGTCACGTCCGTCATCCAGGAAAGAAGCCACATGCCCTACACGCCACGCGAACCGTCGAGCAGCCCTGCGGGCGCCCCGCCGCTGTTGCGTTCGTCGCTGATCGCCTTGTGTGCGCTGGCCCAGGCCGCCTGGCCGTTCGCCGCCAATGCCGCAGACACCCAGGCTGTGCGCACACAGCCCCAGCGGCCGCTGATTCTCAATGCGGGCACACAGCAGGAGCTTCTGATCGACAAGGGCATCGAGCGGATGGCCATCGCCGACGAGGCCGTCGCGGCCGTCACCGTCACCCGCAAGACACCAAGTTCTCCCGCGGCACGACTGATCATCACCGGCAAGGCTGCAGGACGCACCACGCTGATGGTCTGGGAAAAAGGCAACGCAGCGGCGACGACCTATGCCGTCGAAGTGCGGCGTCGCAACGCCACAGTCTCCGGCGCCATGGACAGCGTCGCGGCACACCAGCAAGCACGCGACACGGCCCTGGCGGGCGCGGGCGACAAGACGGAACTCATCGACCGCTCTGTCGTCAACGTGCGCAGCAACACCGTTCAGGTCGAAGTGAAGGTCGTCGAGTTCAACCGGAGTGTGCTCAAGCAGGCGGGTCTGAACATCTTCAGCACGCGCGCCAACTCCAATGGATTCAGCTTTGGTTCTTTCACACCGTCGTCACTGAAGTCTGCAACTTTCGCGTCGGATGGAAGTATCAGTGGTGAATACAGCAACCCTCTCGCACAAGCTTTCAGCCTTCTGTTCAACTTCGGCAAGGCCGGTATCGGGCTGAACGTCGGCTTTCTTGAGGGCAATGGCATGGCGCGCGTGCTCGCCGAGCCCACGCTGATCGCAATGTCGGGCCAGAGCGCCAGCTTCCTGGCCGGCGGAGAACTGCCCGTTCCAGCTCCTCAGGGTCTGGGCACCACGAGCATCGAGTACAAGCCCTTCGGTATCGGCCTGACGCTCACACCCACGGTGCTGTCCAACGACCGCATCGTGCTCAAGGTGGCACCGGAAGCCAGCGACCTCGACTACACCAACTCGCTCAGCATCGGCGGCGTCGCCGTACCCGCGATCAGCACCCGGCGCGCCGACACCACGGTAGAACTGGGAGACGGAGAAAGCTTCATCATCGGCGGCCTCGTCAGCCGCACTACCACCTCGAATGTCGACAAGGTCCCGCTTCTTGGCGACCTGCCGATCCTGGGCACCTTCTTCCGCCAGAACAAGTACCAGATGAGCGAGAAGGAACTGGTGATCCTCGTCACCCCGCATCTGGTCAAGCCGATTGCCCGCAACACCGATCTGACGCCCTACCTCCCAGGCGGCGCCGAGCAGCGCGACGGCCCCGTGTGGCGTTCGCATTTCCTCGGCGGCGCAGCCAACACGGCGGTGCCGGGCTTCTCCCGCTGATGGATGACGGTCTTACGAATCGCACATCGCAGAACGGCACCATGAACGCCCCACGCGACAACCTTCCGGAAACTGGCAGCGAAACCTACCTGTTCGCGTCAGCCAACGGCGGCCACATCACCTGGCTGACAGACGCCCTGAGCCACGAAGGCTCAGTCGTCGTCCTGAGCCAGGACACGAAGACGATCGACGAGCGCATTTCCTTGCTCGGCCCCGTGGCTGTGTTCATCGACTTCTCTCCCGAGCAAGCCACCGCAGCCAGCGAGCTCCATCAACGCCTGAAGCGCGACTGGCCCACCCTGCCCGTGCTGGCCGCCGGTGTGTCGTCGCAACCCGCGGCGATGCTGGCCGCCCTTCGCGCCGGTGTGGACGACTTCATCGACCTCTCGGCCACGCCCGATGAAGCCGTGGGCACCCTGCGCGCGCTTCTCGAAAAGCGGCGCTCGCTCCCCGGGGGCCTGCGTGGCAGCACGCTGGCCCTGCTGGGCGCGCGTGCCGGCCTGGGCGTCACCACGCTGGCCACGAGCCTGGCGCTCACGCTGTACGACCAACTGGGGCAAGCGCCGGCACGCACGCCAGGCCGCAACGGCCGCCATGGCGTGGCGCTACTCGACCTGGGCCTACCCGCACGCGACGGACTGCTGTACCTGAATACGCAAAGCGGTTTCAGCTTCGTCGATGGCGTGCGCAACCTGCGACGCCTCGACCAGACCCTGCTGCACACGGCACTCGCGCATCACACCAGCGGCGTCGCCGTGCTGCCACTGCCGACCAATCTGGCGCAGGTGCGCGAGATCTCGCACGCCGATTCCGTCTCGCTGATCCGTCGCCTAGCCGACTTCTTCGACTTCCAGATCGCCGACCTCGGCGGCTTCTCGACCATCGACTTCATCGCCCAGACCGTGCGCGAAGCACAGAACGCGTGGGTGGTGTGCGACCAGAGCATCGGCGCCATCGTCTCGACGGCCAACATGCTCAAGGAGCTGCGCGCCCGCAATGTCGAGACCGAGCGGATGACTCTGGTCGTGAACAAGTTCGACGCTCGCGTCGGCCTGTCGGCCAAGGACATCGCCGAACGCCTCGAGCTGCCGCTGCAGCACGTGCTGCCCGAGCGCAGCACCCAGCTGCTCGCCGCCGGTTGCCGCGGCGAAATGCTCGTGCGCACCGCCCGCAACGATCCGTATGCACAGGCCGTCGGCGGCCTGGCCCGCACCCTGCACCAGGAATACATGTCCGTCTCCGGTCAACCGCCTGCCAAGGACCCACGCTGGGTGGCACTGATGGCGCAGATCACGGGGCTCTGGAAGAGAGATAACGAAGGCTGATCCATGTCCACTGATATCGAATTTGCCGACGACGACCAGGCGTTCATCAACTCCCAGCAGTTCCAAGACATCAAGAGCTGGACGCACGATCACCTGCTGAGTCGCATCGAAGAGCTGGGCGCGGAGTTCGGCCGCTGGTCGCGCGCGTCGATCCAGCAGTTCGTCGAACTCGAGGTCGACAGCTTCGTGCGTCTGCGCCGCGTGCCGATCAACGACCGCGAGATGCAGCTCATCGCCGATGCGCTGACGAAGGAGCTGGCCGGCTTCGGCCCGCTGGAAGACCTGCTGAACGATCCGGCTGTCGAAGACATCCTGATCAACGGCTACCAGAACGTTTATGTGTCGCGCCACGGCATGCTGGAGCGCGAAACGCTGCGTTTCACCGATTCCGAGCACGTGATGCGGATCGTGCGGCGCATCCTGGCACCGCTGGGACGCAGGCTCGACGAGTCGAACCCGATGGTCGATGCGCGCCTGCCCGATGGCGGCCGCATCAACGTCATCATCGAGCCGTTGGCCATCGATGGCTTGTCGGTCTCGATTCGCAAGTTCCGCAAGGAGCCCCTGACACCCGCAGACCTGGTGAAGCTCGGCACCTTCGATGCCGGTATGGCGCAACTGCTCGAGATCGCAGTGCGTGCGCGCTGCAACATTCTCGTGAGCGGCGGCACCAGCTCGGGCAAGACCTCGCTGCTCAACGCGCTGGCCAGCTTCATCCCCTCGCGCGAGCGCGTGATCACCATCGAAGACACGGCCGAACTTTCGCTGGGCACCAGCCACGTGGTGCGCCTCGAAAGCCGCCCCGGCGGCTTCGACGGCACCGGCGTGGTGTCGATCCGCGACCTGCTGCGCAACAGCCTGCGCATGCGCCCGGACCGGATCATCGTGGGCGAAGTGCGCGGTGCCGAAGTCATCGAGATGCTGCAGGCCATGAACACCGGGCATGAAGGCTCCATGGGCACCATCCACGCGAGCTCGCCGCGCGAATGCCTGTACCGCCTGGAAATGCTCTCCGGCTTTGCTGGGTATCAAGGCAGCGAGGTCAGCCTGCGCCGCCAGATTGCCAACGCCATCGACTTCATCGTGCAGATCGGCCGGCTCTCCAACGGGCAGCGGCGCATCATCTCGCTCAGCGAAGTCACCGGCGTGAACGACAACGTGGTGGCGATGCAGGAGCTCTACCGCTACGAACCGGTCGTGTCGCCGGACGGCGAAGAGCGCGATCGCTGGGTCTCGCTGGGCATCGCGCCGCACTCGCCAAAGATCACCCGCTTCCGTCAATCGATGGCACGCGCGCAGAACGGAGAAGGCCGTGCGTGAAGCCCTGCTCATCGTGACCTGCATCGCGCTGCTGCTGGCAGCCGGCGGCCTGTTGCTCTGGCAATGGGCAAGAAGCCGGCAGACCCGCCAGGCGACCGGGCGCCACCTTGAGCAGCAGATTCTGGCAAGCAGTGCCGACGCGGTGCCGTCCGTTGCGAATGTGCCGATGCCATTGCGCGATCCGTCATCGGACAGCTATGTCTCTGGCATCACTTCGGATCCTTGGCTCAACACAGAGGCGACGACCGGCACGCCGGCCCGCAAGGGCCTGATGGAGACGGTCTTGCCCGACTGGCTGCTCGGGGTCATTTCGCCGAAGGTCGCCACGCTTGCCGTGGTCGGCATCGTCGTGCTGTGCCTTTTGGCGGGGCTCTTCGGCGGGGCAATCGCAGCGGTTGGTTTTCTGTTCCTGCTCGTCCTGGTTTCGGTTTTTGCGGTCTGGCTGCGGCTCCAAAAAATCCGTCGCCAACTGATCAGCCAGTTGCCGGCATACATCGACGCGATGGTGCGTTTGATCACCATCGGAAACTCCACGCAAGCGGCATTCCAGCTCGCGATTGCGACGACGCAGGAGCCTCTGCGCGGGCACATGGAGCGCTCGGCCGCCTTGGTTCGTGCGGGGGTGGATCTCGACCGTGCGTTGCACCAGACGGCGACCAATGTGCGGGTGGAAGAAATGTTCCTGTTGGCGTCCATCCTCGGCCTTGGCGTGCGCTATGGCGGGCGGGCCGACCTTCTTCTCGAACGGGTGGCCAACTTCATGCGCGACCGCGAGCAGGCAGAACACGAACTGGTTGCGATGTCTGCAGAAACCCGGCTTTCCGCCTGGATTCTGGGGCTCCTTCCTATTGGCGTGGGCACCTTCATGATCCTGAGCAGCCCGGCTTACTTCCTGGGCATGTGGAACGATGAGATCGGCCGCACGCTGATCTTCTCTTCCGCTGGATTGCAGGTGCTCGGTACCTTCTTCCTGTATCGATTGGCAAAGCTGGCATGAGCTTCACTTCCAATCACTTCGCCATTCTCAGCCTTGCACTCCTGGCACTGGGGCTGGTGATTGCGGCCGGCGCCCTGATCGCGACAGAGCTTCGCCGCAGTCGCAGCGGCCAGGTGATTGGCCGCGCGCTTCGACGGGACACCACGACGCAGATCGACCTCAAGACCCCCCTCGATGCAACTCCAGGTCCGGGCGATCCGCCACGCACCGATATCGAACTCCCTTTTCATTGGCTCGACTCTCGCGTCGGGCGAGCCCTCGTGGCCAACGAGGACCGACGACTCATCGACCAATGCGGATACCCCTCCAAGCGGACGCAACTGATCTTCCTGGTCACCCGCCTTCTGCTTGCATTCTTCCTGCCGGCGTTCGCTTATGTCGTCTGGAAAGGCGCACTCGCCGAACGCGCCATGATCATCGCGCTCGCCGGCGCCCTCGTGGTCGGCTTCATGATCCCCAAGTGGGTGCTCGGCCGCATTGCCGCCGGCCGACGCGAACGCATCCATCGTGAGCTTCCGCTCTTTGTGGATCTGTTGAAGCTCCTGCAGGGCGTGGGCCTCAGCCTCGATCAGAGCCTGCAGATCATGGCCGACGATTTTTCCCACGTGCTGCGCGTGCTCGGCCATGAGTTGACTCTCGCGAACCGCCAATACAGCCAAGGGCGAACACGCGAGCACTCGCTGCATCGACTCGCCACGCTTCATGGCAATGAAGATCTTCGCGGTCTGGTTTCGCTGCTCGTTCAGGTCGATCGCCACGGTGGAGCGGTGCAAGAGCCCCTGCGCGTATTCGGCGAGCGGCTGCGCGAACGGCGCCGCTCGGAAATGAAGGAGCGGATCGGAAAGATCACCGTGAAGATGACGGCCGTCATGGTGGGCACATTGCTCCCCGCACTGGTGATAGTGACCGCCGGTCCGGGATTCATTGCCGTCTTCCGTTCTCTTGGAGCAGTCGCCAAATGAAGAGCATTCATCTCCCTGGAAGGAAGCTCCGCGGCATGCGGGGTCGCATCACGGTACAAACCGCAGCGTGCCTGACGGCATTTGCGCTCGTTGGGTGCGCCACCCAGAAGGATCAGTACGCGGCCAGTGCCGAAGCCCAGCAACGCATGGCCGCCGAAGCCGCTGCCGACACCAAAGCGGGGAACTCAGTCGACACGAAAGAGACCTACCTCAAGCTTGTCGAGCAGATGCAGCGAGAAGGCCTGTGGTTCGCCTCGCTGGCGCACATCGATGCCCTGGAGCAGCGCTGGGGAACGTCGCCCGAATCCACGCGCCTGCGCGCCGATGCCTTGCGGCAGACAGGACAGGCGGCGCAGAGCGAAGCCATCTACAAGCGTTTGATGGGCACGCCGCTTGAAGGCGCTGGCTATCGCGGACTGGGCCTTCTGGCGGGTGCCCGTGGCAACTACCCCGAAGCCATACAGCTTCTGAAGCAGGCCCAGCGCCACGCCCCAACCGATGCACTGCTGTTGAGCGATCTCGGCTATGCCCATCTGCGTGCGGGCTCGACCGAGGAAGCACGGCTTCCGTTGATGCAGGCACTTCAACTGCGGCCGGACAGTGCGCAGGCCCAAGCCAATCTGGCGCTGTATCTCGAGCTCACCAATCAGCAAGAGCAAGCGACCGCCATGATGGACGCGAACCGCATGTCTCCCACAGCGCGCTCGGCGGTCAAGGAGGCTGCGCAGCAACTCCGCGCTGGCGCAACCGCAGTGCCCCTGCGCTCCACGACTGGTATGCCGCTTCCCGACGAAACCACGGCCCCCCTCGCGCTGAAAGCGTCTCGCTGGTCCCCCCCTTCCGGCGTCCGCACCGCCATTCAGTCGAATCCGGCAGCAACCGCCTCTTCGACACCCTTGCCATCGAGCCCGACTCCATGAGGTACACCATGAAAAAAGAATGCGGCACGGTTTTCCGCACCCTGTCCGGGTTGAGCTGGGCCATCGCCCTTCTCACCTCCTCGTCGATGGCGATGGCACAAAGCGCCACGCAGTCCGAGCCGCCTCCCGCCTCCAAGGCGCAAAGCACGCAAGTGACGACAGAGGCGTCTGCCAACCCGTCTCAGAACGACGCCACGGACGCCGAAGAGTTTGACCATGTGTCGCTCCAAGTGGGCGACGCCACTCAAGGGTTGCTTGCCTGGCAACGCAGCGGTGACATCGCATCCAAGACACCGCGCCCCATTGCAGGCAATGTTGCGCAACGAAGCTATGAACGTTATCTGAAGAGTTTCGAGTTCCCGATTCCGGAGCGAATGAGCTCGACGGTCAAGACGTCCTCCGGAACTGGCGGCGCCAAGTAGCAAGGAAGGCAGACCCTCCCGCTATCAGCCCTCTATAGAAACAGCCATGAAAGCGATCCGCGCTTCCACATCATCACGCGCTCAGCGCGGCGTGTATGCGATCGAGTTCGCCGTGGTGTTCATGATCTTCTTCAGCCTTCTCTATGCCGTTATCTGCTACGGCATGCTTTTCGCGTTCCGGCTTGGTCTTCAGAACGCGGCGGAAGACGGCGCAAGGGCCGCACTCCGCTACCAGAGCAGCCTGGAGGAACGCAGGCAGCATGCGGTCGCCATTGCAACCGCCCAGAGCAAGTGGATGCCTGCCGTGGTGCAACCCGTTGTATCCGCCCAGATTTGCGCCGCCGAAACCAACAACTGCGATCCAACCAAGCCTGCCAGATGTGGAGTCGCCTGGAGCCATCGCTGCCAGGTCGTGGTCCTCGTGCAAGCGAACAATTTGAGTTCGCTCCTACCCCCATTGCCAAGCTTTGCACTGCCCGCCCAGATTGTGGGCAACGCCAGCATGCTTCTGGACATGAGGTCCGGGTCATGAAGGCAGTTGCACAGGACATCTGTACGGGTTGCCGTACGCAACGTGGCGTCGCAGCCATCGAGTTTGCGCTGGTGATCATGGTCCTCTTTCTTGTGCTGTACGCGTTGCTGACCTTCGGTGCGGCCCTCTACACGCAGCAGGTCGTTTCTCGCGCCGCGGAAGATGGCGCTCGCGCGGCGACCCTGCTGCCGCGACCACCCGATCCGGTCAAGGTGAAGCAGGCCGTGGTTGAGTCCCTGGCTCGTTCGCTCATCGTTCCTGCATCGGCGAACGGCAATCTGACCAGCCGCAAGAATTGGATCTCGGCTCACATCACGATCGAATCCTGTCCTGTCGCACCGAGCACGCCCACTTGCGTCGTGACCGTCACCTACCCCTATGAGACCGACGCTCGCTTCCTTCCTCAGATGCCGCTTTTCGACGCCAGCAACTGGATAAAGCAGCTGCAGGGCAAAGCAACTGCCGCGCTGGCGACATCATGAGAGGCCTGAAGAAATGACCGCAGTATTCACCCGACCGGTCGCCAGCTCCTCTTTCCAACGCCGTGGTCGAGGTTCGATCCTCATCAACACGGCCATCGCGATGAGCCTCATCGTCATCACCCTCATCGGTGTTGAACTGGGATACCTCTTCTTCGTGAAGAGAGAAATACAAAAGGCGACCGATCTGGCCGCCCTCGCCGGCGCCCAGATGATCTCCAGCGCGGACGGTTGCACCGACGCGAAAACCGCCGCCAAACTCAGTGCCAACGGAACGGGGGCCACCGACACCAAGCGGAATCTTCCGCCAGTTTTCTCTCTGGTCGATGAAGATATCGAATGCGGTCGATGGTCTCCCGACAAGGCAACGGTTGATCATTTTGAAATCGCGACGACCGAGCTGAATGCCGTTCGTGTCACGATCAAGAGGACACCGATCTCTCTCCTGCCATTTTTTGAAGCGGATCGAACGATTCAAAGCAAGGCAGTCGCAGCCAACGATCCGATCGCCTCGTTCTCGTTGGGAACCGGCCTCGCCAGTTTGAATGAAGGCGTTGCCAATCAGCTCTTGAATGCACTACTCGGCACCGGCAACAAGATCAGTCTCAAGCTGGTGGACTACCAAGGTCTGGCCAAAGCACAGGTTCGGCTGCTTGACCTGATCTCCGCAATCCCAAATGTCGGGACCGTGGACGAGCTTCTCAACACTCCCATCAAGTTGAACGACCTGATGCTGGCCATGGTGCAGGCCCTCGGGAACTCCAATGCGTTGGCAGTGCAGGCACTCAATTCGATCATCTCCGCCAATGTGAAGTCCGTGGAGATCAAGCTGGGTGATCTGCTCAAGGTCACCACTCCTTCTCGGGAGGGCGCAGCCAACGCGGCGATCAACGTACTGGATTTGCTGACCACCACGGCTCAGATCGCCACCGGAAAGAATCTCGTCAAGCTCGGTTCAACTATTGATCTGGGTGCATTGGCCAAGGCCGATGTTCAACTCGTGGTGATTGAGCCACCATCTATCGCCATCGGCCCTGCAGGCAAAGACGCCAACGGCAACTGGCGGACGCAAGCACATTCGGCCGCGGTAAGACTGCTGCTCGATGTCAAGCTGGTGGACACCAACGAAATTCCGGGCCTCTCCTGGCTGGTAAAGGTGACTCTCTTGCGTTTGCCCATCTATCTCGAAGTGGCCCAAGGGCATGGGCGACTGAGCAGTATCAAGTGCGCAAGTACCTTGGCCGACTGCCGAGTCGACATCGAGGCAAAACCGGGATTGGCGAGCATCTGCATTGCGGGCGTTTCCGATGCACTGATGTCAAACACGACTACCCCGATAAATTGCAGCGCAATGCCTCCCGCCATGATTAGTGAGATCAGTGCACTGGGAATTCCGGTCTTGCAGGTCTACGCCAAGGTTCCGGTGCAAGCGGAAACTCCTGATACCAGCTATCAAAAACTCACGTTCAATGGTGTCATCGGAGACACAGACGATGTCCAGACCGTGAATTCCAATGCCGTCGGCTCCGTACTATCCAACACACTCAGCAACTTCACCGATGGCACGAAGTGGACCCTGACCACCGTGCTTCTCGGCGCGCTCCCACTTCCACTGGGCGGGATCCTCTCTCCCCTGTTGTCCTTTGTCTTGAGCATCCTGAGCCCGTTGTTCGGTTTGCTCGATGCGATCATCGTTCCATTGCTCAACCTGCTTGGGGTTCAGCTTGGCTATAGCGATGTCCGGTTCCTTTCTCTTTTGTGCGGCGAATCCAAGCTCGTCTACTAGCACTTCGCCATTGCCTTTCGATACATGAGTGCCTCCAACTTCGACGAACTCGACCTCTTTGTCTGGGAAGGCAAAGCCGACATCCTCGACCGCATTGCGCGGTGCATGGCGAGCTTCGACGTGGAAGTCATCCGGGCCGATGGCCTGCCGCCTCCGCAGCAGGACCGCGGCGTCGCGTTGCGTCCTTCCGTCGCGATCATCAGCGTCACCGTCATCGACGGTGGAGGTCTTCCGCACGCGACCGAGCTGCTGCAAGGCATGCCGGTGATCTGGGTCGCTGCGGCTTCGCGCGAGCGCGATTCGCGCACGTATCCGCCCGAGTACCTGCACGTCCTGCCCTACGACTTCACCTGTGCCGAGCTGCGCACGATGGTGGCCAAGCTGGTGCGCCAGTTGCGTGCGCGCGATGTCGCGCCGCAGGCGCCCGACGTGCTGGTGGCGCATTCCGATGCAATGAAAGGGCTGCTCGCCGAAGTGGGCGCCTTTGCGGACTGCAACCATCCGGTGCTGGTGCGCGGTGAGACCGGCGTGGGCAAGGAACGCATCGCACAACAGCTTCACATCGGGCACCAGCAGTACGGCAAGGGCGCGTTCGTGGCGGTGAACTGCGGCGCGATTCCCGACGGGCTGTTCGAGTCGCTGTTCTTCGGCCACACGAAGGGCTCGTTCACGGGCGCGGTGCACGCGCACCGCGGGTACTTCGAGCAGGCCACGGGCGGCACGTTGTTTCTCGATGAGATCGGTGACTTGCCTCGCTATCAGCAGGTCAAGTTGCTGCGCGTGCTCGAAGACAGCGCGGTCACGCGGCTGGGTGCAACGTCGCCGATCCGCGTCGACTTCCGGCTCGTGGCGGCGACGAACCGCAACCTGCGCGAGATGGTGGCGAGCGGCGAGTTTCGGGCCGACCTGTTCTACCGGCTCGCGGTGATCGAGCTGCATGTGCCGAGCCTCGAAGAGCGCGGCGAGATCGACAAGATCGCGATCTTCAAGGCGCTGCTGGCGAACGTGCTCGGCGACGAGCTCGAGGCCCTGGGCGAAACGCCGCACTGGCTCAGCGATGCGGTGGCCGAAACCTACTTTCCCGGCAACGTGCGGCAGCTGCGCAACCTCGCGGAGCGCGTGGGCGTGATCGCGCGGCAGTTGCACAGCTGGGACCAGAACCTCATCCAGCGCGCGATCGCGCTCACGCGGGGCACGCCGGCACCGGCTGCGCTGGCCACTGACCGCAACGGCACGGGGGTCCCGCTCGATGCGAACGGCGATCGCAAGGGCTGGAACAGCAGCGAGCGCAACCGCATCATCGCGGCGCTCGAGATCAACGACTGGAAGCGCCAGGACACGGCGCAGCACCTGGGCATCAGCCGCAAGGTGCTGTGGGAAAAGATGCGCAAGTACCAGATCCTCGACGGCGAGCCTGGCATCCCCGAAGAAACTTAGCTCGCCCCCAGGCTGCGCGGCACTTCGTGTCCGCTTCTCCTTCCCCCTACCGGGGGCAACACCTACGGCCCGGCAAAGCCGGTTCCGTGGTGTTTCGCGAAGGGGCTTCGCTGGCGCTTGCCTCGGGAGTCAGTTGATTCCGAGGCGCGTTGACCGGCGCAGCGGCGGGTTCGCAATCGATGCGCCCGGTGCGCGGTCGACCAACGGTTCGCTCGCGCAGGTCGTGTTGCTCGAGATGCACAGCGCGCCCAGCAAGCCGTCTTCGGTCAGCACGTTGCGGCTCGGGGGGCCGAAGATGCGGTCGATCCAGTTGTTGGCGCCGATGGGGTCGATGCGCAGTTCGCCAGTAGTGCGCGCCAGGCGCAACTCCGAAATGCGCAGGTCGAACACGCCGTCGATGTAGTCGAACAGCAGGGTGTAGTAGTCGAGCTGCGCATCGAGCACCTGGGGCAGGGTCTCGCGGCCGAACTCCATGAGGCGGCGGCGGCCGCGGAAGGCCTGGCCCGAGGTGCTGACGGCTTCCATCAACTGGCGCTCGCGTTCGCGGCCGGCCACGGTGCGGGACCACGACGACGCGGTGAGCTCCATCAGGTTGAGCTTCACGCCCTCCATCTTGGCTTCCTGGTTCGCGACTTCGGCCAGGGCGCCCTTGAGCTTGAGCTGGCGGTCGAAGCCGTTGCCGAAGTTCCAGTTCAATTCAAACGCGGCGCGCGTGGGGTCTTGCGGCGACACGCCGCGCGGGTCCTTGCTCTTCACGACGACGGCGTCGAGCGTGGGGTACAGGCTGGCTTCGGTCTGGTCGACCAGCGCACGCGCACGCGCCACGCGGCCCTGGGCTTCGGCCAGTTCGGTGCTGCGCGCTTCGGCGCGGCGCAGCGCTTCTTCCTGCGAGCCGATGCGCCAGTGCGCCGGCGCGGCGAGCACGGGCAACGATTCGGGCGCGGGCGAGAACTTGAAGTAGTTGCGGAACTTGGCCAGGGCCTCGTCGCGCTGGGCCTCGAAGTCGGACTCGCGCGCGGCAACGAGGGCGCGGCGCGAGGCGGCCATGTTGAGGTCGTTGTCGCCGCTCACGCCGAGCGCCACGCGGCGTGCCTCGGCCTTCGACAGGTCGGCCACCACTTCGGTGGCGCGGTGCGCGATCTGCTTCTTCAGGTCGAAGCGCTGCACCTGCAGGTAGGCGGTGAGTGCGTCGAGCACCACTTTCTGCGAGGTGGTGGTGACAGCTTCGTCGTCGGCCTGGTTGCCGAATTCGGCGGCGCGCTGCGCCGCGCTCATGGCGCCGCCGTCGATCAGGCTCACGCGCGCTTCGGCGGTGAGCACGGTGTAGTTCTCGCTCTTCGCGTCCTTGGCGCCGCTGCTGTAGGTGCCCGACGAGGTGCCGACCTTGAAGCGCGGGTAGCGCGCCATGCGGGCCGCGTCGACGCCGAAGCTGCTGGTGTTGGCCGCGGCCTGCGCGGTCAGCACTTCGGGGTACTCCTGCGACAGCGCGATGAGCGCCTGCTTCACGCGCTGCGCGTAGCTCGCGGCGCCGAGGGACGGTGGCGACAGGCGGCGCGACAGTGCCAGCGCTGCAGGCGGCCCCTCCTGCTCCGGCGACGGTTGGGCGTAAGCGGTGGGCGGCAGCGCCATGCTGACGCACAAGGTCGCGCAAAGCACACCCGGGGCGATGCGCGCGCGCCGGCCCGGCAACACGGGCTTGCTCATGGTTCGCGGAAGGCTTCGCGCCGCAGTTTGAGCACAGGCCGCAGGATGTACCAGATGAACGGATCGGTCCCCACGCGCAGGTCGACTTCGGACTCCATGCCGGCGGTGACGCGGTTTTCCGGCCGCCCCACGTGCGACTGCGACATGCTGATGAGCAGGCGGTAGTAAGGCGCGCCGCTGGCAATGGCGGCATCGCGGTCGGCGTCGGCCGCCACGAGCTTGACCTTGCCGTCGACCGCGCCGTAGCGCAGGTAGTCGTAGGCGGTGATCTTCACGCGCGCCTCCTGCCCCACTTCGACAAAGCCGCGGTCGTTCGGGTTGAGGCGCGCCTCGACCATGATCTCGTCCTCGTCGGGCACGACCTCCAGGATGGATTCGCCGGGCTTCACGACCCAGCCGGCGCTGGAACTGCGCAGGCCCTTCACGATGCCGTCGGCCGGCGCCTTCACCACCGTGCGCGAGCGCTGGGTGCGGGCGCGCGCGAGGTCTTCGCTCAGGCTGGCGAACTGGCGCTCGACGGTGGCGAGTTCATCCGATGCGCGGCGGCGAAAGCGGCCCTCGGCCTCGGCCATCTTGGCCTGCGCCTCGGTGATGGCGGCCTGCGCCGAGATCACGCCCTGGCGCGCCACGGCGAGTTCGCTGCGCACGGCTTCAGCCTGGCGGCGCTTCTCGAGCACCTCGACCTGGCCGACGAGTTTTTCGCTGAGCAGTTGTTCGGAGATCTCCTGCTCTTTCTGCATCAGCGCGAGCCGATCGTTCAGGCCCTTGGCCTTGGCCTGCTGTTCGAGCTGCTTGCTGCGCGCCTGCTCCAGGCCCGACACGGCACCGGCCATGACGCCGCGCTGTTCGAGCGCGCGCGCCTGGTAGGCACCGACCTCGCCTTCGAGCACGGCTTCGTCGATGTCGGCATCGAACGAATCGCGCTTGAGCGGTTGGCCACGGCTCTCGGCAATGAGTCGCACGCGCGTGGCCTGCGTGGCGGCGTATCGCGCGGTGAGCTCCTCGAAGTTCAGGCCGCTGCCGCCCAGGTCGATCTCGACCAGCGACTGGCCCTGCTTGACCTTGTCGCCTTCTTTCACGAGCACGTTGCTGACGATGCCGCCTTCCAGATGCTGGATCGACTTCACGCGGTCGGAGGGGATCACGCGGCCCGGTGCGACGACGACGGTTTCCATCGGAAAGCCGAGCCCCACCGCCGCCAGCACCGCGACCGCGCCGCCGATGATCCACTGGCGCCGCCGGCCTTGCGGCGTGGTCTGCGCCGCCTGTTTCTCGCTCTCGCCCTGAAGCACCTGCGGCAAGTCTGGTTTCAAAATCCCGTTCCCCTGTCTCTGTCTGTCAGTCGGTCGATCCGTGGCAACCACGAATCACGCATCGCGTGGCCCTTCTTGCTCACGCCATCGAGCGCGAGGCGGCCGGGACGCCTGCATTGCTGCTGCCACTGCCGTCGTCGGTGGTGTCGCCCAGCGCCACGAGCGGCTTCTTCACGCCGAAGAGCTTGGGCACCATGACGGCGGCGGAGCCGATTTCCACGTTGCCCTGGCCGGTGACGTGATAGACGGCGGAGGCCGCCGACACGATGCGCAGCGAGTGCGTGACCACGACCACGGTGCGCACCTTGGCCACCGCGAGCATGGTCGCGAGCAGGTTGCGCTCGCTTTGAAAGTCGAGGTCGTTGCTGGGCTCGTCGAGCACCAGCACCGAGGGCTTGCGCAGGAAGCTCATGGCCAGCGCGAGCTTGCGCCGCTCGCCCACCGAGAAGCCGGTGCCGCCCTCGCCCACCACGGTGCGATAGCCGTCGGGCAGGCGCGAGATGAAGTCGTGCGCGCCCGAGAGCTTGCAGGCCGCGACGATCTGCTCGTCGCTCTGGCCCGGCGCGCCGCGGCGCATGGTGTCGACCAGCGGGCCGCCGAACCAGTACACCTCTTGCGAGAGGTAGCTGATCCAGCGCGACAGCTCTTCGCGGCCGAACTGCGAGAGGTCGTACTCGCCGATGCTCACCACGCCGTGCGTGGGCGTGTACAGGCCCGACAGCAGCTTCACGAGCGTCGACTTGCCCGCGCCGTTGCGCCCGACGATCACATGCAGGCCGCCAGGGCCGATGTCGAGGTCGACGTTTTCCAGCACGGGCTGCGGCGCGTCTTCGGTGAAGCTGAAGCTCACGTCTTTCAGCGTGACGCGGCCCAGCGGCTGCGGCAGCGCCATGCCGGTGGGCGCCTTCTCGACCGGCTCGCCGAGCACGGTCTCCAGGCGCTTGGCGGCTTCCTTGGCGGTGGCCAGCGCGCGCCAGTTCGACACCAGCCCGGCCACCGGCTGCAGCGCCTTCAGCGCGAGCATGTTGGAAGCGACGAGGCCGCCCACCGTCATCCACTGCTGCATGACGGCGATGGCGCCGACGGTGACGACGATCACCGAGAACACGGTGAGCAGCACGGTGGTGCCGTCGCGCGCGGTTTCGATCTGGCCGTTCTTGCCGAAGCTCTCGCTGAGCCAGGCGTTGTAGGTCTGCTGCCAGACCTCGATGGTCGGGCCGTCGTTGGACTGCGCCTTGAGCGTCTCGCGCGCATGGCAGATCTCGGAGGTGATGCGATCGAGCCCGCGCCCGCGCAGCACTTCTTCGACGCGGCCGGCGCGCACTTCGTCGGCCCACCACCAGGCCAGGAACGCCATGATGGCCAGGAAGGCCGCCACCACGGGCAGCACCGGCAGCGCGACGATGCCGATCACGATCAGCGCGAAGATCGCCATCGGCAGGTCGAAGATCGATTGCGCGAGCCCGCCGGTGACGGTGCCGCGCACCGCGCCCACGTCGCGGAAGAACAGCTGCCAGGACGAGGCCGGCCGCGCCTCGAGCGCGCGCAGCGGTCGCCCGAGCATGGAGTGCAGCAGCGCGCCCGACACGCCGTGGTCGACAGTGGCGCCCGCGTTGCGCAGCAGGCGCGAGCGGCGCGTGCGCAGCCAGAACTCGATGCACAGGAAGAACAGGATGCCGCTCACCAGCGCGGCGAGCGTGGAGACGCCGCTGCGCGAGAGCACGCGGTCATACACCTGCAGCAGGAAGATCGAAGGCAGCAGCCCGAACAGGCTGATGGGCAGTGACAGCCAGGCCGCGCTCTTGACGAGCGGGTAGGCCGCGCGAAACGCATCGTTCAGCGCATTGGCATACGGACTGGCGCCGGGGACTTCCGGCCTGTCGGCAACCAGCTGGCTGGGCAAGAGGAACTTGATCATGGAAAAAGACCGATCCGTCGGGCAACGACGCCTGCATCATTATCAACTGTTACCCGACTGTTACAAGGCAAAAATTCGCCTCTGACGCCTCTCAGCATCGGTGGGTGCGAACCTGCGCCGGACCGGTCGTTTCCGCGCCGCGCGCTCCTTGCGGCGCGGCGTTTTCCCTGAGCGTGCAATTCATCGTTTTGTGGGCATGGCTGTGGGTCGCGGTGCGGCCGGACGAGCCCGGCAGGCCTTCGGCAAAAACGAGGGCGATGTTGGCGCACAGCAGCATGAGCAGCACCCAGGCGCACAGCAGCTGCAGCCAGCCCAGCCACCAGCGCCGCGGGGGTACCTCGCGTTCGGATTCATAGGGGATGTGGACCAGTGCGTTCCATCTCATGGCAGTGCTTTCAGGACCCGGGCCAGCCGGGAAAGACCGACACCCGCGGAGCTCTTCGCCAGCACCCAGTCGCCTGGTTGCAGCAGCCCGCCGAGTGCGGTGGAGAGGTCGGACACATCGACAAACCAATGGGAGCGGACCTTGGTGCGGATGCGCGTGTGAAGCGCCCGCATCAAAGGTCCGCACAAGAGCACGCGGTCAGGTTGCGACGCCAGCAACTCGGCCTCCAGATCGAGGTGATGGCGTTGCGCCGCGGGCCCCAGCTCCTGCATGTCGCCCAGAATGGCCACCCGGCGCGCAGGCTCGCAGGGGGCTTGTGACAGCAACTCAAGCGCCGCCCGCATCGAACTCGGGTTGGCGTCGTAGGTTTCATCGATCAGCTTGAAGCTTCCGCCGCCGATGTGAATGGTGTGCAGCGCACCGCGTCCGCCCGGCGGCTCGAAGTGCGCAAAGGGTTCGACGGCGGCGGCCAGCGGCAGGCGCAGCGCCTGCAGCGCGGCCAGCGCGGCCACGGCGCTCGCGCCCATGTGGCGGCCCGGCGCATTCAGGCGCAGCTGGAAGGGTTCGCCGGCCACCTCGGCCTGCACCTCGCCGTGGTCGAAGGCGAGCAGGCGCACGTCGGCGTCCTTGTGCTCGCCGTAGGTCACGATCTGCAGCTGGTGCGCCATGGCCGCTTCGGCGAAGGTGGCGAACTCGGGCATGTCGCGGTTGAGCACCACGCGATCGCCCGCGGCCATGGCCTGGAACATGCGGCAATCGAGCCGCGCGGCGGCCTCCGACGGGCCGCGGTGTTTCTGCGACGCGGCCGACAGCCCCGTCACCACGATGAGCGAAGGCCGCATCAGCTGCGCCGAGGCCGGCATGTGCGAGGTACCCATTTCGAGCACCCAGTAGGCGGCATGGCGCGGCATGCAGGTGAGGTTCCACGCGATGCCTGAGGGCAGGCTGATGTTGCCTTCGGGCTGCGCCACCTCGCCCCACACGGTGAGCGCGCCGGCCAGCATGGCGGCCACGGTGCTGCTGCCCGCGCCGCTGCCCAGCACGCCGCACACGCGGCCGGTGAATTCGGTGCGTGCGTGGTCGCCCAGCTCGAGCACGGCCTGCAGCACGTTGGCCACCTGCAGCACGGGCACGCGCTTGTCCAGGTGCGGCTTGGGGTCGGTGCACAGCACGGCCGCGGCCGGCTGCAGCACGCCCTTGAGCGTGACGGCGGCCAGCGGCGTCTTCGAGGGCCGGGCCTGGTGTTCGAACACGACGCGGCCCTTGCGCATGAAGGTGCGCTGGGTCACGCCGGTGGCGCGCCAGCCGTCCTCGGGCTTGACCACCCATTCGCCGCCGGTGACGCGGGCCATCTCGCTGGCCGTCCAGACCGCGCCGTCGTCGCGCACGCCACCACCACCGCCGCCGGGGCCCGCGCCGCCAGGCTGGCTGCGCCGGTCGAGCAGGTAGCGGTGGTAGGCCGCGAAGCCCGTCACGTACTGCTCGACGTCGTCGATGCGCACGCGGAACGAGTGGTGCCGCACGAAGAAGGCGCCGACGACCGTGGACGGCCGGCGGAAGTACATCGCCATCTCGGGCCAGAAGAAACCGTTGAGCAGGTAGTGCGCGCGGTAGTCGAGCGCGCGGTAGAACTTCTCGGTGTCCAGCTCGTCGAGCAGGTGCCGCATGGCGGGCATGCTCTCCAGCCGCTGCAGCATCTGCTGCGCCGCCAGCATGAGGCTGAGCAGCGTGGGAAAGGTAGTCTTGCGGTCGAGCACGAAGTCCAGGTAGCCCGCCACGTTCTGCAGCCCGAAACGGAAGTAGCGCTCCTGCGGGCTCCACTGCGTGAGCTCGTTCACGCAGCCGCTGAGCCAGTGGTCGTGCGATTGCCAGTGCTGGCTGGCAATGAAGTGGTCGAAGGCCTTCTCGACCGCGGCCAGCCAGCGCGGATCGCGCGTGAGGCCGTACAGGCGCATGAGGCCGAAGGCCGCCTCGCCGTCGTAGAAGATGACGCGCGAGGCCTGCTTGAGCGACAGGTCGGCCGCGTGCAGCACGTGGTCGAAGCGCCCGCTGGCGGGGTCTTGCAGCGCCACGATGCCCAGCGCGAGCTTCTCCAGCAGCGGCAGCCAGTGGCGCGTTTCCATCAGCTCGCAGTAGCGCACGAACATGCGCACGCAGGCCGCGTTGCCGCCCAGTCGGATCTCGCCGCCGGTGTCGACCAGGTAGGCCACCTCGCGGCCGTCGGGCAGCGTGTAGTCGCGGATCAGCGCGTCGGTGAGGTGGTCGATGGCACGGTCGATGGCCGCGCGCAGCGTGTCGTCGCGCGTGAGCTCCCAGGCCTCGAGCATGGCGTGCACGGTGCCCGCATGGCGCATCGCGTCGTAGGTCGGAATTCGGCGGTCGAAGCACGGGAAGTAGCCGTACACGAACAGGCCGTCGCTTTGCATCTGGCGCGCCAGGTACGACGAGCCGCTGCGCACCAGCTCGAGCACCGCCTGCGGGTTGAGCGCCGGCAGCTGGCGGCGGCCCGCGTCGAGCCCCGTGCCCACGAGCTTGTGCACCACGCCGTCGGGCTGGCAGAACACGCCCACCGTGGCCAGCAGGTACACCGTGCGCTCGGACGACTCTTCCAGCGGCAGCGTGCGCTCGAAGCGGGCCTGCGCATAGACGTCGAAGTTGCGCACGTTCACCACCGAATGCGCGATGGTCGAATCGCCGCACAGCATGGCGTTGGCGTTGAGTTCCTGCTCGGTGAAGGCGAAGCCGAAGTCCTGGTCGAAGGCCAGGCCGAGCCGGAAGTAGTTGCGCTTGACCGCGGTGAGCTGGGTCTTGAACTGCGTCCAGTCCATGGGACTGGCGCCCTCGACCCAGTCGATGCGCAGCCAGGGCGAGACGATGCCGCGCTCGCGCACCCATCGCTCGACGAGGTCGGCGCCTTCGCGCCAGGCGGTCTCGAAGTCGTCGGCCCGCGCATGCACGACGTGCGCACGCTGGGAGCCGTCGCTCACCGAGAAGAAGAGCGTGAAGGCCGGGTACGGGGCAGGCAACGCCGCGCACACGGACACCAGGCGCTCGTGGCAGGCGTGGAGCTGGTCTGAGAAGGACATCATTCGGCCCCGGTCGAATGCGGGCGAAGGCCGGTCGCGTCCGTCATCTGCTCTCGCTTGAATGACGTGATCGCGGACCGGAAACCGCCCGTGAAATCATCGCGTGCTCCCGATTCAGCGGTAGCTGAACTCGGCGCGACGATTGAGCTGATGGCCCTCCTCGGTGGTGGCAAGCGATGCGGGCTTTTCAATGCCCCAGCTGACGGCTTCGATGCGTTCGCCCGGCACGCCCATCTGCGTGAGCATGCGTTGCACGGCCTCGGCGCGGCGCTGGCCGAGCGCGAGGTTGTACTCGCGGCCGCCGCGCAGGTCGGTGTGGCCTTCGATCACGACCCGGCTCGCCGGCCGGTTGCGCATGTAGCCCGCGTGCGCCTCGACGATGCTGCGGTCGCCCGTCCTGACGTCGTACCGGTCGAAGTCGAAGTAGACGATCTTGGCCGGTGTGTTCGGCGGCGGCGGCGGGGGTGCCGGCTCCACCTTGGGCACTTCGCGCACGCTCTTGTTGGAGTAGTAGTAGGTCGCGTCGTCGCGACCGCCCTTGGGAGGCACACCGCAGGCAGCGAGGCTTGCGCCCATTGCCACGAGGGCCAGTATCCGGAAATTCTTGTTCATGACGGTCCTTTCGCGGGACGGGCCGCTGACGGCCCGTCCCTGTCTGCTTGCTATCGAGGTTTCCCTTCCTCCTTCTTCGTGTCCTTGGATCAGCCCAGCAGGCCGTGCAGGATGTTCGTCACGGGTGCCAGGGCACCGCCGGCCGGGCTCTGGTCGAGCAGGCTGGTGATCGGGGTGAGCACGTTGTCGAGCACCGGGGCCACCGTGTGTTCGACGGTGTCCAGCACACCGGTCACGACCGCGGCCACCGGGGCTGCCGGCGTGCCGGCGAGGATGTCGGTCACCGGTTCGACTGCGTTGGTCACGGTTTCGACCACCGTCGAGACCACCGAGCCGGCCGAGCCGTCGAGGATGCTCGTCACCGGTTCCAGGATGCCGGCCACCGGTTCGGCACCACCCGTCAGGCCGCCGAGCAGGCCGCCCACGAGGCCGTCCGCACCGAGCAGGCTGCCGACCAGGCCGTCGTCACCGAGGGCGCCGCCGAGCAGACCGCCTTCGCCGCCGCCGAGCACGCCGCCCAGGAGGCCGCCGTCACCGCCGAGGACCCCACCGAGCAGGCCGTCGTCGCCCAGCACGCCATCGAGCAGGCCGCCGGCGTCGCCACCGGTCACGCCGCCGAGGACGCCACCCAGAAGGCCGTCGTCACCGAGGATGCCGTCGAGCAGGCCACCGGCGTCGCCACCGGTCACACCGCCGAGGACACCGCCCAGCAGGCCGTCGTCGCCGAGGATGCCGTCGAGCAGGCCGCCAGCGTCGCCACCAGTCACACCGCCGAGGACACCGCCCAGCAGGCCGTCGTCGCCGAGGATGCCGTCGAGCAGGCCACCAGCGTCGCCGCCGGTCACGCCGCCGAGGACACCACCGAGCAGGCCGTCGTCGCCGAGGATCCCGCCGAGCAAGCCGCCGTCGCCACCGAGGACGCCGCCCAGGAGGCCGTCATCACCCAGCACGCCGCCGAGCAAGCCGCCGTCGCCACCGAGGACGCCGCCCAGGAGGCCGTCATCACCCAGCACGCCGCCGAGCAGGCCACCGTCACCGCCGAGGACGCCACCCAGAAGGCCGTCATCACCCAGCACGCCGCCGAGCAGGCCACCGTCGCCGCCAAGGACGCCACCCAGGAGGCCGTCGTCACCCAGCACACCGCCGAGCAGACCACCGTCGCCGCCGAGGACGCCGCCCAGGAGGCCGTCATCACCCAGCACGCCACCGAGCAGACCACCGTCGCCGCCGAGCAAGCCACCCAGCAGACCGTCGTCACCCAACACGCCGCCAAGCAGACCACCTTCACCGCCGAGGACGCCACCCAGGAGGCCGTCGTCACCCAGCACGCCACCGAGCAGACCGCCTTCACCGCCGAGCAAGCCGCCCAGCAGGCCGTCGTCACCCAGCACGCCTCCGAGCAGACCACCTTCGCCGCCGAGGACGCCACCCAGGAGGCCGCCCTCGCCGAGCACGCCACCCAGCAGACCGCCTTCACCGCCGAGCAAGCCGCCCAGCAGGCCGTCATCACCCAGCACGCCGCCGAGCAGACCACCGTCGCCGCCGAGGACACCGCCCAGCAGGCCGCCGTCGCCACCCAGCACGCCACCCAGCAGGCCATCGCCGCCGATCAGGTTGGCCACGCCGTCGGTCACGAAGTCGACCTGCGTATCCACCGCGTTCAGCAGGCCGTTCGTCGCGCCGGCGCCGAGCAGCTGGTCGACCACCGGGCTGACCAGGCCGCCCACGCCGTCCGTCACGTCGTCGACGAGGCTGTCGGCCGGGTCGAGCACGTTCGGGTCGTTCGGCGTGAAGCTGGAACCGAGCACCGGGGCCAGCAGGCCGTCGACCGTGTCGGTCAGGCTGTCGGTCAGTTGCGAGACCGGGGCCAGCACGTCGCCCAGGCCGAGGTCGCCGAGCACGCCGTTGTTCAGGCCGTTCACCAGGCCGGCCACCACGCTGTCGGCCGGGTCGAGCAGGGCCGCGCCGGTGCCGGGGGTGCCGCCACCGCCGATGCCGCCGAGCACGCCGCCCAGCAGACCGCCGACGAGGCCTTCTTCACCGAGCAGGCCGCCCACAGGGCCGTCTTCGCCCAGCAGGCCGCCGACCACGCCGTCCGGTCCGAGCAGGCCGCCGACACCGTCGCCGCCGAGCAGGCCACCCAGCGGGCCGTTGTCGCCCAGCAGGCCGCCGAGCAGGCCGTCGTCACCGAGCAGGCCGCCGATGGGGCCGGTGCCGCCGAGCAGACCGCCGACCAGGCCGTTGTCGCCGAGCACGCCGCCCAGCACGCCGTCGCCGCCGAGCAGCCCGCCGATGGGGCCGGCATCGCCGAGCAAACCACCGACCAGGCCGTCGTCACCCAGCAGGCCGCCCAACGGGCCGTCGCTGCCGAGCACACCGCCCAGCAAGCCGTCGTCGCTCAGCAGGCCGCCGATCAGGCCGTCGTTGCCGAGCAGGCCGCCGATGGGGCCGCCTTCGCCGATGACACCGCCGAGCAGGCCGCCCAGCAGGCCGTCGTCGCCGCCAAGCAGACCGCCCAGCGGGCTGTCGGCGAGCAGGCCGGAGATCGCGCCGTCCTGGCCGAGCAGGTTGTCGATGAGGCCACCCTGGCCGAGCAGTTCGCCGGTGAGGCCTTCCGAACCGGCCAGGCCGGCCAGTGCGCCGTCGCCGCCGAGCAGGCCACCCACGAGGCCGTTGTCGCCCAGCAGGCCGCCGATCGCGCCGTCGTCGCCGAGCAGACCGCCCAGCAGGCCCTCTGCACCGAGCAGGCCGCCGGTCAGGTTGCCGAGGGCGCCGTCGCCGAGCAGGCCGCCGACGAGGCCGTCCTCGCCGAGCACGGTGTCGAGCAGGCCACCGACGGCGGTGTCTTCACCCAGCAGGCCGCCGACCAGGCCGTCCGGTGCCAACAGGCCACCGACCAGGCCGTCTTCGGCCAGCACGCCGGCCACGAGGCTGCCTTCGCCGAGCACGTTCTCGAGCAGGCCGCCGAGCGCGCCGTCATCGCCCAGCAGCTGGTCGGTGACGCCGCCCAGGCCGAGGGCGTCGGTGAGGCCGCTGACGATGCCGTTGTCGCCGACGAGGTTCTCGAGCCCGTTGTTGAGCGCGTCGGTCACGTAGTCGACCTGGCCGAGCAGGCCGTCCAGGATGGCACCGGCGGCGCCGGCACCGAGCAGCGGATCGAGCACCGGGCTGAGCGCTTCGCCGAGCGGGTCGGTGATGCTGCCGACGGTGTCGTCGATCGGGTCGAGCTGGTTCGGGTTGTTGGCCTGGAACTCTTCGCCGAGCAGCGGAGCGAGCACGTCGTCGACGACGTCGGTCAGGTCATCCACCACCCCCGCCACCGGGGTCAGCGAGCCACCAAGGCCGAGCGCGTCATCCAGGCCGTCGACCACGCCACCCACGATGCCGTCGGCTGGGTCGAGGAGGTGGTCGGCGTCTGCGTCGGAGTCGGAATCGCTGTCCGAGTCGGAGTCGCTGTCCGAATCCGAATCAGAGTCGCTGTCCGAGTCAGAGTCAGAGTCTGAATCCGAGTCACTGTCCGAGTCGGAATCAGAGTCGCTATCCGAGTCGGAGTCGCTGTCCGAATCCGAGTCAGAGTCCGAATCAGAGTCGCTGTCCGAATCCGAGTCGCTATCGCTATCGCTATCGCTATCGCTATCGCTGTCGGAGTCGCTGTCGGAGTCGCTGTCCGAGTCGGAGTCAGAGTCCGAATCGCTGTCCGAGTCCGAATCGGAATCCGAATCCGAATCCGAATCCGAGTCAGAGTCGCTGTCCGAATCCGAGTCGCTGTCAGAGTCCGAGTCGGAATCCGAGTCCGAGTCCGAGTCCGAGTCCGAATCAGCGTCCGCATCGGACTCACCGCCCGGGCCGCCCACGAACAGCGGGAAGCCGGTGGTGCCACCGTCGCCGCCACCACCGCTCAGTGCAGCACCCAGCGCCGCGGCGCCCAGGGCGCCCAGCGCGAATTCACCGAGGCCGATGCCGCTGCCGGCCGCGGTCTTCTTGGTCACTGCCAGGGCGGCCGCATCGGCGTCGCTGTCCGGCGGGGTCACTTGCAGGTCGCCCGAGGCGACGTCCACATTCACTTGTTCGAGGCCGCCGGGCAGCTTGGTCGAGCCGATGGTCGCATCGGTGCCGCCGGTGAAGACGCCGGCCAGCGGCGCCTTGTTGGAGGCCGATCCGGGGAACAGCACGTTGGCCTGGCCGCCGTCCGGCACGATCACGCGGTCGCCGGCCATCAGGGTCTGATTGCCGTCCACCGGAATGCGGACACCCTCGCGCATCACTGCAACGCCGGGCGTAGCATTGGACAATGTGCCCACGCTGGGCGACGCCACGGCCGCAGGCGCGGCGGAGGCGCCGGCGCTGATGCCCGGCGTGCCGAGCGGCGTGACGGTGGCTTGGGCGAGAACCACGGGCGCGCCAGTGGCGGCGAGCCCTTCGGTCGAAACGGTCGATGCTTGTGGAGCGGTCATGGCAGCCTCTGTGACAAAAGATGCATCTACAGGGGCAACTTGCGTGCCGCTTTTCCGCCGCCGTGCCAACGCCGCGCCATCGGCGCCTCAAGTGATTGATTTGTATGGATATTTTTCTGAAAACCGCGCAACGCACCGACCTCCGAAACAGCCCGTAAGGAGGTCAATTCGCGATTCGTTACGTAACGATGTAACGCCTCGTACCCGGAACGCCGGGCGTGTCGCGCGCACTTTCCACAGCCCTGGCGCCCGCGCCGCGCCACCCGCGTTTTCTCTTTCCTTCTTCTCTCTTCTATATATGTTCAATCCCTCCCAGGAAGACGTGCGCCGCTTCTTCTGCGACGTGTACGCCAAGCACCGGCAGGGCCTGCCGATGGAGCCGCTGGAGACCATCGCGGCCGGCTGGATCGACGAGCACCCCGAGTACCACGAGGACCTGATCGACGCCGACGCGGCCGTGGCGCGGGTCTACGACGGATCGAACGGCCGCGAGAACCCGTTCCTGCATCTGTCGATGCACCTGTCGATCAGCGAGCAGTGCTCCATCGACCAGCCGCGCGGCATCCGCCAGGCCGTCGAGCTGCTGGCCGCGCGCCGCGGCTCGCTGCTGCATGCGCACCACGAGGCGATGGATTGCCTGGGCCAGATGATGTGGGAGAGCCAGCGCGCGGGGCGCCCACCGGATGGCGATGGCTACGTCGCCTGCGTGCAGCGCCGCGCCACGAAGGACTGACGAACCGTCAGCCGGTCGCGCGCGGCGTTCCTTTTCGCGCCGGCAACGCGCCCTGCGCTTTCGCCGCTTCGCGCAGCAGCCCCGCCATCGCGGCGCGCAGCGGCGACGGCTCGGCCTCGCTGCGCTGCAGGAGGCCGACCGGCTCCTCGGTGCCGGTGGTGTCAATCGGCAGGCGCACCAGGCGGCCATCGGCCAGCTCGCTGCGCGCGGCGCCCAGCGGCGTGATCCACACCGCGTCCGACACCGCCACCAGCGCGCGTGCCACCGCCACGTCGAGCGTCTGCAGGGCATTGCGCGGCAGCGCCAGGCCGCGCGCCGACAGGAAGCTCTCGGTGTTGTGGCGCGGGATCGTGCCCTCGCCGTACACCACCAGCGGATAGTCGAGCACCGCCTGCACCGGCGCCGGCTTGAGCGCGAGCGGATGGTCGGCGCGCACGGCGAACACCAGCGGCTCGGTGTGCAGCAGCTCGAAGCTCAGGCCGCCCATGAGACGCGGATCGCTCATGCGGCCGACCACGAGATCGAGCTCGCCGGCGCGCAGCTCGTCGAGCAGCACGGCGTTGGCCGCGCTCTTCACCAGGATCTGCACCGCCGGCCAGCCCTCGCGCAGCCGCGCCAGCGCCACCGGCAGCAGCGCGGGCGCCACGCTGGGCAAGGCGCCGATGCGCAGGCGCTCGATGCGCCCGCCCGCGGCCGGCGCCACGGCCTGGGCGCTGGCGTCCATCGCTTCGAGCACGCGCAGGGCGTGGGCCAGCAGCTGTTCGCCGGCCGGCGTGAGGCCCTGCACGCCGCGGCGGCCGGCCTGGCTGCGCTCCACCAGCCGGGTGCCGACCACGGCCTCGAGCTCCGACAGCGTCTTGGACACCGCCGGCTGGCTCAGCGCCAGCCGCTCGGCCGCGCGCGCCAGGTGGCGCTCCTGCGCGACCGCGACAAAGGCGCGCAGGTGCCGCAGCTGCACGTTGCGCACGAAATCCTGGCGAAGCTCGGCGGGAGACTTTTTCAATGCCTTCTGGTTATTGAAACTGGAACAATCTTCAATTTACATCATTGATCGCGACTTCTACAGTGCGGGCTTCGGATTCGTCCCACGACAGGAGACAACGTACATGACCAAGACCAGCGGCGTTCAGCCCACCCTCACCCCGCGCGACTGGGACGCCCACCCCAGCTACATCTACCCCGGCTACAAGTCGACCGGCAAGCGCGGCCCGCAGAAGCCGCTCATTCCGCTGAAGGCCTCGCTCGGCGAGCTGCAGCAACCGGTGTACGGCCACGACAGCATCGGCGAGTTCGACCACGACCTCACGCGCAACGCGCGCGTCAACGGCGAGCCGCTGGGCGAACGCATGATCCTCACCGGCCAGGTGCTCGACGAGCGCCGCCGCCCGGTGGCCAACACGCTGGTCGAGCTGTGGCAGGCGAATGCCTCGGGCCGCTACGTGCACAAGGTCGACCAGCACGACGCCCCGCTGGACCCCAACTTCCTGGGCGCGGGCCGCTGCCTGACCGACAGCGAAGGCCGCTACCGCTTCCTCACCATCAAGCCCGGCGCGTATCCCTGGGGCAACCACCCCAACGCCTGGCGCCCGCAGCACATCCACCTGTCGCTGTTCGGCCAGAGCTTCGCCAGCCGCCTCGTGACGCAGATGTACTTCCCCGGCGACCCGCTGCTGCAGTACGACCCGATGGTCACCGGCACGCCCGAGCGCTACCGCAACCGCCTCATTGCCGACTTCAGCCTCGACATCACCGAGGAAGGCTACGCCCTGGGCTACCAGTTCGACATGGTGCTACGCGGCGCCGATGAAACGCCGTTCGAGAACCGCTGAAAGGAATTCCCCATGCCATTGATGACCGCACAGGAAGCCGACTTCGGCCAGACCCCCTCGCAGACCGTGGGCCCCTACTTCGCCTATGGCCTCACCGCCACGCAGTACGGCTACAACTTCAACCAGCCCTTCGACGCCGTGCTGGCGCTGGACACCGCCAGCGGCCAGCGCATCCGCCTCGAAGGCCGCGTGATCGACGGCGACGGCAACCCGATCAACGACGCGCTGGTCGAGATCAGCCAGCCCGACGGTGAAGGCCGCTACCCGCAAACGCCCGACGAGGCACGCGCCCTGGGCTTTCGCGCCTTCGGCCGCGTGGGCACGGGCACCGACGCGCAGAACCGCTTCGTGTTCCACACCGTCAAGCCCGGCGCCGAAACGCCCGGCGAAGCCCCGCACATCAACGTGATCGTGCTCATGCGCGGCCTGCTGCTGCATGCCTTCACGCGCGTGTACTTCAGCGACGAGGCCGAGGCCAATGCGAAGGACGCCGTGCTGCAGAGCGTGCCGGCCGATCGCCGCCACACGCTGATCGCCGAGCGCGTGGAACAAGGCGGCGCGGTGACGTACCGCTTCGACATCCGCATGCAGGGCGCGGACGAGACGGCCTTCTTCGACGTCTGACCCCCGGGAAAATCCGGACGAAAAAAAGCCCGCATCAGCGGGCTTTTTCTTTGGAGCACCAGTCTTGCGGACTGGCCTGGCTCACTGAGGCGCGTGATGCAGGCGCGATTCAGGCACGACCTTCAGTTCGCCGGGCAGCGTGCTGATGTGGGTGGCCAGCGTCTTCAGCTCGGCGTTGGTGAACTTCTTGGGTTCGACCTGTGCGGCCATCACGGCGTTCGAGCGGCCCAGGTGGGGGTTGTTCTTCACGCGGTACGACTTCAGCGCCACGAACAGGTAGTCGGCGTGCTGGCCGGCCAGCTTGGGCACGGTGCCGTCGTTCGGCGTGTTGAAGTTGGCGCCGTGGCACTTGGTGCAGCTGTTGTCCTTGTCGCGCGCGATGAGCGCCTGGACGTTCTCGGACGCGGCCTTGGCCGGTGCTGCCGGAGGCGCGTCGCCTTCCTTCACGCCCAACTGGCTGTAGTAGGCCGAGAGGTCGGCGATGTCCTGTTCGGTGAGGCTGTCGGCGATGGCACGCATCGTCGGGTGCTTGCGGTCACCGCCCTTGTATGCGGTGAGCGCGGCCGAGATGTAGGTGGCGCTCTGGCCCGCGATCATCGGGACCTTGTGGATCTCGGGGAAGCTCGCCTGGTAGCCGATGATGCCGTGGCAACCCACGCACATCTGGACCTTCTTGGCTCCGTCCTGGGCCTTGCCAGTGACTTGTTGGGCTTGGGCCGAGACCGTCACGCAAGCGACAGCAAGGGCAAACATCGTGGTCAACAACTTGTTCATTTTGCGCGCACAATCTCGTGGAGATACAGTTTTTCGAATCAACATTCGATTATATGCAAGGGTCCCACGGGAACCTCGCGCGGGCTGCACAAGAGACTGCGCAATGCAGATCGAGTGTGTTCTTTTCTCCACCCTGCCTCCGCTCCACTCATGAAATTCAAGGGCTCAGACAACTACGTCGCCACTCAGGACCTGATGCTGGCGGTCAATGCGGCCATCACACTCCAGCGCCCCCTGCTCGTCAAGGGCGAGCCCGGCACCGGCAAGACCATGCTGGCCGAGGAAGTGGCGCAAGCGCTCGACATGCCGCTGCTGCAGTGGCACATCAAGTCGACCACCAAGGCGCAACAGGGCCTGTATGAATACGACGCCGTGAGCCGCCTGCGCGACTCGCAACTCGCCGATGTGGACGGCGGCCAGCGCGTCAAGGACATCCAGAACTACATCGTCAAGGGCGTGCTGTGGCAGGCCTTCACGGCCGACAAGCCGGTCGCGCTGCTGATCGACGAGATCGACAAGGCCGACATCGAATTCCCGAACGACCTGCTGCGCGAAATCGACCGCATGGAGTTCTACTGCTACGAGACGCGCGAACTCATCCGCGCCAAGCACCGTCCGCTGGTGTTCATCACCTCGAACAACGAGAAGGAACTGCCCGACGCCTTCCTGCGCCGCTGCTTCTTCCACTACATCAAGTTCCCCGATGCCGAGACGATGAAGCACATCGTCGCCGTGCACTTCCCGAACCTGAAGCAGGAGCTGCTCACGTCGGCGATGAAGACCTTCTACGACGTGCGCAACCTGCCCGGCCTGAAGAAGAAGCCCTCGACCTCCGAGCTGCTCGACTGGCTCAAGCTGCTCGTGGCCGAGGACATTCCGCTCGAAGCCCTGCAGAGCAAGGACGACAAGGTCGCCGTGCCGCCGCTGGTGGGCGCGCTGCTCAAGAACGAGCAGGACGTGACCCTGTTCGAGAAGCTCGTCTTCATGCAACGCAACAACCGCTAGGCCATGAGCCGGCAACCGCATTCCACCAGGCAGCTGATGAAGCTGGGCATCGCCCAGGCGGTGCTGTTCGTGGTGGGCGCGCTGATCGGGCGCGGGATCGGGCTCTTGCTCGGGCTCGACGCCTTCGGCACCGACAGCAAGTACGGCACGCGCGAGATCGTCGGCATTGCGCTGATCGGCCTGGGCGGCGGCGCCGGTGCGCAGGCCGCGCGCGCGTGGTACGTGCACAAGTACGGCGACCCGCGCGGCTGAGCCCCAGATCCATCGAGACCCGCACGGAGACACGGAGAGTTTGCACATGGCGTTCGTCGAACCCGTCACGCTGAAGGCCCGCGGCCTCGCGCTGGTGCCGCTGGCACTCACCCACGAAGACGGCCTGCGCACCGCGGCCGCCGATGGCGCGCTGTGGAAGCTGCGCGTCACCTCCGTGCCCGAGCCGCAGGACACGCGCGCCTACATCGAGACCGCCCTGAAGACGGCCGACCGCTTCGCCTTCGCCGTCACCGACGAAGCCAGCGGCACCGTGCTGGGCAGCACGAGCTTTCACGACATCCTGCCGGGCGTGAAGCGCGTCGAGATCGGCTACACCTGGTACGCCGAGCGCTGCCAGCGCACCCACGTCAACACCACCTGCAAGCTCCTGATGCTCACGCACGCATTCGACACGCTGGGTTGCAACGTGGTGGGCTGGCGCACCGACAACTTCAACTTCGCCTCGCAGCGCGCCATCGAGCGCCTGGGCGCGAAGAAAGACGGCGTGATCCGCGGCCACGTGATGCGCCGCGACGGCACCATCCGCGACACCGTCATGTACAGCCTGCGCGCGGGCGAATGGCCCGAGGTGAAGGCCCAGCTGCTGTACCTGCTCGACAAGCCGCGCGGCTGAACGAAACACAAGGAGCGCTCCATGCTCATCGACTTCTTCTACACCCTGCGTTCGGCCAAGCTGCCGGTGTCGGTCAAGGAATACCTCACGCTGCTCGAGGCGCTCAAGTCCGACGTGGTGGGCCCGAACTCCGACGGTGCCTACGGCATCGACGACTTCTACTACCTCTCGCGCACCGCGCTCGTGAAGGACGAGAAGCACTACGACAAGTTCGACCGCGCCTTCGCCGCCTACTTCAAGGGCGTCGAGATGCTCACCGACTTCACCAAGGAAGTGCCGCTCGACTGGCTCAAGAAGACGCTGGAGCGCGAGTTCACGGCCGAAGAGAAAGCCAAGATCGAGAAGATGGGCTGGGACGAGCTCATGGAAACGCTCAAGAAGCGCTTCGAGGAGCAGAAAGAGCGCCACGAAGGCGGCAGCAAGTGGATCGGCACCGGCGGCACCTCGCCCTTCGGCAACGGCGGCTACAACCCGCAAGGCATCCGCATCGGCGGCGCCGGCAAGAACCGCAGTGCCGTGAAGGTGTGGGACCAGCGCGCCTACAAGGACTACGACGACACGCAGGAACTGGGCACGCGCAACATCAAGGTCGCGCTGCGCCGGCTGCGCAAGTTCGCGCGCGAAGGCCACGAGGAAGAGCTCGACCTGGACAACACCATCCACTCGACCGCCGCCAACGCCGGCTACCTCGACATCAAGATGCGGCCCGAGCGCCACAACAACGTCAAGGTGCTGCTGCTGATGGACGTGGGCGGCACGATGGACGAGCACATCCAGCGCGTCGAAGAACTGTTCTCGGCCGTGAAGACCGAGTTCAAGCACCTGGAGTTCTACTACTTCCACAACTGCGTCTACGACTTCATGTGGAAGAACAACAAGCGCCGCTTCTCCGAGAAGTTCGCGACCTGGGACATCCTGCGCAAGTACAACAAAGACTACAAGCTGATCTTCGTGGGCGACGCCACGATGAGTCCTTACGAAATCTTGCAACCTGGCGGCAGCGTCGAATACAACAACGAAGAGGCCGGCGCCGAATGGATCCAGCGCCTCACGCACACCTTCCCCAAGTTCGCCTGGATCAACCCCGAGCCCCAGGGCGTGTGGCAGTACCGCCAGAGCATCGCGGTGATGCAGCAGCTCATGTCCAACCGCATGTACCCGCTCACGTTGCGCGGCCTCGAAGAGGCGATGCGCATGCTGTCCAAGTAACCCGCGGCCCCGCACAAGTGGGGGGCATCGCCCGCACGTGTGCTGTCAGAATGCCCCCATGGTCAGGGTGGCATCCGTTCTTTCGCCGGCGTTGTGGCCGGCTTTGCTTTTTTCCGGCGTCCTGCTTTTGCAAGGCTGCAGCCTGCTGCCTAAAAAAGAGGCGGCGGACACCGGTGCGTCCACCGCGGGCGTGGTGCGCAGCGGCGACAGCAACGGAGACACCGCCAAGGACGACGACAAGGCCAAGGCCGACGGCCGGCGCAACGCCTTCACCGTCGACGTGCGCGGCCCCGAAACCGAGCGCGACTACCTCGCGCGCCACCTCGAAATCCAGCGCTACCGCGAGCTCGACGACCTGGGCGTGACCGAGGTCTCGCGCCTCATGGTCGCGGCCGAGGCCAATGCGCGCGAACTGCTGGGCACGCTGGGCTACTTCACGCCCACGCTCACGCTCGAACTCAACGAGACGCCCGACAGCACCGAGGCCCCGCGCGAGGTCGTCATCACCGTGGCGCCCGGCGAGCGCACGAAAGTGTCGACGGTGCAGATCCGCTACGCCGGCCAGATCGCCAACGACCCCAGCGCCGAAGCCCAGCGCGACGCCATCCGCACCGGCTGGGCGCTGCGCGCCGGCGAGCCCTTCACGCAAGGCGCCTGGGACGACGCCAAGACCACCGCGCTGCGCAGCCTCACGGCCAGGCGCTTTCCCACCGGCAGCGTGGAAATCAGCCGCGCCGAGATCGATGCCGACCGCCACGAGGCCCGCCTCGGCGTGACCTACCAGTCGGGCCCGGCCTACAAGTTCGGCCCGCTGGTGCTGCGCGGCGTGGAGCGCTACGACGCCGACGCCGCGCGCCGCATCGCGCGCCTGCCCACCGGCACCGACTACGACCAGCAGAAGCTGCTCGACGCCCAGCAACGCCTGGCCAGCAGCGGCTACTACGACTCGGTGTTCCTCACGCTCGACACCGACAGCCACACGCCGCTGGCCGCACCCGTGATCGCCCAGCTGCGCGAAGCGCCGCTGCAGAAGGTCGTGATGGGCGTGGGCTTCACCACCGACAACGGCCCGCGCCTGTCGATCGACCACACCCACAACCGCATGCCGCTGCTCGGCTGGCGCGCGGTGTCGCGGCTCTCGCTGGACAACGACATCCAGTCGCTGGGCACCGAGTGGAACGCCGTGCCCGACGACCGCGGCTGGCGCTGGTTCGCCGGCGGCGAACTCAAGAGCGAGCAGTCGGGCAGCTACGTGGTCGACAGCGGCCGGCTGCGCGGCGGGCGCAACAAGTCCAGCGACCACATCGACCGCAGCTACTTCCTGCAGTACGACTACGCCCACAACCGCGGCACCGACGCGCCGCCCTCGGCCTCGGCCGTCACCGCCAACTGGGGCTGGACCGGGCGCTACTTCGACGACAACTCGGCGCCCTCGCGCGGCTACGGCCTGGCGCTCGAAGTGGCCGCGGGCTACACGCTCACCGGCCAGCAGGTGCCCTTCACGCGCACCTACGCGCGCTGGCTCGGCGTGCTGCCGCTGGGCGCGGCCGACGACAGGAACGCCCGCGCGCGCCGCAGCCGGCTGCAGATGCGGCTCGAAGCCGGCGCCGTCGCGGCCAAGGACAGCGCGCAGATCCCGTCCACGCTGATGTTCCTCACCGGCGGCGACACCACCGTGCGCGGCTACAGCTACAAGCAGATCGGCACCGTGCGCGCCGACGGCAAGACCGTGGCGGGCCGCTACCTCGGCGTGGCCAGCCTCGAGTGGCAGCGCCCCTTCGTCTACAAGGACAAGCTCACCGAATGGGAGAGCGTGGTGTTCGTGGATGCCGGCGCCGTGGCCGACAAGCCCGGCGAACTCAAGCCCAAGGTCGGCGTGGGCGTCGGTGCGCGCTGGCGCAGCCCGGTCGGCCCGGTGCAGGCCGACCTGGCCTACGGCGTCGACTCGAAGAAATTCCGCCTGCATTTCCGCCTCGGCTTCACCTTCTGACCCGCTTCATGCCGTCCACGCCCACCACAGCCACGCCCCGTCCCCGCTCGCGCACCCGCCGCGTGCTGCGCGCGCTGGGCTGGACGCTGGCGGGCCTGTTGCTCGTCGTGCTGCTGCTCGCCGCAGGCACCTGGTGGTGGCTCGGTTCGAACACATCGCTGGCCTTCGCGCTCGCGCAGGCCGCACAGCGCCTGCCCGCGGGCCAGACGCTCGAGAGCCGCGACGTGACCGGCTCGCTGCGCACCGGCGGCCGCATCGGCTGGCTCAAGTGGCAAAGCGAGAGCCTCGCGGTCGAGGTGAACGACGCCACGCTCGGCTGGCAGCTCGCGCCGCTGTTCCAGCGCAAGGTGCAGCTCGGCGAGATCCACGCCGCAAGCCTGTCGATCGAACGCCGCGGCCCGCCCAGCGACGCGCCGACCGAGCCGCTCACGCAGGTCGCATTGCCCGTCGAAGTGGCCGAAGTGCCCTTCCGCATCGACGAGGTGCGCTGGGCCGGACCGCCCGCGCTGGAAGCCAAAGGCCTCGCGGGCCGCTACAGCTACCTCGGCGCGCAGCACGCGCTGGACATCGAAGGCGTCGACATCGCCGACGGCCACTACAGCGCCCGCGTGCGGCTGCAGGGCCCCGCGCCGATGGCGCTCGACGCGACGCTCGACGGCCGCGTGAAAGCCCCGCTCGCCGAAGACCGCCACATCGAGGTGCAGGCCAAGGCCTCGGTGAAGGGCACGCTGGCCGGCCCCGAGGCGCGCCTGCAGGTGGCCGCCGACCTGCAGCCCACCGAGCCCGACGCCGAAGCGCCGATGGAAGCCAAGCTGCGCGCGCAGATCGCGCCCTGGCTGCCGCAGCCCGTGATCGACGCCAAGGCCGACCTGCGCAACGTCGACGCCGCCAGCCTCTGGCCCGGCGCGCCCCGGACCCGGCTCACCGGCACCGTCGAGCTCGCGCCCGATGCCGCCACCGGCCCCGCCGCGTGGAAGGCCTCGGCCGACATCCGCAACGCCGTCGCCGGCCCGTGGGACGAACAGAAGCTGCCGGTCGAACAGGTCCAGGCGCAGGTCGGCTTCGACGGCACGACCTGGACCGTGCCCGAAGCCACCGTGCGCGCGGGCGGCGGCCGCATCGACGCCGAAGGCAGCTGGAGCCCCGCGCCCTCGCCCTGGCAGGTGCGCGCCACCGTGCGCGGCGTGCGGCCCGGTGCGCTGTACAGCGAGCTGTCGGGCGCGCCCGTCGGCGGGCAGATCAGCGCACGGCAGGCCGAAGATTCCGACACCCTCGTCTTCGATGTGGCCCTCCGCGCCGAAGGCAACGGCGGCGCCGGCAGCAAGGCGCTGCCCGGCTTCGGCCTGGACCGCGCGCTGGCGCAGGGCCAATGGAAAGACCAGGTGCTCGACCTGCGCACGCTGCGCGTCGAAGCGATGCGCGCCAGCATCGACGGCAAGCTGCAGGTGCGCGTGGCCGAGCAGGCCGCCAGCGGCAAGCTCGCCCTCTCGCTGCCGGGCGGCAGCGCGCAGCTCGACGGCCGCATCGCGCCCACCACCGGCGGTGGCGACCTCCAGGCACGCATCGACGACGCCGAAGCCCTGCAGCGCTGGGTGCAAGGCCTGCCGGGCCTGTCAGCTGTGTTCGCGAACGCCAGCGCCAAGGGCAGCGTCCGCCTCGACGCCAGCTGGCAAGGCGGCTGGCAGACCGTGCAGCGCCGCATCGAGAACCCCGGCGCTCCAGCCGCGCGCGGCAACGCCGAGCCCAGCCTCAAGGCCGCGCTCGCCGTGCCGCGCCTCGACCTGAACCTGCCCGCCGCCCAGCCCGGCGGCACGGCCACCAATGTGCAATTGCGCGCACTGCAAGCCGACCTCGCCGGCAGCATCGCCCAGGCCACGCTGACGCTCAAGGGCGAGGCCACCACCGGCACGCAGAAGCTGGCGCTCGACACCCGCGCCAGCGGCGGCCTTGCCAGCGCCAACCAGTGGCGCGCCACCCTCGCCAGCCTGCGCCTGCAGGCACAGGACACCGCCACCGCGCGCCCCGGCCAAGGGCCCTGGGTGCTGGAGCTGGGCCGCGAAGTCACGGCCACCGTGCGCGCCGCCGACAACCGCCTCGACGTCGAGGCCTCCGCCGCCGACGCCACACTGCGCGGCCCGCTGCCCGGCACCGTGCGCATCGACTGGCAGCCGCTGCGCTTCAACCAGAGCGGCGCCGCGCCCAACCGCGTGTTCCGCCTGCAGTCCAAGGGCCAGATGCAGGGCCTGCCGATGGCCTGGGCCGGCGCGTTCGGCGCCAACGCCACGCTGAGCGAACTCGGCATCAGCGGCGACCTGCTGTTCAACGGCGACTGGGACATCGACGCCGGCGACACCCTGCGCGCCAAGGCCCGCCTTGCGCGCCAGAGCGGCGACATCCGCGTGCAGGCCGGCGAGGCCGCGCTCGTCACCCGCATCACCAGCACCGGGACCGGCACCGCGAGCGAACGCACCATGAGCTCGGCCAGCGGCAAGAACGAGGTCAACGGCGTCGACGTCACCGCCACGCCCGCCGGCCTGCGCCGCGCCGAACTGCAGCTCGACGCGCAGGGCGACGCCGTGCGCGCCACCCTGGCCTGGGACAGCGAACGCGCCGGCCGCCTCGACGCCGAACTCGGCACCCGCATGCAGCAGCGCAGCGGCGGCTGGCAGTGGGCGCCCGACGCGCCCCTGAACGGCACGCTGCGCGCCGCGCTGCCCAACCTCGGTGTGTGGTCGATGCTCGCGCCGCCCGGCTGGCGCATCGCCGGCACGCTCGACGCCAACGCCACCCTGTCGGGCAACCGCACCGCGCCGCGCTGGAACGGCACGCTCGGCGCCGACCAGCTCGCGCTGCGCGCCCCGGTCGAAGGCCTCGACCTGCGCGACGGCCGCCTGCGCGCCTCGCTCACCGGCGACCGCCTGGAGATCACCGAGTTCACGCTCAAGGGCGGCGCCGGCAGCAACGCGCGCATCGGCGGCCAGAGCGGCAACCGCAGCACCGCCGCCAGCGAAGCGCGCACCGACGGCGGCTCGCTCACCGCGCGCGGCGACCTCAGCTGGGGCAGCAACAACAGCGCGACCAGCACCGGCATCCGCATGGCCCTGCAGGCCGAGCTGCGCGCCCTGCGCGTGCTGGTGCGCACCGACCGCCAGGTGTCGCTGTCGGGCAACCTGCAGGCGCGGCTGGACGACGGCCAGTTCAACGTGCGCGGCAAGCTCAAGACCGACCGCGCCGTCATCATCCTGCCCGACGAGACCGCGCCCAGCCTGGGCAGCGACGTCGTCGTGCGCTCGGCCGCCAAGGACAAGGCCGCCGCCGAGGCCGCGCAGCGCGAATCCGCCAAGGCCGACGCCCAGGCGGCCAAGGCCGCCAAGCCCCAGACCGCCAAGCCGCCCGACATCGTCGTCACCTTCGACCTCGGCGACGACTTCGCCGTGCAGGGCCGCGGCATCACCACGCGGCTCGAAGGCGAACTGGAAATCCGCAGCACCCGCCTCGATGCCCCGCCGCGCATCACCGGCGAGGTGAAGACCGTCAAGGGCCAGTACCGCGCCTACGGCCAGCAGCTCGACGTCGAGACCGGCATCGCGCGCTTCAAAGGCCCCTTCGACAACCCCGCGCTCGACATCCTGGCCATCCGCCCGAACATTGCGCAGCGCGCCGGCGTGCAGATCACCGGCTCCGCGCAGTCGCCGCGCGTGAAGCTCTACGCGGAGCCCGCGCTGTCTGACGCCGAGACGTTGTCATGGGTCATCCTGGGCCGCGCCTCGGCCACCAGCGGCGGCGAGTCGGCCCTCTTGCAGCAGGCCGCCCTGTCGCTGCTCGGCAAGATCGGCGGCACCACCACCGGCGGCAGCCTGGCCAGCCGTTTCGGCCTGGACGAACTCGGCTTCAAGGGCCCCGGCAACGGCGGCGACCTGCGCGAGTCGGCCGTCACGCTGGGCAAGCGGTTGTCCAAAGACTTCTACATCACCTACGAACGCAGCCTGGGCGGCACCTTCGGCACC
This sequence comes from Variovorax sp. GW821-FHT09D04, assembly GCF_059416405.1. Taxonomy (NCBI): domain Bacteria; kingdom Pseudomonadati; phylum Pseudomonadota; class Betaproteobacteria; order Burkholderiales; family Comamonadaceae; genus Variovorax; species Variovorax sp. GW821-FHT09D04. The sequence goes on from NZ_JBWKPA010000007.1 coordinate 64,910, forward strand.
CTCTTCATCTTCTACGACCTGACCAAGCGCCTCACGCTGCGGGGCCAGGCGGGGCAGACGAGCGGGGTGGACCTGATCTATACGGTGAAGTACGACTGAGGGTTGGGGACACCCCAAGCTGGTAAAGTGCGGGCCGCACCGCAGCAGCGGCGCACACCGTCTTCGTAGTTCAATGGATAGAACGGGGTCCTCCTAAGACTCAGATACAGGTTCGATTCCTGTCGAAGGCACCATGGGATCGAATCACAGCATCCCACAAAGACCCAGAACCCGCACGTTTCCCAAGCGTAGCGGGCTTTTCTTTGCCCCACGTAGTGTCATGACGTAGCATGTCAGCGCAGAGAAATATGGGCATTTTTGTTGGTATCTCGAAAAAGCCCAAAAGCCAGATACCAACAGGAAGGCGGCAATGGCACTCACCGACATCCGCATCAGGCAGCTCAAGCCCCTCGGCGCGGCCAGCGGGGAAAAGTACGCGGACGAGCGCGGCCTGTACCTGCACGTCACCGCCACCGGGAAGTACTGGCGGATGAACTACCGCTTCGCCGGGAAGCAGAAGACCCTGGCCCTCGGGGTCTACCCCGATGTCACCCTGCTCAAGGCCCGCGCCCGGCGCGACGAGGCCCGGGCCCTTCTGGCGGATGACGTCGACCCCGGCGTCGCCAAACGCGACGAAAAGCGAAACAAGGCCGAGGCCTCCATCCACACCTTCGAGAAGGTCGCCCGCGACTGGCTCGCCAAGACGGCGAACAAGCGCGCCGCCATCACCCAGACCAAGGTCACCCGCTGGCTCGAGAAGGACGTGTTCCCGTTCATCGGCAAGCTGCCCGTGTCGACCATCCGCGCGAAGGACGTGCTCGACAGGGTCGCCCGCCGCATGGAGGACCGTCACATCCACGAGAGCGCGCACCGCATCGTGCAGATCTGCGCTCAGGTGTTCCGCTACGCGGTGGCGGTCGGGCTGATGGAGCGTGACGTGACGGTCGACCTGCGCGGCGCGCTGGCCTCAGTGCAAAAGACCAGCTACGCCGCGATCACCGAGCCCCGGCAGGTCGGCCAACTCCTGCGCTCCATCCATGCCTACGGCGGGCACCCGACGGCCGTGGCCGCCCTGCAGCTGACGCCGCTGGTGTTCGTGCGCCCCGGCGAGTTGAGGGCCGCGGAGTGGGCCGAGATCGACCTCGACGCCGCCGAGTGGCGCATCCCGGCCGCCCGGATGAAGATGAAGGTCGAGCACCTCGTGCCGCTGTCGCGGCAGGCCGTGGAGATCCTGCGTGCCCTGCACCCGTTCAGCGGGCACGGCCGCTACGTGTTCCCCAGCATCCGCACGGGCGAGCGCTGCATGAGCGAGAACACCATCAACGCCGCGCTGCGCGGAATGGGCTACGCCAAGGACGTGATGACCGCCCACGGTTTCCGGGCCACGGCCCGCACCCTCATGGACGAGGTGCTGGGCGAGCGCGTCGACCTGATCGAGCACCAGCTCGCGCACACCGTCAAGGACCCGAACGGGCGCGCCTACAACCGCACAGCGCACCTGCCGGCCCGCCGGGAAATGATGCAGCGCTGGGCGGACTACCTGGACAAGCTGCGTACCGGGGCAGACATCGTCCCGATCAACCGGGCCGCGTGATGACTCTCTGCCAGCCGGTCAAGGTGAAGCACATGGCGGCCGCCCTCAGCCCGCGCAGGCGGGCGCATTGATGCGCGTCATCGGCGCCGATGCAGGGCAGCGCGCTGTCCACGCGGGACCGAGGCCGTCTGCGCTGCTGTTCCAGTGGCCCGGCAACGTCCGCGCCATGGCGGGGACCGACCTCGACACCGAGACTGCGGCGCTCAGGACATCCCACCACCCGACGACGAAGCGCCCCCCTCTCGGGAAAGTCAACGGGTGGCCGCATCTCGTGCCGCTCGCGATCCTGGAGGCGTCGCGCGTCCCGACCTGGCGTGGCCGCTTCGTGCCCTCTTCATTGCTGACTGGCGGGCGCTGCGCGAGCAGGAAGACCGTCCGCTCGGCGCTGCGCCGCAGGGGCTACGCCAACGACAACAGGACTGCCCCCGAGTTTCGCGTCATGGCCTCCGGCCGCGCGGAGTTCATGGCCCGGCACCGCCAGCTGATGACGTCATGGGCCGCGTATTTGGATCGCCTGCGAGGGGGCACGGGCGATCATGTTCCAGAAGGCATGCCCCCCGTGAATCCCCTCTTTTGTTGGCAGGTCGCGTCTAGAGTGACGACCGAGAAATCGGTCTTCCCGGTCCCGGCGCGGCGTTCTTTTTCAACGCATCACGAGAGGTATTCATGGAACCGGATTGGATGGAACATTGGCGCTTGAGCGCCGACCTGAGCGTCGTTCACGCAGCACTGCTGATGGCGGGCATTACCCCGGGCAGCGAGGTAGGAGCAAATTGCGATGGCTGGGAGACGAGCCGGCAACCGCCGGCCTACGTCGCGGCGAAGGCTGCGCTGACGACCGCCATCAAGAACAACAGGCTCGAGGCGAAAATTCGTCGCAGTGCCTGGCACCGCGGCTGGGACGAAAACCCCGGAGAGGGAGAAAGCATCGCGAGAGCCGAGGTTTACCCGGACTACTCGGCCGAGGCCGAGTCGCCCGGTCGCGGCAGGGATTCTCCCTTGACCACGAAGTTGCGCGAGCTGGTCTACCGCGCAGCGCCGGACTGGAACTTGACCACGGTGGAGGTCGAGGCGCTGCGCGCTTGGCTCTCGACGCGCGGCATCAGGAACGGATTCTTTTTCCCCCAGGCACGGCACGCAACCGACCTGCCGGCCTACCTCGACAAGTCTCATCCGCGCTACGCGCCCAAGCTGGCCGCATCGTTGGTGGCGTGGGAGCGGGCGGAAGGCAGCCCGGACAGCAAATCCCCCAAGGAAACTCTCGAGCAGATCCTGTACGAAATCGCTGCGGACTTCGGGCTGATCGGCGATGACGGTAGGCCCAACAAACAGGGCATCGAGGAATGCAGCAAGGTCGCGAACTGGCGGCCTCGCGGAGGCGCTCCGAAGACCCCTGCGAAATAACCCACCCACCCCAAGAACCCGCGCCGTTGCTCGCGATTCATTGATTCAGTGGAATAAACCTACCCACCCCTAGGGCCCAAACCCACCCCCCCGCCTGTTCAGTAGGGGGGGGTGGGTTTTCTGAACCCGCCCATCTATTCCGAGTGCTGCCGACTTTCGAAGATGGCCTCCTGTTCATTCATGGAGGCTCACATGCACGCAGCACCGATCACCAAGCCGCAGGCCGCCCGCCCCAAGCGCGGCACGGTCAATCCTCAACCCCTGCACGTGGCGCAGATTGCCGAGGCGCTGCTCGTCATGAGGAACGTTTCCGCCCTGACGGGGCTGTCGCCGTCCTCGGTATACCGCCGCTTGGCGCGTCACGATTTCCCCCCGCCGGTGCGTCTCGGCAACCGCTGCACCCGCTGGCGCGCGGGCGACGTGACGGCGTGGCTGGCAGCCCAGGCGGAGGCGTAACGGTCATGACCACCAATCAAGATCCACAGAAAGCGCTGCGTACGCTTCAATACAAGGAGGGCCGGCATCTGATCCGCGCCTACCTCATTCGCCTCCACTCGAGCAAGGTCGCTCCCAAAGAAGAGCTGGCGGTCACGGTGGCCTCGCTGAAGGGCTACACGCTGGTGATCTTCTGCCGCTTTCTCGAAAATGCCCTGCTCGAGGGCCTCTCGGCCAAGACGCAGGTCATCAAGCTCCGCGCACAGATCGACCCCGACGAGGCGCGCTTCGACGCTCTGGCGGTGCGTTTCGCCAAGACGGGCTGTGCGCTGCTGCGCAAAAGGACGGCTGGCTACCCGACCACCTATCAGGTGGCGTGCCTGGGCCGCGTCATCGAGTTCTTCAACGGCCTCGACGCTGCAGAGCGCTTTCTGCAGCAGCACACGATCGGCAACAGCGATGTCGCCACCTAGCCCCCTGCTGCACAGGCTTCTGCAACGGCTCGAACTCGTCAAGTCCTCCGCGCACGGGTTCTCCGCGCGCTGCCCGGCACATGACGATCACAGCCCCTCGCTGTCGATCAAGGAAGGCGAGGATGGCCGCGTCCTGGTGCACTGCTTCGCGGGCTGCGCCTTCCAGGACGTGGTCGCTGCCCTGGGGCTGACGCCGGCCGATCTGTTTCCCGCGAACGGCCAGCTGCGCTGCCCGCCGCCTGCGCCCGGCGTCACCCGCACGGCGCTGGGTGCGGCAGTCGAAATCGAAAAAGCCGTGCTCGTCATGGTCGCCTCCGACCGAGCGAATGGCATATCCATCAGCCCGACGGATGCTGCCCGCGAGCGCCTTGCCAAGCAGCGCATCGAACTGGCGCGGAGGGCCGGATGAACGACCACAGCGATGTGTGGGCCGCGATGGCGGCGGCCGATGCCGCCGCATCGGGCTGGCCCGCCCCGACCCCTCTGCCTGACGCGCTGCCTCCCGTGCAGCCCTTCGTTCCCGAGCTGATGCCCGAGGAGCTGCGCGGCTGGGTCGTGGACATCGCCCACAGAATGCAATGCCCCGCTGACTTCCCCGCAGTCGGCGTCGTGGCGGCGCTTTCGAGCCTGGTCGGCGCGCGGGCCGTGGTGCAGCCCAAGGCCTACGACGACTGGCAGGTGGTGCCGAATCTGTGGGCTTTGGTCGTGGGCCGTCCCGGCGTCATGAAGTCGCCAGCCCTGGGCGAGGTGCTGAAGCCGCTGCACAAGCTGCAGGCGGCCGAGGTCGAGCAGCACAAAGCGGCGCACCTGACATGGGCGCTCGACAGCAGGCTGGCCGAACTCCAGGGTGCGGAGCGCGAGAAAAAAGCCAAGGGGCTCGCAGGCAAGGACCCGGCGGCAGCGCGCGCGCTTCTGGAGCCGGTGGACACCACGCCCGAGCCGGTCGCGCGGCGCTACGTCGTGAACGACCCCACCGTCGAAAAACTCGGCGAGCTGCTGATGGCGAACCAGTGGGGCATCCTGACCTATCGGGACGAAATGCACGGCCTCCTGGCCGCCATGGACAAGCAAGGACAGGAGGGTTCGCGCGCCTTTTTCCTGCAGAGCTATGACGGGAATCAGGGCTACACCTTCGACCGCATCGGGCGCGGCACGGTGCACATTCCGCGTGTCTGCCTCGCCATGCTCGGCGGCATTCAACCGGGCAGGGTCCAAGAATATGTGCGCGGCGCCGTATCGGGCGGCAGTGCCGACGATGGCCTGTTGCAGCGCTTCGCCTTGACCGTATGGCCCGACACGGCCAGCGAGTTCGTCAACGTGGATCAATGGCCCGACACGCCCGCCAAGATGCGGGCATGGGCAGCGTTCGAGCGACTGGCATGCCTGCAGCCGGCGAGCGAGACCGAACCCAGGGTCTGGAAGTTCGATGCCGTAGCGCAAGCCCTGTTCGCGGAATGGCGCACGCCATTCGAGCAAGAACTCAAACGCGGCGAGCTGCACCCGGCGATGGAAAGCCACCTCGCAAAGTACCGCAAGCTGATCCCGGCGCTGGCACTCTTGTTCGCGTTGATCGACACGCCCGATGCCGGCGCGATCGGCGAGCGTGAGCTGCTTCGCGCCCTGGCCTGGGGCGACTACCTGCGCAGCCACGCGCAGCGGCTGTACAGCGCAGCAGTGACGCCGTCGACGGGCGCGGCTGTGGTGCTGCTGAAAAAGCTCAGGGCTGGCGTTCTGGGTGATTCATTCTCACCCCGCGAGGTGGCTGTGAAAGGATGGTCGGGCCTGCCGGATTCGGAGGCGGTGCGCAAGGCGGCAGACCTGCTGTGCGACTTCGACTGGCTGCGGCGTGTCGTGATGCAGGGAGGCGTGATGGGCGGCAGGCCCAGCGAGCGCTACATCATCAACCCGGCGGCGAAGGGGGCGCCATGAGCTGGCTTGCCCGACTGAAAGATCAGAGCACCCCTGCGCCTCACCCTACGAAACCTACAAAAGAGGGTTTCGTAGGTTTTGTAGCCCCCTCTCAGAGGCAGATTGGGATTTTCGCAGAGACAGGGTCGCTCAAGGCAAACGGCACCATCCTCGACCCCAATCGCGATTGTTGGCCCGCCAGTGACGCCATGACCGGCGTGGAGATCGACCGCTTCACCGCGCGGCTGGCGAAGTTCACCGACAACGGGCTGCCCCTCGTCGCGGCCGAGGCGCTGGCCGACCGCCTGGTGATCCGTGACCGGGACGGTGACGACCGGCGGCTATGCCTTGAATGCGCACACCTTAGCGGCCGGCGCTGCGGCGCGTGGCAGCGCGCAGCCGTAGGCGGTCCGGTGCTGCCGACCACCCTACTGGCGTTGCCCCAGAGATGCGCCGCGTTCGACGCGGGCCGGACAAAGGAGGATGTTGCCGCACACGCTCCGCGAACCTAGAACACCCGTGTGTACGCGCCCGTAGGCCTCGTTCCACGCGGGGTCACCCCCCCTCTTCACAGGGCACGAAAAGCAATCGCCGCGCTTCAGCTCTTCACGGGCGTTGAAGACGGCTGGCCGATGCCTTGATGATCCAGCAGTGATTCCTCACTGAGAGGCATTTCTGATGCCTGCGAATCGACGCGCCAATCCTCTTTTATGCAGTGCACAAACTGCCAAAACGCATCGAGGCGTAGCGCACCCAACCCGCTGAAGAACTCGCGAGGGGTCCCTGGATCGACCGGCTTGCAGTAGTGTCCGTCGCATGGGCGTGCTCGAATGGATGATCTTCAAGGCGATGGTCCTCATCGTCGCCGTGGCCATTTATGGCTTTTGGCTTGGCCGCAAGGACCGCGACGGCTGAGCAGATGGTTTGCCGACAGCATCTCACGGCACCGCGCAAGGTTCGATTCCGATTCCGATGCCGGTACGTTCGTCCGTGTCTCACCATGAAACAACCGGGCGAAGGAGAAACAATGGCGGCTCACCAGTGGCGCCTCCGCAGACGATGGGAGCAATTCGCGCCGCGCGCACCACAGCTCGAACCGACAAGTCGCTTCAAGTCTTCCTAGAAAAATTGTCGCCCCACCTAGCCGCCGTTCGTGAAGGCGACGGCGGCTCCCGACCCACAATGAAACTTTGCGCCGCCCGTCAAACCTTCTAAAAGCCATCACTACCAATTTCAGCGGACCAGCCAGCGCCGGGCCGCTCGCGAGACCGAACTCAGCAGCTCTACTCGGCCAGCACAGGCTGCTGCGGCTCTGCGGCCAGGCTGATGTGCTCCAGCCTCCAGCGCTTCAGTTGCTTAAATTGCTGGTAGGTCAGAACCGATTCCGACACCACATCACAGAAGCGCAGTTCGATGTGCTGCCACGTCTTGGTAGGGTCGAACAGCTTGTCCCTGAATGCCTTCTCGATCGCCTTGGCCGCTGTTTCCGCCCCCTTCTCTGCCGCTTCGAAGTCAGAGTCAGCCGAGTGCAGGATGGTGATGTCGAGGGTGTAGGTGTCGTCGGGGCCTTCGCGAGGGACTTCGGCACCTTCGTCTACATCGAAAAAGACGCCAACAATCAACTCCCCATGAGGTCTCACGGCCTTGGCAATTTTCTCGTGCAGCTTGAATTCCTTCGCGGTCAGGCGGCGCTCGAATTCGTCGGGGAATGCCGAGCGACGATAGCGACTGGCCAACCACATCTGAAAGATGGCTTGGTTCTCTTGGGACAGGTGCGCATCGGGGCGAGGGATAAATTCGTTCAGCGCGAGCTTGTCGACATAGATCTTGGCGGTCGCCTCGAACTCGGTCCAGAAAACGGCAGCGCCCGCAAACTCGATATGGAGCTTGCGGGCGTTCTTGGCATGGGTGCAGTTGCCATCTCTGTCCGCCACCAGAAGGCCAACGACCACCTCGACGACAGGCTCCCCTTCGGGAGCTTGTGCGAGGTCACAGTCGTGGCTAGCGACGATGGCGAGCGTCTGGTCGAGTGCCGCCGCGTGATGAAGCCCCAAGGCCTCAATCGCGTCTTTGCCCAGTAGATGCCCTTGGCGCCATGGGGTATCACGATTCCACTCCGCCACGTCCTACCTTCACGAATGGTCGTTGGGCGCAGGAAGGTCGAAGTCGACGCTCGCGGGCGTCTTCACCCGATTCACGAATCGAGCATTCATACGTTCGCGTTGCGCCGCCTCGCGTTTATGAATCTGGATCAGCATCAGGGCAGCCTCCCTAGCGGACTCACCTGCCTGCGCAACCTGCATCAGTGTCCGACCGTTGGCGAACTTGCGCTTCAATAGGACCGAATTGATGCTCACGCCTTCGTACGCCAGCACGTCAGCAGCTCGGGCAAGGTCCTGCAACTTCGCAGCGTTCTCGTTTGCAACGGGTTCGCCATTGAGCCAGTTGTAGACAGATTGCCGCGACACGCCGAACGTTGTCGCCAGGTCGGAGACGGCCGGGTTCAGCACCTCGCGGATGCGCGACAGGTCTTCGCTAGGCGTGCGAATCTGCTCAACCTCCGCGACCTCGAACGCGGACACCCTGTGCTGTGCCCGCTGATCGCTCCGTTGCAGATGCTCCAACGAAAGCTCGCCTCCAGTGCCAATGCTGGTCAATGCGACACCTGCGGCAGTCATCCACCCCGCCCAGCGAACAAGGGTGGAAGTCACGCCTGTTGCGTCCGGCCGGTCGGTAACCCAGCCGCCATAGGTCATTGCTGCGCTCATGATGTTCCCTTCTCTAGGCCCAAGAGGCCCGGGCATGGTCGGTAACCGTAGCATTGAAGGACTTGACGATTTCGTCATGGAGCGCCGTCAGTCGTGCCCCCACCTTGGACAGGTCGAACACTTCTCGCTGGCCGATGGATGCATCTGTATCGACGATGGCATGCAGGCCCTCGCGTTGGGTAAATCGAGGGTCGATGGTTGGGGCAAAGCCGCTCAGTTCCAGGGGAAGGCCGACGTGCCCATGGCGGATGAGGACACGCGACACAAGTTGCCCAGCGGCAGTCGAGACGATGGTCTCGCTGACCGATTGCTCAAGTTGACCTTCGCCTCGCAGCGCAAGACCCAGCACTTCCGGCACGAGGAATTCCCGCAACGTTTCGCCGTCCTTCGACGGCTGAACAGCGTCCAAGTACCGCAGCCCGATGCGCTCAACGAAGTCGAGACGCAGGGCGTCGTGCAGCATGCTGAGCCCCTTCAGAAGGATCTCGGAAAAGGTTTCGAAGGTATCGTAGCTCGTGGTCTGAAACGACAGGGCATTCGTCTCCAGCAAGAACAGCGTGCGCCCAGCAATGTCTCCGAATTGATAGCGCGCCTGCGGCGTAACGGTCGGTGCGGCCATCTGCCCTTGTTCTCCTCCGCCGAAGGGCAGAACAAGCTGCTGAAAGACTTCTTTCTTATAGTCGGGGAAATGCGCCTCCCGCATCTTGGACTGGATGGCGGGTATGTACCCATCCAAATCCAGCACCGGGTTGAACCGGACTTGGGCAACGGTGTAGTAGACCGGCGCGCTGGTCAGCTTCTTCCCCATATTACTTTTCCTCGACTATGTGCTTGACGGGCAGGTTGACACTTTACATCACGGTTGACACCCCTTGTCAGCCGGGGTGTGTAAAGTTCCATTGGCCCTACTCGGGCGATCTGCAGCGGCCATCGGCAATTTGGCGCTGCGCATGCCGGCTATGCCTCGACCGGCTTGACCTTGCGCCGACATCCGCTCGTGCTGCTGCGCGAGCGCCCCGCCCGGCGTGAGCTCATGACGGCACGGGCTCTCGATGCCATGCAGCGGTCGCCGACATTCCGCCTGACTCGCATGAATGAGTACTACGAGCGAATAGCGGCCGGGGGGACACGAAGGCCATGACTCACGTGGAAAGCAAGCGCGAACCCTTCAACATTTGAGCGATATCTATTGGCAGGCTCGCCTCGCCCGGTTGCACAATTACTGCTCACAGGAGCGGACCGAATGCCAGCCCTTCACCTTGTCGAACGCCTCGGGAACACCCACAAAGTCAAAGACTCCGCCAACCCGCACGAATACGACTGCGGATATTGGGTCGTCTCGGTGCCGACCGCCGAGCGGCTCGTGGCAGAGGGTGGAGACCTTTACCTTCATGACGGCCAGAATGAGCCGTCCCGATTCGGCGGAAAGATCGTTGGCTTTCACGTACACCAAGGTGGCCCCGAGAACGGGCGCCTTGTCTTTCGCATCCAAGCGACGCCGGAACACAGGGGCGTAAGGACGGGGCGCGAGGGCTGGGGAAACGAAAAGAAGATTGTTTGGTAGAGCTTCCACGTTAGCCGTTGCGAAGGCACTGACGTCGCGCGCGACTGAGTTGCGTAGAGTCCGCTTGAGGGCATAGCAAAGGACCGAAGGGTACCCAAAACGGCGTTGCTGTGTCCGCACCCCCTGCTGGTCACGATTGCACTGGCGTTAACAAGCTGGAATCGCCGCTATAGTTTTGTTGTCGAGAGCATCCGTGACGAATCCTTCCCAAGGCTCAGCGAACAAGCCGCCTCCTCCGACGCGCGATTCGCGCGTGCCCCGCTCCTGAAGCCGGGTAATCCGATGTGTGCCGACATCGTCAGCCCTGCAGTGCGCAGTTCAATGATGTCCCGCATTCGGGGCAAGAACAGCCGCCCCGAACTCGCTCTGCGCAGGCAGCTGTTCACGGCCGGCTACCGTTTCAGGCTCCATCGCCGAGACCTGCCCGGTTCGCCAGACATCGTCCTGCCCAAGCATCGGGCGGTCGTGTTCGTACATGGGTGCTTCTGGCATCGCCATCAAGGGTGTCCGAAGTCGACGACCCCGTCCAGCAACGCGACCTTCTGGGCGACCAAGTTTGCCTCCAACATGCGGCGCGACGCGGCAGCGATCGACCAGCTCGTCGCGCTCGGCTGGCGCGTTGCAGTGGTCTGGGAGTGTGCCCTGGGTGCCGATGGCCTTGATCCGCCGCGCTTCTCCCAGTTATGCGCTTGGATCGGTCAGACGGCCGATCAGGCCGGTGCTGACGCGCGGCGAAATCGGCTCGAAGTACCTTGAGCTGATCGAGGAACGAGCATCTTCGACACGATCGCCGCGATGCGGTTGGCAAGCAGTGGCGGCACGGCGTTGCCAACCTGCGTGTATTGCTCCGTCCGGGTCCCTTCGAAAAAGTAGTCGTCGGGAAAGGTCTGCAGGCGAGCGGCCTCTCGTACGGTGAGACTGCGGCACTGGACCGGGTCGTAGTGGATGTAATAGTGGCCGTCCTTCGCGATGTGCGAGACGACGGTGGTCGAGGGCTCGTGTCCGCACTGGACACGGAAGCGGTCCGGAAACGGGATCGGTCCGCCATCGCTGCTCGACGCGTTGCGGTGCTCGGGAAGCAACAGCGGTGGAAATTCGGGCAGCTTGGGAGAGCGATGGTATTCCCGTGCGAAGGTCGCGGCGAAGAGGTATCTCGCAAGGTCCGCCCCCATGTGCGATCGCGCCTCGTGCTGCAGGATGCCACCGACCTTGGGCCGTAGCACCCACGACCTGTATGCAGCCGCTTCGGCTGCGAGATTGCCTGCAGCCTCGATCGGAGGGGCGGCAAGAAAGGCCTGTCCAGTCCCATACAGTGACGCGGAGGACGCCGCCGACGCCCGCATCCGCTCCGAGATTCTGGTCACCGAGCCGCCCGACCAGCCCTTCACGAGCTTGCTGGCCCTGGATACGGCTCGATGCCATTCGGCCGGGGAGTCTTCGCCGCGGGAGAGTCGGCTGCGTAGCGCCGGGAGGTCCCAAATGGCCTCTCGCACGCCGATCGACCGCATCGGCCGGAGCAGCTCATGCGGAACGGGGTTGCCGGACTTGCGCACGCCGAGCAGGATCACGCGGTGGCGAGCCTGCGGGATCCCGTACTTTTCCGCCTCGATCAGATAGTCCACGGGTGCGAGGCCCTGGCCTTGGTCGTCGCACACGAACGAGCGGATCTCGTACTCGACTCCGTCATGCGGCCGCGCGAGGTCATCGATGATCCGGGAGAACATAGAAACGCCGGAATGTTTGGAAGAGAGCAGACCCTTGACGTTCTCCATGACGAAGATTGCAGGTCGATGCGCGCGGATGATCCGAAGGTACTCCCGATAGAGGAAGTGCTTCACGTCCTCTGAAAAGGAGGCGTCGTTGGTCCGGCGCGCTCTTCCTGCCAGCGAATAGGCCTGACAGGGAGGCCCGCCGATGAGCACCCAGGAAGTGCTGCCTCCGAGCGCGTGTCGGATCTCGCGGTCGATCTGCGCTTCCGTCGTCTTTCCGAGTTCGAACTGGCGCGCCTCCGTTTCGGCCTCCCGAAATGCGCGCGCAACTGCGGGAACGGCGAGAAACTGCTCGCGAGAAAGTGACCCGCGGACATAGTCATAGTAGTGGCGCTCGTGGGGCGTGCCGTCCAGCAAGCGATAGACGGCGCGTAGCAACAGGGTGCGGTGAGCGCTGGATTCCTTCTCGATGGAGATGCCAAGGCGGAATACGGGGCGGCCTCGTTCGTCGCGTAGCGCGGCGAATCCTTCGCCGAGACCGCCTGGCCCGGCAAAGAGATCAATGATGGGAATCGGCATTCTGGTGAGGGGTGGAGTGGCTCCGATGTTACCAGGCGCGGCATGGTCGAAGGTTCGAATCCGGGCTGCATGGCTTATCGGCCACAGGGTTCGCGCTAATTCGTTGCCGGGTAGAACCCTGCGCGACCCGCGTGCGGGTCAGGGGCTCAGTAGCTGATCTCTAGCCGGTCGAGAAGCAGCTTGAGCGCGTTCTTCTCTGCCTTCAGCAGATTCAGTCGTCCCGCAGCCAGCTTGTCCAAGGCGCGCGAGCTGTTGTCGGAGAGCAGTTGCTTGCCCCGCGCCAGATCGCGGATTGAGCCAATCCGAGGTATCAGGCTGACAAGCGCGATGTCGAAGTCGAGTTCCCGATTCTTTTTGGACTCCTTCCTTCCCGACGCGGCATCTGCCGCGAACTCCTGCAGCGGCACGCCAAACTCCCGGATGTCCGGTCGCAGACCGTCCATCTTCGGCTGGACATGCAAGGTCCAGCAGAACTCCTTCTTGCAGAACTCTGAGGGGTTGCGTACCGCCCCGGGCGGGTTGCTGAGAATGGGGTGGATGCGCTCGGCGAGTACCATCATCCAGTCGAGGAGTCTCGAGGGCACCGACTGATCCCGCCAGACGCGCATCAAATCGAGTTGCATGCCGGCCAACCTGAATGCATGGGCCGCCGCTGCCAGCGTGTAGGCGACCGTCTGGGCCTTCAAGCCCTTCGCATCGCGGTACCAGGTCGATCGAGCGACTTCGGTGTCCAGGCTGCGGAAGATGATGGCCTTGGCCACCGCACACTTGAACCAGAACTCGTTGATCGCCAGCCCGTCGCCATAGGCCTCGGCCGCGGATGCGATGAATCGCTGGAAGCATTTCTGCTCCCCTTCCGACACGTGATGTGGTCGCGATTCGAAGGCCAGTTCGTATTTGGCAAGCTCCGTCTTCGTGATCAGCTGTCTCTTCGGATACTCTGCCTCGAGCCGCTTGCGCTGGGCGGCCGACTGGTAGGAGAACAGATTCGTGAACTGGCCCCTGGCGCGCTCGTAGAACCATTTCGTCGCATACAGGGCACCTTCGAGCTGAGGGGCCGGTACTTCGCGAGAGAGTCGCTGAATCTGCACCTGCATGGGACTGTTGGAAGCGAGATCGGCCAGCGACACCTTGTTCTGCGTGTTGGCATACGCCGAAATCTTCGGAACGACCTCGCCGAGCTTTTCTTCTCCCACAACCGACAGCTTGACTTGAATGTGAACGTTCGCGAGGTCCGACTTCTGGCCATCACGGGCGTAGAGGATCGATGCGGTCGTCTGGCCGCCGTTGACGATCTGCAGGTCCTTGATGCGGGCAATCCCGAGTGATCCGTCGGGAAGCCGATCGGTTTGGACCGATGAGGCGGTGCCGGTCAGGCCGTTGTTGTAGGCGAAGAACATTGACGGCTCCTCGGCGATGGTCTTGAGGATGCCGCGATTGACGCTCGTCTTGGCCTGCAGGTAGGTCCTGACGTTCTGTTCGAGCAGACGGTTGCCGTATGTCGCGAAGACCTGCGCAAGCACGGGCGCATGGATCGCGAACAGGTAGCTGCTGAAGCCCGTGTCGCCCATGGATGCAGGAAGGCACTGGACCGCTCCGCCGAAATCCTCGACGAAATCGATCTCGACCGGATCCGCCCCGCTGCTGGAGATGCGGGCATACCTCTCGATGTCGAACACGTTGATGTGTACGGCAAGGTCCCCGAACGCGCGCGATTCGAATGCCTTGCGCTTCGTTCGCAGCTGGGCGTTGGTGAAGATCAGCAGCCGGACGCGTGCCAGTCTGGGCAGGACGTGGCGTATCTGCATCGCCACCCTGTAATCATGACTCGATTCCTCCATCAGCTCCACCGCACTACCGGAAAGAGCTGCGCGCAGGAAGCGTGTGGCCTGCGCCACCGCGGCGTCGACGTCACGGGCGTTGATCACTGGCAACTCGGGGTCTTGACGGAAGAGACAGACCGCGAGATGCAGGTCGCCGGAGCGATCCTCCTCACCCTCTGGAATGTCGAGAGCGAAACCGTCGATCCTGTAGCCCAGACCGCTCTCGCTGAGCGCCGGGGAATAGTCCAGGTCCGGTGAGTCCGCGTTCTCCGCGGCGAGCAGCGCATAGATGTTGAAGAATTCGGTAACCTTCAGCTCTCCGGACGCGGTACTCGCAATGGCTATTTCGCCGGCGAGATCGGCATACGTCTGTGCAGGGTCAGGCATCGATCGCCTCCAGCAGGTCCGACCACTCCACCCGGCAGCGATCCACTGCGGGGCCTCCCACCTCGTACTGGACCGCGAGGACCCCTGGGTCCACCTTCGCGGGCGTGAGCCGCGGGAACGCGTCGTTCACGGCATAAGTCAATCTTTCGTCGACGACCCAAGGCTGACGTGAAACGGCGGCATCCGGATCCATGCAGGAAAGGGTAATGGTCCGCTCGAAGGCGTGCAGCGCAACCGGCAGATCCGCGAGCATTCCCCACACGGCACTGCAGACTTGGGCGAGCGATCGGCCGGACTCCCCCGGCGAGAGCCGTATGGCAACAAGAAAGACGCTCTGCCCACGATCGTCGAGCTGCGCGAGCGACGAGATCCGCAACCGGTTGGCACTGGTCGCGCGCTGGGCCTTCACTTCAATCCGGGCGGCCCCGACTCCGATGTCCCGCGCATCGCCTTCCGGTCCGCGCCAGCCGCCAACGATCGCCGCTGCACCGGCCGTGCTCTCCAACAGCAGCGATTCCACGACAACGAGTTCGCCCAGCAGCCCTAGCGCCTCGTTCTCCGTCAGTCCGTCACCTTCTCGGCGTCTGAAGAGTTCGGCCCAACTGTCGAGGGCTGCGAGGAGCATGCCGGCTGCCGCGCGCGGCGTCTGTGCCGCCTTGGTGCGCTCGGCAAGGTCGTGGCACATGACGGAGAAGTTACGCGCCAAGCCTTCTTTCGTGAGCGTGAGACCAACACGCGTTCCGCCGGACAAAGGAACCTTCACGACCGTGATGTTCCTGAAAGCAGGTAGCTCGAACTCGTCGATTTCAACGCCGCGGATCTCGATTGCCAGCTCGCGCTCGCCGCCGATCGAGTACTGCACATAGAAGTCCAAGATGTGGTCCGGACTCACGCGGTAACGGCCGGCCGCATGGCCGGACGCGGCGATCGATGACCAGCGAGACTCGAACTCATTCATCGTCGGCGTCCTCGTCTGCCTCGGCCTGCTCCCGGATCTCTGCAAGCAGCTGGATCAACCGTGGGGACGCATAGTACTTGCGGGCCCTGCAGGCCATGGATGTCTCGGGAAAGACGATGCTGATGGTCACGACAGGCTGCGTCGGATCAAATGAAAGCTCCAAGCCGGAACCCGAAGCCGGGGACAGCTGCAGGAGATGCACCAGCAGAAGCGGCCTCGTGCGCGACATCGCAAGCCGGGTGCCCTCCGAAGGCGCCTCGTCGCCAGCTGCTTCCGCGTCGATTCGAATGACTTCGGCGCGGGCCTTCAGTGCTTCGCGGTCCGCTTCGCCGAGCTTGAGGTCGTCCACGCCGAACGCGACGGCGTTCTTGGCCGAGATCTTGACGAGGGTTCCATCCTCGACCGCACTTGCGCGCGACCTGCAGAGCAGGTCGCCTTCCCCGGCGGACGCGACATAGGGGAACGCAACCACGTGACTCTCGGATCCGGCCTTGCGCCGGATGAAGGGAATCGCGACATCCCAGTCCTTCAGCTCGCCGGCCGCGCGGTCTTCGATGTAGGCGCCGACAAGACTGCTGGCTCCGTCGATTTCGAGCGCGTTGAATTCCGTCTGCGGCAACTGCATCGTTCGCAGAAGGCTGAGGATGGTCGCGACGGGCACGCCGCTCCAGACAAGGGCGTTGCGATCCTTTGCCGGCGGCGCGGCAGCGGTGGCCGGAAGGCCGGCAACGAAGGTGTCGATGGCCGCTCGATTGGCCCGGTTGACCGCGTCGGTCGAATAGATCGCGTACGCCTGAAGGTGTCGGGTGCTGAAATCCTCAGCAAGCGAGAGCGGCGCGGCGCTGCGCATCTTGTTCTTGGCCGTGATCGCGATGCCGGTCGGGCTCTGGCGGACCTTGAGTCCGAACTCGAAAGGCTTCTTGCCAAGCAGCGCCATGCGCCGGAAGTCGGCACGCAGCTCCTCTACAGACTCGCTGACCTCTCGGAAGTCGCCGACCAGTCCGGGGGTGACATGGATGCGGCAAAGATTCTCGAATCCGGGGCGGTATCCGAACCACCGCCCCATCTGCAGGAGGGTGTCGGCGGCGCCGACGTTGCGAAGCACGTAAGAGACGAGCAGGCCTTCGAGCGTGAGCCCGCGGGCGAGTGCAAGGCCACCGATGCCGATCACGTGTAACCCGGTCGAAGGCGCCCGTTCATACTCGATGGTGCCGCCGCGCATGTTCACCAGGAGGCTCGAGATGGAAGAGATCGAGGGGTTCAGGTGAGGCCGGATCTCGTCCCAAGTCATGCCTGCGATGTCCGCGTATTCGGCGTCCCAGACCCTCTTGAGGTGCAGGAGCGCCGGGGACTTCTCCCAGCTGGCCATTGCCCATGTCTCGATGCTTGAGCGCAGGTCGGTCAGTTCGCTCTCGATGAGATCGCGAACCTGGGACTGCACCGCGTTGAAGCGGCTCACGTTGACCAGCATGGCTGAATGCCGGGCTCCGTCGCCCTTGGCGATGCGCAGGGCGCGTGCCAAGACATATTCACGGATTGCGTCGATCAGGCTCGCCGGGAGCGCGGACACCTTCCATCCGGCTTGGTGCGCAACGGGCAGCAGGTCGACATAGTCGGCCGGAATTTCGCGAACGCACGAGGATGCGAGGTCGCCCTCGTCGCCGAAGAGACGTTGCGAGCCCACGTAGTTGTCCGGCGGATCCAGAGATTTGATGAAATCGGCGGGAAAGAGATCCTCGCGGTCCCAGTCGTCGGTGGTGTCGGGGTCGATGAAGATGTTGGCGAACGGTGTTGCCGTGTATCCGACGTAGGTCGACTGCTTGCACGTGTGCAGCAGCGAGCGGATCCGCTGGTTGATGATGGTGGCCCGGTCCGGGTCGGTACTGGTGTTGACGCTCGCGTTATCCGCCTCGTCATCGATCAACAGCATCGGTCCATCCAGCTTCTCATCGTGTCTCAGACCCTTGAGCCAGTCCGCCAGCCGCTCGAGGACCTTGGGATTCTTCTTGGTCACGAAAAGGATCGGGTCGGCGAAATTCCCCTCGTGTGCACCCGTCGTGTTGGCGGTGGAGGCGTTGAAGTCGGACAGTTGCGAGGTGCCGCAGAAAGGATGGCGTGCCACGTAGCCTTCCTGCCCGGCGAAAGACCGTGCCACGTCGTAGATCTTCGAGTGCGCGGCGTCGCTGATCGACGACTTGCCGACAAACGTCTGGTCGAGCCTCACCTGGGTCTGGTATCGCAGGGAGTTCGTGATGCCGGCGAGGATGATGATGATCCTGTAGCCTGCATCTGCAGCCTTCGAGACCAGCGCCGAATAGTTGGTCGTCTTGCCCATCTGGACATGCCCCATCACGAGGCCCCGCCGGCGATTCCAGCCGGCGCGATCCTTGGGATTGCCCAAGAACCCCATGATCTCGTCTGTCACCTGGTCGACCGATCGGATCACGTCGACTGGCAGGATCGAGCGATCCTTCCAGTACTTCTCGAGCCGACGCCAGTAGTGGAACTCGATGGACGCCTTCTCTTTGGGATACCACTCCGCGAAGTCCCCGCGCAAGAGATGGCCATCGTCCTGACGAGTTCCAAATATCGTCTCGAGGTGCCTGACAGCGCGTTCGTGCTCAAGCGTCGACAGTTTGAACATGCCGCCGTGCTCGGACACCGCCTTGTCCAACTGGCCCGGGACCACGGTGGTCCTGCCCTGCAGTTCGGACTCGATCGTCATCTGCAGGTAGACGAGCATCGCCTTGAAACGATCTTCACTCACGATTCAGACTCCATTCCTTTTCCACCTTCTCTTTGATGTAACTCTCCGCGTACTTCCAGTGTCCAGAAATCGGCTCCGTGCGCTTGGCAAACGCAAGGAAATCCTTCGCGGACGGCGAGCCGCTCTTCTGGCCTAGGTAGGCAATCCAGCACGCCAGGATCAACGAATCGAACTCGACCGGGTCCGTGATGGTCTGAACCAGGCCGGCGTCGACCTGATGTGCATCCTGCGCAATGTTGTTCACCGGCACGCAGGCTTCGATCATCTTGAGCGCTTCGAGCGCGACGAACGGATCGCCTGCCTGCGCAAGCATCTGGCGAATGACGGGGTGCTGCTTGTTGATCTGGTACCTGATGCGCCCCGAGTGGACGTTGCGCTTCCAGACCTGTGCCTTCTCGCCGGGCTCCAGATCGACGCCCCTGTGCCGGTGGACACTGACAGACCGTCTGGAAAACCTCTGGACGACTTCCCGCAGGCGCCTGCGCAGGTTGACCGGCAGCTGGGCATCGGACTTGTCCAGCGTGATCTTCCAGTCGGTATCGAGGGTGTTCGGAAGGTCCACCCGTATGCGCGTGAGCTGCGACAGTTCTCCGTGCGGGACCAGCCTGAACCAAGTACCGTGGATGATCAGTCTCCTGTTCCGGTACACGTAGAACCCCTGGTTGCGCACCAAGCCTTCCGGGCCGCCGAGGAGGTTACGCTGTTCGACGGTCAGCTTGGAAAAGTGGGGAATCACGTACGGTCTCACCCGGATGCTCTCGCTGCCCCTCACCGGTAGGACCTCCTCATCGAGAGACTGTGTCGCAGGATGAGAACTGAGGAAGGGGTCGGCTGGCTCGAGGGGAATGCCCTGGACCGTGATTGCGAGCCTGCTGCCTCCATCGCCCGCGAGGTAGCGGTGAAAGACCAGGGCCAGCTGCTTCCTCGCCTGCGATATCTTGTCGTTCAGCCTCTCATCGATGGTCGCATTGAGCCCGATGTCGTAGAGCCTGTCGCAGCGTGTCCATATCACCTCGGTTCCGCTGTCGGAAGCACGAAGGCTTCCTAGGAGCGCCTTGGCCTCCGGACCTCGGAAAACGTGCATGCTCCAGCCGTCCAAGTCATCAATATCCCACCGGCCTGCGTTGACCTCTTCGCCCTGCCACGACACGACGGTCAGCACGCGGGCCTGGGAAAGCGATGCCGACTTCAGTCCCCAGCCGAAGCGGCCCAAGTCGCTAATGTCGCGCTGTTCGTCTGGGTTCCTGCTCGCAGGTCGCAGCGCCGCAACAAGATCCGTATATGACATCCCACGTCCATCGTCCCGTATTCGGACCGTGACGTCGTCGTCGACCGGATCGAAGCCGACCCACACGTTCGCGGCGCCCGCTTGGATACTGTTGTCCACGATATCCGCGAGCGCGGCTGCGAGGTCGTAGTTGCCGAAGCTGCGCGCCGTCGTCATCAGCGAAGCCGCATTCGGCGCGTTGGTGATTCGCAAAACCTCTCCTTGTTTCGGCATCCGTGCGAGCAGACTCCTCGACAGGGATGTCACGCCTCCGAGCCATCACTTCTATGCGTCTCCTCGGCCCGCTGCATCGTCGCGCAGGGCCGTCGATTGGCGCTTGGCACCCCGAGGGGAACATGTACTCCAAAATGTATCCGAACGTATGCCTTTCGTGCGAAGCGGAAGCCCCTATGTGGCGGTTCCACTACGCCATGTACGCGGTGAGGGGCTTCTTGTTCGCGGACGAATGCACACGAACCCACACTACGGCAGTGCTGACAGCACCATGACATACCACTGCGACCCGCGCGCTGGCGGCAGAACTCTGCGCGCGACGAGCCTGCGCAGTCGAACGAGGTGCAGTGCCCGGACCTGAGTTTGCTCGCCAAGGCGATCCGTCCGTCTGTGGCGAACAGTTGCTCGCCCGACTCGTGCGTCTGCGGTAGCCGCTAGAACTTCAGCAGCTTGGTGCTCTAGGGCATGTGTATGTGGGGTGGGGCGCAGCTATCGGCGGCGGTTGACCGCCGAGTCGGATTCGGTGGTCAAGTTGGCGGGAGCGCCTCGTGATGCTGCAGGAGCTGACCCGAGACGGTCGGAGCCAGAGTGCCCCTACGCATGCATCGTAGGCATCGCGCTGCGCAATCCGCAACCGAACTAAGACATGACAAATGCCCCTCGCGCCCGCGCCGTTGTTGCTATAGCCTTTCGATCCACCCAACCGAAAGGCGGTCATCCCGAAAGAGGCATGAGTGGCTTCAGTTCTTGCAATTATTTCTCTTGCGCGTGTCGGTGCCGTGCTGGATGCGGCTGAGCAGGTGAATGGCAAGCTGGACGAAATCCAAGACCGGTCATGCGACACTGAATGGGAGATGCAATGACACCCGAGACTATCGAGAGCATCGCCAAAGAGATTCGAGAGCGCGTGACGCGTCTAGAGTCCCGCATGGTGCAACTTGGCGACCACGTTGGCGCCAACCTGCGAACGAAACAGCGAATCACCGTCTCCCCCGTCAGCCCTCCGTGCGGCTCCGTGGCGCGCGTGGAAATCGACGCGCTGGATGTCAGTGTCTCGCGCATTCTCACGGAACTGCGGCAGCACGGCGTCATAGAGCGTGGCCCTGTCGACGTGTGCTGCGACGGGCGTCGCGTGTTGACCCTGCACATGTAACTTGTCGACCGAGTAACTCGCAATGAACTTGAGTGAGGGCGTGCGACGACTATTTCTCGTGTTTCAGTGGACGGCGGTGGTCTTGGTTCTCACCGTCGGGTGGGAGCGGCGTCCGCAGCCGACCGAAAGGCTCTTTCCCTGGGAAGCGAACGGGAGCGTTCCTGCTGGCCCGCGCCTCGTCCCCGTGGACTCCGCCCCCTTCGTCGTGAGAGCCACGCCGCCTGCAACATCGGCGGTGCCTCCAGCAACCAAGCCCACCTACGTCACAGATCCGGTTCTCTTGGCGCGCCTCAATGCCCCCGAGCCACCGGCGACCATGTCGCTGACAGAGGCCGCAGGAATCGCCGCTGCTCATATCGTCGCGCGCGAAGGGCAGATGCGCTCGGCTGCTGTAGACCCCGCGCCCAAGCCCAACTACGTCACAGATCCGGACCCCTTGGCGCAGCTGAACGCGCCCGAGGTGCGGCCAATGTCCGCTCCTACCTGGGAGGACTGGACCAAGCATGTCGCGCTGGTGACGTTCAGCGCCGTCTTGGCCTACTACCTTGTATTTGCCGCCCGGAAGCTGCTGGTGTGGGTTTGTAGCGGCTTTGTCGCTACTTCGCGGCGCGGCTAAGGCGGCGCGCAGCACTTCATGGCCTTCCGATCAGAAACCTACTCCGTATGCCTCAACCGACCATTTTTTGGCGCTTCAACTACAACTCGGATTTCGAGTTGGATCAGATGGTGGAGCAGGGAACGTTGATCCTGCCAACCATTGGGCTTCGAAGCTCAAAATACGATCCGGAGGTATGCCGCGACAGGCGCATGAGGACCGGAGACGGAGTTTTGCTGGCGCGTTTTGAAGAGGACGTGGGACGCGGGCAAATTGCGGCTATTGGCATACTGCTGGACGATCGCCCGGTGACTCAAGTCGATTGGCGTCGCTATCGGAGGCAGGTGAGTCCTAACCCGCAAGGCGGGTTTCCTCCTTGGCGCGAGCGATGCTTTCGCTTTGAAGGTGCTCGAGCCGATGCATACAATTTCGCCGCCGACTTCTTGAGTGAGTTTCCTGACCGATAGTCCTTGATGAAAACGGCGATGCCTAGTTAAACCCGCTGCACCTAGCGCATCACCGTTACTCCAAGACGGCAACCGTGATTTTTGTTGGTATCTTTGTTGGTATCTTTTTTTCAGGAACCCAAAGAATCCAACAACCATGAGGGTTACTGGCTTATTTTCGATTCCTGTCGAAGCACCATGAGGCCGCATCGCGCCGTCTCATGGACCGTCGAGGCGAGACGCCCGAAAGCCCCCCACTCCTGCCCGCTCAAGAGGTCGCGAACTTCTTCAGGCACGCCGCCGAAGCGTCCACTTCCTTGCTGAAGGGGAGCATGTCGGAGTACTTGGAACGGCGCAGTTCGTACGTACCGTCGTCGTGAATGTCGGCCACGATGTACTGAAACGCCTGCGCGATCACGTCGACCCGGTACCCGAAAGCCCGCTTGGTCTGCCGGACATGCGTGGCGATCGCGGTGTTCTGCGCGCCCAGGAATCCATCGAAAACGCAATCCATGAACTCAGGCTGCTCGGCCTTGTTGTAGGTACCGTGATGCACGGTCCAGAACGTATCCGGCTTCGCCGCGGTCGTGGGGGCCGTCGTGCAAGCAGACAAAGCGCCAGCAGCCAGCGCAGCCAATACAACTCTCAACATTCCTCGTCCTCCAAGATTTTTGAGCCCCGATCGTAGTGGCTCGATCCGCCTGGAGGAGACGTCACCCACCTATTTGAACGGCGGCGGCACCCGGATCTTCTGCCACTCCTCCGGCGTGATGAACTTCGCGCAGGTCGGCAGCGCGCTGATGACGCGGCGCTGCGGCTTCATCGGAACGAGTTGCGCGTTCTCCTCTTCCCGATAGAGGTTCACCCCGCAGGCTTCGTACGCGATGCCCTGCTTGCTCTCGATCTCGCGGCGCGCCTCGAAGCGTTCGCGCAGGTTCCGGAACGACTGCCCGACGATCCGGTAGCGCTTGCCTTCCTCGGGCAGGAACGAAAACGAAATCCGGCACGCGGCACGGCCGTGGTACTCGATGAGCGCCTCTTCCCCCGCGCGGATGAACATCGCGCCCTTGAGTTCGGTGCGCCCGCGGTAGCAGCCCTCTGCGTTGAGGTTGTTGATCACCACACCGTCCTTCGACTCGACAGTGACCTGTGCCCGGCTTTCCTGCTCGGCCGGCAAACGGTACGGTGTTTCACAGGCGCTCAGCAATGCAGCGGCGGCAATGGCGAATGCGTACGGGCGAATCGCTCTGGGTGACATGGTGCGGCGCTCCCCTTGGTCTTGTGGTGCCGCGCGATGCTAAGGCAGCGGCACCCCGCGTACGCCCCGCCCCGCGCAGCGACGAGATTTCAATCGACGCCCCGACGGCGCGCCGGACTACTTTTGGATGCACCGCGTAACGGCATGCTGTCCTTCGTAGCAAGAGACAAGCAACAGGGGGCAAGCGATGAACAAGACCGAGGCCTTGGCGGCCATGGTGGAAGTGGCACGGATCGGGCGCGGCATGACGCCCGCCGATGCACTCACGCAGCTGGGCGAGCTGATCGCGCAGGAGTCGCCGGACGATCCGGCGCATGACGTGAAGGTCGAAAAGCTGCTGCGCCTCGGCGCCTGCATCTGGTCGCTGCGGCGCGGGGTGTTCCTGCCCGAGCCGCCCGGGCGCAGCGACGAACCGGAAGCTCCGCCGGTGCAGCGGCCCCGCGAGATCGCGCCCATCGGCACGGTGCCCGCGCGCGCATCGCACCCCGTCTCCCACCACCCGGTGATCCCGGCCCTGAGCACCTCGGTGCACTACGGGCTCGCGTCGGCCTTCACACCACCCGAAACTCCTCCACCACAAAGGCCGTGATCTCCGCCAGGAAGGTCTTGGCGTGCGCCATGGTGCGCTGGCCTTCGGGCGAGGCAAAGGCGGCGTTCAGCGTGTCGGTGTTCTCGAACCACAGTTCCACGATGCCGTCGATCGGCAGCTCGGCGTAGCCGCAGGGCGTGCCCTTCTCGAACTCGCGCGCGACCACCACGTTCTGGCGGTAGCCGGCCACGCCGGGCATGCGGCGCACGTGGTCGGCGTGCACCTTCCATTCGCGGCGGAAGTCTTCTTCCGACTGCGCGACCGGGCGGCGCAGGGTCGAGATGCGCTTGAGCATCGCCGGCCCCGCCGACGATGCGGGCGACGGCGGCGCGATGACCTCGGTCTGCTCGACCGTCACGATGTGCAGCCCACCCAGGAAGTGGCGCTCGTCGGCGCGGATCTCTGCCGCCAGCTCGCCGGTGT
The DNA here is from genome assembly GCF_059416405.1 of Variovorax sp. GW821-FHT09D04. NCBI lineage: Bacteria > Pseudomonadati > Pseudomonadota > Betaproteobacteria > Burkholderiales > Comamonadaceae > Variovorax > Variovorax sp. GW821-FHT09D04. The sequence goes on from NZ_JBWKPA010000007.1 coordinate 89,283, forward strand.
TGAAGGCCGCATCGGCCTGCGCTGCGGCGTCGAACTGCAGCTGCGAAAAACCATCGAAGTCCCACGGTCCGCGCGCGAAGTCGATGCCGCGCTGCAGCCGGTCGGTCACGCGGTTCTGGCGGTAGGCGCGCAGCGTGGGCAGCCGCGCGACAAGCGGGCCGTGACGTTCGCGCCAGTGGCGGCTGAAGGCCTCGTCGGTCCAGCCGGGCTGCTTGCGGATCAGGCCCATGCGCAGGGTCGTCGTCGTGGGTTCGGTCATCGGTCGGTCTCCTTGTGGGGTGGCGCGTTCTGCGCCTCGGCGCGCGCACGCGCCAGGCCGGGCGCACGCTTGGCGAGCCAAACGCCGTGGCGCACGGGCCAGCGTTGGTACTGCGGATCGGCGCCGAGCGCGGCGGCCGCGTGGTGCGGCCAGTAAGGGTCGAACAGGGCTTCGCGGCCGAGCGCGACGAGGTCGGCCTGCCCCGCGGCGAGCACGGCCTCGGCCTGTTGCGCGTCGACGATCATCCCGACGGCCTGCGTGACCACGTCGGCCTCGCGCCGGATGCGCTCAGAGAACGGCACCTGGAAGCCCAGGCCGCGCGGCACGGGCAGCGCGCGCGTCTCTTCGGTGAGGCCGCCCGACGAGCAGTCGATCACGTCGACGCCGCAGCGCTTCAGCTCGCGCGCGAGCACCACCGAGTCGTCGAGGTTCCAGCCGTCGAGCGTGCCGTCCACGGCCGAGAGGCGACAGAACAGCGGCTTGCCGGCGGGCCATGCGGCGCGCACGCGCTGCGCGATTTCCAGTGCGAGCGACATGCGGTTCTCGCGGCTGCCGCCGAGCGCGTCGTCGCGGTGGTTGGCGTTGGGCGACAGGAAGCTCGCCACCAGGTAGCCGTGGCCGAAGTGCAGCTCGACCACGTCGAAGCCGGCCTGGTCGGCGCGCACGGTGGCATCGACGAAACGTTGCACGACCTCGGCCATGTCCTGTGCATCGAGCGCACGCGGGGCCGACCAGCCGGGGCCGGCCGCAAGCGCGCTGGGGCCCAGGCGCTCCCAGGGTTCGTCGTCGGCCGCCATGCGCGCCGGGTCGATGGCCGCCCCGCCCTCCCACAGCGGCTCGCTGCCGGCCTTGCGGCCCGCGTGCGCCAGCTGCACGCCGATGGCACTGCCTTGCGCATGGACGAAGTCGACCACGGCCTTCAGCGGTGCGATCTGGCTGTCGTTCCACAGGCCGAGGTCGGCGGTGCCGATGCGCCCGCGCGGATCGACGGCGGTGCTCTCGGTGAGGATCAGGCCCGCGCCGCCGAGCGCGAACTTGCCCAGGTGCACCAGGTGCCACGGTGTGGCATGCCCGCGCTCGGCGGCGTGCTGGCACATGGGCGAGATGACGATGCGGTTGGCCAGCGTGAGCTCGCGCAGCTGCAAGGGCTGGAACAGCAGGGGAAGAGAAGAATCAGGCATGTGAAGAAATCAAGGAGCCGGCGCAGCCACGGGCCGCGTGCCGAGCCAGGTGCCGCTCATCACCGCGGCAAAGCCGAACAGGTGCCACCACGTGAGCACCTCGCCCAGCAGCAGCGCCGCGAACAGCACGCCGAACACCGGCACCCAGTAGAGAAAGACGGCCGTGCGCGCCACGCCGATGACGGAGATCGCACGGTTCCAGATGAGGTTGCCCGCGGCGGTGGCTGCGATGCCAGAGAACAGCACCAGCGCCCACGGCCACAGGCCGGGAAAGAGCTGCGCCGCGGTGAGCCGCGACGGCCCGAGCAGCGTGTGCACCACGAGCATGAACGTGCCGATGAGGTAGATGACCCAGCTGATCGACAGCGGATCGATCTGCCGCGCCAGCCGCTGCACGCCCACGCCGCCGACCGCGAAGCTCACCACCGACAGCGCGAGCATCAGGTCGCCGACGCCGGCGCTCGACAGCCCCGCGCCCGGGTGACTCAGCACCACCGCCGCCACGCCCGCGAAGCCCAGCGCGACGCCCACCATGCGGCGCGCCGTGAAGCGCTCGCCGAAGACCAGCGCGGCCATCAGCGCCGACACCAGCGGGCTCAGCGCCATGATGAGCGCGCCGTTGGTGGCGGTGGAACGCAGCAGCCCCTGCGCGAACAGGATCTGGTTGCCGTAGACCATGAGAAAGGCGCAGCCCGCCATCACCGCGAGCTGCCGCGCCGTGAGCCGGGGCACGCCGCCGCGCCGCCACAGCACGATGGCGCTGAGCGCGATGCACGCCACGCCCATGCGCAATGCCGCCAGCGGCAGCGTCTCGAAGGAGCCGGTGAGCGCCTTCACGGCCGAGACGTTCACGCCCCACACCAGCATCGCGAGCAGCATCCAGCCCTGCACGGACGCGGGCGTGGCGCCGTGCGAAGGCGCGGGTTGGTTCACCTCAGCTTTCGAGCGCGTTCCACATTTCGATGTCGCGCTCCGCGGTCCAGATGCGCGGATGCACATGGCCGGTGGCTTCGTCGTAGGCACGCGTCACGTCGAAGGGCATGCAGTGGTCGAAGATCACCCAGTGGCCGTAGGTCGGGCGCAGCGCGGCCACGGTTTCCTTGTAGATCACATTGAGCGACTTGCCTTCGGCCACGCCGTTGTTCACCAGCGTGTAGACGTCGGAGATGAAGGCGCGCGTGGAGGCAATCGCCTTGCGCACGTCGGCGGCGTTTTCCAGAGCGGCACCACGGCCGGGCACCAGCTTTTCGAAACCGAAGCCGGCCAGGCGATCGAGCGTGGTGGGCCAGTCGCGGAAGTAGCAATCGCCGGCGTAGGCGGTGCTCTGGTATTCGACGAGGTCGCCCGCGAAGCAGATCTTCTGGTCTTCGAGGTAGGCGATGGTGTCGCCCTTGGTGTGGCCCCGGCCCACTTGCGCGATCTTCACTTCGAGCTTCTTGCCCAGCCACACGCTCATGGTGCCGTCGAAGGTCATGGTGGGCCAGGTGAGGCCGGCCGGCACCGACTCGACGTTGCGGAACAGGCGCGGGAAGCGGCCGATCTCGCTGGCCTTGTCCTGCTCGCCGCGCTCGACGATCAGGTCGTAGGTGTCGCGGCTGGCCAGGATCTGCTCGGCGCCTTCCTTGAAGTACGCCGACGCGCCCAGCACGCGCACCGCGTGGTAGTGGCTCAGCAGCACGTACTTGATAGGCAGCGGCGTGACTTCGCGAATGCGGCGGATCACGTCCTGCGCCATCGCGGGCGTGGCCTGGGTGTCGACCACCATCACGGCCTCGTCGCCGATGAAGACGCCGGTGTTGGGATCGCCCTCGGCGGTGTAGGCGTAGGCGTTCTCCGAGAGGCGGGTGAACGAGACCTTCTTTTCTTCGAGGTCGGCCTGGCTGGCGAATTTCTTGGTGGTCATGAGTGGTCCTTTGAAGTGAGAGGGAAAGTCAGTGCGTGCCGAGATAGGCGGACTTCACCTTGGGGTTGTCGAGCAACTCGCGGCCGGAGCCTTCGAGCGTGATGCAGCCGGTTTCGAGCACGTAGGCCCGGTCGGCCACGCCCAGCGCCTGCTTGGCCATCTGTTCCACCAGCAGGATCGTGAGACCCGAGCTGCGCAGCTGGCGGATGGCGTCGAAGATGTCCTTGATGATGAGCGGCGCCAGGCCCAGCGAGGGCTCGTCGAGCAGCAGCAGGCGCGGCTCGCTCATGAGCGCGCGGGCAATCGCGAGCATCTGCTGCTCGCCGCCCGACAGCGTGCCGGACAGTTGATGCGCGCGTTCCTTCAGGCGCGGAAAGCGCGCGAACTCGCGTTCGATGGCGCGCTCCACGAAGGCCTTGTCGTTGCGGCGCGAGTAGGCGCCGAGCATCAGGTTCTCGCGCACGGTCTGGTCGGGGAACACGCCGCGCCCCTCGGGCGACAGCGCCACGCCCAGGCCCACGCGCTGGTGCGCGGGCACGTGCGTGCAGTCCTTGCCGTCGATGAGCACGCGGCCTTCGGCCACGGGCTCCAGCCCGACGATGCTCTTGAGCAGCGTGCTCTTGCCGGCGCCGTTGGCGCCGATGATGGTGACGACCTCGCCCGCGCGCACTTCCAGGCTCACGCCCTTGACGGCCTCGATGGCGCCGTACGAGACCTTCACCGATTCGATTTTCAACATGATGGTTTCGGTCCTCTGGCTCAGGCGGGCACGGCGGCCATGTCTTCTTCGTCGTCCACGCCCAGGTAGGCCTCGACCACGCGCGGGTTCGACTGCACCTCGGCGGGCTTGCCTTCGGCGATCTTCACGCCGTAGTCGAGCACGATCACGTGGTCGGAGATCGACATCACCAGGTCCATGTGGTGCTCCACCATCAGGATGGACACGCCGCACTTTCCGATGCGCACCAGCAGTTCGCCGAGCTCGGCGGTTTCCTGCGGGTTGAGGCCGGCGGCGGGCTCGTCGAGCAGCAGCAGCTGCGGCTCGGTGGCCAGCGCGCGCGCCAGTTCCACGCGGCGCTGCAGGCCGTAGGGCAGGCTTCCGGCGGGCCAGTGCGCCAGGTGACCCAGGCCCACGAGGTCGAGCAGCTGCAGCGCGCGCTCGCGCGTGGCGCGCTCCTGCTTGCCGGCCGTGGGCCAGGCCACGAGCGACGACAGGAAGCCGTTGCTCATGCGGCTGTGCCGTCCGAGCATCACGTTGTCGAGCACCGAGAGGTCGGCGAACAGGCGCAGGTTCTGGAAGGTGCGGCCCATGCCCAGGCAGCAGATGGTGTGCGCCGGCTGGCCCACGATGTTGCGGCCCAGGAAGCGGATCACGCCCGCGTCGGGTTCGACCACGCCGGTGAGCATGTTGATCATGGTGCTCTTGCCCGCGCCGTTCGGGCCGATGAGCGCATGGATGTGGCCGCGCTGCAGGCGGAACGACACGTCCTGGGCGGGCTTCACGCCGCCGTACGACTTGGTCACGCCCTGCACCACCAGCAGCTCGCCTTCGCCGCCGGGACCGATCTGGCCCGGCATGCCGTTGCCGGCCGCCCCTTCGCCGCGGTGGCGCGACTTGAGGAACCACTTGTTGAACAGGCCCACCACGCCGCCCGGCATCACGTACAGCGCGAACAGCAGCAGGAAGCCGTACAGGAAGTGCTGCGCCGAGGGCCAGCGCGCGAGCAGCGCGTCGGTCGCCGTGAGCAGCACCGCGCCCACGATGGGGCCGTACATCGAGCCCGCGCCGCCGAACAGCACCAAGAGCAGGATGAAGATCGACAGGTGGAAGGTGATGAAGTCGGAGTTGATGTACTGGTTCTGCTGCGCCACGAGCGCGCCCGCGATGCCGCAGGTGACGGCCGCGACCACGAAGGCCATGACCTTGGCGCGGTACACGCGCACGCCCACCGACGACGAGGCGATCTCGTCCGCCTGCAGCGACAGCAGCGCGCGGCCGAAGCGGCCCTGCAGCAGGTTGCGCAGCAGCAGGTGCAGCGCGGCGCTGAGCACGATGCCCAGGATCACCCATTGCACGCTGCTCAGGGGCTGGCCGTTCCAGGTCAGCGGGCGGATGCCGTAGATGCCCTGCGCGCCGCCGAACACGTCGGTCCATTCGCCCACGAGCTTCTCGACCACGATGCCGAAGGCCAGCGTGACCATCGCAAGGTACGGGCCCTTCACGCGCAGCGAGGGCAGCGCGATGAGCACGCCGCACACGCCCGAGACCACGGCCGCGATCACCAGCGCGAGCCACGGGCTCAGCTCGGTGCGCGAGGTGATGAGCGCGACCGCGTAGGCGCCGGCCGCGAACAGACCGGCCTGGCCCAGCGATTTCTGGCCTGCATAGCCGACCAGCACGTTCATGCCGGCCGCGCACAGGTAGTAGACGCACATCATGAAGGCGATGCGCAGGTAGTAGTCGTTGCCGGAGAGCGAGACCAGGCCGCACAGCACGGCCGCCACCAGCACCACGGCGGCGGGATGGGCAAGGCGCTTCATACCTTCTCCACCGTCGAGCGGCCGAACAGGCCCGTGGGCCGGAAGGCCAGCACCAGGATCACGAGCGCGAACACCGCGACCTCGCGCCACTGCGCCTGCCAGAGGTTCACCATCGACTCGAGCACGCCCAGCAAAAAGCCGCCGATGACGCAGCCGCGCGGATTGCTCAGCCCGCCGATCATGGCGCCCGAGAAGCCCTTGAGCCCCACGGTCAGCCCCATGAAGAGCGAGGCCTGCGCGATGGGCGCGAGCAGAAAGCCCGACAGCCCCGCCAGCGCCGAGCTGACGACGAAGGCGCCGATCATCATGGCGTTGGTGTTGATGCCCATGAGGCTCGCCACGTTGCCGTTCTGCGCCACGGCGCGCATGGCCTTGCCGATCATGGTGCGGTTCATCACGCGGTCGAAGCCGATCATCACGACCACGGCCACGCCCAGCGTGAGCAGTTCCTGCGGGCGCACGCCCACACCGAACATGCGGATCACGGTGTCGCCCACGGGCGCGGGCACCACCACGGGCTTCGGGCCCCAGATGGCCAGGCCCACGCTCTGCAGGATCACGCCGAAACCCAGCGTGCTCATGACCCAGGCCATGCCGGGGCGGCCCGCGAACGGGCGCACGCCGAGCACGTAGAGCAGCCAGCCCAGCAGGCCCATCACGCCGAGCGCGGCGACCAACGCAAACAGCTGCGCGCCCGCGCCGGGCACGGCATCGCCGAAGGTGGTGGAGCTGAGCGGCTTGCCCAGCACGAGGAACAGCGCGCTCATGCCGATGAACGCGCCGGCCGAGACGAACTCGCCGTGCGAGAAGTTCAGCGTCTTGGTCGTCGTGAACGTGATGCTGAATCCGAGGGCCACCAGCGCATAGGCACCGCCGACGGCGAGCCCGCTGATGAGCGCCTGCAGGAGCGCTTCAACCATGGTGTGTATCTCCGTTGCGGAACGAGGCTGCGCCCCGCTCCTTTGTCTCAGACGTTTATTGCTTGAAGTCGGCCGGCTTGAGCGCACCGATCAGCGCGTCGCTGTAGGGCAGCAGCTTGCCGTCCTTCCAGCGGATCCAGACCAGGTCCTTGGCCGTCAGGGCTTCGTGGTTGGTCTTGCTGAAGGGCTTCTCGTAGGTCTTGAGCACGCCCTGCACCGGCGTCTTCAGGTCTTCGAGCGCGGCACGCACGGCGGCGCCGTCGGTGCTGTTGGCCTGCTTCATGGCCTGGGCCAGCAGCAGCACCGAGTCGTAGCCGTGCAGCGCGAACGAGAACGAGCCCGGTGCCTTCAGCTTGCTGCCGATGCGGTCGAACAGCTTCTGCTGCACGGGCGTGCGCGTCTCGCTCACGGTGCGCATGAAGATCGGCTTCTCGGCCAGCGCCTTGCCGGCCGCGTCGTAGAAGGTGATGTTGTCGGCCGCCCACGAGGTGAGCGTCAGCGGGAAGTAGTTGATCTTCTCCATGCTGCGCACCAGCTGCGCGATGGGCGTGCCCTGCGCCCACACCACCACGGTGTCGACGTTGGCGGCCTTCATCTTGGAGAGCTGCGAGGTCATGTCGGTGTCGCCGACGCCGAAGCGCTCGGTGGCCGCGATCTTGATGTCCTGCAGCTTGGCGATTTCTTCCATGTCCTTCAGGCCGCCCTGGCCGTAGCCGGTGGTCTCGGCCATGAGACCCACGACCTTGGAGCCGGCCGTGTTGCGCTTCACGTAGGCCATGAGCGCGGCGACCTGTTCGCGGTCGACCATCGAGACGCGGAACATGTAGTTGTCGGCGCCGGCGCTCATGGGCTTGGTGATGTCGGTGCCCGAGCCCACGTTGCCCAGCACGGGGATCTTCTTCTGGTTGGCGATGTGCTTCCAGGCCATGGCGTTGCCCGAGTTGGTCGGGCCAAACACGGCGACGACCTTCTCGTTGTCGACCAGGTCGCTCATGTTCTGGATCGACTTCGGCGGCGCCGAGACGTCGTCGCGCGTGACCAGCGTGAACTTCCGTCCGAGCGCGCCGCCGGCGGCGTTCAGGTCGGCAATGGCCGCTTCCATGCCCAGCACCGCGGCCTGGCCGCTCTGCGCCGAAGGCGACGCCGAGAGGTCGCCGTTGTAGCCGAGCTTGATGTCTTGCGCGTAGGCGCCTGCCGAGAACGCAGCGAAGGCGGCGGTCGCGAGCAGGGTCTTGTACAGACGGATCGTTTTCATTCTTTGTCTCCTAAGGGTTGACGGACGGGGAACGGGAAATCGAAAAGGAAGAGGCGTGGCTCAGACGGCGAGGAAGCCGCCGTCCACCGGCAACGTGATGCCGGTGACGTAGCGCGACATGTCGCTGGCCAGGAAGATCACCGGGCCCACCAGGTCTTCGGTCTGGCCGACGCGGCCCAGCGGGATGCGCGTCATGAACGACTCGAGGCGCTGCGGGTTCTCGCGCGTGGCGGCGGTCATGGGCGTCTCGATCACGCCGGGTGCGAGTGCGTTCACGCGCACGCCGGCCGGTGCGAGCTCCTGCGCCAGCGACTGCGTGAGCATCTTGATGGCGCCCTTCGAGGGCGAGTAGCCCAGGCTCGCGGCCTGCCCCGCGTAGGCGGCGATGGAGGCGATGTTGATGATCGAGCCCTTCGTCTGCTTGAGCACGGGGATGAAGGCCAGCGTGGTGTTGAAGGTGCCGTGCACGTTCACGTCGATGGTCTTCTTCCAGTTGGCCGCGGCGTTCGGGCTGCTGGTGGTCTCGCGGATGATGATGCCGGCGTTGTTCACCAGCAGGTCGACGTTGCCGACCTCTTGCGCCACGCGCGCGGCCAGCGCCTGGCAGGCCTCGGGCGCGGTGACGTCGAGCACGAACGACCAAGCCTCGCCGCCTTCGGCGCGCACCAGTTGCGCGGTCTCGGCCACGGTGGCTTCGTTCATGTCGGTGACGACGACGCGCGCGCCCGCCTGGGCCAGGCCGAGCGCGAGCGCGCGGCCGTTGCCCTGGCCGGCGCCGGTGATCAGCGCGAGGCGGCCTTCGAGCAGGCGCGGTGCGACGTGAGGAGGAAAGGGCATGGTCGGCTCCTTGGGTTGACTATCGGAACGGGGATCAGGCGCCGCGCGGCACGGCCACGGCTTCGCGCTGTTCGACGTGCAGGGGCACGGCCACTTCGGCCTGCGCGACCTGCAGGCCCGCGACATAGCCGAAGGTGAGCGCCGGGCCGAGCGTGATGCCCGCGCCGGGGTAGTTGCCGCCCATCACGCTGGCCGCGTCGTTGCCGACGGCGTACAGGCCCTTGATCGGCTGGCGGTCGGCGTCGAGCACGCGGGTCTTCTCGTCGGTGACGAGGCCGGCGAAGGTGCCGATGTCGCCGATGACCAGCTTGATCGCGTAGTACGGGCCGTTTTCCAGCGGTGCGACGCAGGGGTTGGGCGTGACGTTGGCGTCGCCCTGGTAGCGGTTGTAGGCCTTGCTGCCCTTGCCGAAGGCGGGATCGTCGCCGGTGCGCGCGCCCTGGTTGAACTCCTGCACGGTGGCTTCGAGCGCGGCGGGGGCGATGCCGATTTCTTTCGCCAGTTCGCCGATGCTCGCGCCGCGCTTGAGGTAGCCGGTCTTCAGGTGGCGGCCGATGGGCAGCGGCGCAGGCGCGACGCAGCCCAGGCCGTAGTCGCGCAGCGCCTTGTGGTCGCACAGCAGCCAGGCCGTGACCTCGGGCTCGCCCTCGCAGGCCTTGACCATCGCCTGTACGAAGTCGTGGTACGAGTTGCCTTCGTTGGCGAAGCGCTTGCCCTTGGGCGTGACCGCGATCACGCCGGGCTTGGCGCGGTCGATGAAGTGCGGCATGACGCCCTTGCTGCCGTCGGGGCGCGTGGTGACCGAGGCCGGCACCCAGGCCGCGGCATGCGGGATGGTGCCGTCGACGCGGCCGCCCACGGCCTCGGCCAGGCGCAGGCCGTCGCCGGTGTTCGTGGAAGGCGACGGCGAGTAGTGCTCCTTGCCGGTCGGTGCGTGCGGAAACAGTTGCTTGCGGCGCTCCACGTCGTAAGGGAAGCCGCCGCAGGCCAGCACCACGCCACGTTTGGCGGTGATGCGCACCGTCTTGCCTTCGTGCTGCACCACGGCGCCCGAGACGCCGTCGTACTCGACCACGAGCTTCTTCACGGGCGACGAAAGCCACACGGGAATGTCCAGGTCCATCGCGGCCTTGGCCAGGCGGCCGGCCAGCGCATTGCCGTTGGTCAGCGTCATGCCGCGGCCGTGGCGCACCACGTCCAGGAAGTGCCGGGTCAGGCGCTTGGTCACGTACCAGAACGAGGTCGGCGACTTGAAGGCCCGCATGAAGTGTTTGATCTCGGGGCCCGAGCCCAACATCATCCCGAACACCGTGAGTTCGGGCAGCGGCGGCGCCAGGTGCTTGATGCGCGCACCGAGCTCGCGGCCGTCGAACGGGCGCGTGACCATCGAACGGCCGCCGGGCTGGCCGCCAGGCGCTTCGGCGTGGTAGTCGGGGAAGACGGCTGGCATGTCGAACTGCACGCAGGTGTTGCGCGTGAAGAAGTCGATGGCCTTGGGGCCCATGTCGAGGAAGGCGCCCACGCGCGCGGCATCGAAGTGCGTCGTGGTCTCGTGCTTCATGTAGTCGAGCGCCGCGCCGGGCGGCTCATGGATGCCCTGCTCCGTGGCCAGGCGCGTGCCCGGAATCCACAGCCAGCCGCCCGAGCGCGCGGTGGTGCCACCGAAGCGCGGCTCCTTCTCGACCACCAGCACCTTCAAACCCTGCGACGCCGCCGTGACGGCGGTGGCCATGCCCGATGCGCCGCTGCCGACGACGAGGACATCGCATTCCCACGTGTTCTGTTCCATCTCTGCCTCTGTTCGCTCTCGTGTTGTGTGTACGACTTAAGTTGCGGCGGAGTGTAGGCAGCGATGTTGATATGGTCAAGTCGTTTAGTTACTATCAGATGATCAGTCATCGTCGATTGAACACGACAATATCAGTAGAAACCCTGATGGCTATACTCGCTCCCACTCTCAACCCCCACGCCGGGCGCCCCATGGAAAAGCCAAGACGTGGCATTCAATCCGTCGAAATCGGAACGCAATTGCTGGTCGCGCTTGGCCGGCACGTGGCGCCCATGGCGCTGCGCGATCTCGGCAAGGCCGCGGGCGTGCCGGTCGGCAAGGCGCACCCCTACCTGGTGAGTTTTCTGAAGGTCGGCTTCGTGGTGCAGGACGGCACCGGCCGCTACGAGTTGGGCCCGCTGGCCCTGCAACTGGGCCTGGCCAAGCTGCAGCGGCTCGACCCGATCAAGGAAGCGTCGCCCCTCATCGAAGCGCTCGCGTCGGAGACCGAACAGAGCATCGCGGTCGCGGTCTGGGGCAACTTCGGGCCGACCGTGGTGCGGCTGGAAGAACCGATCCACCCGCTGCACGTGAACCTGCGCACCGGCACCGTGATGTCGCTGGCCTACACGGCCACGGGCCGGCTGTTCGCGGCCTACCTGCCGCCGAAGGTGGTGGAAAAGATGATGCTCGAAGACCTGGCGCGCACGCGCCCGGCCGACGGGCGCGGTGCCAGCGAAGAGCTGTCGAAGTCGCAGATCGAGGCGCTCCTGGTCGAGACGCGGTTGCACGGCATCTCGCGCACGCTGGGCCAGCCGATTCCGGGCATCGACGCCTTCTGCGCGCCGGTGTTCGACTCGACCAACAACCTGGTGTTGGGCATCACGGCCATGGGCCCCGAGGCCACCTTCGACAGCGACTGGAACGGCCGCGTGGCCGTGCCGCTGAAGGCCTGCGCACTCGAAATCTCGCGCCGCCTGGGCTTCGTGCCCACCGACGAAGCGGGCTGAACCGTCGGCCCGTGCCGTGTAGGCAGGCGCTCACGCGCTTGGTTTGCCTTATCCCGCACGCGCGGGCCGCAGACGCGGCCACCGTAGAGGCCTACCTACCTCACGGAGACCGGTCATGAAAAGCATCATCCTTTGGCTCTGCGGCGTCCCGCTGATCGTGATCATCGGGCTGAAGGTGTTCGGCATTCTCTGACCGGCCACGCGCCACGACGAACGATCCCGCTTCCTCCTCACGGCGCTTCTTGCGTCGTTACAGCGCCCCTCCCGGGGCGCTTTTTTTGCGGATCGATCCGGTCAGTGCCGCTCAGTGGGTATTGCGCCGCAGCTGCTGCACGTCTTCATGCAGCGAATGCGCCCAGCTGCGGCGTTCGCGGCTGTACGAAGGCTGCGGCTCGCCGAAGCGCACGATGGCCAAGAGCGGCGGCGCGCGCAGCGTGTTCCACACCGAGGCCAGCAGGCTGTCGTCGTCGATGTAGCGCGGCGCCTGGCTGGTCTCGCCGGTGGCGGCGTCGGCAAAGCGCAGCGCGGCCGGGATCACCGGCGCGCCCGAGGAAATCGCGGCCTGCAGCAGGTTGGCATGGAACGGCAGCAGCCCGCGCCCGTCGCTCGTGGTGCCTTCGGGGAACACGCCGATCAGGTCGCCGCCGCGCAGCGCCTCGGTCATGTGGTGCACCACGCGCATGGCGTCGCGCCGGCGTTCGCGCTCGATGTAGAGCGTGCCCGAGCCTGTGGACAGCGTGCCGATCACCGGCCACTGCTTGACGTCCGACTTCGACACGAAGCGCACATGGCGCGCCGCATGGATGGCGGTGATGTCGAGCCACGACAGGTGGTTGCAGATGAGCAGCGCCGGCCCGTGCGCGGGCGGCTCGCCCTGCACGCGCAGCGTGACGCCCATGATCTGCAGCATGCGCGCCGACCAGGCCTGCACGCGCGCGTTGCGCTCGTCCTGCGGCAGGCGGGGGAAGGTGAAGCGGATCGTCCACCAGCCCGACAGCGCATGCGAGGCCGCATGCAGCAGGCGCCAGCCGGCCTTCAACGAGTGCAGCATCTGGACGCGGGCCCTCTTCTTCTTTTTGACGGCGTGCCGTGTGGCGGGCGGCTGTCGCTCAGCCGTGCACGACGCGACCGGCCACCAGCGTGTGGCGCGCGCGCCCCTGCATCGGGTAGCTGGAGAACGGCGTGTGCTTGCCCTGGCTGCGCAGCGCCTCGGGCACCACCTGCCATTCGAGCGACGGATCGGCGATGCACAGGTCGGCCACGCCGCCCTCGGCGATGCGGCCGATGCCGCTGGCCGCGTCGGCCGCGTTCAGCAGGCGCGCCGGCGCCGAGGTGACCACCTCGATGGCACGCGCCAGGCCCGCGCCGCTGCGCTCGCCCCACTGCAGCGCGAGCGGCAGCAGCAGTTCGAGGCCGGTGGCGCCGGGTTCGGCTTCGGCAAAAGGCAGGGTCTTGGCGTCGGCCTCGACCGGCGTGTGGTCGGACACCAGCGCGTCGATGGTGCCGTCGGCCAGCGCGGCCGAGAGCGCGTCGCGGTCGCCCTGCTGGCGCAGCGGCGGGTTCAGGCGCGCGCGGCTGTCGAAGAAGCCGATGTCGGTGTCGGCCAGGTGCAGCGAGTTGATGCTGACGTCGCAGGTGATCGGCAGGCCCTGCGCCTTGGCCTCGCGCACCAGCGCCACGCCGCGGGCGCTGGAGATGCGGCACAGGTGCACGCGTGCGCCGGTGCTCTTCATGAGCTCGATGATGGTGAAGATGGCGATCGTCTCGGCCGCCACCGGCACGCCGCCCAGGCCCAGCCGCGTGGCGAGCGCGCCGCTGGCGGCCACGCCCTTGCCCAGGTCGCGGTCCTGCGGGCGCAGCCACACGGTGTAGCCGAAGGTGCTGGCGTACGACAACGCGCGCTGCAGCACCTGCGTGTCGGCCAGCGGCACGTCGGCCTGACCGAAGCCGATGCAGCCGGCCTCGGTGAGCTCGGCCATCTCGGTGAGCACGCCGCCGGCCAGGTTGCGCGTGAGCGCGCCGAGCGGGAACAGGCGCGCGCACTGCAGTTTTTCGGCGCGGAACTTGAGCATCTCGACCAGGCCGGGCTCGTCGAGCACGGGGTCGGTGTCGGGCGGGCACACGAGGCTGGTCACGCCGCCCGCGATGGCCGCGGCCATTTCGCTTTCGAGCATGCCTTCGTGCTCGTAGCCCGGTTCGCGCAGGCGCGCGGCAAGGTCGACGAGGCCGGGGGTGACGATGCAGCCCGTGGCGTCGAGGGTGCGCTCGGGCTTGAAGCCGGCCGGTGCGCGTCCGATGCCGGCGATCTTGCCGTCGGCGATGGCGATGTCGGTGGGCTTGTCGGTGCCCGAGGCGGGGTCGATGACTCGGCCGTTGGTGATGAGGATGTTCATGCTTCGTTCCCTGCCACGATGCTCATCACGGCCATGCGGACCGCGATGCCGAAGGTGACCTGCGGAAGGATCACGCTCTGCTTGCCGTCGACCACGGCGGAGTCGATCTCCACGCCGCGGTTGATCGGGCCCGGGTGCATCACGATGGCGTCGGGCTTGGCCAGCTGCAGCTTTTCCTGCGTGAGGCCGAAGGTCTTGAAGAACTCCTGCGACGAGGGCAGCAGCGCGCCGCTCATGCGCTCGTTCTGCAGGCGCAGCATGATGACGACGTCGCAGTCCTTGATGCCTTCTTCGAGCGTGTGGCACACGCGCACGCCCATGCCGGCCATGTCGGCGGGCACCAGCGTCTTCGGGCCGACCACGCGCACTTCGGCGCAGCCGAGCGTGGTGAGCGCATGAATGTCGGAGCGCGCCACGCGCGAATGCAGCACGTCGCCGACGATCGCGACCGTGAGGTTCGAGAAGTCTTTCTTGTAGTGGCGGATCGTGTACATGTCGAGCAGCCCCTGCGTCGGGTGCGCGTGGCGGCCGTCGCCGGCGTTCACCACGTGCACGTGCGGTGCGACGTGCTGCGCGATCAGGTAGGGAGCGCCCGACTCGCTGTGGCGCACCACGAACAGGTCGGCGGCCATGGCGCTCAGGTTGGCGATGGTGTCCAGCAGCGACTCGCCCTTGGTGGCCGAGGAGCGCGCGATGTCCAGGTTGATGACGTCGGCGCTCAGGCGCTTGGCCGCGATCTCGAAGGTGGTGCGCGTACGCGTGCTGTTCTCGAAGAACAGGTTGAACACACTCTTGCCGCGCAACAGCGGCACCTTCTTCACCTCGCGGTCGCTCACGCTCGTGAAGTTGGCTGCGGTGTCGAGGATGTGCGTGACGATGTCCTTGGGCAGGCCCTCGATCGACAGCAGGTGGATCAGCTCGCCATTCTTGTTGAGCTGCGGGTTTCGCTTGTAGAGCATTACTTGTTGTCCTCCACCTTTAGGCTGAAGGCGCCGTCGTCGGCGCGCGCGAGGGCTAGCAATTGGGTGTCGGGCAGCTTGAGCGTCGTTGCCGCGAAGTCGGCGGCCACGGGCAGTTCGCGACCACCGCGGTCGACCAGCACGGCCAGGCGCACGCAGGCGGGACGCCCGAAGTCGAACAACTCGTTGAGCACCGCGCGAATCGTGCGGCCCGTGTAGAGCACGTCGTCGAGCAGCAGCACGTCGGCACCGTTCACGTCGAAGGGCAGCGCGGTCTGCGCGCTGGCCGAGAGGCCGCGGCGCGCGAAGTCGTCGCGGTGCATGGCCGACGAGATGATGCCGGGGGCGCCGGCCAGGCCCAGGTCTTTTTGCAGGCGCTCGACCAGCCAGGCGCCGCCGGAGGTGATGCCCACCAGTTTCGTCTCGGGGCGCATCAGCGCCTTCACGCCGGACAGCAGCGTCGTGTAGAGCGCTTCGGCATCGGGGATTGAACTCACGGGAGACTCCTCAAAAACTGTTCCAGGATGATGCAGGCCGACGCCGCGTCGGCATCGCGGGCGCCGGAGGCCAGCGCCTCGGTGGTGCTGTAGCGCTCGTCCACCTCGAACACCTGGAGATTGAAACGGCCGCGCAGCTGGCGCGCGAACTTCTGTGCGCGGCGGGTGTTCTCGTGCGGGGCGCCGTCGGGGTGGTAGGGCACGCCGACCACCAGGGCGTCGGGCTGCCATTCCTTGATGCGCGCCTCGACCTGCGCAAAGCGGGCGTCGGCGCCCTCGGCCTTGATGGTGGCTTGCGGGGTCGCCGTGCGCAGCAGCCGGTTGCCGCTGGCCACGCCGGTGCGCTTGGCGCCGAAGTCGAAGGCCAGGAAGCTCTGGAAATGCGCGGGAACGGGAGCGGGAACGGAAGCAGGGGCGGATGCGGGCGCGTCGGACATGACGTCGCTCATGCGTGGCCCGCGTCGGGAGACAAGGTCCAGGCCTCGAGCCCCAGCAGCATCAACGCCTTGTCGTAGCGCTTTTCCACCGGCGTATCGAAGATCACCGCCGGGTCGGCCAGCACGGTGAGCCAGCTGTTCTCGGCCAGTTCGGACTCCAGCTGGCCCTCGCCCCAGGCCGAATAGCCCAGCGAGACCAGCACCTTGCGCGGGCCGGCGCCGGTGGCCAGGGCCTCCAGCACGTCCTTGGAGGTGGTCATTTCGAGCCCGCCGGGGATGGTCATGGTCGAGGCGTAGACCGATTCCTCGGGCTTCTCGGCCTGGGTGAACACCGGCTCGTGCAGCACGAAGCCGCGCTCGGTCTGTACCGGGCCGCCCTGGAAAACGGGGGCCTCGCCCAGCTCGGGGCGGGCCAGGTGCAGCTCGATCTTCTCGAACAGCACCTTGAGGTTGATGTCGCTGGGTTTGTTGATCACCAGCCCGAGCGCGCCGCGCTCGCTGTGTTCGCAGAGGTAAACGACGCTGCGGTTGAAAGTTTTGTCTTCCATCCCCGGCATCGCGATCAGAAAGTGATGCGTCAGGTTCATCGGGGCAGAATCGGCAGCCATATGCCCCCGATTTTACTGGCCGTCGACAAGACCTATCCCAAAGGGCTCATGTGGTTTCGCCGGGACCTGCGGGTGGACGACAACGCGGCGCTTTACCGGGCCTTGCGGGCCTGCCGGCAGGTGGTCTGCGTTTTCGTGTTCGACCGGGCGATCCTGGACGCCCTGCCCCGCGCGGACCGGCGGGTCGAATTCATCCGCGAATCGCTGGTGGAGCTCGAAACCGAGCTGCGCGGCCTGGGCAGCGGACTCATCGTGCGGCACGCGGTGGCCGCCGAAGAGATTCCGGCGCTGGCCCACACGCTCGACGTGCAGGCGGTGTTCGCCAACCGCGACGACGAACCCGACGCCCTGGCACGCGACGCCCGCGTGCTCGGCGCGCTGGCCAACACGGGCATCAGCTTCCACACCTTCAAGGACAGCACCGTCTTCGATCGCGACGAGGTCATGACCAAGGCCGGCCTGCCTTACACGGTATTCACGCCGTACAAGCGGGCCTGGCTGACGAAGGTGGATTCGTTCTTTTTGAAGTCGTACCCCGTGCGCAGCCACGCCGACGCGCTCGCCCCACCGCCCCCGGCCCTGAACGGGCCGGTGCCCACGCTGGGCGAGATCGGTTTTGAAAGCACCAACCTCCAGACGCTGGAGATCCCCACCGGCACGCGCGGCGCGGGCGCGCTGTTCGAAGACTTTTTCGAGCGCATCGACCGCTACGACGAGGCGCGCAACTTCCCGGCCGTGCGCGGCCCGAGCTACATGGGCGTGCACCTGCGCTTCGGCACGGTGTCGATCCGCCAGCTGGCCAGCGTGGCGCACCAGCTGGCGCTGCAGGGCAACACCGGGGCCGCGACCTGGCTCAGCGAGCTGGTCTGGCGCGACTTCTACTTCCAGATCCTGGCGCACTTTCCGCACGTGCACGCGAACGGCGAGTCGAAGAGCTTCCGCCCCGAGTACGACAAGATCGCCTGGCACCACGGCAAGCACGCCGACCAGCTGTTCGACGCCTGGTGCGAGGGCCGCACCGGCTACCCGCTGGTCGACGCCGCGATGCTGCAGATCCGCCAGAGCGGCTACATGCACAACCGGCTGCGCATGGTGGTGGCGAGCTTCCTGTGCAAGGACCTGGGGCTGGACTGGCGACGCGGCGAGCGTTACTTTGCGCTGCACCTGAACGACTTCGAGCTGGCCTCGAACAACGGCGGCTGGCAGTGGGCCAGTTCGACCGGCTGCGACGCCCAGCCCTACTTCCGCATCTTCAACCCGGTGACGCAGAGCGAACGCTTCGACCCCGAGGGCAAGTTCATCCGCCGCTACCTGCCGCAGCTCGCGGGCCTGTCGAACGTGGCGATCCATGCGCCCTGGCTGGCCTCGCCGGTCGAGCTGGAGGCAGCGGGCGTCAGGCTGGGCGAGAACTACCCGAAGCCGGTGGTGGACCACGCCGAGGCGCGGGAGAAGACGATGCAGCGCTATGCGGCGGCACGCGCCAAGGCCCTGCAAAAGCCCTAACCCAAGAGAAAAGAGCCCCGAAGGGCCCTTTTTCCTTTGCGCGCCGATTGCCGGCGCTGCCGAAGCCGATCAGGCCACCGCCAACGCGGCCGGCTCGCTCGTGTACGCACGCACCAGGCGCAGCAGCTCCTCTTCCGAGTACGGCTTGCCCAGGTAGTGGTTCACGCCCAGGTCGCGGGCGTACTCGCGGTGCTTCTCGGCGATGCGCGAGGTGATCATGATGATCGGCAGCTCGGCCAGGGCCACGTCGGCGCGGATGTTGCGGGCCAGGTCGAAGCCGTCCATGCGCGGCATCTCGATGTCCGACAGCACCACGGCCGGGCGCTCCTGCTGCAAGCGCTCGAGCGCCTGCAGGCCGTCGGCCGCGAGCGACACGCGATAGCCTTCGCGCTGCAGCAGGCGCTGCGTGACGCGGCGCACGGTGATGGAGTCGTCCACCACCAGCACGAGCGGGATCTGCGGCACCACCGGGGCAAAGGCGGCCGGCGTCTGCGGCGCGCCGGTGTCCACCGAAGCGGCATGCGTCGGCGCGGCCAGCGCGGCGGTCTGGCGCGCACGCGCCTGGTCGCCGTGCACCGCGGCCAGCGCCACCGGGTTGTAGATGAGCGCCACCGCGCCCGAAGCCAGCACCGAGATGCCGGCCAGGCCGGGCAGCCGCGCGAGCTGCGGGCCGAGGTTCTTCACCACGACTTCCTGGTTGCCCAACACTTCGTCCACGTGCAGGGCCACGCGCTGCGCCGCGCTTCGCACGATCACCAGCGTGTTGTTCTTGGTGGCGGCGTGCTCGCTGCGGATGGAGTGCTGCAGCAGCGCGCCGGCCCAGTAGAACGGCACCTGCTCGCTGCCGAAGGCAAAGCTGTGATTCAGGTAGGCGGCTTCGAGGTCGGCACCGCTCACGCGCTGCACCAGTTCCACGAGGTTCGACGGCACGCCGATCGACACCTCGCCCGCACGCAGCATCACCACGTGCGTCACGGCGGTGGTCAGCGGCAGCACCAGCTTGAAGGTGGCGCCCTGGCCCGGCGTGCTGTGCGTTTCGATGCGGCCGCCGAGCGCGGCGATCTGCGCGCGCACCACGTCCATGCCGATCCCGCGGCCGGCCAGTTCGGACACCTGTCCGGCGGTGGAGAAGCCGGGCTTGAAGATCAGCTCGGTGGCTTCTTCGGGCGACAGGTCCTGGTCGGGGCCGAGCAGGCCGAGGGCGCGGGCGCGTTCGGCGATGCGCTTCTGGTCGAGGCCGGCGCCGTCGTCGCGGAAGCTCACCGACACGTCGTTGCCTTCGTGGTGCAGGTCGATGACGATGAGGCCGCTGGCGTCCTTGCCGGCCTTCTCGCGCGCCACCACATCCTCGATGCCGTGCGCCACGCAGTTGCGCAGCAGGTGTTCGAAGGCGGGCGTCATGCGGTCGAGCACGCCGCGGTCCATTTCGATGGAGCCACCGACGATGTCCAGGCGCACCTGCTTGCCGGTGTCCTTCGAGGCCTGGCGCACCACGCGGTACAGGCGGTCGGAGATGCCTTCGAACTCCACCATGCGCGTGCGCAGCAGGCCGCGCTGCAGTTCGCGCGTCTGGCGTGCCTGCACGCTCAGGTCGTCTTCCGTGGCCTGCACGGTCTTTTGCAGCGTGCGCTGCACGGTGGCCACGTCGTTCACCGACTCGGCCATCATGCGCGTGAGTTCCTGCACGCGGGTGAAGCGGTCGAACTCGAGCGGGTCGAAGCTCTGCTGCGAGTCCTTGGCCTGTGCCAGGCGCGACTGCATCTGGCTTTCGGCCTGCACCTCGATGTCGCGCAGCTGCTGGCGCAGGCGGTCGAGGTTGCCCGTGAGGTCGGCGAGCGAGCCGCGCAGCTGGCCGAGCTCGGCCTCCAGGCGCGAGCGCGTGATGATGACCTCGCCGGTCTGCGCGACCAGGCGGTCGAGCAGCTGGGTGCGGATGCGCACGGCCTGGCCCGACGCTGCACGCAGCGGCGCGAGCAGGGCCGGCGCGGGGCGCGGCAGCAGGGACGACGGAGCGTCAACGGCGGATTCGGCGGAAGCCGCTTCGGCCTGGTCGTCGTTCGCCGACTCGCGCACCTCGGGCGCCGCCTGCACGCGCTGGATGGCGGGTGCGGTCGGGCTGGCGGTGGCGATCAGCTGGGCCACTTCGACCTGGGCGGCGTCGTCAGCCGCGCGCAGGGCGTCGAAGGTGTGTTGCAGCGTGTCCAGGCGCGTGAGCAGCTTCTCGATGTCGGCCCGCTCGGCCCCCTGGGAACCCAGGAGTTCGATCTCGGACTCCATGCGGTGCGCGCGCTCGCCCAGGCGCATGGCGCCAGCCAGCCGGGCACTGCCCTTGAGCGTGTGCAGCGTGCGCAGCACCGAGGCGCGCGGCGCGGCGTCGTCGGGGTGGTGCGACCACTGGCGCAGCGCCTCGCCCAATTGCGGCATCAGTTCGGCAGCCTCTTCCTCGAAGATCGGGAACAGGTCGACGTCGACCGCATCGGCCAGGTCGATGGCGTCTTCGTTGTCGTCCAGTACCACGTCGGCAAAGGCGTCGTTGGCGACGACCTGCTTGGGCAGCAGCGTCTCGAAACGGGCCGCGGCGATCTCGGGCGGCATCGGTGCAGCGGCGATCTCGCGCAGCGCCTGCAGCGTGGCTTCGGACGGGTCGCGCAGGAAGCCGACGGCGAACTGGTGCAGCAGGCGACGCAGCTCATCGGCCGCGGCGACCAGCACGACGCCCTGCTCGCGCGTGCCGCTGCCCTGCATCTGCAGATGCTGCAGCGCCGATTCGAGCAGGCGGGCCATGCCCGAGAGGCTGTGGAAGCCGACGGTGGCCGAGCTGCCGGCCAGCGAGTGGGCCAGCGCAATGGTCGAGTCGGGCAGGCGCTCGTGGGTTTCGAGCGCCCATTCGCCGACATCGGTCGCCAGCTGGCGGGACCATTCGTCGGCTTCGTTGAGGTAGACGTTGTACAGCGCGATGCCGATGCGCAGCGGGCCGATCACCTTGACCTGGTCTTCGGCGCTCGGGGCGATGGAAGACTCGGGTTCAGGAGTGGCCTCGGCCAGCACGGGCTCAGGCTCCGACACGGGTTCCGGTTCGGCCACGACGGCGGCTGGCAGCTCTTCGACGACAACGGGGGCCTCGGGGGCGACTTCGATGGCCGCCGACACAGGTTCCGGCTCCGGCTGCAGTTCAACCGGCACTTCCAATGCGGGCAGTTCTTCGGCGGCCTCGATGACTTCGACAGGTGCCACCGTCTCGGCGACAGGCTCCGCAGCCGCCAGCGGCAGCGGCAGCGGCTCCGGCGCCCATTCGAGATCGGGCAGGCCCGACGCGGTCGGCACCGTCGCTTCGATTTCCGGGGCGGGCTCGGGTTCGACGTGCGACACGGCGGGCTCGGCCGGTGCATGCGTCTTCGGGGGTGCGAGGAAATCGAAATCGTCGCCGCTGGGCAGCGCTTCGAGCGGTGCGGGCGCGGTGCTCTGCTTGCCTTCGAAGTCGAGGAAGTCGGTGGAAGCGAAATCGTCGTCGGGCTCGGGTGTGACAGGCTTGGTCGGTGCGTGTGGCGCTTCTTGCGCCTGCTGCCAATCGGAGAAGTCCAACGTGGCGTCAGGGGCTGCGACATCTTGCGGCGTCAGCGACAGGTCGGGGAGCTCAGGCAGCTCCGGCAGTGCGAGCGGCGCCGGCTCCGCGGCGATGTGGCGCGCGGCCACCGCGAGCGCTTCGGCGTCGGCCACGCGCACCGGCGCGGGCACGGGCTCGCCGGCCAGCAGCGCGTTGGCCACGCGGCTGAACGGTGCCGAGTGCCAGGTGCCCGCATCGCCGGCAGCGATGGCTTCGACCCACTGGCTGAAATCGCGCAGCATGCGCTCGGTGCTCGACAGCAGCTCGGGCGTGGCATCGCGCTGGTCGGCCAGCCAGGTGTTGAGCACCTGCTCGAGCGACCAGGCGGCGTCGCCGAAGTCGGTGAGGCCGACCATGCGCGAGCTGCCCTTGAGCGTGTGGAACGCGCGGCGCAGGATGGTGAGTTCTTCGGTGTCGCCGGGACGGTTGCCGAGCGCGGCGATGGCGGCCAGGCCGTTGCCCACCACTTCGCGGGCTTCGTCCAGGAAGATGTTCTGCAGGTCGTCTTCTTCGAGCTCGGTGACCTCGGTGTCGGGCAGCGCCGACGGGCCCGTGATCTTGGTGGTCCAGCTCTCGGCCTTGCGGCTGAACTCCTCCAGCGGCGACGGCTTGGTCTTGCGGTTGGGCGTGGCCAAGGCGGCAAGCTTGGAAGCGATCTGCGCGTCGACCTCCTCGATGCTGAGCACGGGCTCGGCGGCCGGCGCGGCAGCGCCTTCGGCCGGGGCCGCGGCATCGATGGCCTGGCGGCCCATCAGCGGCTTGAGTTCGCCGGCCTCGGCGTCGAACACGAACAGGCGCTTGGCCAGTGCGGGCTGGTAGCCCAGCATGTCGATGAGGAAACCGAGCGCGCCCAGGTTGTTGCCGAGCGCGTCGAAGGTGGCCATTTCCTCGACGGGCGAGCGGTTGACCTGCAGCATCTGCTCGACGTCGTCGCGCATGCGTTGCACGGTGTGCGCGGCCTGCTCGAGCCCCAGCACCGAGAACACGCCGCGCATCTGCATGAGCTGGGTGGGCACGGTGCGCAGCAGCGGCTTTTCGGCCGGGCGGCGGAAATACTGGTCGAGCGACTTCTCGAGTTCGCTCAGGTGGCTGCGCAGCTCGTCGACCACGGTGCCCATGGTCTGGCGGTCGCTGACGCGGCGGTACAGGTCCTCCATCCACGGCTCGAGCGGCTCGGAACGGCCGCCGTCGCGCACGCGCTCGATGCGGCCGGCCAGCTGCAGCGTGCGGGCCGTGAGCTGCGGGTCGCTGGGATCGAGGTCTTCGAGCGCGGCTTCGAGGTACAGCACCGAGGTGGCGACTTCCATCGCCAGTTCGGTGTCGGGCGGCTGGCCGGAACGCACCGAGGCGTCCACGGCGTGCGTCAGCGCCTGCACCATCGGCTGGCTCGGCGGGTGCAGCTTCAGCAGCGATTCGCCGAGCTGCGCGAACGTGTCGGCCACTTGGCGCGTGCGCGTGATGTCGCCGCCCGAGAGCGCCGACCACATTTCCTTGGCGGTCTCGATGCGCTTGCGCGCCTGCGAGAGCACCAGCGGGTCGAAGCGGCCGAACTGCACCACGGTGTAGTCGACGCGCGGTTCTTGCGTCACGCCCCAGGCGCTGCGCACGGTGCGCAGCGTGGCGGCGTCGTCCTGCGCGCCGGGCACGGCCTGGGCGCAGAAGAAGAGCAGGTCCTGGCCGAGACGGTCGGACACCACGCTGTCGCCGCGCGCCAGCGTGGCGTACTGCAGCAACACGCGCGAGGCGGCGCGCTTGACGTAGGTGTCGGCGGGAATCAGGCCCAGTGCGAGGGCTTCGAAGAAGCCCGCGGCCAGCGTCCAGAAGCTCGCCACGCGCGGCAGCAGCGCACCGCGCCCGAGCCCC
Organism: Variovorax sp. GW821-FHT09D04; assembly: GCF_059416405.1. NCBI lineage: Bacteria > Pseudomonadati > Pseudomonadota > Betaproteobacteria > Burkholderiales > Comamonadaceae > Variovorax > Variovorax sp. GW821-FHT09D04. The sequence continues at coordinate 112,821 of NZ_JBWKPA010000007.1, forward strand.
AGGCACAGCGCATGCAGCCGTCGCGCGGCCTGCGCGTCGCCGCTCTTGACCAGTTGCAGCACCTCGCGGTCAAGCCGCGAACGCACGGCCGGGTCATAAGCGAGCGCCGCTTGCGTGAGGGCCGGCTTGACCTCGACCCAGCGCCATGCGGTGCTCCACAGGTCCGCCGGATGGACGCGCTCATTGCCGCCCAGCTCCAGCACGTCGCGGTACTGCGGAAACAGCGCCACCGACGACACGGCCTTGCCGGCCAGCAGTGCGCTGAGGAAATCGGTGACGGCGAAGCCGGCACGCTCAATCTTGTGCACGGCACTCTCGGTGCAGCGCTGCGGTTCGGCAATGAAGCCCTGCACCGCGAATTCGATGGTGCCGAGCACCAGCGCGGGCGAGCTGTGGCCGACCATCTGCAGCGCGCCGACGGCCTGGTGCAGTTGCTGGCGGGCCATCTGCAGCGGACCGCTCTCGGGCTCCGTGGCACTGCCCACGTCGCGCACGAAACGCCGCAGCGACTTGCCGACACCGTCGAGGGATTTCTGGATTTCTCCCAGCACCCAGGCCAACGGCCCGAGGTCTTCGGTGGCCGGCATGTTGCCGGCGAGGGGGGCCGTGGCAGGGGTTTGAATCGACACGTGGTTGCTCGCCGTTCTTATCTATCTGTTGTCACGCGATCTTGAAACGAGCGACGGAGCGACGCAGTTCTTCGGCCATCTGCGAGAGCTCGCGCACCTGCTGGGCCGTGGTCCGCGTGCCTTCTCCGGTCTGTTCCGTCACCGCAAAAATGTGCTGGATGTTGGCGGCCACCACGTTGGCCGAATCGGCCTCGCGGGAGGCGGACTGGGAAATCTGCTCGATGAGGTCAGCGAGTCGGCGCGACACGCGGTCGATCTCGGACAGCGCGGTACCCGCGTTGTCGGACAGCTTCGCTCCTTCGACCACACCCTGCGTGGAGCGCTCCATGGCGCCCACCGCATCCTGCGTGTCGGTCTGAATCGCCTTCACCAGCGCCGAGATCTGGCGCGTGGCGTCTGCGGAGCGTTCGGCCAGTCGCTGAACTTCTTCCGCCACCACCGAGAAGCCTCGGCCGGCTTCACCGGCGGATGCCGCTTGAATGGCGGCGTTCAGGGCCAGCACGTTGGTCTGTTCGGTAATGTCCGAGATCAGCTCGGTGATTTCGCCAATCTCTTGCGACGATTCGCCCAGGCGCTTGATCCGCTTGGAAGTTTCCTGGATCTGGTCGCGGATCGAGTTCATACCGCCGATGGCGTTCTGCACGGCCTGCAGGCCCGACGATGCGGCTTGCAGCGACTGGCGCGCCACCGTGGCGGACTCTTGCGCTTGCGAGGACACGCCGTTGATTCGCTCGGCCATGGTCAGCACCGACTGGCCGGTTTCGCGAATTTCGCGCAGCTGCTCGGTCGAGGCGGCGAGCAGTTCAGTCGAGGTGTTTTCCACCTGCGACGTCGTCTGCGCCACGCGGGTTGCCGTGTTCTGCACGTTGCCCACCAGCAAACGCAGTTCTTCCACCGTGTAGTTCACCGAGTCGGCGATGGCGCCGGTGATGTCCTCGGTCACGGTCGCTTCCTGCGTCAGGTCGCCTTCGGCCACTGTCTGCAGTTCGTTCATCAGCCGAAGAATGGCGGCCTGGTTGGCGTTGTTCACGCGGCCGGCTTCTTCAGACGCCTGCTCGGCAGCCAGACGCTCGCGTTCGGCGACGGCGGCACGTTCGCGGCCTTCGCGCACCTGCACGAAACCGATGGCGCCGGCCAGAGCCAGGGCGGCCAGCGACAGCACGAAGAGCAGCACGATGGTGCCGGCGCCCAGGCCGGTACGGGCCGAGAGCTTCTCTTGCAGTTCGCCCAGCGACTTACGCAGCGGCTCGCTGTCGGTCAGGATGGACGCCTGCGCTTCGCGCGCGGCCACCAGACCTTGCAGGTTGCCCAGAATGGCGGAAGCCTGCGTGCGCATCTGCTCGTAGGTCTTCAGAATGGCTTCGAGCTGCTGGCGCGTTTGCGGGTCTTTCGAGCCGGGGAAGCGCTGCTGCGCGTTGCCGTCGAGCAGGCCGCGGGTGGTTTCCTGGAAGGTGTTCAGGTCCTTGCCCAGCAGGAACACGGCGTCGGGGTTCACGCCTTCGACCGTGAAGAACTCGTTGGTCGACTTGCCAATGCGCTGCGTCAGCATCACGAGCTGGCCGGCGGCCGAGATCTCAGGCAGCGTGGCGTTCTGCTGCATCTTCAGCGACGCGACGGTTTCCGTCATTTCGAGCAGCGTGGACGACTGCTGGTTGATGTCGCGCAAGGCGGCGCCCACCTGCGTCAGGATCTGGCGCTGGGCCAGCACGGCCTTGGCGCTCGCGTCGGCGCGGGTGACGAGAGGATTGATCTTGTTCATCTCCTCGTCGTACTGGCTGCCGACGGCTTCCAGGCGCAAGGCGTCGTCGCCGTTGGTCAGGCCCTGCACGCGGCGCGAGAGGTCGTCGGCGCTGTCCTTCACTTCGACGAACGCCGAGGCGCTGCCGACGAGGGCCTGCGAGATCGACTTGGCCAGGCGCTGCGACTGCATCAGCGACTGGCCGGTGGCCGCCACCTGCTGCGCCAGGCGTTCCGCGCGAAGGATGGCGGAGCCGGCCACCAGCAACAGCGCCAGCACCACGATGGCCAGCATGATGGCCAGCACGCGCTGCTGCTTGGCGGGGTTGGCGCCCATGCCGCCCGCGGCGGGGGCCAGCGGCACCGCTTCGAGCGTGGCCGCGTTGGCGGCCTCGACGGACGCCGGATCGCCCAGCGCGTCGATGCCGCCGAAGCCGGTGTCGGCTGTGGCGGCGGATGCCCCCTCGCCCTTCTTGGCGAGGCGGATCGTTTTTTCGTCCGGAACCTGAACCGTGTCGACATCGTCGAGCGATATCGAACCGGAGCCGTCGACGCGGGCCTTGTCGTTCCCGTTGGTCGCGGGGAGTAATTTCTTGAACTTGTCGGCGATCGAACTCACGGTCGGTCCTTCAGGTGGTTGCCAGTGCCATGTGCCGAAGCACTACGCACCAATACTCAAAAACTGGGGTTGCTGCGAAAGCGCCTGCAGGTTGACTTCCTGCCAGCGCTCTCCTGCTGCGTCGGTGTACAGATGCCCGTGCCAGGCCGGGGCCTCTGCGCCCGGAGCGTCGGCGGCCGTGAAGGCCTCCGCACCCCGCAACCCCGCCAGTCGATCGACCAGCAAAGCGCAGTTGACTTCGAGCAGCTCGTTGAATGCCACGAGCCGCGATTGGATGCGTGCCGCCTCGGTGGCGGCGGGGGCGCCCGGCGCACCGGACGCAAACGCCGACAGCTGCACGACGCCGTACAGGCCGCCGCGCAGGTTGGCGACGCCGAGGAACCAGGGCTCCGTGTAGGGCACGGGCTGGGGCGGCGTCCAGGGAAAGATTTCGCCGGCGTGCGCCAGCGGAAAGAGGTACTTGCCCTCACCCGCCTCGACCGCCAGCCAGCTCGCGGCCACGCCCGTGGTGCGCGCGGCCTGGAGGCGGCTCGCAAGCCGGGACTGGAAGGCGCGCAGCGCGTCGCGATTCGCCATGGAGTGCGCAGGTTCCCGCTCAGGCGAGCGCGCTGATCTTGGACATCAGATCGGCCGCGTTGACCGGCTTCACGATGTAGTCGCGTGCGCCCTGGCGCATGCCCCAGACACGATCGGTTTCCTGGTTCTTGCTGGTGCACAGGATGATCGGAATGGCGGCGTACTTCGGGTCACGGGCGATGGCGCGCGTGAGCTGGAAACCGTTCTGGCCGGGCATGACCACGTCCATGAGGATCAGGTCGGGGTGGTCTTCCTCGAGGCGGCGCATCGCGTCGTCGGCGTTTTCGGCCGTCTTCACGGAGAAACCGTTCTTCTGGAGGAGGTCGGTCAGGAACACCAGTTCCGTCTTGGAGTCGTCGACGACGAGGATTTTTCGAATGGGCATTACTGCACTTCCTGTTGAACAATGCCAAACTGCTGCACGGCCTGCAGCAGCTGGTCTTTGGTGAATGGCTTGGTGAGATAGTCCTGGGACCCGACCATGCGGCCGCGGGCCTTGTCGAATACGCCATCTTTCGAAGACAGCATGACGACCGGGACATTGGAGAAATGCGCGTTGCGCTTGATGATGGCGCAGGTCTGATAGCCGTCGAGGCGAGGCATCAGGATGTCGCAGAAAATCAGGTGAGGCTTGTGGTCGTTAACCTTGGAGAGCGCGTCGAAGCCGTCTTCCGCGAGAAGAACCTCGTGCCCACCCTGCTTCAGAAAAATCTCGGCACTGCGCCGGATGGTGTTGCTGTCATCGATGACCAGCACCTTGTAACCAGATCCATTCGGGCCCATTGCAAACGCTCCTGCTCATGAGACTTGGATGCCCGCCGCGCCGAACATCGACGCAGATCGCGTAGCCCTATGCCATGCTTGTCAGATCTCAACCATTTCGAAGTCTTCCTTGCGCGCACCGCACTCAGGACAGGTCCAGTTCATCGGCACATCGGCCCAGGCCGTGCCTGCCGCGATGCCGTCTTCCGGTACACCAACCGCTTCGTCATAGATCCACCCACAAATCAGGCACATCCAAGTTTTCGTGTTCATCGGAGCTTAAAGTCCTTGTTCATTAAATGCAACGAGTGTATCTATGCGTATCTCACTGGCAGACCGTAAACGTCGCGCCTATGCCACCATCCAGGGGATTTCGCTAGGCGTATGACCATCTACTTACATCCAGACGAGAACGCCCGTAACCCGGGCAATCTTAACGACCCCTCGCAGGACGACGAGGCGCTGAGCGAACGCGACCTGAATCCCCCCTGCGTGCTGGTGTTCAATGCCAGCGATCCGAGCGGCGCGGGCGGCCTGGGCGCCGACGCACTGGCCATGGGATCGGTGGGCGCTCACATCCTGCCAGTGGTGACGGGCGCCTACGCGCGCGACACGGCCGAGATCTTCGACCACTTCGCCTTCGAGGAAGAGGCCGTGGCCGAGCAGGCGCGCGCCATCCTGGAAGACGTCGAGGTCCAGCTGATCAAGGTGGGCTTTGCCGGCACGCCCGAGGCGCTGAGCACCATCGCCGAGACCGCCGCCGACTACCCGGACGTGCCCGTGGTGGCCTACATGCCCAACCTGTCGTGGTGGGACGAGAACCTGATCGAGGCCTATCTGGACGCTTTCCGCGACCTCGTGCTGCCCCAGACCACGGTGTTGGTTGGAAACCACAGCACCCTGTGGCGCTGGCTGCTGCCCGACTGGAGCGGCGAGCGCCCGCCCGGCGCGCGCGACATCGCCAAGGCCGCCGGCGAGTTCGGCGTGCCCTACACCCTGGTCACCGGCATGGTGCTGCCCGACCAGTTCATCGACAACGTGCTGGCCTCGCCGCAGTCGGTGCTGGCCAGCGAGAAGTACGAACGGCTCGAAGCCGTCTTCGCCGGTGCGGGCGACACGCTCTCGGCCGCGCTGGCGGCCCTGCTCGCCAGCGGCACCGACCTCGTCGCGGCCACGACCGAAGCGCTCGCTTACATGGACCGCTGCCTCGACGCGGGCTTCCGCCCCGGCATGGGCCACGTGCTGCCCGACCGCCTGTTCTGGGCCGAGCCCGAGGACGACGAAGACGATGACGACGCGCCCGACACCCCTCCCGATTTCGCTTTACCCCCGCACGACACGCGACACTGATGACTGACCAGAACGACCTTCTTTTCGAGCGCGCCCGCGCCGTGATCCCCGGCGGCGTGAACTCGCCCGTGCGCGCCTTCAAGGCCGTCGGCGGCACGCCCCGTTTCATCCAGCGCGCGCAAGGCGCCTATTTCTGGGACGCCAACGACAAGCGCTACATCGACTACATCGGCTCCTGGGGTCCGATGATCCTGGGCCACGGCCACCCCGCCGTGGTCGAGGCGGTGCAGAAGGCCGTGCTCGAAGGCTTCTCGTACGGCGCGCCGACCGAGCGCGAGATCGAGCTGGCCGAAGCCATCCTGGCCCTGGTGCCCTCGATGGAAATGGTGCGCCTCGTGAGCTCCGGCACCGAAGCCGCCATGAGCGCGCTGCGCCTGGCGCGCGGCGCCACCGGCCGCAAGACCATCCTCAAGTTCGAAGGCTGCTACCACGGCCATGCCGACGCGCTGCTGGTGAAGGCCGGCTCGGGCCTGGCCACCTTCGGCAACCCGACCTCGGCCGGCGTGCCGCCCGAGGTGGTGCAGCACACGCTGGTGCTCGAGTACAACAACCTGCAGCAGCTCGAAGAAGCCTTCGCGCTGCACGGCAAGGACATCGCCTGCCTGATGATCGAGGCGATCGCCGGCAACATGAACTTCGTGCGTGCCACGCCCGAATTCGCCAAGCGCTGTCGCGAGCTGTGCACGCAGCACGGCGCGCTGCTGATCTTCGACGAGGTGATGACGGGCTTCCGTGTCGGCCTGCACGGCGCGCAAGGCGTGCTGGGCATCACGCCCGACCTCACGGTGCTCGGCAAGGTGATCGGCGGCGGCATGCCGCTGGCGGCCTTCGGCGGCCCGCGCGCCATCATGGAGCAGCTCGCGCCGCTGGGCCCGGTCTACCAGGCCGGCACGCTGTCGGGCAACCCGGTGGCCACCGCCTGCGGCCTGGCCACGCTGAAGGAAATCTCGAAGCCCGGCTTCTACGAAGCGCTGGCCAAGAAGACCCGCACGCTGGTCGACGGCCTCAAGGCCGCCGCGGCCGCCGAGGGCCAGCCCTTCAACGCCGACAGCGAAGGCGGCATGTTCGGCTTCTTCCTGATGAACGATCTGCCACAGAACTACGCGACGGTGATGACCACCGACAACGCGCAGTTCAATGCGCTGTTCCACGGCCTGCTCGATCGCGGCGTGTACATCGCGCCGGCGCTCTATGAAGCAGGTTTCGTGAGCGCCGCGCACAGCGAGGACGACATCGCGGCCACCATCGCGGCGGCGCGCGACATCTTCAGTAAGCGCTGACGCGCGCCCTCCCCGCTCAGGCGGGGTCGACCGCCGCCACCGGCCCGGCCTCGGCTTCGAGCACCTCGGCCGCGGCCAGGCAGAGGTCTTCACGGAAGCGGTCGCTCACGAGCTGCACGCCCGTGGGCAGCCCGTGACGCAGCCCCATCGGCACCGACAACCCCGGCAAGCCCAGGATCGCGGTGGACAGCAGCGGGCTCTGCGCATCCAGAATCTCCCGCATCGCGGCGCTGCCGCGCTGGTCGGCATCGACCGGGAACGGATGGCGCCACGACACGGGCATCAGCAGCAGCGGATGTCGTTGAAGGAACAGCGCCCATTCACGCATCAGGCCCGTGCGCGCAGCCAGGGCGCGCATATAGCTTGCTGTGTCGAACTGCGGCGCGTGCGCATCCATGGCGCGGTAGGCCTGGCGGATGGTGTCGTCGCCGTCACGCATCAGTGCCTCTTCCACCAGCAGCCGGCTGTCGGCCATCGTCAACGACAACCAGAGGTCGGCCGTCTCGCGCAGACGCGGCGGCTGCGCGGGCTCGACGCGGTAGCCGGCGCGCTCCAGCCGGCGTGCGGCGCGCTGCAACGCATCGGCCACCTCGGGGTCGCAGGCGTAGCCGGGCAGCTCGGTGCACAGCGCGACGCTGACCGGCCCGGTCGACGCGGCCTCCAACGGCGCAGGCGCCCACCACGGGTCGCGCACATCGCGCTGCGCCATCGCGGCGAAGGCCAGCCGCAGGTCGCGCACGCTGCGCGCCAGCGGCCCTTGCACCGATGTGAGCTGGACCACCATCGGCCGCTCGCCCGCCCCTGAAGGGTTGAAGGCCGGCACGCGCCCGAAGCTCGGGCGCAGACCGTACACGCCGCAGGCATAGGCCGGGTAGCGGATCGATCCGCCCTGGTCGTTGCCGTGCGCGATGGCGCCGATGCCGACCGCGACCGCCGCCGCCGCGCCGCCGCTTGAACCGCCCGGCGTGACGTCGGCGTTGTACGGATTCAGCGTGCGCCCGTGGGCCGCGTTGTCGGTGAACCAGCGCATCGAGAACGCGGGCGTGTTGGTGCGGCCGACCACGATCGCGCCGGCGCGCTGCAGGTTCGCCACCACCGGGCTGTCGTCCTTCGCCACGACGCTGCGGTAGGCCTGCACCCCGTTGGTGGTGGCATGCCCGCGCTGGTCGACGTTGACCTTGATCGTGACCGGCACGCCGTGCAGCGGCCCGGTCGCCTCGCCCTTCGCGAGCACGGCATCGGCCTGCGCCGCCGCGCCGAGGGCCTCATCCGCGCAGCCGTCGACCACGGCGTTCACCCGCGGGTTGACGGCCTCCAGCCGCGCCAGGCTGCTGCGCACCGCCTCGACGCACGAGACCTCGCGCGCCTTGATGCGCTGCGCCAGGTCGGCGGCTTCCAGTTGCCAGAGTTGCATGCGTTGTCTCCTTGAGAAAAATGAAATCGATCGATCGGACGCGTCAGTCGCCCTTGACGCCCGCGCGCCGCACGGCGTCGGCCCAGCGCGGCTTCTCGCGCTTCATCAGCGCGCTGAGTTCCTCGGGGCTCGAGGGCAGCGCCTCGATCGATAGCGCGGCGTTGGCGCGCACCACGGCCGGGTCGGCCAGCGAGGCGCGCAGCGCGGTGTTGAGCCGGTCGACGGTCTTGCGCGGCGTGCCCGCCGGCGCCATCAGCGCGCCCCAGGCCACCACCTCGAAACCGGGCACGCCGCTCTCGGCCACCGTCGCCACCTCGGGCAGCACGCCGGCGCGCTTCGCGCTGGTCACGGCGATCGCCTTGACCCGGCCCTGCTGGATGAACGGCAGCACCGCCGAGATGTTCTCGATGGTCACGTCGAGCTGGCCGTTGACCATGTCGCCGACCGCCTGGGTGCCGGTCTTGTAGGGCACCTGCACCATCGTCAGTCCGGTCTCGGCCTTGAGCAGCTCGCCGGTCAGGTGGCCCGCGCTGCCGATGCCGGGCGAGCCGGCCGAGAGCTTGCCGGGGTGCTCGCGCCCGTAGGCAATGAGCTCCTGCAGGTTGCGCACGGGCAGGTCCTTGCGCACGATCAGCACGTAGGCGTTGCTCGAGATCAGGCCGACCGGCACCAGGTCTTTCTCGGGCGCGTAGGGCAGCTTCGAGAAGAAGGCCGGGTTGATGCTCAGCGTGACGAGGTTGCCGTAGCCGACCGTGTAGCCGTCCGGCGCGGAGGTGGCCAGCGCCTGCGTGCCGACGATGCCGCCGGCGCTGGGGCGGTTGTCCACCGCCAGGGCCTGGCCCAGCTCGCGGCCCATCGCATCGGCCACGGGCCGCACCGCCACGTCCACGCCCGACCCGGCGGCGTAGGGCACGATGAATTTCAACGGGCGCTCGGGAAACTGGGCCGAGGCGCCCAGGGCAACAGCGGCCAGTCCGGCCAGGACAGTGCGGCGGGTCCACGCGAATGACAGTGCAGGCACGAAGGTATCTCCTGTGAGAGTCCCGCCGCTCACCATGAGACGACCGGTGCGCAAAGTCTAGAAATCGGCCGCGCGCCGGAAAAGACAATCGCTTGTCGCGATGACAACCTGCGTTTGTCTGGGGATCACCCGGTGGCGCCGGGCGGCAGAATGCGCCGCATGAAGGACCACCAGCTCAAGGCCTGGCTGCGGCTGGCCGACACCGGCAGCATCCGCGCCGCCGCGCGCAGCCTGCACCTGAGCCAGGCGGCCGTGACCAAGGCGATCCGCGAACTCGAGGCCGAGGTCGACGCCCAACTGGTGCTGCGCAGCTCGCGCGGCATCGAGTTCACCGAGTGCGGCCGCCAGCTCACCGTGCGCGCGCGGCTGGCGCATCAGCAGCTCGAGCTCGCGCGCCAGGACATCCGCATCCTGCAGGGCAGCCAGCACGGGCGCGTGGCCGTCGCCGTGACGCCGATGGTGTTCCTGGGCGTGCTGCCCGAGGTGGTGCGCGCCTTTCGCAAGGCCATGCCGCATGCGCAGCTCAAGCTCTTCGACGGCCTGATTCCCCAGGTGCTGCCGCTGCTGCGCGAAGGCACGATCGACTTCGCGGTGGCGGGCCCGGTGGCCGCGGCGCTCGACGCCGACTTCGCGTTCGAGCGGCTCGACATGATCGAGATGGCGGTGCTCTGCCGGCGCGGCCATCCGCTGAACCGCGCCACCCGCTGGGAAGAAGTGGCGGGCGCCGAATGGCTGATGCACCTGGCGCCGGGCAGCCAGCACACCTTCCTGCTCGAGCAGTACGCCGCGCAGGGCCTGCCGCTGCCGGAGCACCGCATCGAGGTGGCGTCGTTCGGCGTGAGCTGGGGCCTGCTGACCCGCAGCGACGCGCTGATGGTCGGGCCGGCCGGCATGCTCACCATGCCGCCCTATGCCGATCTGGTGGAGCGCGTGCCGCTCGCGATGCCGGTGCCGCCGCTGGAGCTGGGCATCGTCTCGCCGCGCGGCAAGCCGCTGTCGCTGGCGGCGCTGCGGCTGGCCGAGCTGTTTCGCAAGTACCTGGCGCGGCCCGCCTGAGCGATGTCATCGTTTTCGCGATGGCCGCGTGTATATTGCGCCGGCGTTCGCGGGGCCGTGCCCACGCACGCAGACCCAAGGGAAGCCGTCATCGCAGCCACCATCGAAGCCGCGAGACAGACCAAATTTCAGGATGCCCCGCCCATGACCCCCTTGCGCATGCTGCCTCTGCTGAGTGCCCTTCTTTTGCCGGGCCTCGCGCTGGCGCAGTCCTTCGAGCCGAAGAACATCTGGGTCAACCCCGGCTTCTACTCGGCCCACTTCGACAGCGGCAAGGGCCTGGAAAACGCCAACCCGGGCCTGGGCTTCGAGTACCCGCTGAACGACACCTACCGCGTCACGGCCGGCACCTTCCACAACAGCAACCGGCGGCAGTCTCACTACGTCGGCCTGTACATCCTGCCCTTCGAGTTCTACGGCGTGAAGTTCGGCGCGGTGGTGGGCGGCTTCGACGGCTACCCCGACTACCGCAACGGCAACTGGTTTCCCGCCATCATTCCCACGGCCGCCATCGAGGGCAAGAACTGGGGCCTGAACATCGCCTACGTGCCGACGATCAGGAACCGCCTCTACGGCGCGATCAGCTTCCAGCTCAAGTACCGCTTCGGCACACACGAGTAGCGGCCATGAAAAAAGCCAGGGCCGCGCGAGCGACCCTGGCCTTGTTCGGGCAGGCCCCGCGGGGCCGCAGGCTCAGTGCCGGAAGTGGCGCACGCCCGAGAACACCATCACCACGCCGCGCTCGTCGGCCGCGTCGATCACTTCCTGGTCGCGCATCGAGCCGCCCGGCTGGATGACGCAGCCCGCGCCCGCGTCCACCACCACATCGAGGCCGTCGCGGAACGGGAAGAAGGCGTCGCTCGCCACCGCCGTGTCCTTGAGCGACAGGCCCGCATGCTCGGCCTTGATGCTGGCGATGCGCGCCGAATCGAGGCGGCTCATCTGGCCGGCGCCCACGCCCATGGTCATGCCGTCGGCACAGAACACGATCGCGTTGCTCTTGACGTACTTCGCGACCTTCCAGGCGAACAGCAGGTCTTGCAGCTGCTGCGGCGTGGGCTGCTTCTTGCTGACCACCTTGAGATCGGCCAGGGCCAGCTCGTGGTTGTCGGCAGTCTGGATCAGGAGGCCCGAGCCGACGCGCTTGACGTCCATCGCGTTGCGGCCGTTGTCCCAGTCGGTGGCACCGCCCTTGGGCAATGCGATCTCGAGCACGCGCACGTTGAGCTTGGCCTTGGTGGCCTGGAACACTTCCAGCGCCTCGGGCGTGTAGCCCGGTGCCATCAGCACTTCGACGAACTGCTTGTTGACGGCCTGCGCAGTGGCCAGGTCGACCGGGCGGTTGAAGGCAATGATGCCGCCGAAGGCCGAGGTCGGATCGGTCTTGAAGGCCTTGCTGTAGGCCTCGAGTGCATCGGCGCCCACGGCCACGCCGCAGGGGTTGGCGTGCTTCACGATCACGCAGGCGGGCACGTCGAAGCTCTTCACGCATTCCCACGCCGCATCGGCGTCGGCGATGTTGTTGTAGCTGAGCTCCTTGCCCTGCAGCTGCTTGGCCGACACGAGCGAACCGGGCGCCGGGTACAGGTCGCGGTAGAACGCGGCCTGCTGGTGCGGGTTCTCGCCGTAGCGCAGGTCCTGCACCTTCACGAAGCGGCCGTTGCTCTGCGCGGGGAAGAGCGAGCGCGTGGGCGCGGGCTGGCCGATGCTGGCGTCGAAATCGATGGCCGAGAGGTAGTCGCTGATCGCGCCGTCGTAGTCGGCGATGCGGTTGAACGCGGCCACCGAGAACGCGAACTTGGTCTTGTCGCTGAGCTTGCCGTCGGCCTTGAGTTCGGCCAGCGCCACGGCGTACTGCGAGGCGTCGGTGAGCACGCCCACGTCCTTCCAGTTCTTGGCTGCGCTGCGCACCATCGCCGGGCCGCCGATGTCGATGTTCTCGATGGCGTCCTCGAGCGTGCAACCGGGCTTGGCCACGGTGGCTTCGAACGGATACAGGTTGACCACCAGCAGGTCGATGGTGTCGATGCCGTGCTCTTTGATGGCGGCGACGTGCGCGGGCAGGTCGCGGCGCGCCAGCAGGCCGCCGTGGATCTTCGGGTGCAGCGTCTTCACGCGGCCGTCGAGCATTTCGGGAAAGCCGGTGTGGTCGGCGACTTCGGTCACCGGCAGGCCGGCGTCGGCCAGCAGCTTGGCGGTGCCGCCGGTGGACAGCAGCTTGACGCCCAGGCCATGCAGGGCCTGCGCGAATTCAAGGATGCCGGTCTTGTCGGAAACGGAAAGGAGTGCGGTCTGAGCCATGGGATATGCCGTGGAGTTATTTCAAAAGTTTGTGCTCGACCAATTTCTTGCGGAGCGTGTTGCGGTTCAGGCCCAGCCATTGGGCGGCCCGGGACTGGTTGCCTTCGGCGCGCGTCATGACGACGTCGAGCAGGGGTTTCTCGACCACGCGCACGAGCATCTCGTACATGCCGTCGGGTTCGGTGCCCCGCAGATCGCGAAAGTAGCTGTCCAGACTGCTGCGAACGCAGTCCTCGATGTGTTTCTTGCTCATTGCTTCTTCTCTTTTTGTCTTCGCTCAATCGACGGCGCAGGCCGTCTCCTCTTCTCCCGCCGGCTCCTCGTCTGCCGTCGGGGCGGGCATGCGGTCCATGCGGTCCGCAAGCCCCTGGAAATAGTCGTCGACCGCGCGCAGCTGGCCTGCGCAGTCTTCGATGGCGTTCATGCGTGCGCGGAACGCCTCGCCGTCGGGCAGCGCGCGCACATACCAGCCGATGTGCTTGCGCGCCGTGCGCACGCCGCTGAACTCGCCGTACAGCGCGTAGTGCTCCACCAGGTGGTCGAGCAGCAGCCGGCGCACCTCAGCCACCAGCGGCGGCGCCAGGTGGGTGCCGGTGTCCAGGAAATGCGCGATCTCCCGGAAGATCCACGGCCGGCCCTGCGCGGCGCGGCCGATCATCACGGCGTCGGCGCCCGTGGCCGCGAGCACGTCGCGTGCCTTCTCGGGCGAGCGGATGTCGCCGTTGGCCACCACCGGCACGCGCACCACGGCCTTCACGGCGGCGATGGTGTCGTACTCGGCGTGGCCCTTGTAGCCCTGCTCGCGCGTGCGCCCGTGCACGGTGAGCATCTGCACGCCGGCCGATTCGAAGTCGCGTGCGAGCTTCACCGCGTTGCGGTGGTCTTCGCTCCAGCCGGTGCGCATCTTGAGCGTGACCGGCACGTTGAAGGGTTGCGCCGCGTCGACCACGGCCTGCACGATTTCCAGGGCCAGCGGCTCGTCGCGCATCAGCGCCGAGCCGGCCCACTTGTTGCAGACCTTCTTGGCCGGGCAGCCCATGTTGATGTCGATGATCTGCGCGCCGCGCTCGATGTTGTAGACCGCGGCCTCGGCCATCATGGCCGCGTCGGTGCCGGCGATCTGCACCGCAATGGGGCCCGGCTCGCCGTCGTGGTTGGCGCGCCGCGAGGTCTTCAGCGTGTTCCAGAGTTCCTTGCGCGAGGTGACCATCTCGCTGACCGCATAGCCCGCGCCGAGTTCGCGGCACAGCATGCGGAAGGGCCGGTCCGTCACGCCGGCCATGGGCGCGACGAACAGCCGGTTTTCCAGCGTGTGGGTGCCGATCTGCAAGGTCATGGGAAGGAGTGCTGTGCGGGTCGGCTGCTGAAAAATGAGGCACGATTGTAGCCACGTGGCATTTCAGCGACTGAAACGATTTACGCCTTTTTGCGCTTGCGACACAGGCGTAAACACCAGTATTTCGCGGGGCCTTCTCCCACGCGCTTGCGACGTGAGCGCTGCCTATACTTCGCCGACCTTATGCAAGCCTGGCTCGACGCACTCCTGGCGCTCCTCGCGCTCCCCCAGTACGGACTTTCGACGCTGTTCATCGCGGCCTTCGTATCGGCCACGCTGCTGCCGGTGGGCTCCGAACCGATCCTGTTCGGCCTGCTGAAACTCAACCCCGAGATGTTCTGGCAGGCCATCGCCGTGGCCACCGTGGGCAACACGCTGGGCGGTGCGGTCGACTGGTGGATGGGCTACGGCGCGCACAAGGTGGCCGACAAGTACTCGCACTCGAAACACCACCTGCGCGTGCTTGGCTGGCTCGAGCGGCTGGGCCCGAAGGCCTGCCTGCTGAGCTGGCTGCCAATCGTGGGCGACCCGCTGTGCGCGGTCGCCGGCTGGCTCAAGCTGCCGTTCTGGCCCTGCGTGGGCTACATGGCGATCGGCAAGTTCCTGCGCTATGTGACGATGACCTACGCGCTTCTATACGTCTTTCCGTCATGAAGCGCGCGGTCGAAAAAACTCAGCTCAGCAGTTCGTAGGGGCCACCGCGTTCCAGCGCGCGCTTGTAGGCCGGGCGCGCATGGATGCGCTCCAGGTAGGCCATGAGCTTGGGCCGCCGCGCATCGAGCCCGCCGCGCGCCTGCGAGGCTTCGACCACGAAACTCATCTGGATGTCGGCGCCCGTGAATTCATTGCCCGCGAACCACTCGCTGCGGCCGAGTTCGGCCTCCATGAAATTCAGATGGCCCGTGATGTTCGGATGAATGAAGGCCGACTTCGCCTTGGCCGCGATGGCCTTGGCGATCGGCTTGGCGAAGAAGGGCATCTTGCTCGTCTCGATCCGGTCGAACACCAGCTTGAGCAGCAGCGGCGACATCGCCGTGCCTTCGGCGAAGTGCAGCCAGTAGCGGTAGCGCAAGGCCTCGGGCGAACCCGGCGCGGGCGCGAGCCGGCCCTGGCCGTAGCGTTCGATGAGCGACTCGATGATCGCGCCCGATTCCGCCAGCGTCGCGCCGTCGTCGGTCGTCACCACCGGCGACTTGCCCAGCGGATGCACGGCCTTCAGCGAAGCGGGCGCCAACATGGTCTTGGGGTCGCGCTGGTAATGGACGATCTCGTAGGGCAGCTCGAGTTCTTCGAGCAGCCAAAGCACACGTTGCGAGCGCGAGTTGTTCAGATGGTGGACAGTGAGCATGGCAAATGAAAGCCTTCCGGCGGAGGATGCAGCGGGCGCGCAGTCTAACCACAACACGTGCGGGCTTCAGGCGCCCGCTGCGACAGCGTCATCGCCTACGGCAAACCGTAGGGCCGCTTCCTACACTGACCCGGATGGCCCTTCACTCCACGCGGCGCCGCCGCACCTCGCTGTTCATCACCGGACTCTGGCTCGGCCTTGCGGCCTGCCAGGCCTGGGCACTCACGCCCGAGGAGGTGTTCCGCAAGGTCGCGCCCGCCGTCTGGACCGTGAAAGGCGAACGCGGCAACAACCAGACCGCCATCGGCAGCGCGGTGGCCGTGACCCCGGGCGCGCTGGCCACGGCCTGCCACGTGGTCGACGGCGCCGTCGCCGTCACCGTGGTGCAGGGCCCGACCACGCTGCGCATCGCCCGCATCGTGCGCGACCCCGATCCGTCGCGCGACCTGTGCGTGCTCACGAGCGAAACGCCGCTGCAGCTTCCCGCCGTGCAGATCGTGCCCGCCGCCGAGTTGCGCGTCGGCCAGCGCGTGTTCGCCGTCGGCAGCCCGCATGGCCTCGAACGCACGCTGAGCGAGGGCCTGATCTCGGCGCTGCGTCCGCGCGCGCCCGGGCAACTGCCGATCGTGCAAACGTCGGCGCCCGTATCTTCAGGCTCCAGCGGCGGCGGGCTGTTCGACACCGAGGGCCGGCTGGTCGGCGTGACCGACAGCGTGGCGCCCGGCGGCGCGAACCTCGGCTTTGCCTACCCGGCGCAATGGGTGATGGAACTGCCGCAGCGCGTGACCACGGAGCTGGCGACATGGCGCGATCTGCTGAAGACCACCGGCGTGGTGTTCGGCCCCAACGGGGAACCCGCGCCGTCCGGCCACGCCGAGCTGTCGGACCTGCAGGCCCTGCCGCCCATCGGCGCCGACCCGACCCCGGTGCGCAACGCCTACCGCCAGTTCCTGCTGCAGGCCCGGCCCCGGATCTTCCTGATCACCGGCGATCAGAAGTTCGGCACTGCCACCAGCTCGGCCGCGCTGACCGAGCATCTGAAAGGCTGCACTGAACGCAAGGTGACGTGTGCGGCCTATGCGGTAGACGACACGGTGGTGTGGGGCAAGCAGAAGACCGAGTGATCGACGAGGCAAGCGACAGCGAAGCCCCTTCGTGAAACACCGAGGAACCGGCTTCGCCGGGCCTCAGGTGTTGCCCCCGGTAGGGGGTTGGCGTAGCGACACGAAGTGCGCGCAGCCTGGGGGCGAGCTCAATTACGAGCTGAACAAGAAGTTCATCACGTCGCCATCCTTGACAACGTATTCCTTGCCTTCCGAACGCATCTTCCCCGCGTCCTTCGCGCCCTGCTCGCCCTTGAAGGCGATGTAGTCGTCGAACGCGATGGTCTGGGCGCGGATGTAGCCCTTCTCGAAGTCGCCGTGGATCACGCCGGCAGCTTGGGGGCCGGTGTCGCCGATGTGGATGGTCCAGGCGCGCACTTCCTTCACGCCGGCGGTGAAGTAGGTCTGCAGGCCCAGCAGCTTGAAGGCGGCGCGGATCAGGCGGTTCAGGCCCGGCTCTTCCTGGCCGATTTCGGCGAGGAACATCTTCTTGTCTTCGTCGTCCATCTCGGCCAGGTCGGCTTCGATCTTGGCGCAGATGGCGACCACGGGCGCGCCCTGCTTGGCGGCGTACTCGCGCAGGCGATCGAGGTACGGGTTGTTCTCGAAGCCGTCTTCCGACACGTTGCCCACGAACATGGCGGGCTTGGCGGTGATGAGCGTGAAGCTCTTCACCAGCGGCATCTCTTCCTTCGTGAACTCGAGCGCGCGCACGGGCGTGTTCTCGTTCAGCGCAGCCTGGCAGCGTTCGAGCAGGCCGACGAGCTTCTGCGCGTCCTTGTCGCCCGAGCGAGCGACCTTGGTGTGACGGTGCAGCGCCTTCTCGACCGTGGCCAGGTCGGCCAGGCACAACTCGGTCTGGATCACTTCGATGTCGGAGATCGGGTCGACCTTGCCGGCCACGTGGATCACGTTCTCGTCGTCGAAGCAGCGCACCACGTTCACGGTGGCGTCGGTCTCGCGGATGTGCGCCAGGAACTTGTTGCCCAGGCCTTCGCCGGTGCTGGCACCGGCCACCAGGCCGGCGATGTCGACGAACTCGACGATGGCGGGCACCACGCGCTCGGGCTTGACGATCTCGCTCAGCTGGTCGAGCCGCGGATCGGGCACTTCCACCACGCCCACGTTGGGCTCGATGGTGCAGAACGGATAGTTTTCCGCTGCGATGCCGGCCTTGGTCAACGCATTGAAAAGGGTGGATTTACCGACGTTGGGCAGGCCGACGATGCCGCATTGCAAACTCATGGGAGGTCCTCTTGGGTAACCCCCGATTTTAGGCTGACCGGGTTCTCCCCCGGGTCGGGCACCTTTCCCGCCACGCCGGCACGCCTTTTCCAAGGCGCCCGACCCTGCCCGAAAGCCCTCTGGCAGAGGCTTCGAGAGCTGAAAAGCTCAGGGTTTGACCCGACTGGCAAACGTTTGCGCAAACGTTTCCCTCGATTAACATCGGAGCCCCCGGCACAGACCGGCGTTCCGCTCTGACCCCTCATTTCAGGAGACATCCACCATGAAGTTCACCCGCCGTACCCTGCAAAGCGCTGCCGCACTGACCTTGCTGGGCGCCATCGCCGGAACGCCCGCCTTCGCGCAGGACAAACCCAAGGTCGCGCTGGTCATGAAGTCGCTGGCCAACGAGTTCTTCCGCACCATGGAAGACGGTGCCAAGGCGCACCAGAAGGCCAACGCCGCGCAGTACACGCTGGTGGCCAACGGCATCAAGGACGAGACCGACACCGCCGCCCAGATCAAGATGGTCGAGCAGATGGTGGCGCAGAAGATCAACGCGCTGGTCATCGCGCCGGCCGATTCGAAGGCGCTGGTGCCGGTGATCAAGGCGGCCATCGACAAGGGCATCCTGGTCGTGAACATCGACAACCGGCTGGACGCCGACGCCCTGAAGGAAAAGGGTATCCAGGTGCCCTTCGTCGGCCCCGACAACCGCGCCGGCGCCAAGCTGGTGGGCGACGCGCTGGCCAAGGAGCTGAAGTCGGGCGACAAGGTCGGCATCATCGAAGGCGTGTCGACCACCTTCAATGCGCAGCAGCGCACGCTGGGCTACCAGGACGCCATGAAGGCCGGCGGCATGACCGTGGTCGGCGTGCAGTCGGGCCAGTGGGAAATCGACAAGGGCAACACCGTGGCCGCCGGCATGATGCGCGAGCACCCCGACCTGAAGGCCCTGCTGGCCGGCAACGACAGCATGGCGCTGGGCGCCGTGGCCGCCGTCAAGGCCGCGGGCAAGACCGGCAAGGTGCTGGTGGTGGGCTACGACAACATCGGCGCCATCAAGCCGATGCTGAAGGACGGCCGCGTGCTCGCCACCGCCGACCAGTTCGCCGCCAAGCAGGCCGTGTTCGGCATCGAGACCGCGCTGAAGGCCATCGCCGACAAGAAGAAGCAATCGGAAATGCCGGCCGAAGTGAAGACCGACGTGGTGCTGGTCACCAAGTCGTCCAAGTAAGCCGCTCCGCTCCCCCTAAAAAGAAGAAGACCTCGTTTTGACCGCCGCACCCGACGCCGCCATGAATCCGCCCTTACCCACCGCCGTGCTCGCCCTGAGCACGGTCGGCAAGGACTACGCGGCGCCGGTGCTCGACGGCGTCTCGCTCGAGCTGCGCGCCGGCGAGGTGCTCGCGCTCACGGGCGAGAACGGCGCGGGCAAGAGCACGCTGTCGAAGATCGTCTGCGGGCTGGTGCAGCCCACGCGCGGCGGCATGCTGCTGGACGGCCAGCCCTTCGCGCCGGCCTCGCGCCGCGATGCCGAGCGGCTGGGCGTGCGCATGGTCATGCAGGAACTCGGCCTCGTCACCACGCTGTCGGTGGCCGAGAACCTGCTGCTCGACCGCCTGCCGCACAAGAGCGGCTGGATCCGCCGCGCCACGCTGCACGAGCTGGCCGAGCGCCAGCTCGCCAAGATCGGCCTGGACGGCATCGACCCGGCCACGCCGGTGGCGCGGCTGGGCATCGGCCAGCAGCAGATGGTGGAGATCGCGCGCAACCTGCAGGACGACACGCGCGTGCTGGTGCTCGACGAGCCCACCGCCATGCTCACGCCGCGCGAAACCGCCCACCTGTTCGAGCAGATCGAACTGCTCAAGCTGCGCGGCGTGGCGATCGTCTACGTGTCGCACCGCCTCGAAGAGCTGCAGCGCATCGCCGACCGCGTGGCGGTGCTGCGCGACGGCAAGCTGGTCGACGTGCGCGCCATGGCCGGCGTGCGCGAATCCGAACTGGTGCAGCGCATGGTCGGGCGCGCGGTGCACGAGCACGAAGGCCGCGCGCGCCGCGTGGCGGGCCCGGTGCTGCTGAGCGCGCGCGGCATCGGCCGGGCGCAGGTGGTGCGCGACGTCGATCTCGAACTGCGCGCGGGCGAAGTCATGGGCCTGGCCGGCCTGGTCGGCTCGGGCCGCACCGAGCTTGTGCGGCTGCTGTTCGGCGCCGACCGCGCCGACCGCGGCGAGGTCGTTCTGCACGACGGCACGCCGGCCGCGCAGCCCGTGCGGCATGCGCGCAAGGGCTGGCGCTCGCCGATGCAGGCCATTCGCGCGGGCATCGGCCTCGTGACCGAAGACCGCAAGTCGCAGGGCCTGCTGCTCACGCAGCCGATCCGCGTCAACGCCACGCTGAGCGACCTCGGCGCGATCTCGCACGCCGGCTGGCTGCGCCGTGCCAAGGAGCGCCAGATCGCGCGCCGGCTGGTCGAGCTGCTGCGCATCCGCTCGCGCAGCATCGAACAACCCGTGTCCACGCTCAGCGGCGGCAACCAGCAGAAGGTGGTCTTCGCACGCTGGCTGCACCGCGAATGCAAGGTGCTGCTGCTGGACGAACCCACGCGCGGCGTGGACGTGGGCGCGCGCGCCGACCTGTACGCCGAGCTCGACCGCATGACCGACGCCGGCAAGGCGCTCCTGATGGTGTCCAGCGACCTGCGCGAGCTGATGGCCATGTGCGACCGCATCGGCGTGATGAGCGCCGGCCGGCTGGTCGCGGTGTTCGAGCGCGGCGAGTGGAGCGAACAGTCGCTGCTCGCCGCCGCCTTCAGCGACGCCACGGGCCGCGTGCCCGGCTCCCCGGCGGATTCCGCCCCTTCTTCCGCAACCTCCGCCCCGACTTCCGCCGACGCCTGACGACCATGAACGCAGCCTCTCCCTCTTCTCCTGCTTCCGCCGCCGCCGGCAAGCCGCCCTCTGCACTCAAGGGCCAGCTCGGCACCTACCTGGGCCTGACGGTCGTGCTGCTGGGCATGATTGCGCTCTTCGGCTCGATGAGCGAATACTTCCTCACGCGCGAGACCTTCATCTCCATCGCCAACGAGATCCCGGCGCTGGCCGTGATGGCGGTGGGCATGACCTTCGTGCTGATCATCGCGGGCATCGACCTGTCGGTGGGCTCGGTGCTCGCGCTGAGCGCGGCCGTCACGGCCGCCGCCATCCTGGAATGGAAGCTCTCGGTGCCGCTGGCCGCCATGCTCGGCCTGGCCACCGGCCTGATCTGCGGCACGGTGACGGGCGCGGTGTCGGTCGCCTGGCGGCTGCCGAGCTTCATCGTCTCGCTGGGCATGCTCGAAGCCGTGCGCGGCGGCGCTTACCTGGTCACCGACTCGCGCACGCAGTACGTGGGCGACGCCATCTCGGGCCTGGCCGCGCCGTGGATCGGCGGCATCTCGGCCGCCTTCGTGCTCGCGGTGGTGCTGGTGGCCGTGGGGCAGCTGGTGCTCACGCGCTCCGTGTTCGGCCGCCACGTGGTGGGAATCGGCACCAATGAAGAAGCCATGCGCCTGGCGGGCATCGACCCGCGGCCGATCCGCATCATCGTCTTCGCCGTCACCGGCCTGCTGGCCGGGCTCGCGGGCCTGATGCAGTCGGCCCGCCTCGAAGCGGCCGACCCGAACGCGGGCGTGGGCATCGAGCTGCAAGTGATCGCGGCCGTGGTCATCGGCGGCACCAGCCTCATGGGCGGGCGCGGCTCGGTGGTCAACACCTTCTTCGGCGTGCTGATCATCGCGGTGCTCGAGGCCGGCCTGGCACAAGTGGGCGCGAGCGAACCGAGCAAGCGCATCATCACGGGCGCGGTGATCGTGGTGGCCGTCATCATCGACACCCTGCGCCAGCGCCGGGCCGATCGTCGACTGGCCTGAGCCTCAAGGAACCCAGAGAAAACCATGGCCACCATCAAGGACGTCGCACTCCAGGCGGGCGTTTCCGTCACCACCGTGTCGCACGTCGTCAACGACACGCGCCACGTGAGCGCCAAGGTGCGCGAGCGCGTCGAGCTGGCGATCCGCGAGCTGGGCTACGTGCCCAACGCGATGGCGCGCAGCCTCAAGAGCAACACCACCTCGACGCTGGGCATGCTGATTCCCAACAGCTCGAACCCCTACTTCGCCGAGATCGTGCGCATCGTGGAAGACCGCTGCTTCGGCGCCGGCTACACGCTGGTGCTGTGCAACACCGACGACGAGCCCCGGCGCCAGAGCGTGTACCTGCAGGTGCTGGCGGAGCGCCGCATCGACGGGCTCATCGTGGTGTCGACCGGCGCCGACGAAGACGACTCGCTCGCCACCCAGCTGCGCGGCCTGCGCATTCCCACCGTGCTGGTCGACCGCGAGATCGCCGACCCGGCCTGCGACCTGGTGGAAACCGCCCACATGCAGGGCGGCCTGCTCGCCGTGCGGCACCTGCTGTCGCTGGGCCACAAGCGCATCGCCTGCATCGGCGGTCCGCTGGGCGTCACATCGAGCGAGCAGCGCATCGAAGGCTGGCGCATGGCGCTGGCGGAGACCGGCTCGGCGCCGAACGCCGACGCGCTGCTGTGGCGCGGCGGCTTCACCAGCCAGGGCGGCTACGAGGCGATGCACGCCATCCTGCGCACCGAGCAGAAGCCTTCGGCCGTGTTCGTATGCAACGACCTGATGGCCATCGGCGCGCTGCGCGCCGCGCATGAAAGCGGCGTGCGCGTGCCCGACGAACTGTCCATCGTGGGCTTCGACGACATCGAACTGTCGGCCTACACCAGCCCGCCGCTCACCACCGTGGCCCAGCCCAAGGAGCGCATCGGCGCGCTGGCGGTCGACATGCTGCTGGAGCGCATGGGCGGCAAGCGCCGCGACGCGCGCAAGGTCGTGCTGCAGCCCGAGCTGCGCGTGCGCGCCTCGACCGCGCGCCACGCGGGCTTTCGCGAAACCGGCGTGACGCCCGCCGCCTCCCCCACCGCCACATCTTCCAAGTCCCGCACCTCGTGAGCCTTCAGCCTCTTTCTTCCTCCACGCCACCGCGCATCGTGGTGCTCGGCAGCCTGAACATGGACATCGTGCTGCGCGTGCCGCACGCGCCGGCCGCGGGCGAAACCCTGCTGGGCCGCTCGATCGACGCCATTCCCGGTGGCAAGGGCGCCAACCAGGCCGTGAGCTGCGCGCGCCAAGGCGCGCAGGTGCAGATGATCGGCTGCGTGGGCGACGACGCGCATGGCGCGGCACTGCGCGATGCGCTCGCGCGCGACGGCATCGACACCGCCGCGCTGCGCACCGTGCCGGGCGAGCCGACCGGCACGGCGCTGATCCTCGTGGAAGACAGCGGCCAGAACCGCATCGTGATGATCCCCGGCGCCAACGCGCGCGTCGCCATCGACGAGGCTTCGCTGACGCAGCAGGTGCAGGGCGCGGCCTTCCTCGTCGCGCAGTTCGAGACCCCGATGGACCAGGTGACACGCGCCATCAACGCCGCGCACGACGCGGGCTGCGCGGTGATGCTCAACCCCTCGCCGGTGCAAGCCATCGCCGAGGCGCTCTGGCCCCGCATCGACACGCTGGTGGTCAACGAGATCGAGGCGCAGACCCTGTCGGGCCAGAACGCCGACAGCCCCGAAGAGGCAGCGCAGGCCGGTCAGGCGCTGCGCGCGCGCGGCATCGCCCGCGTGGTCGTGACGCTGGGTTCGCGCGGCGCCGTGGCAGTCGACGCCGACGGCGCGCGCCACCATCCCGCGCCGAAGGTGCAGGCGGTCGACACCACCGCCGCCGGCGACACCTTCCTGGGCGCGCTCGCCGTGGCGCTGGGCGAAGGCCAATCGTTCGACGAGGCCGTGCGCCTGGGCATCCGCGCCGCCGCGCTGTGCATCCAGCAGCCCGGCGCCCAACCCTCCATTCCGCTGCGCGACGCCGTGCTGCGCAGCCCCCTGCCCCCCGACTGGATCACGCTGTGAAACGCTCTCCCCTGCTGCACGCCGAACTCTCCCACGTGATCGCCTCGCTGGGCCACGGCGACATGCTGGTGATCGGCGACGCCGGCCTACCCATTCCCGACGGCCCGCGCCGCATCGACCTGGCCGTGGCACGCGGCGTGCCGGGGATCACCGATGTGCTGAAAGCGGTGCTGTCCGAGATGCAGGTCGAGGCCATCGTCGTGGCCGACGAAGCGCTGCAAGGCGATGCGAAGGCGCTGCCAGGCTGGTACCCGCAGACGCTGGGCATCGCACCGCAGGCGGTGTCGCACGAAGAATTCAAGCGCCGCAGCGCGAAGGCCCGCGCCATCGTGCGCACGGGCGAATGCACGCCCTACGCGAACATCATCCTGATCGCCGGCGTGAAGTTCTGAGGCTCTGAGCGACTGCCCACGGTCTGTCTGGGGTGAGATCGGGCATTGTTCAGGGCGCGCTCCCGCCGACGGGGCACCTTGCTCCGCGAATGTCCTCCGGCCTGCGGCCTCCCCCTTGATTTCGCTGCGCAAGGCACCCCATCAGCGTGAGCGTTGTTCGCAGCAGTCGTTGATCGTCCGCAAACGCAGAGCGTGCCCTCGTGCGCAGGGCATCGGGTGCTCCCCGCAGCGAAATCAAGGAGGAGGCCGCAGGCCGGGGGACATTCGCGGAGGGGAGTACCCGGTGTCCTGTGCACGCCCCCCGAGTTGACCGCACACCACTCAGGCGTGCGGCATGCCCTTCACTCGAAGCGGTAGTTCGCGCCGACGGACTGCCCCACCTTGAGCATGTGCTCCACGCCCTGCACCACGATGCAGTTCATGCCGAAGGTGATGCCGCCGTCCACGCGCGCGTCGGCGCGGTAGGTGCGCAGCATGTCGCCGACCTCGGGGCTGCTGAGGGCGGTGGCCGGGTCGATGTCGGGAATGGGGCAGCGCGTGCAGGGCTTGACCGGGCGCAGCTCGGCCTCGCCTTCGCCGGTGGTGACGTGCAGCGCGTCGACCCGGTCTTCGTCGTGCGACTCGATGCCGGCCAGCACGATGTTCGGGCGGAAGCGCTCGATGCCGACCGGGCCGTGGCCCGCCGCCGCCAGGCGCTCGTTGAGCTCGGCGATCGAGCCTTCGCTGGCCACCAACAGCGGGAAGCCGTCGGCGAACTGGTTCAGCGCCTCGACGCCGTCGGTCCACTTCAGGCTCGACAGGCGCTGGTGCTCGGGGTCGAAGCGCACCAGGCGCAGCGCCTGCGGCTTGCCGGGCTCCGAAAGAAAGTCGCTGAACCACTGGGCGGCGATGTCGCCCATGTCGTAGGCCGCCACCTCGTCCTTCCACACGCGCACGCGCACCGGCTGCTCGACGCGGTCGAAGGCCAGGTGCAGCGCCAGCATGCCGGGCGCGCGCAGCACGACCTCGGTGTGCTTCATCTGCGGCTGGATGAGCGCCATGCGCGGCAGCTGCCGCTGGGTGACGAACTCGCCCTGCGCGTCGACCACCATCCAGGCGCGGTCGAACTCCAGGCCGGTTTCGGTGAGCAGCATCTCGTCGAGCTCGACGCCGGCACACGACTTGACGGGGTACACGAACAGGCGGGCGATGGTGGCCTGGAGATCGAAAGCGGGCGGCTGCGACACGGTGAGGGTTCCTTTGAAATCGCTGGCCATTCTCCCGCATGAACGGGTATCGGCGCCCGCGCGCGAGGCAACTCCTACAATCATCCGATGGCCCTTTCTCCCGAAGTTTGTATCCGCGGCGCCGGCATCGTCGGCCGCACGCTGGCGCTGCTGCTGGCGCGCGAACGCGTGCGTGTCGCGCTGGTGGTGCCGCCGGCCCCTGCGGGCAAGGAAGACATCCGGGCGTACGCGCTCAACGCGGCGTCCCGCACCATGCTCGAATCGCTGCGCGCCTGGCCCGACACGGCCCATGCCACGCCGGTGCACGAGATGCAGGTGCACGGCGACGACGGCGGCCGCGTGCAATTCAGCGCCGCGCGCCAGAAGGTCGAGGCGCTGGCCTGGATCGTCGACGTGCCCGCGCTCGAGCAGCAACTGGCCGACGCGGTGCGCTTCCAGCCCCTGATCGACGTGGTGACCGAGCCCGTGGCCGCGCCGCTGACGGTGGTGTGCGAAGGCAAGGCCAGCGCCTCGCGCGCCGCGCTGGGCGTGAGCTACGAGGTCACGCGCTACCCGCAGCACGCCATTGCCGCGCGGCTCGAGGCCGCGCACACGCACGACGGCATCGCGCGCCAGTGGTTCAACGACCGCGGCGAGGTGTTCGCCCTGCTGCCGCTGGGCGGCGTGCACGGCAAGACGCTGGCGCTGGTGTGGTCGGTCGACCAGCTGCGCGTGCCCGAGCTGGTCGCACAAAGCGTCGAAGAATTCAGCGCCGCCGTGAGCGAAGCCAGCCACGGCGAACTGGGCTCGCTGCGGCTCACGAGCGAACGCGCCGTGTGGCCGTTGTCGCGCGCCATCGCCGACCGCTGGTCGGGCGCGATGCCGGGCCAGCCCACCCAATCGTGGGTGCTCGCGGGCGACGCCGCGCACACGGTGCATCCGCTGGCGGGCCAGGGCCTGAACCTCGGCCTGGCCGACGCGGCCGCGCTGGCCGACGTGATCCGCACCCGCGACTACTGGCGCAGCGTGGGCGACGCCCGCCTGCTGCGCCGCTACGAACGCGCCCGCCGCGCCGACGTGCTGCAGATGAGCCTGGCCACCGACGGATTGCAGCAACTTTTCTCGCACAACCTGGGTCCACTGCCTGCGTTGCGCAACTGGGGCATGCGCGGTTTCGACCGCACGCGCTTCGTGAAGCACTGGATCACCGCGCAAGCCATGGGCCTGAAGGCCTGACGCCCCTCGCCCTCCAGCCCTCCACCTTTTTCCCGAAACCTTCCCGATGACCTTCGTCCGCCACCTTCTCGTCGCCGCCTGCGCGCTGCTCACGCTCTCCACCGCCGGCGCGGGCGAGGCCGAGATCCGCAAGAACCTGCCGACGCACATCCCGCAGCTGCCGCCCATCGAGGAAGTCACCAAGACGCCCGTGCCGGGCCTGTACGAAGTGCGCGTCAACGGCAGCCAGATCCTGTACACCGACGAGCAAGGCGGCTACCTGCTGCAGGGCAGCCTGATCGACGCCAAGACCCGGCGCAACCTCACCGAGGAGCGCGTCGAGAAGCTCACCGCCGTCGCCTTCGACAAGCTGCCGCTGAAAGACGCGATCAAGATCGTGCGCGGCAACGGCAAGCGCAAGGTCGCGGTCTTCGAAGACCCGAACTGCGGCTACTGCAAGCGCTTCGAGAAGGACATGAAGAAGGTCGACAACGTGACCGTCTACATGTTCCTGTACCCCGTGCTCGGCCCCGATTCGACCGCCAAGTCGCGCGACATCTGGTGCAGCAAGGACCCGGGCAAGGCCTGGGCCGACTGGATGGAAGGCAACGTCAAGCCCGCCGCCGCCGCCACCAGCTGCAACGTGACGGCGCTGGAGCGCAACGTGGAGTTCGGCCGCAAGTACAACATCACCGGCACGCCCACGCTGATCTTCACCGACGGCAGCCGCGTCCCGGGCGCGATTCCCGCCGAACAGGTCGAGAAGCAGCTCGCCGCTGCCAACTGATCCGATGGCGACGACCTCCGCTTCCCGGCGCGCAGCCGCGGCTGCAACCGCCACGCCCGCTGTGCATTGCCGCGTCGAGTGCGCCGACCTGCATGCGCGCCTGTTCGCCGTCACGCTGACCATCGCCGCGCCCGCCGCGCAGCAGCGCGTGGCGCTGCCGGTGTGGATTCCGGGCAGCTACCTCGTGCGCGAGTTCGCCAAGAACCTGCAGGGCCTGCGCGCCACGCAGGGCCGCCGCAAGCCGGTGCTGACGCAGCTCGACAAGTGCAGCTGGCAGATCGACTGCGTGCCGGGCCAGCCGCTGGTGCTGCACTACCAGGTCTGCGCCTACGACAACTCGGTGCGCACCGCCTGGCTCGACGCCACGCGCGGCTTCTTCAACGGCACCAGCGTCTGCCTGCGTGTCGAAGGCCAGACCGAGGCGCCGCACGCGCTGGAAATCGTGCCGCCCGCGCTGCCGGCCGACGCCGCGCGCTGGTCGTGCGCCACCGCGCTCGTGCCGACGAAGGCCGACAAGCACGGCTTCGGCAGCTACCGCGCCGCCGGCTACGACGAACTGGCCGACAGCCCGGTCGAGATGGGCGCCTTCTGGAGCGCCGAGTTCGACGCCTGCGGCGTGCCGCACCGCTTCGTGATCGCGGGCGCCGCGGCCTCGTTCGACGGCGATCGCCTCATTGCCGACACCAAGGCGATCTGCGAAGCCGAGATCCGCTTCTGGCACGGCGACAAGGCGGGAAAGCGCGGCGGCCCCAAGCTGCCGATCGACCGCTACGTGTTCATGCTCAATGCGGTGGACGACGGCTACGGCGGGCTCGAGCACCGCCATTCCACCGCGCTCATCTGCAACCGCCGCGACCTGCCGCTGCGCGGCGAAAAGAAGAAGCAGCCCGAGGGCTACACCACGCTGCTGGGCCTCATCAGCCACGAGTACTTCCACACCTGGAACGTCAAGCGCATGCGCCCGGCGGAGTTCGCCGGCTACGACTACAGCCGCGAGAACTACACGCAGCTGCTGTGGTTCTTCGAGGGCTTCACGAGCTACTACGACGACCTGCTGCTGCGCCGCGCCGGCCGCATCGACGACGCGGCGTACCTGCGCCTGCTCAACAAGACCATCAACCAGGTGCTGCAGACGCCCGGCCGGCTGGTGCAGCCGGTGGCCGACGCGAGCTTCGACGCCTGGGTCAAGTACTACCGCCAGGACGAGCAGACGCCCAACAGCACCGTCAGCTACTACACCAAGGGTGCGCTGGTGGCGCTGTGCTTCGACCTCACGCTGCGCCAGGAACGCAAGGGCACGCTCGACGACGTGATGCGCCACCTCTGGACGCACAGCAACGGCGGCCCGATCAGCGAGGCCCGCATCGCAACCGCACTCGAAGCCGTGGGCGGACGCTCGTACGCCCCGGAGCTTGCGCGCTGGGTGCATTCGACCGACGAACTCCCGCTGGCCGACCTGCTGCGCGCGCACGGCGTGGCCACGCTCGACGATCCCTCGCAACCGGCGCAGGCGCTCGGCCTGCGCGTGGCCGAAACCGGCGGCAGCGTGCAGATCAAGGTGGTGCTGCGCGGCGGCGCCGCCGAAAAGGCCGGTTTCTCGGCCAACGACGAATGGATCGGCATCGAGTTGCCGGCCGTCGGTGGTCGCAAGGGCGCGGCGCAACCCGCGCAGGCCTGGCGCCTCACGAAGCTCGACGACCTGGCGCTGTACCTTGGCGATGCCACCAAATGCACCGCCCTCGTCGCGCGCGACCGCCGGCTGCTGCGCCTGCCGCTCACGCTGCCGACGGGCTCGACCACGTGGCGGCTGTTCTCGCACGACGCGGCCAAGATCACGGCCTGGCTCGCAGCCAAGCCGTAACTCCTTTTCAGGCCGGGTGATCGACGGCCGCCGCCAGCGGCGGCCGCACGAACAGCATCGGCTGCGGCTCGCCCACCAGCACGCAGGGCTTGCCGGTGCGGCGGCAGTGGTCCTGCACGCGCCAGTAGGCGCCGTGGCTCACGCAGCCGGTCTGGCAGATCACGAGGTCGGCGGCGCGCAGGCCCGCCTCGAGCGCCGCGGGGTCGTCGGCCTCGTCGCCGCCGTCGTGGTGCAGGTAGTGGCCACCGGCAATCTCCACGAGCTGGCGCGCCAGCGAAGGCGCCTCGGGCGCCGCTTCCGAACGGCCCACGCACAGCACCGACTTGGCCCGCAGGTCGGCCGGCACCTGCGGCCCCGGCGGCAAGGCATGGTGACGCCGGCCGCCCGGCGCCAGCAGCGCATTCAGGCGTTGGGGCAAGGCGCTGCCCTTGGCGGCGCGCGCCGCCAGTTCCTCGCGCACGATGGCAATCGCCGAGTCGCGCGCCACCAGCGCACCGCGCAGCCGCACGATCTGCGCCTCGAGCCGCTCGACCCGGGCGGCCTGCTCCACCAGCAGGCGCGAGCAACGCTCCTGCACCCGGGCATAGGCCCGCAGCAACACGGCATGTTCTTGCATCGGGAAGTCCATGGCGGCCATTCTAGATGAGAACAATTCTCAAATGAAACACCCGCGCGTCAGCGGGCCCGAAGCCTGGCTGGGTATAGTGGGACGCGTTTTTTTCCCCACCTCCCCCGGAGACAGCGACACCATGAGCTACGAAAACATCGACGTGCGGACCGAAGCAGGCAAGGTCGGCATCATCACCCTCAACCGCCCCAAGGCCCTCAATGCGCTGAACGACGCGCTGATGACCGAGCTGGGCCAGGCGCTCAAGGCCTTCGACGCCGACGACGCCATCGGCTGCATCATCCTCACGGGCAGCGAGCGCGCCTTCGCGGCCGGCGCCGACATCGCGGCGATGGCCAAGTACAGCTTCATCGACACCTACAAGGGCGACTACATCACGCGCAACTGGGAAACCATCCGCTCGATCCGCAAGCCGGTGATCGCGGCCGTGAGCGGCTTCGCACTGGGCGGCGGCTGCGAGCTGGCGATGATGTGCGACTTCATCATCGCGGCCGACAACGCCAAGTTCGGCCAGCCAGAGATCAAGATCGGCGTGATCCCCGGCGCCGGCGGCACGCAGCGCCTGCCGCGCGCGGTGGGCAAGAGCAAGGCCATGGACATGGCGCTCACCGCCCGCATGATGGACGCCGCCGAAGCCGAGCGCGCGGGCCTCGTGAGCCGCGTGGTGCCCTATGAGAAGCTGGCCGACGAAGCGCTGGGCGCCGCGCTGATCATCGCGGGCTTCTCGCAGATCGCCGTGATGGCGGCCAAGGAATCGGTCAACCGCGCCTTCGAGAGCGGCCTGAGCGACGGCGTGATGTTCGAACGCCGCCTGTTCCACGCGCTGTTCGCGACGCAGGACCAGAAGGAAGGCATGGACGCGTTCCTGGCCAAGCGCCAGCCGGATTTCAAGAACGCCTGATCCGCCCGATCGTCGCGGGCCCGGCGACCGCAGCGGCGGTCGCCGTCAGCGGGCTCGCGACAGCGCCGTGCGCAGCGCCTCGAGTGCCTGCGCCGACGGCGTGCCGATGGAGGCGGGGCCGCCCGGCTGCGGCGTCCACCGCACCTGGTCGCCCGCGATCTCGAGCACGGCCAGCAACGCGCCGTCGCGCCGCAGTTCGATGCGCGCCTCGACCGGCGCACCCAACTCCCCGCCCGCCACGGCGGCCGCACGCGCCACGGTGTTCACCAGTGCCGCGAGGCCTTCGGTGTCGCCGCGCGCCTGGCGCGTGGTGGTGCCGGCGCGCGTGATGTCGAGCGCGGTCCAGCGGTCCAGTGCCGTGAAGCCACCGCTCGCCACAGCTTCGGTGGCTGCGCGCGGCGCCGCCTTGGCGGTCGCCGACGGAGCCGGCGCGGCTTGCACGGGAGCGGCCCGACGCTGCATGCCGGCGCCATTCGCGCTGGCTCCGCCTTGCGCGGCGAGCGACGGCGCCGTCTCTGCGGACTCGCGCTGCATCGGCGCTGGCGCTGCAGGTGCTACGGCCGGCGCCGGCGGTGCGGCTGCGTAGGGCATCGGACTCTGGCCGACATCGGCCATGGGTGGTGCAGCCGGCATGGGCGCAGATGCGATGGCCGGTGCGACAGGCGCAGGCACGGGCGCCGGGGCTTGCACCACCGGGGCCGCGGGCGCCGCCTTTTCCATCGCCCGTGCTTCGTCCTTCTGGACCGACGCCGCCGCCGCAGGGGCTTCGCGCCGCCGCGACGCTTCACGCGTGTCCTGCGTCTCGCGCTGCTTCAGGGTTTCTTTCGCATCGCGCGCCGCTTCGCTGCGCTGCGCAGCGGGCGGTGTCATGTCCGCCGTTGCGGCCGGTTCAGCGGCTGGCGCAGGCGGCACCGGTGCCGCGGCTACTGCCGGCGCCTCGGCCGTTTGCGCAGGCGCAGGTGGTGCCGACGCCGGCGCGGGCGCCCCGGCCACTTGCGCCTCGCCATCGAGCCGCGCGTCGGGCACTGGCTCGCGATGCCACAGCACGGTGACGAAGGTCGCCACGAGCACGGTCGCGAAGGCCGCATTCCACGGCATGCGCGAGCGGGGGCTGCCGCCATCGAACAGGCGTCGCCACCACGGCGCAGCCTCCACAGCAGGGCCGGCCGCCGGCGCGGAGGCCGCGGCGAGGTTGTGCGCCATCTTCAGGATCGCCTCGCGCGTGTGGGCCGCGGGCACGGCGTCGCGGTCGGGCGCGTGGTCCAGCGCGCGGCGCAGCCGGGCGTCGTGCAGGTCGTCGTCGTCCATGCCGGTGCTCATGCGCGCTGCTCCAGCACCGACAGGTAGCGTTCCATGCAGCCGCGCAGCTTCTGCAGCCCGTAGCGCAGACGGCTGCGCACGGTCTCGAAGCCGATCTCCAGCCGGGCCGCGAGCGCGTCGACGGTCAGGCCGTCTTCATGGTGCAAGAGAAAAGCCGCGCGTTGCTCGGCTGGCAGTTCGTCGAGACAGGCCAGCAGCCGACGCCCGGCAGCGCGCCAGAACGCCAGCTCTTCGGCCGACGGGTGCGCCGGCAAGTCGGTGGCCCCGTGCACGCCGCGGTCGAGCGCGGGCACGGCGTCGCCGTCGTCGTCGGTCGCGTGGCCATCGAGCGTCACCTCGCGCCCGCTCACGCGCAGGCGGTCCATCGCGAGGTTGTGCGCGATGGTGAAGGCCCAGGTGCGCCAGGTGGCGCCCTGCGGCGAGAAGCTGTCGCGCGCCGAGATGATCCGCACCCAGGTGTCCTGGAACACCTCGTCGGCCTGCGCGGCCAGCCGCGCGCCAAGCAGGCGCTTGACGAAGCGGAACAGGCCGCCTTCGTGGCGCGCATAGAGCACGTCGAAGGCGGCGGCATCGCCGTGGGCGTAGGCCAGCATCAACTGATCGTCGGGCATGGCGTCGCGCTCGGTGGCGGTGCGGGCAGCAGCAGAAGGGGCGCGTGGCAGCGCAGACATCGCAGGATTGTCACCCGAGCTTGTACGGCGCACGGCGGCGATCGGGGTTAAGTCGCGATGCGATCCGACGCATTCGATCGCAGAAAAATCGACCTGAAAACGCCGGGAGTTGAACTGGGCCCAAAGCCTGGGCTATAATTTTGGGCTCGGTGCTGAATTGCACTGACGGCTCTTTAGCTCAGTCGGTTAGAGCGATGGAATCATAATCCACAGGTCCGCGGTTCGAGTCCGTGAAGAGCCACCAACACAGCCTCCCCGCCCCGGCGGAATGGCTCAAAAAGCCCTAAGTTTTCAACGACTTAGGGCTTTTTTCGTTCAGGCCTGCAATGGGGTCTCACCCACCGGCACCCGGTCCAGCCGGAACGCCTCGGGCTCGCAGTGCACCAGGCGCCAGCCGTGCGCGCCGTGCAGCTGCAGTTCGTCCATCACGTCCGTCAGCGTGCCGATGAGTTCGTTGCCCCAGAACCTGCGCGCGCCGCGCACGGGGTTGAGCATCTGCCGCAGCCGCGGAATCGACAGCACGCGCTCGGCGTTGAAGAAGAACTCCAGCGCGAGGTCGAAGGTGACCGGGTCGACGCGCTGCGTGCGGCCCGGGAAGCTCACGCTGCGGTCCATTGGCTGGAAGCTGTAGGCGCCCCACACGAGCGGTGTTGGCATCGCGCACGCCAGGCCGCGCGTTCGGAGCGACAGCAGGATGGTGCGGTAGAAGTCGTCGAACGCCGGTGCCGCTACGGGCGGGCGCCCCCGCAGGTGCCGCGTGGGCGCGGGCGCCTCCTGCGCCAGTGGAACGATCTTCGTCCCCATCAACGACAGCACGTCCGGCGCCTCCTCGCTCGCCGCCTCGGGCACGTCGGCCAGGAACAGCAGGTTCAGGCGGTCGCCCAGCGTCGCCAGTTCGTCGACGCAGGTGAACACCAGCGGCGCCACGCCCAGCGCGCGCAGCACGCGCCGCGCGTACTCGCGCTCGCGCAGCGCATGGCCGAGCACGCCGATGCGGCGGGCGGGGCGTGCCAGGGGCTCCGAGGGTGCGGCGAAGAAGCGGCTCATGCGGGAGTCCCTTCACAGTCCGCTGCGGCAACAACATGCCCGAGGCAATGCGTTCGGGGGCTCGGGCCGCGGTTCGCGACCCCGGTGATCAGGACCGGCATGGGTGCTCGAAATTCTCAAAAGAATGAATGAAGCCGCGTCCGCTGCGCCCGCGCTTCATGCCGCATGCGATGCGGCACAAGGCAGCGGGCCCACTGAGGCAACCCGGCGCTCACCCATCCTAGGAAGGCCCGCACGGCCCGTACATAGGACTGTTCCGAAAAGCCGCGCCTTTCGCGCCCCTCAGAGCACCTTTGCGCCGCGCAGCCAGTCCAGCAGCATGGCCGAGTCGGCGCGCATGCGCAGGTCGGCCGCCTCGGCGTCGAAGCGCGTCGTCACCTGGGCCGACTGGTTGTTGTAGTGGTCGCTCTCGGCCGTGAGCACGTCGAGCAGCGTGCGCTTGCCCAGGTGGTACCACTGCTCGTAGAAGATCTTGCGCACGCGGTCGGTTTCCTGGATCAGCTCGGTGTACTCGCCGGCACGGCTGGCCGCCGCGTCGCGCTGCTCGGCCGAGGTGCGCAGCCGGTAGGCCAGGTCGCGCGCCGAGGCCTCGGCCTTTTCCTCGCCGGCCGCCGCGCGCTCGAAGGCCGCGCGTTCCGACGCGCGCCCCGAGCCCCCCTGGAACGCGTTCCACTGCAGCGACAGGCCCGTGGACCACGGCTGCTTGTTGCCCGCCGAATCTTCCTGCGTGCTCTTGCCGACCACCCAGTTCAGCTGCGGCAGGCGCCCGGCCTTCACCGACTCCGCGTACAGGCCCGCGGCCTTCGCCTCGGCCCGCGCCTGCTGCATGGCCGGATGCTCCGCGCCCGCAATCAGGGCGTCCTGCAGCGCGACCGGGCGGATCTCCCATGCCAGGTCGGCCGGCCACTGCACCTCTTCGCCGACCAGCTTCACGAGGTTGACCTGCACCTCGCGCAGCTTGGCCACGATGGCGTCGCGGCCGGTCACGGCCTGCAGGCGGCGTGCGCGCGCCTGCGTGAGTTCGCTGGCGCGGCCGCGGTCGCTCTGCACGATCTGGCTCAGCATGTCGACCAGCTCGTCCATGCGCTTGACGTAGCCCTGGCTGGCCTCGAGCGCCGCCTGGTGGCGCCGCTGTTCGAGCAGCGCCGACACGGTGTCGTAGGCGATCTTCTGGCGCACCTGCTGCGCCGCCTGGTAGGCCGCCTTCGAGGTCTCGGTGCGGCTGTCGATGGTGGCGCTCAGGCGCCCCCAGTCGTACACCGGCGTGGTGATCGCGAGGTTGCCCGCCGCGCTGCGCGTGCCGCTGTTGTTGGCGCCGCTGCCGCCGAAGGTCGCCGTGGGCGACGACACGCCCACCTGCACCTGCGGCCAACGCTGGCCCTTGGCCTGGTCGATGTCGTACTCGGCCGCCTTCCAGTTGGCTTGCGCCTCGCGCGCCTCGGCGCTGAGCTCGAGCGCCTTGCGCACGTTCTCGTCGAGGTAGGCGCGCAGGCGCTCGCCCGCGTCGGCGCTGAGGCCCATCGCGGAGGCGGATGCCGCCACCTTGCGCATCTGGAACGGCGGCGGCGATGCCGCCACGAACGGCGCCGGCATCGGCATGGCCACCGGCGCCACGGCAACAGCCACGGCTGGCGCTGCAGCCAACCGCCGCGCCACCTTCAGCGCGGGCGCTTCGTCCTGCGACGCATGCGCCACCGACGCACCGGCGCCGAACAGCATCGACACCGACAGCAGCGCGCACGCGCCCGACTGCATGGATTTGTTCTTCTTCGTTTTCATGAGGACCTCGACTCCTGCTCAACGTTCGCGAAAGGCTTCGCGCGCCTTGAGCACCGGCTTCAGCAGGTAGCTCAAAACTGATTTCTCGCCCGTGCGGATCTCGACCGTGGCGGTCATGCCGGGAATGATGGGGAACTCCTTGTCGCCCGCGCTCAAGGAGGCTTTGTCCGTGCGCACCAGCAGCCGGTAGTACGAGGTGTCGCCGCGCGCGCCCTGGCGCGCCTTCTCGTCGTCCTTCAGCGTGTCGGGGCTCAGGTGCTCCACCGTGCCGGTGAGGCCGCCGTAGATGCCGTAGTCGTAGGCCGAGATCTTCACGGTGGCCGGCAGCGTCGGGCGGATGAAGGCCACGTCCGACGGCTTGATCTTGGCTTCCACCAGCAGCTGGTCTTCCAGCGGCACGATCTCCATGATGTCCGCGCCCTGCTGGATCACGCCGCCGATGGTGTTCACGCGGATGTTCTTCACGGTGCCCTTCACGGGCGCCTTGATGGTGGTGCGCTTCATCACGTCCTCGCGCGCGCCCATGTTCTCCTTGGCCTGCGCCAGCTCGCCCTCGAAGCGCGTGAGCTCGGCGTTGGCCTCGGCCCGGTACTTGTTCTGGCGCTCGGCGATCTGCAGGCGGAACTCGTTGGCCTGGCGCTTCATGCGCAAGACTTCCACCTCCGACATCAGGCCGCGCGCCGACAGCGGCTCCGACAGCGAGATCTCGCGCTCGGCCAGCTGCAGGCTGCGCTGCAGCGCACCCACGCTCTCGTTGAGCGTCTGGCGGCGCGCGTTGTAGGCCTGCGTCTCGTCGCGCACGATCGAGTCCACGCCCTGCACGTCCGGCGGAAACGCCAGCGGCTGCGCATAGGCCTCGGCGCGCAGGCGGGCAATGGAGCCCTTCAGCGCCTGCACCTTCGACAGCCCTTCGCGGTACGACGCACCCGCGCGCGTCGGGTCGATCTCGAGCAGGATCTGCCCGCGCTCGACCACGTCGCCTTCGTGCACGTTCATCTCTTCCAGGATGCCGCCTTCCAGGCTCTGGATGATCTGCTCGCGGCTGGCCGGAATCACGCGGCCTTCGCCCTGCGTGATCTCTTCCACCTTGGCAAAGTGCGCCCACACGCCGCCGACCACGAGGATCGTCGCGATCAGGTACAGCACCGCCAGGCTGCCCGGCGTCTTCTGCACCAGCATCGCCTCGCGCAGGTCCTTCACGAAGGGAGAGTCTTCATGGCGTGCCTGGCCGCTCGGGCCCGGGCGCTTCGCGGGCAGCTTCGCCACGGGGGCCGGCACCTTTGCCGGCAAGGCCGCGCCGGGCATGGGCCCCGCGGTGGTTTCATTCGTGTTCATGGCATCGTTTCCTTGCATCGGGTGCGCGCTCACGCGGGCACCGGTTGTTCGTTCGGTTCATTGCCGGCCGCGCCGCGCAGGCGCGCCAGCACGGCGTCTTTCGGTCCGTCGAGGAACACCTTGCCGTCGCCGTCCATCACGACGATGCGATCGACCAGGTCGAGCACCGACAGCCGGTGCGTGGCCACCACCAGGGTCTGGCCCTGCGTGACGTGCGCCATGCGGCGCAAGAATTCATGTTCGGTCTGCAGGTCCATCGAGCTGGTGGGCTCGTCCATCAGCAGGATGCGCGGGCGCAGCAGCAGGCAGCGCGCGAGCGCCACCAGCTGGCGCTGCCCGCCCGAGAGGCCGTGGCCGCCCTCGCCGATGGGCATGTCGTAGCCGCGCGGATGGCGCGCCGCAATCGCGTCGATGCCGGTGATGCGCGCCACGTGCAGAAACTCTTCCGTGGTGGCCGACGGGTGGCCGATGGTCACGTTGTCGCGCAGCGTGCCGTGGAACAGGCGCGCGTCCTGGCTCAGCAGGCCCACGGCGGCGCGCACGTCGGCCGGGTCGATCTGGCCCACGTCGACGCCGTCGAGCAGCACCTGCCCGGCACCGGGCTGGTACATCGCAGCCATCACGCGCAGCAGCGTCGACTTGCCGCAACCGATGTTGCCCAGGATGGCGATGCGTTCGCCCGCCTTGATCGCGAGGCTCACGTCCTGCAGCACCGGCGGTGCCGGCTGCATCGGCGGCGCGGGGTACGCGAAGTTGATCTTCTTGAGCGTGACGTGGCCGTTGAACACCGGCTTGGCCAGGTAGCGTCGCTCCGCCACGCGGTCGGCCGGCTTGGCCATCACCTGGTTGAGCGAGGTCAGCGCCGTCTTGGCCTGCTGGTAGCGCACCGCCAGGCCCACCACCGCCGCCAGCGGCGAAGTCGAACGCCCGGCCAGAATGACCGTGCCGAACAGCGCACCCATCGTGAACTCGCCCGCATGAATGAGGTACACGCCCCACACCACCAGCACCACGGTCTGCACCTGCTGGATCAGCGTGACGAGGTTCACCGCCATGCTCGAGAGCTTGCGCGACTTCATCGAACTGGTGGCCGCGAGCGCGCTGAAGTTTTCCCACTTCTGCTGCATCACGCCCTCGCCGCGCGCGGCCTTGAGCGACTCGATGCCTTCGATCGATTCGATGAGCAGACCCTGCTTGAGCGAACCCTCGCGCAGGTTCTCCTGCATCACCTTGGCCAGCGGCCACTGGATGGCCACGCTGATGAGGATGATGAGCGGAATGGACAGCAGCGGCACCAGCGCCAGCGGCCCGCCGATCATGAAGATGATGCCCACGAACAGCAGGCAGAACGGCAGGTCCGACAGCGTCGAGATGGTGGCCGAGGTCACGAAGTCGCGCACCGATTCGAACTCGCGCAGCTGGTTGGCCGACGAGCCCGACGACTGCGGCTTGTGCTCCATGCGCGTGGACAGCAGCTTGCGAAACAGCATCGAGCCCAGGATCAGGTCGGCCTTCTTGCCCGCCATGTCCACCAGGTGCGAGCGCACGTGGCGCGCACTGAACTCGAACACCATCGCAAACACCACGCCGATGGCCAGCGACCACAGCGTGACATACGCCTGGTTGGGCACCACGCGGTCGTACACGTTCATCGTGAAGAAGGTGCTCGCCAGCGTGAGGATGTTGATGAGCAGCGCCGCCAACGCGGCGCTCGCGTAGTAGCGCCGGTAGCGCCACAGCGTGGAAAAGAGCCAGTGCCCTTCCGACTCCTCGGCCTCGGGCCCGGCGCGGTCGTCCAGCTGCGCATGCGGCTTGGCCAGCAGCGCGTGGCCGCCGTACAGCGCGGCCATCTCCTGCACGGTGAGCGTCACCGTGCCCGTGCCGGCTTCCGGCAGGATCACGTCGTAGGTGGCCTTGTCGCCCTGGCCGTTGCGGCCGGTGATGACACAGGCGCCGCCTTCCTTGCGCAGCGCCACCACGGGGAACAGGTACGAGAGCAGGTCACCCACCTCGCGCTTGACCCAGCCCGCGCCGATGCCCGCCTGCTCCAGGATGCGCACCGCCAGCGTGGGCGACAGGCGCATCTCGCGCGGCAGGCCCGCCTGCAGCGCGGCCTCGCTCAGCGTGCGGCCGTGGTGCGCGCACAGCCAGTGCACGGCGCGCAGCAGCGTGTCGCGCTCTTCCGCCACCATCGCCATCGGCGACGCCTCGTTGCCGGGGGCTCCCGGTACACCGGGTACGGCGTCATGCGCGATCACTGCAGCCATGTGGTTCTCTTTTCTCTTCGCCCGTTGGCAGGCCTGTGGCAGTGCGGCGGGGCCGTGGATGCCGGTGGTGTGAAACATCGGGGCAACACCCGTCCCTGCCCCACGGCATCGGACTTTCATGGCATTGCACTGACAAGGAATTCGCAGGGGCCCCGCATGCGCCTCGGCAGCGGGGGAACTCGACGTGGGAGCCGCGCGGCAGGCGCCTTTCCCATGCCAAGGACTTTACAAATGGGCCCGTGAACAATCCATCGGACTCGTCCGAAACTGCGGGCCGCATGCACGCCAAAAGGGGCGTTGTCCCTGCCGCTGCGGGCAAGGGGCAACGCCCCGCGGCGCACGCAGCGCCGGAATGCCCGCCGCGCGGTGCGACTTACTTCACGCCCTGCACCACCACCTCGACGCGGCGGTTGGGGGCGTTGCACGCAATGCGGGCGTCGCGCGAGCGGTTGGCCACGCACGACACCACGGTCTCGACGCTGCCCATGCCTTCGGCCGCGATGCGGTCCGCCGGCAGACCTTCGTCGGCCAGCACGCGGCGCACCGTCTGTGCGCGCTGCTCCGACAGGCGCAGGTTCTCGGGCGCCGAGCCGATCGGATCGGCATGGCCGCGCACTGCGATGCGCGTCACGCCTTCCAGCGAATTCGCGCGGATCTGCGCAGCCACGTCGGCCAGTGCCGTGCGGCCCTTCTGCGTCATCGCGGCGAGGTCGGAGCGGCCGAACGCGAACAGCGTGTCGGTGTTGAGCGTGTAGCGGGCCTTTTCCACCGGCTGCACCGCGGCCACCGGCTCCCGGCAGCGCTCGACCGCGCTCGCGCGGCTGATCACGTGGCGCAGCTCGTGCGCGCCCGCCAGCATGCGTTCGGCATCGGCGCGGCGGTAGGGCACGGGCGAGCCCGAACCGTCCTGCTCCGACACGGCCACGAACACCGTCTTGCCGCCTTCGAGCTCGGCGCGCGTACGGGGCTGCGACTTGCCTTCGTAGGTGGGCGCATCGCCGAGGTAGGCCTCGACGGAGTGGTTGCCCGGGGCCACGCACAGGCGCGTGAAGCTGTTGGGCAGCAGCGCGGCGTGGAACTCGCCGTTCACGTACACGTGCGCCGCACCGGGGCGCTGGCCGGCGGCCGAACTGCTGACGGGTCGAAAGAAGATCACCTGGGCCTGGTCGGCCGCTGCAGCGGGCACGGCACGGTAGGCCGGCCCCTGACGGGCCGCAGCAGCGCCCTGCTTCTGCGGTTGCTGGGCCTGCGCCGCGGTCGCCGCCAGTACGCCCAGTGCCAGGAGTGCGGCGGCGCGAGCGCCGCGGTTGGAGAAAAGAAAAGTCGAAGGAAGCAACGAGGACATGAATGGCTCCGGGTGCCCCGCACGGGGGCACGCATGAAAAATGAATGAGAAAAAAGTGGGACCTCGACGCCACGGCCGGGCGACGGGCCCCGTCGGCTTAAAGGATGGTCACGTGGACCTTGTCCTCGACCAGCAGTTCGGCCGTGCCGGCCAGGTTGGTGTAGACGTGGTACGTCACGCCGCCCACCGTGGCATTGCTGCCCTGGGTCCAGCCGTCGTCGCCGTGGGTGCCGCCGAGCAGGTCGACCTCGCCATTGGCGCCGTTGACCAGCATCTGCACCTTGCCGTCGGCCACGACCATGTCGCGCGCACCGCCAGCCAGCACGTCGTGCGTGCTCAGCGCCAGCGTGTTGCCGCCCGACCCGAGGTCGAACTTCTCCACGCCCTGCACCTTCGGGCCGAGGACCGACAGGTCGATGTGCATCGCCTTGCCGTCCATCACCAGGGTGTCGACACCCAGGCCGCCGTCGATGCGTGCGAAGTCGCCGCTGTTGACGCGGATGCCGTTCGTTGCCGCTTCCACCGTGTGATCGATGTTCCTGCCGTTGCTGTTGACGACGACCTTCGTCTTCTTCGTTGCCATGTGATTCCTAGTGCTTGCTGAATGAAAAACGGGACCGCAGCGGCACGCGCACGCGCGGCGCCAGCTCATACGGTTTGTTGACCAATGACTTTAGGAAGACGGTCCCGTTCCATCCATCGGACGAGTCCGAAAGCGGGTGCGGCAGACATAGGCACAGGGCGAAACTGTGAACAAAGCCCCCAGGAGTTCGTACAAAGCACAAGGCCCTCGCGAGTCAGCGACTCGCAAGGGCCTTGAAGAAGACAGCGCCGCAGCGCGAAGCGGTCAGCGTCCGAGGTCTTTGGCGGACACGCCGCCGATGCCCCAGTTTTCCTTGGGCATGTCGTGCAGCCACACGCGCACGTTCTCCTTCGGCGCGTCGACGGCCTCGACGATGGCGCGGGTCACTTTCTCGATCAGCGCGCGCTTCTGTTCTTCGGTGCGGCCTTCGATGAGGTAGATCTGTGCAAAGGGCATCGTGTACTCCTGTTCGGTTCTTCAGTGCTTGATGCAGGTCAGACGAAGCGCAGGCCCACGCTGCCCATGCCCTGCACCTTCAGCGTGACGGCATCGCCCGCCTGCACGGCCACGGCCTCGGTGATGCCGCCCGAGAGAATCAGCGTTCCCGCCGGAATCTCCTCGCCGCGCGCGCCCAGGTGGTTGGCCAGCATCGCAATGGCCGCGGCCGGGTGGCCGAGCACCGCGGCGCCCGCGCCGAAGGCCACGGGCTGGCCGTTCTTCTCGAGCACGATGCCCACGGTGCGCAGGTCGACCTCGCTCGCGGGCACGGCGCGCCCGCCCACCACGAAGCGCGAGGCCGAGGTGTTGTCGGCCACCACGCTCTTCAGGTCGAACTTGAAGTCGCGGTAGCGGCTGTCGATCACCTCGATGCCCGGCAGCACGAAATCGGTGGCCGCGAGCACGGCGCCGATGTGGCAGCCCGGGCCGCTGAGCGCGCGCTTGGTGACGAACGCGATCTCGGGCTCGACCTTCGGATGGATGAGCTCGCTCACCTTGCATTCGCCGCCTTCGGGCAGCGCGTAGTTGTCGGCCATGAAGCCGAAGACCGGCGTGGTCACGCCCATCTGCTTCATCTTGGCGTGCGAGGTGAGCCCGGCCTTCAGCCCGATGATGCGATGGCCGCGCGCGAGCTTGCGGCGGCGGATCTCGTTCTGGATGGCGTAGGCGTCGTCCCAGTCCATCTCGGGATGCTCGTCGGTGATCTTGGGCGTGTCGCGCGCTTCCAGCTCACAGGTCTCCAGGTGCTCCGCGAGCGCGGCGATGGTGTTCTTGTCGAGCTTCATGCCGCCACTCCTTCCTGTTGTTGCTGCGCCGCCTGGCGTGCGCGGGCCAGCGTGATGGCCGTGTCTTCGATCATGTCTTCCTGCCCGCCGACCATGCCGCGCCGGCCCAGTTCCACCAGGATCTCGCGCGCGGGCACGCCGTACTTCTTCTCGGCGCGCTTGGCGAACAGCAGGAAGCTCGAGTACACGCCCGCGTAGCCCAGCGTGAGCGAGTCGCGGTCGACGCGGATCATGTGGTCCATGATCGGCACCACGCGGTCCTCGGCCACGTCCTGGATGCGGAACACATCGACACCGGTCTCGATGCCCATGCGGTCGCACACCGCCACGAACACCTCCATCGGCGTGTTGCCCGCGCCCGCGCCCAGGCCTGCGGCGGCGGCGTCGATGCGGTTGGCGCCGGCCGCGACGGCCGCGACCGAGTTGGCCACGCCCATCGCGAGGTTGTGGTGGCCGTGAAAGCCCAGCTCGGTGTCGGCCTGGAGCGCCGCACGCACCGCGCCGATGCGCGCCGTGACGTCGTCCGGCAGCATGTAGCCCGCCGAGTCGGTCACGTAGATGCAGTTGGCGCCGTAGCCTTCCATGAGCAGCGCCTGGCGCACCAGCGTCTCGGGCGAGGCCATGTGGGCCATCATGAGAAAACCGACCGTGTCCATGTCGAGCTGGCGCGCCATGGTGATGTGCTGCTCGGACACGTCGGCCTCGGTGCAGTGCGTGGCCACGCGCACGGTGTGCACGCCCAGGCCGTGCGCCATGCGCAGGTGGTCCACGGTGCCGATGCCGGGAATCAGGAGCGCCGACACCTTGGCCTGCTTCATGAGCGGGATCACGGCGCCCAGATACGCTTCGTCGGAATGCGCGGGAAAGCCGTAGTTGACCGAGCTGCCGCCCAGGCCGTCGCCGTGCGTCACTTCGATCAGCGGCACGCCCGCTTCGTCGAGCCCGCTGGCGATGTGCGTCATCTGTTCGAGCGTCATCAGGTGGCGCTTGGGGTGCATGCCGTCGCGCAGCGTCATGTCGTGCAGGGTGACGCGGCGGCCCTGCAGGTGGGTGTTGGTGGGGGTGGTCATGGGGGTGCTCCTAGGCCACGGCGGGCTCGGGTTGCGGGAGGCTGGCGAGCATCGCTTCGGCGAACATTTCGGCCGTGCGCGCCGCG
Source organism: Variovorax sp. GW821-FHT09D04 (assembly GCF_059416405.1). NCBI lineage: Bacteria > Pseudomonadati > Pseudomonadota > Betaproteobacteria > Burkholderiales > Comamonadaceae > Variovorax > Variovorax sp. GW821-FHT09D04. Next base: position 156,325 of record NZ_JBWKPA010000007.1, read on the forward strand.
GCGGCGGTCATGATGTCGAGGTTGCCGGCGTACTTGGGCAGGTAGTCGCCCAGGCCTTCGACCTCCAGGTAGATCGACACGCGGTGGCCGTCGAAGACGGGCCCGTTCACGAGCTTGTAGCCCGGCACGTACTTGCGCACCTCGGCAATCATTTCGTGCACCGAGGCCGTGATGCGCGCCTCGTCGGGCGCGCCTTCGGTGAGGCAGTGCACCGTGTCGCGCATGATCAGCGGCGGCTCGGCCGGGTTGACGATGATGATCGCCTTGCCCTTCGCAGCGCCGCCCACGCGCTCGACCGCACCGGCCGTGGTGCGCGTGAACTCGTCGATGTTCTTGCGCGTGCCCGGGCCGACCGAGCGGCTCGACACGGTGGCCACGATCTCGCCGTAGGCCACGGGCTGCACGCGCGACACCGCCGCCACCATCGGGATGGTGGCCTGCCCGCCGCAGGTGACCATGTTGACGTTGGCCGGCCGCGCACCGCCTTCCATCAGCAGGCTCTTGAGGTTGACCGGCGGCACGCAGAACGGGCCGATGGCCGCGGGCGTGAGGTCGATCATGAGCACACCGAGCGCGTTGAGCTTGGCGCTGTTCTCGGCGTGCACGTAGGCGCTGGTGGCGTCGAACGCGATCTGCACGCCGTCGGCCTGCACATGCGGCAAGAGACCGTCCACGCCCTCGGCCGTGGTCTTCAGGCCCATCTCGCGGGCGCGCTTGAGGCCGTCGGATTCGGGGTCGATGCCCACCATCCACACGGGTTCGAGCACCGGGCTGCGCTGCAGCTTGGCGAGCAGGTCGGTGCCGATGTTGCCGGGACCGATCAGCGCGCACTTGATCTTCGTCGGGGTCGTCATGGGGTTGTCTCCTTCAGTGAAAGCGCACCGAACAGCCGCCGAGGCCGCCGATCGAGACGCGGAAGTTGTCGCCGGCCTTGGCGGGGAACATGGCGGCGAGCGCGCCCGACAGAATCACCTCGCCCGCCTTGAGCCCGATGCCCAGCGCACCGAGCGTGTTGGCCAGCCACGCGACCGCGTTCACCGGCGAGCCGAGCGCGGCGGCGCCCGCGCCGGTGGCGATGATTTCGCCGTTCTTCTCCAGCACCATGCCGCAGGTCGCCAGGTCGATGCGGCGCGGATCGACCGCGTGATCGCCCAGCACGAACACGCCGCACGAAGCGTTGTCGGCCACGGTGTCGGCGATCTGGATCTTCCAGTCGCGGATGCGCGAGTCGACGATCTCGAAGCAGGGCATCACGCACTCGGTGGCGGCCAGCACGTCGGCGTTGCCGATGCCGGGACCCATGAGGTCGCGCTTGAGCAGAAAGGCGATCTCGCCTTCGGCCTTGGGCTGGATGAGCGTGCGGCTGTCGATCGACTCGCCCTCGCCGACGATCATCCCGTCGAGCAGGTAGCCGAAGTCGGGCTGGAACACGCCCAGCATGTTCATCACGGCGCGCGAGGTGACGCCGATCTTCTTGCCGACGACGCGCTCGCCGGCGTCGAGGCGGCGCGCGATCATGCGCTGCTGGATGCCGTAGGCGTCGGCGATGGTGATGCCTGCGTGCCGGCTGGTGAGAGGCTCCACGACGCTGCGCTCGCGCAGCGCGTCGTAGAGCTCGTCGCCGAGCCGCTGGATGAGGGTGGGGTCCATGGTGGGTTCTGTCCTTTGCTCTGTCTCGGGTGAATCAATCAATCGGTCGATCGGCTTCGTTCAGGAAGTCGCCGACCAGGCGGACGAAGCGCGCGCTGTGCTCGATCTGCGTCCAGTGGCCGCAGCGGCCGAACACATGCAGCTGGCTGCGGGGAATCCACTGGCTCAGCGTGAGCGAGGTGGCCAGCGGGATCACCTGGTCTTCGCGGCCGTGGATCAGCAGCGTCTCGTGCGGCAGGGCGCGAATGGCGGCCTCCGGGCTCGCCATGGCATCGACCCAGCGCTGGCGCGGCGCCGGGAACATCGCGCCGAAGGTCTCCTGGAAGCCGGGCCGCATGCTGGCCTCGTAGCGCAGCTGCGCGAGCTCGTCGGTGACGAGGGCGCGGTCGAACGCGAACACGTCCATGATCCGGCGCATGTTCGCGAACGAGGGCGTGTAGCCCCACACCGCGTCGAGCCCCGGCGTGATCGCGAACGGCACGCCCACGCTGCCCATGAGCACCAGCCGGCGCACGCGGTGCGGCGCGCGGATGGCCAGCGCCAATGCCAGCGCACCACCGAAGGAGTTGCCCACCACGTCGGCGCGTTCGATGTCGAGCGCGTCGAGCAGGTCGAGCGCCTGCTGCACCCAGGCGTCCATGGTGTAGGCCGCGCCGGGCACGCGCTCGGTGAAGCCGAAGCCGGCCATGTCGGGCGCGATCACGCGGCGCGTTTGCGCGAGCACCGGCAGCACCAGCCGCCAGTTGGCCCACGCACTCACGCCCGGGCCCGAGCCGTGGATGAAGAGCACCGGCGCGCCCTCGCCCAGGTCGTGGACGTTGGTGTGGAAGGCGCCAGTGCGCACGCTGTTCGCGATTTCGGGGTTGCTCACCGCGGGACCCTCACAGCTTGATGCAGACGTTGCGAAGTTCTGTGTAGAACTCGAGCGAATGCACGCCGCCCTCGCGGCCGATGCCCGACGACTTGGCGCCGCCGAAGGCCGTGCGCAGGTCGCGCAGGAACCAGCTGTTGACCCAGCAGATGCCGACCTGCACCTGCCTGGCCACGCGGTGCGCGCGGCCCAGGTTCTCGGTCCACACGGTGGTCGCCAGGCCGTAGTCGGTGGCGTTGGCCAACGCGATGGCTTCTTCCTCGGTGTCGAAGGGCGCGATGTGGCAGCAGGGGCCGAAGATTTCCTCGCGGATCACCGAGGCCGTCTCGGGCAGGCCGGTCCAGATGGTGGGCTGCACCCAGTGGCCCTCGGCCAGCGCGCCGGGCATCGAGGGCACGCCGCCGCCGGTGACGACGGTGGCGCCTTCCTTCACGGCCTTCGCGTAGTACGACAGCACCTTCTGCTGGTGCTCGCGCGAGATCAGCGGGCCGATGCCCACGCCGGCTTCTTCTGACGGCCCCGGCTTCAGCGCCTCGGCCCTGGCCTTGAGCGCCGCGACGAACTTGTCGAAGATCGGCCGCTGCACGTAGACACGCTCGGTGCCCAGGCACACCTGGCCGCAGTTCTCGAAGGCCGAGCGCGTGATGCCGGCCACGGCCTTGTCGAAATCGGCATCGGCGAACACGATGCCGGCGTTCTTGCCGCCCAGCTCGAAGGACACGGGCCGCACGCCCTTGGCGGCCGCGCCCATGATGGCCTCGCCGGTGCGCGTCTCGCCCGTGAAGGTGATGCCGTCCACGCCCGGGTGCGTGGTGAGGAACTCGCCGGCCGAGTCGGGCCCGAAGCCGTGCACCACGTTGTAGACGCCCGGCGGGATGCCGACCGCGTTCATCACCTCGCCCAGCAGCGTGGCGGTGGCCGGCGTTTCTTCCGAAGGCTTGACCACCACCGTGTTGCCGCAGGCCAGCGCGGGCCCGACCTTCCAGGTCATGAGCAGCAGCGGCAGATTCCACGGGCACACGACGCCGATCACGCCCAGCGGCGAGCGCACGGCGTAGTTCAGCGCCTGCCCGCCGTCGGGCGTCGTCATCTCGAAGCTCTCGGTGGGCACGTTCTTCACGATGTCGGCAAACACCTTGAAGTTGGCGGCGCCGCGCGGGATGTCGACGTGCGAGGCCAGCGCGTGCGGCTTGCCGGTGTCGGCCATCTCGGCCGCCAGGAAGTCGTCGAAGCGCCGGTTGATCTCGTCGGCCACGGCATGCAGCAGCTCGACGCGGCGCGCGACGCTCATGCGGCCCCACTCGCCGTTGAGGGCCGCACGCGCGGCGCGCACGGCCGCGTCGACCTCGCTGCGGCCGGCCTCGTGCACCTTGCCGATGACGCGGTGGTCCACCGGCGCGCGGTTGTCGAAGGTCTTCGTCGTGGCGACGAACTCGCCGCCGATGAAGTTCATGAACTGTTTCATCGCACCGTCTCCTTCAGGTCACCACGCTCAGGAAGTTCTCGTTGAGCTTGCGGTCGTGATAGAAGATCGCGCGCCCGAGTTCGTCGTCGGTCCACACCAGCGGCGGCTTGTCGGGGTAGAAGATGTAGCCGCCCGAGAACACCTCGTTGCGGTTGCCGCTCGGGTCGAAGAAGTAGATGGTTTCGCCGCGCGTGATGCCGTGGCGCGTGGGGCCGATGTCCAGCGACACGCGCTTCTTGGTGATGATGTCGGCCGCCTTGAGCACTTCGCCCCAGTTGTCGAGCAGAAACGAGGCGTGGTGGAACTTGTTCTTCTCGGGGTGGCGGATGAAGGCGATGTCGTGCGGCTTGGTCGAGCAGGTGAGAAAGGCCGCGATGTACATGCGCTCGGGACCCGCCACCACGCTCTCGGCCAGCTGGAAGCCCAGCACCTCGGTGAACAGCTTCATGGTGCCGTCCAGGTCGTCCCCGTACAGCAGGCAGTGGTCGAAGCGCGAAGGCGCCATGCCCTTGAGGTCGTCGGGATAGACCTCGGGGTTTTCATACGGCATGCCGTTGCCGACCTTCTCCTTCTCGGCGAAGAGCTCGATGGCGTGGCCGGTGGGCACGGTGAAGCGAAAACGCTTGCCGGTGCGCAGGTGCTCGCCGGCTTCGATCCACTGCATGTCGGTGGCCAGGCCGCTGGCCTTCAGGTCGGCGGCGAGTTGGTCAAGCGTGGCGGGCGAATCGACGCGAAAGCCCATGAAGTCCATGCCGGCCTCGTCGGCTTCGCGCAGCACGACGCTGTGGTGGTCGTGCTCGTCCCAGGCCTTGAGGTAGATGCGGCCCAGCGCATCGCGCCCGGTTTCGATCAGGCCCAGCACGTCGCGGTAGTGCGTGAGGGCGGCCCCGAGGTCGAGCACGCGCAGTTGCACGTGTCCGGGGCGAATGACGCCAGTGAGTGCCATGGAAGTCTCCTTTGGTGAGTGAGGGAAAAGTTCAGGTGGGGGAACGGGGAACGGCGGGCTGCGACGTGGCCAGTCGCCGCTCGATGCAGCGCGCCAGCTTCTCGACGGCGCGCAGGGCCAGGTCGCTCTGCGGGTAAGCGCGGCAGGCCAGCACGTAGCCCTGGGCCTCTTCTTCGGCGCTGACGTGGCAGCGGCTCATGCGCTCGCGGCGCACGGCGCCCGACTCGATGCGCACCTTGCACACGCCGCAGCCGCCGCCGCGGCAGCCGACCGGGATGCCCTTGCGGCCGAGCTGCTCCATGCCGCCGAGCAGGGTCTGGTCGGCGCGGCACAGGTAGTGCTCGTGGGTGTTGCCGATGGCGACGGAAAAGCGCATGACCGGCTCCACGTCACAACGCCTTGAAGAGCGGGCTGCGCGGCGCTGCAGAGGCCGCATCGGCAGCGGTGAAGAATTTCTCGGTGTAGATGTCGCGCTCGAACAGCCGCCCCTGCATCAGCGTGGCGATGCAGGCCTCGGTCATCGGTGGCGGCCCGCACAGGTAGGCCTTGTGGCCGCGGAAGTCGTTGGCGAAGTGGGCCTTCAGCGCCTCGTGCGCGAAGCCGCGCGCGCCAGGCCAGTCGCTGTCGGCCGGCAGGTCGGACAGCACGGGCACGTAGGTGAAGTTGGGGTGCCGCTCGGCGAGCTGCTCGAAGAGCGCGCGGTAGTACAGCTCCTCGGTGTTGCGCGCGCCCTGCACCAGCGTGATCGGCAAGGTGCAGCCTTCGGCCAACAGGTCGAGCACCATCGACTTCGGGCTCGACAGGCCCGAGCCGCCGGCCACGAAGATCATCGGCAGGCCGGCCGACTTGCGCACGAAGAAGCGGCCGTTGGGCGCGGTGAAGCGCAGGCGCTGGCCCACCTGCAGTTCGTCGTGCAGCCAGCCGGTGGCGCGGCCGTGGGGCACGCGGCGGATGTGCAGCTCGACCAGGTGGTCGTCGGGTGCGTTGGCGATCGAGAAGGCGCGCGCGCCCTCCACGCCCGGCACGTGCAGCATCACGTACTGGCCGGCCTGGAACGGCGCCGGCCGGTCGGTGCGCAGCCACAGGCCGCGGATGGTGGGCGTGAGCATGCGGGCCTCGACCAGCTCGGCGTCGAAGTCTTCCAGCGGCAGGAACTGCGCGTCGGGGTCTTCGTCGATCTCGGCCTCGATGACCAGGTCGGCCTGCGCCATCGCGCAGCACGCGAGGATCTTTCCGTCGTCGCGCTCGAAGTCCATGAGCGCGAAGTTGGACGCATCGCCGTGCTCGCACTCGCCTTCGAGCACCTGCACCTTGCAGGTGCCGCACACGCCGTGGCCGCAGGCGTGCGGCAGCCACACGCCGGCGCGCAGGCAGGCGTCGAGCACGGTCTGTCCGTCGCGCGCCGCCACGGCCTGGCCGAGCGGCTCGATCATGATCTGGAAGCTCATGGCAAGGCCCTCCGGTACTCAGCTGAACGAGCCGCCGATGCCCGTGAGCCCGGGCGTGCGAAAGCGCAGCGCCGACTTGTGGACCAGGCCGTTGTCGGCCAGCGACTTCGCCGCGTCGGGCGCGAAGGGCTTGCCGGAGTCGAACCATTCGACCTTCGACCAGTCGACCTTTTCGAAGTCGGGGTGGCTGCCGTACACGCCGGGCAGCACGTCGCTGATGAGCGCGCCGAAGGGCATGGCCGCGGGCAGCGGCAGGCACACGGGGGCGCAGAAGAGCAGGTGGTCTTCCCAGCCGATGTAGAGCAGGCGGTTGCCGTGGAAGCGGTCTTCGCTGTCCATGACGGTGCCGGTGTAGCCGGGGGCGAGTGCAACAACAGACATGTCGGTCTCCTTGTTTCGGGGTGAGCGCCGCCCGCGCCGTGCGTGGGGCACGGCGGGAGCGCGGGGGTCGATGAGGGGTGGTGGGGCCTGGGTGCTCAGGCCACCTTGGGCTCGGCCGCCGACAGGTCCTGCCCTGTCCAGCGTTCCCAGTTGGCCTTGTCGGGCGAGGTGTTGAACTCGCCGTTGTCGGCGCCGACGTTGATGTGGTAGTAGTCGAGCACGGCCGCCAGCGGGTTGAAGCCTTCCACCGTCGGGTCGGTGCCCTCGGGGAAGCAGTTGCCCTGGTAGATCTGGTGCACCGGCAGCCAGGCCTGCACGTACTTCTCGGGCTCGCCGTCGAACACGTCCTTGCAGCCGTCGGAGCAGAAGTGGTACTTCATGCCGTGGTAGCTGCTCTCGCGGTAGCAGATCTTGGTCGGGTCGTCGGGCTCGGTGAAGGCCATCGGGATCTGGCAGGTCTGGCACAGCATGGGCAGCGTGTTGTTGAACCAGCGCTTGCCCTGCTTCTCCTGCTCGGCCAGCCACTCGAAGCGCGGGCGGTACAGGCTGTCGAAGGTCTCGGGGTACTTCTCGGCCAGCCAGCTCATCTCGTCGGGCTTGGGTGCCCAGACGTTGAAGTTGGCGGCGTGGCCGTAGTTGTTGAAGATGGCCCAGGCCTCGTGCGAGATGCGGCTCTTTTCCTTCGACGCGACCTCGTGGTACTTGGGCATGCGGATGCCGTAGCGCGCCAGGTCTTCGAACAGCGCGCCGCCGTTCTTCTCGAAGTACATCTCCCAGGCCTCGGACCAGCTCATGACGCGCTTGGGCAGCATGTAGTCCATCATCATCGCGACCAGCGTGAGCAGGCGGTAGCCGCGCCAGAACCACTTGTCGACCCACTTCTGCACGATGGGCACGTTGTCGGGGTCCTGCTCGAGGATGAACTTCACCACCTCCAGGCCCAGTGTCATGTGGCGCGACTCGTCGCTCTGCGCCGAGAAGCCGAAGGTGACGGTGGCCATGTCGCCGTTGTAGGCGGCGCCGCTCATGAAGGGCATGAACAGCAGGTTGGTCAGCACGTACTCGAAGGAGAACGAGATGGCGGTGATGAACTCGAAGGGCCCCGCGCTCATCGCGTCCTCGAAGTAGCTCTTGGGCACCGACAGGTACCACACGCGGTCGTGCATGTGCTGCGGGTCGTGCAAGCCGTGGAAGTACTTGTTGAAATGGCTGATGGTGTGGAACTGCGTCTGCGCATGGCGCAGCTCGTCGATCGACTGCATCTGGCAGGCCACGCGCGCGCCCACGCCGCGCAGCGAGCGCCCGGCCATGGCATAGCCGCGGTGCGCCGCGTACTCCAGCGGCGAGACGCCGGTGAGGAACAGCTTGAGCGTGTTCAGGTAGCGCGGGTCGCTGATGTTGAACTGGCCGTTGTTCTGCTGGAACGCATCGATGATGGCGTAGAGCTTCTTCTCCTTCTCGCCCTGGAACTTCCAGTAGGCGTCCATCGTGAGGCGGAACGGGTCTTCCCACTGGTCCCAGTCGTGGATCTTGATGCCCTCGAACTTGTCGAACGGGAACACGTCGTCCATCGACTGGTAGGTGGTCTCCCAGCCGAGGCCGCGCGTCATCATGGCGTAGCGTTCCTTCAGGCCGAGGCGCGGGGTGGCGGGGGTCTTTGCTGCTGCTTGGGTGGTCATGGCGTGGTCCTTGGTCGTGGTCCGGTGGGGGCTGGGCTCAGGCGCCCCAGTGGAGGGTGAATTCGTCGTCGGTTTCTTCGATGCTTCCGGACAGCGAGATCAGGCTCAGGTGCAGTTCCTGCAGGTCCCAGCGGCGGCCGACCAGGGCTTCGACGCTCTCGCGGCGGATCACGAGGCGGCCGGGCGCATCGATCTTCACCATCGCGGGGTACTCGGTGACGGTGGCCCCGGGGTTGTCGGCCACGATGGCCTCGACGATGGCGCGCGCGGCCTCGCCGGTCTGCAGGGCAATGAAGACGGGCGGTCGGGACACTTCGGCGGTGGCGGTGGTCATGGGGTGGTCTCCTTGGTTCGATCGATTCGGTCGTCAGGCGGTGGCGCCCGTGCGCACCAGCCGGGCCACGCGCGCATCGAGCGCGGCGTGCAGCGTCTTGAGCACCTCGGCGCCTTGTGCGCCCAGGGCCAGCGCGGCCAGCGGCGCCAGCGCCTGCACGGCCTGGTCGCGCCAGCTGGCGTACCACTGCGCGAGCAGCTCGGCATTCGCGGGCGACTCGTCGGCGGCGGTCTTCAGCGTGGCGTCGACCCAGCGCACGTTCTCGTCGAACCACTCGTTCATGAACTCGGTCAGCATCGCCAGCGCGTTGCCGGTGGCGGCGCTGTGCGCGTTCACGTAGTGGCGGTAGACCAGCGGGTACAGCAGGCCGTCGAGCACGAGGTTCTGGGCCACGAACACCTCGAACCAGTCCTTCGTGACGAACAGGTTTTCCATCAGGCGGCGCACGCCCTGCCAGGCCGGGTGCGCGAGCCAGGCCTCCTTGCCGGCGTCCAGCGCGCGGCCCGAGTTGGCGTCGATCTGCAGGCCGACGCGCGAGAGGTACTGCGCGATGCCCAGGCGGTCCATGGCCGCGTAGATGAAGGGCTGCGTGATGGCCGTGCCGTAGCCGTAGCCGCAGCAGTAGCTGTGGTTCATGTTGGCGCCCCACTCGTAGTGGCGCAGCGGCACCAGCACCTGCTGCAGCGACTCGCGCACGCCCGCATCGGCCTGGGCCAGCAGCTGGCGCTTCTCGGCGAACTCGAACTGGCGGTCGGCGCCTTCCCCCTGGCGCGCGCGGGTCATGGTGTACACGCCGTAGTAGTAGTGGCGCGGGTCCTTGAAGCTGTACCAATCGGCCATCACGAGCGCCGTGCGGCGCTTGTCGTACAGCGCGTGCTGCGGGTCCCACAGCGGCCGGTAGTGGAAGTTGGCGGTGGGCTGCATGTCCAGCGTGGCCTCCTGGTAGCGCGAGGCCGGCTTGTCGCCGAGCCGCCGCGCCACATGCGAGAAGGTCTGGCGGATCGGCCGGATGTCCGAGGTCTTGATGTCGACTTGCACGGGGTGTCTCCTTGGTTGTCGCGGGAAAAAAATGCGGGGTGGTCGTCAGTGGTCGATGCCGGGCGCGCCGAAGCGCCACTTCATGCGCTCGAAGTCCAGCCGCGCGCCCTCTTCGGTGCTCAGGTGGCGCGCCGCGTGGCGCGCGCAGAACTCGCGGAACTGGTCGAACTGCAGCACCAGCTCCACGGCCAGCTCGGGGTCGCCGATGGCGAACTCGAACTCCACGAAGCGCGTGCCGCGCGTGCCGGTGACGCGCACGAAGCACGGCTGGCCGGTCATCTGTGCGGCGCTGCCGCTGCGGGGGTCGGGCTGCATCGAGGGCATCACTTGTTCAATCTATCAACAGGTGGACGGCACCAGCGCCGCCCGGCCTGATAAGGGCAACGGGCGTGCCAGCGTGGCTAAGTGATTGATTTGCATGGGCCCGCTGCGCCTGCGGGCCCGAAGCACCGGGAAGTCCCGGATGCTGGTTTGATCATTTGCTGCGGTGCAGCTTGATCAAATGGTGAAAACCGGAAAACGCCGGCCGGCGTCCGCTCAGGACGTCGGCAGGCCTTCCTTTTTCAGCCGGTAGGCCAGCTGCGGGCGCGTGATGCCCAGCAACCGCGCGGCCTGCGACAGGTTGCCCTTGGCGCGCTGCATCGCGGTCTGCATGAGGCGCTGCTCGAGCGAGGCGATGTCGATGTTCTGCTCGAGCACGCGCTGGCACAGCGCGTCGAGCTCGCTCGCGTCGGCGCCCGAAGCCGAGGCCCCCGTGGCGACCTTGCCGCTGGCGTCGAGCTGGTTGTCGGGCGGCGCGCCCGGCGGCTGCATCCACAGGTGGCAGGCCTCGATGTCGCCGTGGTCGGGCGCCAGCAGCACGGCGCGCTCGATCACGTTCTCCAGCTCGCGGATGTTGCCGGGCCAGGCGTGCTTGTGCACGTCGAGCGCGGCCTTGTCGGTCAGGCCGCGCAGCTTCTTGCCGTACAGCGCGCTGTACTTCTCGACGAAGCGCGCCACCAGCGCCGGGATGTCGGCGGTGCGCTCGCGCAGCGGCGGAATCTGGATCGGGAAGGTGTTGAGCCGGTAGAACAGGTCGGTGCGGAACTTGCCGGCCTGCATGGCCTGCTGCAGGTTGACGTTGGTGGCGGCCACGATGCGCACGTCGACCTTGGTCGGCTGCTCGGCGCCCAGGCGCTCGACCTCGCCGGTCTGCAGCACGCGCAGCAGCTTGACCTGCGCGGCCAGCGGCAGGTCGCCCACCTCGTCCAGGAACAGGGTGCCGCCGTGCGCGCGCTCGAAGCGCCCGGCGCGCGCATGGTGGGCGCCGGTGTAGGCGCCCTTTTCCACGCCGAACAGCTCGGCCTCGATCAGGTCGGCCGGAATCGCCGCGCAGTTGACGGCAATGAAGGGCTGCTTGCCGCGCGGCCCGTTGTCGTGCAGCCAGCGAGCGAACACTTCCTTGCCGACGCCGGTCTCGCCGAGCAGCAGCACGGTGATGGCGCTGTCGACCGCGCTGCGCATGAGCTCGAAGGCGGCGCGAAAACCCGGCGACACGCCGACCAGCTTCTGGTCGTACTCGCGACGCGGCTGCAGGCGGCGCAGGTGCTGCAGGCCGAGGTTGAAATCGATGAGCTTCTCGGCCACATGGTGCTGGCGGAAGTACTCCAGGTAGTGCTCGTCGTTCCACGCCTCGGCGGCCTGGCCGACGATGCGGCAGCGGCTGTCACCCATGCTGGTGCATTCGACTTCCTTGAACACCACGAGCCGCCCCATGAAGGCGGTGGTGTAGCCCGAGGCATAGCCGATCTGCGACCAGCACTGCGGGTCTTCCCCGTAGCCGAAGTCGGCCACGTGGGCTTCGCATTCCCAGGAGTTCTCCCAGAGGAATTCGCCGTAGAAATGCTTGGTGGCCACGTCGAGGTCGACCTGCACCTTCTGCACCGAGACGATGCCCTCGATGGAATGCAGGCGCGGCCCGAGCATGAAGGCGTCTTCGGCGCGCATGCCGGCAAGGCGCTCGCGCACGGCCACCTCGCCGTCGCGCAGGCCGGAAGCAAAACCCATGCGCACCAGCAGGCCGCGCGCGCGCTCGATGCCCAGCGAGTCGAGCAGTTCGCGGCGCAGTTCGGCGAAGGCCCGGGCATGCATGAGCAGCATGCGCTGCTCGTCCAGCCAGATATGGCCCGAGCCGGCGCTGAAGCGCAGGAGAGAAAGAAGTTCTCCCACCATGTCCCCTTTACTTGTCTGGAATCCGTTCCTCCTACATTCTCCTGCAAGGACGGACGACAAGGCTGCTCAATCAACAGGCAACGTGGTGCGAAGCCGCGCCAATGCTCGCTCTGCTGGCTCGCCTCCTCAAGCAACCCACAGAGTTATGCACAGAAAGAACGAACAACTGTCATCAAGTTGACTTGGCCGCGACGTAGCCCTTGAACTGCTCACGCAGCTTGGTCTTCAGCAGCTTGCCGGTGGCTGTATGCGGCAGGCTGTCGACGAAAGCCACGTCGTCGGGCAGCCACCACTTGGCCACGCGCTGCGAAAGAAAAGTGAGCAGTTCCTCGCCCGTGACCTCTGCGCCTGCACGCTTCACGACGATCAGCAGGGGCCGCTCCTGCCACTTCGGATGCGCGATGCCGATCACCGCCGCCTCGGCCACGGCGGGGTGCGCGCTGGCGGCGTTCTCCAGGTCGATCGACGAGATCCACTCGCCGCCCGACTTGATGACGTCCTTGGCGCGGTCGACCAGCTGCACATAACCGTCGGCATCGATGTTGGCCACGTCGCCGGTCGGAAAGAAGCCCTCGGCATCGAGCACGTCGCCACCTTCGCTGCGGAAGTAACCGCTCGCAATCCACGGACCGCGCACATGCAGGTGGCCGAAGGCCACGCCGTCGTGCGGCAGGCGCTGGCCGTTCTCGTCGACGATCTTGAGCTCCACGCCCCACACGCCGCGGCCCTGGCGCATCTTGACCGTCGTCTGCTCCTCTTTCGGGAGCGCGAGGTGCTTGGGCAGCAGGTTGCCGATCACGCCGATCGGGCTGGTCTCGGTCATGCCCCAGCCTTGCACGAAGTCGGCGCCGAAGTCGCGCTCGAAGCGCTCGATCATGGCGCGCGGCGTGGCGGCGCCGCCCACGCCGATGCGCTTGAGGCCGATGGCGCGGGTGTCGATCTCGGGGTGGGCGTCGAAGTACTGGAACAGCATCAGCCACACGGTGGGCACCGCCTGCGAGAAGCTCACCTTCTCGTCACGCATCAGTTCGTACAGGCTCTGGCCGTCCAGGTGCGGGCCGGGCATGACGAGCTTGGCGCCCACCATCGGCGCCGAGTACGGCATGCCCCAGGCATTGGCGTGGAACATGGGCACGGCCAGCAGCAGCGTCATCTGCGAGCACACACCGAAGGTGTCGGGCGCGCATTCCATCAGCGAATGCAGCACGGTGGAGCGGTGCGAATACAGCACGCCCTTGGGGTTGCCCGTGGTGCCCGAGGTGTAGCACAGCGACGACGCCGTGCGCTCGTCGAACTCGGGCCAGGTGTAGTCCTCGCTCTGCGCGCCGATGAGCTCGTCGTAGCACAGCAGGTTCGGCACGTCGATGGCCGGCATGTGGGCGCGGTCGGTCATGGCGACGAAGGCGCGCACGCTCTTGAGCTTGGGGGCGAGCTTCTCGACCAGCGGCGCGAAGCTGGTGTCGAAGAACAGCACCTTGTCTTCGGCGTGGTTGACGATGTAGTCGATCTGCTCCGGAAAGAGCCGCGGGTTCACCGTGTGCAGCACCGCGCCCGAACCCGACACGCCGTAGTACAGCGCCAGGTGCCGGTAGGTGTTCCACGCCAGCGTGCCCACGCGGTCGCCGGGCGCCACGCCCAGCGCCTTCATCGCGTTGGCCACCTGCTTGGAGCGCCGCTGCACCTCTCGGTAGTTGGTGCGGTGCACCGGGCCTTCGACGGTGCGCCCGACGATCTCGACGTGGGGGTGGAAGGTGGCCGCGTGGTCGATCAGCGACGAGATCAGCAGCGGGCGGTCCTGCATCAGTCCGAACATGGTGTGTGTCTCCTGTGGTTCTTTTGAGCGTGCGTCTGCGAAGGCTACTTCACGGCAATCGAATCGCCCATGGGCTCGAACTCCTTGCCGTTGAACTGCACCAGCTGCAGCGTGTTGAACGGAAAGTAGTCGGTGGCCGAGGTGTTCAGCGCAATGCCGGGCAGCAGCATGCCGGTGCGCATGTTCTTCAGCGTGGTGGCCTGCTTGAGCACGTTCTCGCGCGTGAGGTTGTCGCCCGAGGCCTTGAGCACGGTCTCCATGGCCTGCGCCACGCCGTAGCCGTACACGCCGGCGGCGTTGTTCACGTCTTCGTTGGGCGCGTACTTCTTCATGAAGGCCAGGAACTCCTGCGTGGCCGGGTCGTTGGCCCAGCGCGGCTGCGCGGCGTCCTTGAAGAAGGCCATGGCCATGATGCCCTTCGACTTTTCGAGGCCCGCGGGCTCCAGCGTCATCTTCACGTAGGCCGACACGTAGGTGAGGTACTGCTGCTTGGGCTTCCAGCCGATGTCCCACGCTTTGCGGATGGCCTGCGCGGCAAAGCGCGCCGTGGCGAAGTTGACGAACACGTCGGCGCCCGACGACTGCAGCTTGATGATCTGCGAATCGACCGTCGGGTCGGCCACTTCGAACGAGGCCTCGGCCACCACCATCGAGGCCTTGTCGCCCAGGCCCTTCTTCAGGCCCTTGAGCAAGTCCTTGCCGAAGTCGTCGTTCTGGTAGAGCACGGCGATCTTCGCGTTGGGCATCGTCTTCAGGATGTTCTTCGCGTACAGGCTGCCCTCACCCTCGTAGCTGGGCATGTAGGGCGTGGTCCAGGGGTAGGCCTTGGGGTCGTTGAAGCGGTCGGCGCCCACGCCCAGGAACAGGTGCGGCACCTTCTTGGCGTTCATGTAGCGCTGGATCGCGGCATTCGATGCCGAGCCCAGGTTGCCGTACACGGCGAGCACTTCGTCCTGCTCGACCAGCTTGCGCACCACCTCGGTGGTGCGCGGCGGCGTGTACTGGTCGTCATAGCTGATGAGCCTGACCTTGCGGCCGTTGATGCCGCCCTTGTCGTTCACCATCTTGAAGTAGGCCTCGTTGACCTTGCCGACGATGCCGTACGACGACACCGGGCCGCTGTAGGGCATGGCCATGCCGAGCTTGATCTCGGTGTCGGAGGCGCCGGTGTCGTACTTCTTCTGCGCGAGGGCCGCGCCGGCGGTGAACAGGAGGGCCGCGCCGCCCAGGGCGGCGGCCAGTCGAACGATGGAGGTCATGGAAGCTTCAATGAAAACGAAAAGGGGAAATGAAAAGCGGGCCGGCGGTGCGGCCCGTGCGGCATCGATCAATCGCCCAGCACCTTGCCGAAGGGCTCGTAGCGCGTGCCATTGAAGCGCACCAGCTGCATGCGCTCGATCGGATAGAAGTCCGTCGGCGAGGTCTTCACCTCGATGCCCGGGTAGAGCATGGGCGGGCTGTACTGCAGGTTGGCCGCCACCTTCATGATGTTGGCGCGCGTGAGGTCGTCGCCCGCCTTGCGCAGCACCTGCTCCAGCGTCTGCGCCGACGAGTAGCCCAGCACGTTGAGCGAATCGCTCAGGTCGCCCGAGGGGTAGTACTTGCTGAACCATGTCTTGTAGTCCTCGTACTCCTTGGCGCCCTTCCACATGTCGTCGGCCGGGTCGCGCAGGTAAGTGGCCGAGATCACGCCCACCGCGTTCTCGGGGCCCGCCGGCTTGATCACCGCCGACACCGACACCGACACGCTCGACAGGTACTGCGTGGGCTTCCAGCCGATGTCGGCCGCCTTGCGGATCGCCTGCGCTGCGAACTTGGGCGTGGTGATGCTGAAGAAGGTGTCGGCGCCCGAGGCCTTCAGGTTGACCATCTGGCTGTCGATGGTCGGGTCGGTCACCTCGTAGGTCGACTGCGCCACGATCATCGTCTTGGCCTTGTCGCCCAGCGCTTCGAGAAAGCCCTTCAGAAAGTCCTTGCCGAAGTCGTCGTTCTGCATGAGCACGGCGATCTTCGCGTTGGGCTTGGTGGAGAGGATGTGCTGCGCGTAGATCTTGCCTTCGGTCTGGTACGTGGGCTGCCAGCCCATGGTCCAGGGGAAGGCCTTCGGGTCGCCGAAGCGCGTGGCGCCCGTGGCCACGAACAGCTGCGGCACCTTCTTGGCGTTCATGTAGCGCTGGATGGCCAGGTTGTGCGCCGTGCCCAGCGGCCCGAAGAGCACCAGCACCTCGTCCTGCTCGACCAGCTTGCGCGCCTGCTCCACCGTCTTCGAGGGGTTGTAGGCGTCGTCCAGCGAGATGAACGTGACCTTGCGGCCGTTGATGCCGCCCTCGGCATTGAGCTTGGCGAAGTAGCCCGCCGCCGCCTTGCCGATGGTGCCGTAGGCCGACACCGGGCCCGAGTACGGGACGATGTGGCCGATCTTGATCTCGGTGTCGCTCGCGCCCGGGTCGTAGCGCTTCTGGGCCTGCGCCGTGAAGGCGACAGTCAAACCGAGCGTGGCGGCCAGGCCGGCGCCCAGCAGGCGGCGGCGCGTGCCGGGGCGGGCGGAAATGAGGGAACGTGTCATGGTGTTGTCTCCGTCGTTCTCGTGAAAAAGAAGCTGCGGCCGCGGGCCTCTTGTCGGCCTCGCATCGGTCTCTTGCGGACCTCGTGCGGCGTTCGGGCTGGATGGTAGGCAGCGCCTCCTGCGCGTCACATCGTCGGAACGGACGATTGAGAGCGGCTGAGGGTTGCCCCTAGCATGGACCTCGACACGGAGACACACCCACCGCCGCGCAACGCGGCGGGCACCGAAGGCAAGCACCGCATGGACCTCACGCTCAATCCCCGCTACGAAGCCTTTCGCGACGAGCTGCGCGCGTTCCTCGCCACGCACGGCCACCGCTCGGCCTTCGCGCGCACCGCCGAACGCCCCGACGCCGACGCCCTTGCGTGGCAGCGCCTGCTGCTGGACCACGGCTACGCGGGCCGCACCGTGCCGCGCGACTACGGCGGCCACGGCGCGGCGCCCGACGTCATGGAGTCGCACCTCATCACCGAGGAGTTCGCGCGCGCCGGCGTGGCGCCGCCGCTGGGCAACCAGGGCATCTCGATGCTGGTGCCCACCCTGCTCGAGCTGGGCAGCGAGGCGCAGCGGCGCGAATGGATCGGCCCCACGCTGCGCGGCGAGGTGGTCTGGTGCCAGGGCTACTCCGAGCCCGGCGCGGGCTCCGACCTCGCCTCGCTGCAAACGCGCGCCACCGAAGACGGCGGCGACTTCGTCATCAACGGCCAGAAGATCTGGACCTCGACCGCGCACGTGGCCGACATGATCTTCTGCCTCGTGCGCACCGAGCCCGGCGCCGCGAAGCATGCGGGCATCAGCTACCTGCTGTTCTCCATGAAGACGCCCGGCATCGAGGTGCGCCCGCTGAAGACCATGACGGGCCACGCCGAGTTCAACGAGGTCTTCTTCACCGACGTGCGCGTGCCGCAGCACCAGATCGTGGGCCAGCGCGGCGACGGCTGGAAGGTGGCCAACGCCACGCTCAAGCATGAGCGCGGCTCGCTGGGCAACCCCAACCTCACGACCCAGCGCTACCAGGAGCTCGCCACGCTGATGCAGGCCGAGACCGTCGACGGCTCGCGCCTCATCGACCAGCCCGTGCTGCGCGACCGCCTGATGCGGCTGCAGGGCCAGGTGCTGGCACAGAAGTGCCACGGCCTGCGGCTGCTCACGGCCGCGGCCACCGGCGAAGACCCGGGCCTGGCCGCGCTGGTCGTGAAGCTGCAGGGCTGCGAGCTGCGCCACCAGCTGGCCGCGCTCGCCATCGACGCGCTGGGCGAGCTGGGCCTCCTGATGCCCGGCAGCGCGCACCTGCGCGCGCAGGCGCTCTGGCAGGAGCGCTACATGTTCGACCTGGGTCTGATCATCGGCGGCGGCACCGCGCAGATCCAGAAAAACATCATCGCGGAACGCGGGCTCGACATGCCGCGCGAACCGCGCCTCGCCTGATCGGTTGAAAGAAAGCACCTCATGGAATTCGCCCTCTCCGCCGACCAGAAGCTGCTGCAGGACAGCCTGCGCCGCGCGCTCGAACGCGCCTGCCCGCTCGACCGTGTGCGCCGCGTCGCGGCCGACGACCTGCCGCTGGACCGCGAGGTCTGGCGCACGCTGTGCGAGGTCGGCGTGCCGGCTTTGCTCGTGCCCGAGGCCTTCGGCGGGCTCGGCCTGTCGCTGCTCGACGCCGCGCTGGCCGCCGAAGAACTGGGCCGCCATGTCGCGCCCACGCCCTTCCTCGGCACCGCCGTGCTCGCACCGCTCGCGCTGCGCGAGGCCGGCAGCGCGGCGCAACAGGATGAATGGCTGCCGCGCCTGGCGGCCGGCGAATGCATCGCCGGCGTGGCCATCGCCGAGGCCGTGGCCGGCGCGCGCGATGGCGCCGGCGTGACGGCCAATGCCAACGGTACGCTCGACGGCAGCGCGCTCTTCGTGCTCGACGCGGGCGCGGCCGATGTGTTCATCGTGGCCGACCGCGCGGGCGGCCTGCACCTCGTGCGCGCCGATGCGCAGGGCCTCACGCGCGGTGCGCTGCGCAGCATCGACGCGACGCGCCCGCTCGGTGAGTTGCACTTCGCCCAGGTGAAGGCCGAGCGGCTTCCCAACGCCAGCCCGGCCACGCTCGCGCGCCTGCGCAGCGCAGGCTGGGCCCTGCTCGCCGCCGACACGCTCGGCGCGGGCGAAGCCATGATCGGCCAGGCCGTGGCCTACGCCAAGGAGCGCCGCCAGTTCGGCCGCGTGATCGGCTCCTTCCAGGCCGTGAAGCACCTGTGCGCCGAGATGGCCGCCGCGCTGGAGCCCGGCCGCGCCCTCGTCTGGTACGCGGCCCACGCCTTCGATGCATTGCCCGAAGAAGCCGCGCTGCTCGCCGCGCACGCCAAGTCGCACCTGAGCGAAACCGGCACCTTCGTCGCCCGCACCGCCACCGAGGTGCACGGCGGCATGGGCATCACCGACCTGCTGGGCCTGCACTACTGGTTCAAGCGCATCGGCTTCAACCGCCAGTTGCTCGGCGGGCCCGAGCGCGTGCGCCACCTCGCCGCCGAGATGCAGGGCCTCGTCGCCGCATGACCTCCCATCCCATGACCACACCATCCACCGCCCCCCGCATGCTCGAAGGCCTGCGCATCGTCGACCTCACCACGGTGATCTTCGGCCCCTACTGCACGCAGATCCTCGCGGACCTCGGCGCCGAGGTGGTCAAGGTCGAGCCGCCCGAGGGCGACAGCATCCGCATCATCGGCACGCCGCCCGTCACGCCGCTGATGAGCCCCGTGCACCTGCGGCTGAACCGCGGCAAGCGCTCCGTCGTCTGGGACCTGAAGAGCGAGGACGGCCGCGCCGCGATGCGCCGCCTCATCGAGACCAGCGACATATTCATCCACAACGTGCGCAGCGACGCCATCGCGCGCGCGGGCCTCTCGTACGACGACGTGCTGGCCATCCGCCCCGACATCGTCTACGTGCACTGCACCGGCTTCGACCAGCGCGGGCCGTACGCCGCGCTGCAGGCCTACGACGACATCATCCAGGCCGCATCGGGCATCGCCTCGCTGCCGCCCAAGGTCGACGGCAACCCGCAGCCGCGCTACGTGCCGATGACCATGGCCGACAAGGTCTCGGGCCTGCACGCCGCGTACGCCGTGCTCGCCGCCGTGGTGCACCGGCTGCGCACCGGCGAGGGCCAGCAGGTGGAGGTGCCGATGTTCGAGTCGCTCGCCAGCTTCAACCTCGTGGAGCACCTGTGCGACAAGACCTTCGTGCCGCCCACCGGCCCCGCGCTGTACCCGCGCCAGATCGACCCCATGCGCCAGCCCATGCGCACGCGCGACGGCTACATCGCCATTGCGCCCTACCTGGACGACCGCTGGCTGCGCTTCTTCGAGGCCGCCGGCCACCCCGAGGTGCTCGAAGCGCCCGAACTGGCCGACAAGGCGCTGCGCCGCAAGCACATGAGCCGCATGTACGAGGCCGCCGCCGCGATCCTGCCCGAGCGCACCACGGCCGAGTGGCTCGACATATTGAAGAAGGCCAACGTGCCCGCGATGCGCGTGAACGACATCGCCGACCTGCCCGACGACCCGCAGCTGCAGGCCGCCGGCCTTTTCCGACAGCGCACGCATCCGACCGAAGGCGCGTATCTTGAAGTGCGCCCACCGGTGCGCTTCTCGGGCTATGCCTACGCCGACCTGTCGCACGCCGCGACGCCCGGCCAGCACAGCGCCGAAGTGGCGCGCGAGCTGGGCGTGACCCTCATGAACGAACGAAAGAACGCCGCATGACCATGACTGTCTACGACGCCGTCGCAAGCCGCCGCTCGGTGCGCGAATTTCTCGACCGCCCCGTGCCGGCCGACACGATCCGCCGCGTGCTGCAGGCCGCGCTGCGCGCGCCCTCGGGCGGCAACCTGCAACCGTGGCACCTGCATGTGGTGGGCGGCGAGCGCCTGGACGAACTCAAGGCCCTCATGCGCACCCGCGTGCAGGAAACGCCCGGCGGCGAAGGCAGCGAGTACGACATCTACCCGCGCGAGCTGGTGGCGCCCTACCGCGATCGCCGCTTCGCCGTGGGCGAGGCGATGTACGCACGCCTGGGCATTCCGCGCGAGGACAAGGCCGCGCGCCTGAAATGGTTTGCGCGCAACTTCCAGTTCTTCGGCGCACCGCTCGCGCTCTTTTGCACCGTCGACCGCCGCATGGGCCCGCCGCAGTGGTCCGACCTCGGAATGATGTTGCAGAACGTGATGCTGCTGCTGTGCGCCGAGGGTCTGGACAGCTGCCCGCAGGAATGCTGGGCCATCTACCCCCAGACCATCGGCCACTTCATCGACCTGCCGCCCGAACGCATGCTCTTCACCGGCATGGCCATCGGTTATGCCGACCGCGACAAGCCCCTCGACGCCCTGGAGACCGAGCGCGCACCGCTCGCCGACGTGGCCGAGTTCATCGGCATCTAGGAAGGCAATCACCCATGGACGATTGGGAAAGCGCCTGGGCGCCGATGGTGGCGCGCGTGGGCGAAGACTTTGCGAACGGCGAGATCCGCTGGGGCGCCGACGTGATCGAGGCCGGCGCCGTGCGCCGCTATGTCGAGGTGCTGGAGTTCGACTGCCCGCTGCACCACGGGCCCGACGCGGTCGCGCCATCGACCAGCCTCGCGAGCCTCACGCTGCCGCCGATGTGGGCCCCGGGCCAGCCGCCCGTGTTCACCAGCGACGCGCGCAACGCCGAACCCGAGCGCAGCCCGCTCAAGGGCACGCGCCCCGAAGGCATGCCGCCCACCACCGCCTACATGGCGACCGACTACGAGGTCGACTACCTGCAGCCCGCGCGCCTGGGCGACCGCCTGGGCCGGCGCGGCAACCGGCTCGTGCGCTGCGAGCCCAAGGCGACCAAGGTGGGAAAAGGCGCCTTCACGACATGGGAGTACGACATCGTGAACCAGCGCGAAGAGGTCGTGGCCCGCTGCCGCTTCGGCATGTACCACTACCTGCCGCACTAGGTTGCTGATGCAGCAGCCCTTGGCGCTCTGGCGCACTCACGCCGACGGGGTACCTTGCTCCGCGAATGTCCTCCGGCCTCCGGCCTCCCCCTTGATTTCGCTGCGCAAGGCACCCCATCGACGTGAGCGTTGTCAGCGGCGGTCGTTGATCCGCCGCACACCAGCGCTGCGTCCCGTGCACAGGGCACTGGGTGCTTCCCGCAGCGAAATCAAGGAGGAGGCCGCAGGCCGGGGGACATTCGCGGAGGGAAGTACCCGGTGGCCTGGGCACGCGCCCTGAACAACGAAAGCAGAGCAACAAGATGAACTGGCAAGAACAACGCCGCTGGGAAGAAGTCAACGAGGGCGACCCATTGAACCCCGTGCCCTTCCCCCTCACCGTCTACCGCCTCGTGATGGCCGCCGGCGCCAATCGCGACTTCAACGCCATCCACCACAACACCGAACACGCCCAATCGACCGGCGCCCCCGAGA
Organism: Variovorax sp. GW821-FHT09D04; assembly: GCF_059416405.1. NCBI lineage: Bacteria > Pseudomonadati > Pseudomonadota > Betaproteobacteria > Burkholderiales > Comamonadaceae > Variovorax > Variovorax sp. GW821-FHT09D04. The sequence continues at coordinate 178,175 of NZ_JBWKPA010000007.1, forward strand.
TGTACGCCAACGTGATGCTGCTGCAGGGCATGTGGGAGCGTGCCATTCGCGAGTACATCGGCACGGCCGGCGTGCTGCATGCCATCCGCGGCTTTCGCATGAAGTCGTTCAACACAGCGGGCGACACCGTCACCGTGCGCGGCCAGGTCGAGCGCAAGTGGATCGACGACAGCGCCGATGCCGCGCACCGCCATCGCCTCGACTTGCGCCTGTGGAGCGAGAACCGCCACGGCGTGTCGGTCGGCCCCGGCCTGGCCGTCGTGAGCCTGCCGCCCTGACATCGCACCCACACAGAAAAACCAACGGAGACAAGACAGACATGCACAGCAGCAGATTCACCCGCCGCCACGCCCTCGCGCTGACCGCCGCCCTGGCCACCGGCAGCGCCTTCGCGCAGCAGCCAACCTGGCCCGACAAACCCATCCGCATGATCGTGCCCTACGCGGCAGGCGGCGGCACCGACGTGTTCGCGCGCATCGTCGCCGAGGGCCTGGGCAAGCGGCTCGGCCAGAGCGTCATCGTCGACAACCGCCCCGGCGGCAACGGGCAGATCGGCATCACCGCCGTGCAGCGCGCACCGGCCGACGGCTACACCGTGCTGTTCTCGCTCACCTCCATCATCCAGAACCCGCTGCTGTACCCCAACGCCGGCTTCGATCCGTTCAAGGACTTCGTGCCCGTGTCGGAAGCGGGGCGCCTGCCCATCGTCTTCACCGTGAGCAACAAGCTCGGCGTCGACACCCTCGACGGCTTCGTCAAGCTCGCGCGCGCCGCGCCCGGCAAGTACTCGTACGGCTCCTACGGCAACGGATCGAGCGCCCACCTGTACGCCGAAGTGCTGCAGGACGCCGCGGGCATCCAGCTGCTGCACGTGCCCTACAAGGGCGAAGCGCCGGCCATCACCGACCTGCTCGGCGGCACCGTCGATGCCGTGTTCGTCTCGGCCAAGGGCGTGGGCCCGCACGTCGCGGCCGGCAAGGCGAAGTCGATCGCCGTGGTCGGCACCGCACGCGCCCCGCTCGCGGCCGGCGTGCCCACCTTCAAGGAACAGGGCTTCGCCGGCATGGAGTCGGTCGGCTGGTTCGGCATCTACCTGCCCGCCGGCACGCCGCAGCCCATCGCGCAGCGCCTGTCGACCGAGGTGGCGCAGGTGGTGCAAAGCCCCGAGCAGGCGGCTCGCATCGAAGGCCTGGGCGTGATCCCGGTAGGCAGCACGCCCGCGCAGCTCACCGCCACCATGCGCGCGGACCATGCGCGGTGGAAGCAGGTGATCCAGGCCAAGCACATCAAGCTCGATTGAGACCGCACGCCATGACATGTCTTTCCTCCACGCTCGGCATTGCGCTCGCTGCCTTGCTCGCCCTGCCCGCCGCCGCGCAACAGCCACCGGCCGACTACCCCTCGCAACCCGTCACGCTCGTCGTGCCCTTCCCCGCCGGCGGCATCACCGACAACATCGCGCGGCTGGTCGCGCAGGAACTCGGCACTGCCTGGGGCAAGCCCGTCGTCGTCGACAACCGCGTGGGCGCCAGCGGCACCATCGGCGCTGCCGCCGTCGCACGCGCCCCGAAGGACGGCCACACCGCCCTCTTCACCATCACCACCCACGTGCAGATGCCCGCGCTGCAGCGCAAGCTCTCGTACGACGCGGTGAAAGACTTCGCGGCCGTGTCGCAGATCGGCATCTCGACCTCGGCCCTGGTCGTGACGCCCGACGTGCCCGCCAAGACGCTGGCCGAACTCGTCGCGCTGCTCAAGGCCGAGCCCGGAAAGTACTCGTATGGCTCTACCGGCGTGGCGACCACCTCGCACATCTACGGCGAGCTGTTCAAGAAAGAGGCCGGCGTCGACATGCCGCACGTACCCTACAAGGGCGCAGCACCCATGGTGACCGACCTGCTCGGCGGCCACATCCGCGTGGCCGTGCTCGACACCGGCACCGCCCTGCCCTACCTGCAAAGCGGCAAGCTGCGCGCGCTGGCGGCGCTGGGCACGCAGCGCTCGGCCACGCTGCCGCAGGTGCAGACCTTCCAGCAGGCGGGCTATGCGGGCTTCGAGCCCTATGCGTGGATTGCGCTGTTCCTGCCGGCCGGCACGCCGCAGCCGCGCGTGGACAAGATGTCGAAGGCCGTCGCCGCCATCATCGCCAAGCCCGAGGTGCAAAAGAAGATGCGCGACATGAACATCGAGCCCGTGGGCAGCACGGCCGCCGAGTTCGCCGTGGTGCTGCGCCAGGACGCCGACACCTGGAAGCGCGTGATCGACAAGACCGGCATCCGCCTGGAGGACTGACCGATGACGCCTCCTCCACTTTTCCGCGGCGCCCTCGAAGGCGTCAAGGTGCTCGACCTGTCGTCCGTGGTGCTCGGCCCGCTGGCCAGCCAGATGCTGGCCGACATGGGCGCCGACGTCATCAAGGTCGAGGCGCCGCAGGGCGACCTGGCCCGCTCGGTCGGGCCCGCGCGCCACAAGGGCATGTCGTCGCTGTACCTGTCGTGCAACCGGAACAAGCGTAGCCTCGTGCTCGACCTGAAGCAACCCGCCGCGCGCGAGGTGCTCGACACGCTGGTGCGCGGCAGCGACGTGCTCGTGCACTCCGTGCGCACCGACGCAGCGGCGCGCATCGGGATCGACGCGGCGCGGCTGCTGGAACTCAACCCGCGGCTGGTGAGCGCGCACGTCAAGGGCTTCTCGGACGAGGGGCCGTACGCGGGCCTGCCGGCCTTCGACGACATCATCCAGGCCGCCTCGGGCCTGGCGCAGCTGCAATCGATCTATACCGGCGAGCCGCGCTACATGCCCGCGCTCGTGGCCGACAAGACCACGGCGCTGTACGCGGCGTACGCCATCGTCACCGCGCTGTTCCACCGCGAGCGCAGCGGCCAGGGGCAGGCGGTCGACGTGCCGATGTTCGAGACCATGACCGCCTTCAACATGGTGGAGCACCTGTGGGGCCACACCTTCCAGCCGCCCATCGACGACATGGTGTACGGCTCGATCCGATCCGGCGTGCGCAAGCCCTTTCGCACGGCCGACGGCTACATCGCGCTGGTGCCCTACACCGACGCGCAGTGGCTGCGCTTCTTCGAGGTGGTGGGCCGGCCCGAGCTGCGCGAGGACGAACGCTTTGCCACGCTGGCCGCGCGCGTGCGCAACCACACCGTGGTGTTCGGCGAACTCGAACGCGCCACCGGCGCGCGCACCACGGCCGAATGGGTCGCAGCTTTCCGCCAGGCCGACATCCCGGCGATGCCGATCCAGACACTGCAGCAGCTGCCCGACGATCCGCAGCTGAAAGCCAGCGGCCTGTGGCACGACGCCGAGCACCCGACCGAAGGCACGCTGCGCTTTCCCGGCGTGCCGTTCACGCTGTCGGCCACGCCGGGCGGCGTGCAGCGGCTCGCGCCGTCGCTGGGGGAGCACACGGACGAGGTGCTGGGGGAGTTCGGGTTCGAACGCGCGGCGGTCGATGCGCTGGTGACCGCCGGCGTGGTGGCGCGGGCCTGAGGTCTATTCGAGTTTCAGGTTCATGTCCTTGATGAGCCGCGACCACAGCAGGTTCTCGCGCCTTACCGCTGCCATCAACTCCCCCGGCCCTTCACCCGAAGGCTCCAGCCCCAAACCGATCATCCGTTCCTGAAGATCAGGCTGCGCCACGGCCTGGCGCACCGCACCGGCGAGCTTGTCGATGGCCGGTTGCGGCGTGCCGGTGGGCGCGAAGAAGCCCCAGAAGCCGCCGTGCTCGTAGCCCTTGAAGCCCTGCTCCGTGAAGGTGGGGATCTGCGGCGCGAGCGGCATGCGGCGCGTGCCGAACACGCCCAGCAATTTCGCGCGGCCCGACTTCGCGTGCGGCAGCGCCTCGCCCATGGTGACGAAGCCGCCCTGCACCTGGCCGCCAAGGATGTCGATCATCAGCGGCGCGCCGCCCTTGTAGGGCACGTGCGTCATCTGCAGGCCCTCGTCGCGCATGAGCTTCTCGCCGTAGAGGTGGCCCGACGAGCCCTGCCCCGCCGAGCCGAAGCTCAGCTTGCCGGGCTGCGCCTTGGCCATGGCGACGAACTCGCGCATGCTCTTCGCAGGCACGCCCTCGCCCACCGCGAACACGAGCAGGCCGTAGTTCGACAGCGACACAGGCGCGAAGTCCTTGAACACGTCGTAGCCCGGCTTGGCCATCAGCAACGGCGCGAGCACGAAGGAGTTGACGGCGAACAGCAGCGTGTGGCCGTCGGCCGGCGCCTTGGCCACGAAGGACGCGGCAATGGCGCCGTTGGCACCCGGCTTGGGGTCGATCAGCACCGGCTGGCCCAGCGGCTTGGCGATGCGCTCGCCGATGGTGCGCGCGATGCCGTCGACCAGTCCGCCGGCTGCCGACGACACGATCACCTTGATCGGCTGGGTCGGATAGGCGTCGGCCGCCTGCGCCTTCGGCAGCGCACCGAGCGCGGGGGCCAGCAGTCCGCTCGCGCCCCATTGCGCGAATCGACGTCGTTGCAGCATGAAGAGGTCTCCTGTTGGTTTTCTTGACGATGAAAGTCGTTCAGCCTGCCGCGCCCCACACGGCCAGCGCATCGAGCGCCTCGACCGTGCCACCGTCCACCCGCAGCGGGTTGACTTCGAGCGAGACCAGTTCGGGGCCGAGCGCGAGCGCCGCGTTGCCGATGGCGGCCACGGCTTCGGCGATGGCGTCGCGGTCGGCCGCGGGTGCGCCGCGCCAGCCGTCGAGCAGGCGCGCACCGCGCAGCTCGGCCAGCATGTCCTTCACCTCGGTGGGCGTCACGGGCAGCAGGCGCAGGCTGGTGTCGCGCAGCGCCTCGACCCAGATGCCGCCGAGCCCCACGGCCAGCGCCGGGCCCCACTGCGGATCGCGCACGGTGCCGACGAAGAGCTCGAGCCCGCCTTGCCGCATCGGCGCGACGAGGATGCCGTCGATCTCGGCCTCGGGCCGCGCGGCGCGCACGCGCGCATCCATCGCCTGCCAGGCGGCGCGCACCGCGTCGGCGCCCTGCAGGTTGAGGGCCACGCCGCCGACCTCGGTCTTGTGCGCGATCTGCGCCGAGGCGATCTTCAGCACGACCGGGCCGCCAATTTCTTCAGCGAAGCGCGCGGCCTCGTCGGCGCTGCGCGACAGCCGCACGGGCACCACTGGCACGCCGCGCTGCGAGAGCCAGTCGAGCGTCTCGCGCTCCGAACGCAACGGCTGCGAGGGTGGCGTGGCCGGCACAGCAGCAGCGACACCTTGCGCGTCCTGACGCCGGCGCAGCGTTTCGGACCAGCGATGCACCGCACCCGCCGCGCTCATCGCGTGGTGGATGCCGCAGGCGATGTGGCGGATGCCGGTCTCGGCGATGAGCTCGCGCGACCGCTCGCTCACCTGCATCACGTAGTGGCTGCAGACGATGGCCGGCACCGGGCTGGCGGCCAGGCCGCGCGCCACTTGCGCCAACACGGCGCGGTTCAGCGGCGTGTCGTTGGCCGGTGCGTTGGGCACGTCGGCCACGACGATGGCGGCGCCCAGCGCGGGGTCGCGCACCAGCGCTTCGAGGGCGTTGCCGAACAGTTCGGGCTGCAGCATGGCGGCGCCGGTCACGTCCAGCGGGTTCTGCGGCGTGCCGTAGCCCGGCAGCACCTCGCGCAGCGCGGCCTCGGTGGTGGGCGCGAGCGGCGTGAGCGCCAGGCCTTCTTCTTCGGCGCGCTCGGCAAAGATCTCGCACATGCCGCCCGACATCGACACCGCCGCCAGCCCGCCGGCCGCGAAGGGCCCGGTCATGCTGGCGAAGGCGGCGGTGAACACCAGGTCTTCGATGGAACGCACGCGCATCAGGCCCAGGCGCTGGCACATGGCGTCGAACACGCGGTCGTCGCCCACCAGCGAGCCGGTGTGGGCCTGCGCGGCCTGCGCCGTGATCTCGCTGCTGCCCATCTTCAGCACGACGATGGGCTTGGCCACGGCCAGCGCGCGCTCGGCCGCGGCGGCAAAGCGCTGCGGGTCGCGCACGGTCTCGGCGAACACGGCGATGGAACGCGTGTGCTCGTCGTCCACCAGGTAGTCGATGACCTCGGCGATGTCGATGTCCGACTCGTTGCCGGTCGACACCATGCGGCTCAGGCCGATGCCGTGCACCTGCGCCATGAACGACAGCTGCCCCGCGAGCGCGCCGCTTTGCGACACGATGCCCAGCGTGCCCGCCGGCAGCGGCTCGCGCAGCGAGGCGGTCCACACGGCCGAGCGGTCGACGAAGTTGACGAAGCCCAGGCAGTTCGGTCCGAGGATGCGCAGGCCGCGCGATCGCGCCTTGGCCGTGAGCTGGCGCTGGCGCTGGCGGCCTTCCTCGCCGGCTTCGGCAAAGCCCGAGCTCAGCAGCACGGCGTTGCCGATGCCCGCGCGCTGCAGGTCGGCCAGCGCGTCGTCGAGCGCGTCGGCCGGCACCATGAGCAGCGCCGTGTCGACCGGCTCGCCGATGGCCTCGGCCGAGGTGGCCGCCGCCATGCCGTGAAAGCTGCCGCCGCGCCGGTTGACCGGGTAGAGCTGGCCCGCGTAGCCCAGCGTTCGCAGGCTGGCGAGCGCCGCGTTGGACCACACCGAGCGCTCGGTCGCGCCGACGAAGGCGATGGCCTTGGGGTGGAGGAAGCAGTGAAGAGAAGAGGAAAAAGAAGTCATGGCGGGAAGGAAGGTCGGGTTCAGTCGTCGAGCTTGATGCGCAGGTCGCTCACGAAGCGCTTCTCGTCGGCGTAGGTCTTGTGCGCCCAGGCCGTGTAGGCGGGGCTGTCCATGTAGAACCTGACGTAGTCGTTGAGGTCGAGCGTGCGCAGGAACTCGGGGTCGTCCACGGCCTTGCGGAAGGCCTCCTGCAGCGCCTGCACCACCTTCGGGTCCATGCCGCGCGGGCCGGCGATGCCCCACGAGCCGTTGGCCACCACGTCGTAGCCGAGCTCCTTCACGGTCGGCACGTTCAGCCGCGTGGGCGAGCGCGCTTCGTTGAAGGTCGCCAGCAGGCGCACGCGCCCGCCCGCTACGGCGGCGCCGAAGCCGGCCTCGGAGACCGCGTCCACATGGCCGCCCATGAGCGCGTTGTACAGCTCGGCCGCGCCCTTGAAGGGAATGAAGTTGAACTTCACGCCGGCCAGCGCCGCCAGCCGCTCCATCGACACGTGCGAGGTGCCGCCGCGCCCGGTGGTGCCATACGACACCTCGCCCGGCTTGGCCTTGGCCGCCGCCAGCAGCGCGTTCAGGTCTTTCCACGGCGCCTCCTGGCGCACCGTGATGCCCAGCGTGACGGCCGTCACGTTGGCCACGTAGGTGAAGTCGGTGGCCGGGTCGTAGCTCACCTTCTGCAGGTGCGGCAGCCGGTACAGCGAGCTCAGCATGAGCGACAGCGTGTAGCCGTCGGGCGCGGCCTTGCGCGCCATGGTGGTCGGCGCCAGCGTGGCGGCCACGCCGGGCTGGTTGAGGATCACGATCTGCTGCTTCAGCTCGCGCGAAGCCGCCAGGGCCAACGCGCGCGCCTGCACGTCGGTGGCGCCACCCGCGGGGTAGGGCACCAGCAGCGTGATCGGCTGCTTGCCGAACAGGCCCTGGGCGCGCGCCAGGAAGGGCAGCGCGGTGCCCGCGGCGGCGAGCGCGGCGCCGTGGATCAGGCGGCGGCGCGCCGGGTCGGTCGGGAAGGAATGCATGGCTTGTCTCCGGTCGGTCGAACAGTCGAATCGTTCGTTCTTCGGCGATGGTCGCGCGCAGCCCTTGGCCGGTCACCGTCGCTTCGGACGACTTTGGCCGCCACAGCGCTTTCGATCCCGTCGCTTCCGACGATGCCGGCGCGGCGCGTCCCTTCCATACTCGGCGCACAACAACGAACCGACCGACGGAGACCGCAGTCCATGGACCTCACCCAGCCCCTGCACAAGGCCCTGCAGGAACGCCCCGGCGCCACCGCCCTCGTGTGCGGCGAGCGCCGCAGCACCTTCGCCCAGTTCGTCGACCGCGTGGCGCGGCTCGCGGCCGTGCTGCAGTCGCTGGGCCTGCAGAGCGGCGACCGCGTGGGCCTGCTGGCGCTGAACTCCGACCGCTATGTGGAGTACCTCTACGCCACCTGGTGGGCGGGCGGCGTGATCAACCCCGTCAACATCCGCTGGAGCGCGCGCGAGGTCGCGTACTCGCTGGACGACTGCGACACGCGCATCCTGCTGTCCGACGCGCACTTCGGCGCCGTGGCGCAGCAGCAGCGCGAACTCTCGCGTTCGCTGAAGACGCTGGTGCACTTCGGCGACGGCCCCGCGCCCGACGGCATGGCCGACGCCGAGGCGCTCATGGCGCAGGCGCAACCCGTGCCCGACGCGCGGCGCGGCGGCGCCGACCTGGCCGCCGTGATGTACACCGGCGGCACCACCGGCCTGCCCAAGGGCGTGATGCTCACGCACGGCAACCTCTACACCGGCCAGCTCTCGGCCAACATGGCCGCCACGCGCCCCGCCGAGGCCGTGGGCCTGAACATGGCGCCCATGTTCCACGTGGGCGGCACCGGCCTCACGCTGCAGCTGATGATGCGGCTGTGCACGCAGGTCATCATTCCGGCCTTCGACGAAGTGAAGGTGCTCGAGGCGATCCAGAACGAGCGCGCCAGCGAGACCTTCATGGTGCCCACCATGCTCAAGCGGCTCATCGAGCACCCGCGCTTCGGCGAATTCGACACCACGCCGCTGCAGCTGGTGCTGTACGGCGCCGCGCCCATCGACGACGCGTTGCTGCTGCAGGCCATCGACAAGCTGCCGCGCGCGGGCTTCTGCCAGCTCTACGGCATGACCGAGCTGTCGCCCGTGGTCACCGTGCTGCCCACGTGGTGCCACCAGCCCGACCAGCCGGCCGCGCGCCGCCGCTCGGCCGGGCGTCCCGTGCCCATCGCCGAAGTGCGCATCGTCGATGCCGACGGCCAGCCTGTGCCGAACGGCACCGTCGGCGAGATCGCCGCGCACGGGCCGATGGTGATGGCCGGCTACTGGAACAAGCCCGAGCAGACCGCCGAGGTGCTCCGCGATGGCTGGATGCACACCGGCGACGGCGGCGTGATGGACGCCGACGGCTTCGTCTACGTGGTCGACCGGCTCAAGGACATGATCGTGAGCGGCGGCGAGAACATCTACTCGGCCGAGGTCGAGAACGCCATCACCCAGCTGCCGCAGGTCTCGATGTGCGCCGTGGTCGGCGTGCCCGACGACCAGTGGGGCGAGCGCGTGCATGCCGTGGTCGTGCTGCGCGCCGGCGAGGCCCTGAGCGCCGAGGCGCTGGTGGCGCACTGCAAGACGCTGATCGCCGGCTACAAGTGCCCGCGCAGCGTGGAGTTCCGCGAAGAGATTCCGCTGTCGCCGGCGGGGAAGATGCTCAAGTACAAGCTGCGCGAGCCGCACTGGGAAGGGCGCGCGCGCAAGGTGGGGTGACGCGCCGGCGGGTGTGTCTGGGTGTGTACGGGTGTGTTTCACCTGCTTGGGGTATGGTGGCGGGCCGCCACCTGCACCCACTGCGACATGCACCGCCGCCTCCTCGCTCTCGCCCTGCCCTGCTTTCTGCTCCTTGGCCTGTCGCCCGCCTTTGCGAACGGCAGCCTGCAGTGCGACGGCCGGCCGTACGCGGTCGAGATCCAGTTCAGTCTCTCGACCGGCCAGCTGACCGAGCTGATCGTGGCGAACACCGCCTCCGGTGCCGACGAGACCGAGCGCTTCAGCCTGCAGCAGCGCTTTGTCGACCATCGCCGCCAGTTCATGCGCGCGCGCGGCACCGGCCTGGACCGTCCGCAGGTGGCCGTGGCGCTGCGCGTGGCCGGCGCGACGGGCACGCTCAGCTACCGCGGCGCACAGTACGAGCTGCGCTGCAACTGGACCGCACTGGGCTGACCCACCCTGTCGTGCGTTCACGCCTCGCATGCCGCAAGACCGCACCCTTCTCTATGCCGGACGCGGGTTCGAGGTGGCGCATGTGCGCCTGCACGCGCCGCAGGGGCCGGCGTGGAGCGACCTGTACACCGTGGCCTCGCCGCGCGTCGTCTTCCCCATCGGGCGCACGCGGCTCGACGTGCGCTCGGGCGAGCACACCTGGCTGACCGACGCGCTCACCGCCATCCGCTTCGGCGACGCCACCGCCTACCGGCTGCGGCCCGAGACCGCGACCGTGCGGCACAGCCTCGTGGTCAGCGGCCAGGCATCGGTGAGCCCGGCCCACGGTGAAAGCGCGGCGGGCGTCAGCGTCTGCCTGCTGACCCCGCAGACGCTGTACCGCATGCACGCGGCACGGCGCCAGCTGCCGGACACCGACAGCGCACAGGCAGCCGCGCTGGTGACCGCGCTCGTCGCCGAGCTGGGCAGCGCGCCGCACCAGGCGCCCTGGCATGGCGCCGTCGCGCGTGCGCGGCAGTTGCTGCTGTCCGAAGGCAGCGGCCCGGGCGCGCGGCCTGCTCTCTCGCTGGACGAACTGGCCGAGGCCGTGTCGCGCTCGCCCTTTCACCTGGCGCGGCGCTTTCGCCAGCAGACCGGCCTGAGCCTGCACCAGTACCGCCAGCACCTGCGGCTGGCGGCGGCGATGGAGCGGCTGGCCGACGGCGAGCGCGACCTGGCCGGCCTCGCGCACGACCTGGGCTACTGCAGCCAGAGCCACCTGGGCGCCGTGTTCCGGCGCGGCGTCGGCGTCACGCTCGGCGAGGCCCGCCGCGTGCTCGGTCCGGCCGGCGCAGCAGGCGCACGAATCTGATAGCTTTCGCGCCGGCCGGGCCACAGACTGGCCCGATGACGACCTCGCCTCGCACCCTCTGGACCGGCGCGCTCGCCGCGCTGGCCGCCGCCCTCATCGGCAGCGCCTGGCAGCTGCTGTCGCGCCACGGCGTGACCGCCACCGCGCTCGGCCCGATGGACCTCGCCCTGCTGCGCTACGGCATTCCCGCGCTGCTGCTCAGCCCGCTGTGGCTGCGCGGCAGGCTCGTGCCGCCGGGTGCGTCGCGCGGCGCGCTCGTGCTGCTCGTCGTCGGCAGCGGCCTGCCCTTCGGCCTGCTGGTGCTGGCCGGCGCGCAGTGGGCGCCCGCCAGCCACATGGGCATCTTCATGGCCGGCAGCCTGCCGCTGTTCACCGCGCTGGGCGCGTGGGTCTACCGGGGCGAGCGCGTGCACGGCCTGCGCCTGCTCGGGCTGGCCGCCATCGCCGTCGGCATGGCCGTGTTCGCGGCGGGCAGCTTCGGCGAGGGCCTGCGCCAGCAGCACTGGCGCGGCGACCTGCTCTTTCTGCTGGCGGCCTTGCTGTGGACCGTCTACTCCCTGGCCTTCGGCCGCTGCGGCGTGAGCGCGTGGCAGGGCGCGGCCTTTGTCAACGGCGCGTCGACCCTGCTGCTGTTGCCGCTGCTGTGGCTCGCCGGCCCGCCGCGCCTGTTCGCCGCGCCATGGACCGACATCGCGATGCAGGCCGCAGGCCAGGGCGTGGTCGCCGGCCTGCTGGGGCTGGTGGTCTACGGCGTGGCGATCACGCGGCTGGGCGCCGCACGCGCCGCGCTGTCGTCCGCGCTCGTGCCCGTGCTGACCACCCTCGGCGCGGCCTGGTGGATGAACGAGCCCGTCACGCGCCCCGCGCTGCTGGCGCTGTCGTTCGTGGTGCCCGGCGTCGTGCTCGCGAGCGGCGCGCTGCGGTGGCCGGTGCCGGCGCCACGCGACAGCGAGCGCAAGACCCCGGAGGAGAATGCGACGACGCCGTGAGGTGGTGTGACGCCTCGGGGCGCTAACGGCGCAGATCGGCTGCTGCGGCGTTCAGTTGCGCGATGAAGTCAGGAAGGGGAATGCGTGAGCCCAGGCTTCCGTCTTTCGCGGGGAACGCAACGCAGAGCTGGTCTCGCCCTTCCTCGCGATCTAGCAGCAGCAAGAACTGGCCGTCGAAACTCAGTTCCGCGACGAGGTGTTCGTGCGCCGTGTCACTCAGGATGGTGGTTTCCCATTTCTCGTTGTTCATGTCTGCTTTGCGGATGAAAGGTGATGATGCCGTCCACTACGGGTTGAGGCCCGACAGGGCCGGATGATAGGTCGGCAGGCCTGCGAATCCGCCCTCGAACGTCTCGCGTTGGCCATGGCTATACTGCGCCGGTCACGTCATCAACATGGCGTGATCGGGATTGGCGTCCCGATGAAATCACTGCGACGTAAAGCCGCAGCCACCCCGCAGGGTCTGCGGCTTTGTCGTTCGTGCTTCCTTTTTAGGCGGCTCGATGGGCGGGCGCGAGCCCGGCCGGTTTCACGCAAGTGGTTTCCCGGTACGCCAACCCGTCGAGCTGCCGCCCTCAATTGGCGTTGGGTGCGTCGGTTTCAGTAAATCGAAACCCTTGGAGGCCATTCATGGCTGCATCTGCATCTCCCTGCGCGTCCGCGCACGCGTCTTCGCTTTCTGCATCTTCTGAAACCGCCAGTGCCGAATCGCTTGCGCTGCAGGCGTGCGATGACGTCGACAGCCTTCATGCGGTGCAACGTGCCTACGCGTGCATCGAGAAGCTCATCGTTCCGCAGCGCGTGGGGGATACGGAAGAAGTCTTTCCGACGCGTACGGAGTTGGGGGCGTTGGTGCGGTTGGTGAATGAGGAGCTGCTGCGGCGGATCGAGGCCGCTGATGCCACGACTCAGGCACTGCGTGCGGCGCTTGGTGAAGGCGGTGTGCGATAAGCCGCTTCGCCCCCAACATGGAATCTCCAGCGAGATGGCCCAAATCTTTAAGGCGAGGCACACCTGTTCGGCTGGTCAAAATCTAGCACTCAACAATGGAAACGGGCATATCGCATTTCGAGTTGGGAAGGCAGAATCCGGCCAACATTAAGCATTCGAACCAGGGATCAGTCTCAGCCACAATATTCTTGGTGCGAGCAGTGCCTCCGATGCTGACGAATCGACACTCAAAGCAACGCGCGTTTGAAGTACTTGATCCCCTTTTGAAATAGTTCGATCCATCCCATGCCCGTTCGATATCGACTTGCGTTGTGCTGTGTTGCAGCGCTTTCCGCTGGATGCTCCTCCATCCCGGACTATCAGCAACCCGAGGGAGAAAGTGCAGCCAAGTTGCGCGTGGTCGTTCCCAATCCGGAGCAGTTTGCGCTTCGTCTTGCAACGGTCGATCTAACTGCATGCAAGCCCGCCGCCGATATCGGCTGGGTTAGCGGAGGCGCAAGGGTTGATACGGCACGATTGGGCATGCTCGACACTACGATGCCGCGAGATGGCGTCCTTGAGAGGCGAGTTGCACCAGATCGTCCGATGGCGGTCATGCCGTGGATGACCGTTGCGCTGTTCGATGCAGCAACAATCCTCTTCTCGATGAATCCGGCTACGCACGGGGCTATTCAGAAAGCCCAGGCAGGCGTCTGCGCAGTGCCGGTCTTTTCCCCAAAGCCCGGCGAAGAATATGAGTTGTCGATCAAGATGGCAGCGGGCGCTAGCTGCGCCATAACGCTCAGCTTGCTCTCGATCGATGAAGGAAAAGTCTCACGCACCCCTGTGAAGGAGACGGGCTGGGTATCGCTCCCAGCGGGAATGCTTCCAGCAGAGAAAAAACTGATGGAATGCGACAAGAATCAACCGCAAGCCACTGCATCTTCGGCATCACGAGCTGCTTAGTGAACGACTGCTCCGTGGCAATGTGTACTGCCGCTATGGGCCCGAAGCTGCCGGTCGACCTGATCGAAAGCAGACATTCAACGCCGCGTGCCTCTCGAAAGTGTTCGCCCCTGCCTAAGCACCATCACTCCGGAAGGCACACCGAACCCTTTTGAGTACGCACATATTCTTCCGAGAGTTTCCTTAACCTAAACGGTGACGGCTCCCAATATCCGCCTTCTGCTCTACGACGATCCAGTACTCGCTGGCACATCCCCGCTCCAGCTTTGTTGGTGTATCTGTATTCGTATCCGCTCGCAACTGGAAACGTGATGTAGTGATTGCAGTGAACGAAGGTCGCCAATCCAATACTGGAGTTGAGGCTGCTGCTGATGTTGGCCTGAACTCCAATGGAGTGCTCACGATCCGCTTCAAGAAGGATCGTTTGATCATTTTTGAGGGCAACGCCAATCTGCTGAAAATCGGTGCACATCTCGGTATTGCCGTAGTAAACAGCATTCAAGATGACAAAGTCTTGCGAGTTTGCAACTAGCGTGAACTTGCTGGTTTTCTTCCCCTGCGGAGCCTCATACATCCGAGGGGCCGCGCATGCTGACAGGATAAGGGCGATTAGAGCTAGGCAATAGGGCGTGGCCCGCATATGGATGGAAGCGCTCTCAGGCGCGTGTACTGTTGTTGAAGATCGCGAATCGGGTAGGAGAGGCTCTTGCTAGTCGCTCCAGTTGCAAAGGGACAAGGCTTTGCCGTCTTCACAGCCGAAAACTGCGCAACCGTGACGAGTGTCGGATTTTGGCCGAGGGGCCGGACGCGATATTCCGCCTTACATCGAAAGGCACGTCTGGTCGACAGGGGGCGCCCCTTCGGTTGCTAGGCGCCCTACCCATGAAGATTCGATGGCGCGCTCATGCAAGATCAGCGTCATTCCGTAGTTTTTTTGCCCGCTTCCCGCTCGGGCGGTTCGGGCAATACCTTGAACCCCACGTCATCGGAGTTTGCCGGGCGGTAGACGATTGCCGCCTTGTCGAGGATGCTGACACCCGACAGGAGCGAGGCATCACCCGTCTTGGGTACAAAGGCGATGTACCTCTCGTCTTCGACGAGGAGATAACCCCGTATCTGCACGCGCGGCTTGAGGTGGGGGAAGCCACCCTCCACGATGGTCATCTGGTTGTCGTCGCGGGTATACGGTTGCGCGATGTCGTTGAGCATGACCTTTACAGCGCGCTGCAAGCTGGTCGCTGCAGCCGCTTTCAGAGGATCACCGCCGCTAGAGGTCCAACTGTCTGTGCCGACCAGGGGCCTGACTTCACCCGTGGATGCGAAATAGCGCGTTTCCCAGAGATGGCGCTTGTCGGCGCCGCTCAGTTGTACTTTCAGTATGGTGAAGGGCCGCACCTGAATGTCGTCAATGTACGACAGCAAAAGGGCGCTGGATGCATTCAACTGCGTCGGGCTCGGCTCGGTGGTGAGCTTGTCGGCGAGCAGCTTTTTCCCGATGGTCGCTTCGATTTCGTTGCGCGTCTGGTCGGTGAGCTTGATGCGGAGGATTTGTTCGGTGTTGCTGACCCCAGCCGCAGAACTGTTGCTGTTTGCCGCGTGGGCAATGCCCAATCCCAACAAACCAAACATCGCGACGCCGGCATTTCCGCGCTGGTGGCCGCCGACGATCACGTCGCTCTCGGGCACCCTGTAGGCGCCCAGCGGAAGATCGGTCCAACCTGAGAGTTGATCGTTGTTCACTGTGACGGTAACCGGGCCAGCCACCGCGGGAGGCGGCTTTGCTCGGTCGAAGGTGGCGCAAGCGCCAAGCGACAGGCACAGGGCCGCGATAGCGACCTTTTGACCAAGCATTGCAAGCACAGGTGTTCCCCTCCAACGAGTTGTTGTCAATCGATGTAGCGAGCGGCGTAATCCGTCTAAGCCGCTGCAGCGAAGACTGGCTTTGATCGTTCGGTGCTAATGGAGAGCCGAGGCGCCCATAACACTGATTGATTTTCTTGAATTTTCGGACCTAGCCGAATTCTGCCGTATTGGCGAGTGACCGCTCCTGGCCGATAGCGCCACCCCGAATCCTCGCACGGACCACTCAACCCGATAAGCGCAGTTTTTTCAAACGGCGCGGCAAGCATCCATCGGCACCGGGAATTCGGGATTCAACGAAGAAATTCGCAGCTCTTTGAGGCTCCAACACCTGTTGCCCCACAAACGACGGCATCCGCCTACAGTACGCACCCTCCATTTGTGTCCCCAAATTGAGCACAATCCCCCCATGCCAAACATCGCCTCCATCCTCAAAGCCGAAATCTCCCGTGTCGCTCGCAAGGAAGTGCGAGCGGAAATCGAAACCCTCAAGAAAGCCTCCGTCGCGCACCGCGCATCGATTGCCGACTTGCGCCGTCAGGTGAGCGCGCTCGAAAAGGAATTGCGCAAGGTTGCCAAGGGCTCCGCGCGCCAGGCGCCGGCCGCTGCCGGTGCTGCGGGCGATGACGCCGATGCAGGCGGCCCCAAGCGCCGCTTCAGTGCCAACCGGCTGGCCGCGCACCGCGCCAAGCTCGGGCTGTCCGCGGCGATCTATGGGCAGCTGGTCGGCGTGTCGGGCCAGACGATCTATCACTGGGAACAAGGCAAGGCGCGTCCGCGTGCGGCGCAGCTGGAGCGACTGGCCACGGTGCGCGAACTCGGGGCGCGCGAGATTGCAGAGCGGCTGGAAGCACAGTAAGCAAGTCACCCGCCGCACACCATGAAGCTCGGCTACACCATCGTCTACGTTCCCGACGTCGCCCAGTCGCTGAAGTTCTTCGAGCAAGCCTTCGGCCTGCCCACGCGCTTCCTGCATGAATCGGGCACTTATGGCGAACTCGAAACTGGCGAGACCACGCTGGCGTTCGCCGCACACGCGCTCGGCGATTCCAATTTTCCGGGTGGGCATGTCGCCGCTTCGGAATCCGCACAACCGCTGGGCATGGAGCTGGGCCTCGTGACGCCCGATGTGCCCGCCGCGCACAGCCGCGCGCTCGCGGCCGGCGCCACGCAGCTGTCGGCACCGGTGACCAAGCCCTGGGGGCAGGTGGTCTCGTACGTGCGCTGCCCGGACGGCACGCTGGTCGAGCTGTGCTCGCCCATCGACGGCTGACGGGCGCCCTGCCCGCTCGCCGGTTCGCTGGCGGCTAGTCGATCAACGCCACCGCCCGCCGCGCAAACCCCGCGGCCTGCGCGCCCACCTGCACCGCATCTGCCGCCGCCGCGCTGCCGCTCTTCGCACGCGCGGCAATGCCCTCGAGGATCACGGCGAAGCGGAACAGCGAGAACGCCAGGTGGAAGTTCGTCACCGGCTCGGCGCAGCCGCCGGCCTGCTGGTAGTGGGCGATGTACTCGGCCTGCGTGGGAATGCCTTCGGCCGCGAGGTCGATGCCCTGCATGCCTTCGAACTCGTCGGCGCCGGTGTGCCAGGCCATGCAGTTGTAGGCCACGTCGGCCAGCGGGTGGCCCAGGGTCGACAGCTCCCAGTCGAGCACGGCGATCACGCGCGGCTCGGTGGGGTGGAACATGAGGTTGCCGAAACGGAAGTCGCCGTGCGCGATGGTGGTCTGGTCGCCCGGTGGCAGGTTGGCCGGCAGCCAGGCAATGAGACGCTCGATGTTCGCGTCTTCGCGGGTGCGCGAGGCTTCCCACTGCCGCGTCCAGCGGGCGATCTGGCGCTGGAAGAAGTTGCCAGGGCGGCCGTAGTCGGTGAGGCCGACAGCGGCAAGGTCGACCGCGTGCAGGCGCGCCAGGGTCTCGGCCATGGCGAAGTAGTAGGCGCGGCGCTCGGCGGGCGCGATGCCGGGCAGCGCGTAGTTCGACAGCACGCGGCCTTCGAGCTTCTCCATCACATAGAAGGGCGTGCCCACCACGGCGCGGTCGTCGCAGTACAGCACGGTGCGCGGCACGGGCACGTCGGTGGCGGCCAGTGCGCGCAGCACGCGGTACTCGCGGTCGACGGCGTGGGCCGAGGGCAGCAGTTCGCCGGGCGGTTGCTTGCGCAGCACCAGCGCGCGGTTGTCGAAGTCGACGAAGAAGGTGGGGTTCGACTGCCCGCCGCCGATGCGTGCCAGGCGCATCGGGCCTTCAACATCGGGCAGCGCCTGCCGCAGGTGGCGCTGCAGGCGGTCGGCGTCGAACTCGATGCCTGCCGGGGTGGCGTCTGCAGCTGCGCTCATGGCCGGCGGAACACGGGCTCGCGTTTCTCCAGGAAGGCTCTCACGCCTTCGGCGAAATCGGGCCGGTCGATCAGCTCGCGCTGGCGCTCGGCCTCGTGGCGCATCTGGCCCACGAGCGACTGGCTCGCGGCCGATTCGTACACGGCGCGGATCTCGTGCGCGGCATGCGCGGGCAGGCGCGCGAGCCGCTGCGCGACGGCCACGGCCTGGGCGCGCAGTTCGGCGTCGTCCACGCAGGCCCACACGAGGCCCCATTGCGCGGCCTGTTCGCCCGACAGGCGCTCGCCGAGCAGCGACATGCCGACGGCGCGCGCGCGGCCCACGAGCCGTTCGAGGAACCAGGTGGTGCCCAGGTCGGGCACGATGCCCAGGCGCGGCATGAAGGGCAGGTAGAAGTAGGCCGATCGCGCCACCAGCACGACGTCGGCGGCCAGCGCCACGCCCACGCCGGCGCCCGCGGCGGGGCCGTTGACGGCGTTCACCACGGGGAAGGGCATGCTGCGCAGGTCCTCGATGAGGCGGTTCGACATCGCCTCCATCGCGTCGGCCGTGCGCTGGCCCAGGCTGCCGGGCGCGCTGGCGTCCATGCTGCCCAGGTCGGCGCCCACGCAGAACGATTTGCCGACGCCGGTGAGCACCACGGCGCGCACCTCGCCTTCGTCGCGCAGTTGCGCGAGCCGTTGGCGCAAGGCCTCCTGCAGCGGCTGGGTGAGCGGGTTGAGCCGCTTGGGAATGTTGAAGCTGAGGATGGCGACGTCGCCATCGCGCTCGTACAGAAGGGGGTCCTGGTCGTCAGGCTGGCTCATGGGTGGGCTCCGAAGGGCGTGAGTGGATAGAAGGGGTTCACTTCATGTTCAGCGCGGGCCCGACCGGGTCGAGGTCCACGCCGTTGAAGCGCACGGGCTGCATCGACGCATAGGCGTGCAGGTCGGCGGCCGAATTGGCCATGGCCACGCCGGGCAGCAGCATCGAGATGCGCGGGCTCTTGAGGGTGCTGGCGGCCACGCGCACGCTCTCGCGCGTGGGGTTGGCGCCGGCCTCGCGCAACACGTGGGCCATGAGCTGCGCGACGATGTAGCCCGACACGCCGCTGCCGTTGCTCGGGTCGACGCCGCTGGCGTGGGTCTTGAGCAGCTCGAGGTACTCGAGCACCTCGGGGTCGCGGCTCCAGCGCGGGCTCATGGGTTCCTTGTAGACGGCGAGCGCGACCACGCCCTTGGCCTTGTCGGCGCCCGCGGGTTCAAAGGCCATCTTCACGGAGGCGGCGGCAAAGTTGAGATACCGGTCGGGCGTCCAGCCCACGTCGGCGACCTTGCGGATGGCCTGCGCGGCGGTGCGCGCGGTGGCGGCCATCACGAGCACGTCGGCGCCCGACGACTTGAGCTGCACCACCTGCGAGTCGACGGTGGGGTCGGTCACCTCGAAGGTGGCCTGCGCCACGATCTTGGCCTTGCCCTGCTTCGACAGGCCTTCCTGCAGGCCCTTGAGCACTTCGCGCCCGAGGTCGTCGTTCTGCATGAGCACGGCAATCTTGGCGTCGGGGCGGTTCTCGATGATGTGGCGCGCGAACACGCGGCCCTCGCCCTGGTAGCTGCCGAGAAAGGGCACGGTCCACGGGTACTTGGCGGCGTCGTCGAACTGCGAGGCGCCCGACTGCACGAACAGCTGCGGCACTTTCTTGGCGTTCATGTAGCGCTGGATGGCCATGTTGGGCGCGGTGCCCAGGTTGCCGAAGATGGCGAGCACCTGGTCTTCCTCGACGAGGCGGCGCGCCACCTCGACGGTCTTGGGCGGCGAGTACTGGTCGTCGTAGATCAACAGGCGCACCTTGCGCCCGTGGATGCCGCCCTGCTCGTTGAGCTTCTTGAAGTAGGCCTCGGCCACCTTGCCGACCACCGAGTAGCCCGACACGGGCCCCGACAGCGGCATGGGCATGCCCAGCACGATCTCGGCGTCGCTCACGCCGGCTTCGGGCTTCTTCTGGGCCAGGGCCGGCAGGCTGATGCAGAGCGTGGCAAGGCCCACAACTAGGCCGGAAGCCAAGGCGGTGCGGCGGGAAAGCAAATGAACCATGTCGCGTGTCTCCTTCTGTGTTGCTGAGTGGCCGGGTGGCCTGCGTCGTCAGTCGTCGTCGGAAAGCGGTTCAGGCCGTGGCCCGGTTCGGCCCCATGTAGCCGAAGAGGTGGCCCGCCACCTTGCGCATCTGGATCTCTTCGGAGCCCTCGGTGATGCGGTAGCGGCGGTGGTGGCGGTAGATGTGTTCGAAGGGCTTGTGGCGCGAGTAGCCGATGCCGCCGTGCACCTGCATCGCGCGGTCGGCGGCCTCGCACACGAGGCGGTTGGCCCAGTAGTTGCACATCGAGACCTTGTCGGACAGCTGCTTCTCGACCTGCGGCTTGGGCATCTGGTCCATCTGCCACGCGGTCTTGCGAATGAGCAGGCGCAGCATCTCGACCTGCGTGGCCAGCTCGACCAGCGGAAACTGGATGCCCTGGTTGCGCGCCAGCTCCTCGCCGAAGGGCTTGCGCTCGCGCGCGTACTTGACGCTCTCGCGCACGCAGTAGTCGGCGGCGCCCAGGCTCGATGCGGCCTGCCGGATGCGGTTCTCGTGCACGAAGTGCTGGGCAATGGCCAGGCCGCCGTCGAGCGGGCCGAGCACGGCGTCGTCGGGCACCCACACGTTCGTGAAGCTCACGCGCGGGTGGTCGGTGGGCATGTTGAAGGTCCAGAGGTACTCCTCGATCTTCACGCCCTCGGCCTGCGCGGGCACGAGCAATGCGCTGATGCCGCGCGCGTCGCCATCGCGCCCACTGGTGCGCGCGAACAGCACGCAGTGCGTGGCGGTGTGCATGCCGGTGGTCCACATTTTTTCGCCGTCGATGCGAAAGCCGGCGCGGCCGTGGCGTGCTTCGGGCACAGCGCGCGTTTCCATGTGCGTGGCGTCGGAGCCGTGCTGCGGCTCGGTGAGGGCGAAGGTCAGGCGCACGCGCTCGTCGAGCATGCCCTGGATGAGTTCGTCGCACTGCGCGGGCGTGCCGAAGTCGCGGATGGCGAGCACGAAGGGGTTGTTGGCGACGATCGAGTGTTCGTTCTGCAGGTCGTTGTGCAGGCCCAGGCCGCGCGCCGCAAAGTGCTCGCGGATCACGGCCATCCAGAGGTTGCTGCCGTCGCGCCCGCCGAACTCGGCCGGCAACGCAAAGCGCAGGTGGCCCGCGCGGTCGGCGCGGCGGCGCGCCTCGGCCAGCAGCGCCTCCCACTCGGGACGCGGCAGGCCGCCGTTCTCGAAGTCGGTGCGGGCCCATTCGCGGCGATGGTCGAAGAAGCGCTCGTTGTCGTCCTGCGCCTGCAGTGGCGCGATCTCTCGGTCGATGAAGGCGTCGAGTTCCGCGAGGTAATCGACGAGGTCGCGGGGCAGGTCGAAGTCCATGGCTCAGTCTTTCTTCTTCGTGCCGGCGGCATAGCCGGGCTGGTCGATGGCGAGCTTGTCGCGCGTGGTCTGGCGCAGGTGGTCGATCAGGCCGGGGGTGGCGGCGTCGATTTCGCCCGCAGCGATGCGGGTGCAGAGCAGGCGATTGGCATCGGCCAGGTCAGCGGGTGCGCCGGGGCCCAGCAGTGCGTGCAGCCGCGTCAGTTCGCTGGCCTGCGCGACGGGGCCGAGCTGCACTTCGCGCCGCACGATGTCCAGCGTGTTCGCGGCCACGCGCGCATGGAACGCGACTTGCCCTTCGGTGGCCGGCACCACCTGCTCGCGCAGGAAGGCGGCGACGGCCTCGAGCAGTTCGGCGATGTCGGGGCGGTCCTGCATCAGGCGGCCTCTTCCTCGGGGGCGAGCAGCACCAGCAGGTCCGACTCGGCCTCCGACGCGCGACGGCCGATGGCGGCCTTCTCCACATCGCGCTCGCGGCCGCTGAGCCAGGCATGCACCATGGCCTCGCAGACGATGCCCCACTTGAGCGTGCCCAGCACCTCCCACCAGCGCACGCGCCCGGCATCGACCTGCCCGCCTTCGGCCGTATAGCCCTCGAAGAGTTGCTCGCGCGTGCCGAAGCCGCCCACGGGCAGCGCGCCGTGGCCGAAGCGCCAGGAGCGCACGCACATCCAGCCGAGGTCTTCCATCGGATCGCCGAAATGCGCCAGCTCCCAGTCGAGCACGGCGCGCAGGCCCTCCTCGCCGACCATCAGGTTGCCGTTGCGGAAGTCGCCGTGCACGAGCACCGGCGCAGGCACGTCGGCCGGCGCGTTCGCGCGCAGCCAGCGGAACGCGAGTTCGAACACGGGGCGCGCGGTGCCGTGGCTGCGGTGCAGGCCGAGCTGGAAGTCGAGCTCCGCGCGCGCGGCGGCCGTGCGCAGCGGCGGCAGGTGGTGCGCGGGCAGGCGATGGATGCGTGCCATGGCCGCACCGCACTGGCGCGCCAGCACGCGGCGCGCGCCGGCCAGGCGCTCATCGCGCACGATGCGCCGGCCCAAAGTTTCGCCCTCGATGCGGTCCATGACGAAGCCTTCGCCGAGCCCGTCGGCCGGCTGCAGCACATGGCGCACGCCGGGCACGGGCACGCCACCTGCGCGTGCGGCCTCGATGAGCTGCGCTTCCGCCGCCAGGCCCGCAGTGCCCAGGGCACGCGCGCCGCTGGCATCGGCCGCGCGGCGCAGCACCAGCGGCTGGGCATGGCCCGCGCCGCCTGTCATCACATCGAAAGCCCAGGTCTGCTGGCTGGCGCCGCCCGAGAGCCGACGCACGGCCTGCACCACATGGCCGCCGGGCACGAGCCGCCCGGCCAGCCGCTGCAGTGCGTTCGCGATCAGGATCGCGTCATCGTGCACGGGCGAAGCGTGCCTGGAGCTTGCGCAGCAGCCCGACCACGCCGCCGGGCATCGCGAACATGAAGGCGATCAGCACCACGCCGTACACCGCCCAGGGCGCGGCCTTGGAGACCTTCTCGGCCAGCGAGGGCACGAACATGATGAAGATGGCGCCGAAGATCGCGCCGTACAGCGTGCCCACGCCGCCCACCACGATGCCCACCAGCAGCGAGATCGACAGGAAGAGCGTGAACGAATCGGGCGCCACGAACTGCACCGCAATGGCCGACAGCGCACCGCCCACGCCGGTGTACGCGGCCGAGACACCGAAGGTCATGGCCTTGTAGTGGCTGTTGTCCACGCCCATCGCCTCGGAGGCCATGGCGTGGTCGCGGATGGCGCGCATGGCCCGGCCGCTGCCGCTTTGCAGCAGGTTGTGGGCAATGAAGAACATCACGACCGCGACGAACAGCGAGAACAGGTAGAGCCACTGGTCTTCGTTGAGCGGCAGGCCGAAGGGCGCGGCGGGCTTCATGAGCACGATGCCCTGCACGCCGCCGGTCCAGGCCTCGAGGTGCTTGTACTTGAGCAGCTGCGGCATCGCCACGCCGAGCGCGAAGGTGGCCAGCGCCAGGTACAACCCTTCGAGCTTGAGCGCGGGCCGACCGAACAGGTAGCCGACGATCAAACACACCACGGCCGCTGCCGGCACCGTGAGCCAGTACGGCACGCCCGCGTGCTCCATGAGGATGCCGGTGGTGTAGGCCCCAATGGCGTAGAAGGCGCCGTGGCCGAGCGAGATCTGGCCGTTGTAGCCCGTGAGGATGTTCAGGCCCAGCAGCGCAATCGCATACGAGATCACCATGGTCGCCTGGAACAGCTGATAGCCGCGCGCGACGAAGGTGATGCCGATGGCCAGCACGATCAGCAGGCCGACCCACATGAGCGGAGAGCGCGAGGGCTTGGCGGCGCGTGCGCTGGCCGATGTAGCGAGCGGTGCCATGGCAGTCGGCAAGGAGGAGGCTTGAGGGGAGTTCATGCGATCAGACCCGGGTGACCAACTTGCGGCCCATGAGGCCGGAAGGCTTGACGATGAGCACGCCGACGATCAGCACCAGCGCCACCGACAGCTTGAGTTCGGTGCCCACCACGTAGGTGCCGATGAGGTTCTCGAGCACGCCGACGATGAAGCCGCCGAGCACCGCGCCCACGGGGCTGTCGATGCCGCCGATGAGCGCGCCGGCAAAGGCGTAGAGCAACACGCCGGTCATCATGTGCGGGTCGAGGAAGACCACGGGCGCGACCATCATCCCGGCCACCGCGCCGATGGCGCCGGCCAGGCCCCAGCCCAGCATGAGCATGCGCCCGACGTTGATGCCCACCAGCCGCGACGAGGCCGCGTTCTGCGCCGCGGCGCGCATCGCCAGGCCCAGCGGCGTGAAGCGGAAGAACGCGAACAGCAGCAGCACCACCAGCAGCGTGACGCCGATGGCGCCCATCTCGTGGGCCGACATCATGGCGCTGCCGAACCACGCGTCCGACGGGAACGGGCTGGGGAACTGCTTGATGGTGTAGCCGAAGAGCCAGCCCGCCAGGCTGTGGAAGATCACCAGCAGGCCGATGAACACCACCACCACCGACAGCGCCGGCTTGTCGTGCATGGGCCGGATGACGGTGAACTCCACCACGGCCGCGAGCACGAAGGACAAGGCCACCGTCGCGACGAAGGCGGCCCAGTACGGCAGGCCGGCCTGCATGAGGCTCCAGGCGATGAAGGTCGAGAACATCGCCATCTCGCCCTGCGCGAAGTTGATGTGGTGCGTGGCCTGGTAGATCATCACCAGCGCCAGCGCAACGCTGGCGTAGATGCCGCCGGTGGCCAGGCCCGCCAGCAGTTGGTGCAGGAATGCGTTCATCGGTGTGAGGCCCCTATTCGCCCAGATAGGCTTTACGGACTGCGTCGTTGCGGCGGATGTCTGCGGCCGTGCCCGAGAGCACGATGCGGCCGGTTTCCAGGAGGTAGGCCGAATCGGCCAGGTCGAGTGCGAGCTTGGCGTTCTGCTCCACCAGCAGGATCGACACGCGCTCTTCCTTGTTGATGCGCCGCATGATCGAGAAGATGTCCTTCACGATGAGCGGCGCGAGCCCGAAGGAGGGCTCGTCGAGCAGCAGCAGGCGCGGCTTGCCCATGAGCGCGCGGCCGATGGCGAGCATCTGCTGCTCGCCACCCGACAGCGTGCCGGCCTGCTGGGCGCGGCGCTCGCGCAGGCGCGGGAAGTAGTCGAACACGCGCTCCATGTCGGCGTCGATGCCGTCCCTGCTCGCGCGGGCGTAGGCGCCCAACCGCAGGTTCTCTTCGGTCGTGAGGCCCAGGAAGGTGCCGCGTCCGTCGGGCACATGGCCCACGCCGGCCTTGGCGATCTGTTCGGTGGAGCGACCGTCGATGCGCTGGCCGGCCAGCATGATGCGGCCCTCGGTGCTCACCATCATCTGGCACAGCGCGCGCAGCGTGGTGGTCTTGCCGGCGCCGTTGGCGCCCAGCAGCGCCACGACCTGGCCGGAGGGAATGTCGAGGTCGATGCCTTGCAGCACGCGCGTCGGGCCGTAGGCCGCGTGCAAGCCGCGCACTTCGAGAATGTTGGTCGTCATGCCATGGCCTCCGCTTCTGCCTCTTCGCCCAGGTAGGCGCGGATCACCTCGGGGTGCGCGCGCACCTCGGCCGGCGTGCCCTCGGCGATCTTCTTGCCGAAGTTCAGCGCCACCACCTTGTCCGACACCCCCATCACGAGGCTCATGTGGTGTTCGACCAGCAGCACCGTCACGTTGAGGCGGTCGCGGATGTCGCGGATCAGCGTGCCCAGGCTTTCGAGTTCTTCGTGGTTCAGGCCACAGGCCGGCTCGTCGAGCAGCAGCAGTTGCGGCTCGGCCGCCAGTGCGCGTGCCAGCTCGACGCGCTTCTGTGTGCCGAACGGCAGGTCGGCCACTTCGCGTTCGGCCACGGCCTCGAGGTCGAGAAAGTGGATCAGCTGGTCGGCCCGTGCCAGCGCCTGCGACTCGATGGCCGCCACGCCGGGCAGCCGGAAGGCGTTGCGCAGAAAGCCCGCGTGGTGCTTGCTGTGGCAGCCCACCAGCACGTTGTCGCGCACGGTCATCGTGCGAAACAGCGCCAGGTTCTGGAAGGTGCGCCCGATGCCCAGGCCCGCCATGCGGTGGCGCGGCAGGCGCGTGAGCGGATGGCCGTCGAACTCGATGCGGCCGGCGCTGCACTCGTACAGGCGCGAGAGACAGTTGAACAGCGTGCTCTTGCCCGCCCCGTTCGGCCCGATGAGGCCGCAGATCTGGCCCCGCCGCACGTCGAACGAGACGCCGTCGAGCGCCACGATGCCGCCGAAGCGCACCGACACCGCGTCGATGCGCAACAGGGGGGTGTTCTCTTTGTCTCCGCGATCGGTGTCATGAATCATGCGTCGATCTCTTTTTTTGAGGGAACGGAAAAGGTCAGCGCCGCCCCCGCGGGCGCTGCCAGGTGGCGGCGCAAAAAGGCCGCCCGGCTTCGTCAGAGCCGTTCGATGATGGTCACATTCGCCATGCCGCCGCCTTCGCACATGGTCTGCAGGCCGTAGCGCTTGCCGCGCTGGCCCAGGGCGTTGACCAGCGTGGTCATCAGCTTGGTGCCCGAGGCGCCCAGCGGGTGGCCCAGCGCAATGGCACCGCCGTTCACGTTGATGCGGGCCGGGTCGGCGCCCAGCGCCTTCAGCCAGGCGATGGGCACGGGCGCGAAGGCTTCGTTGACTTCGTACAGGTCGATGTCCTCGATCTTCATGCCGGCCTTTTGCAGCGCGCGCTGCGTGGCGGGCAGCGGGGCCTCGAGCATGATGACCGGGTCGTGGCCCAGCACGCTCATGTGGTGGATGCGCGCCAGCGGCTTCACGCCCAGCGTCTTCAGGCCGCGCTCGTTCACGACCATGAGGCCGCTGGCGCCGTCGCAGATCTGGCTGGCGGTGGCCGCCGTGCAGCGACCGCCTTCGGCGATGAGCTTGACGCCGGCGATGCTCTCTAGCGTGGCGTCGTAGCGGATGCCTTCGTCGGTGGTGTGCAGCTCGCCGGTCTCGGTGCCGTCGGCCATGCGCACGGCCACGGGCACGATCTCGCGCTCGAAGTGGCCGGCCTTCGTGGCGGCGATGGCGCGGTGGTGGCTTTCGAGCGCGTAGCGGTCGAGCGCGTCTTTCTCGATGCCGTAGTTGCGCGCGATCATCTCGGCGCCGGTGAACTGGCTGAACTGCACGCCGGGGTAGCGCTTCTCCATGCCCGGGCTCACGTAGAAGCCCAGGTTGTTCTTCAGCGGCAGCGTGGTGGGCAGGCCCATGGGCACGCGGCTCATGCTCTCGACGCCGGCGGCGATGACGATGTCCATCGTGCCCGACATGACGGCCTGCGCCGCGAAGTGCAGCGCCTGCTGCGACGAGCCGCACTGGCGGTCGACTGAAGTGGCGGGCACCGACTCGGGCAGGCGCGAGGCCAGCACCGCGTTGCGCGCCACGTTGGAGGCCTGCTCGCCGGCCTGGCCGACGCAGCCCATGATGACGTCTTCGATCAGCGCGGGGTCGGCGTCGGTGCGCTCCACGAGGGCGTTGAGCACCTGTGCGGCCAGGTCGGCCGGGTGCCATCCGGCGAGGCGGCCGTTGCGGCGGCCGCCGGCGGTGCGCGCGGCGGCGACGATATAGGCTTCGGGCATGTGAAATCTCCGGTGATGGGTTCGGTTCGGCAGTCCAGCGCATTGTTGGCGCCGCGCCGCCGCACAGCGTCGTCGGAACCGACGATTTTCGGGCGCCCCACCCGCCGGGCGCCCCACCCCTCACCGGTGGCCGAACACGGGCGGGCGCCGCGCCAGGAAGGCGCGCAGGCCCTCGCGCGCATCCTCGGTGGCAAAGCGCGCGTGCAGCTGGCGCCGCTCGAACAGGATGCCCTCGGACAGCGACGACTCCCACGCGCGGTTGACCGACTCCTTGATCGCCACCAGCGCCGGCAGCGAATACGCCGCGATGCGCGCGGCCAGCGCCAGGGCCTCGGGCATGAGCGCCTCGGGCGCGACCACGCGCGACACCAGGCCGCAGCGGTCGGCCTCGGCCGCGTCGAGCACGCGTGCGGCCAGGCACATTTCCATCGCCTTGGCCTTGCCAATGGCGCGCGGCAGGCGCTGGGTGCCGCCGGCGCCCGGCAGCATGGCGAGCTTGACCTCGGGCAGCGCGAAGCGCGCCGATTCGGCGGCCAGCACGATGTCGCAGGCCAGCGCCAGTTCGCAGCCGCCGCCGTAGGCCACGCCGGCCACCGCGGCGATCACGGGCTTGCGCACGCGGCGGATGGTTTCCCAGTTGCGGGTGATGAAGTCGTCGCGCACCACGTCGGCGTAGCCCCAGTCGGCCATGGCCGCGATGTCGGCGCCGGCGGCGAAAGCGGTGTCGCCGCCGGTGACGACGATGGCGCCGATGCCTGCGTCGGCATCGAAGGCCAGCAAGGCGGCGCCAAGGGCGTCCATGAGCGCGTCGTCCAGCGCGTTGAGCTGGCGCGGGCGGTTCAGCGTGATCACGCCGACGCGGCCGTCGACATGGGTGAGAACGGGAGCGTCGGGTGTCGTCATCGGCTCAATCGACCACGATCTTCTGGCGCACGATGAGCGCGGACAGCATGGCGCCTTCGTCGGCCAGCAGCTTGCGGAACTCGGGCGTGCTCATGGCCACGGGCTCGGCACCCAGGTCGCCGTAGCGCGACTTGACGGCGGGCAGCGCGAGCGCCTTGCCGAGCTCGGCGCTCATGCGGGCCAGCACCTCGGGCGGCGTGCCGTTGGGTGCCCACATGCCGAACCAGATGTCGAGGTTGGCGCCCGGAAAGCCCTGCTCGCCCACGGTAGGCACGTCGGGGAAGAAGGGCGAGCGCTTGGCGCTCACGATGCCCAGCAGCTTGGCCTTGCCGGCGCGGATGTGCTGGAAGGCGATGCCGGGGTCGCAGACGAAATCGGCCTGGCCCGAGAGCACATCTTGCAGGGCCGGCGCGGCGCCGCGGTAGGGCACGTGCGTCACCTGCGTGCCGGTGGCCTGCTTGAACAGCTCGCAAGCCAGGTGCGGCGGCGTGCCTGCGCCGGCCGAGGCGTACGAGAGCGTGCCGGGCTTGGCCCGCGCCAGCATGACCAGCTCGCGCACGTCCTTCGCGGGCAGCTGCGGCTTGGCGACGAGGTACATCTGCGTGCGCCCCACGGTAGCCACCGGCGTGAGGTCGCGCGAGGGCAGCAGGCTCGCCTTGAAGAGCGAGGGGTTGGCGGTCTCGACCGAAGTCGGCGCGATGAGGAAGGTGTGGCCGTCGGGCGCGGCGCGCACCACTTCGGAGGCCGAGATGTTGCCGCTGGCGCCGGGCTTGTTGTCGATCAGCACGGTCTGGCCGAGCGACTCCGACAGCGACTGCGCGAGGATGCGCGCCATCACGTCGGTGCTGCCGCCGGGCGCGAAGCCGACGACCACGCGGATGGGCTTGGACGGCCATGCGCCAGCGGGTGTGGTTGCAGGCGCCTGGGCCCAGGCCGCATGACCGGCGAGCGCGAGGCCGCCCAGTGCGGCCACGGCGCGGCCCAGCCGCCGGCCCACGCCGGCGGCGAATTGCTTCTTGTGCATGTGTTGTCTCCGTTGTGGTGTCGAAAGGATCGGCAGGTGCGCTCAGGCGGCCGGGGCGCCCGATTCGTCCGCGCGCAGCAGGTCGCGCAGCTTGAATTTCTGGATCTTTCCGGAGGGCGTGGAGGGCATGCTCTCGCGCACCACGAGGCGCTCCGGGATGTACTGCAGCGCCACCTTCTCGGCCTTGAGGAAGGCAACGATCGACGCCAGGTCGACCTGCCGCCCCGGCCTGGGCACCACCACCGCGCAGGCGCGCTCGCCCAGGCGCTCGTCGGGGTAGGCGACCACGGCGGCCATGGCCACGTCGGGGTGGCGGTACAGCAGCGACTCGATCTCGACCACGGGGATGTTCTCGCCGCCGCGAATGATCACGTCCTTGGTGCGCCCCGCGATGCGCACGTAGCCGCGCTCGTCGATGCGCGCAAGGTCGCCGGTGTCGAACCAGTCCGCCGCGTCGGTGCCGTTGAGCTGCGGGCGCTTCAGGTAGCCGCCGAAGTTGGAGCACGCGCGCAGCAGCAGCTTGCCGATCTCGCCCGCCGGCAGCGCGAGGCCGTCGACATCGACCACCTTGAGCTCCACGCCGGGCAGCGGGCAGCCGTCCGTGTGGATGGAACGCTCGTCGTCGTCGTCCAGCCGCGTGAGCGTGACGGCGCCGTTCTCGGTCATGCCCCAGGCCGACACGATCTTGGCGCCCAGCGCCTGGCGCGCCTGCTCGACCAGCGCGCCCGGAATCGGCGCGCCGGCGCAGAGAAAGGCGCGCAGCGTGGGCACGGCCGTGCCCGACTCGGCCACGGTCTTCGACAGGTCGGACAGGAAGGGCGTGGACGCCATGGTGAAGCTCACGCCCTCGGCGTTGATCGACGCGATGGCCTGCTTCGGCTCCCAGATGTCCTGCAGCACGACCGAGGCCTGCAGCACGATGGGCATCATGAGCCCGTACATGAAGCCGGTCTGGTGCGCCATGGGCGAGGCCATGAGCACGACGTCGCCGGTGCCCAGGCCCAGGCGCTGCGCGTAGGGCACGATGTTGGCCATGGTGGTGTTGGCCGAGTGCATCACGCCCTTGGGCTCGCCGGTGGTGCCCGAGGTGTAGATGAGCTGGGTCACGTCGTCGGGGCCGGGCCGGTGCTGCTGCAGGATCTGCGCGGCATCGGGCTCCTGCTCCCATGCGGGGCCGGCCAGCAGTGCCTCGAAGCTGTTGGCGCCGCTGCCGCCGACCACCACCACCACCACCTGCGCCAGGTCGGGCAGGCCGGCCTGCAGGCCCGTGGCCATCTGTTCGAAGTCGAAGCCCCGGAAGCGCGCCGGCACGATCAGCACCTTCGCCGCACCGTGCCGCAGCATGAACGACAGCTCGCGCTCGCGGAAGATGTGCATCAGCGGGTTCATCACCGCGCCGATGCGCGAGCAGGCCAGGTAGGTCAGCGTGAACTCCCACCAGTTGGGCAGCTGGCAGGCCACCACGTCGTTGCGGCCCACGCCCAGCCGCGCCAGCCCGACGGCGATGCGGTCGGCCATGCGGCCCAGCTCGCGGTAGGTGAAGCGCACGGTGGCGGCCTCGCCCTCCCCGTCCTTCACGCGCACCGCGGTGAGCGCCACCTTGTCGGGGCTGGCGGCGATGCAGGCGTCGAGCGCATCGTTGATGGTGCGGTCGTGCCACAGGCCCTGGGCCACCATCCGCGCGCGGCGCGGGGGCAACAGTACGGCGTCGAATTCCATGATGTCTTGTCTCCTCTTGTTGTGCGAACCGGAAAACCAGGGAACCGCCGACTACGCCGGCACCGCCGAGCGCCCCGCGCGCGTGCGGGCGACGATGGTCTTCATGATCTGGGCCGTGCCGTCGCCGATCTGGAAGCCCAGCACGTCGCGCAGGCGCTGCTCCATTGGCCCGCGGTCGTAGCCGCCGTGGCCGAACATCAGCAGGCACTGGTGGATGGCGTCGTAGGCCAGCTTGGGGCCCCACCACTTGCACATGGCAGCCTCGGCGGTGTGCGGCGCGCCCTGGTCCTTGAGCCACAGGGTCTGCAGGCACAGCAGGCGCGCGGCCTCGATCTGCGTGTCGAAGTCGGCCAGCGGATGCGACACGCCCTGGAACGCCGACAGCGGCTTGCCGAAGGCCTCGCGCTGCGCCACGTACTCCCAGGTTTCTTCCAGCGCCACGCGCGCCACGGCCAGCACCTGCAGCCCGATGAGCGCGCGCGAGAAGTCGAAGCCCTGCATGACCTGCACGAAGCCCTTGTTCTCCTCGCCCAGCCGGTGGTCGACGGGCACGCGCACGTTCTCGAAGAACAGCGAGCCGCGCCCGATGGCGCGCTGGCCGTGGCAGTCGAAGCGGTTGCGCGTGACACCGGGCAGGTCCATTGGCACCAGCAGCGCAGTCACGCCGTGGGCCGCCGACTCGATGCTGCCGGTGCGCCCGAACACCACGGCGGCGTCGGCCTGGTCGGCGGCCGAGATGGAGGTCTTCTCGCCGTTGAGCACGTAGTGATCGCCCACGCGCTCCACGCGCAAGCGCAGGTTGGCGGCGTCGGAGCCGCCGCGCGGCTCGGTCAGCGCAATGGCGAACAGCGCCTCGCCCTGCGTGAGCTTGGCCAGCCACGGTGCCACCACCTCGGGCCGGCCGTGCTCGGACAGGATCTGCCCATTGAGCGAGGCCAGCAGGTTGATGTAGCTCAGGCTCAGGTCGGCGCGGGCGATCTCTTCGTGGATCACGCCGGCGGCCAGGCAGCCCAGGCCCTGGCCGCCGTGGGCCTCGGGCAGCTCGGGCGCGATGAAGCCCATCTCGCCCATCTCGCGCATCAGCGCGCGGTCGAGCACGCGCGTGGCGTCGCGCTCCAGGAAGCCGGGCGCCACGCGCCCGGTGGCGAAGCGGCGCGCATGCTCGGCCAGCGTCGCCAGGTCGTCGTCGATGTACGGGTTCATCGCGGTGGTCCTGCTGCGGCTACTTGGCGTACTTGCGGAACTCGGGCTTGCGCCGTTCCTGCAGGGCCGCGACGCCCTCGCGCGACTCTTCGGTGTCGTAGTACAGCTTGAGCGCGTACATGCCCAGGCCCGCGATGCCGGCCTGGTGCGCCGTGTCGGCGTTGAAGCTGCGCTTGGCGATGGCCAGCGCGGTGGGGCTGCGTTCGCAGATCTCCTCGGCCCACTTCTGCACCTCGGCGTCGAGCTGCTCGTGCGGCACGACGGCGTTGGCCAGGCCCATGGCCACGGCCTCGGCGCCGCTGTAGCGGCGGTTCAGGTACCAGATCTCACGCGCCTTCTTCTCGCCGACCACGCGGGCCAGGAAGGCGGTGCCGTAGCCCGGGTCGACCGAGCCCATCTTCGGGCCCACCTGGCCGAACACGGCCTTCTCGGAGGCGATGGTCAGGTCGCAGATGGTGCACAGCACGTTGCCGCCGCCGATGGCAAAGCCCTGCACGCGCGCGATGACGGGCTTGGGCACGTTGCGGATGGCGTCGTGCAGCTCTTCCATCGGCAGGCCGATGGTGCCGCGCCCGTCGTAGTTGCCGTTGTGGGCCGACTGGTCGCCGCCGGTGCAGAAGGCCTTCTCGCCGGCGCCGGCCAGCACGATGGCGCCCACGCCGCGGTCGTAGCCCGCGCGGTTGAGCGCGCGGATGATCTCGTCGCAGGTCTGGCCGCGGAAGGCGTTCATCTTCTCGGGGCGGTTGATGGTGATCCACGCCACGCCGTTGCGCACGTCGTAGAGGATGTCTTCGAAGTCGGGGGATGCCATGGGGGTCTCCTGAAAGGTGTCGGGTGTGTGTGGGGGGGAGTCAGCCGTTCATCGTCAGGCCGCCCGAGACGCTGAGCACCTGCCCGGTCACGAAGGCCGCGTCGTCGCTGGCAAAGAAAAGAATGGCGCCCGGCAGGTCGTTCGGCTGGCCGATGCGGCCCAGCGGAATGGAGCGCGTGAAGGCCTCCATGAGCTTCTCTGGGTTGCCCGCGCCCTCCTTGTATTCGGCGAACAGCGCGGTGTCGGTGGGGCCGGGGCACACCACGTTCACGGTGATGCCGTGGCGCGCGTGCTCGCGGGCGATGGTTTTCGAGAACGCCACCAGCCCGCCCTTGCAGGCCGCGTACACCGCCTCGCCCGAGGAGCCCACGCGCGCCGCGTCGGAGGCGATGTTGACGATGCGCCCCGCCTTGCGCGCGGCCATGCCGGGCAGCACGGCGTGGTGCATGTGCAGCGCGCCGGTGAGGTTGATGGCGATGAGCTTGTCCCACTGTGCGGGCTCGGTCTTGGTGAAGGGCTTGAACACGTCCCAGCCGGCGTTGTTGACCAGCACGTCGACCGGGCCGAAGCGCGCCACCACGGCGGCCACGGCCGCGTCGACGCCGGGGCGGTCGGTGATGTCGCAGCGGAAGGCCTGCGCCTGGCCGCCGTCGGCGCGGATCTGCGCGGCCACCGCTTCGGCGGCCTCGAGGTTCATGTCGAACACCGCCACGCGGGCGCCGTCCTGGCCGAAACGGCGGCTGGTGGCGCCGCCAATGCCGCCACCGCCGCCGGTGACGATCACTGTCTTGTCCTGAAATCGCTGCATCTGGTTCTCCTGGGGTGCGAGGGCTTGCTATATCGTTGGGCCGTTGGGCGCCACTTTTGAGGCATTTACGTAAATACGTTGACGTATTATGAGATGCTGTCGTGGCGTCGCGCAAGCCTTTCCGAAAGAAAAAACATGCCAAATACTAGTGAGAACACCGACGCAGCACGCATGGCGCTGGCCAACCGGGTGTTCTTTCGCCTCTATCAATGCGCAAACATGTTGCATAAAACCGGCAGCCGCGCGGTCGAGGCCGAGGGCCTGACGACGCAGCAATGGGCCGTGCTCGGCGCCCTGTCGCGCGACGAGGCCGAGGGGGGAATGAGCGTGGGGGACCTGGCGCGCTACCTGAAGGTCAGCCGCCAGAACCTGTCGGGCCTGGTCAGCCGCATGGAGCGCGACGGGCACGTGACGACCGCGCCCGACAGCCGCGACCGGCGGTCACGGCTGGTCACGATGACCGGGTCGGGGCAACACGTGTGGAAGGTGGAGGCGCAGCCGAAGATCTACGCCTACTACGAGCAGGTGCTGGACGGGTTCTCGGTGAACGACGTCACGCACACCCTGCACTACCTGCTGAAGCTGCTCGACAACATGCAGCGGGTGGACGATATGCAGGGGGGAGCGGAAGAGCCGGCGGAGTGACGCCGGCCCCCGCGGCCTGAATCAGGCCTTGGCCAGGCGCTTGGCCATGCTCCAGCGGTGCACCTCGGACGGGCCGTCATAAATCCTGAAGGCCCGCATGTCGCGAAAGATGCGCGCAGCCACGGTCTCGTCCGACACGCCGCTCGCGCCCAGGATCTGCACCGAGCGGTCGACCACGCGCCACTCGGCCTCCGAGCACAGCACCTTGGCCACGCTCGACTCGTGGCGGCCCTTGCCGCCCTGGTCGAGCACCCACGCGCAATGCCAGATGGTCAGGCGCGAGACGTGCAGGTCCATCTCGTTGTCGGCCAGCATGAAGCCCACGCCCTCGTGCTCCACCAGCGCATGGCCGAAGGCCTGGCGGCGGCGGGCGTAGTCGGCGGCGAGCTCGTGCACGCGGCGCGCGGCGCCGAGCCAGCGCATGCAGTGCGTGAGGCGCGCGGGCGCCAGCCGCACCTGCGCGTAGCGAAAGCCTTCGCCGATGGCGCCCAGCACGTCGGTGGCCGGCACGCGCAGGCCGTCGAAGCGCACCACGCCGTGGCCGCCGGTGAAGCAGCTGTCGAGTGCGTCGATCTGCCGCTCGATCACGATTTCGGGCTGGTCCATGTCGGCCAGGAACATGGTCGACGAGCCGTCTTCCATGCGCGCCATGATGATCGCGAAGCCCGCGCCGGTGGCGCCGGTGATGAACCACTTGCGCCCGGTGATCACGTAATGGTCGCCGTCGCGCACGGCCACGGTCTGCATCATCGACGGGTCGGAGCCGGCGCCGGGCGGCGGCTCGGTCATGCAGAAGCACGAGCGCACGTGGCCGTCGATGAGCGGCTGCAGCCAGCGCGCCTTCTGCGCCGGCGTGGCGACCACTTCCATCAGGTGCACGTTGCCTTCGTCGGGCGCGTGGATGTTGAGCGCCACCGGCCCGAGCGGCGAGTAGCCCGCCTCCTCGAACACGATGGCCTTGTCGACGTGCGACAGGCCCAGCCCGCCGTGTTCCTTCGACGCATGCGGCGTGAGCAGGCCGGCGCGGCGCGCGCGCGCCACCAGCTCGTCGCGCAGCGCCTCGGCGGGGCCGTGCGAATCCTGCCGGGGGTCGGATTCGAGCGGAATCACCTCCTCGGCGATGAAGCGGCGCGTTCGTTCCTGCAGGTCGAGCTGGGCCGGGGTGAGGCTGAAGTCCATGGGGACGCTCCTTCTTTCTCTGTGAAATTCAAGGATGGACGGATTGAAGACAATGCGGCGCATGGTGCCGAGGCGGGCGCGGGTTTCGAGTCGTGAGCGGGACAAGCCCGCCGGATTCGTCCGTTCCGACGATGCCGCGGCCCGGCCTGCGCCCAACACTGACACGCCATGAACACACCTGCAACCGACAACGACGACAACGTCCTCCTGCTCACCCGTCCACAGGACGGCTGCGCCTGCCTCACGCTGAACCGCCCGCAGGCCATGAACGCCCTGTCGCTCGCCCTGCGGCGCGCCCTGGTGCGCACGCTCGACACGCTCGCGCAGGACGACAGCGTGCGCGTACTGATCCTCACCGGCGCGGGCCGCGCCTTCTGCGCCGGCCTCGATCTGCGCGAGATCGACCCCGGCGCCATCACCGGCGACGCCGGCACCGACGTGGCCACCGCGCTCGCGAACTTTCCGCGCCCGGTGATCGGCGCCGTGAACGGCGCAGCCATCACGGGCGGCCTCGAGGTGGCGCTGGCCTGCGACCTGCTGATTGCGTCGAGCGAGGCGCGCTTTGCCGACACCCACGCGCGCATCGGCGTGATCCCGGGCTGGGGGCTGTCGCAGCGGCTGTCGCGGCTCATCGGCATTGCGCGTGCCAAGGAGATGGCCTTCAGCGGCAACTTCGT
This sequence comes from Variovorax sp. GW821-FHT09D04, assembly GCF_059416405.1. Classification (NCBI taxonomy): domain Bacteria; kingdom Pseudomonadati; phylum Pseudomonadota; class Betaproteobacteria; order Burkholderiales; family Comamonadaceae; genus Variovorax; species Variovorax sp. GW821-FHT09D04. The sequence continues at coordinate 214,492 of NZ_JBWKPA010000007.1, forward strand.
CGGCGCCGAGCAGGCCGAGCGCTGGGGGCTGGTCAACCGCGTGACCACGCCCGATCAGCTGATGCCCCAGGCGCTGGCACTGGCCGCCGACATCGCGAGCGCGCTGCCCGAGATGCTGCCGGTCTACAAGCGCCTGATCGACGACGGCCATGCGCGCAGCTTTGCCGAAGGCATGGCGCTGGAGCAGGCCGTCACGCGCGACTGGGCCGCGTCGCTCACACCCGAGGTGCTGCGCGCGCGGCGCGAGGCGGTGCAGGCGCGCGGGCGGGCGCAGAAGGGCTGACGACGGCCCTTCGCCCCGGCCTCAGCGCGGCGCCATCCGGATCGCGCCGTCCAGCCGCACGCTCTCGCCGTTGAAGTAGCCGTTGGTGATCATCAGCTCGGCCAGCGTCGCGTACTCGGCCGGATTGCCCAGGCGCTTGGGGAAGGGCACCGAGGCAGCCAGCGCGGCCTTCACGTTGTCGGGCGCGCCCTGCAGCAGCGGCGTGTTGAAGATGCCCGGCAGGATGGTGTTCACGCGGATGCCCTCGCCCATGAGGTCGCGCGCGATGGGCAGCGTCATGCCGACCACGCCGGCCTTCGAGGCGGTGTAGGCGGCCTGGCCCATCTGGCCGTCTTGCGCGGCGACCGAGGCGGTGTTGACGATGGCGCCGCGCTCGCCGTCTTCCAGCACATCGAGCGTGAGCATGCCGGCCGCCGACTTGGCGATGCAGCGGAAGGTGCCCACGAGGTTGATCTGGATGATGCGGTCGAAATTGGCGAGCGGAAAGTGCTTGATCTCGCCCGAGGCCTTGTCGCGGCTCGCGGTCTTCACCGCGTTGCCGGTGCCGGCGCAGTTGACCAGCACGCGCTCCTGGCCGTGCGCGGCGCGGGCCTTGGCGAAGGCCGCGTCGACCTGCTCCTCGGAGGTCACGTCGACCTTGCAGAACACGCCGCCCAGCTCCTTGGCCAGGGCCTCGCCCTGTTCCACGTTGAGGTCGAACAGCGCGACCTTCACGCCGTGGCTGGCCAGGCGGCGCGCGGTGGCGGCCCCGAGGCCCGAGGCGCCGCCCGTGACGACGGCGGCAATGCTGGAATCGAGTTGCATCTCTTGTTGTCCTTGGATAGAGAGAGAAAGGAAGAAAGAAAACCGAAAACGCCTGCCGTTCAGACCGGGTAGTAGCGCAGCTTGCGCGCCGCCATCTCGCGCATGCGCGCCGTGGGCACATACGGCGCGCCGAGCGCCGCATGTTTGTCGCACAGCGCGACCACGCGGTCCAGCCCCAGCCAGTCGGCGTACTTGAGCGCGCCGCCCGCATAGGCCGGAAAGCCCACGCCGAGCAGCAGCGCCATGTCGAGCTCGGCCGGCGTGGCGACCACGCCGTCTTCGAGCGCGTGCGCGGCCTCGACCACCATCGGCAGCATCATGCGTTCGACGATCTCCGCGTCCGCGAAGTCGCGCCGCCCTTGCGGCTGCAGCGTGGCGACCAGCGCATGCGCCTCGGGCGCGGCCGACTTGCGTGGGCGGCCCGTGGGGTCGTTCTCGTAGCGGTAGAAGCCGGCGCCGTTCTTCTGGCCGTAGCGCTTGTTCGCCACCATGAGCTTCACGGCATTGCGTTCCAGGGCCGGCATGCGTTGCGGGTAGCCCGCGGCGATCACGTCGCCCACGTGCGCGCCCACGTCCATGCCCACCACGTCCTGCAGGTAGGCCGGGCCCATGGGCCAGCCGAAGGCTTCCATCGCGCGGTCGACCGCCTCGAAGTCGGCGCCATCGGCCACCAGCTGCACGAAGGCGTTGATGTACGGCGTGAGGATGCGGTTGACCAGGAAGCCCGGGCAGTCCTTCACCACGATGGGCGTCTTGCCCATGGCCACGGCATAGCCCACGGCGGTGGACACGGCGGCGTCGCGCGTCCTCGCGCCCTGGATCACTTCCACCAGCTGCATCACCGGCACGGGGTTGAAGAAGTGCATGCCGACAAAGTCCTCGGGCCGCGCGAGCGGCTGGGCGATGTCGTCGATGCGCAGGCTCGAGGTGTTCGAGGCGATCACGGTGCCGGGCTTGACGCTGCCTTCCAGCGCGGCCAGCACCTTGCGCTTGACCTCGAGGTTCTCGACCACGGCCTCGACCACGCAGTCCACCGCGTCGAAGCCGGCCTCGTCGAGCTGCGGCACGATCGACGCTTGAATGGCATCGGCCTTGGCCTGCGCGAGCCGGCCGTTCTTCACCTGCTTGGCGAGCTGCTTGCCGGCCTCGGCCATGCCCAGGTCGAGCTGCGGCTGCGCGATGTCCTTCATGCGCACCGGCGTGCCGCGCAGCGCGCTGGTGTAGGCGATGCCGCCGCCCATGATGCCGGCGCCGAGCACGGCCGCCTGCTTCACCGGACGGCCTTCGCGCGCGTGGCGCTTGTAGAGCTTCTTGAGCGCCTGGTCGTTGAGAAAGGCCTGCACCAGCGAGGCGGCGGCCTGCGTCTTCGCGACGCGGCCGAAGGCGGCCGACTCGAGGTCGAGCGCGCCGGCGCGGTCGCGGCCGGCGGCCTCGGCCATCATTTCGAGCGCAATGAGGGCTGCGGGCTGGTGCTTGCCGCTGCGCGCCGCCACCTGCGTGCGCGCGGCCTCGACCAGCGCACCGGCCTCTTGCTTCGACAGCGTCAGCGGCGCGCGCTTGCGTTGCTGCGCCGCCTGCCAATCGACCTCGCCGCGCACCGCACGCTGCAGCAGCGCGAGCGCGCGCTCGCGCAGGGCCTCGAGCGCGGCGACCTCGTCGGTCACGCCCGCGGCCAGCGCGGCCGGCGCCTTGGCCGGCTTGCCGCTCGCCACCCAGTCGATGGCCGTGGCCAGGCCCGCCAGGCGCGACAGCCGCACCGTGCCGCCGAAGCCGGGGAACAGGCCAAGCTTCACCTCGGGCACGCCGACCTGCGCCGTGTCGGCCATCACGCGCAGCGGCGCGAGCATCGCCAGCTCCAGCCCGCCGCCGAGCGCGAAGCCGTTGATGGCGACCACGCTGGGCACGGCCAGGTCCTCGAAGGCGTTGAACAGCTCGTTGCTGGCGCGCACGCCGCGCGCGATGTCGGCCTCGGCCTGCTGGAAGGTGGCACCGAACTCGGTGATGTCGGCGCCGACGATGAACACGTCTTTCGCGCTCGTCACGAGCACGCCGCGCACATCGGGCGAGGCCGCGATGCGTTCGGTGGCCTGGCGGAACTCGTCGACGGTGCGTGCGTCGAGCTTGTTGATGGCCTCGCCGCGCCGGTCGAAGCGCAGCTCCACCAGCCCGTCCTGCAACGGCAGGACTTCGATACTTTCGCCTTGGAACAAAGGGGGTCTCCTCGCGGCCGGCGACGCGCCAGCCTGTGGGAAAAAGTTTAGGGACGCGCCCTGCGCGCAGGCATCGTCCGAAGCGACGATTACAGGCGGCCGCGCGCCTGCAGGTAGTCGCGCACCGCCTCGGCGGCGGGGTCGCCGACCACGGCGAATTCGTCGGTGAAGAAGATCGGCGAGGCGGCCAGGTCGATGAAGCGGCGCTCGTCCGCGAGCAGCTCGGCGCTTGCGCGGCGGGCTTCTTCGCGCCGCGCGCCGGTGCGCGCCTCGAGGCTGTCCCACCACAGCTCGGCCACGCCGTCGAAAGGCGCGGGGCTGCCGCGCGGCACGGCCAGCGGCTGCACCAGCGCATCGTCGAGCGTGTGCGACTGCACGTAGCGGCGCAGGCCCAGCACCTCGGCGCGCTCGGCGACGAGCGGTGCGTGCACGTTGCGCCAGTGGTGCTGGAACTGCGCGCGGTCCAGGTGCGGCAAGCGCCGCAAGCAGAAGACGAGCTTGATCATCGGCGCACCCGGATCAGGCCTTCCTGCGCCACCGAGGCCACGAGCCGGCCGGCGCGGTCGAACAGCGCACCACGGCAGAAGCCGCGCGCATGCTCGGCCGAGGGCGAGTCGGCGTCGTACAGCAGCCAGTCGTCGCAGCGGAAGTCGCGGTGGAACCACATCGCGTGGTCCAGGCTCACGCCCTGCACGCCCGGTTGCTGAAACGCCAGGCCGTGCGGCTGCATCGCCACGCCCATGAAGCTGTAGTCGGAGGCATAGGCCAGCATCGCCTGGTGCAGCAGCGGGTCGTCGGGCAGCGCGTCGGCGGTGCGCAGCCAGAGCTGGCTGTGCGGCGGGCGCGGGCCGGCCGTGACCGGGTCGCGCGGGTCAACGTAGCGGAACTCGATCGGTCCTTCGACGCGCACGCGCGGGCCGGCGCGGGGCGTGAGGTCTTCGGGCGGCGGCGCCTCGGGCATGGCGCACTGGTGCGACACGCCCTCCTCGCGCCGATGGAACGAGGCCGACATGTGGAAGATCGGCTCGCCGTGCTGGATGGCGACCACGCGCCGCGTGGTGAAGCTCGCGCCGTCGCGGATGCGGTCGACGTCGTAGACGATGGGCGCGGCCTTGTCGCCCGCGCGCAGGAAGTAACCGTGCAGCGAATGCGCCGCATGCCCGTCGACCGTGCGGGCCGCGGCCATCAGCGCCTGCCCGAGCACCTGGCCGCCGAAGACGGCGGGCGCGCCGATGTCGGTGCTGGTGCCGCGAAACAGGTTCTTCTCGAGCTGCTCGAGCTGCAGCTGCGCGACGAGCGACTGCAACGCTTGCGCGCGGCTTGGGCTCACGCGGCCTGCTCCACGGGATAGAAGGGCGTGTTCGATTGCGCGCGCTGACGCAGTGCGACCGTGGGCTTGAAGCGCTCGCCGTGGCGCTGTGCGAGTGCATCGCAGCGTGCGACGAAGGCCGCGAGGCCGACGGTCTCGATGTACGAGAGCGTGCCACCGGTCCAGTCGGGGTAGCCCAGCGCGAGCACGGCGCCGAGGTCCGCCTCGACCGGCTGCTTCAGCACGCCTTCTTCGAGGCAGCGCACCGCTTCGAGCGCGAGCAGCGACAGCAGGCGCTCGCCGACAGCGCGCGCGTCGGGCTGCGCTGCAGCGGTTTGTTCCGCCGTTGCATCGGCAGCCAGCGGACTCTCGCCCAACCCGGCCTGCCGCGCAGCGTTCGCGATGAGCGCAGGCGACACGCCTTCACTCAACAGCGCCACACCTTCACTGCGGTACAGCTGCCGCAGCCGCTCGACATACGCAACGTTGACCGCACTCAAGTCGCCCTTGCGCCGCAGCGCCGCGCCCCGGTTCACGAACAGCGTGCGCATCAGGTTGCGCGCCACCGGGCCGGCGAGCAAGGGGCCGAAGCACTGCGCCTCGACCGCCAGGCCCGCGTCCATCGGCAGCTGCGTGCCTTCGTACACGGCCGACAGGATGGCCAGCGGCGCCGGCAGGTTGTCGTGCGTGTCGCGCCGCACCTGCGCCAGCGTGGCGCCGAAGCTCGCGCCCGCGTGCGGTGCCAGTGCGCCCGCGCCGCCCGGCACCTGGAAGCCCTTCACGTCCCACGGCTGCTGGCCGGCGTCGGGGTGGTCGAGCACCCAGCGACGGGCCACGGCCACGAGCTGGTCGGCCGGTGCGAGCGCATCGACCATGCCCAGCGCCCGCGCTTCGGCCGGCGCCACATGCCGGCCCGACAGCAGCAGCGGCAGCGCGCGCGCAATGCCGATGAGGCGCGGCAGCCGCTGCGTGCCACCGCCCACGGGCAGCAGGCCGACCGTGACTTCGGGCAGCCCGACCACCGCACGCGGCTCGTCGAGCAGCACGCGGTGGTGGCAGGCCAGCGCGAGTTCGAAGCCGCCGCCCAGCGCCACGCCGTTGATGGCCACCGCCACGGGCTTGCCGCAGCGCTCCAGTTCGCGCAACGCGCGCCCGCCGGGTGCGATCGCCTCGATGGCCACGGCCGCGCCGCCGCCCGTGGCATGAAAGCCCACGAGGTCCTTCAGGTCGGCCCCGGCCATGAAGCCGCTGGCCTTGCCCGAGGTGATGACCGCGCCGCGCACGTCGGCGCGCTGCGCGATCTGCGCCACGGCCTCGCGCAGGTCGGCCGTGAAGCCGGGCGTGAACACGTTCATCGGCCGCTCGGGCACGTCGAGGGTGAGGAGCGCGACGCCGTCGGCATCGACCTCGAATCGGATGTGGGAAGGCATAGGAAAAAAGGAAAGAGAAGACGTGCTGCTCAGACGCGCTCGATCACCAGCGCGGTCGACTGCCCCGCCGCGGCGCACAGCGTGACCAGGCCCAGGCCCGCGTCGCGCCGCTCCAGCTCGTCGAGCAGCGTGCCCGTGAGGATCGCGCCGGTCGCGCCCAGCGGGTGGCCCAGCGCGATGGCGCCGCCGTTCACGTTGATGCGCGCGGGGTCGATGTCGAAATGGCGCGCATAGCGCATCGGCACCACCGAGAAGGCCTCGTTCACCTCGAACAGGTCGATGTCGCCGATGGCCAGGCCGCAGCGCGCCAGCAGGCGCTCGGTGGCGGGCATCGGGCCGCCCAGGCTCAGCAGCGGCTCGTCGGCACACGAGGCGCTGCCGACGATGCGCGCGCGCGGCACGAGGCCGTTGCGCGTGCCGTAGTCGCGGTTGCCCAGCAGCACCGCGCAGGCGCCGTCGACGATGCCGCTCGAATTGCCGCCCGTGTGGATCGGCGCGATGTGCGACAGCTGCGGGTAGCGCTGCAGCAGGATGGCTTCGTAGCCCTGCGCGGCCACGCCGGCGAAGGCGGGCTTGAGCTTGGCCAGGTCGGCCATCGTGGTGCCGGGGCGGTTGGCCTCGTCTTTCGCGAGCACGGTGCGGCCGAGCCGGTCGCGCACGGGCACGAGCGAGCGGTCGAAGCGGCCCTCGGCCTGCGCCACGGCGGCGCGGCGCTGGCTTTCCATGGCGTAGGCATCGACCGCCTCGCGGTCCACGCCGTCGAGCATGGCCATGAGGTCGGCCGCCACGCCGTTGGGGATGTAGGGGTAGCGCTGGCCCACGGCGGGGTCGGTGTAGACCGCGCCGCCGTCGCTGCCGATGGTCACGCGCGACATCGACTCCACGCCGCCGCCGATCACCGCGTCGGCCTGGCCCGAGGCCACGAGGCCGAAGCCCATCTTCAGCGTGTCGAGCGCCGAGGTGCAAAAGCGGTTGAGCTGGAAGCCCACCACGCTGTCGCCGTAGCCCGCCGACAGCAGCGCGACGCGCGCGATGTCGGCGCCCTGCTCGCCCACCGGCATCACCACGCCCAGGCCCACGTCCTCGATCTGCGCGGGGTCGAGCGCATGGCGTTCGCGCAGCGCCTGCAGCACCTGCGTGGCCAGCTGCACCGGCGTGATGGGGTGCAGCGCACCGTCGGCGCGGCCCTTGCCGCGCGGCGTGCGCACGTGGTCGTAGATGAAAACGTCGTCGGTCATGGGCAGGGCGCTGCCCGGGTGCTCAAGGCCACCGGATGCAGGGGAATTCAGTTTGTCTGCGGCCAGTTTAGGAAGCAGAATCGGTTGCCGGAATCGTCGGAAGCGACGGAATTTCCAGGCACTCACTCCCCCTTCGCGATGCCTGCTCCAGCCCCCGTTCCCCCTTCTTCGCTCCGGATTCTCGAGACCAAGCTGAACCCGCCGGCCTTCGTGGCCACGCAGGTGCCGCGCACCGCCATCAGCGAAGAGATCGCCGCCGCCACCGTCAAGCTCGTGCTGGTGCGCGCGCCCGCCGGTTTCGGCAAGACCACCGCCATGGCGCAGATCCGCGAGCGCATGGACGCGCAGGGCATCGCCACCGCCTGGCTCACGCTCGATCGCGCCGACAACGACGTGTCGCGCTTTCTCAACTGCCTGGCCGAGGCCGTGCAGCGCATCGGCGTGGACGAGCCCGCAAGCCACGCGCCCTTCGACGCCGTGGCCGCGCTGGCCGCGCACGACTCGCCCTTCACGCTGTTCCTGGACGACTTCGAGGTGGTGCAGGAGCCCGCCGTGCTGGGCCTCGTGCGCGAGCTGGTGGAGCACCTGCCGCGGCGCGGACAGATCGTGATCGGCTCGCGCAGCCTGCCCGACCTGGGGCTGGGCCGGTTGCGCGCGCGCGGCCAGCTCATCGAGATCGACACCGACCGCCTGCGCTTCTCGCTGGAAGAAACCAGCGCCTTCATCGGCCTGCGCCAGGCGCATGCGCCGCACGCCGCCGCGCAGCCGCCGCAGGCGCTGCCGGCCGACCTGCTCTCGCAGCTGCACCGCAAGACCGAAGGCTGGGTGGCGGCCATCTGGCTGGCGTCGATGGCGCTGGAGCGGCACGGCATCGAGACCGGCTTCATCGAGCGTTTTTCGGGCTCCGACCGCGCCGTGGCCGACTACCTGGCCGAAGACGTGCTCGCGCACCAGCCGCCCGAGATCCACGACTTTCTGCTGCGCACCAGCATCCTGCGCCAGCTCGACGCCTCGGTGTGCCAGGCGCTCAACCCGCGCGGCGACAGCGCCGTCATCCTCGAGCAGCTGGCCGCCGCCAACCTGTTCCTCACGCCCGTGAGCGGCGATGCCGGCGGCGAGGTGCGCGCGTGGCGCTACCACAGCCTCTTTGCCGACTTCCTGCGCGCGCAGCTGGCGCGCGAGCGGCCCGGCGAACTCGCGCGGCTGCACCTCGCGGCCTCGGGCTGGTACGAGTCGCACGGCCGGCCCGTGCCCGCCATCGACCACGCCATCGAGGGCGGCGACCATCCGCATGCGCTCACGCTGCTCGACAGCTACGCCGAGCAGTTCCTCGAGCAGGGCCGCATGCGCATGCTGGCGCGCTGGTTCTCGGCCATCCCTGAACATCAGTTGCGCGAACACCCGTTCCTGCAGCTCATCGCGCTGTGGGCCACCTGCTTCACGCACGGCCCGTGGGACGCCATGCGGCTGCTCGAACAGTCGGGCTGCCTCGACAGCCCCATTCCCGAGGTGCGCGCCAACGCCCACACGCTCATTCCGCTGCTGCTGGCCATGGAAGACCAGCACGACGCCGCCTACGAGGCCGGCCGCGAGAGCCTCGCGCGCCTGCCCACCGGCCTCGCCTTTGCCGAGGGCGTGCTGCTCAACGCGATGGCCCACATCCTCGCCGTGCGCGGCGACCAGCGCGAGGCGCAGCGCCTGCTCGAGGCCGCGCGGCGCGAACAGGGCAACAGCACCTTCAACCGCATGTACACCGAGTCGCTGGCGGGCCTGTTCGACCTCACCGAAGGCCGGCTGCGCCAGGCCACCGCGCGGCTGCGCATGGCGGTCGACTCCACGCATGCCGTGTCGTACAACCACAGCCACGGCAACGCCTGGGCCGGTGTGCTGTACGCGGGCGCCGTGTACGAAACCAACCAGCTGGTGCAGGCCGAGCACCTGCTGAACGTGTACCTGCCGCTGGCGCGCGACGTGGGCCTGCCCGACCACATGATCCTGAGCCACGTCATGCGCTCGCGCATCGCCTTCCACGCGGGCGACATCGACGCCGCGTTCCAGGCCCTGACCGAACTCGAGTACCTGGGCCACCACCGCCAGCTGCCGCGCGTGGTCGCGGGCGCCAAGCTGGAGCGCGCCCACATGCTGCTGCTGCAGGGCAACGGCCCCGCCTCGCGCGACGAGCTGCAGCGCGCCGACGACCCCGAGCTGTGGGAGCGCGAGCGCCGCCAGCGCCTGCCCGCGCACGACCTCGACTACCTCGCGCTCGCGCGGGCGCGCTGGGACATCGCTTTCGGCGACGCGCGCGCGGCCCTCACCGTGCTCGACGCCGAGCTGCACGCCGCCGTGGCCGCCAACCGCAACCGCCGCGCGCTCAAGCTGCGCGTGCTGCGCGCACTGGCACTGCAGCGCGCAGGCGACCTCGCCACCGCCATCGAAGAGATCGGCGCCGTGCTGCAGGCCGCGAGCCAGGAAGGCTTCGTGCGGCTGATCCTTGACGAAGGCCCGGCCGTGGGCACGCTGGTGCACCGCTATGCCGCCGCCATGCAGCATGAGGCCGGTGCCGTGGCGCCCGTGCTGCGCAGCGACCCGATCCTGGCCGACTACCTGCAGCGGCTGCTGCAGGTGCTGGGCCCGCCGCCCTCGCCGATCGACGCCGAGGCGCCTTCGGGCGACGCCACCAAGGAGCCGCTCACGCGCAAGGAGATCCGCGTGCTGCAGCTGCTGGCCGAGGGCTACTCGAACAACGCCATGGGCGAGAAGCTGTTCGTGTCGGAGAGCACGGTGCGCACGCACCTGCGCAACATCCACATGAAGCTGGGTGCGAAGCGACGCACGGAGGCGGTGGCGATTGCGCGCAAGCTGGGCGTGATCCGCTAGCCCAAAAAAAAGGGCCCGCCCGCCGACACATGGCAGACGGGCCCCAACCCTCGCCTTTCGTCAGAACGACACGTTCAGATTCGCCTTCACCGACTGGTCGCGCGCCTTGCCGCCGAACTGCCCGCCATACGACACGCCGAAGGTCGCGCGCGGCGAGAACGCGAAGTCCAGGCCGAGCTGCAGCACCGCCGCGTTCTTCGCCACCGCCACACCCGCGATGTCCGAGAAGCCGGTGGCGCCCGGCAGCGCAACGCTGGTGAAGGGCGTCAGGTCGCCGTAGGCGCGGCGCCAGCCGACCATGCCCTTGAGCGTGGCGTCGACGCTGCCCAGGCGCAGCGCGGTCGATGCGCGCAGGCCCAGCGTCGACAGCCCGACGTTCACGCTGCCGCTGCGTGCCTGCAATGCCGCCCACGTGCCGCGCTCCGAGAACGCGTCGGTGTGCAGCGTGACGTGCGCCAGGTTCGCGAAGGGCTCCAGTGCCACGTCGCCGGCGGCCAGGCTGTAGCCCACTTCGCCGAAGACCTGCGTGGTCGATGCGTCGTGGTTGCTCTTGAGCGAATCCGCCAGGCCCGCCACCCGCGCCTGGCGCGTGGTGTCCACGTCGTGCCGCGCATAAGCTGCGCCGGCGCGCAGGGCCCACGGGCCGAGCGTGGTGCCGCCGTACAGGCCCAGGTGGTAGCTGGTGGCATCGCCCGAGGACGAACGCGCGTCCACGTCGAACTTGCTGCGGCTGTAGCCGCCGGTCACGCCCAGGCGCACGTTGTCGCCCACGCGGGTGTCGCCGCCCATCAGCAGGCCGTCGACCGAGCGATCGAGCCGTGCGGCGTTGCCGTCGCCGCGCGCACGGCCGGTCGAGTGCAGGGCCTGGCTCCAGAAGACGGTCTCTCCCGTGGTTGGTGCGGCCATGTGCGACTGGCCGGCGCCGTCGTTGATCTTGACCGGCGCCGTGGACGCGCCCGCCGTGCCGGCCGAGGCGCGCAGGCGCTCCATCGCGGCCTCGCGCACGAAGCGGCTGTCCTCGATGAGCGCGGTCTTCGCGGAGGCATGCACTTCGCCCGAGAGGCTGTCGAAGGCCGCGCGTGCGGCCGGCACGCTCTCCAGCTGCAGCGCGGCGGCCAGCGCCGGGCTCCATGCGGCCGCACCATCGAGGTTCGCCCCCATCGCACGCTGGTTGCCCGACTGCGCGACCGACGCGAACGACACGCTGTTGCGCATGGCTTCCGTGTAGACCTGCGTCGCGGTGTAGCCCAGCTTCGGCGAGAGGAAGAGGTAGTCCTTGGCCACGCTGAAGTCGGCGAAGGTGCCGCTCACGCCGCCTTCGGCGTTCAGCAGCGTGTAGCGCGCGCCCAGAACGTAGCCGCCGAGCACGCGCACCGTGCCGCCGTCGAGCGTGGCCTGCCCGCTGACGTCGAGCCGGTCGGCCTGCGCATCGGTGCCGCTCAGTTCGGCTTCGAAGGTCGCGCCCGGCGCGAAGCGTGCGTTGCCGGCCACGTGCAGCGTGCCGATGGAATTGCCCGGCGCCACCACACCGCCCGCGGCGATGGTGGTGCTGCCGACCGTGCCAGTGCCCTGCAGGCGCCCGCCCGACAGCACGGCCATCTCTCCGCCCAGCGTGCCGTTCACAGACAACATGCCCTGCGCCACCGAGGTCTTGCCCGTGAAGGCACTGGAGTCGCCAGTGAGCTCGAAGCGGCCCGCGCCCGCCTTGACGAGGCCGCCGCTGCCGCTGAAGCGGCCCGCGAACTGCGTCGAACGGTCGTTGCCACCGGTGGTCAGCGTGCCGGTGCCCACGGCGACGTCGCCCGCGCCGGCCAGCGAGCCGATGGTGGCGTCGAAGCCGTTCAGGTCGAGCTTCGCCTTGCCGGCCACCGTGAACGCGCTGGCGTTCGACAAGCCGGTGGCCGAGCCCGCGCGCAGCGTGCCGCCCTGCACCCAGGTCGCGCCTGCGTAGCTGTTGGCACCGCTCAGCGTGGTGACGCCTTCGCCGGTCGTGCCACCCGTGGTGCGCAGGTCGCCCGCGCCGGTGATGTTGTAGGTGAAGTCGTAGGCATCGCTTCGGTCGATGGCGAAGCTGGCGCCGGCGTCGATGGCCACGTGGCTGGTGATGGAACCGGTGGTGCCGCCCTCGCCCAGCGCGAGCTCGCCGGCCTGGATGCGCGTGTCGCCCGAGTAGGTGTTGGTGCCCGTGAGCACCAGCCGCCCGGCGCCGGCCTTCACGAGGCTGCCGCGGTAGTCTTCGTCGGTCTTGCTGCGCAGGTGGGTCAGGCGCTCCCAGTCGACGTTGGCCGCCCTCGCCCTGTCCTCGACAGCCGTCATGATTTCTTCCGCCGGAATCACCATGTACGGAGGGAGTTCGGTCCACAGGGGGTCTCCGGGCCCGGCCAGTCGGCGCAGGCTCTCGAATATCTCAGCGGTGCCCTTCGCGAGCGGGTTGGCCTTCGCTGCGGCCAGGGCGTCGGCAAAGTCACCACCCGACAACATGGCCGTGCGCAGCGCCTGAAGCAGCGCGACGGCCTCATCACCCAGGGGCTTGAAGGCGTCCGGGGCAATCGGCCCCTTCACGAGCGCACCCAGGCGCACGATCTCGGCGGCTTCTTCCTGCTTGCGCTGGATCAGCCCCGTTTCCGAGATGTCGTTGCGCCACGTATCGGCCGTCCCGCCAGGCATGTCGATGACCGTGCGCTTGAGCAGCTGGCCGGGCCCCTTCATGGCGTTCTCGAGGTTGACGAGGCCCCAGCCGATCACCGCATCGGGCGCCGCCTGGCGCGAGCCGTCGAGCTTGGTGGCCGTGGTGAGCAGCACCTGCAGCGCCTGCTCGTTGGTCATGTACGGAAAGCGCTCCATGATGACGCCCAGGGCTCCGGTGGCATGCGGCGCCGCCATCGAGGTGCCGGTGTAGGCCGCATAGGCCCCGTCGAACACCGTGCTCATGATGTTGGCACCCGGGGTGGCCACGCACCAGTACTTGGCGATGCCGCATTTGTTCAGGCTGCCGCGCTGCTGGTAGCTCTTTCCGTCTGTCTGTATGCCCGTCACCGTCAACCAGTGCCCCTCCACGTCGGGCCTGAAATACGGCAGCGCCCCGCGCGCCGCCGGATTGGCCTGCCCCTGGTTGTCGGCGGCGAACACCTGGATGACCCCTTCCTTGCCATCGGCCTGGGGCTTCGTGGCGTCGATCGCGGCATCGACCCAGGACGGCCCGCGCAGGTACTGCAGGTAGTCGGCGGTGACCGCATTCTGTGTGCTGAAATTCCGATTGCTCGGATTGCCCCAGCTGTTGTTGATGACCCGCACGCCCGCGTCGCGCATGCCCTGGTAGAGGTTGCGGAAGTTCTCGGTCGTGGCGAGGGGGTAGCTGTCCGGACTCAACCCGGCACTCGAACTCAGCGCGTCGGGCGCATTGGTATTGCCCACGACCACGTTGGCATTGAACGCCACGCCGTGCATGTTGTTCTTGACGTCCTGCCCGTCCCGGCTGGCGCCCACGGTGCCGGCCACGTGGGTGCCATGAAAACCGTTGCCCACGTTGTTGCTGTTGAGCACGGACCCATCCGCCGCGAACTGGCTGTACGCCCCGTTGGACGTCGCCGTCACCAGCGCCGTGAAGCGCGTGAGCGGCAGCTCGCGCGTGTGGCGCACGTCGAAGCCCGAGTCGATCACGCCCAGCTTCACGCCCTTGCCGGTGAAGCCCGCCGCGTAGGCGTACTCGGTCTTCATCGCCCCGAGCCCCCAGTCGGCCAGGAACTCCTTCGTGCGCCAGCTGGCCGGGTCGCCGATCATGCCGGGGTCGCCCGGATAGGCCTGTGCGCCGGCCGCGGAGGCCAGCATCGAACCCAGCACGCACACGGCGGCGCGGGCCACGGCCCTGCGCTTGAACTTCGGTGATCTCGTCATGACGGAACGAACCCTCTCTGTCTTGGTATGGAATGAAAAGACCGTTGCCCTGCCGGTGACGCCATATCGTGAAGACATCGCGCACAGGCCGGTTAACGGTCGTTAAATTCTGGAAAGAGGGGTCGTTCTTTGTGATCTCGTCGGTGCTTGTTCCGATACTTTGGAATCCTGACGCTGGAGTTTTTCCCTAGGTTGCTGCGCTTCAGGCCGCCAGCCGCTGCCGCTTGTCCTGCGCGTCGCGCCCCGCGATGTGTTCGCGCGCGCGCTGCCAGTCTTCGTCCTGCCATTGCGACATGCGCGAGAAATTCCCGCCCGTGGCCTGGAACTGCGCGCCGTCGATGGCGATGGTCTGGCCGTTGACGTACTCCGAGCCCGGGCCGAGCAGGTAGGCCGCGAGGTTGGCCAGCTCGGGCATGCGGCCGTTGCGCTCCATCGGGTTGCGCTCGGCCTTGTGCTCGCCGCCGCCGGGGTTCAGCCGCGCGCTCATGCCCTCGGTGGGGAACAGGCCCGGCGCGATGGCGTTGAAGCGGATGCCGCGCCCGGCCCACTCGACCGCGAGCGATTGCGTCATGGCGTGCAGCCCGGCCTTCGACATGGCCGAGGGCACGGTGAAGGGCGAGCCGTTCCACACCCAGGTGGTGAGGATCGACAGCACCGACGCGGCCTTGCCTTCGGCCAGCCAGCGCTTGCCGCATTCGAGCGTCATGCAGAAGCTGCCGCGAAAGACGATGCTCGAGATGGCGTCGAAGGCGCGCGGCGACAGGTCTTCGGTGCGGCTCACGAAGTTGCCCGCGGCGTTGTTGACGAGGCCGTCGAGCGCGCCGCCGTCGGCCCAGATTTCATCGAGCATCTCGGTGATCTGCGTGTCGTGGCGGATGTCGCAGGTCTTGGGCGTCACGCGCCCGCCGTGCAGGTGCATCAGCTCGGCTGCCGTTTCTTCGAGCACGGGCGCGCGGCGCCCGCAGATGTAGACGTGGGCGCCGAGCAGCAGCAGCGCCTCGCTCATCACGCGGCCCAGGCCGCTGCCGCCGCCGGTCACGAGGTAGCGGCGGCCGGCCAGCAGGCCAGGCTTGAACATCAGGTCGTCGAGGGTCATGGGAATCCTTGTGTGCGGTCCGTTGAAGTTCGGGAATGAAGCTCAGCGCCCCGTGTAGACGGGCGCGCGCTTCTCGAGGAAGGCGGTCATGCCTTCGCGGAAATCGCGGGTCTGGGTGCACAGCACCTGGTTGCGGTCTTCCATGGCGACGACCGCTTCCATGCTGCCGGCATCCACGGCGATGCCCAGCGCCTCCTTGGTCAGGCGCAGCGCCACGGGCGTCGCGTTGAGCATGTCGTCGGCCAGCGCCTGCGCCTCGGCCTGCAGCGCGGGCAGCACGTCGACGCGGCTCACGAGGCCCAGTGCGTAGGCGCGCTGCGCGTCCATGAAGCGGCCGGTGAGCATGTACTCGGCCGCGACCGAGCTGCCCACCATGCGCGGCAGGAAGTAGCTCACGCCCACGTCGCAGGCCGACAGGCCGATGCGGATGAAAGCGGCGTTCATGCGCGCGTCGGGCGTGGCCAGGCGCACGTCGGAGGCCAGCGCGAGCGCAAAACCGCCGCCGCTGGCCGCGCCCTGCACCACGCTGACGATGGGCTGCGGGCAGCGGCGCATGGCGAGCATGATGTCGCGGATGCCCTTCTGCTGTTCGAGCATGTCGGCCACGCCGAGGTCTTCCCCGCCCACCTGCTCCTTCAGGTCGAGCCCGGCGCAGAAGGCGCGGCCCGCGCCCTGCAGCACGACCACGCGCTCGGGGCTGCGCGCACTGAGGCCCTCGAAGTAGTCGCGCAGCGCGCGCACCAGCATCGGGTCGAGCGCGTTCAGACGCTCGGGGCGGTTCAGCGTGAGCCAGGCGACCTCGCCGCGCCGCTCGACCTGCAGCACCTCGTTCATCGCCGTCACAGCGCGCGCGAGATCACTTCTTTCATGATCTCGTTGGTGCCGCCGTAGATGCGCTGCACGCGCCCGTCGGCGTACATGCGCGCGACCATGTACTCGGTCATGAAGCCGTAACCGCCAAAGAGCTGCAGGCATTCGTCGACCACGCGGCCCTGCGTCTCGGAGGCCCAGAGCTTGGCCATGGAGGCGGTGGCGGTGTCGAGCTTGCCGGCCACGAGGTCTTCCACGCAGCGGTCGATGAAGGCGCGGCCGACCTTGATCTGCGTGGCGATCTCGGCCAGCTTGAACTTGGTGTTCTGGAACTCGGCGATCGGCTTGCCGAAGGCCTTGCGGTCGCGCACGTAGTCGAGCGTGGCCTGGTAGGCGCCTTCCATGGTGGCCAGCGCGTTCACGCCGATGATGGTGCGCTCGTACGGCAGGTCGCTCATGAGCTGGAAGAAGCCCTGCCCTTCCTGGCCGCCGAGCAGCGCGTCGGCCGGCACGTGCACGTCGTCGAAGAACAGCTCGGAGGTGTCCTGCGCCTTCATGCCGATCTTGTCGAGCACGCGGCCCACGCGGTAGCCCTCGCAGCCCTCGGTCTCGACGATGAGGATGGAGGTGCCCTTGGCGCCCTGCGTCGGGTCGGTCTTGGCCACGACCAGCACCACGCCCGCGAGAAAGCCGTTGGTGATGAAGGTCTTGGAGCCGCGGATGCGGTAGCTGCCGTCGGGCTGCTTCTCGGCGCGCGTGCGCACGCCCTGCAGGTCGGAGCCGGCGCCGGGCTCGGTCATGGCGATGGCGCCGACCAGCTCGCCGCGCGCCATGCGCGGCAGGTAGCGTTGCTTCTGTTCCTCGGTGCCGTGGTTCAGGAAGTAGTGCGCCACGATGGTGTGCACCGAGCTGGCCATGCCGCTGAGCGCGCGGCGCGCCTTCTCTTCGTAGAACACGGCCTCGTGGCGGAAGTCGCCGCCCGCGCCGCCGTAGGCCTCGGGAATGTCGGAACACAGCAGGCCGAGCGCGCCGGCCTTGCGCCACACCTCGTGGCCGACGTGGCCGCGCTTGCGCGCCTCTTCGTCGTGGGGCACGACTTCGGTCTCGACGAAACGCACGACGTTGTCGCGGTACAGCTCCAGTTCTTCGTCGCTCCACGAGCGGCGGAAATCGATGGGCATGGGGTGTCCTTCAGTGTCTTGAAATGGGGGAATGGGGTTCAGCCAACGCGGCGTTCTTTACCCGCCCAGAAAGGTTCGCGCAATTGGAATTTCTGCAGCTTGCCGGCGGCCGACAGCGGCAGCGCATCGCGGAACTCCACGCTGCGCGGGCACTTGTAGTTGGCGATCTGGTCGCGGCAATGCGCGATGACGTCGTCGGCCGTGAGCGGCGTGCCCTCGCGCAGCACGATCACCGCATGCACGCGCTCGCCCCACTTGTCGTCAGGCACGCCGATGACGGCGGACATGAGCACCTGCGGCATCTGGGCGATGGCGTTCTCGACCTCGGCCGAGTACACGTTCTCGCCGCCGCTCACGATCATGTCCTTCATGCGGTCGACCACGAACAGCAGGCCGTGCTCGTCCATGTAGCCGCCGTCGCCGGTGTGCATCCAGCCGCCGCGCAGCGCGGCCTCGGTCTCGGCGGGCTTGTTCCAGTAGCCCTTCATGACCATCGGGCCGCGCGCGACGATCTCGCCGACCTGGCCGGGAGGCAGCTCGTTGTCCTCGCCGTCGACGATGCGGATCTCGGCCACGGGCACCGGGGTGCCGGCCGCGCGCAGCAGGCGGTTGCGGTCGGGCCCGGGCAGGTGGAAGTGCGGCATCAGCACGGCCACGGTGGGCGACAGCTCGGTCATGCCGTAGGCCTGCGAGAAGCTGGTGGCGGGCAGCGCGGCCATGGCCTGCTCGAGCAGCGCCACGTCGATGGGCGCGGCACCGTACAGCAGCATCTGCAGGCTCGACAGGTCGAACTCGGCAAAGCGCGGGTGCTCGATCACGCGCTTGATCATGGTGGGCACGAGGAACATCTCGGTGGCGCGCGCGGCCTGGATGGCCTGCAGGATCGCCACCTCGTCGAACATCGGCACCACGTGCTGCGGCACCAGCCGCAGGATGCTCTGCAGCGAGAGCCCGCAACCGGCCACGTGGAACATGGGCACGGCGATGACCACGGCGGCGTTGCGCGTCTCGCGCGGCACCGCGGCCACCGAGCTCAGCGCGTTGATGTAGAGGCTGCCGTGCGTGAGCATCACGCCCTTGGGCCGGCCGGTGGTGCCGCCGGTGTACATGATGGCGGCCAGCTCGTCGGCGCTGTGCGGGGCGTCGTCGATGGGCTGCGCATCGGCCAGCAGCGCCTCGTAGCCGACCATGCCCTCGGGCACGGGACCGTCGCCGCAGTACACCACGGTGCGCAGCGACGTCGAGAGCTTGCGCAGCTCGCCGGCCATGGGCGCGAACAGGTCGTCCACCAGCAGGATGCGCGTGTCGCAGTCGTCCAGCGAGTAGGCGACCTCCTTCGGGTTCCAGCGGATGTTCACCGGATTGATGACGCCGCCGCCCCACCAGGTGCCGAAGAAGAACTCGACAAAGCGGTGCGAGTTGAGGCTCATCATGCCGACGCGGTCGCCGCGCGCCATGCCGAGCTGCTGCAGCACGGCGCCCAGGCGCGCCACGCGGTCGGTGAGGGTCGCGAAGTCCAGGCGGTGGTTGCCGCAGACCACGGCGGTCTCGCGGGCCTTCTCGCGGCGGCCCTTGTGCAGGGGCTGGGTGAGGAACATGGTGTCGTCTCCTTGGTGGTTTTTTGTCAGGCAACCCGGCGTGCGTGGCCGGCCCAGTGCGGCTCGCGCAGGCGGTACTTCATGACCTTGCCGGCGCCCGAGATCGGCAGCGCGTCGACGAACGCGACGCTGCGCGGGCACTTGTAGCCGGCGATCAGTTCGCGGCAATGGGCGATGAGCGCTTCGGCATCCGCTTCGGTGCCGGGCTTGCGCACCACCACCGCATGCACGGCCTCGCCCCAGCGCTCGTCGGGCACGCCGATGACGGCGGCGGCGGCCACGGCGGGGTGGCGCGCGAGCGCGCCTTCGACCTCGGCGCAGTAGATGTTCTCGCCGCCGCTCACGATCATGTCCTTGTAGCGGTCGACGATGAAGACGAAGCCGTCGTCGTCCATGCGGGCCGCGTCACCGGTGTGCATCCAGCCATCGCGCAGCGCGGCGGCCGTCTGCTCGGGCAGGTTCCAGTAGCCCTGCATCACGCACGGGCTGCGCACCGTGAGTTCGCCCACGGTGCCGCGCGGCACCTCGCGACCGTCGCCGTCGCACACGCGCAGGTCGATGCCCGAGAGCGCCTGCCCGGCCGAGGCCAGCTTGCCGAGCTTGCGGCCTTCGGGCGAGTGGTAGTGGCGCGTGAGGTAGCTCACGCCGGCCGACAGCTCGGTCATGCCGTAGCCCTGCGCGAACTCGGCCTGCGGGAAGGTGGCGAAGGCGCGCTCCAGCAGCGCCTCGGTGATCGGCGAGGCGCCGTAGCCGACGAAGCGCACGCTCGACAGGTCGGCCTGCGCGGTGCGCGGGTCATCCACCAGCATCTGCAGCATGGCGGGCACGGCCATGAGGTTGGTGGCGCGGTCGCGCTCGATGGCGGCGAGCATGCCGTCCACCGAGAAGCCCGGCAGGATGATCTGCGCGCAGCCCATGAGCACGCCGCGCAGCAGGAACGACAGCCCCGCCAGGTGAAAGAGCGGCGCCACCTGCAGCAGCCGCGCGCTGTCGTCGAAGAAGGCACCGAGCATCGACACCTGCGCATTGATCACCAGCGCCGCGTGGCTGAGCATCACGCCCTTGGGCCGGCCGGTGGTGCCGCCGGTGTAGAACACGCCGGCCAGGTCGTCGCCGCCGCGCAGCGCGTCGGGCACGGGCTCGCTCTCGCGGACCAGCGCTTCGCAGTCGGTCATGCCCGTGGGCGCCTGGCGCTCGCCCATGTAGACCCAGGTGGTGACGGCGCGCGCGGCGGCGCGCAGTTCGTCCGCCGTCGCCAGGAACTGGTCGTCGACGAACAGGATGTGCGTCGCGCAGTCGTCGAGCGAGTGCGCCATCTCGGCCACGCTCCAGCGCGTGTTGACCGGGTTGACCACGCCGCCGGCCCACCACACGGCCAGGTAGTACTCCAGCGTGCGGTCGGCGTTGAGCGCGAGCACGCCCACGCGGTCGCCGGGCTGCACGCCCAGGCGGCGCAACCCGCCCGCCAGGCGCGCGACACGCTCGCCGAGTTCGCCGTACGTGCGCGTGCGGCCCTGGAACACGGTGGCGACGGCGCGCGGGCTGCACTGCATGGCACGGTGCAGGGCCTGCGTGAGGTACAGCGGCGGTGGCGTGGTGGGCATGGACAAGGCTCCTGTCGGTGCGGTGCGGAAATGCCATGCATGCGCGAACGCGCATGCCCGGGACACAAGGACGTCAGCGTGCTTCGGCCACGGGCGCTGCCGCGCCCCAGCGCTTGAGCAGCGCGGGCCCGTCGTCGGGCGACACGGCCGGCGGCACGACCGGCGCGGTGCGGCTGAAGCGCGGCGCGGGCGCGGGCTGCACCACGCCGCCCACGGTGGCGAAGGTGCCGCGCGCCACGTTGTGCGGGTGCTGCGGCGCCTCGTCCCAGTCGAGCACGGGGGCGAAGCAGGCGTCGCTGCCTTCGAGCAGCACGCACCACTCGTCGCGCGTGCGGGTGCGGAACACGTCGGCCAGGCGCAGCTTGAGCAGCGGCCAGCGGTCGGCGTCCATCTGGGCGTCGAAGGCGGGGTCGTCGACCAGGCCGCAGCGCTCGCGCAGCAGGGCGTAGAACTGCGGCTCGATGGAACCGATGGCCACGTACTTGCCGTCGGCGCAGGCGTAGGTGTCGTAGAAGTGCGCGCCGCCGTCGAGCAGGTTCTCGCCGCGCTGGTTGCTCCACTGGCCGGCCGACTTGAAGCCGTACATCATGGCCGACAGCAGGGCGGCGCCGTCGGTCATGGCGGCGTCGACCACCTGGCCCTGGCCCGAGCCTTTCACCTCGTGCAGCGCGGCCAGCAGGCCGAAGGCCAGCAGCATGGCGCCGCCGCCGAAGTCGCCCACGTAGTTCAGCGGCGGCACGGGCGCCTCGCCCGAACGGCCGATGGCGTGCAGCGCGCCGCTGATGGCGATGTAGTTGATGTCGTGGCCGGCCGCGTGCGCCAGCGGGCCGTGCTGGCCCCAGCCGGTCATGCGGCCGTAGACCAGGCGCGGGTTGCGCGCAAGGCATTCGGCCGGGCCCAGGCCCAGGCGTTCCATCACGCCGGGGCGGAAGCCCTCGATGAGGATGTCGGCGCGCGCGATGGCGTCGAGCACCGGCGCGGCGGCGTCGGGGGCGCGCAGGTCGACCTCCCAGGTGCTGCGCCCGCGCGCCAGGATGTCGTGGGGGTCGCGCCGCGTGCCGGGGCGCGCGATGCGAAGCACCTCCGCGCCCATGTCGGCGAACAGCATCGCGCAAAAGGGGCCGGGGCCGATGCCGGCCATCTCGACGACCCGAAGTCCTTTCAGGGGTCCTGCCATGTGTGTCTCCTCTGGCGCGCACCCGGCGGCCTGTTGTGTGAAGGCATCTTGGCGCGCGGGCGCCGGCGTCGCATCGTCGGAAGCGACGAAAGCGCGGAAAGACGGTTCAGCGCCCCGTGAAGACGGGTGCGCGCTTGGCCGCGAAGGCGGCGGCGGCTTCGCGGAAATCCTCGGTTTTCAGCGCCAGCACCTGGGCGCGGTTCTCGACCTCGAGCGCGGCGTCGAGGCTCGGCGCTTCAAGGTTGGTCCACATGAGCTGCTTGGTGTGGCGCGTGGCGTAGGGGCTGTTGCGCAGCACGTCGGCGGCCAGGGCGAGCGCGCGCGGCAGCAGCGCGTCGTCGTCGACCAGCGCGGCGACCAGGCCGATGCGCTCGGCCTCGTCGGCCGGCACGGGGCGGCCCGTGAGCATGAGCTCGAAGGCGCGCGAGGCGCCCACCAGCCGCGGCAGGTGGTAGCTGATGCCGCACTCGCCGGCCGTGAGGCCGATGCGCACCGCGCCCACGTGGAACGAGGCCGAGCGCGCGGCCACGCGGATGTCGGCGCCCAGCGTGAGCGCAAAGCCCGCACCCACCGCCACGCCGTTGACGGCGGCGATCACCACCTTGTCGAGCGCGCGCAGCCGCCGCACCATGCCGGCGAACAGCTCCTGCCCCGCCATCAGGTCGGCCACCGAGGGCTCGCCGTCGAGCGGCTGGTCGTCGCGGCGCGTGAGCGGCGTGGTGAGGTCCCAGCCGGCGCAGAAGCCGCGACCCGCGCCGGTGAGCACCAGCACGCGCACGCTGTCGTCCTGCGCCAATGCGTCGAGCGCGGCGCACAGGCGCCGCACGGTGGGCTGGCTCAGCGCGTTGAGGCGCGCTGGGCGGTTCAGCGTGAGCAGTGCGATGCCTGCGCGGCTGCGGTCGATGAGGATGTCGTCGTCTGCTTCGCTGTCGGGCATGGCTGTCTCTTTCTTGGGGTTCAGCGCCCGGTCCAGCGCGGCGCGCGCTTTTCGATAAAGGCGCGCGGGCCTTCCTTGAAGTCTTCGCTCGCGGCCACGCGCTCGAAGGCGTCGCGCGTGAGGGCGCGCAGCGCGGCCTCGTCGAGCCCGCTGTTCGCCTCGCGCGCCACGCGCAGGCTCTGGCGCACCGCCACCGGGCCGTTGCGCGCGATCTCGGCGGCCAGTGCCAGCGCGGCTTCGCGCAGCGCGTCGACATCGGCCACGAGGCGGTTGACCAGGCCGAAGCCGTGCGCGCGCTCGGCATCGAGCTGCCCCGCCGTGAGGATCAGTTCGAGCGCGATGTTCGGCGGAATGGCGCGCGGCAGCCGGTACAGCCCGCCCGCCGCGGCGATCAGCCCGCGCAGCACCTCGGGCAGCCCGAAGGCGGCCTGCCGCACGGCCACGACGAGGTCGCAGGCCAGCACGAGCTCGGTGCCGCCGGCCAGCGCCTTGCCGTTGACGGCGGCGATCCACGGCTTGCTGCGCTCGCGGTACACGAAGCCCGCGAAGCCGCCGCGCTCGGTGCGCAGCGCGCTGCCGCGCCCGGCCGACACTTCCTTCAGGTCGGCGCCCGCGCAGAAGGCCTCGCGGCCGGCGCCGGTGAGCACCACGGCGCGGATGTCGTCGTCGGCCTCGGTGGCATCGACGGCGGCTTCGAGGCCCGTGGCCACATCGCCGTTGACGGCGTTGCGCGCCTCGGGGCGGTCGATGGTGACGAGGGCGACGTGGCCCGGCAGACGTTCGACAGTCACTGCACTCATGACACGCTCCAGTTCAAGAGATCGTCCGCACCGGCCGTCACCGTGCCGCCGCAGCCGACAGGGCTGCGGTCCAGGTCGGTCAGCACCTTCAGCGAGGCCGCATCCGTGGCCTCGACGCGCGCCATGAGCCGTTCGCCGGCCGGCGTGCGCGCGATCACGATGCCCTGCGAGGGCTGGCCGTCGCGGCCGTAGACCACGGTGAAGGTCTCCAGCGTGGCGGCGCCCGCGTACTGCAGCACCAGCGGCGGCACCGGCCCGCGCCGCGCATCGGCGGCGGCCTGCACGTCGTAGTCGGGCTTCGGCAGCCCTTGCGGCGGCGGGCTGGAGCCCAGGACCAGCGCGTGGTGCTTGGTGACGTACTCGCCCTGCCCGTAGAGCAGCGCGGCCTTGCCCTTCGGCGCGGCGCGCAGTGCGCGCACCAGGCCGGCGGCGGCGTGCGTCATGTAGTCGTTGAGCGGTGCGCCGAAGAAGCTCAGGCCGCCGGTGGAGGTCATGCGCGCCTCGGGTTCGAGGCCCAGCGTGCGGCGCGCCATCTTGGGCACGATGGGGAAGCAGCTGTACAGCTCCAGCATCTCGAAGGCCGAGGCGTCGCCGCCGACCTGCGCGAGCACGGTTTCCATCACCAGGTCCTGCGCGTGCGAGCGGTGGTACTGGTCGCGCTGCAGATAGTCGCGCGGCTCGCGCGCGGCGGCGCCGTCCCACACGTAGACCCAGCGGTCTTCGGGAATGCCGAGTGCGCGCGCATGGCCCACGCTGGTGAGCAGCACGGCCGCGCCCATGTTGACCAGCGGGTTGGCCACCATGTGCTTGGTGTAGGGCCAGGCGATGAGGCGGTTGGCCGCATCGACGCGCGCGATGTCTTCGGGCGTGAAGGGCTTGCGCAGCCAGGCGTAGGGGTTGGCGGCGGCCACCTCGGAGTAGCGCGCCCACAGGCGCGACGACTCGTCCTGCGCCTGGCGCGGCGTCTGGCCCCAGTGCGCGAGCGCAGCGTTCTCGTAGAAGGGGTAGATGGTGGTCGGCATGGCCGCGCCGAGCTGGATCGCCACGGGGTGGCAGATGTCGGTGCCGCGCACCAGCTTCACGCTGTCGTCGCGCGGGGTCCAGTCCAGCGCGATGCCGAGCTTGGCGGCGGCATCGACCGTGTAGCGCGCCTCGGCGCCGGTGATGGCCGCCACCTGGCTCTCGCCACGCGCGATGCGCAGCGCGGCCTCATGGATGTAGCGCACCGGCGCTTCGCCGCCGGTGACGCCGTAGACGCTGCGCGCCGGGCTGCAGCCCAGCCGCGCGTTGAGCAACGCGGGCGCGTCGGTGTAGGGCCACGAGTACTCGCAGACGACGTCGAGCGAGTCGAGGCCGGCCAGCAGCGCGGCGGCGCCGCTGTCCTGTTCGGCGGCGCGCATGGCGCGCGCCATCAGCTCGATGGGTTCGAGGCCTTCGGCGGCCTCCTTGGTGCGGTGCGTGATCTCGCCGACGCCGACGATGACCGGCGTGCGGTCGTCCAGTGCTGTCATGGGGTTAGTGCTGTGAGAGGGGTTGTTGTTGTTGCTGCAGCTGCGCCACGCGGCGCAGGTGCCACGCGGGCGGGCCGAACTGGCCTTCGATGAGGGTGGCGCGGCGCACGTAATGGCCGACGGCGAGTTCTTCGGTCATGCCCATGCCGCCGTGCAGCTGCACCGCGCCCTGCCCCACGGCGCGGCAGGCCTTGGCGACCGCGACCTTGGCGGAGGACACGGCACGTGCGCGCGAGGCCGCGTCGGCGCCCCCGGCCAGTGCCTCGCCCACGCTGGCGGTGAGCGCGTCGGCCTGTTCGAGCGCCATGTGCATGTCGGCCAGCCGGTGCTGCAGCACCTGGAAGCTGGAGATCGGCACGCCGAACTGCTTGCGCTGGCGCACGTAGTCGAGCGTGTCGCGCATCAGCCGGCGCAGGATGCCGATGGATTCGGCGCAGACCGCGAGCGTGGCCTCGTCGAGCGCCTGCTCGATCTGCGGCAGCGCTGCGCCTTCCTCGCCGAGCAGTGCGTCGGCGTTCAGGCGCACCGCCTCGAAGGTGATGTCGGCCGCGCGGCCGCCGTCGCGCGTGCGGTAGGCGCGCAGCTGCACGCCGGACGTGTCCTTGGGCACGACCAGCAACGACACGCCCTTGTCGCTGCGCGCCGTGACGATGAGATGGCTGGCCCACGGCGCGGCCTGCACCACGGCCTTGCGGCCGTCGAGCCGCAGCCGCCCGTCGGCCTCGCGCACGAGCGTCGTGCGCACGTCGTCGCGTGCGTGGCGGCTGTGCGGCTCGTCGTGCGCGAAGGCCAGCACGGCCTGCCCCGCGACGACGCGCGCGAGCAGCGCATCGGCCATCGCGCTCGGATGGCGCTGCAGCAGGCCGGCGCCGATCACCAGCGTGGACAAGTAAGGCTCGGCGGCGAGCGCGCCACCCAGCGTGGGCAGCAGCGCGAGGTGGGCGGCCAGGCCGAGGCCCAGCCCGCCCTGCGCTTCGGGCAGGGCCGCGCCCAGCAGGCCGAGGTCACTTGCCAGGCCGTGCCAGAACGGCGGCGGTGCGTCGTCGGCGGCGGCCAGCGCATGAAGTCGCTGCTCGAAACCGTGCTGGTCGTCGAGGTAGCGCGCGAGGCTGTCGCGCAGCATCGCGAGGGTGTCGTCTTGTTCGGTGAGGGTGGTCATGGCAAGCGGACCTCAGCGTGATTGCAGGAGCTGCGCCGCGATGATGTTGCGCTGCACTTCGTTGGAGCCGGCGTAGATCGACGCGGCGCGGTCGTTGAGGTAGGCCGACATCGAGAACACCGCCTCCTCGGGCACGGCCAGCGCGCCCTGCAGGCCGTCGTCCAGCGGCAGGTCGGCCGCCGCGTAGTGCGCGGCGATCTCCACGCCGAGTTCGGTCAGGCGCTGGCGCAGCTCGGAGCCCATCACCTTGCCCATCGAGGGCCGGATGCCGTGCGGCTCGCCGCGCGCCTGGGCGCGCAGCGACTGCAGCTCGGTGGCCTCGACCGCATCGATGGCGCAATCCACCTCGGCCAGGCGCAGCGCCATCTCGCGCGCCTCGTCGGCGGCGGTGTCACCCGCGGCAGCAAAGGCGCTGTCGGCCGCGGCACGCAGCCGGCGCAGGCGCGCGCGCAGCATCGGCGCCCAGGCCCCGCCGCGCTCGTGCTGCAGCAGGTACTTGGCCACCGTCCAGCCCTGGTTCTCCTCGCCGATGAGGCCGCTGGCGGGCACGCGCACGTCGTCGAAGAACACCTGGTTGAGCTCGTGGTCGCCCGAGATGCTGATGATCGGGCGGATGGTCAGGCCGGCCTGGGGAATGTCGAAGCACAGGAAGCTGATGCCCTGCTGCGCCTTGCCGCCCGAGGCGGTGCGCACAAGGCAGAACATGCGGTTGGCGTACTGCGCGTGGGTGGTCCAGATCTTGGTGCCGTTGATGACGTAGTCGTCGCCGTCACGCACCGCCTTGCACTGCAGCGAGGCCAGGTCGGAGCCCGACTGCGGCTCGGAATAGCCCTGGCACCAGTAGTCCTCGCCCGAGCGGATGCCGGGCAGCCAGGCCTGCTTCTGCGCCTCGGTGCCGAAGGCGATGATCACCGGCGCGACCATGCCGGGCCCCATGGGCGCGCGCGGCGGCGCGTCGGCCGCGGCCAGCTCGCTCGCGAAGAGGTAGTGCTGCATCGGCGTCCAGCCGGTGCCGCCGTGTTCCACCGGCCAGTGCGGCACGCTCCAGCCGCGCCGGGCCAGCACGCGGTGCCAGCGGTTGCCGTCGGCGTAGTCGGTGAAGATGCCAGAGCAGCGGCGCCCTGCGGCGCGCAGCTCAGGCGTCAGCTCGCGCGCGAGAAAGTCGCGAACCTCGTCGCGAAACGCGGTCTCCGCCGCGCTGAGGGTCCAGGCCATGGTGTTGTCTCACAGGGTTCACACCCGGCAAGTGTGCGGCGCGCGCGCCGGCGCGGCATCGTCGGATCGGACGAACGTGGGCGCCCCGCCGCGGCGGTGAGCGCTTTTTTCTTCAGTTCTTGCGTCGGGGCCCGTGCAGGGCCGAACGTTCAGGCCGCGACCGCTTCGCGCGCCGGCACCGCTTGCGTCCCGACGGGCATGTGCTGCGCCCAGTCGATGATCTCGAGCGTGCCGTCGGCATGCTCGGCCAGCGCGGTGAGGCTTTCCACCCAGTCGCCGTCGTTGCAGTACAGGATGCCGTCGATGTCGCGCATCTCGGCGTGGTGGATGTGGCCGCACACCACGCCCTGCGCGCCGCGGTTGCGGGCCTCGCGGGCCACGGCGTTCTCGAAGTCGCCCACGTAGCTCACGGCGCGCTTGACCTTGCCCTTGAGGTACTTCGAGAGCGACCAGTACGGCAGCCCCATGCGCGCGCGCAGCGAGTTGAGGTGGCGGTTGAGCTTGAGCGTGAACTCGTAGAGCGAGTCGCCCACATAGGCGAGCCACTTGGCGCACTGGATCACGCCGTCGAACAGGTCGCCGTGGATGATCCACAGCTTGCGGCCGTCGGCCGTCTCATGAATCCACTCGTCGGCCACGTCGATGCCGCCGAAGTTGTGGTTGAGGTACTTGCGGGCGAACTCGTCGTGGTTGCCCGGGATGAAGATCACGCGCGTGCCCTTGCGCGCCTTGCGCAGCAGCTTCTGGATCACGTCGTTGTGCGCCTGCGGCCAGTACCAGTGGCGCTTGAGCTGCCAGCCGTCGATGATGTCGCCGACCAGGAACAGCGTCTCGCACTCGGTGTACTTGAGGAAGTCGAGCAGCGCCCGGGCCTGGCAGCCGGGCGTGCCCAGGTGCAGGTCGGAGATCCAGAGGGTGCGATAGCGCAGCGCCGGACGCGCCGCATCGTCGTCCTCCGGCTCGGGAGGCTGGATCGCGGTGTCGCGCCAGGCGCGAAGGAAAGCGTCGTCGCGTTGCATGGTCCGGCAGGTTCGCAGCCGCGCGTGACCGCACGATGGCGACTCCGTGACATCCCGGTGACGCGTGGCACCGGGGCAACGCCACAATCGGACGATGCGCTCTGGCCAGATCATCGTTCTCGTGTCCCCCGTGTTCTTTCTGCTGATCGCGATCGAGTTCGCGGTCGGCCGCGCGCGCGCCCGGCGCGGCACCGGGCAGGACACCTACCGCCTGGCCGACGCCGTGAACAGCATCGGGCTGGGCATGCTGAGCCAGATCAGCGCGGTGCTCACGGGGCTGCTGCGCATCGGCATCTACACCGCCGTGTATTCGGCGGTGGCGCTCTTTCCGCAAGAGGCGGCGCGCGAGTTCTGGACCACCTGGTACGGCTGGCTGCTGGCGCTGGTGTTCTACGACTTCTGCTACTACTGGCTGCACCGCATGGGCCACGAGTCGGCCGTGCTGTGGGCCGCGCACGTGGTGCACCACCAGAGCCAGCACTACAACCTGTCGACCGCACTGCGCCAGACCTCGAGCGGCGCGCTGCTGGGCTGGCTCTTCTACCTGCCGATGGCCGTGGCCGGCGTGCCGCCGCTGGTGTTCGTGGTGGTGGCGCTCATCGACCTGCTCTACCAGTTCTGGGTGCACACCGAACAGGTCGGCAAGCTCGGCTGGTTCGACCGCTGGTTCTGCTCGCCCTCGAACCACCGCGTGCACCACGCGGTGAACGACACGTATCTGGACCGCAACTACGGCGGCGTGCTGATCGTGTGGGACCGCCTCTTCGGCACCTTCCGCGAGGAGGACGAGCGCTGCGTGTACGGCACGCGCGGCGAGCTGAAAAGCTGGGACCCGCTGTGGGCCAACGCCGAGGTCTACTGGGCGCTCGCCAGGGATTCATGGCATGCGCGCCGCTGGTCCGACAAGCTGCGCGTGTGGTTCAAGCCGCCCGGCTGGCGACCGGCCGACGTGGCGGCGCGCTACCCCAAGCCGGCTTTCGACATCGCGAGGGTGACGCGCTACGAGCCCGTGGTGAGCCGCGGCGTGCAGTGGTTCGCGGGCCTGCAGTTCCTCGCGCTGCTGGCCGGCGTGACGGTGTTCCTCTGGTACTCCGACGCCGTGCCGCTGCCGCAGGCCGCCGTCTGGCTGGCCGCGCTCACGGCCGGGCTGTGGGCCGTGGGCGCGGTGCTGCAGGACCGGCTGTCGGTCACCGAGGTGCTGCTGGTCGAGGCCGCTGCGCTGGCCACGGCGAGCGCGGCCTTGGGCATCGGCTGGCTGCACCTCGCCTTCAAGCCATTGGCGCTGGCCATCGCCAT
This sequence comes from Variovorax sp. GW821-FHT09D04, assembly GCF_059416405.1. Lineage (NCBI taxonomy): Bacteria > Pseudomonadati > Pseudomonadota > Betaproteobacteria > Burkholderiales > Comamonadaceae > Variovorax > Variovorax sp. GW821-FHT09D04. The sequence goes on from NZ_JBWKPA010000007.1 coordinate 243,940, forward strand.
CGCCTTCGCGGCCCGCCGCGCGCAACGCCAGCCCGGCGGCATCGCGCGCTTCGATGCGCTGCTGCTGACCGGCCTGGTCTTCTCGCTCGCGGGCGACGTGCTGCTGATGGGACCGGCGAACCTCTTCGTGCCCGGGCTCGTGTGCTTCCTGCTCGCGCACCTGGCGTACATCGCGCTGTTCCGCATCGGCGTAGGGCTGTTCCCGCGCCCGCGCGCGCTGGCGGCCACCTTGCTGATCGGCGCGGGCATGTACGCCTTCCTGTGGCAGGGCGGCCTGCCGGTGGCGCTGCGCATTCCGGTCGGCTTCTACGTGGTGGTGATCGCCTGCATGGCGGCCCAGGCTATCGGGCGTGCGGCGGTGCTGCGTTCAAGCGACCCGGCCGCGCTGTGGGTGGCGGTGGGCGCCTGCTTCTTCATGCTGAGCGACGCGCTGCTGGCGATCAACCGGTTCGTGTCGCCGCTGCCGCTGGCGTCGCTGTGGGTGTTGTCTACCTATTACGTGGCGCAGATGTTGATCGTGCGGCATGCGAACTCTCCTCGAAATGGGTAGATCGCGCTCGCCTCATCAAAGGCGACCATCTGTTGCATTGCGGCGCAAGCGAAGTCGATATGCGTCCTTGCCAGCATCCGGATCGCAGTCGAGAACCGGTTCCACCGCAGCGACGGGCCCCGTCGCGGAGGTCTCTCGCACCTCGAGAGGCTGCTCGAACTGACGCTTGCGGCAAGCGTCCTCAACCTCTTTCTCCCGGCGACGCTTTTCCACCAGGCCCGCCACTTTTTCGTGGTCGATATCGACGACCCAGCGGCCCTCCTTCGTGCGATGCCAACTGGCAAAGGTGTTGAACCACGGCGTCCAGGCATCGCGAAGGCGCTCCCCACCGTCATAGAGCAGGGGGTCCAATTTGGTGACCGGCATCGTTTCACCATCCTTGTCCACGATGGTGAGCGTTCCTCTTCTTTCCTCTGAGGAGAACAGATAGGAAAACCAGGCTGCCGTGCTGTTGTCAGGCGACACCGAGACGATGGGGTCCAGGTCGAAATCCACGCCGCTGATCGATTGAAGCGGCAGCAACTGAATCTGGAGCGAGCGCTCATCGAGAATTCGCCCCGTGTATGGCGGCGCTCTTCCATTCGTCAGCTCGTGCGTTCTGGCGTCGTGAACAAACCAACGGCCCGCATCGAGTCGGGTGGTGGCAATTCCGTTGGCGATCCATGCGTTCGGTATCGCCCTTGCAGTGGTCGGAAGCGGAGTGACCGCGACCGAACCATCCGGTGCTTCCTTGAGGACATAGAAATTGGAAGCACTGCTCACAAGCCATGTTGGATGGGGGCCCGCCAAACGTGCTTCGATCGCGATGAACCGACCTGTCTCATCAGGCGCCTTCACCTCCTTCGGGAAAAGGCGGCCATGGCGGACGATGAGGTACGAGGGATCGGCCGGACGCAAGTAGCCGGTGAAGTCCACGTACTGGAACTGGAAATTGCCGATGCGCTCTTCAGGCGAATCCTTGCGGACGCTGCAGCCCGAAAGGCTGAAAAGAAACATGGCGCCGAGAACGACCCAGGTGCTGTTTCGTGACTTGCGCGCTTTTCCGATGCCTGTCCTGGCGCAAGAAGCATCAAGGAAGCTCATGCAGCGCCGCCGATTTGCGTTCGCTCACGGCAAACGGGTCCACGTGAATTTCTGAAGCAGGCCGGAGCCATCGTTCTCATGGATAGACAGGAGATGGCTGCAACAGCGGAACCCTTCCTCTACTCAGCGCAGCGCTGGATTTCGACCGTCGAGTGCCGGATCTCCTCGTGCATCGAGAAGCACGCCCGCACCTGGTCCGCCGTGAGCGTGGCCGAATGCGTCACCACCGTGAGCGCGCAGGCGTACGCATCGCGGCCGACGCGCCAGACGTGCAGATCGGCCACGCGGGTTTCGGAATCGGCCAGCATCGTCTCGACGCCTTCGCGGATTTCGGCGGTGACGGGGTGGTCCATCTCGCGGTCGAGCAGGACCTTGCCGGTCTCCTTCAGCAAGCCCTTGGCCCAGACGGCGACGAGCACGGCACCGACGATGCCCATGACCGGGTCGAGCCAGGACCAGCCGTAGAACCAGCCGCCCAGCAGCGCCGCGATGGCGAGCACCGAGGTGGCGGCGTCGGCCACCACGTGCAGGTAGGCGGAGCGCAGGTTGAGGTCGTGGCCGTGTGCGTGGTCATGATGGTCATGACCGTGGTCGCCGTGCCCATGGCCGTGGTGATCGTGCGAATGCCCCAAGAGCCGCGCGCAGACCAGGTTCACCACCAGGCCCAGCACCGCGATCGAGATGGCCTCGGGGTAGTGGATGGCCACGGGCGACCACAGCCGCTCCAGCGAACCCACCACCATGAGCGCGGCGACGCCGAGCAGCAGCAGCGCGCTCGCGAAGCCGCCGAGCACCTCGATCTTCCAGGTGCCGAAGGCAAAGCGCGGGTCGCGGGCGTAGCGCCGCGCGGCGGCGTAGGCGAAGGCGCTCAGGCCGATGGCCAGCGCGTGCGAACTCATGTGCCAGCCGTCGGCCAAAAGCGCCATGGAGTTGAACCACCAGCCGGCACCGATCTCGACCACCATCATCGCGGCGGTGATCCACATCACGAGGCGGGTGCTGCGTTCGGCGGCGGCATTGCCGGCGCCGAAATGGTGGTCGTGCTGCCAGGCGCTCAGGTCGTGGGTGTGCATGGTTTTCTCTTCAGGCGCCGAACAGGTCCGGGCCGTCGGCGCGGCCCGAGGGCGGCACCACGCCCAGGTGGCGGTAGGCCGCGAGCGTGGCGATGCGCCCGCGCGGCGTGCGTTGCAGGTAGCCCTGCTGGATGAGGTAGGGCTCGATCACGTCCTCGATGGTGTCGCGCTCTTCGCCGATGCTGGCGGCCACGTTGTCCAGGCCGACCGGACCGCCGTCGAAGCGGTGGATGACGGCCTCGAGCAGCTTGCGGTCCATGAGGTCGAAGCCCTGCGGGTCGACGTCGAGCATGGCCAGCGCCTTGTGCGCGATGTCTTCGGTGATGCGGCCGTTGCCCTTGACCTCGGCGTAGTCGCGCACGCGGCGCAGCAGGCGGTTGGCGATGCGGGGCGTGCCGCGCGAGCGGCGCGCGATCTCGAAGCCGCCGGCGGCGTCGGTCTCGACCTTGAGCAGGCCCGCGCTGCGGCGCACGATGAGCGCCAGTTCTTCGGGCGTGTAGAACTCCAGCCGCGCCACGATGCCGAAGCGGTCGCGCAGCGGGTTGGTCAGCATGCCGGCGCGGGTGGTGGCACCCACCAGCGTGAAGGGCTGCAGGTCGAGCTTGATGCTGCGCGCCGCGGGGCCCTCGCCGATCATGATGTCGATCTGGTAGTCCTCCAGCGCGGGGTACAGGATTTCCTCGACGACCGGGCTCAGGCGGTGAATCTCGTCGATGAAGAGCACGTCGTTGGGCTCGAGGTTGGTCAGCAGCGCCGCCAGGTCCTTGGGCTTTTCGAGCACGGGGCCCGAGGTCTGGCGCAGGTTGACGCCCAGTTCGGCCGCGATGATGTGCGACAGCGTGGTCTTGCCCAGACCCGGCGGGCCGAACAGCAGCACGTGGTCGAGCGCCTCTTTGCGCTTGCGCGCGGCGCCGATGAAGATCTCGAGCTGCTCGCGCACCTTGGCCTGGCCGACGTACTCGTCGAGCAGCTTGGGCCGCAGCGCCCGCTCGATCGCCTCCTCGTTGGGCGAGGCGGGGGCGGCGGACACCACGCGTTGCGGGGCGGGGGCGAAATCGTCGGTCTGGATGGTCATTGGGGGTGGGTCTTCGGAGGCAAGTTTAGTCCCTGGCCACACTGGCAGAATGCTTGGAGAACATAACAAGAGAGGGAAGTCAGAACGTGTCCATCTACGAACTGAAACCGCGTTTCCAGGCCTTGCTGCGACCGCTCGTGGTCCGGCTGCATGCGATGGGCGTGACGGCCAACCAGGTGACGCTGGCGGCCTGCGCGGTGTCGGTCGGGCTCGGGCTCTGGCTGTTCTTCGCCGCGCCCTCGCTGGCGGCCTTCGGCCTGATCCCCGCCTGGATGTTCCTGCGCATGGCCTTCAACGCCATCGACGGCATGCTGGCGCGCGAACACCACCAGCAAAGCCGGCTGGGCGCCTTCCTCAACGAACTCACGGACGTGGTCTCCGACGCCGCGCTCTACCTGCCTTTCGCGCTGGTGGCGCCGTTCGCGCCGTTCTGGGTCGGCACGGTCATCGTGCTGGCCGGGCTGAGCGAGTTCGCCGGCGCGCTGGGCCCCACGGTGGGCGCCTCGCGCCGCTACGACGGGCCGATGGGCAAGAGCGACCGGGCCTTCGTGTTCGGCGCGCTCGGGTTGTATGTCGCCCTCGGCGGGCCGCTGCCGGGCTGGACCGCCCTGCTGATGCCATTGCTGGCCGCGCTGGTGGCCTGGACGGTCGTCAACCGCATCCGCCGCGCCCTGGCCGAGGCCGAGGCGCCTGCCGCCTGAAACACCCCCATACAAATAAATAAAGAAGACCCTTCTTCATGACCCTTTCCACACCCCGCGTCGCCGCCGAACACCACTTCCGCACGCACGACGGCGAATCGCTGTTCTACCGCCACTGGCCGGCCACGGGCGGCGCACGGCGCGGCGCCGTGCTGCTGTTCCACCGCGGCCACGAGCACGGCGCGCGCATGGCGCACCTGGTGGACGAGCTGGACCTGCCCGACTTCGACTTCTTCGCCTGGGACGCGCGCGGCCACGGCCTGTCGCCGGGCCAGCGCGGCTACAGCCCCAGCTTCGGCACCTCGGTGCGCGACGTGCAGACCTTCGTGCAGCACATCGCCGCCGCCCACGGCGTGCCCGAGCACGACATCCACGTGGTCGCGCAGAGCGTGGGCGCGGTGCTGATCGCCACCTGGGCACACGACTACGCGCCCAAGGTGCGCGGCCTCACGCTGGCCTCGCCGGCCTTCAAGGTCAAGCTCTACGTGCCGTTCGCGCGGCCGGGGCTGGCGCTGATGCACAAGCTGCGCGGGCTGTTCTTCGTGAACAGCTACGTGAAGCCGAAGTTCCTCACGCACGACCCCGCGCGCATCGAGAGCTACAAGAACGACCCGCTGATCTCGCGCCCGATCGCCGTCAACATCCTGCTGGGCCTGTACGAGGCGGCCGACCGCGTGGTGGCCGACGCCAACGCGATCACGCTGCCGGTGCAGCTGCTCATCTCGGGCGCCGACTGGGTGGTGCACCACAAGCCGCAGCACCAGTTCTTCGAGCGGCTGGGCAGCGCCGTGAAGACGAAGACGGTGCTGCCGGGCTTCTTCCACGACACGCTGGGCGAGAAAGACCGGGCGCCCGCGGTGGCGTCGATCCGCGAATTCATCCTGCAGCGCTTCGACGAGCCGGCCGTGCCGGTCGACCTGCGCGAGGCGCACCTGAAGGGCAACACGGCCGACGAATCGCGCGCGCTGGCCGAACCGCTCTCACCTCTGTCGCCGCGCGGCGCCTACTGGGCGATCACGCGCGGCGGGCTGCGCGTGGGCGGCGCGCTGTCCAGCGGCATCGCGCTGGGCCACGCCACGGGCTTCGACTCGGGCAGCACGCTCGACTACGTCTACCGCAACCAGCCGCAGGGCAAGGGCGCAATGGGCCGCTCGGTCGACCGCACCTACCTCGACTCCATCGGCTGGCGCGGCATCCGCCAGCGCAAGATCCACGTCGAGGAGCTGCTGCGCATCGCGATGGAGCGGCTGGTCGAGATGCACCGCGAGGTGCGGCTCATGGACATCGCGGCCGGCCACGGCCGCTACGTGCTCGACGCGGTGCTGGCCAGCCCGGTGAAGGCCAGCTCGATCCTGCTGCGCGACTACAGCGACATCAACGTGCGCGACGGCACGGCCCTCATCGCCGAAAAGGGCCTGGAGGACGTCGCCCAGTTCGTGCAGGCCGACGCCTTCGACCGCATCAGCCTGGCGAGCGTGACGCCGCGGCCCACGCTGGCCGTGGTGTCGGGCCTGTACGAGCTGTTCCCCGACAACGAAATGGTGCGCCGCTCGCTCGCGGGCGTGGGCGACGCGGTGGAAGACCGGGGCTACCTGGTCTACACCGGCCAGCCCTGGCACCCGCAGCTCGAAATGATCGCCCGCGCGCTCACCAGCCACCGCCAGGGCGAAGCCTGGGTGATGCGCCGGCGCACGCAAGCCGAGATGGACCAGCTGGTCGAAGAAGCGGGCTTCCGCAAGATCGACCAGCGGGTGGACGAATGGGGCATCTTCACGGTGTCGCTGGCGGTGCGCGTCGCGCAATGACCGCCCGGCGCGCGCCCCGGCCGTGGAAACGCGCCGCCGCGTGGCTGGTGTTTCTGGGGCCGCTGTTCTACGCGACCTACGGCTTCGCCAACTGGTGGGCCACCACGCGCGCCAGCGTGCCCTCGATGGCCTTCGACTGGGAGCGGCAGGTGCCTTTCTGGGCCTGGACGATCTTTCCGTACTGGACCATCAACGTCTTCTACGCGCTGTCGCTGTTCCTGGCGCGCGACCGCCACACGCTCGACCGGCATGCGCTGCGGCTGGTGAGCGCCACGCTCATCGCCTGCACCTGCTTCATCCTCTGGCCGCTGCACTTCAGCTTCGGCCAGCCGCCGGTGGAAGGCGCCCCGGCCTTCCTCTTCAACGCGCTGCGCGGCTTCGACCAGCCCTACAACCAGGCGCCCTCGCTGCACATCGCGCTGGCCGTGATCCTGTGGGACTGGTACCGGCGCTTCATCCGGCCGCTGTGGGCGCGGCTCGTGCTGCATGTGTGGGCCTTCGCGATCTGCGCCTCGGTGCTCACGACCTGGCAGCACCACTTCATCGACATCCCGACCGGCGCGCTGCTGGGCATCTTCTGCGTGTGGCTGTGGCCGATGGCGCGCCGGGTGTCGATGCTGCGCGCATGGCGCCTGGCGCGCGATCCGCAGCGGCTGAAGCTCGCGGGCTTCTATGCCGTGGGCGCAGCGCTGTGCCTGTTCGCGGCGTTGGCAACGGGCGGCGTGGCGCTGTGGCTGGCCTGGCCTGCGGCGGCGCTCGCGCTGGTGGCGCTCAACTACCTCGGCTTCGGCGCGCGCGGCTTCCAGATGGACGGCCACGGCCGCATGGGCTGGGCGGCGCGCTGGCTGTTCGCGCCCTACCGCCTGGCCGCGGCCTTCAATGTGTGGCTCTGGACGCGCAAGCTGCCGGCCTCGGTCGAGGTGGTGCCCGGCCTGCGCCTGGGCCGTCGCCCCACGCAGGCCGAATGGCTCGCCGCCGGCCAACCCCGGCTCGTGAGCCTGTGCGCCGAGCTGCAGCTGCCGGCCGGCGTGCCGCCCGCCCGTGCGCGCTGCGTGCCGCTGCTCGACCTGGTGGTGCCGCCGCCCGTGCGCCTGCACCGCGCCGCGGCCGTCATCGAAGGCCAGCGCCGCGCGGCGGCGGCCGACGGTTCGGCCGTGTGGGTCTGCTGCGCGCTGGGCTTCTCGCGCAGCGCCGCCGCCGTGATCGCCTGGCTGGGCCGCGACCACGGCCTGGCGCAGGCCGAAGACGCCGTGCGCCGCGCCCGCCCGCAGATCGTGCTGCACGCCGCCTGGCGTACCGCACTCGAACCCCTTGGAACACCTGCCCGCCATGACTGACAACGAACGCGCCACCTGCACCACCCTGGCCGGCCTGCTGCGCGCGGCGGCCATGCTCGCCCTCTGGGGCTTCGCGCTCACCTGCATCGCCGCCCTGGTGCTGGCGCTCACGCTGCGCGGGCTCTCGAACACCGCCATCCTGGCCTTTGCCGCGGTGATGGTGCTGGGCGTGCTCGAACGCTACTTCGCCTTCCGGCTGCGGCTGGACCAGGCGCTGTTCGAAGGCCTGGCCAACGGCCAGATCGCCTCGCTGGGCGCGATGGACAACGCCCTGTCGGTGCTCGGGCTGCGCGACCCGCCGCCGCAGCCCAGCGCCCGCGCGCTCGCCGACCGCGTGCAGGGAACCCGCCAACTGATGCAGCGCCACGCCATCGTGATCGCCTGCCAGAACGCGCTCTTCCTGCTCGCCCTCATGACACAGGAACTCGCTTGAACAACGACAACGGCAACAACAAGAACGACAGCAGCAGCAACGGCGACGGCAACGACAGCGCCCGCCCCGGCGCCATCGTGCGCCGCGGCCTCGCGGTGGTGGCGGGCCAGCTCATCATCGGCGCGGCCGGCCTTTTGACCGGCGTGCGCGCCATCTGGTCGGGCACCACGCCCAAGGCCGAGCAGACGCTGTACTTCGCCAACCACACCAGCCACGGCGACTTCGTGCTGCTGTGGGCCACGCTGCCCTCCGACCTGCGCGCGCTCACGCGGCCCGTGGCCGGGCAGGACTACTGGGAGGCCTCGAAGCTGCGCAACTTCATCGGCAAGGACGTGTTCAACGCGCTCATGATCCGCCGCGACGGCTCGGGCCAGGGCGGCAACCCGGTCGACCAGATGAAGGAGGCGCTGGAAGGCGGCGACTCGCTCATCATGTTCCCCGAGGGCACGCGCAACACGGGCGACGACATCCTGCTGCCGCTGAAAAGCGGCCTCTTCCACCTGGCGCGCGCCTGCCCCACCGTGCGGCTGGTGCCGGTGTGGATCGAGAACCTCAAGCGCGTGCTGCCCAAGGGCACGCTGGTGCCGATCCCGCTGGCCTGCACGGTGCGCTTCGGCGCGCCGATCCGGCTCGAGGAAGGCGAAGACAAGGTCGCCTTTCTGGCGCGCGCGCGCACGGCCATGCTCGACCTGCGCCCGGAGTACGACCGCATCGAACCCAACGGAGGGACCGCCTCGTGATCGAAATGTCCCCCTTCGCCTGGACCACCTTCAAGCTCTTCGGCGGCGTCTTCGGCGTGCTCGTGCTGGCCTCGGCCATCGGCGCGCTGCTCAAGTGGCGCGTGGCGAACGGCCAGCCGCACTCGGTGATCGACAACCTCAACTCGCGCGTCAATGCGTGGTGGGTGATGGTGGCGGTGATCGGCCTGGCCTTCGCCTTCGGCAAGGGCGGCGTGATCGTGCTGTTCTACCTGATCTCGTTCTATGCGCTGCGCGAGTTCATCAGCCTGGCCTACACGCGGCGCGGCGACCACGGCGCGATCGCGCTGGCCTTCTTCGTGGCGCTGCCGGGCCAGTACTTCCTGATCTGGATCGACTGGTACGGGCTGTATTCGATCTACATCCCGGTCTACGCCTTCCTGCTGCTGCCCATCCTGGCGGCCGTGGGCGGCGACACGCAGCGCTTCCTGGAGCGCACCTCGAAGATCCAGTGGGGCCTGATGGTGTGCGTGTTCTGCATCAGCCACGTGCCGGCGCTGCTCACGCTGCAGATTCCGGGCTTCGAGGGCCGCAACCTGCTGCTGATCGCCTTCCTGGTCATCGTGGTGCAGGGCAGCGACGTGCTGCAGTACGTGTGGGGCAAGCTCTTCGGCAAGCGCAAGGTGGCGCCCGAACTCTCGCCCTCCAAGACCTGGGAAGGCCTGATCGGCGGCGTGGCCAGCGCCACCGCGATGGGCGCGGCGCTGTACTGGGCCACGCCCTTCAACCCGTGGCAGGCGGCGCTCATGGCCTTCATGATCTGCCTCCTGGGCTTCTTCGGCGGGCTGGTGATGTCGGCCATCAAGCGTGACCGCGGCGTGAAGGACTGGGGCTCCATGATCGAAGGCCACGGCGGCATGCTCGATCGGCTCGACTCGGTGATCTTCGCGGCGCCGATCTACTTCCACGCGCTGCGCTACTGGTGGGTGCCATGAGCCCGGCGGCGAAGAAGACCGCGGTCAAGGTGGACCGCATCGTCGACGACACGCCGCTGGAATGCGCCGACGCCGCCGCGCTGCTGCGTTGGTACAAGAAACACCATGCGAGCCACGCCGGCGTCTGGCTGCGCATCGCGAAGAAGGCCAGCGGCATCGCCTCCGTCGACCACCCCGAGGCGCTGGAGATCGCGCTGTGCTTCGGCTGGATCGACGGCCAGCGCAAGAGCCAGGACGCGCAGTTCTTCCTGCAGCGCTTCACGCCGCGCACCGCGCGCAGCATCTGGTCGAAGATCAACCGCGACAAGGCCCTGAAGCTCATCGACGACGGCCGCATGCAGCCCGGCGGCCTGGCCGAGGTGGAGCGCGCCCGCGCCGACGGCCGCTGGGAGGCGGCCTACGACGCCCCGAGCGTGGCCACCGTGCCGCCCGACCTGCAGGCCGCGCTCGACGCCAACCGCAAGGCCAAGGCCTTCTTCGCCACGCTCGACGCGCGCAACCGCTTCGCCGTGCTGTTCCGTACGCAGGGCGCGAAGAAACCCGAGACGCGCGCCCGGCGCATCGCGCAGTTCGTCGAGATGCTCGCCAAGGGCGAGAAGATCCACCCCTGAGCCTGCGCGCTGCGGTGCGCGCCGCTCACTGCGGCCCGGTGCCCGTCGCGATGACCGCGAGCTGGTCGGGGTCCACGATGCGGATGCGCTTGTAGCTCATGTCGATCACGCCTTCCGCGACCAGCCGCCCCAGCTCCTTGTTGATGGTCTGGCGCGACAACCCCAGCATCGCCGCCAGGTCGTTCTGCGACAGCCGCACCGGCAAGCTCGCGGCGGCCTCCACCTGCATGCCGTAGAAGTGGATCACGCTCATCAGCGTGGCGGCCACGCGCCCGCGCACCGAGTTCAGCATCTGGTTCTGCAGCAGCACCACGCTCAGCCGCTGGCGCTTCAGGCCCAGCCGGGCCACGCCGCGCCACAGCGCGGGCTCGGCGTCGAGCACCGCGATCACGGCGTCGCTGGGCAGGTGGACGATCACCGAGTCTTCGTGCGCGTGGTAGTCGTAGGGCAGCGGCACGTCCTCGAGCAGGCGCACCAGCGGCGCCACCTGGCCGGGCCCCAGCAGCGCGTTGACGTACTTGCGCCCCTGCGGGCTCATGCTGCTGATCTCCAGGCAGCCTGACACCACCGCCAGCAGCTCGCGCTTGTGGCGGTCGCGCGCCAGCACCTGCGTGCGGCGGCGGTAGCGCACCAGCCGCGCCGACTTCATGAGTTCGGCGCGGCGCGCGTCGGGCCATTGGGAAAACAGCTCGTTCCAGCGCAGCGCGCGGTCGAGCAGCTCGGCGCTGTCTTCGGCGTCGGGAGGGGGGGTTGCAGGTGGTCGGGTCAGCGGGTTCTCCCTGCCCTGGTGTTCACGAATCTGTCAAAGCGTTGACAGATTCGGGGGCCCTTCATTTCTATCGTAAGCCCCGGACATCGACAAGCACACAGGCGGCACCGCCTTGCACCCGCAGGCGACCGGCCACACCGGAGACAACCCAAATGAAGAAGACAGCCACCGCAGCCCTCGCGCTCGCGGCCTGCGCCCTTGCGTCCGCGCAAAGCACCGTGAGCGTCTACGGCACGCTCGACCTGTACGTGGCGCACGCCAGGTCGGGCCCCGCCTCCTCCACGCGGCTGGAGGACGGCGGCCAGACCGCCTCGCGCATCGGCTTTCGCGGCACCGAGGACCTGGGCGGTGGCCTGGGCGCGCACTTCACGCTGGAGAGCGGCTTTGCGCCCGACACCGGCAACGGCACGCTGCCCGGCCCCGCGATGTCGTTCAGCCGGCAGTCCTTCGTCGGCTTCTCGGCGCCGTGGGGGCAGATCGACGCGGGCCGCATGTACACGCCGATGTTCTACGCGCTGTTCAAGGCCGACCCCTACGGCCTGAACTCGGTGTTCTCGCCGATCAACCTGGTGGCGGCCACCGACGCGCAACCCGGCCTCACGCCCTTCGCGGCCCGCGCCAGCAACATGGTGCGCTACCGCACGCCGGCCAGCATGGAGTTCTTTGCCGACCTGGCCTACGCACCGGGCGAATCGAGCGCGCCGAGCCACCAGAGCGGCAACGTCTACGGCGGCAACATCGGCTGGGCGCGCAAGCCGTACTACATCGCCTACGCCTTCCAGCGCGCGCGCTCGGGCTCGGCGGCGGCGCCCGTGGCCTCGCCCGCCACCACGACCTACCAGGCGCTGACCGGCTCCTACGAGCTGCCCTCCATCGGCCTGCAGCTGTACGCCAGCTACGTGCGCAACGCCTCGAGCCTGCCCAACGTGCCGACCGCGAAGCTCGTGAACCTGGGCGCCACCTACAACGTGACGCCGGCCTCGAACCTGATCTTCGGCGCCACGCAGCGCAAGGTGGCCGAGAGCGAACGCTCGCAGCTGGCCTGGACGCTGGGCTACGACTACTACCTGAGCAAGCGCACCGTGGTCTATGCGCGCTGGCTGCGCCTGCTGAACCGGCACGGCGCCTCGGCCTCGCTCGCGACCATCGCCGTCACGCCCAACAGCGGCAACGACGTGCGCGTGCTGGCCACCGGCATCCGCCACAACTTCTGACTTCCAAACCCTCCGCCATGCCCATGGACTTCTTTTCTTCGCAAGCCGAATCCCTGTCGGCGCTGTTCGCGCCGCGTGCCATCGCGGTGGTCGGCGCCTCGTCCAACGCGCAGAAGATCGGCGGCATTCCCGTCGACTACCAGCGCCGCTTCGGCTTCGAGGGCGCGCTGTACCCGGTCAACCCGAACGCCGACCGCATCCAGGACCTGCCGGCCTACCCCAGCCTGCGCGCCATCGGCCAGCCGGTGGACCTGGCCATCCTCGCGGTGCCGTCGGCGCTCGTCGACGGCGCGCTCGACGACGCCATCGCGGCGGGCGTGAAGGGCGTGGTGCTGTTCTCCTCGGGCTTTGCCGAAGTGGGCGCCGAGGGCGCGGCGGCGCAGGCGCGGCTGGGCGACAAGGCGCGTGCCGCGGGCGTGCGGCTGGTCGGCCCCAACTGCCTGGGCTTCATGAACATCGCGCGCCACGTGTACGCCACCTTCTCGCCGGCGCCCGGCGTGGGCCGCGTGATGCCGGGACGCATCGGGCTGGTGAGCCAGTCGGGCGCGTTCGGCGCCTATGCCTACGCGATGGCGCGGGCGCGCGGCGTCGGCCTGTCGCTGTGGGCCACCACCGGCAACGAGGCCGACGTGCAGGTCGCCGACTGCCTGGCCTGGCTCGCGCAGGACCCCGACACCGACGTGATCATGGCCTACATGGAAGGCTGCCGCGACGGCCCCCGCCTGCGCGCCGCGCTGGCCCTGGCGCAGGCCAACGGCAAGCCGGTGGTGATGGTCAAGGTCGGGCGCACCGCGCTGGGCGCCGAGGCCGCGGCCTCGCACACCGCCGCGCTGGCGGGCGACGACGCGGTGTACGACGCCGTGTTCCGCCAGTACGGCGTGCTGCGCGCGCGCAACCTCACGGAGTTCTTCGACCTGGCCCACAGCGCGGCCGTGGCGGGCCGCCCGCGCGACCGCTCGATCGGCCTGTTCACGCTCTCGGGCGGCGTCGGCGCGCTGATGGCCGACGAGGCGTCGGCCCAGGGCCTGGACGCCCGCCCGCTGAGCGAGGCCGCGCAGGACACGCTGCGCCGCTGGGTGCCCTTCGCGGCACCGCGCAACCCGGTCGACATCACGGGCCAGGTCACCAACGACATGACGCTGATCGATCGCACGGCCCGCGTGATGCTGGACGACCAGGGCTTCGCCTCGTGGATGGGCTTTCTGGCCGCCGCGGGCGCGTCGGACGCGTTCTGGCCGGTGCTGCGCTCGTTGGTGAGCTCGCTGCGCGAGGCCTATCCCGACACGCTGCTGGCGGTGAGCACGCTGCTGTCGCCCGAACGTCGCGCCGAGCTCGAAGCGATGCGCTGCCTGGTGTTCGCCGACCCGTCGGACGGCATCCGCACGATCGCCGCGCTCGCGGGTCTGAAGCCTGCGGCTGCGGCGGCTGCAACGCCCGCATCAACCAAGGCGCCTTTGACGCTCGCGCCCGGCACGATGTCCGAGCCCGATGCGCTCGCACTGCTGGCCGATGCCGGCGTGCCCGTGGTCGCGCACCGCGTGGTGCGCAGCGCCGACGAAGCGGCGGCCGCCGCCGAGACGCTCGGCGAGGCGGTGGTGGTGAAGATCGTCAGCGCCGACATCCCGCACAAGTCGGACGTCGGCGGCGTGGCGCTCGGGCTGCGCGGCGCGGCGCAGGCGCGCGCGGCTTTCGAGCGCACGCGCGACCTCGCGCTCACCGCACGGCCCGAGGCGCGGCTCGACGGCGCGCTGGTGGCGCGCATGCTGACGGGCGGCGTCGAGTGCATCGCGGGCGTGCACCGCGACCCGGTGTTCGGGCCGGTGCTGATGTTCGGCCTGGGCGGCATCCACGTCGAGACGCTGCGCGACGTGTCGCTGCGCGCACTGCCGGTCACGCGCGACGACGCGCTGGCCATGGTGCGCGAGCTGCGCGCATTCGCGATCCTGAACGGCGCACGCGGCCGCCCGCCGGTCGACCTCGACTCGATCGCCGACGCGCTGTGCGCGCTCGCCGACTTCGCGCAGCGCGCGGGCGACTCGCTCGACAGCGCCGAGATCAACCCGCTGATCGCGCGCCCGCAGGCCGAGGGCGGCTGCGTGGCGGTCGACGCGCTGGTCGTCGGCCGCGCACGCTGAAGAACGACAACAACCACCGGAGACATCGCATGACGACGACATCGAAGAACGGACTCGGGCGCGCACTCGGCGCGAGCGCGGCACTGGTGCTCGCGGCCGGCGCGGCGGCGGCAGCCACGGAGGCGCCCTTCCCCTCCAAGCCCGTGCGCATCATCGTGCAGTACCAGGCGGGCGGCTCGACCGACATCCTCGCGCGGCTCGTGGCCGAGGGCCTGTCGAAGCGGCTGGGCCAGCCGGTGGTGGTCGAGAACCGCAGCGGCGCGGGCGGCATCATCGGCACCGACTACGTCGCCAAGAGCCCGCCCGACGGCCACACGCTGCTGCTCACGGTGCCGGGGCCCGTCACGGCGAACCTGGTGCTCTACAGCAAGCTGCCCTACGACCCGCGCACCGACCTGCGCATGGTGTCGGACATCGCCACCACGCGCACCGTGCTGGCGGTGCACCCTTCGGTGCCGGCCACCGACTTCAAGAGCCTGATCGCCGCCGCCAAGGCCGCGCCCGGCAAGTACTCGATGGGCTCGTGGGGCCCCGGCACGCAGCCGCACCAGGTGCAGGTCTACATGGACAAGGCCTACGGCCTGCAGACGATGCACGTGCCCTACAAGGGCGAGAGCCCGATGGCGATCGACCTGATCGGCGGCGTGATCCAGATGACCGTGGGCTCGGTCACCACGCTGCAGCCGTACATCAAGGCCGGCAAGCTGCGCCCGCTGGCCGTGGCCGGCCCGCGGCGCGCCCGCGCGCTGCCCGACGTGCCCACCTTCGCCGAGCAGGGCTACGCCGACGAGGTCTACGCCATGACCGGCCCGACCTCGCTGATGGCGCCGGCCAAGACGCCCGACGCCATCGTCGAGCGCCTGGGCCGCGAGGTCAGCGCGGTGGTGCGCCAGCCCGAGGTGAGCCGGCGCATCGAGGAGCTCGGCGCCGAGCCCGTGGGCAACCTGCCGCCCGAGGCCGCCGCGGCCTACAAGGCCTTTCTGCCCGTGACGCTGAAGCTCACGCAGGCCACGGGCGTGAAGCTCGACTGAACCGCCTTCCCTTCTCCCTCTTTCCGAACCCCGAGGTCCTTCCCATGAACGCTCCCGCTCCCGTGCCCGACATCGCCGCCGCCCGCAAGGCGCTCGCCCGCTCCATCGGCCTGGCCGCCTTCGTCTACGGCTATCCGCTCACCGAGACCTACCGCACCTGCGCCCTGCAGACCGCGCCGCGCGCCGAACGCCGCAGCGGCGCCTCGGCCGGCTCCGATGTGCGCGCGCCGCTGAACACGCTGCACCACGCGCCGCGCCCGTCCACCCACGAAGACCGCGACGTGGTCACGCCCGCCAACGACCTGCTCTACACCATGGCCTGGCTGCACCTGGCGCACGGGCCGATGCTGCTCACCGTGCCCGCGTCGGCGCGCCACCCGGGGCGCTACTTCGTGCTGCCGCTGTACGACGCCTACACCGAGAACTTCGAGAACCTGGGCCCGCGCAACTGCAACCCCGAGGGCGAGACCGTGGTGCTCGTGGGCCCCGGCGGCACCGTGCCGGAATCGCTCGCAGCCGCCCACCGCGTGGTGCGCTGCCCGACCGACCTGGTCTGGCTCATCGGCCGCATCCTGGTGGGCGACGAGAGCGACTGGCCGGCGGCGCGCGCGCTGCAGTCGGAGATCCAACTGAAGCCCGCGCCCGGCACCGTGCTGCAAGGCCGCCCATCCGCCATCGAACAGTGGGCCGGCCCGCACGAAGACGCCATGGCCGCCGCCTTCGAGCACGGCGAGCCGGCCGCGCAAGTGGCGCCGCGCTTCTTCACCAACGTGTGCCACGCGCTGGCCGAGGCGCCGGGCCGCGTGGAAGACCGCGCGCTCGTGGCGTGGTTCGGCCAGGGCGGGCTGCTGGCGAACGCCGCGTTCTCGTGGGACGCGCTGGAGGCACCGCTGCGCGAAGGCCTGATCGAAGGCTTCGCCGAGGGCGTGCAGCTGGTCGGCGCCGTGGGCCGCAACCGCCGGCCCAAGCCCTGGTCGATGACGCCGGCCACCGGCCGCTACGGCAACGAGTTCCTCGGCCGCGCGCGCACCGCCTACCTGGGCCTGGGCGCGCTGGCCACCAGCGAGGCGGTGTACGCCGCCGCGCACCACGACGCGACGCAGGAACCGCTGGACGGCCAGCGCCGCTACACGATGCGCTTCGAGGCCGGCGACCTGCCGCCCGCGGACGCCTTCTGGTCGGTCACGCTGTACGACACCGACCGCTTCCTCTACCCCAACGACATCCGCCGCCACGCCATCGGCGACCGCACGCCCGGGCTGAAGCGCAACGCCGACGGCAGCCTGGAGCTGGTGGTGAGCCACGCACGCCCTGCCGACGCCGCCAACTGGCTGCCCGCGCCGGCCGGGCGCTTCTACCTGATCCTGCGCATGTACTACCCGCGCGAAGGCGTGCAGGGCTGGCGCATCCCGCCGCTGCAGGCACAACAGGGCTGAGCACGATGCAGCCGCACACCGACATCCTGCAAGCCCTGGCCGAAGAGGCCGTGGTCTACGCCTACCCGCTGTACGAGATGTGCCGCATGCGCGCAGCCACCTCGCCGCAGCGCACCGACGCCGCCGGCGAGGCGCCCAAGCCGCTGCGCTGGTGCAACGTGTTCACGCACGCGCGCCAGCTGCTGGGCGCGGGCAAGAGCCGCGTCGTCACGCCGAACAACGACACGCTCTACACCAACGCCTGGCTCGACCTGGGCGAGGGCCCGCTCGTGATCGACGTGCCCGACACCGCCGGGCGCTACTACGTGCTGGGTCTGCTCGACTTCTTCACCAACCCCTTCGCCCACCTGGGCCAGCGCCTCACGGGCACGGCGGCGCGCGCCTTCGTGGTCACGCCGCCGGGATGGCGCGGCACGCTGCCCGCGGCCTTCGACGCGCCGGGCGCGCGCATCGAGGCGCCCACGCGCTGGCTGTGGATCATCGGACGCCTGCTGGTCGATGGCCCGCAGGACGTGCCCGCCGTCAACGCGCTGCAGGACGGTTTTCTCGTGCGCACGCTGGCCGACTGGGAGGCCGGCCGCCGCTCGGCGCCGCGCGCCTTCGACCCGGGCTGCGATCCGAAGGCACCGCTCACCGCCGCGCACTTCGCCGCGCAGGTGAACGCGGCGCTGCGCGACAACGCACCGCCGGCTGGTGATGCCGCGCAGCTCGCGCGCTATGCGGCGCTCGGGATCGGGCCCGGCGCAGGCGCGCTCGACGACGGCCAGCGCGCCGCGCTGCAGGCCGCGCTCGACACCGTGCTGCCCCGGCTGCGCGAGGCGCAGTCGGGCCGCACCACGGCCTCGGGCTGGGTGCAGATGCCGCTCGTGGAAGGTTCCTTCGGCGACGACCACCTGGCGCGCGCGCTGATCGCGCTCAAGTACATCGGCATGCTCGAAAGCCGCGAGGCCACCTACCCGATGGCCTGGCACGACGCCACCGGCGAAGCGCTCACCGGCCAGCGCCGCTACACGCTGCGCTTCGCGCCCGACGCGCTGCCGCCGGTCGACGCTTTCTGGTCGCTCACGATGTACGACACGCGCGACTACATGCTGGTCGACAACCCCATCGACCGCTACGCCGTCGGCGACCGCACGCCGGGACTGCGGCGCGATGCGGACGGCGGGCTCACGCTGCACATCCAGCACGCGCGCCCCGAAGGCGACGCCGCGCGCGCCAACTGGCTGCCCGCGCCCGAAGGCAGCTTCTACCTGTGCCTGCGCGCCTACGTGCCGCGCGCCGAACTGCTCGACGGCCGCTACCAGCTGCCGCCCCTCACCGTCACCAAGGATTCCGCATGAGCGCCACCGCTGAAAAACCAAAAGCCACAGAAGAAGAAAAGCCCTTCCTCATCGTCGGCACCGGCACCGAGACCGTCGCGCCGGGCCTGCACATCCTGCGCGGGCAGGGCCAATCGTTCGTGGCCGAGACCAACGTGGGCCTGGTCGTGATCGACGCCGGCCCGGGCGGCTCGGTGACGCAGGGCATGATCGACGCGCTGCGCCAGCTCAGCGACGCGCCGGTGCATGCGCTGTGCTTCAGCCACGGCCACATCGGCTACAACGCCGGCGTGCCGATGTGGCTGGCCCATGCCGCCGCGCGCGGCGATGCGCCGCCGCGCATCATTGCGCACCGCAACGTGCCGCGCCGCCTGGCGCGCTACCGCGAGACGCTGGCGCTGCAGCACCGCATGGCCGAGATCCAGTTCAACCGCCCCGCCGGCTTCTTCGACCACCGGCTGGTGACACACCCGCCCACCGAGACCTTCGACGACGTGCTGCAGATCGGCAGCGGCGAGCGCCGCATCGAGCTGCGCTGGGCGCCCTCGGAAACCGACGACGCGATCGCGCTGTGGAGCCCGGCGCAGCGCGTGCTGTACGGCGGCGCGGCGCTGATCGACTCCATTCCCAACATCGGCACGCCCTTTCGCACGATGCGCGACACGGTGCGCTGGGCCGACACGCTGGAGGCGCTGGCGGCGTTGAAGCCGCGCAAGGCCGTGCGCGAATTCGGCGCCACGCTCGAGGGCGAAGACCAGGTGCAGCACGTGCTCGTGCACACGGCCCGCGCGCTGCGCTGGGTGCGCGCCGAGGTGGTGCGGCTCATGAACGAGGGGCTCAACGAGCGCGACATCCTGGCGCGCATCCGCTTTCCCGACGAGCTGTTCGCGGTCGAGTGGATGAAGCCCACCTACGGCGACCCGGGCTACATCGTGCGCGACATCTACCGCTCGGAGAACGGCTGGTGGGACCGCAACCCGACCTCGCTGCACCCGGCCACGCCCGAGGCCATCGGCCGCGCGGTGGCCGACGCCATCACCGACAAGCGCGGCGTGATCGACCAGGCACGCGCGCTGGCGGCGGGCAGGCAGTGGCAGCTCGCGCTGCACGTGATCGACCTGCTGGCCACCGCCGAGGGCGAGGCCACCGAGATCGCCGAGGCGCGCTCGCTCAAGGCCGAATGGCTGCGCGAGCGGGCACGCGAAGTGCCCAGTTACGTCTCGCGCAACCTGTATCGCGTGGGCGCGGACATGATCGAACAGGGCACGCAGGCGCGCTTCGGCATCCGCTGAAGCCTTTCCATCGGAGACACGGACCATGACAACGACAACACCATTCCGCTTCGGCCTGCGCACGCTGCTGGCCGCCTGCTCCCTGGCCGCACTGGCAACGGCCAGCCACGCACAACAGGCCGACAGCTACCCCGACAAGCCCGTGACGCTGGTGGTGCCCACCGCGGCGGCCGGCGGCACCGACACCATCGCACGGCTGATCGGCGACGGCCTCGGCAAGATCCTGAAGCAGCCCTTCGTGGTCGACAACCGCCCGGGCGCCAACGGCATCCTCGGCAGCGAGGTGGTGGCGCGTTCCACGCCCGACGGCTACCGGCTGCTGTTCACCTACGCCGCGACGATGGTGGTGAACCCCAGCCTCTACAAGAAGCTGCCCTACGACCCGCTGAAGGACTTCATGCCCGTCGCCCAGGTCGGGCGCGGCGGCAACCTGCTGCTGGTGCGCAAGGACCTGCCGGTGAAGACGATCCAGGAGTTCGTCGCCTACGCCAAGGCGCGCCCCGACAAGCTCAGCTACTGCTCGTGGGGCAACGGCTCGGGCGGCCACCTGGCGATGGAAAGCCTGAAGAAGCAGGCCGGCCTCGTGATGACGCACGTGCCCTACAAGGGCAGCGGCCCCTGCGTGCAGGACCTCGTGGGCGGCCAGGTCGATGCGGCCTTCGCCGACATCTCCTCGACCGTGGAGATCGTGCGCGCCGGCCGCATCCGGGCGCTGGCCAACAGCGGCCCCTCGCGCATCCCGATGCTGCCCGACGTGCCCACCATGACCGAGAGCGGCTACCCCTTCACCACCTACGCCTGGTACGGCCTGATGGCGCCGGCCAAGACGCCGCCCGCCGTCGTGAAGAAGCTCAACGAAGCCGTGAACCAGGTGCTGCGCGACCCCGCGGTGGTGCGCCGCATGTACGAGCTGAACTTCAACGACCTGCCGCAGAACACGCCCGAGCAGTTCACCGCCACGATCCGCAGCGACCTGCGGGACTGGGGCGCGCTGGTGAAGGACATCGGCCTGACGCTCGAATGAACGCCTGAGCGGCCCTGACCAAGGGTAAGCAACATGGTCGGCCGGCGGCGCTTCCCACACACTGCGCCGTGACAGGCACGGTTTCTGCTCATCGGTGGGGCGATGGCAACTGCGCCAGCGCGCACCATGACCGAGCTTCTTCACTTCAGCCGACAACTCACCGCCGAAGCCCAGGCCCAAGCCTCGGGCGTGGGCACCTGGAAGCAGCACTACGAGCAGCTGTCGAACGGCCGCTTCGAGGGGCTGTCCGAAGACCTGCACCTGGATTTCGTGCAGGTGTTCCACGAACACGCCAACCAGACGGTGCTGCAACACGGCCACGGCCGCCCGGGCGCCCTGTGCCTGGCCGTGATCGACGTGACGGCCCCGGGCAGCTGGTACTGCGGCCATGACCTGGACGGGCGGCGGCTCATCGCGCTGTCGCCGCAGCGCGAGTTCGAGCTGCTGGCCGGCGCCGGCATGGACCTGATGGCCGTGTGCGTCGACACCGAGCCGCTGGCCAAGCTGGCCACCACCCTGTTCGGCCCCGACTTCGCGCTGCGCATGCCGGCGCCCGCGCCGGTGCAGCACCCCGGCTTCGACGAAACCGCCTTCACCCGCCTGCTGGGCGCCGCCCTGTCGCTGGCGCGCGACAACCTCGCGCAGCTCGAACAGCCGGCCGCGCGCCACATGCTGTCGCTGTCGCTGGCCGACGCGGTGCTGCAGTGCATGGGCTCCGAGGCCTTCGAGGCCCGGCTGCCCGCCAGTTCGGCGGCGCGCCGCCACATCGTGGCCAAGGCGCGCGAGTACATGCAAGCGCACGCCGACGAGCCCATCAGCGTGCCCGACCTGTGCGCGGCCACCGGCGTGTCGCGCCGCTCGCTGCAGTACGCCTTCGAGGACGTGCTGCACCTGAGCCCCGTCACCTACCTGCGCGTGATGCGCCTGAACCGCGTGCGCTGCGAGATGCAGGCCTGCCGCGAGGACACCATCGGAGACATCGCCGCGCGCTGGGGCTTCTGGCACCTGTCGCGCTTTGCCATCGACTACGCGCGCCTGTTCGGCGAGCTGCCGTCCGCCACGCGCGCACGGTGGTTTGCCAAATCTTGATAACGCCCGCGCCGGCGGCGCTCTTACCTTCGCGGTTGTCCACCACCACACGCGAAGAAGGATGCAGCCATGCGCAGCAGCTACCACCGAACGCCCGGCCGCGGCGCCGCACGGCGTCTCCTGGGCACCGCCCTGGCCTCTGCCCTGGCGCTCGCCCTCGGCCCCCTGAGCATTGAGCCGGCCCGGGCCCACGGCGGCGCGGCCCACATGGTGCCGCTGAAGAAGACGGTGGAAGACTTCGGAGGCACGCTGCGCTGGGACAGCTTTGCCAACGTGTTCACCGTGGCGCGCAACGGCACGCTGGTGCGCCTGAAGCCCGGCTCGAAGACGGCGCTGGTCAACGGCCAGCCGATGCAGCTCGATGTGCCCGTCGTCATGCGCAAGGGCGCGGCCTACGTGCCGCACGATTTCGTGAACCAGGTGTTCCAGTCCAGCCTGGACAAGACCTTCGTGGTCGAGCGCGTGCCCAACCCGCTGAACCCGCTCACCGAGGCCGAGATCCAGGCCACGCTCGAGGTGCTCAAGGCCTCGGGGCGCCACAAGGCCGGCCTGCGCTTCACCGAGATCAGCGTGAAGCGCCCGCCCAAGGACGAGGTCTGGAACTTCGCGCTCACCGGCCAGCCCGTGCGCGCGCCGCGCCAGGCGGCCTTCGTGGCGTTGGACGGCAAGAAGGTCATCGAGGGCACGGTCGATCTCGCGGCGCGCACCCTCACCGCATGGAAACCGATCGAAGGCGCGCACGGCATGGTGCTGCTGGACGACTTCGCCACCGTGCAGAGCGCCATCGAGGCCAGCCCCGACTACGCCAAGGCGCTCGCCACGCGCGGCATCGCCGACGTGAAGAAGGTGGTGGCCACGCCGCTCACCGTGGGCTACTTCGACGGCAAGGATTCGCTGCGTCAGGAAGACCGCCTGCTGAAGGTGGTGAGCTACCTGGACGTGGGCGACGGCAACTACTGGGCACACCCCATCGAGGGCCTGGTGGCGGTGGTCGACCTGGAGCAGAAGAAGGTCATCAAGATCGAGGACGGCGGCCTGGTGCCCGTGCCGCTCAAGCCCACGCCCTACGACGGGCGCGACCGCGCGGCCACGCCCGCGCCCAAGCCGCTGGAGATCACCGAGCCCGAGGGCAAGAACTACACGATCACCGGCCACACGATGCACTGGCGCAACTGGGACTTCCACGTGCGGCTCGACTCGCGCGTGGGCCTGGTGCTCTCTACCGTCACGTACAACGACAAGGGCACGAAGCGCAAGGTGATGTACGAAGGCTCGCTGGGCGGCATGATCGTGCCCTACGGCGACCCCGACACCGGCTGGTACTTCAAGGCGTATCTCGACTCGGGCGAGTACGGCATGGGCACGCTCACCTCGCCCATCGAGCCGAACAAGGACGCGCCGCAGAACGCCGTGCTGCTGGACGCCACGCTGGCCGACTACACCGGCGCGCCCACCAAGGTGCCGCGCGCCATCGCCGTCTTCGAGCGCTATGCCGACCCCGAGTTCAAGCACCAGGAAATGGGCAAACCCAACATCAGCACCGAGCGGCGCGAGCTGGTGGTGCGCTGGATCAGCACGGTGGGCAACTACGACTACCTGTTCGACTGGGTCTTCGCCGAGAACGGCACCATCGGCATCCACGCCGGCGCCACCGGCATCGAGGCGGTGAAGGGCGTGAAGTCGCGCACCATGCAGGACCCCACGGCCGCCGAGGACACGCGCTACGGCACGCTGCTGGACCACCACATCGTCGGCACCACGCACCAGCACATCTACAACTTCCGCCTCGACCTCGATGTGGACGGCGAGCAGAACACGCTCACCGAGGTCGACCCCGTCGTGCTGCCCAACACGCGCGGCGGCCCGCGCACCAGCACCATGCAGACGGTGCAGCGCACGGTGCGCACCGAGCAGGAGGCGGCGCAGAAGTTCGACCCTTCGACCATCCGCCTGCTGAGCAACCCGGCGCGCAACAACAAGGTCGGCAACCCGGTGTCGTACCAGCTCGTGCCGTACGCGGGCGGCACGCACCCGATTGCCAAGGGCGCCAACTTCGCGAAGGACGAGTGGATCAACCACCGCCTGAGCTTCATGGACCGCCAGCTCTGGGTGACGCGCTACGACCCGGAGGAGCTGTTCCCCGAAGGCAAGTACCCGAACCGCTCCAACAAGGACACGGGCCTGGGCCAGTTCACGGCCGACAACCAGGAGATCGTGAACACCGACAACGTGGTGTGGCTCACCACCGGCACCACGCACGTCGCGCGCGCCGAGGAGTGGCCGATCATGCCGACCGAATGGGTGCATGCGCTGCTCAAGCCCTGGAACTTCTTCGACGAGACGCCGACGCTGGGGCTGAACCGGCCTGCTGCAAAATGACCGCGCCCGACGAGGCCATCGGCCGCTACGAAGACCTGATGACGCTGGCGCCCGCACTGCAGGCGCCAACCTACCGCCAGATGGACCGGCTCTACGCGACGCGCGCGATCCGGCGCGGCACGCAAGTGCATCTGCTGCCCGAAGGCACGCCCGTCGACGCGCAGCGCTTCGGCATCGACGGCTTCATGGCGCGCAACCACACGGCCGGCCTGCTGGTGATCAAGGACGGCCATGTCGTGCTCGAGCGCTACGCCATGGGCAACGATGCAGCGACGAAGTGGCTGTCGTTCTCGGTCGCGAAATCGCTGACCTCCACGCTGGTCGGTGCGGCCGTGAAAGATGGCCACATCGCCAGCCTCGACGATCCTGTGGTGCGCTACCTGCCCGCATTGAGTGGCTCGGCCTACGACGACGTGACGGTGAAGCAGGTGCTGCAGATGAGCTCGGGCGTGGCGTGGAACGAGGACTACCTCGACGCCGACTCCGACCGGCGCCAGCTGATGCGCGTGCAGCTCACGCGCGAAAAAGGCGCCGTGCTGAAGTTCATGGCGCAGCGCCCGCGCGTGGCACCTGCGGGCACGCGCTTCAACTACAGCACCGGCGAGACCTGCCTGGTCGGCGAGATCCTGGCCAGCGCGATCCGCCGGCCGATCAGCGACTACCTCTCGCAAAAGATCTGGGCGCCCTTCGGCATGGAGGCCGATGCGTACTGGCAGCTCGATGCGGTCGATGGCCAGGAGTTCACCGGCAGCGGCGTGAACGCCACGCTGCGCGACTTCGGGCGCTTCGGCCTTTTCGTGCTCGGCGGCGGCATGGCCGGCGGCCAGAAGGTGCTGCCCGACGGCTGGGTGGCCGATGCCACGCGCGTCGATGCATCGAGCCACCTCGCGCCCGGCACGCTCGCGGGCTTCGAACCGATGGGGTACGGCTACCAGTGGTGGACCTTCCCGACCGGCGCGAAGGCACTGCCCGGACTCGACGGCGGCCTGTTCGCCGCGCTCGGCATCTTCGGCCAGCAGG
This sequence comes from Variovorax sp. GW821-FHT09D04, assembly GCF_059416405.1. Lineage (NCBI taxonomy): Bacteria > Pseudomonadati > Pseudomonadota > Betaproteobacteria > Burkholderiales > Comamonadaceae > Variovorax > Variovorax sp. GW821-FHT09D04. The sequence continues at coordinate 269,009 of NZ_JBWKPA010000007.1, forward strand.
TCTACATCCATCCGAAGGAGCGGCTCGTGGTCGCGATCCACAGCACGTGGCCGGCGCCGATCCATCCGCCGAGCCTGATCGAGACCGATGCGCTGCTCGGCGCACTGACCGCCGCGCTGCGCACCTGAACAGAGCGTGGCGCACGCCACGCTCTGCACTGCGTCAGGAGAAGATCACCTGCGCGTCGGTGTACTCCTTCAGCCCTTCTTCCGCGAACTCCACGCCGAGCCCCGAAGCCTTCACGCCGCCGAAGGGCGCGTTGGGCTGGATGGCGCCGTGCTTGTTGATCCACACCGAGCCGCACTCCAGGCGCGACGCGATGCGCTTGGCATGTTCGATGTCCTTGGACCACACGGAACCGCCGAGGCCGTTCTCGCTGTCGTTGGCGGCGCGGATGGCGTCCTCGACGTCGGTGTAGCGAATGATGGGCAGCGCGGGCCCGAACTGTTCTTCGTCGACCAGCGCATCGCCGTTCTTCAGGCCCGCGACGATGGTCGCGGGGAAGAACAGACCCTCGCCCGGCTCGCCGCCGGTGAGCACCTGGCCCTTCTTTTTCGCGTCGGCCACGAGCCGCGCGACCTTGTCGAACTGCATGCGGTTCTGCACCGGGCCGAGCACGTTCTTCTCGTCCATGCCGTCACCCATCGGCACCTGCTTCGCAAAGGCCGCGAGGTGCTCGCACACCTCGTCGTGGATGCTGGCGTGCACGTACAGCCGCTTCATGGCCGCGCAGGTCTGGCCGTTGTTGAGGAACGCGCCCCAGAACAGGCCTTCGGCGATGCCCTTGGGGTCGGCGTCGGGCAGCACGATGCCGGCGTCGTTGCCGCCGAGTTCGAGCGTGAGCCGCTTCATGGTGCTGGCGGCCGACTGCATCACCTTCTTGCCGGTGGCGCAGGAGCCGGTGAACACGATCTTGCGGATGACCGGGTCGCTCGCCATGTCGGCGCCGAGGTTGGAGGAGCGGTCGTCGCAGCTCACGCTGTTGACCACGCCTTCGGGCAGCACCTCGTTGAGAAGCTCGACAAAGCGCAGCGTGGCCAGCGGCGTGTAGGGCGAAGGCTTGATGACGACCGTGTTGCCCGTGCGCAGCGCCGGCAGCACGTGCCACACGGCGATCAGCACGGGGAAGTTCCACGGCGTGATCGAGCCGACCACGCCCACGGGCTTGCGAAAGATCTCGACGTGGCCCTGCGCGTTGTCCTGCAGCACGCGCGGCGGCAGCGACAGCGCCGCGGTGGCGCCGGCCCAGGCCGCGGCGCCGCCCAGCTCCCAGCGCGACCCCAGGCCGTTGAGCGGCTTGCCCTGCTCCAGCGTGAGCAGGCGCGCCAGCTCTTCGGCGTGCGCGCCGATCTTCTCGGTGACGGCGCGACAGGCGGCGGCCAGTTCGTCGTCGGACTTTCGCGACCAGCTCGTGAAGGCCTTCTGCGCGGCGGCCACGGCGGCGGCGAGGTCGTCGCGCGAACCGTTCGGCGCGGTGCCGATCACCTGGCCGTTGGCGGGGTTGCGCACTTCGAAGGAGGCCGTGCCTGGCACCGCGCGACCGCCGATCGTCATTCTTGTCTCTTGCATTGCTTTGTCCTGGTTGGGTTGACGCTGGCGCGCGCCGCCGCAGGGCGGGCGCGCCAGGTCACTGTAGGAAAAGCAGGGACCGGCGTCTTGGAGCCAGGCGTCAGCGAATGGACTCAGGCGTCAGTGCGTCAGGGGTCCAAGCGCCAGGCGCCCCGGCGGCACGCCGTAGCGCTTGCGGAACTCGCGGTAGAAGAACGACAGGTCGTTGAAGCCGCAGTCGTAGGCGACCACCGCGATGGCCGGCGCGGGGCCGCCCTGCCGGGCCGCCGCATCGAGCGCAGCGCGCGCCGCCGCCAGCCGCGTGTCGAGGATGTGGCGGCTCGGCGAGACGCCCAGTGCCTCGAAGGCCCGCTGCAGCAGCCGCGGCGACACACCCAGGTGGCGCGCCAGTTCGCCCGCGTGGAAGGCCGGGTCGTGGAACTGCAGCGCCACGTGGTCCATCGCGCGGCGCAGCACGCCCTCGCCCGCGTTGCGCGACAGCAGCGCAGGCGCCTGCCGCGCGCGCTCGACCAGCACCGAGCCGAACACGCCGAGAAAGGCCTCGACCAGGTGCGCGTCGTCGGACTGTCCGCTGTCGAGCAGGCGCGCGAGGATGGCGCGCATCGCGAAGCCCAGCGCGTCGCCGCGTCGCACGCACACGCCGCCCTGCAGCGTGGGGCCGAAGCGCGCGAGCATGTCGGCGCGCGGCAGGTGCACCGACACCTGCTGCGAGCTGGCGCCGTCGTAGACGAATTCCGAAGGCCGCGCCGAATCGATCAGCACGATGTCGCCGGCCTGCACCGCGATCTGCTGCGCGCCCTGGCACATGAGCGCGCCGCCATGGTCCTGGAACACGAGGAAGAAATGCTCGCGGTCGTCGCGCCGGATGGCCTGCGCATCGCGGTGCACGCGCTGCAGGTTCTGGCCGATGAGCGCCACGTCGACACCGCCGGCGCGCCGCACCTCGATACCACCCGACACGGTCTGCTGGCGCGGCATGGGCACGGGCGTGAAGTTGCCGCACACGGCCTGCAGGCGCGGGCCGACGAGCTCGAACGGCATCTCGGCGCGCATCCGCGGCGTGAGGGGGCCGCCGCTCAGGTGCGCGGGCGAATCGAAGAAAGAAGCGCTCACAGAGGGTGTCTCCTTGCAGGGCGCCGGGCCAGCGCTCAGTCCTCGTCCATGACCCGCGAGCGGCCGAACCAGAAGCCGAGCACCAGGCCGACCGTGCCGGCACCGATGCCGCCCCACAGGCTCAGGAAAGTGTAGACGTTGTAGCGCCCCGGATGCTGCGCGAGCGCACTCGCCAGTGCGGGTTCGTTCAGGCCGCCGAGTCCGCGCGCGGCGGCGTAGTCGAAGCCCGCGGCGCCCAGGAAATGCGGCGCCACGAGGATCGGCAGCGCCGTGAAGAACGGAAACCACGCGCCGCGCATCCGGCGCCAGCGCATGAAGATCGCCGCGACGAGCAGCACCGCGCCGACCGCGACGGTGCCCAGCGCGAAGGGCTGGCGCGCCAGCGGCAGCAGCCAGGGCCAGATCCACGGCAGCGGGTACAGCGGCCATTCGGCGCGCGGTGCGAGGCCGCCCGGTCGCGCGACGACCGACCAGCCCAGCGTGTCGAGGCCGCTGAACACCAGCGCCGACACGCAGGCCACGGCCGCGACGATCAGGCACACGCTGCGAAACGGGGACGCGCTGCCTTGCAGGAAGCCGGGCGATGGCTCCGGCGGCAACGCCGGTGACCGGGGCCAGCCCGACTGCCAGTGCCGCACGACGATCGACGTCGGCACCGGCGGCGGTGCCAGGTCACCGCGCACCAGCCAGTCGATGAACAGGATGCCGACCGCGAACGCCATGACCGCCGTGAGCCACGCGCAGACGCCCGGCATGTCGACGAAGCCGGCCGGCGTCAGCATCGGCAGCTGGCCGTAGGCCACGCCCGCGAAGCCGTAGAGCCAGATGATCGGCACCGACAAGGCCATGGCCGTGTGCATCAGCACGGCGTCGGTCTCGGCCGACTCGTGGCGCAGCGCCTGCGCGCGCGACCACGCCTCCCGCCAACTCACTTCGCCAGGGCTTTCAGTGCCATCTTGATGCCGTCGCTCACGCTCGCGTCCTTCGGCAGCGCCTTCAGCGCGAGCGCGGCCTCCTTGTCGCTGTAGCCCAGCGCCACCAGCGCCTGCAGGATGTCGGCCTGCGCGTCGGACGCGGCATGCGCCGGCAGGCCGATGTCGGCGCCCAGCTTGCCCTTGAGCTCCAGCAGCAGCCGCTCGGCGGTCTTCTTGCCGATGCCCGGGATCTTCACGAGCCGGCCCAGCTCCTGCGTGGTGATGGCCTGCGCCAGCTCGCCCACGCTCATGCCCGAGAGCAGGCCCAGCGCGGTGCGCGGGCCCACGCCGGTGATCTTGATGAGCTGGCGGAAGGCCGCCCGCTCCTCGGCGGTGCCGAAGCCGTAGAGAATCTGCGCGTCCTCGCGCACGACGAAGTGCGTGAGCAGCGACACCTTCGCGCCGACGTTGGGCAGGTTGTAGAACGTGCTCATCGGCACGTCGACCTCGTAGCCGACGCCGTTGCAGTCCACCACCACCTGCGGGGGGTTGCGCTCTGCGAGCGTGCCGGTCAGTTTGCCTATCATTGGCTCCCCCCCGTTGCTTGCTCACTTCGTGTAGCCGCTTCCCCCCTCAAGGGGGCAACACCGGCGGCCCGGCAAAGCCGGTTCCGCGGTGTTACCCGCCTTGGATTGCGTTTTTTCGAGCGTGGCTGGTCTTGCATGGGCTGCCAATTAGATGGAAATGGATACCGCGTGATTCTGCGACACACCTTTACCCCCCTGAACAATTCGCGCCTCGGCCACCTGTGCGGCCCGCTGGATGCGCACCTGCGCCGCATCGAGGACGCCCTGGGCGTGAAGATCGCGCACCGCCACGAGCAGTTCAAGGTCGACGGCCCCAAGGCCCCGGCGCAGCGCGCCATGGAGGTGCTGCAGGCGCTGTACGAGATCGCCCAGCGCGCCATCGACCCGGCCGTGGTGCAGCTCACGCTGGCCGGCGACGGCTCGATGAGCGACGAGGACGCCGCCATGCTCGTCACGCGCCGCGCCGACCTGCGCGCGCGCACGCCCACGCAGGCGCTGTACCTGGACAACATCGCCAAGCACGACATCACCTTCGGCATCGGCCCGGCCGGCACCGGCAAGACCTACCTGGCGGTGGCTTGCGCGGTCGATGCGCTGGAGCGCGCGGCGGTGCAGCGCATCGTGCTCACACGCCCGGCCGTGGAAGCGGGCGAGCGCCTGGGCTTTCTGCCGGGCGACCTGACGCAGAAGGTCGACCCCTACCTGCGCCCGCTGTACGACGCGCTGTACGACCTCATGGGCTACGAGAAGGTGCAGAAGGCCTTCGAGCGCAACGTGCTCGAGATTGCGCCGCTGGCCTTCATGCGCGGGCGCACGCTGAACAACGCTTTCGTGATCCTCGACGAGGCGCAGAACACCTCGGTGGAGCAGATGAAGATGTTCCTCACGCGCATCGGCTTCGGCGCCAAGGCGGTGGTGACGGGCGACGTGAGCCAGATCGACCTGCCCAAGCAGCAGCTCAGCGGACTGATCGACGCCGAGCGCGTGCTCAAGCGCGTGGCCGGCATCGCGACCACGCACTTCACGAGCGCCGACGTGGTGCGCCACCCGCTGGTGGCGAAGATCGTCGATGCCTACGACGGGCAGCGCAAGCGCTCGGGAGGCCACTGACATGGCGGCCTCCCTGCTTCCGGCCCTGTCGCTGTCGCTGCAGTTCGGGCGCTTCAAGGGCGTGGAACGCCATCGCGCCGCGCTGCCGCGCCACAGCGTGAACCGCTGGATTCGCCACGCGCTGGACATCGACGGAGAGATCACCGTGCGCATCGTCGATGCCGAAGAAGGCCAGCGCCTGAACCGCGAGTTCCGCGGCAAGGACTACGCCACCAACGTGCTCACCTTCGACTATGCGCAGGGCCCGGTCGTGATGGCCGACCTGGTGCTGTGCGCGCCCGTGGTGGCGCGCGAGGCCAAGGAAAACCGCAAGACCCTCGCCGCGCACTACGCGCACCTGCTGGTGCATGGCACGCTGCACGCGCAGGGCTGGGACCACGAGACCAGCGAAGCCGACGCGGACGAGATGGAAGCGTACGAAATCGAGATCCTCGCGGGCCTGGGCATTCGCAGCCCGTACGGGCGCTGAGCGGAGGCCGCGATGGCGTCGGGCACCGATCCCTGGCTGCCGCGCTGGCTGCCGCTGCTGCGCGCATGCGCCGGCGACGGGCCGGTGCTCGAACTGGGCTGTGCGGCCGGTCGCGACACCGCCACGCTGGTCGAGGCCGGCTTGCGGGTGGTGGCGGTCGAGCTGTCATCCGACGCCCTGGCGCAGGCGCGGCAACGCGTGCCCGCAGGCGCCGAGTTCCACTGTGGTGATTTCCGCGACGCATGGCCACTGGCGGAGGGCGTCACGGTCGGCGCCGTGCTCGCGAGCCTGTCGCTGCACTACTTCGCGTGGGACGAAACGCTGGCGCTGGTGCGGCGCATCCACCGCGTGCTGCGGCCCGGTGGCGTGCTGCTGTGCCGCCTCAACTCGGTCAACGACCTGCACCACGGCGCGCGCGGCCCGTCGGTCAGCGGGCGGGACGAGGATTTTTTCTACACGGTGGACGGCATTCCCAAGCGCTTCTTCGACCGCGCCGCGGTCGAGCGGCTGTTTGCCGACGGCTGGCAGCTGCAGCACCTCGAGGAGGTGCGCGTGCTGCGCTACGACGAGCCGAAGGTGGCGTGGGAAGCGGTGATCCGGCCTACGCCGTCATCTGCAGCGGGATCGTGACCGGCCCGTCGTTCAGCAGGTGCACCTGCATGTCGGCGCCGAATTCGCCCGTCGCCACCACCGGGTGCGCGCCGCGCGCCTGCGCCACGAAGTACTCGTAGAGCCGGCGGCCCTCGTCGGGCGGCGCCGCGAGCGTGAAGCTGGGGCGGTTGCCGCCGCTCACGTCGGCGGCCAGCGTGAACTGGCTCACGACCAGCAGGCCGCCGCCGATGTCCTGCACGCTGCGGTTCATCTTGCCGGCCTCGTCCGAGAAGATGCGCAGCTTGAGGATCTTGGCGAGCAGGCGGTCGGCCACGCTGTCGCCGTCGCCGCGTTCGGCGCACAGCAGCACCAGCAGGCCGGCCTCGATGGCGCCGACGGTCTGGCCCGCGATGTCGACGCGGGCGTGGGCGACGCGCTGGAGCACGGCTTTCATGAATGGTGGTCCTCGAGTCGGGTGGCGCGCGCTTCCATGGTGAGCGGCAGCAGTTGAATGGTCACGCGCAGGCCGGGCACGGCGTCCATGAGCGCCTGCTCCAGCTCGTCGCGCAGGTTGGCGGCGCGCTGCAGGGTCCAGTCGCCGGGCACGTGCATGTGCAGGTCGGCAAAGCGGCGCTGGCCGGCGCCGCGCGTCACCATGTCGTCGAAGCGCAGGCGGTCGCCCTCGGCATGGTTGGCGGCGAAGGCGTCGAGCGTGGCGCGCACGGTGGCGAGCGTCTCGGCGTCGAGCGCCTCGTCCATCAGGCCCTGCGACGAGCGCCACACGAGCTTGAAGCCCTCGCGCACGATGTTGAGCGCCACGCCGATGGCGATCAGCGGATCGAGCCAGAGCCAGCCGCTGAAATGCACGGCCACGATGCCGACCAGCACGCCGACCGAGGTCCAGACGTCGGTCATCAGGTGGCGCCCGTCGGCCTCCAGCGCGATGGAGCGGTGCGCGCGCGCCGCCCGGAACAGCACGAACGCCAGCGCCGCGTTGAAGCCCGAGCTGATCACCGACAGCGCCAGGCCCCAGCCCAGCTGCTCCAGCGGCTGCGGCGACAGCAGCCGCAGCACCGACACCCACAGGATGGCGACGGCGGCGGCCACGATCAGCAGGCCCTCGAAGCCGGACGAGAAGTACTCGGCCTTGTGGTGGCCGTAGGGATGGTCCTCGTCGGCCGGGCGCTCGGCGATGGTCACCATGGCCAGCGCGAACATGGCGCTGGCGAGGTTGACGCACGATTCCATGGCGTCCGAAATCAGGCCCATCGAGTTCGTCAGGTAGCCGGCCCATCCCTTCAGGAGGATGGTGATCAGGGCCACCGCGACAGAGACGCGAAGCAGCGTTTTAGGGGTCAACGTCATGCAGAAAGAACAAGATCAGGTAAAAAGGGCCTGTGCGGGCGGGCATTACGTCGCAGGAATCGGCTGAATTATCAGCCGCGTGACCATATGTAACGCCTTCGCCTTAATATTTGCGCTCATTGCGAAGCAATCAGTCACAGAGAGGCAAATGATGAAGAAATTTTTGACCGCCGCCCTCGGGCTCGCCATCGTCGGCGCAGCCACCCTGGCCCAGGCCCAGGCACCCGCTGCGGCGCCCGCAGCAGCAGCACCCCAGCAGGCCGGGTTCGTGAAGACGGTGCGCGGCAACGTCCAGCTGCTCGACAGCGCCGGCGCCACGCGCACGGCCGCCCCCGGCGACGCGCTGGGCGCGGTCGATCGCATCGTGACCGGCCCGGACTCATCGGCCGCCGTCGTGCTGCGCGACAACACCACGCTGATGGTCGGCCCGTCCTCGCGCATGGACCTGAAGGAATTCCACTTCGACGGCACCACCCGCGACGGCGGCATGCTCGTGTCGCTGCTGCGCGGCTCGATGCGCATGATCACCGGCCTCATCGGCAAGACCAACCCCGACGCCGTGCGCGTCGAAACCCAGACCGCCACCATCGGCATTCGGGGCACGGACTTCATCGTGCAGACCGACGGCCAACCCTGAAAAGATGCAGACACTGTTACGCCGCTCCTCCCTTCTTCTCGCGACCACGATCGCCCTGTTCCTGGCCGCCTGCTCCTCGCCGGGCACGCGCGTGGTGCTGCTGCCCCAGGCTGACGGCACGCCCTCCGCCGTGGTGGTGCGCGCCAAGGACGGCGAAGAAGTGCTTTCCAAGCCCTACCAGCGCGCCACGGCCGCGGTGGGCGCGAGCGGCGCACCGGTGGTCGACCAGGCCGACGCGGCCAAGGTCCAGGCCGAGAACAAGCCCCTGTTCGACATGCGCCCGCCGCTTCCGCAGCGCTACACGGTGTTCTTCGAAGTGGGCACCACCACGCTGACGGCGGCGTCGCAGCAGATCATGACCGAGGCGCTGGCCGCCGCGCTGGCCCGCAGCGGCGGCGACATCGTGGTGACCGGCCACACCGACACCAAGGGCGCCGGCGAGCAGAACGACCAGCTGTCGCGCCGCCGCGCGCAGGAAGTGGTGCAGCTGTTCGTGGAGCGCCAGTTTCCGGCGAACCGCATCGAGGCCGTGGGCCGCGGCGAACGCGACCTCGCCGTGCCGACCGCCGACGAGGTGGACGAGCCCCGCAACCGGCGCGTGACCATCGAGGTCCGCTGAGCCCGCGCTGCCCCCATTGAAAAAGGCCCCGAGGGGCCTTTTTTTCTTGCGATCAGCTCAGGGTCACCCGCGCAAACTTGCGCTTGCCGACCTGCACCACGTAGCTGCCCGCGGGCAGTTTCAGGCCCTTGTCGGACACCACGACCGAATCGATGCGCACGCCGCCGCCGTCGATCAGGCGGTTGCCCTCGCCCGACGAAGCCGCCAGGTTGGCCTGCTTGAGCAGCTGGCCGATGCCCAGCGGGGCGCCGCTCAGCGCCACCTCGGGAATCTCGTCGGGCACGCCGCCCTTGCTGCGGTTGATGAAGTCCTGCTCCGCCGCATCGGCCGCCGCCGCGCTGTGGAAGCGCGAGGTGATTTCCTTGGCCAGCGCGACCTTGGCGTCCTTCGGGTTGCGCCCGGCCGCGATCTCGGCCTTCAGCGCCTCGATCTGCGCCACCGACTGGAAGCTCAGCAGCGTGTACCAGCGCCACATCAGCGTGTCGGAGATCGACAGCACCTTGGCGAACATGCTGTTCGCGTCTTCGCTGATGCCGATGTAGTTGCCCTTGCTCTTGGACATCTTCTCGACGCCATCGAGCCCTTCGAGCAGCGGCATAGTAAGTATGCACTGCGGCTCCTGGCCGTATTCCTGCTGGAGATGACGGCCGACGAGCAGGTTGAACTTCTGGTCCGTGCCGCCCAGTTCGAGGTCGCTTTGCAGCGCCACCGAGTCGTAGCCCTGCATCAGCGGGTACAGGAACTCGTGCACCGAGATCGACTGGCCGGCCTTGAAGCGCTTGTTGAAGTCGTCGCGCTCCATCATGCGCGCCACCGTGTACTTGGCCGCCAGCTGGATCATGCCGCGCGCGCCCAGCGGGTCGCTCCACTCGGAGTTGTAGCGGATCTCGGTCTTCGATTCGTCCAGCACCAGCTTGGCCTGGGCGAAGTAGGTCTCGGCGTTGGCGCGGATCTGCTCGGCCGTGAGCGGCGGGCGGGTGCTGTTGCGGCCGGAGGGGTCGCCGATCAGGGAGGTGAAGTCGCCGATCAGGAAGATCACGCGGTGCCCCAGGTCCTGGAGCTGGCGCATCTTGTTGAGCACCACCGTGTGTCCGATATGAATATCCGGTGCGGTCGGGTCCAGGCCCAGCTTGATGCGCAGCGGCTTGCCGCTGGCTTCCGCCTTCTGGAGCTTCTTGACCCACTCGTCCTGCGGCAGCAGCTCGTCAGCGCCTCGGAGGGATATTTCGAGGGCTTGTCTTACACCATCGGAGAGGCTGGTGGATGTAACAGATTCGGCGTTCATGGGCTTTTTTGGCGGTTTTTCCGGTGGCCGAAGCTATACTCAGCCCGACTTTTCAAGCGCCGGATTCTAAGCGGCGCTTTTTTTCCGCACCGTCTCCTGCCGCCCTGAACGCACTGGGCCTTGCAGCACGGACCTGCAGAACCTGAGTTGGAATCCACAGTTTGATCAACGGCATTCTCGCCGCCGAGGAGCTTCTCGCTTCCCGCGTGGCCTACACATTCCGGACGTACCCCAAGCAGATCACCGCAGCGATCGCTGCGATGCTGCTCAGCGCCGGCACCCTCGCGGTCGCCTCGCTCGGTCCCGACGCGTCCGACCTCCCCATCCAGCAAGTGCTCGAAGCCACCGCGCCGGTGTCTTTCGCCGACCAGTCGGCGTCGCTCGAGAACTTCAGCTTCACGCTGTTCCGCACCGACGTCTCGCGCTCCAGCGACACGGCCGAGGCGCTGATGAAGCGCCTGGGCATTTCCGACCCCGCCGCCACCGCCTTCGTGCGCGGCAACGCCGAGGCGCGCATGGCGCTGTTCGCGCGCGTGGGCCGCACCGTGACGGCCGAAGCCACGCAGGAAAACCAGCTGCAGAAGCTCAGCGCCCGCTGGATCCCCGACGCCGACGGCGGCTTCAAGCGTTTCGTCGTCGAGCGCACGCCCACCGGCTTTGTCGCCCGCACCGAGCGCGACATGCTGACGCCGGGCACGCGCCTGGCCAGCGGCACCATCCGCAGCTCGCTGTTCGCCGCCACCGACGACTCGCGCATTCCCGACGCCGTGGCGAGCCAGCTGGCCGACATCTTCGCGGGCGACGTCGACGTGCGCTCGCTGCGCAAGGGCGACCGCTTCGCCGTGGTCTACGAGACCTTCGAAGCCGACGGCCAGGCGCTGCGCAGCGGCCGCGTGCTCTCGGCCGAGTTCGAGAACAACGGCAAGGTCCACCAGGCCGTCTGGTTCCAGCCCCCGGGCGCGGGCCAGAAGGGCAGCTACTACCGCCCGAACGGCGACAGCCTGCGCAAGGCCTACCTGGCGTCGCCGGTCGAGTTCTCGCGCGTGTCCAGCGGTTTCGCGATGCGCATGCATCCGATTTTGAACAGCTGGCGCCAGCACAACGGCATCGACTACGCGGCGCCCACGGGCACCGCGGTGCGCACGGTCGGTGATGGCACGGTCGATTTCGCCGGCACGCAAAGCGGCTACGGCAACATCGTCATCATCAACCACCGCAACAACCAGCAGACGGCCTACGCCCACCTGAGCCGCATCAACGTGAAGGCCGGCGAGAGCGTGAGCCAGGGCCAGACCATCGGTGCCGTCGGCTCGACCGGCTGGGCCACAGGCCCGCACCTGCACTTCGAATACCGCGTCGGCGGGGCCTACCAGGACCCGACCACGATCGCGCAGGAAGGCGGCGCCCCGATCACCGCCGCCCTGCGTCCGGCCTTCGAACGCATCGCCGTGGGCGCGCGCACCGAGCTGGCCGCCGCCTTCTCGGTGATCCAGGCCAGCGCCGACTGAGCCTCGCGCCCCTGGGCATGGCCGCCGCACCGCAGCCGCCGCAGCAACGCTTCATCGGCCTGATGTCGGGCACCTCGCTCGACGGGGTCGACGGCGTCATTGCCGATTTCTCCGACGACGGCCACCTCGCGGTGATCGGCCACGCCAGCGCCGACTTTCCCGCCCCGCTGCGCGCCGAGCTGCTGGCGCTCAACACCCCCGGCGACAACGAACTGCACCGCGCGGCCCTGGCCGGCAATGGCCTGGCGCGGGTGTATGCGGACGTGGTCGCGCAGCTGCTGGCCAGCACCGGCACGGCGCCGAGCGCCGTCACCGCCATCGGCGCCCACGGCCAGACCGTGCGCCACCAGCCGCTCGCATTCGACGGCACCGGCTACACGCTGCAGGTCAACAACCCCTCGCTGCTGGCCGAACTGAGCGGCATCGACGTGGTCGCCGACTTCCGCAGCCGCGACCTCGCGGCCGGCGGCCAGGGCGCCCCGCTGGTGCCGGCCTTTCACCAGGCGCTGTTCGCCCGGCCCGATGCCCCCGTCGCCGTGCTGAACCTCGGCGGCATCTCCAACCTGAGCCTGCTGCCCGCCGCGAACGCGCCTGCTGGCACTGCCTCCCTGCTGGGCTTCGATTGCGGCCCCGCCAACGCGCTGATGGACCACTGGTGCCAGCGCCACCTCGGCCAGCCCTTCGACCAAGGCGGCCAGTGGGCCGCCAGCGGGCGCGTGCTGCCCGAGCTGCTGGCCCGGCTGCAGGCCGAACCGTATTTCGCCAAGGCGCCGCCGAAGAGCACGGGGCGCGATTTATTCCATCCGGACTGGCTGGCCAGCCACCTGGGCACGGCCGCGTGGGCGCCTGCCGACGTGCAGGCCACGCTGGCCGAGCTGACCGCCAGCACCTGTGCGGCAGCCCTGAGAAGCTATCAAAAAGAGAGCGCCTTGCTGATCGTCTGTGGCGGCGGCGCACTCAACGACCACCTCATGGCCCGCCTGCGCGCCCTGCTGCCCGGCGTGCAGGTGCAGGCGTCGTCGGAACACGGCCTGCCGCCCCAGCAGGTCGAAGCCGCCGCCTTCGCGTGGCTGGCCCGGCGCACCGTCCGGCGCAAACCCAGCAACCTAGCCAGCGTGACCGGCGCGCGCGGGGCGCGGGTGCTCGGCGCGATCTACCCCGCCTGAAACCCATCAGCCCTGGCCGGAGACCTCCGGCTGCGCGGGCTGCGCCGCCCGCACTTCTGCCGGCAGATGCCAGAAGATCAGCGCCGAAGCCACCGTGATGAGCCCCATGGTCGCGAACGTGGCCTGGAACGCATCGAGCGTCTGCACCGCCGTGGCCGTGCCGAACACGCCGTTGTAGCCCGCCAGCACCGCGCCGGCCGCGGCCACGCCCAGGCTCATCGCCAGCATCTGCACCATCGACAGCAGGCTGTTGCCGCTGCTGGCCATGCTGCCGTCGAGGTCCTTCAGGGTGATGGTGTTCATCGCCGTGAACTGCAGCGAGTTGACCGCGCCGAACACCAGCAGCTGCAGCAGGTGCAGCGCCACCGGCTGCCCCGGCGCCGTGAGGCCGAAGCTGGCCATGGTGCAGCCCACCAGCACCGTGTTGGCCACCAGCACGCGGCGGTAGCCGTGGCGCGTGATCAGCGGCGTGGCAAAGCGCTTCATCGCCATGCCGGCCAGCGCGACCGGCAGCATCATCAGCCCCGCGCGCACCGGCGAATAGCCCATCGACACCTGCAGCAGCAGCGGCACCAGGAACGGCATGCAGCTGCTGCCCAGGCGCGAGAACAGGTTGCCCAGCAGGCCGATGCTCAGCGTCGGAATGCCGAACAGCGCGGGCGAGAACAGCGGCTCGGGCGTGCGCGCCGCGCGCAGCCAGTAGGCGACCACGGCGGCAAAGCCGAAGATCAGCACCGCCATCACCCCGCCCTGGCGCAGCCCGAGCCCCGACACGCCGTCGACCGCCAGCGAGATCGCCACCATGCCGAAGGCCAGCAGCGCGTAGCCCACGCCGTCGAAGCGCTTCTGGAGGGCGCCGCGCAGGTCCGGCATGTAGCGCAGCGTGGCGATGCAGCCGGCCAGCCCCACCGGCACGTTGATCAGGAAGATCCAGTGCCAGGAGGCGTACTGCACCAGCCAGCCGCCCAGCGTGGGGCCCAGCAGCGGCCCGATGAGCCCCGGGATGGCCACGAAGCTCATCGCCTGCAGGAACTCGCCGCGAGGCACCGTGCGCAGCAGCGCCAGGCGCCCCACGGGCAGCAGGAGCGCCCCGCCCAGGCCCTGCACCACCCGCGCCGCCACGAGCTGCCCCAGCCCCTGCGAGAGCGCGCACAGCACCGAGCCGGCGGCGAACAGCACGATGGCGCAGAAGAAGACGCGCCGCGTGCCGAAGCGGTCGGCGATCCAGCCCGAGGCCGGGATCAGCATCGCCATCGTGAGCGCGTAGGCCACCACCACCGACTGCATGCGCAGCGGGCTCTCGCCCAGGCTGGCGGCCATCGCGGGCAGCGCCGTGTTGATGATGGTGGCGTCCAGCGTCTGCATGAAAAAGCCCACGGCCACGAGCCACAGCAGGCTCTTGCGGGCGGGATCGACGGGGACGGCGGTGTCGGGGCTCATCGGGAAGGCGTGGACTCGGAAAAACGACAGGCAGCAAAAAGCCGCCCGGAGGCGGCTTTTTCGAGGGGGCTGGTCAGCAGCATCCAGGCATCAGGCCGAGAAGCTGGAACCGCAGCCGCAGGTGCTGGTGGCGTTCGGGTTCTTGATGACGAACTGGGCGCCCTGCAGGTCTTCCTTGTAGTCGATCTCGGCGCCGAGCAGGTACTGATAGCTCATGGCGTCGATCAGCAGCGACACACCGTTCTTGGTCATGGTGGTGTCGTCTTCGTTGGTGATCTCGTCGAAGGTGAAACCGTACTGGAAGCCCGAGCACCCGCCACCCTGCACGAACACGCGCAGCTTCAGGTCGGGATTGCCCTCTTCGGCGATCAGGTCGGCGACCTTGGCGGCCGCGCTGTCGGTGAAGACGATCGGCTCGGGCATCTGGGTCTGGATGTTTTCGGCAACAGCGCTCATGGGGTGAAACTCCTTGGGGGGCCGCTTGGGCGGCCAATGGGACGGATGCTACTGCAATGCCGCATTTTCGGCAGGCCGACTGTGGCGAGCACCCATCGCAAGTGGGGTCGGGCGCCGCATCCACCAGGGGCACCTGGGGCACGCGGCCACGAAAAAGCCGCCCGAGGGCGGCTTCTTGTCTCGCAACGAGCAGGGGATCAGCGCTTGCTGAACTGCTTGCGGCGACGGGCGGAGTGCAGACCGACCTTCTTACGCTCGACTTCACGTGCGTCACGCGTCACGAAGCCGGCTTGGCTCAGGACGGGCTTCAGCGAAGCGTCGTAGTCGATCAGGGCACGGGTGATGCCGTGGCGCGTGGCGCCGGCTTGACCCGATTCGCCGCCGCCGTTCACGTTGACCATCACGTCGAAAGCTTCGAGGTTGTTGGTCAGCGCCAGGGGCTGCTTGGCGATCATGATCGAGGTTTCACGGCCGAAGAACGCTTGGATGTCCTTGCCGTTGACCGTGATCTTGCCGGTGCCTTTTTTCAGAAACACGCGGGCGACGCTGGATTTGCGACGGCCGGTGCCATTGTTCCATTCACCAATCATTCTCAAGGCTCCTTACAGTTCCAGCACTTTGGGCTGTTGGGCGGTATGCGGGTGCTCAGCACCACCGTACACCTTGAGTTTCTTGATCATCGCGTAACCAAGCGGGCCCTTGGGCAGCATGCCCTTGACAGCCTTTTCCAGGGCGCGGCCCGGGTGCTTGTTCTGCATGTCGCGGAAGTTCGTCGCCGTGATACCGCCCGGGTAGCCCGAGTGACGGTAGTACACCTTGTCGATCGACTTGGCGCCGGTGACGCGCAGTTGCGCGGCGTTGATGATGACGATGTAGTCACCGGTATCGACGTGAGGCGTGTAAATGGCCTTGTGTTTGCCGCGCAAACGGAGAGCAACTTCGCTGGCTACTCGTCCGAGGACCTTGTCGGTCGCGTCAATCACAAACCACTCGTGCGTCACGTCAGCGGGCTTGGCGCTGAACGTTTTGGTCATGAGTTTTTCTCTTGAAAGAGGGTTTGGCGAGCCCTTTTCCACGGTCGGCGTTCCTCTGATGGGAATCTCTTAGGTGGGTTTTCACGCCTTCCGCCCAATGAAAGGGTGGCTGGCATGCCTTCGCCGCGGGGCTACAAAAACGCTGCGAAGCCCGCGATTATATGAAGAAATGGCCAAACGGCCAATTTCCGGGCTTCCGGGGGCCTCAGCGCTGGATGCGGACCAGCTCCAGGCTCTCGTTGGCCCCCGAGGAGACCCCGCGCTGGTATTCGCCCTCGAAACGGACGACCCGGCCCAGCTCGGGGCTGTACCAGGCGGCGCCCCGAAAGCGCGTGCTGGCGCCGGTCAGCGGCAAGCTGGTGGTGCTGGAGGCGAAGATCCAGCCCTCGTAGCCGATGCGCATCACGTTCAACTCCACCCCGTCCACACGCATCGTCTGCTCGCCGCCCACCGAGGCGGTGAGTTCATGCCGCAGCCGGTCGCCGGTGGTCGTCACGTAGTCGAGCTGCCAGCGCATGCCGGGCTGGATGTCGTCCTTGCGCAATGCCCAGCCGCCCGGCGGCGACGCGGTGTCGAACAGGCCGCCGGCCGGCGACGTGATGGAGACCACCTGCCCGTTGGTCTTCTCGATCCGGCTGCCGGCATTGAACGACACCTCGTCGCCGCTGACCCGGTCCACCCGGTAGATCACCGGCGCCCGGTTGCCCGTCAGCCGGTCCGTGCGCACGTACTCGAGCGCGTCGCCGGCGCGCAGCGGCTCGGTCAGCGGGATGCCCGCCCCACCGGCGTCGGCCACCCGTCGGGCGGCAGCGCCCGCAGGCTCCCGGGCCCGCGCCGCCAGTTGCGCCTGGGCGCGGGCCGGCAGTTCCGCCAGGAACTCGGCCGGCATCGCGAAATTCAGGTTGCCGCCGTCGCGGGCAGAGAAGGTGGTGATGCCCAGCAGGCGGCCGTCGCTGTCGAACAGCCCGCCGCCGCTCGACCCGGGGGCGATGGCGGCCGTGGTCTGCAGCAGCCGCGCCTCGCCGTCGCCACCGCGCAGGCCCGACAACAGGCCTTCGCTGAGCGTGTTTTCCAGCCCGCGCGGGTTGCCGATGGCGTACACGCGCTGCCCCACCCGCGCACCGCCGGCGGGCGCCAGGGTCACCGGGGTTGCCGTGAAGTTGGCGACCTTGATCTGGCACAGGTCGCGCCCCGGGTCCGGGTATTCGAGCGTGGCGCCGTAGGTGACGTTGTCGCGCTTGACCACGAAATTGCTGGCCTTGGCGAGCACGTGGCAGTTGGTGACGAGCCGGCCGGGCGCGATCACCACGGCGCTGCCGGCGCGCAGCGGGCGTTCCTGCGCGTCGAAGGTGCGCACGGCCCAGACGCTGCCCGTCAGCTTGGCGAACAGGGCATCGGGTTCCAGCGCGGCGGCGGGGCCGGCGGCCAACAGGGCGCCCGCGGCGCACAGCCACGGCGCGGCGTTCTTCCAGATCGGCTTCACGGCTTGGCGGGCAGCAGGCCGCGCAGGTCGTCCATCGAGACGCGGGCGTCGGGCGCGGCGGGCGGCGCCGCAGGTGCGGGGCGCACCGGAGCGGGCGGTGCAACCGCCACGGGAGGCGGCGGTGGCGCGACCACGGCCGGCGCGGGCGCAGGCACAGGCGCTGCTGCGGCCGTCTTCGGCGCCGGTGCGGCCGCCATCTCGGTCGTGCCGATCTTCATGCCGACGGTCGCCTCGTCGCCGGTCTGCGCGCTGCGGTCGAAGCTGCGCACCTCGCCGAAGATCAGCTGGATCCAGCTCGGATAGTTGAAGCCCGCGCCGGTGCCGGTGTCGATCGCCACGCCGACCAGGCCGCCGATCATCACGTTGCCGACCAGGCCCACGTTGACGCGCGAAATCGCCTGGCCCCGGGCCGGCGGCAGGCCGGACTGGGTGCATTCGATGTTCAGGTTCTCGCCCGAGCGCCGCACCGGCAGGGTCAGGCCGGAGCGCACCACCGCATCATTGCGGTCGTTGGAGACCCGGCAGCGGGCGCCGTCGACCACCTTGCCCTCGGGCGAGAGGGTCTCGACCTTCACGTTCTGCGTGGTGCCGTGGGTCACGGAGGCGCAGCCCGTCAAAATAGACAAAACACCCGCGCCGACGCACAGGCCCCAAAATCGCCATCCGGCTCCTCGCATTGCTGCCCCTCGTTGTGTTTTGTAAATCAATGTAGCGCCGCGCGAGTCTAGCGCTCCCCTTTCCACTTTTTCAGGCCTCATTCCATGTTCAGTTACCGCCACGCGTTCCATGCCGGCAACCACGCCGACGTGCTCAAGCACACGGTCCTGATTGCCACCCTCGACCACCTGCTTGAAAAAGACGCCGCGCTGACCGTCGTCGACACCCACGCCGGCGCCGGCCTGTACCGGCTCGACGGCGACTACGCCGGCACCAGCGGCGAAGCGGCCGACGGCGTGCTGCGCTTCTTCGCCGCGCCGGAGAAGGCCCCCGACACGCCCGCCCCGGCCGCCAAGTCGACGGGCAAGAAGCCCGCAGCCCCCGCCGAGGACAAGCCGGTCGCCGAAGCCATCGCCCGCTACCTGAGCGTGATCCACGACTTCAACCCCAAGGGCGGCGCCCGCGTCTACCCCGGCTCGCCGTTCATCGTGCAGCACCTGCTGCGCGACCACGACAAGCTCAAGCTGTTCGAGCTGCACCCGACCGATGCCCGCACGCTGGACGCCAACATCGCCCAGCTCGAGGCCGGCCGCCGCATCGCCGTGCTGCGCGACGACGGCTTCGGCAGCGCCACCAAGTTCCTGCCACCGCCCTCGCGCCGCGCGCTGGTGCTGATGGACCCGAGCTACGAGATGAAGACCGACTACGGCCGCGTGCTCGACTTCGCAGCCGAGGCGCTCAAGCGCTTCGCCACCGGCACCTACGCCGTCTGGTACCCGATCATTCCGCGCCCCGAGGCGCACGACCTGCCGCGCCGCCTGAAGACGATGGCGACCAAGGCCGGCAAGCCGTGGCTGCACGCCACGCTGACGGTCAAGTCGAGCAAGATCACGAAGGACGCCGCCTCGGGCGAAACGCAGCGCCCGGGCCTGCCGGCCAGCGGGATGTTCCTGATCAACCCGCCCTACACGCTGAAGGCGCAACTGGCCGAGGCGCTGCCCCAGCTGGCCGAGCGCCTGGCCCAGGACCGCAACGCCGCCTACTCGCTCGAGAGCGGCGGCTGAGGCCGGCCGCTCAGCGGCGCTTGCGCGGCGGCACGATCACCCGCTTGCGCGCGGGTGCCGGCGCGCGCACGCGCGACGTCGGCGCCTCGGGCAACAGTGCGGGCGGCAGATCTTCCGCCGCCACGGCCTGGCCGCCGCAGCGCATGCCCTCGCGGTCGATGACCGACAGCGCCACCTGCTTGATGCCCATGCTCGTGAGACCGATGCGGTCGGCCGCGGCGCGGCTCAGGTCGATGATGCGGCCCGGCGTGAAGGGCCCGCGGTCGTTGACGCGCACCAGCACCTCGCTGCCGTTGACCAGGCTGCGCACGCACACGCGGGTGTTGAAGGGCAGCGTCTTGTGGGCCGCCGTCATGGCGCCCATGTCGAAGCGCTCGCCGTTGGCGGTCTTGCGCTGGTGGAACTGGATGCCGTACCACGAGGCCCCGCCGCGCTCGAAGATCTCGCGCGGTTCATCGCCGGGCACGCCGTCGTCCAGCGATTCGCCGGTGCCCGACACCGCGAGGTCGTAGCGCACCGACGGCACGGCCGAGCGCGGCGCGGCGCCGGGCGGCACGGCCAGGCCGCGTCCCAGCGGCTGCAGCCGCTTGCCGGACGCCGCCGGCGCGGCGGCGGTGTCCGCGTCTTTCTCCTGCGTGGCAGGCGGCATGGTGCATCCTGCGAGCACGCAGGAGACCGCGACGGCGACCGCGCGCAGCCCTCTCAATCCAGGCGCTCCAGAATGGCCAGCGTGGCCGCCGACTGGTTCATCGTGTAGAAGTGGATCGCGGGTGCGCCACCTTCTTGCAGGCGCGCGCACAGGTCGGTCACCACGTCCAGGCCGAAGGCCTTGATCGAAGCCGTGTCGTCGCCGAAGCCCTGCAGCCGCAGGCGGATCCAGCGCGGAATCTCGGCGCCGCAGGCGTCCGAGAAACGCATGAGCTGCGTCGAGCTCGTGATGGGCATGATGCCCGGCACGATCGGCGTGTCGAGCCCCAGCTTGCGCGCGTCGTCGACGAAGCGGAAGTAGGCCTCGGGGCTGAAGAAATACTGCGTGATGGCCGAGTCGGCGCCCGCCTTCACCTTGGTCGCGAAGGCCTGCAGGTCGGCTTCGGGCGAGCGCGCCTGCGGATGCACTTCGGGGTAGCAGGCCACCTCGATGTGGAAGTCGCGGCCGGTCTCCTCGCGGATGAAGGCGACGAGGTCGCTCGCGTACTGGAACTCGCCGCCGATGCCGTAGCCGCTGGGCAGGTCGCCGCGCAGCGCGACGAGGCGCTTCACGCCCATGGCCTTCAGCTCGGCCAGCTGCTCGCGCACGGTGGCGCGCGTGGCGCCGATGCACGAGAAGTGGCTGGCGGCGTCCACGCCCTCGGCCAGGATCTCCTGCACCGCACCGAAGGTGCCCTGGTGCGTGGAGCCGCCCGCGCCGTAGGTGACGGAGCAGAACTGCGGCTTGCGCGCATACAGCTGCTGGCGCACGGCGCGCAGCTTGACCGCGCCTTCGGGCGTCTTGGTCGGGAAGAATTCGAAACTCAGCGGAAGGCGCACCTGCGTCTCCTTAGGAACCGTCGCCGGCCTTGGCAGCACGAACGGCGTGAATGAAAAACTCGCGGTTGCCGTCGCCCCCAGCGATCGGGCTGTCGAACCAGCGCAGCACCTTCAGCTCGAGCGCCGCGCAGGCGTCGTGCAGGCGCTTCTCGACCACAGCGTACATCGCCTCGTCGCGCACGATGCCGCCCTTGCCGACCTGGCCGGGCTGCAGTTCGAACTGCGGCTTGACCAGCATCAGCAACTGGCCGTCGTCGGCCAGGAACTGCACCACGGCCGGCAGCACCAGCGTGAGCGAGATGAAGGACAGGTCGCCGACGATGAGGTCGAAGCGCGGTTCAGGCGGGGCTTCGACAGCTTCGACCGCCTCGCCAGCTTCTGCGTCTTCTTCATCGTCCACCTGCAGGTCAGCCGGCGACAGCGCCCGCGCATTGACGCCTTCGATGGCGACCACGCGTTCGTCCTCGCGCATGCGCGCATGCAGCTGCCCGTGACCGACGTCGACGCCCACCACCTTGGCGGCGCCGTGCTGCAGCAGGCAGTCGGTGAAGCCGCCGGTCGACTGGCCGACGTCCAGGCAGAGCTTGCCGGTCGGGTCCACGCCGCTGGTCTTCAGCGCGCCTTCGAGCTTGAGGCCGCCACGCGACACGTAGCGCGCCTCGGCGGCGTCGGCGAGCTCGAGCTCGGCCGACTCGGGCACTTCGTCCTTGTTCTTGGCGACGTTGCGCCACGCGTCGCTCGTGCCCGCGTCACGCCAGCGCATGCCGCCGGCGATGAGCCGGACCGCTTGCGAACGCGACGCGGCCAGGCCGCGCTCTACCAACAGTTGATCGGCGCGCACGCGGATCAGTAGCGGTAGGTGTCCGGCTTGTAAGGGCCGTTCTTGTCCACGCCGATGTAGGCGGCCTGGGAGTCGGTCAGCTCGGTGAGCATGGCGCCGACCTTCTTCAGGTGCAGGCGCGCGACCTTCTCGTCCAGGTGCTTGGGCAGCACGTAGACCTTGCCGGCCTGGTAGGCGTCGGGCTTGGTGAACAGCTCGATCTGGGCGATGGTCTGGTTGGCGAACGACGACGACATCACGAAGCTCGGGTGGCCCGTGCCGCAGCCCAGGTTCACGAGGCGGCCCTTGGCCAGCAGGATGATCTTCTTGCCGTCCGGGAAGGTGATGTGGTCGACCTGGGGCTTGATCTCTTCCCATTCGTACTTCTCGATCGACGCGACGTCGATCTCGTTGTCGAAGTGGCCGATGTTGCAGACGATGGCCTGGTCCTTCATGGCAGCCATGTGCTCGTGGCGGATCACGTCGCGGTTGCCGGTGGTGGTCACGAAGATGTCGGCCTTGTCGGCGGCGTACTCCATGGTCACGACCTTGTAGCCTTCCATGGCAGCCTGCAGGGCGTTGATGGGGTCGATTTCAGTCACCCACACTTGCGCCGACAGCGCGCGCAGGGCCTGGGCCGAGCCCTTGCCCACGTCGCCGTAGCCGGCCACGCAAGCCACCTTGCCGGCGATCATCACGTCGGTCGCGCGCTTGATGCCGTCGACCAGCGATTCGCGGCAGCCGTAGAGGTTGTCGAACTTGCTCTTGGTGACCGAGTCGTTCACGTTGATGGCGCGGAACAGCAGCGTGCCCTTGGCGCTCATCTCGTTCAGGCGGTGCACGCCGGTGGTGGTCTCTTCGGTCACGCCGATGATCTCGGCCGACTTGCGGGTGTACCAGGTGTCGTCCACGGCCAGCTTGGCCTTGATGGCGGCGTACAGAATGCGTTCTTCTTCGCTGGTCGGGTTGGCGAGCACGCCCAGGTCTTTTTCAGCGCGCTGGCCCAGGTGCATGAGCAGCGTGGCGTCGCCGCCGTCGTCCAGGATCATGTTCGGGCCTTCGCCCTTCGAGCCCTTGGGACCGAAGTCGAAGATGGCGTGGGTGTAGTCCCAGTAGTCCTTCAGCGACTCGCCCTTGATGGCGAACACCGGCGTGCCGGCGGCGGCGATGGCGGCGGCGGCGTGGTCCTGCGTCGAGAAGATGTTGCACGAGGCCCAGCGCACTTCGGCGCCCAGGGCTTGCAGCGTCTCGATCAGCACGGCCGTCTGGATGGTCATGTGCAGCGAGCCCGTGATGCGCGCGCCCTTCAGGGCCTGGCCCTTCGAGAACTCTTCACGGATGGCCATCAGGCCGGGCATCTCGGTTTCGGCGATCTTGATTTCCTTGCGGCCCCAGGCGGCAAGGGACAGGTCGGCAATCGCCTGGTCGGCGGTCGAGACGGGGGTGGGCTTGAGTACAGCGCTCATGTGAACTCCAAAACTGGTTTGAAAGATGCCACTGCGTACGGGGAAGAAAGACTCACCGCGAGAACAGCGGGTGAGCGTGGTTGCGATGTGGTCCGAGCCTCACGCCTGACGGCGCTGCAACGCTCCTCGGAGCGCCGGATTGTAGTCGCGGCCGCCCGGCCCGCCAATCGACCGGGGCATCCCACATCACGGAAAGCGTGGACACCCGCCAGCCCGGGCCGGGCGGCGCGGGCCACCCCGGGAAACTCCGCAGGCAAATCCGCGCTTGGAGCGCCCTGAGCTGCGCCGGCCCGGCGTATCGTGGCGGCGGGCCCCGGCCGCCCGGCCGCTGCCTGCATCCACCCGTTCGATTGTTTTCATCACCCGACACAGGAGATTCCGCACCATGGCCACTGCCAAGAAAGCCGCCGCGAAGAAAACCACCGCCAGCAGCGCCGGCGCGAAGCAGGCGGCGCCGTCCGCCGCGGACATGCTCGATCCGATGAAGAACCTCAAGGGCATGGCCGAGCGCCTGCAGAACCTGAACCTGACCGGCGGCGCCGGCAAGCTGCTCGACAGCGGCCGCAAGGACCTGCAGGCGCTGATGCAGGCCAACGAGAAGTCCTACCAGGGCCTGCAGACCGTGGTGCAGCGACAGACCGAGATGATCAAGACGGCCATCGCCGAATGGCAGACCGCCGCCAAGGCGATGCCGGGCAAGGACCCGAAGGAAAACCTGGCCAAGCTCGACGAGCTGGGCCGCCAGTCGTTCCAGCGCGCCGTCGACGACATCAAGGAGCTGGCCACCCTGGCCGCCAAGTCGCAGGCCGACGCCTTCGACGTGGTGCGCCAGCGCATCCAGGCCAACGTGGACGAGGTCACGAAGCTGCTGCAGCGCAAGTAACAAGAAGCAAAGAAAGGCCCGCATGACCGCCGTCGCGCCCCGCACCGAAAGGCGCACCCGCGCCAACGGCATCGAACTGGCCTGGGACAGCTTCGGCGACCCCGAGGCGCCGCCGCTGTTGCTGGTCATGGGCCTCGGCGCCCAGATGGTCGCCTGGGACGACGCGTTCTGCGCCGCCCTGGCGCAGGCCGGCGGCCACCACGTGATCCGCTTCGACAACCGCGACATCGGCCACTCCACCCACCTGCCGCACGCCGGCGTGCCCGACATTCAGGCGCTGATGCTGCAGGCCATGGCCGGGCGCCCGCTGCAGGTGCCCTACACGCTGCGCGACATGGCTGACGACTGCGCCGGCCTGCTCGACGCGCTGGGCATCGCGCGCGCCCACGTCGTGGGCGCGTCGATGGGCGGCGCCATCGGGCAGGAGATGGCCATCCATCACCCGGGGCGGATGCGCTCGCTCACCAGCATCATGTCGAGCACCGGCGACCCGGCCCTGCCGCCGCCCACGCCCGAGGCGCTGGCGGTGCTGTTCGCGCCCGCGCCGACGAGCTTCGAGGCCTACCTGCCGCACCACGCCAAGCTGTGGCGCGTGCTGCGCGGCCCCGACGCCTTTCCGCTCGACGAGGCGCGCGACGCCGGGCGCGCGCAACTGGCCTTCCTGCGCGGCCTCAACCCGGGCGGCGTGGCGCGGCAGCTGGCGGCCGTGTTCGCGTCGGGCAACCGCAAGCCGGCGCTGCGCGCGGTGCAGGTGCCTACGCTGGTGATCCACGGCGATGTCGATCCGCTGGTGCCCGTAGCCTGCGGCATCGACGTGGCCGAGGCCATTCCCGGCGCGACGCTGCTGCGCATTCCGCGCATGGGCCATGCGCTGCCGATCGCAATGTGGCCGCAGATCATCGAGGCCATCGCCGCGCACACCGCACGGGCGGCGCGGCGCGACGATCACTGAAGAAAAAACAGACACGACAACGAACCCAGGCGGAGGTGTTTTTCATGAACCAGTTTCCGTCCCTCGATCCCATGGCCCTGTGGCGCGAGCTCACGGCCCAGTGGGAAAAAAGCACCAACGAATTCGCCAACGAAGCCATGGCCTCGGACCCGTTCCGCCAGGGCATGCACGGCGGCATGAACGCCTCGCTTACCGCGCAGAAGGCGGTGGGCGACCTGATGGCGCGCTACCTCACGCTGCTGAACCTGCCCACGCGCGCCGACCTGCAGGCGCTGGGCGAGCAGCTGCACCGCATCGACGACCACCTGGCGGGCATCCGCCGCGCGCTGGAAGGCGGGGCCGGACCCGCCGCGCGGACCGCCGATGCGGCCACTGCGCCGCCCCGGCCACGTCGCACCAAGCAGCCGCCCGCAGCGGCGGCCGCGCCCGCACCGGCCGCCAAGACCGCCGCCCCCAAGAAACGCCCCGCCGGAAAGCGCCGCCCATGAGCGCGCCGCCCGACACCTTCCAGCTGCCCGACATCCGAGGCGAGATCGAGCGCACGATCCAGCGCAACATCAAGGGGCTGGACTTCCTGACCTCGACCGCGCCCGCCGTCGGCCTCACGCCCAAGGACGAGATCCACCGGCGCGGCACGCTGAGCCTGTACCACTACCGCCCGATGGTCGACGAGATCTACCGCGTGCCGGTGCTCATGGTGATGGCCACCACCAACCGCGCCTACATCTTCGACCTCGCGCCGGGCCAGAGCATGGTCGAGTACCTGCTGCTCAAGGGCTACGACGTCTACGTGATGGACTGGAACGCGCCGCGCCCCGACGAGAAGCGCCTGCGCATCGAGGACTACGTGCTCGACTTCATTCCCGATTCGATCCGCCGCGTGCAGGAAGACTCGGGCGAGGACGACGTGACCATCGCCGGCTACTGCATGGGCGGCGTGCTCTCCACGCTGTATGCGGCGCTGCACCCCGGCGGGCCGATGAAGAACCTGGCGCTCTTCACCACGCCGATCGACTTCAGCCGCATGAAGCTCTTTCATGCGTGGTCCGACCGGCGCTACTTCGACGTCGACCGCCTCATCGACACCGTGGGCAACGTGCCGCCCGAGATGCTGTTCGCCTCCTTCGACATGCTGCGCCCCGCCGGGCGCGGCGCCGGGCTGGTGCAGCTGTGGGACAACATGGCCAACGACGAGTTCGTCAAGTCGTACCGCATGTTCGACCGCTGGGGCGCCGAGATGCTGCCGCTGGCCGGCGAGTACTTCCGCCAGACCGTGAAGGAACTCATGTGGGACAACAAGCTGCACAAGGGCGAGCTGGTGCTCGGCGGGCGCCCCGTGCTGCTGAAGAACATCACCGTGCCGGTGCTGCACGCGCTGGCGCAGCACGACCACATCGTGCCCTACGAGGCGGGCCAGCCGCTGATCGCCGGCATCGGCTCCACCGACAAGGAAGAGGTGGTGCTCAAGGGCGGCCACGTGAGCCTGGCGGCCGGCACCAACGCCGTGCGGCGGCTGTGGCCCAAGCTCGACGAGTGGCTGGGCGTGCGCTCCACCTGACGAACACAACCATCCCCCTACGCTCATGACCGCATCTTCTTCCCGCACCTACCCGCGCACCGTTTCCCACGCGGACGGCGACATCGCCCTGCGCCTGATGACCGGCGCCGACGCCCCCGCCGTGCTGGCCTTCGCGCAGGCGCTGCCGGCGCACGACCTGCTCTTTCTGCCGCGCGACATCACCGAGCCCAAGGTGATGGCCGCCTGGGTCCGCGCCATCGAGCGCGGCGACATCGACAGCGTGCTCGCCGTGCGCGACGGCGCCGTGCTGGGCTGCGCCGCCGTCATCCGCGACCCGCATTCGTGGTCGGGCCACGTGGCCGAACTGCGCGTGCTGGTGTCGCCCGCGCTGCGCGGCGGCGGCCTGGGCCAGCAGCTGGCGCAGGAGGGCTGCGCGCTGGCCTTCGCCCACGGGCAGGAAAAGATCGTCGCCCAGATGACCGTCGACCAGCGCGGCGCCATCGCCGTCTTCCAGGCCCTGGGCTTCCGGCCCGAGGCCCTGCTGACCCGCCACGTGAAGGACCGCGAGGGCAAGGCGCACGACCTCGTGGTGCTGAGCCAGGACGCGGCGCAGGTCGAGGCGCAGATGCGGGCGTACGGGGTGACGGAGGCGTTTTAGGCCTACAGCCCAGGGTTGGCGGGGCGGCCTCCTAAAATCGGGGGATTCCCCTGCAGATTGCCCACCTTGTCTTTTCTCGCCGAAACCCGCCGCCGTCGCACCTTCGCGATCATTTCCCACCCTGACGCCGGCAAGACCACGCTGACCGAAAAATTGCTGCTGTTCTCGGGCGCGATCCAGATCGCCGGCTCGGTGAAGGCCCGCAAGGCCTCGCGCCACGCCACCTCCGACTGGATGGAAATCGAGAAGCAGCGCGGCATCTCGGTGGCCTCGTCGGTGATGCAGATGGTGTACCGCGAGCACGTGATCAACCTGCTCGACACGCCCGGCCACAAGGACTTCTCGGAAGACACCTACCGCGTGCTCACCGCCGTCGACTCGGCGCTGATGGTGATCGACGCCGCCAACGGCGTGGAAGCGCAGACGCGCCGGCTGATCGAGGTCTGCCGCCAGCGCGACACGCCCATCATCACCTTCGTCAACAAGATGGACCGGGAAGTGCGCGAGCCGCTGGACATCCTGGACGAGGTGGAGCGCGAACTCGGCATGCCCTGCGTGCCCATGACCTGGCCCGTGGGCCAGGGCAAGAGCTTCCGCGGCATCATGAACCTGCGCACGCAGGCGATGACGGTGTTCGAGTCGGGCAGCGAGCGGCTGCCGCACGACTTCGAGACCATCCCGCTGAGCGAGCGCGACACGCTCGTCAAGCGCTTCGGCGCCGACTTCGAGCACGCCATGGAAAGCATGGAACTGGCCACCGGCGCCTCCCCCACCTGGGACCGCGAGGCCTTCCTGGCCGGCAAGCAGACGCCGGTGTTCTTCGGCTCGGGCGTGAACAACTTCGGCGTGATGGAAGTGCTCGACGCGCTGGTCGACCTGGCGCCCTCGCCGCAGTCGCGCACCAGCACCACGCTGGTCAACCGCCAGCCGGTGGTGAAAGAGATCCAGCCCGAGGACAAGGACTTCGCGGGCGTGGTCTTCAAGGTGCAGGCCAACATGGACGCCAACCACCGCGACCGCATCGCCTTCGTGCGCATGGCCTCGGGCAAGTACACGCCGGGCATGAAGCTGAAGGTGCAGCGCACCGCGAAGGAGCTGCGCCCCACCAGCGTCGTGACCTTCATGAGCCAGCGCCGCGAGGCGGTGGAAGAGGCCTATGCCGGCGACATCGTGGGCTTCACCACGCACGGCGGCGTGCAACTGGGCGACACCATCACCGACGGCGCGAACCTGCAGTTCACCGGACTGCCCTTCTTCGCGCCCGAGCTGTTCATGACCGTGATTTTGAAGAACCCGCTGCGCACCAAGCAGCTGCAGCAGGGCCTGGCCCAGCTCGGCGAGGAAGGCGCGATCCAGGTGTTCCGCCCCGAGGTCGGCGGCCCGATGCTGCTGGGCGCCGTCGGCCAGCTGCAGTTCGAAGTGGTGCAGCACCGCCTGAAGGCCGAGTACGACGCCGACGTGCGCCTCGAAGGCTGCCAGTACACGGGCGCGCGCTGGATCACGGCCGACACCCCGGCCGAGCTGCGCGAGTTCGTCCACGCCTACCCGGTGCGCATGGCCAAGGACGCGGCCGACACGCTGGCCTTCCTGTGCACCTCGCCGTACGACGTGCGGCTGGCGCAGGAACGTTTTCCGAAGATCCACTTCCATCCGCTGCGCGAGCACGCGGGCCTGGCGCTGCAGAGCGCCGGCTGATCAACTGCCCGACGAGGCGTAGTGGCGCAGCCCGAGGCGCCACGCACCGAACGCCGCCGCGAGGAACACGAAGCCCGCGAGCGGCGACACCCACCCCACCCAGGCCGGCGCGCCCAGCGGGTCGGGCTTGCCCAGGATCGCCAGCACCGGGTAGTACGCCACGCAGGCCAGCGGCACGATGAAGGTCAGCACGCGGCGGAACCACTGCGCATACAGCGCCAGCGGGTACTGCGCCGCCTGCACGCCGCCGTAGGTGAGCACGTTGGCGATCTCCAGGCTTTCGACGGTCCAGAACGACAGCGTGCCCTGCAGCACGAGGATGCCGAGGAACAGCGCGATGCCACCGGCCAGGGCGAACATGGCGATTGCCACGGCGCTGGGGGTCCATGCAATGTCGGCCTGCACGGTCGCGAAGGCCAGCACGAGCAGGCCCTGCAGCAGCCGGCCGAGGCGGCTGATGCGCACGTCGTGGCCCATGAGCTGCAGTGCGAGCGGGCGCGGACGCAGCAGCAATCGGTCGAAGGTGCCGGTGCGCAGGAACTCGGTGCCCAGCACGTCGAAGCCACGGCCCAGCGCATCGGCAAGGGCGAACATGCAGTTCACGAGGCCATAGAACAGCGCGACCTCGCCGATGCCCCAGCCCTGCACCTCGCCGAAGCGATGGAACAGCGCCCAAACGGCGACGACCTCGATGCCTGTGCCCAGGAACTGGCCGAGGGTCAGCAGCAACGCGGACGCGGGGTACCTGGCCTGGCCGCTGATGGAAGCGGCCATGAGACGGAAGAACAGGGGAAGTGCGCCCATCTTCAATGGCCCTCGCCGCTGTTCAGGGCACGTGCACAGGCCACCGGGTACTTCCCTCCGCGAATGTCCCCCGGGCTTCGCCCTCCTCCTTGATTTCGCTGCGGGAAGCACCCGCTGTCCTGCGCACACCGAGCGCGGTCGTGGTGCGGGTCGATCCACCGTTGTGCGGATTGCGTCATGCCACTCATTGCTCGTAGCAGATGTCGAGCCGGATCAATGCGCCGCGGGCATCGATGCGGTCGGCTCGGAAGTAGAAGCGGTCGCGGTAGCTGTCGAGGTGAAGGGGCGCGGTGACCGGGTCGCCCCAGCTCGTCACCGAGAAGCCCTGCCCTTGCAGCCATCGCAGCAGGGCGTCCAGGCGCTGCGGGTCGGCGTCGACGCGGATATCGGCGTCTGCGGGCGGCGGGCCCTGTGGGTCCTGCTGCCAGCGCGCGAAGCTGCCGAACAGCGTGAAGACGTGTCCTGCGGCGCGCATGGCATCGAGCAGCGCGGCCGTGGCCGGCAGGTCGATGCGCTCGCGCTGCTTGCGAAAAACCAGCGCGTGTTCGTGGCGCCGGTCGGTGCGGGCATCGGTGTCGCTGTCTTCCGCGTCGTGCGGATAGACCAGCACGCGCTCCTCCTCCATCGTGAAGAGCGAACCCAGGATGCGCGCGAAATCGAAGGCCAGCGGCAGCACGCGATCGCCGATCCGGAGGTTCTCCACCATCGCGATGCAGGCACCGCCCTCGCGCAATCCGGCGCGGACGCGGTGGAAGACGTTGCGCAGGCCATCGAGGTGCTGCGCGTAGCTCGGGCTGTCGTAAAGCTGGGAGGTTGCCTGCGCACCGGTCCAGCGGCAACCGAAGTAGGGCACGTTCGTCAGGCACAGGTCGAAGGGCGGGAGCGCGGCGTCTTCGAGCGCATCGCACGAGGCGTGCAGGAGCGTCGTGCCGTGGGCGAGGCCGTGGCGCGCCAGCCGCTCGCGGATGAGGTCGATGCGGCCTGCATCGACTTCGCAGCCCAAGGCCTGGCGCTGCTCGAGGCGTGCCGCGAGCAGCGTCGTGCCGAAGCCGGCGAACGGATCGAACACCGTGTCGCCCGGTTGCGAGAACCGGCGCACGAAGGGCAGCATCTGCTCGAGCCATCCGCAATCGCGCCCGCCCATCGGGTCGCGCGCGCGCAGGTCGTCCGGCAGCCGGTAGCGCGGCGATTCATGGTCGAGCATCAGCCAGCTGTGACTGCTCATGGGCAGGCCTTCGCGGTGCGCGTGTCGAGCAGCACGTCGTGCCCCGGCTCCCAGCCGGCGCAGAGCTGTCCGTCGGCAAAGTAGACGAGCTTGTAGACATCGCCGGTCGCGTGGCGCGCGTGCATGGCACCGTAGTCGGCGCTTTCGAAGACGACCGTCAGGCCGTTGTCGGTGCGCAGACGCAGGTTCCAGAAGTAGTAGCCCTCGGTGAGGCTTTCGAGGGTCCACCCGCGCGAGATGTCGGGAGCGTCGAGGCAGGCCGTCAGCAGCGCGTCCATCGAGACCCGCTGCGTGCGCAGATAGCGCGCGGTGGCGTTGTCGCGATAGCCGTCGTCGAGCCGCGAGAACTCCCGGAAGACGACGGTCCCGGCACCGCACTGCCGTGCCCACGCGAGGTACGCGGCCACGTCGGTCGGCTGCGCGACGCCGCCGCGCTGGAGGATGCACACGAGCCGCAGCGCCACCGCATCGGCGAGCTGGCGCGCGGTGCGTTCGAACACGGCGGGGTCGCCGATGGCCACCTCGGGCCGGAACCGCATGATGGCCTGGTTGATCGCGCCATCGTGGTGGTGGCGGGACAGCTCCAGCCAGCTCATTCCGAAGCGTTGCAGCGCGCGCCGCAGCACCTCGCCCTGCGGCCCGGCAAAGCCTGCGCCGTTGGTGTAGAGCACACGGTCCTCGACCACCGGGCCTTCGCTTTCGCCCGCGGCCAGCGTGTGCAGCAGCCGAAGCATCCAGTCGGCGTCGTCGCTCGTTTCCAGGCCCGAGAGCGACCACGACAGCGGCACGCCGCGCAAGGCGCGCAGCGCGCGGGACAGGCCGTCGAAGTAGTCCGGCGTCGGACGCAGCCGGGACGCCGAGGTTCCGCCGTCGGTCTTGCGCAGGTTTTCCGAGCAGAAGCCGCAACGTGCCGAACAAGGCTTCACGGACGCGTACGGCGTGAACGTGAGGGGCAGCGCAAGGCGCCGCGCGACGCCGCCGATCGTGTGCGTGTGCCAGCGCGCGGCCTCGTTCGAAGGCGGCGTGCGAAGGGTCACCCCGCGCACGGAGCGGCGAAGGCGTTCGAAGAGCGGGGAACTCGCGCTGCGCGGCAGATCGGCCACGGCGATCTGGTCGATCGCGCAGGTGACGGTCCGCACGGCGGGGGGCGTCGGCGCATCGGCTTCAACGGGAATGACGGGGCGCATGGCAGGGGCGGGGTTGTCGCACCCGCCACCATACGACGGCGCTGCCTCCGAGGACGGGAGTGGCTCCCTGCGCGCGTCCGTCACCCTAGCCACCTTGCACCTGCAGACTGCGCATCGTGCGCCCCATCGCCACCCGCCCGAACGCGACCAGCGCGACGATCCAGAAGCACTGCAGCCCCAGCGCGCCCAGCGCATGCGCGCCGCTCAGCTGCCCGAAGTACAGCCGCGCCGGAATATCGAACAGCCCCGCCAGCGGCTGCACCAGCAGCGCGGTCTGCCAGGCGTCGGGCAGCAGCGCCAGCGGCAGCAGGTTGCCCGAGAACACGATGACCACGGGCGTCGCCACCGCCTGGATGCCGCGCTCGTTGAGCGCCGCCGTGGTCGCCACGTTGAGCAGCATCACCATCGCGGTCGAGAGCAAGAGGCCCAGCACCACCGACAGCAGGAACGCCGCGCCAGCCATCGCGCTCGCAGGCAGTTGCCAGGCCCAGTCGCCCAGCCCCACCAGCGGCAATGCGACCGCCGCGAAGGCCGCCATCAGCGCCACGCGCGGCAGCAGGCGCGCCGCGATCCAGCCTGCGGTGCGCGCGAACCACAGCGCGTAGGCGTCCACCGGGCGCAGCCGGTCGTAGGCGACGGCGCCGGTGCGCGCGGCCTGCGCCACTTCGGGGTCACCGAGCCAGGGCATCAGCACCAGCAGGCCCTGCGCGAGCCAGGTGTAGGTGATGGCCTGGGCCAGCGACATCGACGAGGCCGCGCCCGCGATGGCGCTGCCGCTGTAGAACGCGGCGAACACCATCACCTTGATGCCGCCCCACCAGCACTGCGTGGCAAAGCCCGCGAGCGCCGCGGTGCGGTACTGCAGCATCTGCAGGAAGCGCGAGACGAACGCCGCGACATACGGCCGGGCGAGGTCGCGCGGGCCCATGGCCGGCCTCACGCCTCGGCCGCTCCGTGCATGGCGTAGAAGCGCGCGATCACGGCTTCGATCGCGAGGCCTTCGAGGCGGATGTCTTCCACGGCGTGCGCGCCGGCGATGCGCGCGATGAGCGCGGGCGCGGGGGTCTGCTTGGGGTCGAAGTCGAGCACCAGCGTCTGGCCGTCGCGCGAATGCACGGTGGCGCCGTCGACGTGCGCGGGCGGCGTGGCATCTTGCGCGAAGTCGACCACCAGCCGGCGCTCGGCCATCACCTGCGCGCGCAGCGCCTCGACCGGGCTGTCGGCCAGCACGCGGCCGTGGCCGATGACGATCACGCGCTGGGCCAGGGCCTCGATGTCGTGCATGTCGTGCGTGGTCAGCAGCACGGTGGTGCCGCGCTCGCGGTTGGCGCGGCGCACGAAGTCGCGCACGGCGAGCTTGGAGGGCGCGTCGAGGCCGATGGTCGGCTCGTCGAGGAACAGGATGTCGGGCTCGTGCAGCAGCGCCGCCGCAATCTCGGCGCGCATGCGCTGGCCCAGCGAGAGCTGGCGCACCGGCTGGTCGAGCACGCGCTCCAGGTGCAGCAGCGCGACCAGCTCGTCGCGTGTGCGGCGGTAGCGCTGCGGGTCGACGCGGTAGATGTCGCGCAGCAGGTCGAAGCCGTCGCCCACGGGCAGGTCCCACCACAGCTGCGTGCGCTGGCCGAAGACCACGCCGATGCGCGCCACGTGCCGTTCGCGGTCGGCAAAGGGGTCGCGCCCATCGACTTCCACGCGCCCGCCGTCGGGCCGCAGGATGCCCGAGAGGATCTTGATGGTGGTCGACTTGCCCGCGCCGTTCGGCCCGATGAAGCCCAGCAGCTCGCCGCGCTCCAGCGCGAACGACACGCCCGACAGCGCCTCCACCGTGCGGTGGCGGCGCTGCAGCAGGCCGCGCAACGCACCGCGCAGGCCGGGGTCGCGCTCGGACACCCGGTAGGTCTTGCGCAGGTTGTCGACGAGGATGTGAGGCATGGTGGAAGGTGCCGCGCCGGCCCGAAAGCGCGGCGGGGGCGGGATGCTACACGAAAGCGCCGGTACGATCACGGGCCTCTTCGAGAATCCTGTCCATGTCTTCGCCTCCCCTGCCCGCCTCGCCCCACCACCTGTTGCCGCTCACGCGCTGGCCCGCCGACGCGCGCGCGGCGCTGGTCGGCGTGTTCACCGACATCGACGACACGCTCACCACCGACGGCGCGATCACGCCCGACGCGCTGAAGGCGCTGGCCGACCTGAAGGCCGCCGGCCTGGCGGTGGTTGCCATCACCGGCCGGCCCGTGGGCTGGAGCCTGCCTTTCGTGAACAGCTGGCCGGTCGATGCCATCGTGGCCGAGAACGGCGCGGTGGCGCTGCGCCCAGCGACGGGCGGCGGTGTCGAGAAGCGCTACCAGCAGGACGCCGCCACGCGCGCCACCAACTTCGCGCGCATGCAAGCCGTGCTGGCGCGCATCGAGCGCGAGATTCCGGGCGCCGGCCGCGCCACCGACTCGCCGGGGCGCGAGACCGACATCGCCATCGACCACAGCGAGTTCGTGACGCTGAGCGACGACACCATCGCGCGCGTCGTCGCGCTGATGCGCGGCGAAGGCATGCACGCCACCGTGAGCAGCATCCACATCAACGGCTGGTACGGCGACAACGACAAGCTCGAAGGCGCGCGCTGGATCGTGCGCGAGCTGTGGGGCCGCACGCTCGACGACGAGATGGACCGCTGGGCCTACGTGGGCGACTCCACCAACGACCAGCTGATGTTCCGCAGCTTCGCGCACAGCATCGGCGTGGCGAACGTCGCGCGCTTCGTGCCGCAGTTGGAGCACCTGCCGCGCTACGTGACGCAGGGCGAGCGCGGCGCGGGGTTTGCGCAGGCCGCGCACGCGGTGCTGTCGGCGCGCTGAGCCGCGTCCTCCAGGACGTCGCCGCCGGCCGCGCACGAAAAAAAGGCCCGCGCAGGGCGGGCCGAATGGACCGGTTGAACGACCCTTGGAGAAACTTGCAGTGGTGAGGGTCGCGCGATGCGCGACCCTTCAGGACATCAGAACGTGTGGCGGATGCCGAACTCGTAGCCCATCGAGCTCTTGGCCTGCAGCGCGGTGCGGTTGAACGTGGTGGCGTACGACGGGCCTGCACCCACCGTGAGCCCCGCGCCGTTCTTGTTGCTGACGCGCGCGACCGTGCCGTACAGCGCGGTGCGCTTGGACAGGTTGTGCACGTAGCCCAGCGCGAGCTTGTTGGCCTTCGGGTCGGCGTTGTTCACGCCGAAGACCGGCACGCGGTTGAAGTCGTACTTGACCTGCGAATACGACGCGCGGATCAC
Organism: Variovorax sp. GW821-FHT09D04; assembly: GCF_059416405.1. Taxonomy (NCBI): domain Bacteria; kingdom Pseudomonadati; phylum Pseudomonadota; class Betaproteobacteria; order Burkholderiales; family Comamonadaceae; genus Variovorax; species Variovorax sp. GW821-FHT09D04. The sequence goes on from NZ_JBWKPA010000007.1 coordinate 304,083, forward strand.
GCCCGGGCCGATCGGCACGGTCACGCCCAGCAGGTAGCCGGTGAGGTCCACGTCCTGGCCGGGCGTGAAGATGTTCAGCGCGTTGCGCTCGTCCTTCGAACGCGAGATCTCGCCGAACAGCTTGGCCACGCCGAAGTCGTAGGTCGCGCCGAGGTTGAAGGTCTTGACCTTGCCCGGGCGTGCCACGGCGGCGGCGCCGCTGCCGGTCGTGAAGCTGGTGTCGTTCTGCGCGTAGCTGGCGGCGATGTCGAACGGACCCGTCGTGTAGCCCAGGCGACCGCCGATGTGGCGGCCGGTGTTGGTGCTGGCGGCGGTGTCGGGCGACAGGCGCGTCTGCTCGGCCAGGCCGTAGGCCACGTTGCCGTAGAAGCCGCCCAGGCGCGGCAGGAAGTACTGCACCATGTTGCTGGCGCGCTTGTAGGTGCCGTTGCTGCCGTAGCCGCTGCCCGGCACGCTGGCTTCGTTGGCGTCGATGATCAGCGAGCCGCCGATGCCGGTGTCGCCGAACGGGTCGAACTGTTCTTCGTTCATCACCGTCGCGGTCTTGTCGCGGCCCAGGCGCAGTTCGCCGAAGCTGCCTGCCAGGCTCACGGTCGAACGGCGGGTGAAGTTCGACACGCCGGTGGCGCCGTCGTCATTGGTGATCGGGGCTTCGAGCCAGAAGCTGGCCGACAGGCCGCCGCCCAGGTCTTCCACGCCGCGAAAGCCGAGGCGGCTCGAGCTCAGGCCCGAGTTCGCCAGCTCGGTGCGGCTGGCCTTCACGCTGTAGGCGGGGCCGAAGGGGGTGGTCGAAACGCTCTTGTTCGCTACGTTGCGGTAGGCGGCATCGACCACGCCGAACAGGGTCACGGTCGATTGCGCCGACGCGGCGCCGCAGGCTGCGATGGCAGCCAGAACAAGCAGGGATTTTTTCATTGGTGTCACTCCAGGAGGGGGATGCCGCTGCGCCGAGACCGGGCGCGACTTTGGGACGTCCGGGCCTTGTTGCCGCGAGACTGGGTCCGAGTTTTCCTGCGCTGGAAGACAAAGGGATTACATAGGGTTAACGCCTAGATTACGGAGGGATATAGGGGGTGAGTTCAGGACAACGGTCACGGATCGGGGTAGGCGCCGCGCACGCCTCCCCTTTTCCGGCGGGCGCTTACTTCTCCTTCGCCAACCCCAGCTTGTCGATGATCACCTTCTCGCGCACCACCGTGTCCTGCGCGAACTTGGTGTACGTGGCCGAGCTCATGTAGTTGGGCAGCATGTCGTAGCGGCCGAGCGAGGCCACATAGCTGGGTTCTTCCATCGCCTGCTTGAAGGCGTCGTGCAGCTTCTTCACGACCTCGGGCGGGGTGCCCTTGGGCGCGCCGATGCCGAAGGGCGAGTTCTGCACCACGTCGTAGCCCAGCTCCTTCAGCGTGGGCGCGTCGGGGAACTTGGCCAGGCGCTTCTCGCCCCAGGTGTTGAGCACGCGCAGCTTGCCGGCCTCGACCTGCGGCGCGAAGCCGGTGCTGTCGGCTGCCGCCATGAGCTGGCCGCTGACCACGGCCAGCATCAGGTCGGCGCTGCCCTTGTAGGGCACGTGCTGCAGCTGGATGCCGGCCTTCTGCGCCACGATCTCGGTCGTGAGGTGCGGGCTGGTCAGGTTGCCGGTCGAGCCGTAGGTGAGCTTGCCGGGGTTGGCCTTGGCGTAGGCGACAAAGTCGGCCCAGGTCTTGAAGGGGCTGTCGGCCGGCACGACGATGCCGAAGGCATAGCCGGTGACGTTCAGCACGTAGCTGATGTCCTTGAGCGGGTCCCAGTTGATCTTGGTGGTGTAGCCCAGGCGGAACACACCCAGCGGAATCTGCGCGACGGTGTAGCCGTCGGGCTGCGCGGTCTGCAGCGCCTGCGCGGGCAGCGTACCGCCGGCGCCGGGCTTGTTGTCGATGATCACGGGCTGGCCCAGGATCTTGCTGGCGTTGTCGGCCAGCTGGCGCATGGTGATGTCGGTCGGGCCGCCCGCGGGAAAGGCGATCACGAGCTTGATGGGCTTCGCGGGAAAGGCCTGTGCAAGCACCGCCAGCGGCGCGGCGAGGCCGCAGGCGGCCAGCGTGGCGGCACGGAGAAGGGAACGGCGAAACATGACGGAAGGCTCCTGAAGCGTGGATCGAGCCGCGCATTGGGCCCTGCCCCGCCCGGTGCAGCAATCGGGGCTCACCCGACTGCTGTCGCCGAAGCAACTCCGCCTTCAGCCCGCGGCTTGCGCGAAGCCTTCGAGAACGTTGACCGCGTTCACACCCACCTCGGCCACCGCATAGCCGCCCTCGAACACGAACACCGTCGGCAGGCCGGCGCGCGCGAGGTCTTCGCCCATGCGCAGGTAGTCGTCGCTCTTCAGCTTGAAGCCTGAGATCGGATCGCCCTCGAAGGTGTCGACGCCCAGCGAGACCACGAGCGCGCCGGCCTTGACCTTCGCGATGCCGTCGAGCGCCGTCTTGAGCGCCGTGCGCCAGGCCGTGAAGTCGGTGCCGCGCGGCAGCGGCAGGTTGTGGTTGAAGCCCTCGCCCACGCCTGCGCCGCGCTCGTCGGCGTGGCCCAGGTAGTACGGGTAGTCGGTCAGCGGGTCGCCGTGCAGGCTGGCGAAGTGCACGTCGCTGCGTTCGTAGAAGATGGCCTGCGTGCCGTTGCCGTGGTGATAGTCGACATCGAGCACGGCCACGCGCTCGACGCCCGCATCGCGCAGCGCCTGCGCGGCGACGGCAGCGTTGTTGACGAAGCAGTAGCCGCCGAAGAAGTCGGCGCCCGCATGGTGGCCGGGCGGGCGCGTGAGCGCGAAGGCGCTGCGCTGGCCGCCGACGACGCGCCGCGCCGCCGTCCACGCACAGGCCGCGCCATGGCGCGCAGCGGCCCAGCTGCCCGCCGTCAGCGGCGTGCCGGCGTCGAACGCAAAGAGCCCCAGGCGCGCGGGAAAGCTCTTTGGCAACACATCGGTGCGCATGCCGCGCGTGGGCCAGTACGAGGGCAGCGCGTCGCGCGTGGCATTGGCGGCATCGAGCGCCACCCACTCGTCCCAGGCATGGGCGATGAAGTCGAGGTAGCGCGGCGCATGCACCTTCGCCAGCAGCGCGTCGTCGAACGCGTCGGGCGCCTGCAGCGGACCGAGGCCGCGCCGCTCGAGTTCGTGCCACACATGGTCGACGCGGGCGGGCACCTCGAAGCAGGGCACCAGCTCGCCCCGGAACATTTCGACTTGGCCTTGGTGCAGGGCGTGCTGGTCGTTGTAGATGGTGAGCATGAAGCGGCGAAGGGCGTGACGACAGGGCCTGCCATCATGCCGCACGCCGCAGCACCGCCCGGCGCCGCCCCGAGGCGGTGAGGCCGAACAGGTCCTTCGGGTCGTCGAGCTCGGGCACCAGCGCGATCTGCCGGCCCACGCCGCGCTCCAGCGCCAGCTGCTGGATGCAGCGCAGCGCCGTGTAGTCCTCCAGCGCGAAGCCGACCGAGTCGAACACCGTCACCTGCTCCGGCCGCTCGCGGCCGGGCACTTCGCCCAGCAGCACGCGCCACAGCTCGTGCACCGGGAAGTCGGGCGCCAGCTGCTGGATCTCGCCCTCGATGCGGGTCTGCGGTTCGTACTCGACGAACACGCGCGCGCCGCGCAGCACATCGGGGTGCAGCTCGGTCTTGCCGGGTGAATCGCCGCCCACGGCGTTGATGTGCATGCCGGGCTCGATCATGTCGGGCGTGAGCACGGTCGCGTGGCCCTGGTAGGCGGTGATGGTGGTCACGATGTCGGCGCCGCGCACCGCCTCGGCGGTGGAGCCGGCGCGCACGATCTCCATCGGCGTGCAGGCCGCGAGGTGGCGCACCAGCTTGTCGGTGGCGCGCGGGTCGATGTCGAACACGCGCACCTGCTCGATGCCCAGCAGCGCATGGAAGGCCAGCGCCTGGAACTCGCTCTGCGAGCCGTTGCCGATGAGCGCCAGGCTGCGCGCATCGGGCCGCGCCAGCGCCTTGGCGGCCATGGCCGAGGTGGCGGCCGTGCGCAGCGCGGTGGTGAGCGTGAGTTCGGACAGCAGCACGGGGTAGCCCGTGTCGACCTCGGCCAGCACGCCGAAGGCCATGACCGTGGGCAGGCCGACCTGCGTGTTGTGCGGGTGGCCGTTGACGTACTTGAAGGCATAGGCGCCATCGTCGGCCACGGGCATGAGCTCGATCACGCCCAGGTGCGAATGGCTGGCCACGCGCGCCTTCTTGTCGAACTCGCGCCATCGCAGGAAGTCGTCGCGCAGCGCGTCGGCCAGCGTGACGAGGAATTCCGGGACGCCGGTCTCATCCACCAGGCGAACCAGGCTGTGAACATCGATGAAGCGGGTCATGGCGCGGCTCCTTGCGTAGCCCCCGGCACGGCGCTTCATCCGTTCACACGGTCTCCACCATGGCTGATTCAGGATGCGCCTGCGCCAAGGGTTCAAGCCATTGTGCGCCTGTGCGCGTCAACGTGCCAACACGGCCTTAAGAGCTACGCCAGTGTGCGTACCCAATCGCACCACCTCCTCCGGCGGCGCCGCCGCCACGATGCGTCCGCCGGCGTTGCCGCCCTCGGGTCCGAGGTCGAGAATCCAGTCGGCTTCGGCGATCAGGTCGAGGTCGTGTTCGATCACCACCACGCTGTGGCCGCCGTTCACCAGCCGGTGCAGCACGTGGATCAGCTTCTCGACGTCGGCCATGTGCAGGCCCACGGTCGGCTCGTCGAGCACGTACAGCGTGTGCGGCGCCTTCTGGCCGCGGCGGGTGATGTCGTCGCGCACCTTGCTCAGTTCGGTCACCAGCTTGATGCGCTGCGCCTCGCCGCCCGACAGCGTGGGCGACGGCTGCCCCAGCGTGAGGTAGCCCAGGCCCACGTCCTTCAGCAGTTGCAGCGGGTGCGCGATGTTGGGCATGCTGGCGAAGAACTCCACCGCCTCGTCGACCTCCATCTTCAGCACGTCGCCGATGCTCTTGCCGCGCCAGCTCACGGCCAGCGTCTCGGGGTTGAAGCGCGCGCCGTGGCAGACCTCGCAGGGCACCTTCACGTCGGGCAGGAAGCTCATCTCGATGGTGCGCACGCCCGCGCCTTCGCAGCCCGGGCAGCGGCCTTCGCCGGTGTTGAAGCTGAAGCGCGCCGGGCCGTAGCCACGCGCCTTGGCTTCGAGCGTGTCGGCGAAGAGCTTGCGGATGGTGTCCCAGAAACCGATGTAGGTGGCGGGGCAGCTGCGCGGTGTCTTGCCGATGGGGGTCTGGTCGACCTCGAGCACGCGGTCGATGACCTCGTAGCCGTCGACGCCGCGGCAGCCGACCCAGGCCGGGCGCTTGCCCGCGGCATCGGCGTCGCGGCCGGCCTTGGTCATGCGCTGCACCACGATGCCCTGCACGCTGGCCAGGAGCACGTCGCGCGCGAGCGTCGACTTGCCCGAGCCGCTCACGCCCGTGACCACCACGAGGCGGTGCAGCGGCAGCGTGGCCGTCACGTCCTGCAGGTTGTGCAGGTCGGCGCCGTGCACGGTGAGCCAGTTGCCGCTGTCCTCGGCCTTCGGATCGGGCGAGGGAATGAGGCGGCGCGCCTGCAGCGGGTGCTTGATGGCATCGCGCAGGTAGCGGCCGGTCTGCGAATCGCCGGCCTTCTGGATGTCGGCCACCGTGCCCTCGGCCACGAGGCGGCCGCCGCGTTTGCCGGCGCTCGGGCCGATGTCGATGATGTGGTCGGCGCGGCGGATGGTGTCTTCGTCGTGCTCCACCACCACCAGCGTGTTGCCCTTCTCGCCGAGCTTGTGCAGCGCGTTCAGCAAGATCTGGTTGTCGCGCGCGTGCAGGCCGATGGTCGGCTCGTCGAGCACGTAGCACACGCCCTGCAGGTTGCTGCCCAGCTGCGCCGCCAGGCGGATGCGCTGCGCCTCGCCGCCCGAGAGCGTGGGCGCGCCACGGTCGAGCGTGAGGTAGCCCAGGCCCACCTCTTCCAGGAATTCGAGGCGGCTCTTGATCTCGGGCACGAGGTCGCGCGCGATCTCGGCTTCGCGGCCGTTGAGCACCAGCCCTTCGAACCACTGGCGCACCTCGGTCACGCTCATGCGCGCGAGCTGCGTGATGCCGATGCCGCCCGAGCCGTCGGCCGCGGTGCCGAAGCCCACGGCGCGCGCGGTGGCGTTCAGGCGCGTGCCTTCGCAGGTCGGGCAGGCCACGTCGGCGAGGTCTTCCACCTCGGGTTCGGCGAAGGTCTGTTCGCGGCCCTTGCTGTCGTCGTCGCGGATCGAATCGTCGAAGACCTTGCGCTGGTCCTTGCTGAGCTTCACGCCCGTGCCCACGCAGTCGGGACACCAGCCGTGCTTGCTGTTGTAGCTGAACAGGCGCGGATCGAGCTCGGCATAACTGGTGCTGCACACCGGGCAGGCGCGCAGCGTGGAGAACACCTGCACGCGGCCGATGCCCACGGCGGACACGCCCGCCATCATGGCGGCGCGCAGGCCGTCGAGTTCGCTCAGCACATGGACCACGCCCTTGCCGTGCTCGAGCGCCTTGGTGAGCGCCGCGCGCAGCTCGTTCTCCTGCGAAGGCAGCACGTCGAGGCTGGCCACGGGCAGCTCGATGCTGTGCTCCTTGAAGCGGTCGATGCGCGGAAAGCCCGTGGTCGGCAGGAAGTCGCCGTCCACGCGCAGGTGCGTGAAGCCGCGCGGGCGCGCCCAGTCGGCCAGCTCGGTGTACACGCCCTTGCGGTTGCTCACCAGCGGCGCGAGCAGGCCGATGTGCTGGCCCTTGAAGTTGCGCATCAGCTGCGCGGCGATGCTGTCGGGCGTCTGCGGCTGCACGGCCGCGCCGTCGTGCACGCAGTGCTGGATGCCCAGCTTCACGTACAAGAGGCGCAGGAAGTGCCACACCTCGGTGGTGGTGCCCACCGTGCTCTTGCGGCCGCCGCGCGACAGGCGCTGCTCGATGGCCACCGTGGGCGGAATGCCGTACACCGCATCCACCTCGGGCCGGCCCGCGGGCTGCACGATGCTGCGCGCATAGGCGTTGAGCGATTCGAGGTAGCGGCGCTGGCCTTCGTTGAAAAGAATGTCGAACGCCAGCGTCGACTTGCCCGAGCCGCTCACGCCCGTCACCACGCTGAACTTGCCGCGCGGAATGTCCACGCTGAGGTTCTTCAGGTTGTGCTCGCGCGCGTTGACGATCTCGATGGCGTTGCCACCGGGCGCCGTCTTCGCGTTGGCGATGTAGCGCCGCGCCGCGCGTTCGGCCACCTTGTAGGCGCCCGGTCCAACGGCGAGTTCGTAGTCGGCCAGCGCCGCGCCAGTGAGCGAGGCGCGGTTCTCGCGCAGCTGCTCGGGCGTGCCTTCGGCCACCACCTGGCCGCCGGCGTCGCCGCCCTCGGGACCAAGGTCGATGAGCCAGTCGCTGGCGCGGATCACGTCCAGGTTGTGCTCGATGACGATGAGCGAATGGCCCGCGTCGAGCAGCTTGCGCAGCGCGCGCATGAGCCGCGCGATGTCGTCGAAGTGCAGGCCGGTGGTCGGCTCGTCGAACAGGAACAGCGTGCCCTTGCGCGCCACCATCTGGCGGCTCGCGGTCGCGCTCTTGGCGGCCTCGGCCAGGAAGCCCGCCAGCTTCAGGCGCTGCGCCTCGCCGCCCGACAGCGTGGGCACGGGCTGGCCGAGCTTCACGTAGTCCAGGCCCACGTCGACGATGGGCTGCAGCACGCGCAGCACGTCGCGGTCGGTGTCGAACAGCGCCGCGGCCTCGGCCACGGTGAGCTCCAGGATGTCGGCCACGTTGTAGCCGCGGCCCTTGCGCTCGATCTTCACTTCGAGGATCTCGGGCCGGTAGCGCTTGCCGTCGCAATCGGGGCAGCGCAGGTACACGTCGGACAGGAACTGCATCTCGACGTGCTCGAAGCCCGAGCCGCCGCAGGTCGGGCAACGCCCGTCGCCGGAGTTGAAGCTGAACTTGCTCGCCGTGTAGCCGCGCTGGCGCGACAGCGCCGCGGTGGCGAAGATTTCGCGGATGGCGTCCCACGCGCCCACGTAGCTCGCGGGGTTGGAGCGCGCGGTCTTGCCGATGGGCGACTGGTCGACGAACACCACGTCGCCCAGGTGGTCGGCGCCGAGCATGCGGTCGTGCGCGCCCGGCGTCTCGGTGGCCTTGCCGAAGTGGCGCATGAGCGCGGGTGCCAGCACGTCCTGGATGAGCGTGGACTTGCCCGAGCCGCTCACGCCGGTCACGCACACGAGGCGCGCGAGCGGAAAGTCGACCGTGATGTTCTTCAGGTTGTGCTCGCGCACGCCTTCGAGAATGAGCCGGTGCGTGTTCTCGCTCACGAGCCGCTTGAAGCCCATGCCGATCTTCTTGCGCCCGCCCAGGTACTGGCCGGTGAGCGTGTCGGCGTCGCGCAGCTGGTCGGTGCCGCCGTCGAACACGATCTGCCCGCCGCGCGCGCCGGGGCCGGGGCCCATGTCGATCACGCGGTCGGCCGCGAGCATCACGGCCGGGTCGTGCTCGACCACCACCAGCGTGTTGCCCGCATCGCGCAGGCGCAGCATGGCCTCGGTGATGCGGTTCATGTCGCGCGGATGCAGGCCGATGCTGGGCTCGTCGAGCACGAACAGCGTGTTCACCAGCGAGGTGCCCAGCGCCGTCGTGAGGTTGATGCGCTGCACCTCGCCGCCGCTGAGCGTGCGGCTCTGGCGGTCGAGCGTGAGGTAGCCGATGCCCACGTCGTGCAGGTAGCGCAGGCGCGTGGTGATCTCCTCGAACAGCAGCTTCAGCGCCTGCGCCTCGCCTTCGCTGGCGGGGCTGCCGTTGCCGTGGTGTTCCACGCGGTCGAAGAACTTGCGCAGCCGCTCGATGGGCAGCAGCATCAGGTCGTGCAGGCACAGGCCGGGCAGCGCCTCGAGCTGCGCGCGGCTCCACTTCGCGCCGGTGGGCAGGAAGCGCTTTTCAGGCGGCAGCACGGCGTCGGCGTCGTCCTTGCTGCCGATGCGCCACAGCAGCGGGTCGAGCTTCAGGCGCGCGCCGCTGCACACGGGGCACGGCGTGTAGCTGCGGTACTTCGACAAGAGCACGCGGATGTGCATCTTGTAGGCCTTGCTCTCCAGGTAGCCGAAGAAGCGGCGCACGCCGTACCACTGCTTGTTCCAGTTGCCGTCCTTGTAATTGGGCGTGCCCTCGATCACCCAGTGTTTCTGCTCCTCGGTGAGCTTGTTCCACGGCGTGTCGCGCGGAATGCCGGCGGCCTCGGCGTGGCGCATGAGGTCGTCCTGCGCCTCTTTCCACGCGGGCGTCTGGATGGTCTTGATGGCGCCGGCGCGCAGCGTGAGCTTGTCGTTCGGGATCACGAGCCCCAGGTCGACGCCGATCACGCGGCCGAAGCCGCGGCAGGTGTCGCAGGCGCCCACCGCCGAGTTGAACGAGAACATCGACGGGATGGGGTCGGTGTAGCGGATGTCGCTTTCAGGGCAGTGCAGCCCGGTCGAGAACTTCCACACGTCGGTGGGTGCGTTCTCTTCCGCGCCGGTCGCGTGCACGGTGACGCGCCCGCTGCCGCGCTTGAGCGCCACTTCGATGGCCTCGACCACGCGCGCGCGCTCCGCGCTCGAGATGCGGAAGCGGTCGGCCACCACGTCGAGCACCTTGCGCGGGCCGGTGGGCGTGGCCACCTCGCGCTCGGCCTGCACGCGCGTGAAGCCGCTGGCGGACAGCCACTGCGTCACTTCGTCCGCCGTGGTGCCGGCCGGCAGCTCGACCGGGAAGGTGATGACGATGCGCGGGTCGCCCGCGGCCGCCGCCCGCTCGGCGATCTGCGCGTAGATGCTGTCGGGCGAGTCGTGGCGCACCGGCAGCGCGGTCTCGCGGTCGAACAACTGGGCCGCGCGCGCGTAGAGCAGCTTCAGGTGGTCGTTCAGCTCGGTCATCGTGCCGACCGTGGAGCGCGAGGAGCGCACCGGGTTGGTCTGGTCGATGGCAATGGCGGGCGGCACGCCCTCCACCTTGTCGACGGCGGGCTTGTCCATGCGGTCCAGGAACTGGCGCGCGTAGGCGGAAAAGGTCTCCACGTAGCGGCGCTGGCCTTCGGCGTAGAGGGTGTCGAACACGAGGCTCGACTTGCCCGAGCCGCTGGGCCCGGTGACCACGGTCATCTCGCCGGTGCGGATGTCGAGGTCGAGGTTCTGGAGGTTGTGCTGGCGCGCGCCGCGAATCCGGATGGAGCCCTGTGTCATGAGTGCCTTGGGGGGTGGGGCAAACATTCTAGGGAGTGCTTCGTGACGCTTCGGCCCACGCCGGCGCATGGGCGGCGCCCGCGCAGGGGTTTGTCTGGATGCGTCCAAAGACACTTTATGAAACAAATGCGACATTTGTTTTCACAATTGTTCAGCGAGTCTCCCGAAGGCTCCGAAAGGCTTTCATGACGAAGAAGAAAGTGGCAGGTTCACGGCACGCGCTCGGCGTGGCCGCCCTGCTGGCGCTGTACGCGATGGGCGCCTCGGCCCAGATCGTGATCGGCCAGACCGCGGGCATGACCGGCTCGGTGGCCGCGAGCGTGAACGAGACCATCGGCGGCGCGCAACTGGTGATCGACGCAGCCAATGCCCAGGGCGGCATCCACGGCGAGAAGATCGAGGTGATCCGCATGGACGACGCCTTCGACGTCAAGCGCGCGGGCGATAACGCGCGCGTGCTGATCGAGGACAAGAAGGTGCTCGCGCTCTTCATGAGCCGCGGCACGCCGCACTCGCAGGCCATCATCCCCTACCTGGACAAGAACGAGGTGGCGCTCATCGGCCCCTCGACCGGCGCGATGGTGCTGCACAAGCCGCTGCAAAAGCACGTGTTCAACGTGCGCGCCACCTACCAGCGCGAGGCCGAGAAGGCGGTGCAGCACCTGCTGACCATCGGCCTGACGCGCATCGCCGTGGTCCACGTGACCGACTCGTTCGGCGCCGACGCGCTGCAGGGCGCGATGAACGGCTTCACCAAGGGCAAGGCCCAGCCGATCGCGACCGTGCCGGCCGACCGCGAGAAGCCCGACTACAAGACCATCGTGCCCGCCATCATGAAGGCCGATGCGCAGGCGGTGGTGTGGATCGGCTCGGGCGTGGCGGTGGTCGACGGCATCAAGGCGCTGCGCGCCGCGGGCTCGGCGGCGCAGGTGGTCACGCTGTCGAACAACGCCTCGTCGGGCTTCATCAAGCAGCTGGGCGACGCCAGCCGCGGCGTGATCGTGACGCAGGTGTTCCCCAGCGAACGCTCGATGGGCCAGCCGATGGTGAAGGAGGCGCTGACGCTCGCCCGCGCCAAGGGCCAGGGCGAGCTGTCACCGGCTGCGCTCGAAGGCTTCGCCTCGGCCAAGGTGCTGGTGGAGGCATTGCGCCGCGCGGGCCCCAAGCCCACGCGCGCCAAGGTGCTGGCGGCGCTCGAAAGCCTCAAGGGCTACGACCTGGGCGGTGGGCTCGAGGTGAGCTACTCGCCGCAGGACCACAGCGGCATCGACTTCGCGGACCTCGCGATCATCAGCGAAGGCCGCTTCAAGCGCTGACGCGCGCCCCGTTGCGTTACTTCGCGGCGGAAGCCGCGGCAGCCGGTGCCGACGCGCCAGGCGCCGGCGTGGCCGCTGGTGCGGGGGCGTGCGTCGTGTCGCCGCCGTGCTTCTCGCCGGACATGTCGATCTTGTCGCCGCCCATCGAAATCACATACAGGGCAATGGCGGCGAAGATGACGAAGCCGACAACGATTTTCCACATGGGTACTGTCTCCTGAGAAGGTGAAAAGGGGGACGAAGAGGGTTCAAGAAAAAGGCCTCATGCCGCGGGGCATGAAGCCTCTTTGTTGAACGGAGGGCAGCCGCCGCGCGGCCCCCTCCAGATGCCGCCGATCAGTCGTTGGCGTAGATGTCCACGTCCTTGGTCTCGCGGATGAACAGCGTGCCGATCACCAGCGTGATGCCCGCGATGATGATCGGGTACCACAGGCCGTTGTACATGTTGCCGGTCGAGGCCACGATGGCGAAGGCGGTGGTCGGCAGCAGGCCGCCGAACCAGCCGTTGCCGATGTGGTACGGCAGGCTCATCGAGGTGTAGCGGATGCGCGTGGGGAACATCTCGACCAGCATCGCGGCGATCGGGCCATAGACCATGGTCACCAGCAGCACCAGCCAGAACAGCAGCACGATCGTCAGCACCTTGTTGATCTTGGCGGGGTCGGCCTTGGACGGGTAGCCGGCGACCTTCAGGTCTTCGGCCACGCCCTTCTTGAAGGCGGCGATGGCCTTGACGCTGGTCTCGTCGAACTTGGAGTTCGCGACCACGCCGGTGGGCGCCTCGACGGTCTTGTCGCCGATCTTCACGACGGCCGCGGAGCCGGGCGCGCCGGCCACGTTCTCGTAGCTCACCGAGTTCTGCACGAGGTAGCGCTTGGCGATGTCGCACGAGCTCTTGAAGTCGATCTCGCGGGCCACGGGGTTGCCCTGGAACGAGCAGGTCTTCGGGTCGGCCGTCACGGTGACGCCGGCCGTGGCTTGTGCGCGGGCCAGGTCGGGGTTGGCGGCTTCGGTCAGCATCTTGAAGACCGGGAAGTAGGTGACCACGGCCAGCAGGCAGCCGGCCATGATGATCGGCTTGCGGCCGATCTTGTCGGACAGCGTGCCGAACACCACGAAGAAGGGCGTACCGAGCAGCAGCGCGGCGGCGATCATCAGGTTGGCGGTGGTCGCATCGACCTTGAGCTGCTGCGTCAGGAAGAACAGCGCATAGAACTGGCCCGAGTACCAGACCACGGCCTGGCCGGCCGTGAGGCCGATCAGCGCCAGGATCACGATCTTCAGGTTCTTCCACTGGCCGAAGGATTCGGCCAGCGGCGCCTTCGAGGTCTTGCCCTCGGCCTTCATCTTCTGGAAGGCCGGCGACTCCGACAGCGTCAGGCGGATCCACACCGAGATGGCCAGGAGCAGGATGGAGACCAGGAACGGAATGCGCCAGCCCCACTCGCCGAAGGCCTGCTCACCGAGCCAGGTGCGCACGCCCAGGATCACGATCAGGCTCAGGAACAGGCCGAGCGTGGCCGTGGTCTGGATCCACGAGGTGTAGGCACCGCGCTTGCCGTGCGGCGAGTGCTCGGCCACATAGGTGGCGGCACCGCCGTACTCGCCGCCGAGCGCCAGGCCCTGCAGCATGCGCAGCGCGATCAGGATCACCGGCGCCGCGACGCCGATGGTCGCGTAGCTGGGCAGCAGGCCGACGATGAAGGTCGACAGGCCCATGATCAGGATCGTCACCAGGAAGGTGTACTTGCGACCGATCATGTCGCCCAGGCGGCCGAACACGATGGCGCCGAACGGACGCACCAGGAAGCCGGCGGCGAACGCCAGCAGCGCGAAGATGAAGGCCGCGCCCGCATCCAGGCCGCTGAAGAACTGCTTCGCGATGATCGCGGCGAGCGAACCGTACAGATAGAAGTCGTACCACTCGAACACGGTGCCGAGCGAGGAGGCGAAGATGACCTTCTTCTCCTCCGCGGACATGGGCCGGGGGGCCGGATGCGGCACTCCCCTTGAATCTAGCGTGGCTGCCATCGTCGTCTCCTGGTGTGTATGTATGCGTCCATCGGTTCCCGGCATTCGGGACCGTGGGGCATTCTTGGAGGCGCGACTGACCCGAGGCTTTCGCGAAACTGAACGGGCGCTTACGGTTTAGGGTGAAACCCGCGCTGCTCGTTTCAGCTTGTAAGAAACAAGGACCCTGCGCGGGTTTGTCCTCAGTCCTTGCTGCGAAGCAGCAAAAAAGCCTCAGCTCTTGCGCAGCAACGAGGGCCGCTGGTCGGCGCCGGTCCATTGCGGACCGTCGAACCACGCATCGCCCCGCAGGTAGGCACGCAGCATCGCCAGGCCGTCGAAGCCCCAGAACAGGCGCCCATCGACCACGTAGCACGGCACGCCGAACACGCCCTGCGCCACGGCCTCATCGGTGTTGCGCTTGAGCAGGGCCTTGTTCTCGTCGCCGTTCACGTCGCGCTTGGGTTGCAGCTGCGCGGTGAGCGCGGCCAGCCGCGTGGCGTCGCCCGCCTCTTCGCCGCCGCGCCACACATGGCGAAAGAGGGTTTCGGCCGCCAGGCGGCTGATGCTGCCGTCGTCGCCCGTGGCCACGGCCAGGCGCAGGTGCGGCAGCGGGTTGTACGGGTGCGAGGCCGGCATCTCGATGGGGATGCCGTGCGCCTGGCCCAGCCACAGCACGTGGCGGTAGGTCCAGCTGCGCTTCGAAGGAATCTCGGCCGGGCCGAGCTGGCCGTGGTGCTTGAGCAGCGCGCCCAGCAGCACCGGCTTGTAGGCCACGCTCACGCTCAGGCCTTCGAGCGCCTCGGGCAGGTGCTCGAACGCCAGGTGCGCGTAGGGCGAGATGAAATCGAGATAGAAGTCGATGTGCTTCATGCGTCGTGGTCTCCTGTGGTGGGTTCGGGCACGCGCCAGATGCCGGCCTGGGCCCGCAGCTCGATCGCGCGCCACACCTGGCGGCGGCTGTCGTCTTCCATCTTGCTCCAGCCGGCGATCTCGGGAATGGTGCGCAGACAGCCTTCGCAGAAGCCGCTCAGGCGGTCCATGCGGCACACCGACGAGCACGGCGAAGGCACCTCGCCGTCCATGCGCTGCACGGTGCCCGCGCGCTCGGCGAGCGCATGCGCTTCGTCGAAGTTCACACCACGTCGGCCACCGGCGCGCCGGTGAGCTTCTCTAAATCGGTCGGGTGCAGCTGGAACACGGCGTGCGGATGGCCCGCGGCGGCCCAGATCTCCTCGAAGCGGAACAGCTCGCGGTCGATCAGCACCACGGGCTTGGTCACATGGCCCACCGGCGACACGCCGCCGATGGTGAAGCCGGTGCGCGCCTTCACGAAGTCGGCGTCAGCGCGGCCGGTCTTGCCGACGATGGCATCGACCTTCTTCTCGTCGACGCGCTTGTCGCCCGAGGTGATGACCAGCACCGCCGCCTCGTCGCTCTTGCGCCGGAAGATGATGCTCTTGGCGATCTGCCCGACCGAGATGCCCAGCGCGTCGGCGGCCTGCTGCGCGGTGCGGCAGGCGTCGTCGAGCATGCGGGGTGCATGGGGATGGCCGGCGTCCTGCAGCACGCGGGAGACGCGCTGGACACCTTCAGGGAGGGAATGGAGTTCGGAGCCGCACATGGCAAGTTCTTCGGGGTTCGTGGGGGCGTTCGCCCTGCGTTGCAAGGCCCCGAGCATACGGAAAAGCCCCGCGCACCGGCGCCGCCGCCCCCTTGCGCCCCTGCACCCCGGCGCACCAATGCGGAGAGCGCCGGCGCACGACGCCCGTGCGCGGCGTGCCGGCCCCGGTCCGTTTTCGGTGCGCCACCGGCCGATGAGGCCCACCGCACGGGCTTTTGAGCGCGGCACGCTTATTGCTGAACACGGTGGCGACCCACCGGCCTCTGCGGCGGGTTCGCAATGCCTCCGCTAACGACGGCGGGGTTCAAGCGCACCGATGGCCGCCCGCCGCCGGTTCGTCTGCTCCAACCCATTTCGCATCCGTTCCGTCGCGGGGGCCCCAACGACGCTGTCTGTTCGACAGCGGCTGCGGGGGCGCCTTCCAGGGCCGGTTGCGTGCAGGACCCCCAATGAAGATCGCAGTCATCGGCCACGGCATGGTCGGCCACAAGTTCCTCGAGCAACTCCACACGCTCGGCATTCCCGGCGCACAGGTCACCGTGCTGTGCGAAGAGCCGCGCCCGGCCTACGACCGGGTGCACCTGTCCGAGTACTTCTCCGGCAAGACGGCCGACGACCTGTCGCTGGTCGAGCCCGGCTTCTTCGAGCGCAGCGGCTTCACGCTGCGCCTGGCCGCGCGGGCCGTGGCCGTCGAACGGCGCAACAACACCGTCACCACGACCGACGGCGAGGTGATCGCCTACGACAAGCTGGTGCTGGCCACCGGCTCCAACCCCTTCGTGCCGGCCGTGCCGGGCCGCGACCGGCCGAACTGCTTTGTCTACCGCACCATCGAGGACCTCGACGCCATGAAGGCCTGCGGCGCGAAGTCGCGCAGCGGCGTGGTGGTGGGCGGCGGCCTGCTGGGCCTGGAATGCGCCAAGGCGCTGCGCGACATGGGCCTGGAAACGCACGTCGTCGAGTTCGCGCCGCGCCTGATGGCGGTGCAGGTCGACGAGGGCGGCGGCCGTGCATTGCGCGGCAGCATCGAGGCGCTGGGCCTGCACGTGCACACCGGCCGCAACACGGTGGAGATCGTCGACGGCGCGAGCGCGCGGCACCGCATGGTGTTCGCCGACGGCACGCACCTGGAGACCGACATGATCGTGTTCTCCGCCGGCATCCGCCCGCGCGACGAACTGGCGCGCCAGAGCCTGCTGGCCGTGGGCCCGCGCGGCGGCGTGGCGATCGACAGCCACTGCCGCACCAGCGACCGCAGCATCTACGCCATCGGCGAATGCGCGTCGTGGAACGAACAGACCTTCGGCCTCGTCGCGCCGGGCTACGACATGGCGCGCGTGGCCGCCCGCCACATCGCCGGCCAGGACGACGCCGCCTTCACCGGCGCCGACCTGAGCACCAAGCTCAAGCTGATGGGCGTCGACGTGGCCAGCATCGGCGACGCGCATGGCAAGACGCCGAAGTCGCGCGCCTACCAGTACATCGACGAGCGCAAGCAGGTCTACAAGAAGATCGTGGTCAGCGAAGACGGCAAGCAGCTGCTGGGCGCGGTGCTGGTCGGCGACGCCGGCGAGTACGGCACGCTGCTGCAGCTGGCGCTCAACGGCATCGCGCTGCCCGACGAGCCCGAGTTCCTGATCCTGCCGTCGAGCGACGGCAAGGCCAAGCCGGGCCTGGGCGTCGAGGCGCTGCCCGACAGCGCGCAGATCTGCTCGTGCAACAGCGTCACCAAGGGCCAGATCTGCGAGGCCGTGGGCCAGGGCGTGTGCACGCCCGCCGAGATGAAGGCCTGCACCCAGGCCGGCGCCACCTGCGGCGGCTGCGTGCCGCTGGTCACGCAGGTCATGAAGATGGAAATGGCCAAGCGCGGCATGGCCGTGAACAACCACCTGTGCGAGCATTTCCCGTACTCGCGCCAGGAGCTGTACCACCTCATCCGCGTGGGCGAGATCCGCAGCTTCGCCGACCTGCTCGCCAAGCACGGCAAGGGCCTGGGCTGCGACATCTGCAAGCCGACCGCCGCGAGCATCTTCGCCTCGTGCTGGAACGAGTTCGTGCTCAAGAAGGACCTGGCCGGCCTGCAGGACAGCAACGACTACTTCCTGGGCAACATCCAGAAGGACGGCACCTACTCCGTCGTGCCGCGCATGCCCGGCGGCGAGGTCACGCCCGAAGGGCTCATCGCCGTGGGCCAGGTCGCCAAGAAGTACGGCCTGTACACCAAGATCACCGGCGGTGCGCGCGTGGACATGTTCGGCGCGCGCGTCGAGCAGCTGCCGGCCATCTGGGAAGAACTCATCGCCGCCGGCTTCGAGTCGGGCCATGCCTACGGCAAGTCGCTGCGCACGGTGAAGAGTTGCGTGGGCTCCACCTGGTGCCGCTACGGCGTGGACGACAGCGTGGGCCTGGCCGTGGAACTGGAGAACCGCTACAAGGGCCTGCGCGCACCGCACAAGATCAAGTTCGGCGTGTCGGGCTGCACCCGCGAATGCGCCGAGGCGCAGGGCAAGGACGTCGGCATCATCGCCACCGACAAGGGCTGGAACCTCTATGTGTGCGGCAACGGCGGCATGAAGCCGCGCCACGCCGAGCTGCTGGCGAGCGACCTGAGCAAGGCCGACCTCATCCGCATGATCGACCGCTTCCTGATGTTCTACGTGCGCACGGCCGACCGCCTGCAGCGCACCAGCACCTGGCGCGAGAACCTCGAGGGCGGCCTCGACTACCTCAAGGGCGTGCTGCTGCAGGACACGCTGGGCCTGGGCGCCGAGCTCGAGGCGCAGATGCAGCACGTGGTCGACACCTACCAGTGCGAATGGAAGACCGCGGTGAACGACCCCGCCACGCGCCAGCGCTTCCGCTCCTTCGTGAACAGCGAGAAGCCCGACGAGCACATCGTCTTCGTGCAGGAGCGCGGCCAGAACCGCCCCGCACGCCCCGAAGAACGCCGCGAGACCAGCGCCGCCTGAGCGACCGACAACGAAGGAAACACCATGACCACCGACACCCTGAACTGGACCGCCGTGTGCGCCGCCGGCGACATCCTCCCCGACACCGGCGTGTGCGCGCTGGTCGACGGCGTGCATGTCGCGATCTTCCGCGTCGGCCAGGAGCCGTCGCTCTTCGCCATCGACAACGTCGACCCGAAGGCCGGCGCCAGCGTGCTCTCGCGCGGGCTGGTCGGCAGCCTGGGCGAGCGCATCGTCGTGGCCTCGCCGCTCTACAAGAACCACTTCGACCTGCGCAGCGGCGAATGCCTGGAGGCGCCCGAGCACTCGGTGCGCGCGCATGCGGTGCGCGTCGAGGACGGCCGCGTGCTGGTCGCGCTGGCCTGACGCCGCTCCGCCCTCTTCCGATTTTTTCAGTCTCTCTCCAAGGACCCCGAATGGCCTACCTCGCCCCTGCCGAATTCGTGACCAAGATGGTCGACGCCGGTGAATCCAAGCTGCTGATGTCCACGCGCGACACGCTGATCCGCTCGTACATGGCCGGCGCCATCCTCGCGCTGGCCGCGGCCTTCGCCGTGAGCATCACCGTGAACACCGGCAATGCGCTGGTCGGCGCCATGCTGTTCCCGGTCGGTTTCATCATGCTGTACCTGCTGGGCTTCGACCTGCTCACGGGCGTGTTCACGCTGGCGCCGCTGGCCGTGCTCGACAAGCGCCCCGGCGCCACCTGGGGCGGCGTGATGCGCAACTGGAGCCTGGTGTTCGTGGGCAACTTCGCGGGCGCACTGACGGTCGCCGTGTTCATGGCGATCATCTTCACCTTCGGCTTCAGCGAGGCGCCCAACGCCATCGGCGAGAAGCTCGGCCACATCGGCGAAGGCCGCACCGTCGGCTATGCGGCGCACGGCGCGGCCGGCATGCTCACGCTGTTCATTCGCGGCGTGATGTGCAACTGGATGGTCTCGACCGGCGTGGTCGCGGCCATGATGTCGACCACCGTGTCGGGCAAGGCCATCGGCATGTGGATGCCCGTGATGGTCTTCTTCTACATGGGCTTCGAGCACTCCATCGTCAACATGTTCCTGTTCCCCGCCGGCCTGATGCTGGGCGGCAAGTTCACCTTCATGGACTACCTGATCTGGAACGAACTGCCCACCGTGATCGGCAACCTCGTCGGCGGCCTGACCTTCGTGGGCCTCACGCTGTACGCCACGCACTACAAGACGGCGGCCAAGCGCGTCGCCAGCTGAACCGCAGCCCCACGGTTCGCATGCCCGCGCCGCCGCGCAAGCAGCTGCGCGTGACGCTCGGCCAGCATTCGCTGGCGGGGCTTCACGCGCCGGTCAACCAGGACTTCCACGGCGCCATGCTGCCCGAGGGCGCGCTGCTTCTTTCCAAGGGCATCGCCGTGGCGCTGGCCGACGGCATCGGCTCCAGCCGCGTGAGCCAGGTGGCGAGCGCGGCGGCCGTGCGCGGCTTTCTCGACGACTACTACGCGACCTCCGACACCTGGTCGGTGCAGCGCGCGGCGCAGCGCGTGCTGGGCGCCACCAACGCCTGGCTGCATGCGCAGACGATGCGCAGCGACGCGCGCTTCGACAAGGACAGCGGCTACGTCTGCACCTTCAGCGCGCTGATCCTCAAGGGCCGCGACGCGCACCTGCTGCACGTGGGCGACGCGCGCATCCACCGGCTGCACGCCGGCGCGCTCGAACAGCTCACCGAGGACCACCGCGTGCGCGTGTCGTCGGTCGAGTCGTACCTCGGGCGCGCGCTGGGCGCGGGCGCCCATGTGGAGATCGACCACCGCTGCTGGCAAGCCGAGGTCGGCGAGGTCTACCTGCTGGCCACCGACGGCGCCTACACGCACCTGGACGCGGCCGCCGTGCACGAAGCGCTGGCGCTGCACGCCGACGACTTCGACGCGGCGGCGCGCTGGCTCGCGGAAACCGCGCGCACCCGGGGCAGCACCGACGACATCACGGTGCAGCTGCTGCGCATCGACGAACTGCCCGACGCCGCCGCGCCGCCCGCGCAACTGCAGCGCGAAGGCCTGGCGATGCCGCCGGCGCTGGCGCCGCGGGCCCGCTTCGAGGGCTTCAGCCTCGTGCGCGAGCTCCACATGAGCGCGCGCAGCCACGTCTACCTGGCCACCGACGACGCCACCGGCCAGCCCGCCGTGCTGAAGCTGCCGTCGGTCGACCTGCGCGACGACCCCGGCTACCTCGACCGCTTCGTGCTCGAGGAATGGGTGGCGCGGCGCATCGACAGCCCGCACGTGCTCAAGGCCAGCGCTGTCGAGCGCCCGCGCGCGCACCTGTACGTGGCCATGGAGTACGTCGACGGCCACACGCTCGCGCAATGGATGGTCGACCACCCCCGGCCCGACCTGGACAGCGTGCGCGGCATCGTCGCGCAACTGGCGCGCGGGCTGCAGGCGCTGCATGGCAAGGAGATGCTGCACCAGGACCTGCGGCCCGAGAACGTGATGATCGACCGCACCGGCACCGTGAAGATCATCGACCTGGCCGCGACCCACGTGGCCGGCCTGGCCGACGGCAGCGGCGAGGCGCGCGCGCTGGCCATCGAAGGCACGCTGCAGTACACCGCGCCCGAGTACTTCACCGGCCACGGCGGCAGCGCGCGCTCCGACCTGTTCTCGCTGGCCGCGATCGTCTACCAGATGCTGTGCGGCCAGCTGCCCTACGGCCTGCAGGTGTCACGCATCCGCACGCAAGCCGATGTGGGGCGCCTGCGCTATGTGCCCGTGCGCCACCTGCGGCCCGAGCTGCCCGCGTGGGTCGATGCCGTGCTGCAGAAGGCGCTGCACCCGCAGGCCGCGAAGCGGCAGCAAGCGGTGTCGGAGTTCGCGCACGACCTGCGCGCGCCGGGCCCGGAGTTTTTGAGTGCGCGGATGCCGCCGTTGATCGAGCGCCGCCCGGTGCTGTTCTGGCAGTGCACCACCGTGCTGCTGGCCGCGGCGGTGGTGCTGCTGCTGGGGCTGCGCGCCTTCGGGCGCTGAGAAGAAAGAAGGCTCAGCCCGCGCGCTTGGTGCGGATCGCCTTCGAGGCGCGCGAGTTCGGTTCGCGGCCCAGCGCTTCGCTGATGTACACGCCCGCGTCGATCAACTCGTCGAGGTCGATGCCGGTGGCGATGCCCATGCCGTGCAGCATGTAGACCACGTCCTCGGTCGCGACGTTGCCCGTCGCGCCCTTGGCGTAGGGGCAACCGCCCAGGCCGGCCGAGGACGACTGGAAGTTCCACACGCCCAGCTCGAGCGCCGCCAGCGTGTTGACCAGCGCCTGCCCGTAGGTGTCGTGGAAGTGGCCGGAGATGGCGTCGACATCGAAGTGCGCCAGCGTGGCCTCCATGGCCGCCTGCACCTTGTGCGGCGTGCCCACGCCGATGGTGTCGGCCACGTCCACGCGCTGCACGCCGATGCCCTTCATCAGTTGCGCGAGGTAGCCGACCTTGGCCGGCGCGATCTCGCCTTCGTAGGGGCAGCCCACGGTGCACGACATGGCGCCGCGCACGGCGATGCCCTTGGCGCGCGCCGCCTCGACCACGGGCGCGAAGCGCTCGATGCTCTCGGCGATCGAGCAGTTGATGTTCTTCTGGCTGAAGGCCTCGCTCGCGGCGCCGAACACCACGATCTCGTCGGGCCACTCGTCGCGCGGTGCGGCAATGGCGGCCTCGAAGCCCTTCATGTTGGGCGTGAGCACCGAGTAGAGAACGCCCGGCTTGCGCACGATGCCGTGCATCACTTCGGCGTTGTCGGCCATCTGCGGCACCCACTTGGGCGAGACGAAGCTGGTGACCTCGATCTCTTTCAGGCCGGCGTCCTGCAGGCGGTGCACGAGACCGATCTTGACCTCGGCGGAGACGGGTTGCTTTTCGTTCTGGAGGCCGTCGCGCGGACCGACGTCGACGAGCTTGACCTGGGTGGGGAGTTTCATGGGATGTCTCTGGTGTCGCTGTCGCGGGAGGGTGATGAAAAACCGGCTTCGATTGTCCGACACATGGCCGCGCGCTGCTTGGTACACAAGTCGCAGAAGGTAGCAATGCGCGCCTGCGGGGTTGCAAATGGTGCCAACCGGTCGGCCCCGCAGGAAAACAGCCGCTAGACGGTTTCGCGCTGCGCGAAGCCGTCGGGCAGATCGCTCGCAGCGTCGGCCTCGCTCACATCGACCGCCTCCACGCGCGCACCGGCCGGCCCCTGGCGCGCCCAGTGCACCAGCGCCTCGACCGCATCGGCCTCGCCGGCCACGAGCGCTTCGACCTTGCCGTCGCGCCGGTTGCGCACCCAGCCGCGCACGCCGAGCCGCTGCGCTGCCTGCACCATCGACCAGCGGTAGCCCACGCCCTGCACGAGGCCGTGGACGACGAGATGGCGGGTGATGGTGGCGTGAGCGTTCATGGAAAGTGGGTCAGTACGACTTCGGCAGCCCCAGTGCTTTTTCGGCGATGAAGTTCAGGATCATCTGCGGGCTCACCGGCGCGATGCGCGGGATGTAGCTCTCGCGCAGCAGGCGCTCGACATGGTATTCCTTCGCGTAACCCATGCCACCCAGTGTGAGCACGGCGTTCTGGCAGGCGTCGTGTGCCGCCTCGGCCGCGAGGTACTTGGCGGCGTTGGCCTCGATGCCGCAGGGCTCGCCCGCGTCGTACAGCGTGGCGGCCTTGAGCATCATGAGGTCGGCCGCCTCCAGGTTGGCCCAGGCGCGTGCGAGCGGATGCGCCACGCCCTGGTTCTGGCCGATGGGCCGGCCGAAGACCACGCGCTCCTGCGCGTACTGCGAAGCGATGCGCAGCGCGGCGCGGCCGATGCCGATGGCTTCCGCCGCGATCAATATGCGCTCGGGGTTCAGGCCGTGCAGGATGTATTCGAAGCCCCGGCCCTCCTCGCCGATGCGGTCTTCTTCGGGCACTTCGAGGCCGTCGATGAAGAGCATGTTGGAGTCGACCGCCGCGCGGCCCAGCTTGTGGATCTCGCGCACCTCGACCTTGCTGCGGTCCAGCGCCGTGTAGAACAGCGTGAGGCCCTGCGTGGGCTTCTTCACCTGGTCCAGCGGCGTGGTGCGCGTCAGGATCAGCATGCGGTCGGCCACCTGCGCGGTCGAGATCCAGATCTTGCGGCCGTGCAGCAGGTAGCTGCCGTTCGGGTGGCGCACCGCCTGCGTCTTGAGGCTGGTGGTGTCGAGCCCCGCGTCGGGCTCGGTCACGGCGAAGCAGGCTTTCTCGGTGCCCGCGATCAGCGGCGGCAAAAAGCGCAGGCGCTGCGCCTCGGTGCCGAACACCACCACCGGGTTGAGGCCGAAGATGTTCATGTGCACCGACGACGCGCCCGACATGCCCGCGCCCGACGCGCTGATGGCGCGCATCATCAGCGCCGCCTCGGTGATGCCGAGCCCCGCGCCGCCCTGCGCCTCGGGCATGGCGATGCCGAGCCAGCCGCTGTCGGCGACGGCGCGGTGGAATTCGTGCGGGAACACGGCGCGGTCGTCGTGGTCGCGCCAGTAGTCGATGGGGAAGTCTTCGCACAGCCGCTCGATGGCCGCGACGAGCGAGCGCTGGTCTTCGTTCAGGGAGAAATTCATTCGCTGTCTTTCAGGAGATCCGGCTGGAGCGTGACGCCGCGCGCGAGCATGCGGTCGATGGCGTCGTCCGCATAGCCCGCTTCGCGCAGCAGCTCGACGCTCTGCTCGCCGATGCGCGGCGCGGGCCGGCGGATGGCCGCGGGCGTGGCGCTGTAACGGCCGACAGGCGCGAGCGTGCGGATGCGGCCTTCGCTCGGGTGGTCGAACTCGGGGAAGAAATCGACGGCGCGCAGGTGCGGGTCGTCGAGCAGGCTCTCGGTGGTGTGCAGGCGCGCGACCGGGATGTCGGCGGCTTCGAGCAGCGCCATCCATTCGTAGCTGCCGCGCGTGGCCATCACCTCAGCGACGAATGCGTAGACCGCGCCGATGTTCGCGGCGCGCGCCGTGTGCGTGCCGAACATCGGCGAGCTGCGCAGCTCGGGCCGGCCGATCACGTCGAAGAAGGCCTGCCAGTGCTTGTCGTTGTAGATGAGCACGCCGAGGTAACCGTCGGCCGTGGCGTAGGGCTTGCGGTGCTCCGCGAGCAGGCGCGCGTAGCCGGTGGGCCCGAGCGGCGGCTCGAAGCTGTGGCCGCCGAGATGGTCGCCCATGACGAACTGCGAGAGCGCCTCGAACATCGGCACTTCGACGGCCTGGCCTTTGCCGGTGCGCTGCGCGCTGAGCACGGCCGCGAGCAGCGCGATGGCGGCCTGCAGGCCCACGGCGCGGTCGGCCAGCGTGACGGGCGCGTAGCGCGGCGCGCCGCCGCTTTGCTGCGCGAAGAGCGAGGCGACGCCGGCCGCGCCCTGGATCAGGTCGTCGTACGCGGGCTTGCCGGCGTAGGGGCCTTCTTCGCCGTAGCCGAAGGCGCCGAGGTAGACGATCTTCGGATTGACCGCGGCCACGGCCTCGTAGCCGAGCCCCAGCCTCGCCATCGCCTGCGGGCGCGTGTTGTAGATGAGCGCATCGCAGCCCGCCGCGAGCCGCAGGCAGGCCTCGCGGCCTTCGGGCTGCTTGAGGTCGAGCACGATGGAGCGCTTGTTGCGGTTCAGGTGCATCGCCATCGCGCCCATGCCGGCATGGCGCATCGGGCCGACGGCGCGCAGGTTGTCGCCCGACGGCGGCTCGACCTTGATGACGTCGGCGCCGAGGTCGCCCAGCGTCTGCGTGGCGTACGGGCCCATCACCACGGCCGTGAGGTCGAGGATGCGGATGCCTTCGAGAGGGCCGGTCGCGTCGCTCATTCGGGTTGGATGCCCGCGGCCTGGATCAGCTTCTTCCACTTCGCCAGCTCGGACACGGTGAAGGCCCCGAGTTCTTCCGGCGTGCTGCCGAACGCATCGAAGCCCAGCTTCGTCACGCGCTCGCGGAAGGCAGCGCCGTTCGCCATCTCCGACAACGCCTTGTTGAGCTTGAGCACGACATCGCGCGGCGTGCCGGCCGGCGCGAACACGCCGTTCCACGAGGTGATGTCGAAACCCTTGAGCTCGGGCGTGTCGGCCAGCGGCGGCAGTTCGGGAAAGAGCTTGGTGCGCTCCTGCGTGGTGACCGCAATGGCGCGCATCTTGCCGGCCTTGACCGTGGCGAGCCCCGCGGCCAGGTCGACCACCATCATCGACACCTGACCGCCGATCAGGTCGGCGATGGCCGGCGGCGTGCTCTTGTAGGGCACGTGCAGCATCGGGATGCCGCTCATGCGCGACAGCGTGGCGCCGCTCACGATGCCGGTGCTGTTGCCGCTGGCGTAGGTCAGCTTGCCCGGATGCGCGCGGCCCCAGGCCAGCAGCTCAGCCACGCTCTTCACCGGCAGGTCGTTGTTCACCACCAGCATGAACGGCAGGTTGCCCATGCGGCTGACGGGCGCGAAGTCTTTCACCGGGTCGTAGGGCAGCGACTTCATCAGGCTCGGGTTGGCCGAGTGCGTGGTGTTGGTCGTCATGAAGAGCGTGTAGCCGTCGGGCGGCGCCTTGGCCACCAGCTCGGCCGCGATCACGCCGCTGGCGCCGGCCCGGTTGTCGACGATCACCGAGGCCTTGAGCGCCTCGCCCAGCATCTGCGCGGTGATGCGCGCCACCGCGTCGGTGCCGCTGCCGGCCGCGAAGGGCACGACGAGCTTGATCGGTTGCTTCGGGTAGCCGCCGTCCTGCGCGAAGGCCCAGGGCACGGTGCCCACGAGGCCCGCCGCAGCGCCGATGGAAATGAAACGGCGGCGGCTTTCCACCGCGACTGTTTCTGTCGCGTTCTTCGTCTGCATGGTTGTGTCTCCGGGGTTGTCGTTCAGGGCCGGATCACGCGCTCCGGCGATTCCTCGTACGGCGGGCTGTAGATCACCAGCACGCGCACCGGCTCGTCGCTCACCACCGTAAAGGTGTGCATCGCGTCGGCCGGAAAAAAGCAGCTGTCGCCAGGGTGCAGCTCCTGCCGCTGGCCGCCCACCTCGGCGACCGCGCGGCCTTCGAGCATGTAGCAGACCTGTTCGATGCCCGGGTGCGCATGCGGCAGCGCGCCCTTGCCCTTCTGGATGTGGCCCACCAGCACCTCGAGCTGCTTCGCACCCACCGTCTCGGGACCGATCAGGCGCTTGTTCAGCGTGCCGGTGTGGTTGGCGGGGTGGTAGCCGGTGATCTCGTCCTCGCGGACGAAGTAGCGCGCAGCGGTGGCAGTCATCGGGGGCTTTCTGTCTTGGGTTCGATCGCGAGGCAGGCCGAGCGCAGCATCGCGGCGATGTCGTCGATGCGCGCTTCCATGCGGTAGCGCGGGCCGGCCACCGAGATCGCGTAGGCCTCGCCGCCGATGCGCAGCGGCCAGGCCAGGCCGATCAGGTCGGGAATGCTTTCGCCCAGGTTGCCGTACCAGCCGCGCGCGGCGCCGCGCTGCAGCTCGGCCTCGATGGCATCGGCGGTGGTGAGCGTGGCGTCGGTGAGCGGCGCGAGCGTCATGCCCTCGAGCAGCGTGCGGCGCGCCTCGGGCGCGAGCGTGGACAGCAGCGCGCGGCCCAGCGAGTTGGCGTACGCGGGTCGCGTTTCGCCCGACTCGGCCGTGTAGCGGATGCGCTGCGGCGCGCTCAGCACGTCGAGGTAGACAACGTGCTCGGCATCGCGGAACTTGCCGAACACCACCGTTTCGCAGGCGGCGTCGCGCAGTTCCTCGAGCGTGGCCTTCACCCGGTCGAGCACCGGGTCGTGCGCGGCGATGACCTGCGCCATGGCCAGCAGCCGGCCCGTGGGGTAGTAGCCCTGGCGGCGGCCGGTCTCGTACATGTAGCCCTGCTCTTCGAGCGTGCGGATCAGGCCCAGGCAGCTGGACACCGGCATGTCGAGCAGCCGCGCCATCTCGGACAGGGCCAGCGGCTGCTTCTCCCGGGCAAAGAGCTCGACGATCTCGATCACGCGAAACGCTGTTTTCACAACCATGAAGAAATTTTCTCGTATGTGAAAAACAAAAGCGTCGGGGTTTTCCCCCGCCGGCCGCGTGTCAGCCGGACCGTCGTCGTCGGCGCAGGGCCGTCAGTAGCCGCGGACGGGATCGACGATGCCGGCGATCGGCAGCCCCTGCTCCATCGCGCGGATCTTCCCGGCGATCTGGGCGATGGACTCCTCGCGCAGCGTGCGCGCCGAGCCGTGCGGCGTGACGGTGATCTTCGGGTGGCGCCAGAAGGCGTGGTCGGCCGGCAGCGGCTCGACCTGGAACACGTCGAGCGTGGCGCCCGCGAGCTGGCCGGCGTCGAGCATCGGGATCAGGTCGTCCTCCACCAGGTGGCCGCCGCGCGCGATGCTGATGAGGTAGCCCTCGGGCTTGAGCTTGCCCAGCGTGGTGCGGTTCAGGATGCCGCGCGTGGCTTCGGTCAGCGGCAGCAGGTTGACCAGCACGCGCGTGGAGGCCAGGAACTCGTCGAACTGCGCCTCGCCACTGAACACCTGCACGCCGTCGAGCGCCTTGGGCGAGCGGCTCCAGCCGAGCACCGGAAATTCGAACTGCGCCACCGCCTTGGCCACGCGCTCGCCGAGCACGCCCAGGCCCATGATGCCGACCGGAAAATCGCGCCGCAGCTTCGGCTTGCGGTAGCTCCACTTGCCCTCGCGCGCATCGGCTTCGTACACGTCGAACTCGCGGAAGTGGCGGATGAGCGTGTGGCACACGTACTCGGCCATCTGCACCGACATGCCCGCGTCGTCGAGGCGCACGATGCGCGTGTGCGCGGGCACCTTGAGCTTGAGCAGCGCATCGACGCCGGCGCCGATGTTGAACAGGCCGCGCAGGTCGGGCTGCTCGTCGAGGAACTGCTGGGGCGGCGCCCACACCACGCCGTGGTCGGCCTGCGGCGCGCCGGGCGTCCAGGCTTCGATGGTGGCTTCGGGGAGTTCGGCCTTCAGGCCATCGATCCAGGGATCGGGACGGTTGTCGGTGAGGTAGACGGAGATTCGCATGGGCGCCATCTTAGAAGGCACCGGCTTGTTGCGTCGCGCGCCATCTCCTATGCTCGACCGCATTCAGCCACCCAGGAGACACCTTCCATGATCAAAGTCAGCGTGATGTACCCCCACACCCCCGGCGCGCGGTTCGACCACGACTACTACCGCGACCAGCACATGCCGATGCTCAAGGCCCGCATGGGCGACGCCTGCCTCTCGTACACCATCGACAAGGGCCTGGGCGGCGGCGCACCGGGCGCGCCGCCCACGTATGTCGGCATGTGCCACGTGTTCGCCGAATCGGTCGAGTCCTTCCAGAAGGCCTTCGGCCCGCACGTGAAGGAGATCATGGGCGACGTGAAGAACTACACCGACATCGCGCCGGTGATGCAGATCAGTGAAGTGGTGGTGGGCTGACGGGCTCCTGCCCCAGGTCCGCCGGAACACGCGCCATCAACCCCACGCCCGGCACGTAGCCCCGGTCCGCTTCGTCGAGCTGCGTCGGGTCGACACTCCACGCATCGGCAAGCGCCGTGACGTCCTCTTCGCCGGGCACGACGCTACGGCCAGTCGGACGGACCTGGCGGTCGGCGTCGCGCCGCGACATGCCTGAGGCGACCAGCGCTGCCTCCCGTGCGAATTCATCCTCGAGCAGGTCCGAGAGCCGATCGCGCGCATCGACCGGCGACAGTCCGCTGAGCACGGCAAAGCCCAGTGCGGCTTCCTCGGCGCTCTGTGCGCCCACGTTCGCATACACCTCGCCGCTGCTGCCTGCATAGCAGAACTGCCGCCCGGGCTCGCCGCGGCGTGCGCGCGCCCAGGTGACGAAGTCGGCGACACGGTGGCTGCCGAAGAACTGCGCTTCGCCGAAGTGGTCCTTCAGGCGCGTGAAGATCACGTCGAAGGCCTGCCCGATGCCTTCGAGGCGGTCCTCCGGGTACACGGCGGGATACGGCAGGCCGTCCCCCACGAGAAGCACCCAGCCCTCGACGGGCGGTGATGCGAACACCCAGGGGGCCTGTCCGCCAGACGTCCGGCGGTAGGCCGCCGCGATGCCGGTGTGCCAGTTGGCCGGCCCTTCGGACGCCCATCCGAGGGCATCGAGCACTTGTGCGGGGTCCGAGGCGCGCACGGCAAACCAGCAGACCTTGTAGCCGAAGGGCTCCGGCAGGTCCGGGGTCGTGTCGAACTGCGGCGCAGGTGCCTCGACGGGTGGCGCGGGCGGGTTCCGTGGTGGGCGCTTCAAGGGCTTCGGCGGCGTCGGGGGCGCCGAGGCCCATGGGGCGGCGATCAACCGCGCCATGGGCTGGGCGGGTTTGACGTCGAAGGTGTAGCGCAGTGCAGGGGGCGCTGCGGGCGGTGGCGCCGGTTCAGGCGCAGCCGGCACAGAGGCAGGCACCGCCCCATCGTCCTGCGCCTTCCCCAGGCCCAGTCCCGCAAGAAACTTCCGAAATCGACCCGCCATGCGGCCCCTCCTTCTTGTCGTGCGGCCGCGC
Source organism: Variovorax sp. GW821-FHT09D04 (assembly GCF_059416405.1). Taxonomy (NCBI): domain Bacteria; kingdom Pseudomonadati; phylum Pseudomonadota; class Betaproteobacteria; order Burkholderiales; family Comamonadaceae; genus Variovorax; species Variovorax sp. GW821-FHT09D04. Next base: position 333,679 of record NZ_JBWKPA010000007.1, read on the forward strand.
TGTGTCGGGCGCGGCCGGCGCGCAGTGTCTCACGCCACCTTGGCGCGGCGGCGACGCCACAGCACCCGCACCAGCCACCCCACGGGCAGCACCACCAGCAGCAGCCACGGCAGGGCAGCGGCCACGAAGGTGATGAGCGCGCCCACGCTTTCGGCCAGCACGTCGCCGGCGTTGCGCAGCGCGTGCGCCATCGGGCTGTAGCCGTCGCTGCCACTCACCAGCGCGCGCTTGGGCGTGAACTGGATCTGGATGTGCTGCTTGCTGGTCTGCTGCGCCAGCACCTTGCGCTGGGTGGCGATGGCGTCGAGCTCGGCCTGGGTGTCCGACAGCGTGCGCTGGATCGCCAGCAGGTCGGCCATGGTGCGCTTGGTGACGGTGTCGCGCAGCATCACGCGCAGGCTGTCGCGGAACTCGGTGCGGTTCTTGATGCGGGCCTCGACGTCGATCACCTCGGAGGTCTTGTCTTCGCTGGTGGTGGTGTGCGAGACCACGTTCGCCACGCCGGCCAGGCCGCCGAGCAGCTTGTCGACGTCGGCGGGTTCCACGCGCATCTCGAGCAGGGCATTGCCCGGCTGCTGCGGCGTCTCGCGCAGCAGCGAAGACGACAGCAGCTCGCACTTCAGCGTGCCGCACAGGTCGCGCACCTTGCCCCAGGCATCGGCCAGCTGTTCAGCCGGCACTTCGACGTTCAGGTCCTGCCGCACGGCCAGGAAGCGCTGCAGCGCGGTCTCGCCACTGCCGCCCCGCGCCTCGTCGGACTGCGACGCGGCGATCTCGGCCTGCGGTGCGCTCGCCCGCTGTGCTTTCATGGCACCGCCATAGCCCATCGGCGGCGCCGGCATGGACGCGGAGGCCGGCGCGGCCGACTCGGCACTGCGCTGGCGGTCGCAGCCGGCCAGCGACAGGGCGGCCGCCAGGGCCAGCAGGACAGCGCCTGCGCGGTGGCGCACGGCGGCGCGAGGTGTCGGCATGGAAAGGGTGCGGCGGATCATCAGGACTCCTTGAAAAGAATGACTACCACCGCTGATACGGGCGAGCGCCCGGATCGGGGTTAAGCGGCAGCCGCCATTCGCAACAATTCGTCGCCCTCCGCCACCTGCTCGCCCGGCGAGAACATCAGTTCCTCCACCGTGCCGTCCGCCGGCGCGGCGATGGTGTGCTCCATCTTCATGGCTTCCATCACGGCCAGCGGCTGGCCGCGGCTGACCTTGTCGCCGGCCTTGACCGCGAAGGACACGACCTTGCCGGGCATCGGCGCCGTGAGGCGGCCGCCTTCGGCGTGGGTGTCGCCCGCATGGGCGAGGCGGTCGATGGCGGTGAGGCGCGTGGCGCCCTTCGCGGCGAACACGTGGGCGGTTGCGCCGTCCAGGTGCACGTCGAGGGTCTGGCGCGTGCCGGCGAACTCGAGCTCGAACTCACCCGAGGGAAAGCGACCGATGGTGAGCGGGCCTTCGACACCGCCCACGGCGAGGTGCAGGCCGCCGTCGCGGCGGTAGGTCAGCAGTGCGCTGTGCTCGGCACCACGGAACTCGAAGTCGAAGCGGCGCTTGTACTCGCCATGCGCGCGCCAGCCGTCGCGGCGCTCGAAGGGGTCGGGCAGCTGCGTCGGCCACTCGGTGACCAGCGTGCGCGTGATGGCGGCGGCCGCGGCCAGCGGCAGGCCCAGCGGCTCGCGGTCGAACAACACGGCGCGCTCGCGCTCGATGAGCGCGGTGTCGAGGTTGGCCTTCGAGAACGACTCGGTCGCCAGGATGCCGCGCAAAAACTGCACGTTGGTCGACACGCCCACGATCTGCACCTGCGCCAGCGCCGCGTCGAGCCGGGCCAACGCCTCGGCGCGCGTGCTGCCGTGCACGATGAGCTTGGCGATCATCGAGTCGTAGAAGGGAGAAATCTCGCCGCCCTCGCGCACGCCGTCGTCGATGCGCACGCGGCTGCGCTGGAAGGCGGTCGCCTGCGGCTTGCGGTACACGCGCAAGGTGCCGGTGGCGGGCAGGAAGTTGTTGTCGGGGTTCTCGGCGCAGATGCGCGCCTCGATGGCGTGGCCGTGGATCTGCAGCTCCGATTGCTTGGCGGGCAGCGGTTCGCCCGAGGCCACGCGCAATTGCCACTCCACCAGGTCGAGGCCGGTGATGGCTTCGGTCACCGGGTGCTCCACCTGCAGGCGCGTGTTCATCTCCATGAAGAAGAAGTTCATCTCGCCGCCTTCGCGCTGCTCGACGATGAACTCCACCGTGCCCGCGCCCACGTAGTTCACGGCACGCGCCGCGGCCACGGCCGCATCGCCCATCTGCTTGCGCATCGCCTCGGTCATGCCGGGCGCGGGCGCTTCCTCGAGCACCTTCTGGTGACGGCGCTGCACCGAGCAGTCGCGCTCGAACAGGTAGACGTAGTTGCCCTGCGTGTCGCCGAACACCTGGATCTCGATGTGGCGCGGGCGCTGCACGTACTTCTCGATCAGCACCGCGTCGTCGCCGAAGCTGTTGATGGCTTCGCGCTTGCAGGAGGCCAGTGCCGCCTCGAAGTCCGCAGCCTTGTCGACCGCACGCATGCCCTTGCCGCCACCGCCGGCGCTGGCCTTGATGAGCACCGGGTAGCCGATGCGGTCGGCCTCGCGCTGCAGCAGCGCCGGGTCCTGGTCGCTGCCGTGGTAGCCGGGCACCAGCGGCACGCCGGCCTTTTCCATCAGCTGCTTCGACTCGGCCTTCAGGCCCATGGCCTTGATCGCCGAGGGCGGCGGGCCGATGAAGGCCAGCCCGGCGTCGGCGCAGGCCTGCGCGAACTCTTCGTTCTCGCTGAGGAAGCCGTAGCCCGGGTGCACGGCTTCAGCGCCCGTGGCCTTGGCGGCCTCGAGGATCTTTTCCCAGCGCAGGTAGCTGTCCTTCGGGGCGCTGCCGCCGAGGTACACCGACTCGTCGCAGGCGCGCACATGGTTGGCGTGCGCGTCGGCATCGGAGTACACCGCCACGGTGCGAACGGCCATGCGACGTGCGGTTGCGGCCACGCGGCAGGCGATCTCGCCACGGTTGGCGATGAGGATCTTCTTAAACATTCGGAGTGTCTCCCGGAGGATTCTTTTTCAGTTGAAAGGCGGACGTGACGCCCGGATCGGGCCGGCCACTGAAGATGCGTGCCACGCGGCTGAACAGCGCGCGCAGAAAACGCCAGCTCTTGCGGATGAGCCACACGCTGAGCACGAGCACGAAGACGAACAGCACGAGAAAGACCAGCGGATGCGCCACCGCGAGCCACAGCCCGGCCGGCACCATCGAGTCTTCGACCAGCGACGCGCCGACGTTCGAGAACGGCTCGGGCGAGGTGTTGATGGCCGCGCGCGTGGTGGCCTTGGCTGCATGCGCCGTGGCCGCGAAGCCGCCGCCCAGCAGCGCCGCGACGACGGCCATGGCGCCGTGGTCCGCGCCGAACACGCTGGCCGCGAGCGCCGCGCCGGCGGGGATGCGGATGGCGGTGTGCACCACGTCCCACAGCGAATCCAGGCCCGGGATCTTGTCGGCGAAGAACTCGACGAACACCATGAAGCCGCTGACCGCGAGCACGATCGGATGCGCAAGCATCTGCAGCCCCGCGGGCAGCGGCACCCAGCCGAAGTAGCCGACCAGGCCGGTCAGCAGCACGACGAGGTACAGACGCACGCCGCTGGCCCAGCCGATGGCGGCGGCCAGTGCGAGCAGTTGCGGCATGTCGAGTGCGTTCATGGCGGTCCTTGGTTGGCTGTCAGCCGGCGAGCCAGGACGGCTTGCGCTTCTGCAGGAAAGCCTGCACGCCCTCGCGGCCTTCGTCGCTGGCGCGGATGTCGGCGATGCCTTCGACCGTCTTGGCGATGAGCGCGCTGTCGATCTCGCGGCCCGCCACGTCGGCGATCAGCTGCTTGCAGGCGCGCACGGCGGCGGGGCTGGCGCCGGTAAGGGCCTTCAGCAGCTCGTCGACCTTGGCGTCGAGCGCGTCGTCGGCCACCACCTCATGCACGAAGCCGATGCGGTGCGCCTCGGCGGCGGTGAAGCGCTCGGCCGTGAGGAAGTAGCGCTGCGACGCGCGCGGGCCCATGGCACGCAGCACGTACGGGCTGATGGTCGCGGGTACGAGGCCGATCTTCACTTCGCTGAGGCAGTACCACGCGGTGTCCACGCTCACGGCCATGTCGCACGCGGCCACGAGCCCCATGCCGCCCGCGTACACGTCGCCCTGCACGCGCGCGATGGTGGGCTTGGGGCACTCGGCGATGGTGCGCAGCATGTCGGCCAGCTTGCCCGCGTCGGCGAGGTTCTCGCCCCGCGTGTAGTCGGCCATGCGGCGCATCCAGTTGAGGTTGGCGCCCGCGCAGAAGGCCGGGCCGTTCGCGCCGAGCACGATGGCCTTGACCTGCGGCGCGGCGCCGGCTTCAAGGAAGGCCTGCGTCAGCTCGGCGATCACGACGTCGTCGAAGGCGTTGCGCGCGTCGGGCTGGTCGAGCCAGATGCGTGCGACCGCGCCGTCGATGGCGAGGTTCAGCTTGGTGAAGGTGCTGCTCATGCGGTGCCCCTCGTCACATGCGGAAGATGCCGAACTTCGGTTCGGGGATCGGCGCGTTGCGCGACGCAGCCAGGCCCAGTGCCAGCACGCGGCGCGTGTCGGCCGGGTCGATGATGCCGTCGTCCCACAGGCGCGCGGTGGCGTAGTAGGGGTGGCCCTGGTCTTCGTACTGCTGGCGGATCGGGGCCTTGAAGGCCTCTTCCTCGTCGGCGCTCCAGCTGCCGCCCTTCAGCTCGATGCCGTCGCGCTTCACCGTAGCGAGCACGCTCGCGGCCTGCTCGCCGCCCATCACGCTGATGCGCGCGTTGGGCCACATCCAGAGGAAGCGCGGGCTGTACGCACGGCCGCACATGCCGTAGTTGCCGGCGCCGAAGCTGCCGCCGATGATGATCGTGAACTTGGGCACGTTGGCGGTGGCCACGGCCGTCACCATCTTGGCGCCGTGGCGCGCGATGCCTTCGTTCTCGTACTTGCGGCCCACCATGAAGCCGGTGATGTTCTGCAGGAACACCAGCGGGATCTTGCGCTGGCAGCACAGCTCGATGAAGTGCGCGCCCTTCTGCGCCGACTCGCTGAACAGGATGCCGTTGTTCGCGATGATGCCCACGGGCATGCCCTCGATCTCGGCAAAGCCGCAGACCAGCGTGGCGCCGAAGCGCGCCTTGAATTCGTGGAACTCGCTGCCGTCGACGATGCGCGCAATGATCTCGCGCACGTCGAAGGGCTTGCGCGTGTCAGTGGGGATCACGCCGTACAGCTCTTCGCGCGGGAAGTCGGGCGCGCGCACCGCGGCGCCTTGCGGCGTGTCGGCGGCCTTCGCGTTGAGGTTGGCCACCGCCGAGCGCGCCAGCGCCAGCGCATGCAGGTCGTTCTGTGCCAGGTGGTCGACCACGCCCGACAGGCGCGTGTGCACGTCGCCGCCGCCCAGGTCTTCGGCCGACACGACCTCGCCGGTGGCTGCCTTCACGAGCGGCGGGCCGCCCAGGAAGATGGTGCCCTGGTTCTTCACGATGATCGATTCGTCGCTCATCGCCGGCACGTACGCACCGCCGGCCGTGCACGAGCCCATGACCACCGCGATCTGCGGAATGCCCTGGGCGCTCATGTTGGCCTGGTTGTAGAAGATGCGGCCGAAGTGCTCGCGGTCCGGGAACACCTCGTCCTGGTTCGGCAGGTTGGCACCGCCCGAGTCCACGAGGTAGATGCAGGGCAGGCGGTTCTGCTCGGCGATCTCTTGCGCGCGCAGGTGCTTCTTGACGGTCAGCGGGTAGTAGGTGCCGCCCTTCACGGTCGCGTCGTTGCACACGATCATGCAGTCGACACCGTTCACGCGGCCGATGCCGGTGATGATGCCGGCGCCCGGTGCCGACTCGGCCCCCTTGCCGTCGAGGTACATCGCATGCGCGGCCAGCGGCGCGATTTCGAGGAAGGGCGTGCCCGGATCGAGCAGCTCGGCCACGCGGTCGCGCGGCAGCAGCTTGCCGCGCGCCGTGTGCTTGGCGCGCGCGGCCTCGCCGCCGCCCTGCTCCACCTTCGCGAACTGCTGTTGCAGGTCGTCGACCAGCGCGCGCATGGCGGCTGCATTGGCCTGGAAGTCGGCCGACCGTGCGTTGAGTTTGGTTTCGAGTTTGCTCATGCTGTCTTTTCTTGGCTGAGACCGAGCTGTTCGGTCATGGCATCGCGGATCTTGAATTTCTGGATCTTGCCGGTCACCGTCATCGGGAACTCGGAGACGAACTGGATGTACTTGGGCACCTTGTAGTGCGCGATCTGGCCCTTGCAGAAGTCGCGGATCTCGGTGTCGGTGGCCGTCTGGCCGGGCTTGACGATGATCCAGGCGCACAGCTCTTCGCCGTACTTCTTGTCGGGCAGGCCGACCACCTGCACGTCCTGCACCTTCGGGTGGCGGTACAGGAATTCTTCGATCTCGCGCGGGTAGATGTTCTCGCCGCCACGAATCACGAGGTCCTTGATACGCCCGACGATGTTCACGTAGCCCTCGGCGTCCATGGTGGCGAGGTCGCCGGTGTGCATCCAGCGCTCGGCGTCGATGGCCTCTCGCGTCTTGGGCTCGTCTTCCCAGTAGCCGTGCATCACCGAGTAGCCGCGCGTGCACAGCTCGCCCGACTGGCCCGGCGGCATGATCGCGCCGGTCTCCGGATCGATGATCTTCACCTCGAGGTGCGGCTGCACCGTGCCCACGGTCGACACGCGGCGATCGAGCGGCGTGTCGGTGCTGCTCTGGCAGCTCACGGGGCTGGTCTCGGTCATTCCGTAGGCGATGGTGATCTCGCCCAGGTGCATCTCGTTGACCACGCGCTTCATCACTTCGATGGGGCACGGCGAGCCGGCCATGATGCCGGTGCGCAGGGTCGACAGGTCGAACTCCTTGAAGCGCGGATGGTCCAGCTCGGCGATGAACATCGTGGGCACGCCGTGCAGGCCCGTGCACTTCTCGGCCTGCACCGTCTCGAGCACGGTGAGCGGGTCGAAGCCGTCGTTCGGGTACACGATGGCCGAGCCGTGCGTGAGGCAGGCCAGGTTGCCCAGCACCATGCCGAAGCAGTGGTACAGCGGCACCGGAATGCACAGGCGGTCGGCCGGCGTGAGCTTCATGCACTCGCCGATGAAGAAGCCGTTGTTCAGGATGTTGCGGTGCGTGAGCGTCGCGCCCTTGGGGAAGCCCGTGGTGCCGCTGGTGAACTGGATGTTGATCGGGTCGGTGGCCTTCAGCGTCTTCTGCGTGGCGGCCACGCGCGCGTCGGCCGCATCGCCACCGGCCAGCAGCTCGCTGAAGCGGCGCATGCCGGGCTGCTCGTCGCCCTGGCCGGGCTTGTCGATCCAGAAGGTGTGCTGCAGCAGCGGCAGCTTGGCCGGGCCCAGCTCGCGCAGCATGCCCAGGTAGTCGCTGGTCTTGAACTGCGCCATCGTCACCAGCGCCTTGCAGCCGACCTTGTTGAGCGCGTACTCGAGCTCGGAGGTGCGGTAGGCGGGGTTGATGTTCACGAGGATCAGGCCGACCTTGGCGGTGGCGATCTGCATCAGCACCCAGGGCACGTTGTTGTGCGACCAGATGCCCACGCGGTCGCCGGGCACGAGCCCCAGGCTCAGCAGCGCGCTGGCCAGCTTGTTCGACGCGGTCTGCAGTTCGCGGTAGGTGAAGCGCTGGCCTTCGTGGCGGCTGACGAGGGCTTCGCGTTCAGGCTGCTTCTCGACCATGTCGTCGAAGAAGTCGCCGATGGCTTGCTCGATGAGGGGGACGTCCGTGGCGCCTTGGGCCAGGCTCTGCGTCAGTGGCATCGTCTTGTCTCCTTGTCTGGCGCCCTCTCCCTGCGGGGAGAGGGTGGGGTGAGGGTGTGCAGCGCGGCTTATGCGGTTTCGCTGAACAGCTCGCGACCGATCAACATGCGGCGCACTTCGCTCGTGCCCGCACCGATCTCGTACAGCTTGGCGTCGCGCCACAGCCGCTCGACCGGAAAGTCCTTGGTGTAGCCCACGCCGCCCAGCGTCTGGATCGCCTCGCCGGCCATCCAGGTCGCCTTCTCGGCCGAGTACAGGATGGCGCCGGCCGCGTCCTTGCGGAAGGTGCGCGCATGGTCGTTGCGGTCGCAGGCCTTGCCCACGGCGTACACGTAGGCGCGGGTAGCCTGCCAGGTCGAGTACATGTCGGCGATCTTGCCCTGCATCAGCTGGAACTCGCCGATGCTCTGGCCGAACTGCTGGCGCTCGTGGATGTAGGGAATCACGGCGTCCATGCAGGCGGCCATGATGCCCAGCGGGCCGCCCGAGAGCACGGCGCGCTCGTAGTCCAGGCCGCTCATCAGCACCTTGGCGCCCATGCCTTCGCCGCCGAGCACGTTCTCTTCGGGCACTTCGCAGTTGTCGAAGAACAGCGGGAAGGTGTTGGAGCCGCGCATGCCGAGCTTGTCGAGCTTGGTGCCGGCCGAGAAGCCCTTGAAATTCTTTTCGACGATGAAGGCGGTCATGCCGCGCGCGCCCATTTCGGGTTCGGTCTTGGCGTAGATGACCAGCGTGTCGGCGTCGCCGCCGTTGGTGATCCACATCTTGCCGCCGTTGAGCACGTAGTAGCCGTCCTTCTTGTCGGCCTTGAGCTTCATGCTCACCACGTCGGAGCCGGCGTTGGGCTCGCTCATGGCCAGCGCGCCCACGTGCTCGCCGCTCACCAGCTTGGGCAGGTATTTCTTCTTCTGCGCTTCGCTGCCGTTGCGGTGGATCTGGTTCACGCACAGGTTGGAGTGCGCGCCGTACGACAGGCCCACCGAGGCCGAGGCGCGCGAGACTTCTTCCATGGCCACGATGTGGGCCAGGTAGCCCAGCTCGGTGCCGCCGAATTCTTCCTTCACCGTCATGCCGTGCAGGCCCAGCTCGCCGAGCTTTTGCCACAGGTCGTGCGGGAACAGGTTGTCGCGGTCGATCTCGGCGGCGCGGGGCGCGATTTCGTTGGCGGCGAAGTCCTGGATCGCGCTGCGCAGCGCGTCGATGTCGTCGCCCAGGTCGAAGTTGAGGCCGAAATCGTGCATGAGTCTTGTCTCCTCTGAAGGGGTCGGCGCGCAGGGCTGCCCGCGCGGATGGCGCTTGAAAAAACGCAGCTTACGCCTCGTGGCGCCGCAATTGGCGCCACAATGGTTGCAAATTGCGCCACGACCGATGCCCTCCACCACGTCGTCCCCCGCCTTCCTGCGACCCGCCCGCGCCGTCACGCCGATGGCCTTCGTGCGAGCCATCGTGCAAGGGTATGCCCGCTACGGCAAGGACCCGGCGCAGGCCCTGCAGGCGGCACAGATCGCGCCGCGTGAACTGGCCCGCCCGGGCGCCCGGGTGACGGCCGCGCAGTTCGAGGCGCTGTCGGGCCACGCGATGCAGGAGCTGGACGACGAGGCGCTGGGCTGGTTCTCGCGCCGCCTGCCCTGGGGCAGCTACGGCATGCTGTGCCGCGCCTCGCTCACCTCGCCCGACCTGGGCGTGGCCATGAAACGCTGGTGCCGCCACCACCGCCTGCTGACCGAGGACATCACGCTCGCGCTGGAGGTGACGAGCGGCGTGGCCACGCTGCGCATCACCGAGAACCGCCCGCTCGACCCCGCGTTCCGCGAGTTCTGCCTGGTGACCAGCCTGCGCTTCATGCACGGCTACGTGTGCTGGGCCATCGACTCGCGCATCTCGCTGCGCCAGGCCACCTTTCCGTTCGCGGCGCCGCCGCACCGCGACGCCTACCCGCTGATGTTCACACCCGACGTGCACTTCGACGCGCCGCAGGCCAGCATCAGCTTCGACGAGCGCTACCTCGCGCTGCCGCTGCTGCGCGACGAACGCGCGCTGCGCACCATGCTCAAGCGCGCCCTGCCGCTCACGGTGCTGCAGTACCGCCGCGACCGCCTGCTGGGGCAGCGCGTGCGCGAACTGCTGCGCGCGCGCGCCGGCGAGGCGACCACTGCCGAGGCACTGGCAGGGCTGCTGAATGTGTCGGGGCGCACGCTGCACCGGCAGCTGCATGAGGAAGGCACCTCGCTGCAGGTGCTGAAGAACGAGGTGCGGCACGAGCTGGCGGTGGAGCAGCTGCGCCGGACCACGCGGCCGATCAAGCAGGTGGCGCTGGCAGTGGGCTTTCGCAACGAGAAGAGCTTTTCGCGTGCGTTCCTGCAGTGGACGGGGCACGCGCCTCGGGATTTTCGGCAGCTGGGGTTGTAGGGCACTTGTTCAGGGCGCGTGCACAGGCCACCGGGTACTTCCCTCCGCGAATGTCCCCCGGGGCTTCGCCCCTCCTCCTTGATTTCGCTGCGGGAAGCACCCAGTGTCCTGCGCACACCGAGCGCGGTCGTGGTGCAGGTCGATCAACGACCGCACTGCCCCACGCTCACGTCGATGGGGTGCCTTGCGCAGCGAAATCAAGGGGGAGCCCGAAGGACGGAGGACATTCGCGGAGCAAGGCTCCCCGTCGGCGGGAGCGTCGCCCTGAACAACGAAACTCAGGCCGGCGAATCGATCAACGCCAGCGCATCGGTGATCGACTGGCTGTCTTCCGGCCGCACCAGCTTCGCGACCTGTTGCCCGTCGCGCATGAACACCAGCGTGGGCCACAGCCGCACGTTGAACGAGCGGCCCAGCGGGCGGCCGCTGCCGTCTTCCACCTTGATGCGGCGCACGTTCGGGTACTGGGCAAAGGCCTCGGCAATGTTCGGCTGCGCGGCCTTGCAGATGCCGCACCAGTTGGTGCCGAACTCCACCACGGCCGGGCCCTGAAGCGCGTCGATCTCGCTGCGGTCGGGTTGCTCGGTCTGGTACTCGGAGGTCATGGGCAGGGTCCTTGCGAATTCGTGGGAAGGAGCGCGTGAAGGCGACGGGCGCCACACGCTGACGGGCGTCATTGCACCAGAAACTCAGGCCGCCTGCAGGCCGTAGCCGGCCAGCAATGCGGGCAGCTCGGTCATGTCGCTGAACACGGCCACGGCGCCCGCGGCGCGCAGCGCGCCCGGGCCGCTGTGACCCGACTCGCCCGTGCTGTAGCCGAACACCGTGGCACCGGCAGCCACGCCGGCCATCGCGCCGGTGACCGTGTCTTCGACCACCGCGCAGCGCTTCGGATCGACACCGAGCGCTTCCGCCGCGGCCAGGTACACGTCGGGATGCGGCTTGGAGCGCGGCATCTCGTGGCCGCTGAAGATGCGGCCCTCGAAGCAGTCGAGCAGGCCGACCTTGGCCAGCTGCAGCTCGACCTTGTGGCGGTCGGCGCCCGAGGCACAGGCGATGCGGCCCTTGAGGCGCGCATGGATCTCGCGAATAGCGGCGGGCGCATGGGGAATGGCGACGAGGTCGCGGTCCAGCGCCTCGTTGCGGCGGGCGCGGAAGCCGCGCAGCCAGTCGTCGGTGATCTTGAAGCCCGTCTTGGCCTCGATGAGCGCCGTCTCGTCCTTCACGGCCTTGCCGGTGAAGATGTTCATCGATTCCTCGGCCGTGAGCTGCCAGCCGAGCTCGCCGAGCATGTCGGCGAGCACGCGGTTGGTGATGGGTTCGGAATCGACGAGCACGCCGTCGCAATCGAAGAGAACGGCGGAAAAGGGGAAAGGGGTCATTGCGAGGCTGGAGTTCAGGGGTCTGGCCCCATGGTAGCAACGCCCCCTTTCCGCACGGGCAGACTCAGGCTATCGGGTCATCTCAAACGACTGGGCGGATCGGAATGTAGATCTCGCCGCCGCCGGCCATGAATTCTTTCGACTTCTCTTCCATGCCCTCGGCCATGGCAGCCGCCTCGGCCACGCCCTTCTTGGCCGCGTACTCGCGCACTTCCTGCGTGATCTTCATCGAGCAGAACTTGGGGCCGCACATCGAGCAGAAGTGCGCCACCTTGCTCGAGTCCTTCGGCAGCGTCTCGTCGTGGAATTCGCGCGCCGTGTCGGGGTCCAGGCCCAGGTTGAACTGGTCTTGCCAGCGGAACTCGAAGCGCGCCTTGCTCAGCGCGTCGTCGCGCGAGCGCGCACCCGGGTGGCCCTTGGCCACGTCGGCCGCGTGCGCGGCGATCTTGTAGGCAATGATCCCCTGCTTCACGTCGTCGCGGTCGGGCAGGCCCAGGTGCTCTTTGGGCGTCACGTAGCAGAGCATGGCCGTGCCGGCCCAGCCGATCATCGCGGCGCCGATGGCGCTGGAGATGTGGTCGTAGCCCGGCGCGATGTCGATGGTCAGCGGGCCGAGCGTGTAGAACGGCGCTTCGTGGCAGTGCTTGATCTGCTCGTCCATGTTGGCCTGGATCATGTGCATCGGCACGTGGCCCGGGCCTTCGATCATGGTCTGCACGTCGTGCTTCCAGGCGATCTGCGTGAGCTCACCCAGCGTGCGCAGTTCGGCGAACTGGGCCTCGTCGTTCGCGTCGGCACCCGAGCCGGGGCGCAGGCCGTCGCCGAGCGAGAAGCTCACGTCGTAGGCCTTCATGATGTCGCAGATGTCCTCGAAGTGCGTGTAGAGGAAGCTCTCCTTGTGGTGCGCGATGCACCACTTGGCCATGATCGAGCCGCCACGCGACACGATGCCCGTCATGCGGTCCGCCGTGAGGTGGATGAACGGCAGGCGCAGTCCCGCGTGGATGGTGAAGTAGTCGACGCCCTGCTCCGCCTGCTCGATGAGCGTGTCGCGGTAGATTTCCCAGGTGAGGTCTTCGGCCACGCCGCCCACCTTTTCGAGCGCCTGGTAGATCGGCACCGTGCCGATGGGCACCGGCGAGTTGCGCACGATCCAGTCGCGCGTGGTGTGGATGTTCTTGCCGGTCGACAGGTCCATGACGTTGTCGGCGCCCCAGCGGATGGCCCACACCAGCTTTTCGACCTCTTCCTCGATGCTCGAGGTGACGGCCGAGTTGCCGATGTTGGCGTTGATCTTCACCTTGAAATTGCGCCCGATGGCCATCGGCTCGACCTCGGGGTGGTTGATGTTCGCGGGAATGATCGCGCGGCCCCGGGCCACTTCGTCGCGCACGAACTCGGGCGTGATGATGCGCGGAATGCTCGCGCCCATCGGGTTGCCCGCCACGCGCTTGGCGCGCTCCTCGTTGGCCAGGTACTCGGCCATCCACTCGCGCTTGCCGTTCTCGCGCAGCGCCACGTACTCCATCTCGGGCGTGACGATGCCGCGGCGCGCGTAGTGCATCTGCGTGACGTTGGCGCCCGACTTCGCGCGGCGCGGCGTGCGCTGCAGCGCCGAGGCACCGGCGCGCAGCTCGGCCAGGCGCTGCGCGTCGCGGTCTTCGTTCTTGGCGCCGTCGTCCAGCGCGTGGTGCGTGCGGCCTTCGTAGCTTTCGGTGTCGCCACGCTCGATGACCCAGGCGCTGCGCACGTCGGGCAGGCCGCGGCGCACGTCGATCTCGACCTTCGGGTCGGTGTAGGGGCCCGAGGTGTCGTACAGGGAGACGGTTTCGCCGTTGGTCAGCGCCACGTCGCGCACGGGCACGAACAGGTCGGGCCGGCTGCCCGGAATGACGCACTTGTGCGAGGCGGGAAAGGGTTCGCGCGTCAGCGACAGCAGCGAGGTGAATTTATCGGGGGCATTCATCGGAGGCACTCCTTGTTGAGGGAAAGGGTGCTCCGCAATCGCTCAGTGGACCTCGGGAGGCCCGCCACCAGAAAAGGGAGTGACGGACCGAAGTCAGGGAGTGCAGCTCTTCTTACGCCGGTATGACCCGGATCAAGTTCGCGGGTCGGCAGCTTTGCCATCTCAGCACGCCACATGCGTGCACCCCGGAGCGGGGCCGATTGTGCGGGCCGAAGCCCGCCGCCGTCAACCCGGGGGCTGGTGCAGGTCGCCGTCGACGTAGAACCAGCGCTCGTCCTCGCGCACGAAGCGGCTGCGCTCGTGCAGGCGGAACGCCACGCCCGTCGCGCCGCGCTGGCGGGCGACGAACTCGACCTCGGCGTGGTCGGCATCGAGCACCGAGCGCGAGCGGATGTCCAGCCCCAGCCATTTGACGCCCGGCTCGAACTCCACCGACGCCGGTCGCTTCGATGCGTGCCAGGTGGCGAGCAGGTAGTCGGCGCGGGCCAGTACGAAGGCCGAGTAGCGCGAACGCATCAGCGATTCGGCGTCGGGCGCCGGCGTGTTCTCGAAATCGTCGAGGTAGCGCCCACAGCACAGGGCGTAGCCGATGGGCTTGTCGCGACGGTCGGTGCGGCCGCAGGGGCAGGGGCCGGGAGTGGGGTCGGTGGCGCTCATGAAGGGCTCTATTGGAACACTTGGCGCGGCGGGGGCTGAAGGGGGCTTCCGGGCATGCCCGCTTTGCGAGGATCTGCCGGGGCCAAAGGCGCCGGGGCCTCTTGCGCCAATGGCTTGTGCCGCTAAAGTCGTCCGGCGTTTCGTTCTTTCAAGCTGAACACCAAAGCATGCTTTTGCGATTCCTCAAGCTGTTCTTCATGCTCGCTGCGACCCTCTCCTTGGGCGTCTTCGCCTTTCTGCACGGATTCAATGCATGGCGCGCCGGACAAATCGTTGTCACGCGAAGGGGACGCGAACCCTTTGTCGCAGCCGCCGATGGTGCATTTCCCATCACGTTCAATATGGAAGTTTGGGGGTTGATGATCCTCGGGGGCGCTGTTGTGCTTTGCGGCATTGCAGGCATCGTCAGGTTCCTCATCAACACGCCGGACCAGCGACGCGCGATGCTGACCCGTATGGATGGCGTCTCGCGTCGCGAGCGCAGTGACATGGACATTCCGTGGTCGGTTGGGCTTGCCATCGTCGGGGCGGTTGTGGCGTTCTTTCTCTACTTGGGATTCAGAGTCCGCGCGCAATAGGTTTGTCTGCCTGCAACCGGCCACTAGCGGACTTCGGTGTCGTGCAGGCTCAGCTGAATTCCGCCCTCGATTTCTAGCAAGGCTACTTCACGAATTGAAGCAACGGCACGTCGGCACGCGTCGACGTCGTTGGTTGCGTCCAAGCCCCCAAGGCGCAGGGAGCGCATGATGTCCAGACGCGCTACTTCCTCGAAGCGCACGTCGGAATCTGGCCTGAGAGTCTCGGAACCGATGTCCGGTTTCTTGGGCACGTACATGTAGAACGCCACGCCGGAATGAAGATGCCAGTGAGCCAGAAAGTGCCCGGCGTCGGACAACTTCGCGAGTACATCTTTCCAGTGATTCATGCGTCGATTGTCTGGCGAGGAAGGTCCGTTATGGAGGTGGCCGAATGTCGCCTTCGGGCCCTAAGTTGACCTCGCTCGGATGGCGGCGTTCAGGCCAAGAGCGGGCAGGCTTGGTCCAAAAAAGCTAGCTGACCGCACCGCTGTTGTTAAGCGCCACCTCAGCGGCGGCAATCTGAAAGGCGTGCTGGGTTAGTGGCCCGCCAATACGGCCATCGTAGCTTTGGCGGCAACAACCACGAAGCGCCATTCCGGAACCTCGATGTACTCGGCGTCTGAGAGATTCGTTCCGTAGCGATTGAGCACAACATCGATGGCGCGTACCAGCGCAGTGACAGATTCGGCCTCTGAGGCGTCCTTCAGAATCCAACCGATTGTCGAGAGAGCATCCTGGGCGAGGGAGCTGTCGTCGAACAGGAAATGCACCGCAAGTCCGAATTCGTCGTGCTCCACGCCGTCCTCAGGTTGCCCGTCGACCCAAACCCGGCGTTGGTATGCGGGATCGGCAAGCCCCTCCACAACCACTTCGAGTTCCCTCCGCATCTCGGGATATTTCACCTGAACCATCCTGCGTCCTCGTATGTCTGCTTCTGGCCGACTGTAGCCGCGCGGGATGCGAGCGCAAAGAACCGACGAGGATGGGAGCGCGCCGGACATGAAGGTGAACGGTGTTGCGGATGTCCGTCGAACCCGCCGCACAGAACACCGCTCTTGGTAAAAAGCCTGAGGGCACGGTGTCAATGCTGCATCTATCCTGCGTCGCAGGTCGCGCCCATGCGACCGGTACGTTGAACACCATCCTCATCCCCATGACCCCGTTTCCCACTTCGAGAGCCATCGCCAACTTCAGCTCATTGCGCGTTGCCCTGTGCTTCCTGCTCGCGATGTTCATCCTCTCGGGATGTGCCGTCCATCCCAAGATCGCAGCCGACAAGGTGCGCGGAAAGAGCACCGTCACCATCATCGAAACACCACCGCTCAAGAACCTGGCATTGATCGGTGTGATGGCGCCCTACTTCGACTTCCATTTTTCGAGTCGATCGGACATGTTCTTTTCCAATGTCGACTACACCCTGCGCGGCGACTATGCGGGCGATGCGATTGCGTCCACCCTGGCCCAGCAAACGGCGTCACCGCCTGTGAGCCGAAGTGCCGGAGCCTCATCCTTGGTGGCTGCCGGCCTTGTGGGCGCATTGATTCAGGCCAGCGCGGACGACACGCAAAGAAAGGCGCAGGGCTTCGACCGCGAAGTGCGAAAGCTCTTCCCAGACTGGAATCCGCAGCAAGAGTTCATGGATGCCTTGCTGCCCGCACTGCGGCAGCGAGGAATGCAGCCCGTCATCGCAAGCAGAAAGACCAACACATTGCTCTGGCCTGCAAGCAAGGAAGACGGCGAGCGCTATCGCTCAGGCTCGTTGGATGATGCCGAACCCACCGATTCGGAAATGCTGCTGCAGATCAGCCCGATCGCGTTCTGGAACGCGCCGGGCCCCCTGAATGAGTACCGCATGAACGTCTCCGTGGGAATGGCCATGTATGACGCGAAGACGAAGGCCTTTCTGGGACGCCAGACCATCATCTTCGATGGCCCAAGCGGAAAGATCTATCCCTTCTACACAGGCCTTGTCTCGGACTTGGCGTCGGCTCAGCCCAGGTTGAAGCTTGCGCTGCTGTCTCTGGCCCCAAAGGTCGCGGATGTGGCGAGCGGCAAGACAGCCGACTGATGTCACGCGGCGCGAGCTACTCGGCCAACGCCTCGCACTGCGCTTCAATCCGCGCATGAAGCAGCCCCAGCGAGACCGCAAGAAACCGTTGCAGCGAACTGCGCTGGCATGCATCGAAAAGCGGCGCGGCGTCTGCATCAGAAGAAGCGGCGTCGCGCCGATCCTCATCCCATTCGAGCAACTGAACCAACGTCTGCGCACCCTGCACCACATCGCGCGCCTCGTTGAGAAACGCCGCGTGGCTTTGCAGTGAAGGAGGAAGCCGTTCGCCTTGAACCCATTCGAAAGGTTTGACTTGAGCGTTGGAACGGGAAGACGCACAGGAACAACTGGCGTCGGTGACTGCGCTTGAAGCATTGGCCATAGGCCTCCAAGGATTGCTACGCAGGATGTCAGCGGGACGCCAATCCCGACCCCGTTCATCACGAGGCAACCGCGATGTTCGCGGCCGCCAAGACGCTCGTCAAGCGTCAGCGCCCCCCACGCACCGCCCTACCGAAACATCACCCACTCAGGCCGCATGTTGAACCGCACCGGCAGGATGCTCACGCCAAGCCCGCTGGTCACGTACATCCGCTTGTTGTCCTTGTGCGAGATCCAGCCATAGGCCCATTCACGCGGTGCACGCCCAGGCACCACCAGCGCACCATAACCCGGCACGCTGATCTGCCCGCCGTGCGTGTGCCCCGCCACCACGAGCCCCTGCGTGCGCGGCATGCCGGCGAAGCTGAAGGGGTCGTGCATCATGACCAGCGTGGCAGCGCTGGGTGGCACGCCGGCCAGGGCCTTGTCGGGCTGCGAGTGGCCGGTGGAGTCGTCGCCGATGCCGACCACCCAGAGGTCGTGCCCGGGCAGGCGCACCGAGGCGTTCTCCAGCACGCGGATGCCCTGCGCGGACAAGGCCTTGGCGGTGCGTTCGCCGTCGTGCCACCAGTCGTGGTTGCCGAGCACCGCGTACACGCCCTGCGGCGCCTTCAGGCGGCCGAGCACGGCGGCCATGGCTTCGATGGAAAAGTCTTCGTCGTCGCCGGAGCCCGCAAGAAAGTCGCCGGGCAGCAGGATCACGTCGGGCTGCGCCGCGTTGATCTGGTCGACGATGGCCGCGGCGCGGTCGGCGCTGGTCACGCGCCACAGCGAGCGCGTGCTGAGGTGCCAGTCGCTGGCCACGGCGACCTTCAGGCCGGCCGGAGGCTGCCACTGCGCCGAGCCCAAGGGCTCGACACGCGCGGCCACCCAGCGCGGCTCGATGACGACGCTCCAGGCGGCCAGCGCCGCGAGCACGAGTGCCGCGGTGATCGAGCCCCAAGGTCGGCCACGGCGCCGGCTCACGTGGTCGATCAGGCGAGCGCGCGTTGAATCAGCAGCTTCTGGATGTCCGACGTGCCTTCATAAATCTGGCACACGCGCACATCGCGGTAGATGCGTTCCAGCGGAAAGTCGTTCACGTAGCCGTAGCCGCCCAGGGTCTGGATGGCGGCGCTGCACACGCGCTCGGCCATTTCGCTGGCGAAGAGCTTGGCCATGGCGGCTTCTTTCAGGCAAGGCCGGCCGGCGTCGCGCAGGCTGGCGGCGTGCCAGATGAGCTGGCGCGCGGCTTCGATCTGCGTGGCGCATTCGGCCAGGCGAAAGCCCACGGCCTGCTGGTCGAAGATGGCGCCGCCGAAGGCCTGGCGTTCCTTGGCGTAGGCCACGGCCACGTCGAAGGCGCTGCGGGCCATACCCACGCTTTGCGCGGCGATGCCGATGCGCCCGCCTTCGAGTGCGCCGAGCGCGATCTTGTAGCCCTCGCCTTCGGCGCCGATGAGGTTCTCGGCCGGGATGCGGCAGCTGTCGAAGTTGATCTGCGCGGTGTCGCTGCTGTGCTGGCCGAGCTTGTCTTCCAAGCGCGCCACGTTGTAGCCGGGCGCGTCGGTGGGCACGATGAACGCGCTCATGCCGCGCTTGCCGGCGCCCTTGTCGGTCACCGCGATGACGATGGCGACCTGGCCGTTCTTGCCGCTGGTGATGAACTGCTTGACGCCGTCGATCACGTAGCCGTCGCCGTCCTTGCGCGCGGTGGTGCGCAGGCTCGATGCATCGCTGCCGGCCTGCGGCTCGGTGAGGCAGAAGGCGCCGAGCATCTGGCCCTGGGCCAGCGGCTCGAGCCACTTCTTCTTCTGCTGCGCGTTGCCGTAGCGCATGAGGATGGCGTTGACAGGGCAGTTGGTCACGCTGATGGCGGTGCTGGTGCCGCCGTCGCCGGCTGCGATTTCTTCAAGCACGAGTGCGAGCGTGAGGTAGTCGAGGCCCGCACCGCCATGCTCCTCGGGCACGCAGATGCCGTAGGCGCCCAGTGCGGCGAGGCCCTGGTGCACTTCCTTCGGAAAGCTGTGCTCGCGGTCCCACTTGGGGGCGTTGGGCCAGATCTCGGCCTGCGAGAAATCGCGCACGGCGTCGCGGATGGCTTCCTGGTCTGCGCTGAGCAGCATGGCGTTGTCTCCAGTTCTTTCTTGTCGGTGGGTGCGAGGCTTACTTGCCGGCGCCCAGGTCCATGATCAGGCGCGCCGCCATGTACAGGCGGCGCGGAATGGCGCTGATGTCGACGTACTCGGCCTTGTCGCTGTGATAGCCGAAGCCGGGCAGGCCCAGGCTTTCGATCACGGGCTTGCCCGAGAGTGCTGCGTAGGCTGCGTCGGTGCCGCCGCCGGTGCGCTCTTCGACGCCCACGCTGCCGCCGGCTTCCTTGTAGAAGACCACGGCCTTGTCGACCAGCTTCTTGCCGCCCTCGCCCGCGTTGAAGGCCGGACGGCCGCGCGTGACGAGCACCTTGACGTCGGCCTCGGGCAGTTTTTTCTGCTGCGCCTTTTCTTCGAGGGTCTTCATGGCGGCGTCGAAGTCTTCGTTGCGTGCGTAGCGCACGTCGGCGTTCAGCGTGGCGCTGGCCGGGATGATGTTCGACACGTTGCCGGCCTTGGCGATGGTCCAGTTGAAGCGCAGGTTCTTCGACTTGTCGTCGATGCTCATGGTGCGCAGCACGAGGTCGGAGGCCTCGACCAATGCGTTCACGCCCAGCTCGGGCGCGGCGCCCGCGTGCGAGGCCTTGCCGGTGATGTTGACCTGCACGTAGGCGATGCCCGAGGTGCCGAGCGACATCTTTTCGTCGCCGGCGCTGGTGGGCTCGAACGAGAGCACGTAGTCGGCCAGCTTGGCTTCTTCCTGGATCAGGTCGCGCGAGCCGAAGGAGCCTTTTTCTTCGTCGGTGTTGAACAGCACGGTGATGGTGCCGTAGTCGCGCACGCCGTAGTCCTTGAGCAGCTTGAGGGTGTGCAGGATGACGGCGTTGCCGCCCTTGTCGTCGGCGATGCCGGGGCCGTAGGCCTTGTCGCCTTCGATGCGGAACGGCGCCTTGGCGAGCGTGCCCTTGGTGTACACGGTGTCCATGTGCGACATGAGCAGCAGGTTCTTGCCGCCGCGGCCCTTGAGCTTGCCGACGATGTTGTCGCCGACCACGAGGCCGACCGACTTGCTGCGCGTGACGGTGAAGCCGAGGTTTTTCAGCTCGCCTTCGAGGTACGCGCCGGCGGCGGCCATGCCTTCGGCGTCACCGGTGCCGGTCTCGATGTTGACGAGCTTCTCGAGCGTCTTGATCACCGCCGGCTGCTCGTCGGTGGCGGCCTGGAACAGCACGTTGTCGCGCTTCTGGGCCCAGGCGCCACCTGCCACGAAGGCGGTAGCGAGCACGGCGGCAACGGCGGTACGGTGAATGGATGGGCGCATGAAATCTCCTGCTCTACGCATGGTTTTGTTTGAACTGTCCGGGGTGGAAAACCGGCCGGCGCCCTCTCCCGGGCGCCGGCGGCTCCTGGCGTTATAGCAATTCGAGCGCGACGGCGGTGCCTTCGCCGCCGCCGATGCACAGCGTGGCGACGCCGCGCTTCTTGCCGCGCGCCTTCAGCGCGTGCAGCAGCGTGACCATGATGCGCGCGCCGCTGGCGCCGATGGGGTGGCCCAGCGCGCAGGCGCCGCCGTTCACGTTGACGATGTCGTGCGACACGTCGAGCTCGTGCATGAGGGCCATGGGCACGACGGCGAAGGCTTCGTTCACCTCCCACAGGTCGACGTCCTTCACGCTCCAGCCGGTCTTGGCGAAGAGCTTCTGCACGGCGCCGACCGGCGCGGTGGAGAACCACTCGGGCTGCTGCGCGTGCGTGGCGTGGCCGACGATGCGCGCCAGCGGCTTGGCGCCGATCTTCTTCGCATGCGACTCGGTCATCATGACCAGCGCGGCGGCGCCGTCGTTGATCGACGAGCTCGAGGCGGCGGTGATGGTGCCGTTTTCTTTCTTGAACGCGGGCTTGAGCGTGGGGATCTTGTCGAGCTTGACCTTGCCCGGGCCTTCGTCGATGGAGATGACGGTATCGCCGCCGCGGCCCTTCACGGTGACGGGCGTGATCTCGTCCTTGAAGGCGCCCGATTCGGTGGCGGCCTTGGCGCGCTGCACGCTGGCGATGGCGAAGGCGTCTTGTTGCTCGCGCGTGAAGTTGTACTTGGCGGCGCAGTCTTCGCCGAAGGTGCCCATGGAGCGGCCCGGCTGGTAGGCGTCTTCGAGGCCGTCGAGCATCATGTGGTCGTAGATCTTGTCGTGGCCCATGCGGTAGCCGCCTCGGCCCTTGAGCATGAGGTAGGGCGCGTTGGTCATGCTTTCCATGCCGCCCGCCACGATGACGTCGTGCGTGCCGGCCAGCAGCAGGTCGTGCGCGAGCATCGCGGCCTTCATGGCCGAGCCGCACATCTTGCTGAGCGTGACGGCGCCCGCGCTGTCGGGCAGGCCGCCCTTGTAGGCCGCCTGGCGCGCCGGGGCCTGGCCCTGGCCGGCCATGAGGCAGTTGCCGAACAGCACTTCACCCACGCTCTCGGGCGCGATGCCGGCGCGCTCGACGGCCGCCTTGATGGCCGCGCCACCCAGGTCGTGCGCGGAGAGGGACGAAAAATCGCCCTGGAAGCCCCCCATGGGGGTGCGGGCGGCGCCGACGATGACGATGGATTCGGACATGGAGGTCTCCTTCAATGATGTGAAAGTGAAATCAAAGACAAAACGAAAACGGAATCGGGAAACGGGCGGTCAGAAATGCGTCGCGTGGCCTTCGTGCTGGAAGCGTTGCGACTCTTCATACGGGAACACATCGAGCATCTGGCCGGCCTGGATGCGTTCCTTGTGGTGCTGCCAGAAGGCGGCGTCGAGCAGGTCGGCGTGGTGCGCCATGAAGGCGGCGCGCACGTCCTTGTTGCCCAGCAGAAAGGGCTCGAAGGTCTCGGGGAACACGTCCTTCGGGCCGACCGAATACCAGACCTCGCCACTCATCTCGTCTTCTTCGTTGCGCGGCGTAGGCACCTTGCGGAACTTGCAGTCGGTGACGTATTCGATTTCGTCGTAGTCGTAGAACACGACCTTGCCGCCGCGCGTGACGCCGAAGTTCTTCCACAGCATGTCGCCGGGGAAGATGTTGGCGGCCACCATGTCCTTGATGGCGTTGCCGTACTCGATGACCGCATGCTCCAGCTGGTCCTTGGCGCGCCGGGCCTGGGCCGGGCTCTCGGGGTGGGCCAGCGTGTCGAAGGCTTCCTGCAGGTAGATGTTCAGCGGGATCATGCGGCGCTCGATGTAGACGTGCTTGAGCACGACTTCCATCTCCCCGTTGCCGTCGCGGTCGCCGATCTCGAGCTGGCTGGGCGCGAACTTGCGGATCTCTTCGATGAGCTCGGGCTCGAAGCGGTCGAGCGGAAAGCCCACGTTGCTGTACTCGAGCGTGTCGGCCATGCGGCCCACGCGGTCGTGCTGCTTCACGAGCATGTACTTGCCCTTGATCTGCTCGCGCGTGGTGTCCTTCTGCGGCGGATAAAAGTCCTTGATGACCTTGAACACGAAGGGGAACGAGGGCAGGTCGAACACCAGCATGACCATGCCCTTGATGCCGGGCGCGATGCGAAAGCGATCGCTCGAGTAGTTCAGGTGCGAAAGGAAGTCGCGGTAGAACAGCGTCTTGCCCTGCTTGGCCAGGCCGAGCGCGTTGTAGATTTCGGCGCGCGGCTTGCGCGGCATGAGCGAGCGCAGGAACTGCACCCAGGCCGAGGGCACTTCCATGTCGACCATGAAGTAGGCGCGCGCAAAGCTGAACAGCATCTGCAGGTCGTCTTCGCCGAACAGCGCCGCGTCGATGTAGAACTTGCCGTGGGTGTCGTGCAGGATGGGCAGCGAGAACGGGATCTCGGTGAAGCCGTTCATGATCTTGCCGACCACGTAGGCGCCCTTGTTCCGGTAGAACAGGCCCGACAGCACCTGCAGCTGGAAGTTGGCGCGCAGCTTGACCTGGTGAAAGCGGTTCAGGATGACGTGCGCCACGCGCTCGGCGTCGCGCCGCTTGTTGGCGTAGCTGCCCTGCAGTGCGAAGTCGTCGAGCATCTGCTCGATGATGTCGGGCAGCGTGGCCTGCGAGGGGTAGTACGGCCGGTAGGTGGGTGCGCCGCGCGGCTCGATGTACTCGGTGCTGATGGCCGGGCGCACGAAGATGAAGTCGTTCTGGAAGTAGGCCCGGTGCAGGATCTTCGTGGTGACCGAGTTGAAGAAACTCTCGGCCAGCTCGGGCTGGTGGTGGTTCACCAAGAGGCCGATGAAGTGCAGCTTGACCTGGTGCCAGACCTCCATGGGCTGGTCGCCGGCCTTGAACTCTTTTTCGAGCCGGGCCACGGCCTCGTTCACGCGCAGGTCGTAGAACTCGATGCGCTCGCGCTGCGCCCGCTGCTGGCCGTGCCAGTCGGCGGTCTCGAATCGGTGCTTGGCGCGCGCCGATTCGGCCCGGAACAGCCGGTAGTGCCGGTTGAACCCGTCGATCATCGCTTTCGCGATGTCGTAGGCCAGCGGGGAATCGAGGCGCTGCGGGAACATGGCGACAGGACCGGCGATGGCAGCGGCGGGTTCGCTCAGGCGGCTGGCGGGGTCTCGGTGCCTTCGGTGCCGTCGGCACCTGCCTGCGCCGACGGCGAGGCGCCGGCCGGCTTGCTCCACTTGTAGCGGATGCGCTGCACGGCGGCCTTGTAGATGGCGTCGAGCGGCTTGTCGCCCTCGACACTCAGGCCGAGGTCTTGCAGCAGGCCGTCGTGCACGCCGAAGGTCCAGCCGTGGATGCGCACCTTCTGGCCGCGCGCCCAGGCGTCGACCATGACGGTGCTGACGGCCACGTTGACCACCTGCTCGGCCACGTTGAGCTCGCACAGCGCGTCGACGCGCACGTCTTCGGGCAGGCTGTCGAGCATCACGCTGTGGCGGTCGCGCACGTCCTGGATGTGGCGGATCCAGTTGTCGGCCAGGCCGATGCGCTTGCCGCTGAGCGCAGCCTTCACGCCGGCGCAGCCGTAGTGGCCGACCACCATGATGTGCTCGACCTTCAGGTGCTCGACCGCGAACTGGATCGCCGAGAGCGCGTTGAGGTCGGAGTGCACCACGATGTTGGCGACGTTGCGGTGCACGAACACTTCACCCGGCTCCAGGCCGGTGATCTGGTTGGCGGGCACGCGGCTGTCGGAACAGCCGATCCACATGTAGCGCGGCGTCTGCTGCTTGACAAGGCCGGTGAAGAAGCCGGGCCGGTCACGCTCCATCTGGGCGGACCAGGCACGGTTGTGGGCAAAGAGGTCGTCGAGGTTGTCGGAGGGCATGATGGTCTATTGTCAGTGAGTCGTCGTGTCGGGCGTGTTTTCGCCACCTCTGGCGTCCTGGACGGCCTTGGCGGCCTTCTGCGCCCTGGTCAGCGTGGCGCGGCCTTTTTTCTCGTGCTCGCGCACTTCGGCGAGGTTGGCCTGCAGTTCGGCCAACTGCGCCTCGAGCTGCGCGCGGTGGGCGCCGAGCACGCCCAGGAATTTTTCCAGCTGCGGCACGGTGTCGCGCGGGCTGTCGTACATGTCCAGGATGTCTTTCGCCTCGACCAGCGTCAGGCCCAGGCGCTTGGCGCGCAGCGTGAGCGTGAGCCGCGCCCGGTCGCGCGCGCTGTACACGCGCTGCAGGCCGGCCCGCTCCGGCGACAGCAGGCCCATGTCTTCATAGAAGCGGATGGCGCGCGTCGTGAGATCGAACTCCTTGGCGAGCTGGCTGATGGTGAAGGTCTGCGCGGGCATGGGCGGCAAGGGTTGCGGGGGCGACAGCAGGTTGGCGGCGCATTCTCTACAATGATGCCTCAACCCATGACGTTTACGTAAACGTCAATCATACATGAACCTCCTCGAACGCGAACTCCACTACCCCCTGGGCGACACCCTGCCCGCCGCCGGCGAAGCACTGGAAGTCGCGCCCGGCGTGCGCTGGATCCGCATGCGGCTGCCCTTTGCACTGGACCACATCAACCTCTGGCTGCTGCGCGACACGATCGACGGCGTCGAGGGCTGGACGGTGGTCGACTGCTGCATCGCGCACGACGAGGCCCGCGCGCAGTGGGAGCAGATCTTCGAGACCCAGCTGCAGGGCCTGCCGATCCTGCGCGTGATCGTGACCCACATGCACCCCGACCACATCGGCCTGGCCGACTGGCTGTGCCAGCGCTGGAACGCGCCGCTGTGGATCAGCGCCACCGACTACCACGTGGCGCGCGTGCTGTGCAGCGCCGGCGACACGCTCGCGGGCGGCGACGCGGCCGCCGACTTCTTCGCCTCGCACGGCCTGACCAACCCCGAGTCGATCGCCAAGATCCGCGCGCGCACCAGCTACTACACCAACATGGTGCCCAGCGTGCCCGCCCGCTACGTGCGCATGATGGACGGCGACATCGTCCGCATCGGCGGACGCGACTGGCGCTGCATCAGCGGCTACGGCCACGCGCCCGAGCACATCGCGCTGTACTGCGCCGAGCCGAAGCTGCTGCTGGGCGGCGACATGATGCTGCCGCGCATCTCGACCAACGTGAGCGTGCACGCGGGCGAGCCCGAGGCCAATTCGCTGCGCCTGTTCCTGGACAGCATCGACAAGTTCAAGGCCCTGCCGGCCGACACGCTGGGCTTGCCCTCGCACGGCAAGCCCTTCACCGGCATCCACCGCCGCGTCGACCAGCTGCAGGAGCATCACCGCGACCGCCTGGCCGAGCTGCTCGAAGCCTGCCTCGCGCGCCCGATCACGGCGTCGGAAGGCCTGCCGATCCTATTCAAGCGCGAGCTCGACCTGCACCAGATCACCTTCGCCATGGGCGAGACCGTGGCCCACCTGCACCTGCTGTGGTTCTCGGGGCAGGTGAAGCGCACGCTGGACGCCGACGGCATCTACCGCTTCGGCGCAGCCTGAGGCCCCCCGGCTTTTCACTTCGCTTCGCTGCGTGTAACTCCCCCCGAGGGGGAGGCGCGGCTCGCCTTGGGGCGGCCCGGCGGCGGCCGCATAGACTCTGGGAATGACAATGTCGAACACGCTGGCTGAGCTGCGCGCCGGCCGGCTGGCTGGCGCACGACGACTGGACCTCTCGTGCGGACTCACCGAGTTCCCGCGCGAGATCTTTGCGCTCGCCGACACCCTCGAAACGCTGAACCTCACGGGCAATGCGCTCAACGCGCTGCCCGACGACCTCGGCCGGCTGCACCGGCTGCGCGTGCTGTTCGGCTCCGAGAACCGCTTCACCGAACTGCCGGCCTCCATCGGCCAGTGCCGCCAGCTCGACATCGTGGGCTTCAAGGCCAACCGCATCGCCCACGTGCCCGCCGAGGCGCTGCCGCCCTCGCTGCGCTGGCTGATCCTGACCGACAACGCCATCGAAGCATTGCCCGACACACTCGGCGACTGCACCCGCATGCAGAAGCTGATGCTGGCCGGCAACCGCCTGCGCGCCCTGCCGCCGTCGGTGGCCCGCTGCCGGCAGCTCGAACTGCTGCGCCTGTCGGCCAACCGCTTCGAGGTGCTGCCCGAGTGGCTGCCCACCCTGCCGCGCCTGGCCTGGCTGGCCTGCGCGGGCAATCCGTTCGATGCGCCGACCGAAGACGCGGCCATCGACGCACCCACCGTGCCGCACGTCGACTGGCGCGACCTGACGCTCGGCCCGAAGCTCGGTGAAGGCGCCTCGGGCGTGATCCACCGCGCCACGCTGGCCACGCCGGACGACGCTGCACTGCCCGTGGCGGTGAAGCTGTTCAAGGGCGCCGTCACCAGCGACGGCTGGCCGCACAGCGAGATGGCCGCCTGCATCGCGGCCGGCGCGCACCCGACGCTGATCGCCGCGCAGGGCCGCATCGACGGTCACCCCGACGGCACCGAAGGCCTGGTGATGGCGCTGGTGCCGCCCTCGTTCCGCACCCTGGCCGGCCCACCGAGCCTGGCCTCGTGCACCCGCGACGTCTATGCCGACGACGCGCGCTGGACGACCGGCACCGCGCTGCGCATCGCGCGCGACATCGCCGCGGCCATGGCGCACCTGCATGCGCGCGGTCTGCTGCATGGCGACCTGTATGCCCACAACATCCTGTGGCATGCGCAGGACGGCGGACGGCTCGGCGACTTCGGCGCGGGCTGGATGACCGGCGCGCTCGACCCGGCCCTGGCGAAGGCCCTGCAGGGCGTGGAAATGCGCGCCTTCGGCTGCCTGCTCGAAGAGCTGGCCGAGCGCTGCGACGATGCGGCTTCTTCTCCCTTGACGCTGCTCGCGGCGCGCTGCCTGCAGCCCGAAGTGGCGGCGCGGCCGTCGTTCGCCGAGGTGCTGTCGGTGCTGGACGCCGCCGCGCCATGACGCGCCCCCGCTTCCCCGTTCCGATGCCCACGCGCGACGGCGTGAGCCCGAGCTGCGTTTCGCTGCCTTACGGCCCCTGGTCCACCATCGCCGAGTTTCTGGTCGAGCGCTTTCCGGCCATCTCGCGCGAGGCCTGGCTCTCGCGCATTGAAGCGAACGACGTGTGCGACGAGCACGGCGTGCCCATCACCGCCACGCGGCGGTACGAGTCGCCGCTGCGCGTGTACTACTACCGCGCGCTCGACGCCGAGACGCCCATCCCTTTCGAAGAACTGGTGCTGCACCAGGACGACGACCTCGTGGTGGTCGACAAGCCGCCCTTCGTGCCCGTCACGCCCACCGGCAAGTACGTGCAGCAGAGCCTGCTGGTGCGCCTGAAGCGCAAGCTCGGGCTGGACGACCTCGTGCCGTTGCACCGCATCGACCGCAACACCTCGGGGCTGGTGCTGTTCTCGGTGCGTCGCGAGACGCGCGGTGCCTACCAGGCGATGTTTCCCGAGCGGCGCATCGACAAGCACTACGAGGCCGTCGTGCCGTGGCACGAGGGCGTGTCGTCGGTGCCCGCCGTGTACCGCAGCCGGCTGGTGGACGACGACCATTTCATGCGCATGCGCGAAGCGCCGGGCGAGCCGAATTCCGAGACCCGCATCGTGCTGCGCGAGGCGCGCGACGGCCATGCGCTGCTGGAGCTCTCGCCCGTCACCGGCCGCAAGCACCAGCTGCGGGTGCACTGCCAGGCGCTGGGTTTGCCGATCGTGAACGACCCGTTCTATCCCACGCTGCAGCCGGCGGGGAACGACGACTTCGACAGGCCGCTGCAGCTGCTTGCGCGGTCGCTGGCTTTTGTCGACCCGCTGAGCGGCGCCTTGCGCACCTTCGAGAGCCCTCGCCGGCTGGCGCTGCCTTCTGCTCCTGCTGCCGCCTAGGTGACGCGGCGCGGGCGCGTCGCGGACTAAGCTTTCTCCTGACGGGAATTGAACTTCCTCTCTTCCACCACTCAGGAGACAAACGCACATGGACACCACCCAACTCTTCTCGCTGAAGGGCCGCAGCGCCTTGATCACCGGCGGCTCGCGCGGCATCGGCCGCATGATTGCCGAGGGCTTCCTGGCGCAGGGCGCTCGCGTGTACATCTCGGCGCGCAAGGCAGCGGCTTGCGATCAGACGGCGAAGGAGCTGTCGGCATTTGGGCACTGCGTGTCGCTGCCGGCGGATGTTTCTACTGTGGAAGGGGCTCAGGCGCTGGTCGATGCTTATGCGAAGCATGAAGGGTCGCTCGATATCCTGGTCAACAACGCGGGGGCTGCCTGGGGGGCGCCTTATGAAGAGTTTCCGGAGAGTGGCTGGGACAAGGTCGTCGACCTGAACCTGAAGACGCCCTTCTTCCTGACCAAGGCGCTGACGCCGATGCTCAAGAAGGCGGCTACGGATCATCTGTCGAAGGTGATCAACATTGCTTCCATCGACGGGATTTCTGTGAATCCTCAAGAGACTTACTCGTATGCGGCTAGCAAGGCGGGGTTGATTCAGTTGACGCGGCGGATGGCGCTGCGGTTGGCGCAGGATCGGATCGTGGTGAGTGCGATTGCTCCGGGGGCGTTTGCTTCGGATATGAACAAGGATGCGCGGGATCATGGGGATGAGGTCAAGGGACGGATTCCTGCTGGGCGCATTGGTACGCCTGAGGACATGGCTGGTGCCGCCATCTACCTGGCCTCTCGGGCTGGGGACTATGTGATGGGGTCTACGCTGGTGGTGGACGGTGGGGTTACGCACGCTCGCTAGGTTTTTGGACTGCGTTGTGAGGTTGCTTCCCGGGGCCGGGTCTCGCCCCGGCAGGCGACCTACTTTTCTTTGCTTCGCCAAAGAAACGTAGGCAAAAGAAAGGCGACCCTACTGTCTGCGTCCCTCCGCT
>NZ_JBWKPA010000008.1:0-287640 GCF_059416405.1 Variovorax sp. GW821-FHT09D04
AGCTTGATGTCGGGGTTGGCCTTTTCGAAGAAGGGCGTGAGCTTCTGCATCTCGATCATGTGGCCGTTGTTGACGGTCGCGATCACGAGTTCGGTGGCGGCGTGGGACACAAGGCCCGTGCCGATGAGTGCGAGGGCGAGGCCCGCTTTCAGAAAGCGCTTCATGGTGTCTCCTTGGGTGAGCGACGCCTCGGTATCGTGGTCGCCGTGCCCGGATTCTGGAGAAACGCGCTTGCGATTTTGGTATTTCGAGCAGCCCAACCAGTACTCTCTTGCACCAGTTGGCTAGTGAAATCCCTAGTTAACGCAATTCAGGATGGAAAAACGTCCGACTGAAGTTCTCGCCCGTCACGCGTGCCCACCCAGCAGCTGGCGCCGGAACTGCGCCGCCGCCGGCGACAGCGCCCGGTCCTCGCGGGTGATGAGGCAGATCGGCGGCACGCGCACCGGCAGCTCGACCGGCACGGTGCGCAGCACGCCCAGCCGGCCGTAGTGGTTGGCCTGCGAGGCCGGCATGACGGCGGCCATGTCGGAGTTCTCCAGCAGCGCCGTGATCGCGATGGGCGATGCCGTTTCGATGATGTCCAGCCGCGCCTGGATGCCCGCCTCGCGCATCGCCGCCTCGAAGCGCCCGCGCTGCGGCGAGCCCGGCGGCTGCAGCACCCATGACCAGCTCGCCATCTCGGCCAGCGTGACCGCGGCCGCGCGCTCGAACACCGGGTGCGCCGCGCGCACCACGACCACCTGCGACTCGCCCAGCAGCGGCACGCTCGCGTACTTGGCCTCGTCGTGGCCGTCGGTGAGGCGGCCCAGCACGAGGTCGACGTCGCCCTGCTCCAGCTGCGCCTGCATCAGGTCGCTGGTCTCGACCACCACCGACACGGCCACCTGCGGATGGCGCAGGTGGTAGGCGACCAGCGCCGGCGCCAGCAGCTCTGGCACCGCGCCCGGCACGCTGCCCACGCGCAGCGCGCCGCTCAGGCCGGAACGCAGCGCGAGCATTTCCTCGCGCGCGGTGCCGAAGTCGCTGAGCACGCGGTGGGCGTAGCGGATCAGGATCTCGCCGTAGGGCGTGGGCGCCATGCCGCGCGCCAGGCGCTCGAAGAGCTGTTCGCCCAGCGACTCCTCCAGCTGCTGCAGCAGCTTGGTGGCCGCGGGCTGGCTGATGTTCATGGCCTCGGCCGCGCGGCCGAGGTGGCGGTGCGCGTCGAGCCGGGCCAGCAGGAGCAGCTGGCGCGGCCTCACATGCAGCATCAGCGAAGCGTCGGTGAGGCCAGGTTTCATGCACAAAAGTATATGGAGCTTCGGCCTTTTTCGATTGGATCGCGCGACCGAAGCTCCGTAGGCTCGGGCCCACAACAAGCAGGAGACGACGCGATGACCCTCTTTCCCCTGGCCCGCGGTGCCGGCCTGGCGGCGCTGCTGGCGCTGGCCGCCTGCCTGAACGCGGGTGCACAGCCGGCCTACCCCGACAAGCCGCTGCGCATCCTGGTCGGCGCCTCGCCCGGCGGCGGCACCGACATCCTTGCGCGCGTGCTGGCCGACAAGTTCGCGCCCGTGCTCAAGCAACCCGTGACGGTGGAGAACCGCCCCGGTGCATCGAACACCATCGCCGGCGAACTCACGGCCCGCGCGCCGGCCGACGGCGCCACGCTGCTGCTGGCCACCAACACGGCGCAGGCCGTGGCGCCGCACATCCTCAAGCTCAAGTACGACCCGCTGAAAGACCTGCAACCCATCGGCCTCGTGGCCGTGATGCCCAACGTGCTGGTGGTGTCGGCCAATTCGCCCTACAGGTCGGTGAAAGACCTGCTCGCGGCCATGGCCGCGAAGCCCGGCGGCTTCAAGTACGCGTCGTCGGGCATCGGCAGCACGCAGCACGTGGGCGGCGAAGCCTTCAACCTGGCCACGGGCATGACCTCGATCCATGTGCCCTACAAGGGCAGCTCGCAGGCGCACATCGACATCATCTCGGGCGAGGTCGAGATGATGTTCGACAGCACCTCCTCGGCCATGGGCCAGATCCGCGCCGGCAAGTTCCGCGCACTGGCCGTGAGCGCACCGCAGCGCTCGCCCGAGCTGCCCGACGTGCCCACGCTGGCCGAGCAGGGCGTCAAGGGCGCCGACGTGTCCACCTGGTACGGCCTGTACGTGACGGCCGGCACGCCGCGCCCGGCGGTCGAGCGGCTGAGCGCCGAACTCACGCGCACGATGGGGCTGGCAGACGTGCAGTCGCGCATCAAGGCCCTGGGCGGCGAGCCCGGCACGCTGACCGGCGAACCTTTCGCGGCGATGAACCGGCAGGAGTTCGACCACTACGGCCGGCTCGTGCGCGACGCGCGCATCAAGGCCGAGTGAGGCCGTCCCTTCCCCCTTCTTCTTTCCTCAGACATCCGACCATGCCCACCCCCTCCTCCACCCCGCGCGTGACCTCCGCCAAACCCCGCATCGCCGTGCTGCTGGGCGATCCCAGCGGCGTCGGCCCCGAGATGGCCGTGAAGCTGCTCGCGCGCCAGCGCAACCTCGACGCCGCGCGCGTGCTGCTGATCGCCGACCCCGTCGTGCTGGCCGCGGGCGAGCGCGTGGCGGGCGCGAAGCTGGCCCCGCTGCAGGTGAACACCCTCGACAGCCTGCGCTTCGAGGACGGCCGTCTGAGTCTTCTCGTGCGCGACTGGATGGCGGGCGAGGAACCTGTGCTCGGCGAGTCGAACGAGCGCTCGGGGCGGGCCTCGTTCGAAGCGCTGGAGCTGGCCACGCAGGCCGTGCGAAACGGCCAGGCCGACGCGATCCTCTTCGCGCCGCTCAACAAGCACTCGCTGCGCCTGGGCGGCCTCGTGCACGAGGACGAACTGCGCTACATGCAGGAGCGCTTCGCGGTCACGGGCTTCGTCTGCGAGTTCAACCTCACCGGGTCGCTGTGGACCTCGCGCGTGACCTCGCACATTCCGCTGAAGGACGTGGCGCAGCACATCACGGTAGAGGGCGTGCGCGACGCCGTGAAGATCATCGCGTCGGCGCTACGCCGCGCCGGCGTGGCCCAGCCGCGCATCGCCGTGACCGGCCTCAACCCGCACGCGGGCGACGGCGGCTCGATCGGCATGGAAGAGATCGAGATCATCGCGCCCGCCATCGAACAGCTGCGCGCCGAAGGCCACGACGCGCGCGGCCCGTTCTCCCCCGACACCGTGTTCATCGGCGCGCGGCGCGGCGACGTCGATGCGGTGGTGTCGATGTACCACGACCAGGGCCAGATCGCGATGAAGCTCATGGGCTTCGAGCAGGGCGTGACCTTGCACGGCGGCCTGCCCGTGCCCGTGGCCACCTCGGCCAGCGGCAGCGCCTTCGACATCGCCGGCCAGGGCGTTGCGCAGATCGAAGGGCTGCAGCAGGCCTTCGATCTGTGCGTGCGGATGGCAAGCGGTGCGCCGGCGCCTGCGTCCGTCGAGGCGGCAGTGGCCTGAGCCGCCTGGCGCCCCAAAGAAAAAGGGCCGCGTGTGCGGCCCTTCGAAGGAAAAAAGCTCAGGCGCTCGGCGGTTCGCCGTAAGCGTTGCTCTCAGGCTGCGTCGGCTGAACGAAGAAGTAGATCAGCACCAGATTGATCAGCGGGATGATCGACAGCAGCAAGAACCAGCCGCTCTTGCCGATGTCGTGCAGGCGGCGCACGCCCACAGCGAGGGCGGGCAGAAGCAGGGCCAGCGCTGCAATGAAGTACACGTACTCATGGATCAGGCCCGTCACGACGAGCACGCCGAACTGGGCCAGAAAAAACCACCAGAACTCGGAACGCGACGCACGACCCGTGAAATCGGTGTACTTGGCGATGCACGTCTTGACCGCTGTTTGAAAGTCCATTGACTCGCTCCTCTTGATGAATCCCAGGGAAATTTCCCCGGGGCCATCATATCGGCGCACTGTGCAACGACAAACTCGGCCAAACCGGCCACCACCCTGCAAACCAATGGCCTAAAGGCCTAGTGGATAGAGCCTTTGGCCAAGGCTTGCAAGCCTTGCGGTGACGTGTGCCGTCAGGCGCTCAGCCGCTTTAGAAGGCCGGCCGTCGAGGCATCAAGCCCCGAGACATCGCCCGAAGCCAGGCGCGGCTCGATGTCGCGCGCCAGCACCTTGCCGAGCTCCACGCCCCACTGGTCGAAGCTGTTGATGCCCCACAGCGCGCCGCTGGTGAACACGCGGTGCTCGTACATCGCGAGGAAGGCGCCCAGCGCTTCGGGCGTGAGCTTCT
Organism: Variovorax sp. GW821-FHT09D04; assembly: GCF_059416405.1. Classification (NCBI taxonomy): domain Bacteria; kingdom Pseudomonadati; phylum Pseudomonadota; class Betaproteobacteria; order Burkholderiales; family Comamonadaceae; genus Variovorax; species Variovorax sp. GW821-FHT09D04. The sequence goes on from NZ_JBWKPA010000008.1 coordinate 4,240, forward strand.
CGAACACGAAGAAGGTGCTCGGCCGGTTGCCCGGGAAGTTCTTGTGGCCGCCTTCGTCGAGCTTGCCGACCATCAGCGCCTGCGCCTGCGCGAGCGCGTTGGCCAGCAGCTTGGGGTGGTGGCCGTCGAGGTCGTGCGAGGCGTCGCGCACCGCCATGAACTCGAGCGGGATCACGTCGGTGCCCTGGTGCAGCATCTGGAAGTAAGCGTGCTGCCCGTTGGTGCCGGGCTCGCCCCAGAGCACGGGCGAGGTGCCGAAGGCCAGCGGCGCGCCGCTCGCATCGACCTGCTTGCCGTTGCTCTCCATCTCGAGCTGCTGCAGGTAGGCCGGCACGCGCTTCAGCGCGCCGTGGTACGGCGCGATGCTGCGGCTCGTGAAGTGGTGGAAGTTGCGGTACCAGACATCGAGCAGGCCCAACCGCACGGGCAGGTTCTGCTCGAGCGGCGCGGTGCGGAAGTGCTCGTCCATCGCATGCGCGCCCGCCAGCAGCCGGCGAAAGCCGTCGGCGCCGATGGCCAGCGCGATCGGCAGGCCGATGGCCGACCACAGCGAGTAGCGGCCGCCCACCCAGTCCCAGAAGCCGAAGGTGGTGTCGATGCCGAACTGCTTCGCGGCCTCGACGTTGGTGGTGAGCGCAGCGAAATGGCCCGCGATGTCGGTGCCGCCCGACTGTTCGTACCAGCGCTTGGCCGAGAGCGCGTTGGTCATCGTCTCGGCCGTGGTGAAGGTCTTGGAGGCGACCAGGAACAGCGTGTGCTCGGGCGCCAGGCCCTTGAGCACGCCCGCCAGCTCGTGGCCGTCGACGTTCGAGACAAAGTGGAAGCGCTTGCCCGGCGCCACGAACTCCGCGAGCGCCAGCACGGCCATCTGCGGGCCGAGGTCGGAGCCGCCGATGCCGATGTTGACCACGTCGGTGATCGTGTGGTCGCTGCGCACCTTCTCGGCGTAGGCCAGCATGGCGTCGAGCGTGGCGTGCACTTCGCGCAGTTCGTGGGCTGTCTGGCGGCCGGTGGCCGCGTCGGCCGGCGCGCGCAGCAGCGTGTGCAGCACGGCGCGGTCTTCGGTGTTGTTGATGTGCGCACCCGCAAACATGGCGTCGCGGTGGGCCTCGAGGCCGCATTCGCGCGCCAGCGTGAACAGCAGCGCCTCGGTGCGCGCGTCGATGAGGTTCTTCGACAGGTCGGCGAAAACGTGCGGCGCCTCCTGGCTGAAGCGCGCGAAGCGCCCGGCGTCCTCCACGAAGGCATGGCGAAGGTCGAACTGGCGACCGGCCGTGTCGAAGCTGGACTGCAGTTGCGCCCAGGCCGGCGCGCGGTCACAGCGCAGGGTCATGGTCATGTTTACTTGCCGCTTTCCTGCATGAGCTTTTCGAGCTTCACGGCGTCGGCCGCGAAGGCGCGGATGCCTTCGGCGAGCTTCTCGGTGGCCATGGCGTCTTCGTTGAGCGCGAAGCGGAAGCCCGCCTCGTCGTAGCCCACCTTCTCTGCGTTGCCGCTCGCGGCAGCCTTGGCGTCGAGCGCGTGCGTGAGCGGCTCGTTGCTCGCGGCCAGCTCGGCCAGCAGCTCGGGGCTGATGGTCAGCAGGTCGCAGCCAGCGAGCGCCTGGATCTGCCCCACGTTGCGGAAGCTCGCGCCCATGACCTCGGTCTTGATGCCCTGCTGCTTGTAGTAGTTGAAGATTTCGCGCACCGACTTCACGCCCGGGTCGTTGGCGCCCGCGCTGGCGGCTTCGTCCCACTTCGCGCCGGCCGACTTCTTGTACCAGTCGTAGATGCGGCCCACGAAGGGCGAGATGAGCTGCACGCCGGCCGCGCCGCAGGCCACGGCCTGCGCGAACGAGAACAGCAGCGTGAGGTTGGTGCGGATGCCCTTCTGCTCGAGCAGGCGCGCGGCCTCGATGCCTTCCCAGGTGGAGGCGACCTTGATCAGCAGGCGCTTCTCGGTGTCGATGCCTTCGGCCTTGTACAGCGCCACGATGCGCTCGCCGCGGGCCACGGTGGCGGCGGTGTCGAACGACAGGCGTGCGTCGACTTCGGTGGACACGCGGCCCGGGATGATGGAGAGGATTTCGGTGCCGAAGCGCACCAGCAGGCGGTCGATGACCTCGTCGAGCGGCTTGCCGGCATGGGCCTTCACGGCTTCATCGAGCAGCGGCCGGTACTCGGCCTTCTGCACGGCCTTGAGGATCAGCGACGGGTTGGTGGTCGCGTCCTGCGGCTTGGAAATGCTGAGCTGCTTGAAGTCGCCGGTGTCGGCAACCACGGTGGTCCACTGGCGGAGTGCATCGAGTTGGTTCATGAAATCAATTATCCGGGGAGGGGTGTGACAAGTCCTGCACGCAGTTGCGCGGCGGTCGATGTTTTCATGCGAACCGTAGCACGGGTTTTCGCGAAGCTCCATCGGCCTGCAGCGCGAAGGGTTGTCGGCCGCCCTGCCCTACAGGGGCTGTGGTCCCCGGCTGACGGCAGCCGGCCGCGGCCGGGGGCACCCTGAACCTGAAGCGGCATCCACGCCGAGAACGACTTTCCCCAGGAGCCCTCATGACCCCTCGCCCCCCACGCCCCGCGACCGCCGCCGGCCGCGCCTTCGACGACCGCCGCACCAGCCACGCGATCGGCACCATGGCCACCGCCTTCGTCGTGGGCGGCGTGGCCACCTGGTACGCACTGGGCGCCGCACGCACGGCCCGTGCCCGGCCTGCCGGTCCGGCCGACGGCGCCCCGCTGATGCGTGCGCCGCTGCAGGTGGTGGCGCCGGTCGACCTGCACCGCTACGCCGGCGTCTGGCACGAACAGGCGCGGCTGCCCAACCGGTTCCAGAAACAGTGCGCCGGTCCGGTGAGCGCCGAATACACGCCGCAGCCCGACGGCACCTTGCAGGTGCGCAACCGCTGCGTGCGGGAGGACGGCAACTTCGACGAGGCGATCGGCAGCGCACGCGTGGTGCCCGTGGCCGGCCTGCCCGGCGCGGGGCGGCTGCAGGTGCGCTTCGCCCCCACCTGGATGGGCTGGCTGCCGCTGGTGTGGGGCGACTACTGGATATTGAAGCTCGATCGCGACTACCAGGTGGCGCTGGTCGGCACGCCCGACCGTGAGTACCTTTGGGTGCTGTCGCGCGCGCCGCGCCTGGAGGACGACGCGCTGCAGGCCGAGCTGGACTACGCCCGCAGCCTGGGGTTCGACACCGACAAGGTGGTGCTCACCGGCAGGTAGCGCTGCAGTTGCGCCGGCAGCTTGTCGGGCTCGGTGCAATGGATGGCGTGCCAGCCGAAGGCGCGGGCCATCTCGACGTTGGCGGCCGAGTCGTCGATGAACACGGTCTGCTCGGGGTCGAGGCCGTGGCGCATGGCCAGCAGCTCGTAGATCTCGCGCTCGGGCTTGAGGAACTTCACGTCGCCCGAGAACACGCCGCCGTCGAAACGCCGCATGAAGGCGTGCCGGCGCTCGAGGGCGCGGGCGAACGGCACGGGCATGTTCGACAGGTAGTACAGGCGCAGCGGCTCGCCGGCGTCGCGCTGCACGAGCAGCTCTTCGAGCATCGCGACCGTGACGTCGATCGGCGCCAGCCGCTCCCCGAGCCCGTCGAGCATGGCGTGCAGCGACTCGGCCGGCAGCGCCAGCCGCGCCGACATGCGGGCGATGGCATCGTCCAGCGTGCGGGTGCCGCAGTCGAAGCCGGTCCAGTCGTCGTGATGGAAAAGGGCCCGGCCCAGGGCCGCGGCGGCGGCTTCAGTGGGGGCGTGAGAGGGGAGATGGGCCTGGACCAGCCGTGCCGGCTCCCAGGCGAACAGCACGGCGCCAAGATCGAAAACCACGTTCATAGCGCCATTGTTTCATGCGCCGGGCACCACGCTCACGCCATGGGTTCCGAGCGACAGGGTGGTCTGCGTGCCGGCCGCCAGCGGGCGCGACAGGTCGGTCGAGACCACGAAGACCGGCCCCAGCGGCGTGTCGAAACCGTATTCGTAGAAGCTGCCCAGGTACGCCGACTTGCGCAGCGTGGCGGGCAGGCCGTCGAGCGCGCCGATGTCCCAGGCCTCGGGCCGCACCGCCACCTTCACCGTGCCGGGCGCCACCGCGTAGCGCGGCTGCAGCCGCAGCGGGCCGAGCGTGACGCTGCCGTCGGCCTGCGCCACGGCCGGGAACACCATCGCCTCGCCCATGAAGCCGGCGACGAACTCGCTCTCGGGTCGGCCGTACAGCTGCTCGGGCGTGCCGCGCTGGGCGATCACGCCGTGGTCCATGACGATGATCTGGTCGCTCACGGCCAGCGCCTCGCTCTGGTCGTGCGTCACGTAGGCCACGGTGAGCTTCAGGCGCTGCTGCAGCGAGCGGATTTCCTCGCGCATCTCGCGCCGCAGGCGGGCATCGAGATTGGACAGCGGCTCGTCGAACAGCAGCACCGCCGGCTCGAGCACCAGCGCGCGCGCCAGGGCCACGCGCTGCTGCTGGCCGCCCGACAGCTCGCTGGGCAGGCGCTCGTCGAAGCCGACCAGGCCCACGCCCCGGAGCGCCTCGCGCGCCCGCGCCGTGGCCTCGTCCTTCTTCACGCCGCTCATGCGCAGGCCGTAGCCCACGTTCTCGATCACGTTCATGTGCGGGAACAGCGCGTAGCTCTGGAACATCATGCTCACGTTGCGCTCGCCCGGGCCGAGCGTGGTGACGTCGCGCCCGCCCATGAAGATCGAGCCCGAGGTCGGCGATTCGAGCCCCGCGATCATGCGCAGCGTGGTCGTCTTGCCGCAGCCCGAGGGGCCGAGGATGGTGGTGAGCGTGCCCACGGGCACCTCGAAGCTGATGCCCTTGACGGCCATCGGGCCGTTTTTATCGGTGCCGTAGCGCTTCGTGACGTTGCGAAATTCGATACCGTTCATGCTGCCAGGCTTTCCATTTTGTGATGTCCCTCATGCGGGGGCACCGCCCCACGCCGACCCAGCTTGCGCTCCCCCACCACGAACTGCACCAGCGCAATGGCCAGCGACATCAGCACCATGAGCACCGTGCAGTAGGCCAGCGCAATGCCGTAGTCGCCGTTGCCGACGCGGCCGATGATGTAGGTGGTGGCCAGTTCGTTCTCGGCCGTGACCAGGAAGATCACGGCGCTCACCGTCGTCATGGCGCGCACGAAGCTGTAGACCAGCGCAGCCACCAGCGCCGGCTTGAGCAGCGGCAGCACCACCTTGAACAGCGTCTGCGACGTGGACGCGCGCAGCATCAGCGAGGCCTCGTCGAGCGAGCGGTCGAGTTGCTTGAAGGCCGCCGTGCCCGCCCGCACGCCCACCGGCAGATTGCGGAACATGAAGCACAGCACGATGATGAGCCCCGTGCCCGTGAGCTCGAACGGCGGTACGTTGAAGGCCAGGATGTAGCTCACGCCCAGCACCGTGCCCGGGATCGCAAAGGCCAGCAGCGCGCCGAACTCGAAGGCGCCCTGCCCCTTGAACTCGTTGCGCGCCAGCAGCCAGGCAATGAGCAGGCCCAGCGCCGCGGTGATCGGCGCCGAGATGCCGGCCAGTTTCAGCGTGGTGATCAGCGAGTTCCACGCCGTGCCGGCCCACACCAGCCCGAACTGGCCCCACTCCAGCGCGAAGGCGCTCTTGAAGTGGTTGAGCGTGAAGCTGTAGTCGCGGCCCCAGGTCTGCACGAAGCCGCCCGCGAAGGCGAACAGGTAGACCACGGCGGTGAAGGCGATCCACGGCAGCGCGATGCACTGGATGGTGCGGCGCACGCCGTCGGGCAGCGCCATCGCGATGCCGGCGTCGCCCTTGCCGCTCACGGTCGTGTAGTTCTGCTTGCCGAGCAGGCCGCGCTGCAGCGCGAACACGCCGAGCGCGAACAGCGTGAGCACCCAGGCCAGCGACGCGGCGCGGCCCTGGTCGTACTGCGCGCCGACGATGGCGAAGAAGATGTCGGTCGACAGCACCGAGAACTGCCCGCCCACCACCACCGGGTTGCCGAAGTCGGCAATGCTCTCGATGAAGCCGACCAGGAAGGCGTTGGCCAGCCCGGGCTTGAGCAGCGGCAGCGTCACGGTGAAGAAGGCGCGGCGCCGGTCGGCGCGCAGCATCTGCGCGGCTTCTTCCAGGCTGGGCGCGATGCCCTGCACCACGCCGCGCATGATCATGAAGGCGATGGGCGTGAAGGCGAACAGCTGCGCCACCAGCACGCCCGGCATGCCGTAGAACCAGCGCGTGGGCTCGATGCCGAAGACGTTCTCCAGCACCTGGTTGACGATGCCCGCACGGCCGAACAGCAAGATGAGGCCCAGGCCGACGACGAACGGCGGCGTGATGATCGGCAGCAGCGCCAGCACCCGCAATGCGCCCTGCCCGCGCCGGTTGCCGCGCTCGGCCATCAGCGCCATCAGCGTGCCCAGGAAGGTGGTGCCGGCGGCCGTGAGCAGCGCCAGCACCAGCGTGTTCCAGGCCACGCCGCAGCGCACGCCGCCCGCCAGGCAGCCCAGGCCCCAGATGCGCTCGGTGAACACGCGCGCCGCGAAGGCCGCGATCGACCATTGCCCGTCTTCGTTGAAGAAGGCGCCCGACAGCGCTCGGCTCACCGGGTAGGCGATGAACAGCGCCATCAGCACGCCGCAGCCGACCACCGAGGCAGAGACGAACAGGTCGCCCTTGAACAGGCCGAGCCGCGCCATGCCGAAGGCCGCCAGCAGCACCAGCGCCGTGAGCGCCACGAAGCCGCCCGCGCCGATGCCGAACTGGTTCACGGCCAGCTCGCCGAACTGGGTGTTGAGCGCCGCGACGCTCCAGCCGCGCGCGCCGATGGTGAAGCCCGCCACGGCCAGGCCGATGGCGCCGATCGCGCCGCCCGCCAGCAGCCAGCGCCCCTGCGCCTTGCCGGCGGGCAAGGCAGCGCCGACAGCGCACAGCAGCAACCCGGCCAGCCCGATGAAGAGCCAGCTGCGGCCCTGCGTGGCCGCCTGCATCAGGCCGTTGGCGCCTTCCGCCTGCCCGAAGACCTGCGGAACGGCTTCGTACCAGGTCGCATCCTGGATCGCATACCAGGGCAGCACGAGATAGGCCGCCAGGCCCAGCGCGACCCAGGCCCAGATCCATCGCCGCGCGCGCCGGGCGGCGGCCAGGGACGCCGGGTTGGCCGGCGCGCCTTCGTTGGAACGCGCCTGCACTTAGCGCGGCAGCGAGTTGACGTCTTTTTCCCAGCGCGCGATCAGGCGGCGACGCTCGGCGCTGGCGCCGTACTTGGCGTAGTCGTAGTTGATGAACTTGATCTTCTTGAAGTCGGGAATGCGCGGATCGAGCTTGGCACTCGCGTTGCTGGGCAGCTGGAACTGCTTGTTGGCGGCGCCCAGTTCCTGCGCGGCGGGTGTGAGCGCCCATTCGTAGAACTTCTTGGCGGCGTCGAGGTTGCGCGCGCCCTTGATGACGCTCATGGAGCCGATCTCGGCGCCCGTGCCGTCGGCGGGCGTGATGGTTTCGACGGGGAAGCCCTGCATCTTCTCGCCCGGGCCGTCGTGCACGAAGCTGATCGACACGGCCGTTTCGCCGCGCGCCACCGCCTTGATCGGGCCGGTGCCCGAGCGGGTGTACTGGCCCACGTTCTTGTGCAGCGCCTTGAGGTAGTCGAAGGCCTTGTCCTCGCCCATGAGCTGCACCAGCGTGGCGATCATGGTGTAGGCCGTGCCGCTGGAGGCCGGGTTGGCCACCTGGATGTCGCCCTTGTACTCGGGCTTGAGCAGGTCGGCCCAGGTCTTGGGCACGGGCAGCTTCTTCTTGGCGAGCAGCTCGGGGTTGTAGCCGAAGCCCAGCGGGCCCGAGTAGATGCCCACGGTCTTGTAGCCCGACTGCTTGGCCTGCTGCTGGGCCCAGGGATGCAGCTGCGTGAGCGTGGGCGACTTGTATTCGAGCGTGAGCCCCTGCTCGGCCGCCTGCAGGTGCGGGTCGCCCGTGCCGCCGAACCAGACGTCGGTCTTGGGGTTGTCCTTCTCGGCGATGAGCTGGGCCAGCGCCTCGCCCGAGCCCTTGAGCGCCATGTTGATGCGCACGCCCGTGGTGCGGGCGTAGACGGTGGAGATCACGTTGCACCACTCGGCCTGCACCGAGCAGATGACGTTGACGGTCTGCGCCGACGCGGCGGCCGACAGACCCAGCAGCGCGGCTGCCGTGAAAAGCTTCTTCATTGGTATTCCCCTGCCTCGGCAATAAAAAAAGGCCTCGCGGCCATGGGACAGCGTAGCTTTAGTACAGGTGTGCCGAATCGGTACAAGTACCATCGCGACTGGCACGTTGCCTGCTCGGCATTCAGACAAAGGAAAGTTTTCTCATGAGCTTCGATCTCGTTCTGTTCGGCGGTACTGGCGACCTTGCGTGGCGCAAGCTGATGCCCGCGCTGTTCCAGGCCTTCAGGCACGGCAGCCTGCCGCAGGACGGGCGCATCGTCGGCGTGGCGCGCGACGACCTGTCGGACGACCAGTACCGCGAGCTGATCCAGTCGCGCTTCAGCGCCGTCGAAGGCGCCAAGCGCCCCTCCCCCGAGGAGTTCAAGAAGTTCGCCTCCATGCTGCACTACCTGCGCATGGACCTGTCCAAGCCCGCCGACTACGCCAGCCTGGCCGACCTGCTCAAGCAGCGCGACGCCAAGACGGTCGTGATGTACGTGGCCACGGCGCCCGCGCTCTTCACGCAGGTGGTCGAGCAGATCGCCGCCGCCGGGCTCAACGGCCCGCGCACCCGCGTCGTGCTCGAGAAGCCGCTGGGCCACGACCTGGCCTCCAACCGCGCCATCAACGCCGCGGTGGGCAAGGTGCTCGAAGAAAAGCAGGTCTTCCGCATCGACCATTACCTCGGCAAGCCCTCGGTGCAGAACCTGTTCGCGATGCGCTTCGGCAATGCCCTGTTTGAGCCCATCTGGCGCCGCGAGCACATCGCCAACATCCAGATCACCATGGCCGAGGACCTGGGCGTGGAAAAGCGCGGCGCCTTCTACGACCAGACCGGCGCACTGCGCGACATGGTGCAGAACCACGCGCTGCAGCTGCTGTGCGCCGTGGCCATGGAGCCGCCCATCAACGCGCACGCCGACGCCATCCGCGACGAAAAGCTCAAGGTGCTGCGCGCCCTCAAGCCCTGGACGCCCGAGAGCCTGGGCCTGCACGCGGTGCGCGGCCAGTACACGGCCGGCACGGCCTACGGCGAGCGGGTGCAGGGCTACCGCGACGAGCCGGGCGTGAACCCCGACAGCCGCACCGAGACCTTCGTGGCGCTGCGCACCGAGATCGCCAACTGGCGCTGGGCCGGCGTGCCCTTCTACATCCGCACCGGCAAGCGGCTGGCCTCGCGCGACGCGCGCATCGAGGTCAACTTCCGCCCCACGCCGCACGCCATCTACCGCGCCCCCGCAGGCAACGTGAACAAGCTGGTGATCAACCTGCAGCCCAAGGACGGCCTGGAACTGCACATGCTCGCGCAGGCGCAGGACAACCGCCAGCGCGGCGGCAACGGCCACGCCAGCGCCGCCCAACTGGCGCCGGTGCAGCTCGACCTGGACTTCGACAAGCGCTTCGGCGCCGAGCGCGTGGGCGCCTACGAACGCCTGCTGCTGGACGTGATCGACGGGCGCCTCAACCTGTTCGTGCGCAGCGACGAGCAGGAAGAAGCCTGGCGCTGGGTCGAGCCGCTCATCGATTCGTGGGAATCCGATGGCGGCCCGCGCCCCTATGCGGCCGGCACCTGGGGCCCCAGCGCGTCGAGCGCCATGATCGCCCGCGACGGCTTCGCCTGGGGCGAGGAGCAGTAAGGCCGACGCCGAATGCGCCGCGCCTTCAGCCGAACTGGAGGCAGCGCATGCTGAGCGTGCCCGACTGGAAGCCTTCGTAGACCGTCTTCGCACGCTCGCCCGGCGCCGCAGCGCCCAGGGCATACAGGAAGGGGAAGTAGTGGTCCGGCGTGGCCACGGCGGTCGACGCCCCTTCGAGCTTCTGGTAGCCGATGAGCGCGCGGTCGTCCCGGCCGGCCAGCGCGGCCTTCACCGCCTCATCGAACGACTGCGCCCACGGGCGACTGGCCTTCGGGCCGTCGGGCGTGCCGCGGTCGGTGGCGCGCAGGTTGTGCACCACGTTGCCGCTGCCCATCACGAGCACGCCCTGGTCGCGCAAGGCCGCCAGGTCGCGCCCCACCGCATGGTGGAACGCCGCCGGCTTGTCGTAGTCGATGCTGAGCTGGAAGACCGGCACGTCGGCCTTCGGGTACAGGTGCTTCAGCACGGTCCAGGTGCCGTGGTCCAGCCCCCACTGCTCGGTGGCGATCACCGGCGCCTGCTTGACGGCGCCGATCGTTTCGCGCGCGAGTGCAGGGTGGCCCGGTGCGGGGTACTCGATGTCGAACAGCGCCTGCGGAAAGCCACCGAAGTCGTGGATCGTCTTGGGCCGCGTCTGCACCGTGACCCCGGTCGCGCCCTGGCTGAGCCAGTGCGCCGACACGCTGAGGATCGCCGTGGGGCGCGGCAGCTCGCGGCCCCAGGCGGCGAGGCGGCGCGTGAAGGCGTTGTCCGCCAGCGCATTCATCGGCGAGCCGTGGCCGATGAAGATGACGGGCATGCGGCGCGCCGGTGCTGCGCCAGCCGCGTGCGCGATCTCGGTCATCGACGCGAGCGCGGCGGTCGCGCCCAGCGCCGAGCCCATGAGAAAGCCGCGGCGGCCGAGCAGGCGGGTCATCGGGGTGGAGGTCATCGTGTCAGGGGGTGTGGATTCGGGGCCAACCCGGGACTGTGCAACAGAGTGACGGCAGGGAAAGTGCGTTTACGCACACCGCCCGGCGCAAGGTCCATGGTTCACGGCACGAATGCACGCAGGCGCTCGCCCAGCGGCGCCAGGAAATCACGCAGCAAGGGCTCGCGCATCAGCGCGTCGAGGTAGCCCGGCGCCAGTCGCCCGTTCTCTGCGTACACCGCCAGCACGCGCAGGCTCTCACCGCGCAGCACGGTGGTTGCGTGGACGTCGCCCTGCCGCTCGCAGGCGCTCGCCATGTCGCGCAGCAGCGCCGTGGCATCGTCGGCATCGGGCGCCCACTGCTGGCCGTAGAGCCGGGCCAGCCGCTGCGTCTCGGCGGACGGCACGTCGGGAAAGACCAGCGGCAGCAGGCGTTCCCGCACACGGGTCAGCGCCGTCACATCGGTTTCCGTGAGGCCCTCGGCATGGCGGCGCGTCAGGTGGCTCAGGTTCATGCCGAGGTTGGCGAGCCGCACACCGCCGCGCACCAGTTCCAGCAGCAGGCCGAGCCATGCGAACCGGCCAAGTGTGGCGTCGAAGCCGAGCCCGCGTTGCTGGATGCGCGGCAGCGACAGCATCAGGCCGCCCATCAGCAGCGGTTGTTCGTGCGGCAGATGCGCCAGCAACGCGGCCAGGATCTGGTCGTGCATCTCCGGCAGGCGCTGCATCGGCGGTTCCGCGTCGCCGTCGCGGGTGTACCAGGCGCCGACCGCGCCGATCTCCTGCGACGCGCGCAGGAACACGGACTGCACCTGCAGGCGCTCGGGCGCACAGCGCACGGTCGGCGCCCACAGCGCCAGCGCGTCGCCACGCGCCTGCATCAACCCCCATTGCGCGGCCGCCGCCCAGCCCATCGGGACGGGCGCCTGCAACAGCAGCAGCCCGGTCAGGCGCGGGTCGGCGGCCATGCGCGCGCGAACCACGTCGACGGTGGCGTCGGTGGAGCCGTCGTCCACCACGATGATCTGGTGCGGCTGCAGGGTTTGCTCAACGATCGATGTCAGGGCCTCCGCGACATCGGCCTCGTTGTCCCGCGTCACCATCAGGACGGACACCTGCGAGGCAGGCTCAGCCGTATTCCGTGCCCGCTGCCCCACCCATCGCTGCCGGGCCGCCGCAAGGTAGCGCTGCATCGCCCCCGCCAGCACCTCATGCTGCGGCGGCAAGGACCGCAACGCCCGCGGCCCGGCGATTTCCAGCGCACGCCGCCGCGGCGCATCGGCCACCAGTGCGCGCACGCGATCGACCAGCTCGTCCTTCGTGCACCCTTCGACCGCGTCGCGCAGCACCTGCGGAATCTCCGAATGCGGATACAGCTCCGACACCACGGCCTTGCGATGCCGCAGCAGGATCGACAGGCGCGGCAGCTCCACCGTGCTGGAGTGGCCGGCCTTGCGCATGTTCAGCCCGACCTTGGCGCGCGGCAGCAAGGCGTCGCGCTGCGCCGGCGTCCAGGCGGTGCCGAAGGGGTAGGCCACCCGCAGCCCCGCAGCCGTCAACGCCTCCAGCACCTGCAGCCGCCGGGGCGTCGTCTCGCCGAAGAAGATGACATCGATGTCCTGCTGCGCATCGTCCAGCACCGCGGACGCCGGCACCAGCGGCGTGGCCAGCGGCTCGAAGCCCGGGCCCACGTAGTCGGCGCGGTAGATGCCCAGCGCCGGGTGGTGCACCATGTTCTCGAGGCTGTACTCCCACACATGGGCGCGCTGCAGCAGCCGTTGGTAGCCGGGCATCTCCGCGAGCAACGCGGGCAGGGCCGGCTCGAAGTTGACGACGATCGCGTTCGGCGGCAGCTCGTCGTCCGAGGGCAGGCTCAGGCCCATCGCGAAGAAGAAGAGGTTGATGTCGTCGTTGTCGACACCCGGCCCCGGCGCGATGCTTGTGGTGTAGCCGAGGCGTTCGCAGGCGAGGCGAAAGCCCTCCATCACCTCCCGCACGTTCTCGTTGCCCAGCGAGCAGAAGCGCAGGTGCGGCCGGTACGGAAAGTCCGCCGGCCAGCCCTGCGGGCTGCCGCCTTCACTCACAAACGGCCTTCCTCCACCGCATGGCAGGCCACCTGCACACCCTTCAGGCTCAACAGCGACGGTCGCTCCGTCGAGCAGCGCGCATTCGCATGCGGGCAGCGCGGATGAAAGGCGCAACCGGTCGGCGGGTTCAGCGGGTTCGGCACTTCGCCCTGCACCGGCGTGCGTGCGCGGCCGGTGTGCTTCATTTGCGGGATCGCGTCGAGCAGCATGCGGGTGTACGGATGCTGCGGCTCGGCGAAGAGCTTCTGCTTGTCCGCCACCTCGACCAGCCGGCCCAGGTACATCACGCCGACCTGGTCGGCCACGTGGCGCACCACCGCGAGGTTGTGCGAGATGAAGAGGTAGGTCAGGCCCTGCTCGCGCTGCAGGTCCTTCATGATGTTGAGCACCTGCGCCTGCACGCTCACGTCGAGCGCCGAGGTGGGTTCGTCGCACACCAGGAACTCGGGCTGCGTGGCGAGCGCGCGCGCGATGGAGATGCGCTGGCGCTGGCCGCCCGAGAACTGGTGCGGGTACTTGCTCATGTCCAGCGGCGAGAGGCCGACCGACTGCAGCAGCTCGCCCACGCGCTGGCGCAGCGCGTCCTTGTCGCTCAGGATGCCGTGCTCGCGCAGCGGCTCGCCGATGATGTCCTCGACGATCCAGCGCGGGTTGAGGCTCGCGTAGGGGTCCTGGAAGATCATCTGGATGCGGCGGCGCAGCTGACGGCCTTCGGGCGTCTTGAACGCGGCGTGCGCGTCCTGCCCGTCGAACTGCAGGCCGCCGCGCGTGGGCGCATACAGGCCGACCAGCAGTCGCGCGACCGTGCTCTTGCCGCAGCCCGATTCACCGACCAGCGCGAGCGTCTTGCCGCGCTCGATGGAAAAGCTCACGCCGTCCACGGCGTGCAGCAGCACGCGCGGCTTGCGTTCGAGCACGCGGTTGAGCCAGGGCGGCGACACGTCGAAGGTGCGCGCGAGGTCGTGCGCGACCACGAGCGGCTCACCGGTCTTGGTCTTTGCCGCTGCGGCGTCCTTGCGGGGTTCGATCACGGCGCTCATCGGGTCACCTCCGCGAGGGGTTCGGCCGCCTCGGGCGTGGCGCGCTCGCCGGCCGCCAGGGCGTCGTGGTGCTGCGCGGCAATCTCGGCCTGGCCCGCGTGCGGGTCGGCGGCGTCGTGCAGCCAGCAGGAGGCGCGCGTGGCGCCCGCATGCATCAGTTCGGGCCGTTCGGTCAGACAGCGCGCGAAAGTGCGCGGGCAGCGCGGGTTGTAGGCGCAACCGGTGGGGATGGCATTGAGCCGCGGCATGGCGCCGTCGATCTGGTTGAGCCGTTCGCGGTCGCTCGTCATGTCGGGGATCGACGCCATCAGGCCCGAGGTGTAGGGGTGCGCGGGCTGGTGGATCACTTCGTGCACCGGGCCGATCTCGGCGATGCGGCCCGCATACATCACGGCCACGCGGTCGCAGGTTTCGGCGATCACGCCCATGTCGTGTGTGATGAGCATCACCGCCGCACCGCGTTCCTTGCAGACCTGCTTGAGCAGCTGGATGATCTGCGCCTGGATCGACACGTCGAGCGCGGTGGTCGGCTCGTCGGCCACGATGAGCTTGGGCTCGGCCGCGAGCGCCAGGGCAATCACCACGCGCTGGCGCATGCCGCCCGAGAACTGGTGCGGGAAGTGGTCGATGCGCTGTTCGGCGGCGGGAATGCCGGTGTCCTGCAGCAGGCCGATGGCACGCTTGCGCGCTTCCGACTCGGTCACGGGCAGGTGGGTGCGGATGGTCTCGATGAGCTGGCGGCCCACGGTGTACAGCGGGTTCAGCGAGGTCAGCGGATCCTGGAAGATCGCGCCGATCTTGCGACCGCGGATGGGGCGCATCGCATCGAAACCGAGGTTGTCGATGCGCTGGCCCTCGAGCAGGATCTCGCCGCCGGCCACGCGGCCTGGCGGCTCGAGCAAGCCGATGATGGCCGCGCCGGTGAGCGACTTGCCCGCGCCTGATTCGCCCACCACGCCGAGGATTTCTCCGGGCGCGATGTCGAAGGAAATGCGGTCGAGCGCGCGCAGCGTGCCGCGGCGGTTCGGAAATTCGACGACGAGGTCTTTGACCTGGAGCAGCGTCATGAGGCGTTCTCCTTTTCTGTTCAGCGCAAGCGCGGATTGAGCGCGTCGCGCAGCCAGTCGCCGAGCAGGTTCACGCTGAGTGCGATCAGCACCAGCATCAGGCCCGGGAACACCGTGATCCACCATTCACCCGAGAACAGGTACTGGTTGCCGATGCTGATGAGCGTGCCCAGCGAAGGCGAGGTCGGCGGCACGCCGACGCCCAGGAACGAGAGCGTGGCCTCGGTGATGATCGCGGTCGCGACCTGGATGGTGGCCAGCACCATCACCGGCCCCATCACGTTGGGCAGCACGTGGCGCAGCATGATGCGCAGCGGCGCCACGCCGGTGACGCGCGCGGCCTGCACGTACTCCTTGTTGCGCTCCACCAGCGTGGAGCCGCGCACGGTGCGCGCGTACTGCACCCAGCCCGTGAGCGAGATCGAAATGATCAGCACGCCGAAGGCCAGCGATTCGTGCGCGCCCGGAAAGAGCGCGCGGCCGACGCCGGCGATGAGCAGCGCGACGAGGATGGGCGGGAACGACAGCATCACGTCGCACACGCGCATGAGGAAGGAGTCGAGCCAGCCGCCGAAGAAGCCGGCCAGCAGGCCGAGCACCACGCCGACCACGACCGACAGCACCACCGACACCACGCCGACGATCAGCGAGATGCGCGCGCCGTAGATCACGGCCGAAAGAATGTCGCGGCCCTGGTCGTCGGTGCCGAGGATGTATTTGGTGGAGCCTTCGGCGCTCCACGCCGGTGGCAGGCGGGCGTCACCAAGTTCGAGGGTGGCGAGGTCGAAGGGGTTGTGCGGCGACACCCATCCGGCGAACACCGAACAGAAGACGCACACCAGCGCAATGACGGCGGCGGCGATCGCCACCGGCGAGGTGCGGAAGCTGTAGCCGACATCGCTGTCGAGCCAGCGAGCAAGGGTTTTTTTCATCGCCGGGCCGCGTGGGGGTTATTTTTCATCGTGAGGCAAAAAAGAATGGGCCCGCAAGAAGCGGGCCCATGGTCGGGCCGCTCAGGCAGCGGCCCACGGTCGACTTACTTGATGCTCATCCACTTGAAGTACATGAAGTTGTCGGCCAGTTGCACCAGCTCGACCTTCTTGCTCACGCCCCAGGCCAGCGACTGCTGATGCAGCGGCAGGTGGCCGATGTCGTCGGTGTGGACCTTGAAGGCTTCCTTGATCATCTCGTTGCGCTTGGCCTTGTCCGACTCGGACTGGATCTTCTTGGTCAGCTCATCCAGCTTCGGATTGCAGTAGGCGCCCAGGTTGAACTGGCCCGTGCCCTTGTCGTCGGGGCACGAGGTGAGCGAGCTCAGCGCGTTGTGCGAGTCGTAGGTGGTCGGAGTCCAGCCCAGCATGTAGAAGCTGGTGTCGCGACGCAGGATCTTCGGGAAGTAGGTGCCCTTGGTCTCGGCCACGAGGTTGATCTTGACGCCGATCTTCGCGAGGTTGGCGGCCACGCTCTGGCAGATCTGGCCGTCGTTGACGTAGCGGTCGTTCGGGCAGTTCATCGAGACTTCGAAGCCGTTGGGGTAGCCGGCTTCGGTCAGCAGCTTCTTGGCGGCATCGACGTCGAAGGGCAAGCGCTTGTCCTGGTCGGCGGTCCAGCCGTTGATGCCCGGGCCGACGAGCAGCGCGGTGGGCTTGGAGGCGCCGCGCATCACGGTGCGCTGGATGCCGGCGATGTCGATGGCCTGGTAGAAGGCCTGTCGCACGCGCTTGTCCTTGAAGGGGTTCTTGCCCTTCACGTTCGAGTACTGCAGCTCGTCGCGCTTCTGGTCCATGCCCAGGAAGATGGTGCGCATCTCGGGGCCGGTGATGACGCGGGCGTTGGGCGCGGCGTTGATGCGCGCGATGTCCTGCACGGGCACGGGCTCCATCACGTCGACTTCGCCGGAGACCAGCGCGGCCACGCGGGTCGCGGGGTTGGCGATGGGCGTGAACACGATCTCCTGCGCGTTGCCGTCGATCTTGCCCCAGTAGGTGCCATTGCGCGTGAACACCGTGCGCACGTTGGGCTGGCGTTCGCGCACGCGGAACGGGCCGGTGCCGTTGGCCTTGAACGAGGCGGTGTTCTCGATGCCCTTGCGGCGGTCGACGGGCTTGGTGGCCTGGTTTTCCTCGCACCACTTCTTGCTCATGATCATCGTGAGCGAGATCACGTCGGGCAGGATCGGGAACGGGCCGTTGGTTTCGATTTCGACGGCGAGGTCGCCGACCTTGCGCACGGCCTTGATCTCGCTGAGCGTGGCCTTCATGTCGGAGCCGTCGCCCTGCGCACGTGCAAAGCTGAACACGACGTCGTCGGCGCTGAACGGCGTGCCGTCATGGAACACCACGCCCTTGCGCAGTTCGAAGCGCCACACGTTCGGCGAGGTCTGCTTCCAGCTCGTGGCCAGCAGCGGCGCCAGGCTCAGGTCCTTGTTGCGGCCCACGAGAGTTTCATAGACGTTGGCGGTGACGCTCAGTTGCAGCGACTCGTTGAGCGAGTGCGGGTCGAGCGACAGGGCGTCGCCCTGGTTCGCGATGCGGATGGTCTGCGCACTGGCGACCATGCTGACGGCGCCCAGGGCGCACAGGACAGCGACCGCAGCCGCTTGCTTCTTGAAACTCATGGGAACACTCCTCGGGTTGAAATCGAACACATCACGGCGCCGCGGTGGCGGCGGCTTTCCCTGGCTGCAGGCTGCGGGTAGCAGCCAGCGGCATGCCCTGCTCGATCAGGCCCGCATGCAATGCGGCGCCCAGCGGCAGGATCTCGTCGTTGAAGTCGTAGCGGCTGTTGTGCAGGAAGGCGCCGCTGCGGGCGTCCTGGCCGATGCGCAGATAGGCACCGGCCTTCTTCTGCAGCATGAAGGAAAAATCTTCGGCGCCCATGCTGGGCTCCAGGTTGCGGTCGACGTTCTTCGCGCCGACCAGCGCCTGCGCCACGTCGGCCGCGAACATCGCTTCGGGCGCGGTGTTGATCGTGGCCGGGTAGATGCGTTCGTACTTGATCGTCGCGGTCGCGCCAAAGCCGGTGGCAATGGCCGTGCACAGCTCGCTCAGTCGCTGCTCGACCTGCGCCTGCACGCGCGCGCTGAAGGTGCGCACGGTGCCGACCAGCGTGGCCTCGCCCGGGATCACGCTCATCGCGCCGAGGTCGCCGGCCTGCACGGCGCAGATGCTGACGACGGCCGCGTCGATGGGACGCACGCTGCGCGACACGATGGTCTGCGCCGCGGTGATGATGTGCGCGGCTACCACGACGGGGTCGATGGTCTGGTAAGCATGCGCGCCGTGGCCGCCCTTGCCCTTGATCTCGATCGTCACGCGGTCGGCCGCGGCCATCATCGCGCCGCGGTTGATGCCGACGGTGCCGGCCGGCATCGCGGGCCAGTTGTGCATGGCGTAGACGGCGTTCACCGGGAAGCGGTCGAACAGGCCGTCTTCGATCATCACGCGCGCACCGGCCAAGCCTTCTTCACCGGGCTGGAAGATCAGCACGGCGGTGCCGTCGAAGTCGCGCGTCTCGGCCAGGTAGCGCGCGGCGCCGACGAGCATGGCGGTGTGGCCGTCGTGGCCGCAGCCGTGCATCAGGCCGTCGTTGGCGGAGCGCCAGCCGAAGTCGTTGTCCTCGCGCATGGGCAGCGCGTCCATGTCGGCACGCAGGCCGATCATGCGACCGCTGGCGGTCGACTTGCCGCGGATGACGCCGACCACGCCGGTCTTGCCGATGCCCTCGTGGATCTCGTCCACGCCGCACGCGCGCAGCGCCTCGCGCACGCGGCCCGCCGTGTAGACCTCTTCGAAGCCGAGCTCGGGGTGCGCATGCAGATCGCGGCGAAAGGCCGTGATCTCGGGGTAGAAGCTGGCGATGTGCGCGAAGGCCCGGCCGGAGGCCTGCAGGCGCGGCGTTGCGGCAGCGGTTGCGACACTCACCTCAATGGCCTCCCGCCTTGCCCACGCGCAGCCGCGGATCGACCACGAAGTACAGCAGGTCGACCACGAGGTTGATCACCACGAAGATCAGCGCGATCAGGCACAGGTAGGCGGCCATCACGGGAATGTCCGCGAAGGTCACGGCCTGGATGAAGAGCAGCCCCATGCCGGGCCACTGGAACACCGACTCCGTGATGATCGCGAAGGCGATCAGGCCGCCGAGCTGCAGGCCGGTGATGGTCATGACCGGCACCAGCGTGTTCTTGAGCGCATGGCCGAAGTGGATCGCGCGGTTCGACAGGCCCCGTGCGCGCGCGAACTTGATGTAGTCGGTGCGCAGCACCTCGAGCATCTCGGCGCGCACCAGCCGCATGATCAGCGTGAGCTGGAAGATCGCCAGCGTCACCGCCGGCAGGATGATGTGGTGCCAGCCGTCGGCCTTGAAGAGCCCGCTGGTCCACCAGCCGAACTGCACCGTGTCACCGCGCCCGAAGCTCGGGAACCAGCCCAGCGTCACGGCGAAGACCAGGATCAGCAGGATGCCGATGAGGAAGGTGGGCAGCGACACGCCGAGCAGCGACACGGTCATGAACACCTGGCTCATGAAGGTGCCACGGCGCAGGGCGGTGTACACGCCCATCGGAATGCCGACGAACAGGGCCAGGGCCGCGGCCACGAGTGCGAGTTCGAGCGTGGCCGGGAAGCGCTCGCCGATCAGGCGCGACACCTTGGCGCCCTGGCGCAGGCTCAGTCCGAATTCGCCTTGCGCGGCGTTGACGAGGAAGTGCCAGAACTGCACGAAGAAGGGTCGGTCGAGCCCCAATGCGGCGCGCATTTCACGGATCTGGTCGGGCTTGGCATCCTGCCCCAGCAGGAACACGACCGGGTCGCCGACATATTGAAAGAGGAGGAAGGCAATGAACGCAACCGCGATCATCACGATCACGGCCTGGATCAGGCGGCGCAGTACAAAGGCAGTCATTCAGCAACAAGAGTGATCGCGGCATGCTAGCAGTGCAAGCAGCGTGCCCGCACGGGGGTTCCCCGGGGGTGGAGGCGCAATTTTTACGAGTGAGAACAGGCGCGCGCCAAAAGAAAAAGCCACCCGGCTTGCGCCGGGTGGCTTTCAGTCTTTCGATTCGAAGCTGGCTTGCGCCAGCATCAAATTAGAAAGCGTGACGGATACCGAAGTCGTAGCCGGTCGAGGTCTTCGGGGTGAAGCCACCCGTGGTCACGAAAGCCGGGCCGCCGACGGTCAGAGCTGCACCGTTCTTGTTGCTCACGCGAGCAACGGTAGCGTACAGAGCCGTGCGCTTCGACAGGTTGTGCACGTAGCCGATAGCCAGCTTGTTGGCCTTCGGGTCAGCAACTGCGGGCTGGAACAGCACTGCGGGCTGGTTGTAGTCGTACTTGACGCTCGAGTACGAAGCGCGGATCAGGCCAGCACCGACCGGCACGGTCACGCCCAGCAGGTAACCGGTCAGGTCGATGTCAGGACGGCCACCGGCGAACGGGGTGACTTCGTAGTCAACCTTGTTCTTGGCGCGCGACAGTTCACCGAACAGCTTCACGGGACCGAAGTCGTACGAAGCGCCCAGGTTCAGCGTGTTGACCTTGGTGGTCGTGCCGACGTAGAACTGGTCACCAACGGTGCTGCTGCCGTAAGCCAGAGCAACGTCCAGGGGGCCGTTGGCGTAGCCGAAGCGGCCGCCGACGTAACGACCTTGACGCTGGCTGTTAGCCACATCAGGCGTTGCCAGGCCAGGGCTGTACTTGGTCTTCTCAGCGAAGCCGTACTGCACTTGACCGTAGAAACCACCCAGGTTCGGCGGCAGGAAGTAGCCGATGGTGTTGCTGGCGCGGACGTAGTTGCTGGAGCCAACGTTGGTGAACGGAGCGGTCGAAGCAGCGGGGGTACCGAATGCGCCGAACGAGCCATTGGCCGTCGAGATCAGGTTGGTGCCAACGCCGTTGGTGCCGAACGGATCGAACACGGTGTCGTTCCAGAACGTCGGGGTGTAGTCACGGCCCAGACGGATTTCACCGAAACCGCCCGACAGGCTCACGGTCGAACGACGTGCGAACGTGGCGATGCCTTCTTGGCCGTTGTCGTTGCTGATCGGAGCTTCGAGCCAGAAGCTGGCTGCCAGGCCACCACCGAGGTCTTCCGTGCCACGGAAGCCCAGACGGCTGGAGTTGTAGCCCGAGTTAGCCAGTTCGCGACGGCTTGCCTTGACGCTGCCCTTGTTCAGGTAGAACGGGTTCAGGAAGGTGGCACCGTTCAGGTCACGCGAGGTGGACGAGTAGCCGCTGATCGACGCGTCGACCACACCAAACAGCGTGACGGACGACTGAGCCGAGGCAACACCGGCAACAGCCAGGGCAGCCAGAGCAACTAGAGATTTTTTCATTGCAAGTTTCTCCAAGGTTAAACATAGGGCTCCGGTGCGAAGGGCTCACCGTGACTGGCACTTTTGTGCTCCCACCGGACCCCGGGCCAACCTCCTTTTGGGAAGTTGATGCTATTGCACCAGAGCCGCTGCGGCAGGGCAAAACAAATCGCCCTAAATCTTGGAAGCCCCGTGTGTTTCGTTGCAGTCGTGCAACAAAGGACTTAGACGGGTGGTTTTGCCACGATATGAAACGAAATGTGCTGTCCTTGCATCCCCGGACAGGTGCGTTCAAATAGACCCATGACCGCCCTGCTCGACCCCGCCCTGACAGCCGCCGATGCGGCTTTGCGCACGCTTTTTGCCCGATCTCACGCCACCCGGGCGCTTCCGTCCGCGATCCAGCCGCAAGGTGAATTGAGCGAATCGGAGCGCCGCGAGGCTGGTGCGCTGATGCGCGTGAATCATGTCGGCGAAGTCTGTGCACAGGCGCTGTACACCGCCCAGGCCGCCGTGGCGCGGGACCCGGCGTTGCGCGCGCACTTCCTGGAAGCCGCGCATGAAGAAACCGATCACCTGGCCTGGACCCGGCAGCGGCTGGACGACCTGGGCGCCCGCCCGTCCCTCCTGAATCCACTCTGGTATGCAGGCGCCTTCGGTCTTGGCCTGATTGCCGGACGCCTGGGTGACCCCCTGAGCCTCGGCTTTGTTGCCGAAACCGAACGGCAGGTGGAAGCGCACCTTGAAAGCCACCTGGACCGGCTGCCGCCGACCGATCACGCGTCCCGCGCCGTGGTCGAGCAGATGAAGGTTGACGAAGCCCGCCATGCCACGCAGGCCGTCGACGCGGGCGCAGCGGAACTGCCGGCCCCGGCCAAGGCCCTGATGCGCCTGGCATCGCGGGTCATGACGACCGTCGCCCACCGAATCTAGGGCCTTCGGTCGCCATCCAACGGGGTTTTCAGGTCTCGATCAGATCGAAGCTGGTCGTGATTTCCGCCGTCTTCGCCAACATGATGCTGGCGGAGCAATAGGTTTCGTGGCTGAGGGCGATCGCCCGCTCCACGGCGGCGGCCGGAATGCCCTTGCCCGCCACGGTGAAGTGCATGTGGATCTTCGTGAAGACCTTGGGATCCTTCTCGGCGCGCTCGCTGGTCAGCTTGACGCTGCAGCGCTCGACGCGATGGCGCCCCCTCTTCAATATGAGCACCACGTCGTAGGCGGTGCAACCGCCCGTGCCCGCGAGCACGGTTTCCATCGGCCGCGCGGCCAGGTTCTGGCCGCCGTTCTCGGGCTTGGCCGCGTCCGGGGCGCCATCCATCATCAGGACATGGCCGCTGCCGGTCTCGGCCACGAAGCCCATGGCCGATCGGGTGCCTGCGTCACCGGTCCAACTTACTGTGCATTCCATGGTGTTCAGCTCCAATTGGGATGAATTCGTGCGGAAAAATGCGCACCAAACATCAACTTGTGTGTGGGAAAAGCATCGCCTGCTTGTTGCATCGCAACAAAGGGTGGGTATACTCTATTTCATTGCTGCGCACTTCATGGTGCGCACCCAGTTGTCTCCTCCACCCTTCCAATTGGTGGATTTAGCCCCGAGTCGCAAGACTCGGGGCTTTTTTCTTTGTGCGCCCCGATGGCCGCGCCACTCTAGCCGCCCACTGCGAAAGGGCAGCTGCTCTGGCTGCCCTGGCTGTTGCCGGTGTTGCCTCGGCTCAGTCGTCCGTCACGCTGTTTGGTGTGGTCGACGCGTCGATCAGCGGCTACTCGTCCACCTCGCGGGACCTGGGCAATGGCGTCACGTACGACAGGCTGGGCTTCCCCATCTACAACCCGTTCTACCTGAACCGCGGCAGCATCAAGGCAAGCCGCCGCGAACTGGCTCACTCGGGCTACAACTCCAGCCGCCTGGGCTTCCGTGGCACGGAAGACCTCGGTGGTGGCCTGGCCGCCAGCTTCTGGCTCGAAGCCCCGATCAGCAACGACGATGGCCAGACGGGCGTCTCGACATTCACGCGCCGTTCGACCGTAAGCCTGTCGGGCGGGTTCGGTGAAGTCCGCCTCGGCCGCGACTACACCCCGACGTTCTGGAACGACACCGTGTTCGACCCGTTCGGCACCAATGGCGTCGGCTCCAACCTGGTCAACACAGCCAATGGCGCATTCGGCGGCTTCACCGGCTATGCCGACGGCAAGAAGCTCCCCGACGCCCTCAAGAACGTTCCGCAGCTCCCCGATGCTGGTGGCAGCAACTACGTTCGCGCCGGCAACAGCATCGGCTACTTCCTGCCGCCGAACCTGGGCGGTTTCTACGGCCAGGTGATGTACGGCTTCCACGAGAAGACCAAGTACAGCCCCGGCACCGCAACGCCCCTCGCGGAAAACGCCTCGCGCACCGGTCGCTATGTCGGCGGTCGCTTCGGCTACGCCAACGGCCCCCTGGACGTTGCGCTGGCTTATGGCAGCAGCACCGTGGGTGACCAGTTCTACGTCGGCACGACCACCAAGGTCAACACGCTGAACCTGGGCGCTTCGTACGACTTCGGTCCCGTGAAGCTGTTCGGTGAACTGTCGCGCGCCAAGAACAAGGTTGACTACGAAGTCGAACCGTACCTCGGCGGCCGTCCGGACATCGATCTGACCGGCTACCTGCTCGGCGTGACCGTGCCGGTCGGTGCTGGACTGATCCGCGCTTCGTACTCGAGCGTCAAGTACGACGAGAACCTGGTTGCCCGCAATCCGTGGGAAGTGCTGCCCGCCGACAAGAAGGCCAACAAGCTGGCGATCGGCTACGTGCACAACCTGTCGAAGCGCACGGCCCTGTACGCCACCGTTGCTCGCGTGAGCAACAAGAACGGCGCATCGCTGACCGTCGGTGGCCCGAGCTTCCAAGGCACCGGCAACGGTTTCACGCCGAAGACCTCGACGGGCTACGACTTCGGCATCCGTCACGCCTTCTGATCGTTCACTGTCGATTCACATGCTGGCCCATGCCAGTTTGAATCTGCAAACGCACAAGCCGCCCGGTTCAAGCCGGGCGGCTTTTTGTCCTTCCTCAATTCATCCGGCCACGCCTGCTCTGCAGCAGCCCCACATTCATTTCTCCGCTCAGCACCGATGCGTAGAAACGCTCGACCATGTTGACGCTCGTTCGCGCGTTGCGCGCCAGCGTCAGCATGTCGATCCCCTGCCCATACAAGAGCCGCAACGTGATGGCCGTATGGCGCAAGCAGTACAGCGTCCTCGACTGACCCAGCGGTCCTTTCTCGAGCCCGGTCTTTTCGAGCACCCAGTGAAAGAAGAAATTGAGAACCGCCAGCGCGTGCTCGCGGTTCTTCAGGTGCGGCATGAAGATGTAGTCTTCCGCCCCGCCGCAGCCATGCGTCTCGCGGTACGCGCGCAGACATTCATAGACACGAACGGCAGGTCGCAGGCTCACGATGGGCTGGCTGTGCCGCTTGGTCTCCGGCAGGTTCATCCGCAGGTAGACATGCTTGCCTCGCACCACCTCGATGTGCTTGTGCTTCATGAGCTTGATGTCACTGGGGCGCACGAAGGTGTTGACCATCCAGCGGATCAGCCACGGCAGCTCGTCGGGCATGACAAGCAATTCGCGAGCGATCCAGAAACGTTCGCCGGCCGTCAGCCGATCCAGCACCGGGTGCGAATGGCCGCGCAAGCTGCGCGCCGCCGCGATCAGCGCACGGTACTCCGCCACGCTGAAGCTGCCGCGCGGCTGGCTGCGCACCTTGACCTTCGGGAACACGGGGGCCTCGCGCAACGCACCGACGTGCACGCCATGCATGACCACCTTGCGCAGCAACACGAGGTATTGCGCGATCGTCGTGCTGGTGAAGCCTTGTTCGCCGAGGTGATCGATCAGGCGCTGCACGTCCGTAGTCGTGAACACAGCCACCGGCACATCGCCCAGCAACGGAACGATGTGCGCACGCAATCTGTTGCCCATGACCTGCCATGTGGGCCGTCCGATTTCGCCGCGTTGCACGCGCGCGGCCTCGGCCTGCATCAGTCCCTTCGAAAGGTCACTGACAGAAACTGATAACAAATTCTGCCCAACTGTTAGTGAATTAGCGGGCGTATGAATCGCGGGATAGGTGCGCGCAAAAAAACCGGAATCATTTGCAGCAGGAGCCTTGCGGAATAGGTTTATGACATTTGTGTCCATGCCATTCCCCGCATGCAATACCGATGCCTCTTATGATTGATGGTTAGCAAATGAAAACTCCCTGGAAAAGATCTTGCGCAATGCACCTGTTACTGCGGCGTTAACGCCCGCCGACTATCTCAGAAAAATCCTCAATGCGCGGGTCTACGACGTGGCCGTCGAGTCTGCGTTGGAGAAGGCGCGCGCGCTCAGCGAGCGACTTGGCAATACCGTGTTGCTCAAGCGCGAGGACCAGCAACCCGTATTCAGTTTCAAACTGCGCGGTGCCTATAACAAGATGGCGCACCTGAGCAAAGCGCAATTGGCGAGCGGTGTGATTTGCGCATCGGCCGGCAATCACGCGCAAGGCGTTGCGCTCGGCGCGCGCAAGCTCGGCACGCGCGCAGTGATCGTGATGCCCGTGACCACGCCGCAATTGAAGATCGATGCAGTGCGTGGTTTCGGCGGCGAGATCGTGCTGCATGGCGACAGCTATTCCGATGCCTACCTGCATGCGCTCGAATTGCAGACGCAGCAGAACCTGACCTTCGTCCATCCCTTCGACGACCCCGACGTCATCGCGGGCCAGGGCACCATCGCGATGGAAATCCTGCGCCAGCACCAAGGTCCGCTCGATGCGGTGTTCGTGGCGATCGGCGGCGGCGGCCTCATCTCCGGCGTGGCCAACTACATCAAGGCCGTGCGGCCCGAGATCAAGGTGATCGGCGTCCAGATGAACGACTCCGACGCGATGATGCAATCGGTCTCCGCGCACCAGCGCGTGAACCTGCCCGACGTCGGCCTGTTCTCCGATGGCACGGCCGTCAAGCTGGTCGGCGAAGAAACCTTCCGCATCGCGCAGAACCTGGTCGACGGCTACATCTCGGTCGACACCGATGCGGTGTGCGCCGCCATCAAGGACGTGTTCGTCGACACGCGCAGCATCGTCGAGCCGGCCGGCGCGCTGGCCGTGGCGGCGATCAAGCAGTACGCGGCCGAGCATGGCCGACTAGGCGAGACCTACGCGGCGATCCTGTGCGGCGCCAACATGAACTTCGACCGGCTGCGCTTCGTGGCCGAGCGGGCCGAGGTCGGCGAGGAACGCGAGGCGCTGTTCGCCGTGACCATCCCTGAAGAGCGCGGCAGCTTCCGTCGCTTTTGCGAACTCATCAGCCAGCTGCCGGCCGGCGGCGCGCCGCGCAACGTGACCGAGTTCAACTACCGCATCAGCGATGCCGCCAAGGCCCACGTGTTCGTCGGCCTCACGACCTCTGCACGCGGCGAGTCGGCCACCATCGCGAAGGTCTTCATCGAACACGGCTTCGACGCACTCGACCTCACGCACGACGAACTCGCCAAGGAGCATCTGCGCCACCTGGTGGGCGGCCGCACGGGGCTGGCGCACGACGAACGCCTGCTGCGTTTCGTGTTCCCCGAACGTCCCGGTGCGCTGCTCAAGTTCCTGAGCCTGATGCGGCCGAACTGGAACATCAGCCTGTTCCACTACCGCAACCAGGGCGCCGACTACGGGCGCATCCTCGTGGGCCTGCAGGTGCCGGCCGAAGAGTCGGCGGCCTTCGACAGCTTCCTCGAAACGCTGGGCTATCCCTGCGTCGAGGAAACGGCCAACCCGGCCTACCGCCTGTTCCTTCAGGCCTGAAGAAAAGAAGAAAAGAGAAAGAAAGCGACCGCTGCGCTTACTGCGCAGGGGTCTGCGCCTGCGGCGGTGGCTCCATCGCGGCGCCCGCCGTGGCGGCAGGTTGCAACTGCTGCTGCGGCGGCATCACCACTGCCGGCATCGTGGCCGGCAACGGGCCGGCAGGCACAGCCGGCGACACCGACGGCAGACCAGCAGGTGGCGTCGGAAGCCCCATGCTCAGCGGCGCACGCACCGGCAGCTGCAGCGTGAACGCCGCCGGCCCGTCGCGCTGGGCACCGAGCGTGGCCGCGCGCACGCCCACCGACTGCAGCACATAGCTCTCGCCGACCTTCGAGCCGACGCGGAACGGCCGCGGCGGCTTGCCGTCGATCGAGATCAGCGCCGCGCCCTGGTTCGACGGGTCCGCCACCACGCCCGACAGCGCGAAGCGGCTCGCGGCCTCCGGCGCCACGGGCGCGTTCGACGTCACCGTGACCACGCCCAGCAACCGGGCCACCGCCTCGGCATCGGCCGCGACCGGTGCGCGCGGCATCGTGGCCGCCGCAGCCACGGCGTCGGCCGGCGAGGCCAGCCGCAGCGCCCAGAACACCGCGGCGCCCGCGGCCAACGCCCAAAGCCCCGTCGTTGCAAGTGGGGCATGCCAGCGGGCTGCGGAGTAAGGACTTGTCATGGCCGCGGATTATCATGCAGCGCGCTTACCGCCTCATGTCCCCGCAAGCTATGAACAAACTCCTTCGTTCCGTCTCCCGCACCGCACAACGCGGCTTCACGCTGATCGAACTCATGGTGGTGCTTGTCATCATCGGCGTGCTCGCTGCGCTGATCGTGCCGAACGTGATCGAGCGCGCCGACGACGCCCGCGTCACCGCCGCCCGCACCGACATCAACAACCTGATGCAGGCCCTCAAGCTCTACCGCCTCGACAACCAGCGCTACCCGACCGCCGAGCAGGGCCTGCAGTCGCTGCTGACCCGCCCCACCGCGGGCCCGGCCGCGCCCAACTGGAAGCCCTACGTCGAGAAGCTGCCCAACGACCCCTGGGGCCATCCGTACCAGTACATGAACCCCGGCATCAAGGGCGAAATCGACGTGCTCTCCTTCGGCGCCGACGGACAGAGCGGCGGCGAGGGCAAGAATGCCGACATCGGCAGCTGGCAGTAAGCGCATCGCCCCCGGCCGCGTGGTGCTGCCACCGCCTCGCGCAGCGCGTGGCTTCACGCTGCTGGAGCTGATCGTGGTGATCGCGATCATCGCCATCGCGACCGCCAGCGTGAGCTTCGCGATGCGCGACACCAACGCCGCCGCGCTCGACCGCGAGGCCGACCGCCTCGCCGCCCTGCTCGAATCGGCCCGCGCCCAGTCGCGCGCCAGCGGCGTCATGGTGCGCTGGCGCCTCGTCGAAGGCGGCGGCTTCGTCTTCGACGGCCTGCCCGCCGACGCACTGCCCACCGGCTGGACCCACGCAGGCATCACGGCCCAGCCCATGCTGGGCGGCGACACGCCGGTGGCGGCGCTGCAGCTCGGGCCCGACCCCATCATTCCGGCGCAGCAGGTCATGCTGCACAGCGACGGCCCGCCCGCGCGCGTGCTGCGCGTCGCGACCGACGGGCTGCGGCCTTTCACCGTGTTCGCCGTGCCATGACGCAACGGCTGCGGCGCGCCGGCTCCAGCCATGGCTTCACGCTGGTCGAGGTGCTGATCGCGCTGGGCATCGTCGCGCTCGCGCTGGCGGCCGGCTCGCAGGCCACGATGTCGCTCACGCGCAATGCGCAGCGCCAGTCCGACCTCGTGCTGGCCGGCCTGTGCGCCGAAAACGAACTCGCCAAGGCGCGCCTGTCGCGGCAGATGCCGGCCGTCGGCGACTCGGGCTCCATCTGCCTGCAGGCCGGCCTCACCTTCCTCGTGACGACCACGACGGTGCCCACGCTCAATCCGAATTTCCGGCGCGTCGACGTGCAGGTGCGCGACGAAGGCAGCGCGCCGCTGCTGCGCGTGTCGACCGTGGTGGGGCGCGTCTGATGACGAAGCCTTCGCGCGCACGCGGCTTCACGCTGATCGAGCTGCTGGTCGCCATCGCCGTGATGGCGCTGCTCGCGCTCGTGAGCTGGCGCGGCCTGGACAGCATGTCGCGCGCCACCACGCAGAACCAGCAGCGCGCCGACGCGGTGCTCACGCTGCAGGCCACGCTCGCGCAGTGGAGCGCCGACCTCGACGCCATCACCCTGCTCGCGCAGACCCGCCCGATCGACTGGGACGGCCGCGTGCTGCGCATGACGCGCCGC
The DNA here is from genome assembly GCF_059416405.1 of Variovorax sp. GW821-FHT09D04. NCBI lineage: Bacteria > Pseudomonadati > Pseudomonadota > Betaproteobacteria > Burkholderiales > Comamonadaceae > Variovorax > Variovorax sp. GW821-FHT09D04. Next base: position 33,537 of record NZ_JBWKPA010000008.1, read on the forward strand.
GGCAGCGACACCAGCACGCCGACCGTGCAGGTCGTCGCCTGGACGCTGCGCCCCGGTGCCGACGGCACGCGCTGGCGGCGCTGGCAGTCGGCGCCCTTCGCCACGCGCGGCGAATGGGTGCAGGCCTGGAACCTCGCGGCGGCGTGGGCCCAAGATGGCGCCGCGCCCACCGGCGGCGCCACCGACGTGGCGCTGATGCCGGTCAACAGCTGGCAGCTCGCGTACTTCCGCAACAACGCCTGGGTGCCGGCGGAGCCGCTGCCCGTGGCGGCGGCGAACCCGTCCAACCCGGCCGGCGCGCTCATCGCCATGCCCGACGGCGTGCGGCTGGTGCTGACCCTGCCGCCCGGCGACGGGCTCTCGGGCACGCTCACCCGCGACTGGGTGCGCCCGACGCTCGGGGGGCCGCGCTCATGACCGCGCCGCAACGCCATCGCGTGACCAGCACACGCCGCCAGCGCGGCGCCGCGCTGCTCGCCGCCATGCTGACCGTGATGCTGGTCGCCACCTTTTCCGCCGCCGCGCTCTGGCAGCAGTGGCGTTCCGCCGAGGTCGAAGGCGCCGAGCGCGCGCGCGTGCAGGCGGCCTGGGTGCTGATCGGCGCGCTCGACTGGTCGCGCCTGATCCTCGGCGAAGACGGCCGTGCCGGCGGCCCCGACCACCTCGGCGAGCCGTGGGCCGTGCCGCTCGAGGAAGCCCGCCTCACCAGCTTCCTGTCGGCCGAGAAGAACGTGGCGAGCGACAACCTCGAAGGCCTGCCCGACGCCTTCCTGTCGGGCCGCATCATCGACGCGCAGTCCAAGCTCAACGTGCTGTCGCTGGTGGACGCCGGCAAGCCGGTGCCGGCGAGCGTCGCCACCTTCACGCGCCTCTTCAACCTGCTGGGCTTGCCGGCCGGCGAGCTGACCCAGATGACCGCGCGGCTCGCGAGCGCGCTGCACACCGGCAGCACCGACGCAGCCTCAGGCGGTGGCGGCGGTAGCGGCGGCGGCAGCAGCGATGCCAGCGCCGACACCGGCGCCGCCCCGCTGATGCCGCAGGAAGTCGCGCAGCTGGTGTGGCTCGGCCTCTCGCCCGCCACCGCCGCCGCGCTCGAGCCCTACGTGACGATCCTGCCGGAGCGCACCACGCTCAACCTCAACACGGCCAGCGCCGAGGCCATCAGCGCGAGCGTCGAATCGCTGGGCATCGCCAGCGCGCGCCAGCTGGTGGAGCGGCGCACGCGCTCCTTCTTCAAGAACATCGAGGAAGCCAACGCCGGCCTGCCCAGCGGCGGCTCGCGCTTCAACGCGGCCCAGCACGGCGTGGGCACCCAGTATTTCGAGGTGTACGGCCGGCTGCGGCTGGACCGCACCTGGGTCGAGGAGCACTCGCTGCTCTTTCGCAAGGGCCTGGCCGTGACCACCGTCTGGCGCACCCGTGGCGCGGGCGCCACCATGCCCCCGGCAAAACCCTGAGGCCGGTTTGCTTTTCTCTGATCAAAACACCGTCAAACGCACGTAGTCTCTGCAAGATATGCTATTCAAACAATAGCAACAACTTGTAAGCCACCCTCCTACAATCACCGGCTTTTCCGACACCCCCCGACATGACCCCGCTGCTGCTCCTTGCCCCCCTCCCTCCGGCCGATGCCGCGGGCGAGTACGACTGGGCCCAGGCCGGTGAGGACGGCATCGCCCTGCGCGACCAGGGCCGCGCGCTGCTGACGCTGCTGCCGTCGGGCCCCGAGGTCACGCTCGGCATCCCGTCCTCGGCGCTCTCGTGGCACCGCGTCACGCTGCCCAAGGGCAGCATGGGCAGCACCTCGAAGCTGCGCGCCGTGCTCGACGGCCTGCTCGAAGAGCACCTGCTCGACGACCCGGAAGCCCTGCACTTCGCGCTCGCGCCCGACGCCAAGGCCGGCGAGCCGGTGTGGGTCGCGGCCTGCAACCGCATCTGGCTGCGCAGCGTCGTGCAGGGGCTCGAAGCCGCCGGCCGGCGCGTGGTGCGCATCGTTCCCGAATTCACGCCGCAGCCGGCCGACGCGCCGCCGCTGCTGCAGGTCACGGGCGAGCCCGAGGCACCGCAGCTCACGGTCTGCGACGGCGATGGCGTGGTCTCGCTGCCGCTGGCCGGCGCGGGCCTGGCCCTGTCGAACGGCCTGCCGCTGGACACCGCCGTCATCACCACCGAGCCCGCCGTGGCCGAAGCGGCCGAGCACCTGCTGCAGCGCCGCGTGCCGATCGTGCAGGCGCCGCAGCGCTGGCTGCACGCCACGCGCACGCCCTGGGAGCTCGCGCAGTTCGACCTGGCCGTGACGGGCCGCGCGCGCGCCGGCAAGAAGTTCGCCTCGGTGTTGCAGACCCTGCGCTTCGCGCCCGAATGGCGCGCCGCGCGCTGGGGCATCGTGGTGCTGTTGCTGACCCAGCTCATCGGCCTGAACGCCTGGGCCTGGAAGGAGCGCAACGCGCTCGAGTCCAAGCGCCAGGCCACGCGCGCCATCCTGACGCAGACCTTTCCCTCGGTGAAGATCGTGGTCGACGCACCACTGCAGATGGGCCGCGAGGTCGCCGCGCTGCAGCAGGCCGTGGGCGACGTGGCGCCGAGCGATTTCGAACCCATGGTCGGCGCCATCGCCACCGCCCTGCCGCCCGGGCGCTCCCCGAGCGCCATCGACTTCAGCGCCGGCCAGCTGCGCCTGCGCGGCCTCGGGCTGCAGCCGCAGGAGGTCACGCAGATCACCGCCGTGCTGTCGCCGCGCGGCTACCAGGTGCGCACCGAAGGCGATCTGCTGCTGGTGCAGGCCGAGGCCAACCGATGAACTTCAGCGAACAACTCAAGGCCCGCTGGGCCGTCCTCGGGATGCGCGAGCGCCGCCTCGTCATCGGCGCCGTCGCGCTGGTGGCACTGGCCTTGCTCTGGTGGATTGCGCTCGCCCCCGCGCTGCGCACGCTGGCCGCGGCACCGGCCGAACACGCACGGCTCGACGCCCAGCTCCAGCAGATGGCCACCTTGCAGAACCGCGCGAAGGCGCTGCAGTCGCAACCGCGCCTGGCGCGCGACGACGCCCTGCGCGCACTCGAAAGCTCGGTGCGCGACGGCCTGGGCGTCACGAACGCCCAGCTCATGACGGCCGGTGGCGACGGCGCCGCCACCGTCACGCTGCGCGGCGCGCCCGCCCAGAACCTGGCGCAATGGCTCGCGCAGGCGCGCGGCAATGCCCACGCCGTGCCGCGCGAAGTGCACCTGACGCGCGCGCCCGTCGCACCGCCGCCGCCGGGCGCCAAGCCCGCGCCGGCCACGCCCGACCAACCTCCGCAACCCCGCTGGGACGGCACGCTCGTGATGGCGCTGCCCGCCCCGCGCTGAAGCACCCCCACGCACCGCACGGCATGGCGAGACGTCCCCCGATCCCCGACCTCCAGCCGCGCCGCGGCAGCTGGCGCTGGGCCGTGCTCGGCGCCGCCACCGGCCTGCTGGTCGCGGTCGTGCTGTTCGCGCCGGCACGCTGGCTCGCCTCGGCGCTCTCGGGCTGGACGCAGGGCCGCCTGCTGCTGGTCAACCCGCGCGGCACGGTCTGGAACGGCACCGCCGCCGTCGTGTTCGCCAGCGGCGCCGGCGGCACGCAGGCCGTCTCGCTGCCGGGCCTCTTGAACTGGCGCATGTGGCCGAACTGGCGCGGCCTCTCGGCGCGCCTCGATCTGTCCTGCTGCGCGGCGCAACCGCTGGGCCTGCAAGCCAGCCCGCGCGCCGACGGCCTGCAGCTCACCTGGCAGGACGCCCGCTCGCGCTGGCCCGCCACGCTGCTCACCGGCCTGGGTGCGCCCTGGAACACGCTCAAGCTCGAAGGCGCCCTCGACCTCAACACCCGCGCCTTCGCCATGCAGTGGGACGGCCCCGCATTGCGCATCGAAGGCCAGGCCACGCTCGACGCCACCGATGTGTCATCCGCCCTGTCGACCTTGCGGCCGATGGGCAGCTACCGCCTGTCGCTCGAAGGCGGCACGCGCCCCACGCTGCTGCTGAGCACGCGCGAAGGCAGCCTCGAACTGAACGGCAGCGGCGACTGGAGCGGCACCGCGTTGCGCTTCAATGGCGAAGCCAGCGCGGCACCGGGCCGCGAAGATGCACTTTCCAATTTGTTGAACATCATCGGGCGGCGCGACGGTGCGCGCTCGATCATCACCCTGGGTTGATCCGACCATGAAGAAGCCTCTGTCCTCGTCCGGCGCCCGCCCCGGCCTCGTCGCGCTCGCGGTGCGCCTGCTGATCGCGGCGTCGTTCGTGCCGGTGCTGCCGCCCGCCTACGCACAGACCGGCGACGCCCCGCGGCGCGGCGAACCGATCACGCTGAACTTTGCCGCCGCCGACATCGAGGCCGTGGCCCGCACCATGGCCGTGGTCACGGGGCGCGACGTGGTGGTCGATCCGCGCGTCAAGGGCACCATGAACCTGGTCACCGACCGCCCGCTGGCGCCGGCCGCCGCGTTCAACCAGTTTGCCGCCGCGCTGCGCCTGCAGGGTTTCGCGGTGGTGGAGGCCGACGGCCTCTACAAGGTGGTGCCCGAGGCCGACGCCAAGCTGCAGACCAGCACCGTCAACACCTCCATCGGCGGCGCCAGCGCGGCCGCGGGCAACCAGATCGTCACGCAGATCTTTCGCCTGAACTACGAGTCGGCCAACAGCCTGCTGCCGGTGCTGCGCCCGCTGATTCCGCCGAACAACACCATCAACGTGAACCCGGGCAACAACTCGCTCGTGATCACCGACTACGCCGACAACATGCGCCGGCTGGCGCGCATCATCGCGTCGCTCGACGTGCCCAACGCGTCCGACATCGAGGTCATCCAGCTCAAGCATTCGGTGGCCACCGACATGGTGCCGCTGGTCACGCGGCTGGTCGAAGGCGGCGGTGCGGGTGCGCCGGGCGCGGCCGCACCGGGCGGGGCCGACGCCTCGTTCCGCACCACGCTGATGGCCGACCCGCGCAGCAACTCGCTGATTCTTCGCGCTGCCAACCCTGCGCGCGCGCAGCTGGTGCGCACGCTGGTCGAGAAGCTCGACCGTGCGCCGGCCGAAAGCAGCAACGGCGCAGCCGGCAACATCTACGTGGTCTACCTGAAGAACGCCGATGCGGTGCGCCTGGCCGCCACGCTGCGCGCCGCGATGGCCGCCAGCCAGCAGCAGTCGCAGGTGCCGGGCGCGCCCGGCGCCGCGGGCAGCGCCGGTTCGTCCGTGCCGCCGGCCAGCATGCCGATGACGCAGGCCAGCTTCGGCGGCAACAACACCCAGGGCGGCGGTTCGGCCGCCGCCAACGCGCCGCTGAACAACGCCAACCAGCCGTCCACCGGCGGCCAGATCCAGGCCGACCCGAGCACCAACTCGCTCATCATCACCGCGCCCGAGCCGCAGTACCGCCAGATGCGCGCCGTGATCGACAAGCTCGACGGCCGCCGCGCGCAGGTGATGATCGAGGCGCTCATCGTCGAGGTCAGCGCCAAGAAGGCCGCCAACTTCGGCGTGCAGTGGCAAAGCGCGCTGGGCAACAACGCCGTCATCGGCACCAACTCCAGCCTGGCCAGTGCCAACATCCTGGCGCTGACGCAGGCCCTGGCCACGCGCGACGTCGCCAACGTGCGGCCTTCCACCGGCCTGAACCTGGGCATCGCCGGCAAGATCGGCGGCCAGTACATCCTGGGCGCCATCGCCAACTTCTTCAACAGCGACGGCGACGCCAACGTGCTGTCCACGCCCAACCTGCTGACGCTGGACAACGAAGAAGCCAAGATCGTCATCGGCCAGAACGTGCCCTTCGTGACCGGCCAGTACGCCAGCACCTCGGGCTCGGTCGGCATCAACCCGTTCACCACGGTGGAGCGCAAGGACGTGGGCCTCACGCTGCGCGTGCGACCGACCATCAACGAGAACGGCACCGTGAAGATGACCATCTTCCAGGAGACCTCCACGGTCGACCAGAACACGGCCAAGGACCCCAACGGCCCGACCACCAACAAGCGCTCCATCGAGTCCAGCGTGCTGGTGGAAGACGGCGGCCTCGTGATGCTCGGCGGCCTGCTGTCGGACAACTACGGCAACACCGTCGAGAAGGTGCCCGTGGCCGGCGACATCCCGGTGCTCGGCAACCTGTTCAAGAACGAAGTGCGCACGCGCGACAAGAGCAACCTCATGATGTTCCTGCGCCCCGCCGTGATGCGCGACGGCGCCTCCACCGAAGCCTTCGCCTACGACCGCTACGACGAGATCCGCGGCATGCAGCAGCGCACGCAGCCCAACACCGACAACATCATGCTGCGCGGTGTCGACTCGGCGCCCGTGCTGCCCGAGGCGCCGCTGGTGCGCATCAACCGCCTCAACAGCAGCGACAGCGGCAAGAAGAGCAGCGAGACCCGCATGGAAGGCACGCAGCTCATCCCGCCGCCGCGCCCCGCCACCGACAACCGCCGGCTCGCGCCCAGCCCGTTGCGCGGCGCGCTGCCGCCCACCGCCGACCCGACCAGCTCGCGCGAGCTGCCCTGAGCCCCGTCCCGCACACGCCAGCCACCCATGCGCTATCCCCTGCCCTACGCGTTCGCACGCAGCCAGCAACTGCTGCTCGAAGCCACGGACGACGGCCGCCACACGCTGTGGATGTCTTCCCACCCGGCACGCAGCGCCGTCGGTGAAGTGACCCGCAAGTACGGCGTGCAGGCCTTCGAGGTGCTCGACGACGGCCCGCTCGCGCAGCGCATCAGCGCCGCCTACGCGCAGGGCGAATCGAGCGCCGCCGCGGTGGTCAGCGAAGTGCAGAACGACGCCGACCTCTCGCGCATGATGCAGGAGCTGCCGGCCGTCGAAGACCTGCTGGCCAGCGCCGGCGACGCGCCCATCATCCGCATGCTCAACGCGCTGCTCACGCAGGCCGCGCGCGACGGCGCCAGCGACATCCACATCGAGCCCTACGAGCGCACGTCGTCGGTGCGCTTTCGCATCGACGGCACGCTGCGCGAGGTGGTGCAACCCAACCGCGCACTGCACGCCGCGCTCATCTCGCGCCTGAAGATCATGGCCGACCTCGACATCTCCGAGAAGCGGCTGCCGCAGGACGGGCGCATCAGCCTGCGCATCGGCACGCGCGCGGTCGACGTGCGGGTGTCGACGCTGCCCAGCGCGCACGGCGAACGCGCCGTGCTGCGCCTCCTGGACAAGAGCGAATCGAAGCTCACGCTCGAATCGGTGGGCATGCAGGGCGACTCGCTGGCGCGCTTCGAAAAGCTCATTGCGCAACCGCACGGCATCATCCTCGTGACCGGCCCCACCGGCTCGGGCAAGACCACCACGCTGTATGCCGCGCTGGCTCGGCTCGATGCGAGCCGCAGCAACATCATGACGGTGGAAGACCCGATCGAGTACGAGCTGCCGGGCGTGGGCCAGACGCAGATCAACGCGAAGATCGAACTCACCTTCGCCAAGGCCCTGCGCGCCATCCTGCGGCAAGACCCCGACGTGATCATGATCGGCGAGATCCGCGACTTCGAGACCGCGCAGATCGCCATCCAGGCCTCGCTCACCGGCCACCTCGTGCTGGCCACGCTGCACACCAACGACTCGGTGAGCGCCGTCACCCGCCTGACCGACATGGGCGTGGAGCCCTTCCTGCTGAGCTCGTCGCTGCTCGGCGTGCTGGCCCAGCGCCTCGTGCGCAAGGTCTGCACCGCCTGCGGCGGCCCGGGCTGCGAGGTTTGCGGCCAGACCGGCTACCAGGGCCGCACCGGCATCTTCGAGCTGCTCGTGGCCGACGACGAAGTGCAGGCACTCATCCACGGCAAGGCCGCCGAGAGCGCGCTGTTCGAAGCCGGCGCACGCGGCGGTCTGCGCTCCATGCGCGAAGACGGCGAACGGCTGGTGCAGGCCGGCATCACCTCGCGCGCCGAACTCTTGCGCGTCACCCGCGAGTAGCGACCCGCGATGCCCGCCTATTCCTTCGAAGCCATCGATGCCAGCGGCCAGTCGCGCGAAGGCGTGCTCGAGGCCGACACCGCACGTGCCGCACGCGGCCTGCTGCGGGCGCAGGCGCTCATCCCGCTGTCGGTCAAGCCGGTCGGCGGTGGCGATGCGGCCGGCGGTGGCGGCAGCGCGGGCAGCACGCTCACGCGCTGGCTCGGGGGCGGCAAGCGCGTCTTCAATTCGACGAACCTCGCCGTGTGGACGCGCCAGCTCGCCGGCCTCATCTCGGCCGGCCTGCCGCTGGAACGCGCGCTCACGGCCCTCACCGACGAAGCCGAATCGGAACCGCAGCGCAACCTCGTCGCCTCGCTGCGCGCCGAGGTCAACGCGGGCTCGCCCTTCGCGCGCGCGCTGTCGGCGCACCCGCGCGAGTTCTCGCCCATCTACACCGCCGTGATCGGCGCCGGCGAGCAAAGCGGCAACCTCGGGCTGGTGCTCGAACGCCTCGCCGACGACCTCGAAGAGCGCCAAGTGCTGCAGCAGAAGCTGATCGGCGCGGCGCTGTACCCCGCCATCGTCACGCTGGTGGCGATCGTGATCGTGATCTTCCTCGTGAGTTACGTGGTGCCGCAGGTGGCGCAGGTGTTCGCGGGCACCAAGCGCTCGCTGCCCTTCCTCACGACCGTGATGCTGTCGCTGAGCGCGGCCGTGCGCAACTACGGCTGGTGGATGCTGGGCGCCATCGTGCTCGCGGCCATCGGTGTGCGCGTCGCGCTGGCGCAGGAGGCCTTCCGCCTCAAGTTCGATGCCGCCTGGCTCAAGCTGCCGCTGGTCGGCAAGCTCGCGCGCGGCTACAACGCGGCGCGCTTCGCGAGCACGCTCGCCATGCTGGCCACGGCCGGCGTGCCGATCCTGCGCGCGCTGCAGGCCGCCTCCGAAACGCTGGGCAACCGCGCCATGCGCGCCGACGCGCTCGACGCGCTGGTGCTGGTGCGCGAAGGCGCGCCGCTGGCGTCCGCACTGGCGCAGAAGAAACGCTTTCCGGGGCTGGTGTCGATGTTCGCGCGACTGGGCGAGCAGACCGGCACGCTGCCCGTGATGCTGCAACGCGCCGCCAACCAGCTGGGCGCCGAAGTGCAGCGCCGCGCCATGCACCTGGCCACCATCCTGGAGCCGCTGCTCATCGTCGCCATGGGCGGCGTGGTGATGCTCATCGTGCTGGCCGTGATGCTGCCGATCATCCAGCTGAACCAGTTCGTCAAGTGACGACGGACGGGGAGCCCCTCACATGCCCGTAACGCTCGAAGACAAACTCGTGGTCGCGATCTCCTCGCGCGCCCTGTTCAACCTCGAAGAAGAAAACAAGATCTTCGAGGCCGGCGACAACGAGGGCTACATGAAGCTGCAGCTCGACCGCATCGATGAGCCGGCCGCCCCCGGCATCGCGTCGTCGCTGATCCGCAAGCTGCTGCGCTTCAACGAAGACGGCGTGCAGCGCGTCGAGGTAGTCATTCTTTCGCGCAACGATCCGGTGTCGGGCATGCGCATCTTCAAGTCAAGCGCCGCGGCCGACATCAAGCTGCAGCGCGGCGTGTTCACCCAAGGCCGCCCGCCCTTCGGCTACCTGCGCCCGCTGCGCGCGCACCTGTTCCTGTCGGTCAACGCGCAAGACGTGCGCGAGGCACTCGCCGCAGGCTTCCCCGCCGCGCGCGTGCTGGTCGAGTCGGTCAAGGCCAGCGATGCGTGGCCGAACGAAGTGCGCATCGCCTTCGACGGCGACGCGGTGCTCTTCAGCGACGAGGCCGAGCGCGTGTTCCAGGCCGAGGGCCTCGATGCCTTCCAGGCGCACGAACTCAGCAAGGCCGACCTGCCCCTGCCCGAAGGCCCGTTCAAGCCGCTGCTGATGGCGCTGCACCGCCTGCAGATGGCGGGTAATGCGCAGATGCGCATCCGCACCGCGCTGGTCACGGCGCGCAGCGCACCGGCGCACGAGCGCGCGATCCGCACGCTCATGAAGTGGAACATCCGCGTCGACGAAGCGATGTTCCTCGGCGGCCTGCCCAAGGGCGAGTTCCTGCGCGAGTTCGAGCCCGACTTCTTCTTTGACGACCAGACCGGTCACGTCGACGCAGCCTCGCGGCATGTGCCTGCGGGGCATGTGTCGAGTGGCATCAGCAACGAGCCCTGACGCTGTTCAGGGCGCGATCACGCCAGCGTGATCGATGGGCTGTGCAGTTGTTGATCGGCCGCACACCCGCGCTGCTTTCCGTGCCCAGGGCACTGGGTGCTTCCCGCAGCGAAATCAAGGAGGAGGCCGCAGGCCGGGGGACATTCGCGGAGGGAAGCACCCGGTGGCCTGGGCACGCGCCCCAGCCCCTCTTTCGCGGTCTCCACGAAGCCGCAGACCAGCGCGTTGTCACACGCGTTTCGTCCCACTGTCATCGCTCGTTCACTGCCGAGTAACGGGTTCTCCCTAGTCTTGTCGCCTGTCCGGTGCGCAGTGCCTTCGTGGCACTTTTTTTTCGCGCCGGCCTTTCACCTCCCTCGACAGACAACAAGAACCGAACGGCTTTTCCGATGCGTCCGACTCCTTCTACGCACGCCGCGCCTCTCACGCGCTGGCTGTTGCCCCTTGCGATTTCCGCCGCGCTCGCGGCCTGCGGCGGTGGAGGCGGCGGTGGCGTTGCCTTTCCCCCCATCAGCGGCACCCCGACGCCGCCCCCGAGCAGCACGCCCAACGAAGGCAAGAGCGGCCCCAAGGCGCTGATCGTCGAGATCGACGGGCTCACGCATGCGGCCTTGCGCGAAGCCATCGCGCAGAACAAGGCCCCGGCCCTGCAGGCCCTGCGCCTCGCCCCGGCCTGGACCGGTGGCACGAACGGCACACCGACCGAGCAACGCACCACCGACGGCCCCGGCTGGGCCTCGCTGGTCACAGGCACCTGGGTGTCGCGCCACGGCGTGCGCTGGGACACCGCCGACCAGCGCATCGACGCGCAGCTCGCACCTTCGGTCTTCGCGTTGGCACGCCTGCGCAAGGAGGCCGGCTACAAGACAGCCGCGGTCACCGCGAACACGCGCTACCCCGGCCTGATGGCGGGCGAAACGGGCACGGTGGACACCGCAGTCGACTGCGCAGGCGCCGACGCCTGTGTGACCGAGCGCACCACACAGCTCATCGGCGCGGGCTATGACCTGCTGGTGGCCCAGTACGGCGCCCCCGCGACGGCGGCCGTGGCCAACAGCGGCCTGAAGAACGAGCCCTACCGGCGCGCGGTCGCCGACACCTCGGCGGCCGTGGGCCGGCTGCTGGCGCGCATCGCGCAGCGCACCGCCAACGACGCCAAGGAAGACTGGCTCGTGATCGTGACCTCCGGCCACGGCATCGACACCTTCGGCACCACCACCGGCCTGCAGAACGCCGAGGGCAAGACCATCTTCATCGCCAGCAACAAGACACTCGCGGCCTTGCCGGGCGTGGGCGCCGACGCGCCCACCGATGCCTCGCTGCAGCAACTGGCCGCCGCGACCGACATCACGCCCACCGTGCTGCGCCACCTCGGCGCACTGCCGGCGGCCGAGGCCTACGGCCTGAACGGCCAGCCGCTGCAAGCGGCGTCGCTGCTGCGCGACCTCACGGCCCGCACCGGCGCCGACAAGACGAGCGTGGACCTGTCGTGGACGCTCACGGGCGACAAGAGCGCCCCCGTGAAGGTGATGCGCGACGGCAAGCTGGTGGCCACGCTGCCGGCCGGCACCACCGCGTACAACGACCCCGTCACGGCCGCGAGCGACGGCGTCTACACCTACCAGTACACGATCACCGCGGGTGAAGCCGTCACCGCGCTCACCGCGCAGGCCGCCTACCTGAAGCCGGCCACGCTGGCACCAACGCTGCTGAACGGCCTCGCCGCCTACTACCCGCTCGACGTCCTGCCGGCGGTGGACGTCAAGGGCGCGTCCACGCTCGCACCGTGGGCCGCCGATGCCGACGGCGGCACGCTGGTCGACGACGGCTTCAAGGCCCTGTACAAGGCCAAGGCGCTGCGCGTCGACGCGCGGGTGAAGAACGCCGCCGGCACGGCCGGCCACCGCCTCGTGCAGACCCGCGACGTGACCACCGACGCGGGCGTCACCGCGTTCACCATCGGCTTCTGGATGCGCACCGACGACACCTGCAGCCAGGGCGTGAGCAACGGCGGCACCGTGATCGCCAACAAGAACTACACCAGCGGCGGCAACGCGGGCCTGGCCATCGGCCTGTTCAGCAGCTGCGAGATCCGCTTCAACGTGGGCACCGGCAGCGCGCGCGCCGACAGCAACGGCTACAGCCTGAGCGCCGGCCAGTGGGCCTATGTGGCGGTGGTGATCGACAAGGCCGCCCTGCAGATGACCGGCTACGTGTTCGATCCGGCCCGGGCCACGCAGACGAAGAGCGTGGCGATCACCTCCGACCTCGTGGCCAAGCTCGGCGGCCTGGGCAACGGCCTCGGCTTGAACGAGGACGGCACCGGCCAGTACTACCAGCGCGAGAGCAGCTCGCCGCGCGGCGCGATGGACTTCAACGACTTCGCTGTCTGGAACCGCGCGCTCACCAGCGACGAGCTGGCCAGCCTCTTCAAGTCCGGACAGCCGCTGTCCACCCTTGCCCCATGACCTTCTTCTCCACAACGACGATTCCAGAGGACCCCACCATGCGCACTCTCTCCCTCCTGCCCACGCCCGCACGGCTCGCCGTTGCATTGATGCTGGCCTGCGTCCTGTCCGCCTGCGGCGGCAGCGATGGCGGCGGCAGCGCCCCGATCATCGTGCCGCCCACGGGCACCACGCCCCCGCCCGACACCAGCGTCAAGCCCGAGATGCGCTGCGCGCCCTGACGCGACCCGAAGGAAGACCCACACCCATGTCCGGCAAACACGACACCCCCATGAATTCCCGTCGCAACTTCCTCACCAGCACCGCCACCACCGGTGCCGCCGCGCTCGCACTCTCGGCCTTTCCGCCGGCCATCCGCCGTGCGCTCGCCATTCCGGCCAACAACAAGACCGGCACCATCAAGGACGTCGAGCACATCGTCATCCTGATGCAGGAGAACCGCTCGTTCGACCACTACTTCGGCACGCTCATGGGCGTGCGCGGCTTCGGTGACCGCTTCACCATTCCGCTGCCCAAGGGCCTGAACGTCTGGCAGCAGAGCGATGCCACCGGCAAGCCGGTGCTGCCCTACCACCTGGACAGCCGCAAGGGGAACGCGCAGCGCGTGAGCGGCACGCCGCACTCGTGGATCGACGGCCAGAACGCCTGGGACGGCGGACGCACCTACCAGTGGCCGCGCTACAAGAACAACGTCTCGATGGGCTATTTCAAGGAAGCCGAGCTGCCGCTGCAGTTCGCGCTGGCCAATGCCTTCACGCTGTGCGACGACTACCACTGCAGCATGCACACGGGCACCAACTCGAACCGCATGTTCCACTGGACCGGCACCAACGGCCCGACCGGCGCGGGCGTGGCCACCGTGAACAACGAGTGGGACGAGATCGGCCCCTCCACCCTCGGCTACGAATGGAAGACGTACCCCGAGCGGCTGCAGGAAGCCAAGGTGAGCTGGATTACCTACCAGAACATGCCCGAGAACTACGGCGACAACCCGCTCGCGGGCTTCAAGCAGTACCGCAAGGCGAACGAGGCCTCGGGCAAGCCGGTGAGCAACGGCGGCGTTTCGCCGGCCTACGACCCGGCGAGCGACGATGCCGGCAACCCGCTGTACAAGGGCATCGCCAACACCATGCCCGACGGCGGCTTCCTCGAGCAATTCCGCCAGGACATCAAGAACGGCAAGCTGCCCCAGGTGTCGTGGATCGTGGCACCCGCCACCTACTCCGAGCACCCCGGCCCGTCGAGCCCGGTGCAGGGCGGCTGGTACATCCAGGAAACGCTCGATGCGCTCACCGCCGTGCCCGAGGTGTGGAGCAAGACCGTGCTGCTCATCAACTTCGACGAGAACGACGGCTACTTCGACCACTACCCCTCGCCGGCCGCGCCTTCGCTCAACGCCGACGGCTCGATGGCCGGCAAGACCACGCTGCCCGAGGCCGACCTCGCGGTCGAGCGCTTCACGCACCCGAGCCCGCCCGGCACCAGCAGCCAGCCCGCGCCCGACGGCCGTGTGTACGGCCCCGGCGTGCGCGTGCCGATGTACGTGGTGTCGCCCTGGAGCCGCGGCGGCTGGGTGAACTCGCAGGCTTTCGACCACACCTCGGTGATCCGATTCATCGAGGCGCGTTTCGGCGTCAAGGAGCCCAACATCTCGCCATTTCGGCGCGCGGTGTGCGGCGACCTCACGAGCGCCTTCAACTTCGCCACGCCGAACAGCGAGACGTTGCCGACGCTGGCAGGACGCACCACCAAGGCCAACGCGGACAAGCTGCGCGCCGACCAGCAGGCGCTGGCCCAGGTGCCGCTGCCGCTCGATCCGCAGCTACCGCGCCAGGCCACCGGCACGCGCCCCTCGCGCGCACTGCCGTACGAACTGCACACGAGCGCGCGCACCGACACGGTGACCGGCAAGGTCCAGCTGCTGTTCTCCAACACAGGCAAGGCCGCCGCCGTGTTCCACGTGTACGACAAGCTCAACCTCGATCGCCTGCCGCGCCGCTACATGGTCGAGCCGGGCAAGACGCTCGACGACGCATGGACCGTGGCCACCGACAACATGGGTGCTTACGACCTGTGGGTGCTCGGCCCCAGCGGCTACCACCGCCATTTCAAGGGCGACCTGAACAACCTGCGCCAGGGCAGCGCGCCGAAGAACCCCGAGGTGCGCGTGTGCTACGACATCGCCAACGGCAATGTCTACCTGCAGATGCTCAACGGCGGCCAGACGCCCTGCAAGTTCACGGTGCGCGCCAAGGCCTACCGCGACGACGGCCCATGGACGGCCACCGTCGCCGCCGGCGCCAAGGCCGAGCAGCACTGGGAGCTGGCCACCAGCGGCCAGTGGTACGACTTCGCCGTCACCTGCGATGCCGACCCGAGCTTCTACCGCCGCTTCGCCGGTCGCGTGGAAACCGGCAAGCACACGGTGAGCGACCCGGCCATGGGCATGGGTGACCTCTGACGCACACCATGACCTCCCGCCGCCACTTCCTCACCGGCACCGCCACCACCGGTGCCGCCGCGCTCGCGCTCTCGGCCTTTCCGCCGAGCATCCGACGCGCCCTGGCCATTCCCGCCAACAACAAGACCGGCACGATCAAGGACGTCGAGCACGTCGTGATCCTGATGCAGGAGAACCGTTCGTTCGACCACTACTTCGGCACGCTCGCCGGCGTGCGTGGCTTCGGCGACCGCTTCCCCATTCCGCTGCCCAAGGGCCTCAACGTCTGGCAGCAAAGCGATGCCAACGGCAACGTGGTGCTGCCATACCACTTCGACAGCCGCAAGGGCAACGCACAGCGCGACGGCGGCACGCCGCACGACTGGGACGACAGCCAGCAGGCCTGGGGCGGCGGCCGCATGAACGAATGGGCGCGCTACAAGACGCCCAAGGCCATGGGCTACCACAAGCAGGCCGAGATCCCGTTCCAGTTCGCGCTGGCCGATGCCTTCACGCTGTGCGACGCGTACCACTGCGCGATGCACACCGGCACCGACGCGAACCGCTCGTTCCACATCACCGGCACCAACGGCCCGACCGCGCAGAACGTGGCCTTCGTCAGCAACGAGTGGGACTGGCTGGACGCCACCCCCAGCAAGGTCGACACCGGCTACACGTGGAAGACCTACGCCGAGCGCCTCGAAGACGCCGGCGTGAGCTGGATCTGCTACCAGAACATGCCCGACGAATGGGGCGACAACATGCTGGGCGCGTTCCGCCAGTTCCGCCGCGCCAACCGCGCATCGCCCTACCCGGTGACCAGCGGCTACTACAAGGCGCCCTTTTCCGACACGGGCCAGAAGCTTCCCTTCCACGCCTACGACGCGGCCAGCGACAACCCGGGCAACCCGCTGTACAAGGGCATCGCCAACACACTGCCCGGCGACAAGCCCGAGGACTACCTGGACGCGTTCCGGCGCGACATCAAGGCCGGCCGCCTGCCGCAGGTGAGCTGGATCAACGCGCCCTCGGCCTACTGCGAGCACCCGGGCCCGTCCAGCCCGGTGCAGGGCGCATGGTTCATCCAGGAAATCCTCGATGCGCTCACCGCCGTGCCCGAGGTGTGGAGCAAGACCGTGCTGCTGGTCAACTTCGACGAGAACGACGGCTACTTCGATCACATGCCCTCGCCCTCGGCGCCTTCGCTCAACCCCGACAAGACGCCGGCCGGCAAGACCACGCTCGCCGCCGACGCCCTGAAGCCCGAGTACTTCACGCAGCCGGCACCCGACGGCAGCACCTCGCAGCCGAAGCCCGACAACCGCGTGTTCGGCCCCGGCCCGCGCGTGCCGCTGTACGTGATCTCGCCCTGGAGCCGCGGCGGCTGGGTCAGCTCGCAGGCCTTCGACCACACCTCGGTGCTGCGCTTCCTCGAAACGCGCTTCGGCGTGAAGGAGCCCAACATCTCGCCGTTCCGACGCGCGGTGTGCGGCGACCTCACGAGCGCCTTCAACTTCGCCACGCCGAACACCGAGGCCCTGCCCACTCTCGCGGGCAAACTGAGCAGGACGGACGCCGACAAGGTGCGCAACGACCAGCAGGCGTTGCCGCTGGTGCCGCTGCCGACCGATCCGCAGCTGCCGCGCCAGGCCACCGGCACGCGGCCTTCGCGCGCCCTGCCCTACGAGCTGCACACGAGCGCCAGGGCCGACACCCTCGCCGGCGCCGTGAAGCTGGTCTTCTCGAACACCGGCAAGGCCGCCGCCGTGTTCCATGTGTACGACAAGCTCAACCTCGACCGCCTGCCGCGCCGCTACATGGTCGAGCCCGGCAAGACGCTCGACGACAGCTGGACCGCTGCGATCGACAACAGCGGCTTCTACGACCTCTGGGTGCTCGGCCCCAACGGCTACCACCGCCACTTCAAGGGCGACCTCAACCGCCTGCGCGCCGGCGGCGTGGCCGCGCCCGAGGTGCGTGTCTGCTACGACATCGCCAACGGCAACGTCTACCTGCAGATGCGCAACGACGGCAAGGCCCCTTGCAAGTTCACGGTGCGCGCCAAGGCCTACCGCGACGACGGCCCGTGGAACGCGACGGTGAACGGCGGCGCCCAGGCCGAGCAGCACTGGGAGCTCGCCGCCAGCGGCCAGTGGTACGACTTCGCCGTCACCTGCGACAGCGACCCGGCCTTCTACCGCCGCTTCGCCGGCCGCGTGGAAACCGGCAAGCACACGGTCAGCGATCCGGCGATGGGCTTGCCCGACCTCTGAAGACGTAGGCATGATCCCCCCGCGCCCGCCAGCGGCGCGGGGGAATTCATGCACGCCAAGGTCATCCGGTACTTCGTCGAGGTGGTTCGCGCGGGCTCGATCCGCAAGGCGGCCGAGCAGCTGCACGTGGTGCCCACGGCCGTCAACCGCCAGATCCTCAACCTCGAGGAAGAGCTGGGCGCGCCGCTGTTCGAGCGCATCCACAACACGCTCAAGCTCACGCCCGTGGGCGAGATCGTGCTGGCGCATGCGCGCGGCACGCTGCGCGAGTTCGACCTCGTGCGCCAGCGCATCGAGGACGTGCGCGGCCTGCGCCAGGGCGAGGTCACGCTGGCCACCACGGCCGGTCTGGCCGACGCCTTCCTGCCGGCCGTGGTGCAGCGCTTTCGCGCGGCGCATCCGGGCATCCAGCTGAAGCTGCTGGGCCTGCCCATCGCGGCCGTGCTGCGCAGCGTGGCCGAAGGCGATGCCGACCTGGCGCTGGCCTACGACGTGCCCGGCACGGCCGGCTTTCGCACGCTGTTCAGCAGCGAGTGGCCGATCGGTGCGGTGGTGCCGCCGGGCCATCCGCTCACGGCGCATGCGACCGCGCTGCTGGCCGAGTGCGTGGGCTACCCGCTGATCCTGCCCGCGCCCTCGCTGTCGATCCGACCGATCCTCGACGCCGCCTTCGAGCGCTCGGCCATCCGCGTGTCGCCGGTGGTCGAGACCACGTCCACCGCGCTGATGCGCCGGCTGGTGCGCGACGGCGGCGGCATCACGCTGCTCAATCGCCTGGACGTGGACGAGGAGCGCAACGACGGCAGCCTGGTCTTCGTGCCGCTGCGCGACACCACGCTGCGCGCCCAGACGCTCACGCTCGAGACCCGCGCCGCGCAGGCGCCGAGCGCGGCGGCCGAGCTGTTCGCGAACCATGTCGTGGCCTGCCTGGACGACCTGCTGGCACCCTGAAATTCCCCTCTGGATGACCGTCCACTTTTTGTGCACAGGGCGCGTCATTTATTGACTTTGCATGTGCAAAGGCATCGCTCCTAGACTGCCGCGCCGGTTCATCGGCAGGAAAGGTTCCCATGTTCTCGAACGATAAAAAGACCCCCGCAGGAGACGGCGAAGGGGTCGACCAGAAGCTTCCGCTCGCCCGTTGCGGCGCATTGAGCCTGCAGCACGTGCTCGTGATGTACGCGGGCACGGTGGCCGTGCCGCTCATCGTGGGCGGCGCGCTCGGCCTCTCGAAGGCCGACATCGCCTTCCTCATCAACGCCGACCTGTTCGCCGCCGGCATCGCCACGCTGGTGCAGGCCATCGGCTTCTGGCGCTTCGGCATCCGCATGCCGGTGATGATGGGCGTGACCTTCGCGGCCGTCGGGCCGATGATCGCCATCGGCATGGACCCCTCGCTCGGGCTGCCCGCGATCTATGGCGCGACCATCGTGGCGGGCGTGTTCGGCATGCTGGTCGCGCCGCTCATGGGGCGCGTACTGGGCGTGTTTCCGCCGCTGGTCACGGGCACGGTCATCACGCTGATCGGCGTGTCGCTCATGGGCGTGGCCATCAACTGGGCCGCCGGCGGCCAGCCCACCGCGACCCGCATGGTCGACGGCGTGGCGCACGCGGTGGCCAACCCGGCCTACGGCGAGCCGGTGAACCTGGCGATTGCAGCAGCCGTGCTGGCGGTGATCATCGCGATCACGCGCTTCGGCAAGGGCCTCATCGCCAACATCGCGGTGCTGCTGGGCATCGTGTTCGGCGTGGGCCTGTCGCTGGCGCTCGGGCGCATGCACTTCGACGGGCTCGAGGAAGCCAGCTGGATGGCCGTGACCACGCCCTTCCACTTCGGCCTGCCGCGCTTCGAGCTCACGGCCATCGCCTCGATGTGCATCGTGATGCTCATCACGCTGGTCGAATCCACCGGCATGTTCCTCGCGCTGGGCGAGATCACCGGCCGCAAGGTGACGACCGACGCGCTCACGCGCGGGCTGCGCGCCGACGGGCTGGGCACCGTCATCGGCGGTGTGTTCAACACCTTCCCCTACACCTCGTTCTCGCAGAACGTGGGGCTGGTCACGGTGACGGGCGTGCGCTCGCGCTACGTGGCGGCGGGCGGTGGCCTGATGCTGATCGCGCTGGCGCTCTTTCCGAAGATCGCGCACATTGTGGCCTCGGTGCCGCAGTTCGTGCTCGGCGGCGCGGGCATCGTGATGTTCGGCATGGTGGCGGCCACGGGCGTACGCATCCTGGGCGCGATCGACTATGCGCACAACCGCCACGCGCTGTATGTGATCGCCATTTCCATCGGGCTCGGATTGATCCCCACGCTGTCGCCCAACTTCTTCCAGCACTTCCCCGCCTGGACCCATCCGCTGACGCACAGCGGCATCGTGCTGGGCACGCTGGCCGCGGTGCTGCTCAATCTTTTCTACAACGGCGTGCTGTCGAAGGAACGTTCCTTCGCGATGGCGGCGCGCACTTCGCACGGTACCGAATGACCTTCCAGAACCCTTCGTCCTCTTCGCCGCAGCGCCCGCCGCTGCTGATCGTGCGCCACGCCGACGTGCTCGTCACCATGGACGCCGCCCGGCGCGAGATCGCCGACGGCGCCGTGGTGATGGACGGCCCCGCCGTCGCCTGGGTGGGCACCACGGCCGAGCTGCCGGCGGCGTACCTCGACGCGCTGCGCAGCGGCCAGGCCGAGGCCATCGACATGCACGGCCATGTCGTGATGCCCGGGCTGGTGAACACGCACCACCACATGTACCAGAGCCTCACGCGCGCCGTGCCCGAGGCGCAGGACGCGGAGCTTTTCGGCTGGCTCACCCACCTGTACCTGCTGTGGGCGCGGCTCACGCCCGAGATGATCCGCGTGTCGACGCAGACCGCCATGGCCGAGCTGATGCGCTCGGGCTGCACCACCACCAGCGACCACCTCTACCTGTTCCCCAACGGCTCGCGGCTCGACGACTCGATCGAGGCGGCCGACGCCATGGGCATGCGCTTCCACGCGGCGCGCGGCAGCATGAGCGTGGGCCGCAGCGCCGGCGGCCTGCCGCCTGACGAGGTGGTGGAGACCGAAGCGGCGATCCTGCGCGACAGCGAGCGCCTCATCGACCGCTGGCACAACCCCGCGCGCCATTCGATGCGCCGCATCGTGCTCGCGCCCTGCTCGCCGTTCTCGGTGTCGCGCGACCTGATGCGGTTGTCGGCCGAACTGGCGCGCGAACGCGGCGTGTCGCTGCACACGCACCTGGCCGAGAACGACAACGACGTCGCCTACTCGCGCGAGAAGTTCGGCATGACGCCGGCCGAGTACGCCGAAGACCTGGGCTGGGTCGGCCACGACGTGTGGCACGCGCACTGCGTGAAGCTGGACGACGCCGGCATCGCGCTCTTCGGGCGCACCGGCACCGGCGTGGCGCACTGCCCGTGCTCGAATATGCGGCTGGCCTCGGGCATCGCGCCCATCGGCGCGATGCGGCGCGCGGGCGTGCCCGTGGGCCTGGGCGTGGACGGCAGCGCGTCGAACGACGGCGCCCACATGCTGGGCGAGGCGCGCCAGGCCATGCTGCTGCAGCGCGTGGGCTACGGCCCCGCCGCCATGACGGCGCGCGAGGCGCTGGAGATCGCCACGCTCGGCGGCGCCCGCGTGCTCGGGCGCGACGACATCGGTGCGCTGGCGCCGGGCATGTCGGCCGACCTCGTGGCCTTCGACATGCGCGGCGTGGACCACGCGGGCGCCTGGCACGACCCGGTCGCGGCGCTGGTGTTCTGCACGCCGGTGGCGGCCGCGCTGAGCGTGATCGACGGCGTGGTCCGCATCCGCGACGGGCGCTTCACGGGCTTCGAGCTGGCGCCGCTGCTGGCCACGCACCGCGACCTGGCGCGCACGCTGTACGAGAGTGCGCGGCATCCGCACACCGCCTGAGAGGGCGGCGCGCCCTCCGCGTCAGCGACGCATCGTGTCCAGCTGCGTGACCGGCGCGGCATTGTTGCCCCACGACCCGCGGATGTAGGTGAGCACCTCGGCCACCTCGGTGGCGTCGAGCGCGTGCCCGAACGGCGGCATGCCGTAGGGACGCGGGTTGCCGGCCGTCGCGGGCAGGAAGCCGCCGTGCGCCACCACCTGGATCAGATTGGTGGGCCGCGCCATCGTCACCGCGCGGTTGCCCGCGAGCGGCGGGTAGGCACCGGCCGCGCCCTGGCCCTGGTCGCCATGGCAGTAGGCGCAGCGCTGGTCGTAGATCTTGGCGCCGCGCACCATCGCGCCGGCGTCGCGCCGCACCGGCACGGCGGGGGCCTTCTGGGCTGCGGGCGCATCCTGCTTCACGGCCTCGGGCAGGTCCTTCAGGTAGATCGCCATCGCGCCCAGGTCGGCATCGCTCAGGTACTGCGTGCTGCGGAACACGACGTCGGCCATCGGGCCCATCACCGAGCCGCGCGGGGCGGTGCCGCTCTTGAGCAGCGCCACGACATCGGCCGCGGGCCAGTCGGCCACGCCCGCTTCGTGCGGGTCGGCCAGCGAGGGCGCGTACCAGTTCTCGACCGCGATCAGGCCGCCCGACAGACCCAGCTTGGTTTCGGTCGCGCCCAGCGAGTTGCGGCTGCCGTGGCAGGCGATGCAGTGGCCTAGCCCGCCGACCAGGTAAGCACCGCGGTTCCATTCGGCCGGCTTGTTCGCGTTCGCCACGAAGGGCTGCGGCTTGAACGAGAGCGCGCGCCACACCGCGAGCGCGGCCTGCGTGTCGTACGGGAAGCGCAGCCGATGCGCCTTGTTTTCCGTGTCGGCCGGCGCCACGCTGCGCAGGTAGGCGTACAGGGCGTCGGAGTCTTCGCGCGTGACCTGCGTGAAGTTCGGGTACGGGAAGGCCGGATACAGCAGGCGCCCATCCTTGCTGCGGCCGTTGTGCATGGCGCGCCAGAAATGCGCGCTGCTCCAGCCGCCGATGCCGTGCGTCGCATCGGGCGTGAGGTTGGTCGCGTAGATGGTGCCGAACGGCGTTTCGAGCGGCACGCCGCCCGCGTAGGGCTGGCCGCCGCGCGTGGTGTGGCAGCCGGCGCAGTTGCCCGCCAGCGCGAGGTAACGCCCGCGCTCGACGAGCTGCGGCGTGGCCTCGAAGGCTTCGGCGCGTTCGGGCAGTGGGTCTTCGCCACGCAGGTTCAGCGCCAGCACGACGCCGGCCAACACGGCCGCCAGGGTGACCAGGCCCAGCAGGGCCCAGCCGAAATGTCTCAGTCGCGCGGTCATCGGGTTCTCAGGGTTTCGCCGCAGTGGGCATGCCGCCGCAGGTGACGGGCAGCGGTGCGGGCAGCGAGGCCACCGGGCGGGTGTCGGCCGGCATCGGCTGCACGGCCAGCCAGCTGGCCACGGCGTTGATGTCGGCGGTGGTCATGCGCTGGCCGATCTGCGCCATGCAGTCGGGCGCGGGCGCGTGGCGCTCCTTGGTGAGCCAGGCGCCGAGCTGCGACGACACATACAGCCGCGGCAGGCCCAGCAGGCCCGGAATGGCCGGCTGCACGCCCGTGAGCGCCGCGCCGTGGCACTGCACGCAGGCCGGGATCTGGCGCGCCGCGTCGCCTTCGAGCGCCAGCTGGCGGCCACGGCGCAGCTGCTCGGGCGAGGCGTCGCTTTGCGGCGAGACCGCCGCGTACGGCAGCGACAGGTTCGCGAAGTACTCGGCCATCTCGCGCAGGTAGTCGTCCGACAGGTGCTGGACCATGTAGGTCATGTCGCTGTTGAAGCGGCGCCCGTCGCGAAAACTCACGAGCTGGTTGAACAGGTAGCCCGCCGGCTTGCCCGCCAGGCGCGGGAAAAAACCGGCGTTGGTGGTCGCGCCCTCGCGCCCGTGGCAGGCGATGCAGGCGGCCACGCGCTGCTCGATGGTGTCGGGCACGGTGGTGGTGGCTGCGCGCGTCATCGCAGGCGCGAGCGGCAACAGCAGCGCCAGGGCCAGCGCTGCCCGGTGGAGCACGGCCTTCATCACGTGCCTGCCGCGAAATGCGCCAGGGCCAGCAGGCCCGCGATCAGCAGCAGGGCCATGCACAGCCCCACGCCGATCAGCGGCAGGATGCCCAGTTGGGCGGTCCGCTTGTCGGCGTCGGCCCGGCGGCCGCCCAGCCCGATGAAGCTCCAGAGTACGGCGCGCACCGCGCGCATCAGATTGAACATGGGTCCACTGTCGCGCAAACGGGGCAAAAAAAACAGATGCAGATCCAGCTCGATTCACCATATCAGATTAGAGTCCCCGCGAATGACAACGGCCCATCGATGAAGCGTTATGAAGCCCTGGCCTCGGACATCGAGGCCTCGATCCGCAACGGCACCCTCAAGACCGGCGACCGCCTGCCCTCCGTGCGCCACACGGGCAGCAGCCGCGGCGTGAGCGCCTCCACCGTGTTCCAAGCCTACTACCTGCTGGAGGCGCGCGGGCTGGTGCGCGCACGCGACCGCTCGGGCTACTACGTGGCCGGCGGCGGCCTGCGCGACGCGCCGCCCGAGACCACCCTCACCTCGCGCCCCGCCGAAGGCCCGCGCGCGCTCGACGTGAGCGACCAGGTCTTCGACATCCTCGAAGCCAGCATGTCGCGCCAGGTCGTGCCCTTCGGCTCGGCCTTTCCGAGCCCGCTGCTGTTTCCGCTGGCGCGGCTGGGCCAGTTCATGGCGGCCAGCGCCAAGTCGCTCGACCCGTGGCGCACCGTGGACGACCTCACGCCCGGCAGCGCGGCCCTGCGCCGGCAGATCGCGCTGCGCTACCTGGCCGACGGCCTGCCGGTGCCGGCCGAGGAGATCGTGGTCACCAATGGCGCACTCGAGGCGCTCAACCTGTGCCTCTCGGCCGTGACGCGGCCGGGCGACGCGGTGATCGTCGAGTCGCCCACCTTCTATGCCGCGCTGCAGGCGCTCGAACGCATGGGCCTGCGCGCCATCGAGGTGCCCACGCACCCGGGCGAAGGCATCGACCTCGACGCGCTCGCGCAGGCCATCGCCGCCCACAAGCCGACCGCCTGCTGGCTCATGACCACCTTCCAGAACCCGCTGGGCAGCCTCATGCCCGACGCGAAGAAGAAGGCGCTGGTCGAACTGCTCGCGCGGCACGAGCTGCCGCTCATCGAAGACGACGTGTACGCCGAGCTCTACTTCGGCGAGCGCCGCCCGCCGCCGGCCAAGGCCTTCGACACGCAGGGGCTGGTGCTGCACTGTTCGTCGTTCTCGAAAAGCCTCGCGCCCGGCTACCGCATCGGCTGGGCCTCGGCCGGACGTTTCGCGCGCAAGGTGGCGCGGCAAAAGCTCACGACCACGCTCAGCACCTCGGTGCCCGCGCAGTTGGCGCTGGCCGACTACCTCGAGAAGGGCGGCTTCGACAAGCACCTGCGCAAGCTGCGCCAGACGCTGGCGATGCAGCAGGCCAGCTTCGCGCAGGCCGTGGGGCATTACTTTCCGGCCGGCACGCGCGCCACGCGGCCGTTGGGCGGGTACTTCCTGTGGGTGGAATTGCCAGCGCAGGTGGATGCGCTGGAGATCCATCGCCTCGCGCTGGAGCGCGGCATCAGCGTGGCGCCCGGGCCGATCTTCTCGGCCACGCGTGCGTTCTCGAACTGCCTGCGGCTGAACTACGGCCACGCGTGGGACGCGCACAGCGAGCAGGCCCTGCAGACGCTGGGGCGGCTGGTGGCACAAGCGAGCTAGCGAGCTGAAACGACAACGCCCGCCGAAGGGGCGGGCGTTGTCCGGGCCTGTCGAGCTACTCTTGCGGTTCCAGCGCGACTGCAGCCCGCGCCCCGTTCTTCTTGCGCGCCTGCAGCACGAACGCCACCAGCTGCCACACCACGAAGACCGCGATCAGCCCCAGCAGCGTGCCGCTGATGGGCCGCGACACGAAGGTGCCGAAGCCGCCGCGGCTGAGCAGCATCGCGCGGCGGAAGTTCTCCTCGAGCATCGGCCCGAGGATGAAGCCCAGCATGAGCGGCGCGGCGTCGAGCTCCAGCCGCATGAACATGTAGCCCATGAAGCCGAACGCGGCGGTGATGAACACGTCCTGCAGGTTGTTGTTCACGCTGTAGGTGCCGATGCAGCAGAAGAACAGGATCGACGGGAACAGCACGCTGTACGGGATCTTGAACACCGAGAGCCAGTAACGCACCAGCGGCACGTTCAGCACCAGCAGGAACACGTTGCCGATCCACATGCTGGCCACCAGGCCCCAGAACAGCTCGGGGTGGCTGGCGATCATGTTCGGGCCCGGCTGGATGCCCTTGATGATGAAGGCCGCCAGCATCAGCGCCATGACCGCGTTCTCGGGAATGCCGATGCTCATGAGCGGAATGAAGCTCGTGCGCGCCGCCGCCTCGTCGGCCGCCGCCTGGCCGGCCACGCCCTCGATGCAGCCGGTGCCGATCTCGTGCTTGTACTTGCTGACCTTCTTGTCCAGCGCGTAGGCCGCGAACTGCGCAATGGTCGGGCCGCCGCCGGGCAGGATGCCCAGGATGGAGCCGACCACGCTGCCGCGCAAGGCGCTGGGAATGATCCGCTTGAACTCCGCCCAGGTCGGGATGAGGTTGATCTTGCCGTTGAAGGGCGAGCGCTCCTCGCGCGAGTCGAGGTTCTTCGTGATCTCGGCGATGCCGAAGCAGCCCAGCGCAATGCTCACGATGCCCACGCCGTCGGTCAGGAACGGCATGTCCATCGTGAAGCGCGCCATGCCGCTGTTCACGTCGGTGCCGATGGTGCCCAGCAGCACGCCGATCATGCACATCGCCAGCCCGTTCAGCAGGCTGCCCGTGGTCACGAAGCTCACGCACACGAAGCCCACCAGCATCATCGCGACGTAGTCCGCGGGGCCGAACAGGAAGGCCACCTCGCCCAGCGTCGGCGCCAGGAACGACAGCACCAAAATCGCGACCGTGCCGCCGATGAAGCTGGAGAAGCCCGCCGTGAACAGCGCCAGGCCCGTCTTGCCCTTGAGCGTCATCGCGTAGCCGTCGATGCAGGCCACGATGCTGCTGGCGTGCGGGATCTTCATCGTGATCGCGCTCACGCTGTCGCCGTACTGCGCACCGTAGTAGATGCCGGCCAGCATGATCAGCGCGCCGGTGGTGGGAATCGAATACGTCAGCGGCAGCAGCAGGCTGATGGTGGCCAGCGGCCCCAGGCCCGGCAGCAGGCCGACCAGCGTGCCCACCGTGCAGCCGATGGCGCAGTACATCAGGTTGTGCAGTGTCAGGGCGTGCGAGAAACCGAACGCCAGATTGTTCAGAACTTCCGTCATGGTCGTGGCCTCAGAACAGCGGCAGGTTCAGGCCGAGCAGCTTCTGCAGCGCCAGCACCATGGCGATCAGGCCCGCCGAGATCTTCACGTTGCGCAGCCACGAGTTGGAACTGCCCGCGAAGGCCGAACAGAACACCATGAAGACGATGCCCGCGATCATGTTCACGTACATCGAGATCAGCGCGAACCCGCACAGGCTCGACAGGATGAGCCCGATGTTCTTGAAGTTCAGGTCCAGCGTCACCGGCGCCACCACGAACGACCGGACCACCGTGGCCACGCCGATCAGCAGCAGCAGGCTGCTCACCATCACGGGGAACAGGCCCGGCCCCGCCCGGCTGAAGTCGCCGATGGGATAGCGCAGCGCGGTCAGGCCGAAGCCCAGCGCGATCGCCATGAGGAACAGACCTCTGACAAGGTTTCTATTTTTCATTCATACGCTCACGGAGTGATGTGATTCGAATGCGCCCGCGACAGGAAAAACCGGTGCGGACGTGTCTCCGTCCGGAGGGAGTCGCCGGACGGATCGATGCTCTTTTTGCAAGCTGATCGGAATCTGACGCAGCCGCGAGGGGAACTACGTACCGGGCGCGAAGGCGGTGAGCGCGCCCGGGTCACAATGCGCGGGGCCTCCTTTCGAAGGATTGCGGAACACCGATGAAGACACCACGCCACGCTCCCCGACACGCGCTCCTGGCGGGCGCTGTTGCCGCCTTGCTGACGGCCTGCGCAGCACCACCGCCGTCGGCGCCTGGCGAGTGGTCACCGCAGCCACCCAACCCGAACGCGCCCTACCCGGCCGAATCGCGGATGAACGGGGAGCAAGGCATGGTGCTGCTGCGCGTGCGCACCACGCCGGCCGGCCTGCCCGCGAGCGTCGAGGTGAAAGAGTCGAGCGGCCACGCACGGCTGGACCGATCGGCCGTCGAGACCGTCCGCAAATGGCGATTCAAGCCGATGCCAGATGACGGCACGGTGGTGTGGCGCGAGGTACCGATCCGGTTCTTCATCACGTCGCCGCCGCAGCAGCCGACGTTCAACTAGGAGGGACGAAGCACGATGTCATGCCCCACTTGCAATCATCTCAACGCAGCGACAGACGTTCGCTGCATCCGATGCGGCACTACGTTGATCCACGAGGCCCTGGGGCACTCGGAGGCCTATCGAAAAACCACGGACTCCATGGACGCTCGCGTGTATGGAGGCGTCGGCGCCTTTTTCGGGTTTTGTGTCGTCGCAACGCTTCTGAAGTTTGTCCTGGCGCCCCCATGGCTTGACGATCGCGAGCTCTACGCTTTTGCTACCGGTGGTGCCGTCGTTGGCGGACTGCTGGCCCGTCTGTTCCTTCGCTCGAAGCAACGCATGTTGTGACCTTCGCCCGGGGCCAGACGGGCAACTTCAAGCAGCCACCGCCACCCCACCCCGTCGCATCCGGCTCACCCTGAACAGCAGGAACGCCGCGATGCTCACGTTCACCAGGTTCCATCCGATGCCATTCAGGAAGGCCGCGTGGTAGCTGCCCGTCAGGTCGAACACCTTGCCCGACATCCAGCCGCCCAGCGCCATGCCGAACAGCGTGAACATCAGCACCGTGCCCACGCGCGCGCCGGCTTCCTTGGGCGGGAAGTGCTCGCGCACGATGATCGCGTACGAGGGCACGATGCCGCCCTGGAACAGGCCGAACAGCGCCGAGATCACGTACAGCGGCACCAGCCCGTCGAAGGGCAGGAACAGCAGCAGCGCCACGCACTGCAGCACGCCGCCCAGCATCAGCGTGCGCAGCCCGCCGATGCGGTCGCAGATGGCGCCCGACACCAGCCGGCTCACGATGCCGAAGCCCAGCATCAGCGACAGCATCATCGCGCCCTGCGCCGGGCCGTAGCCCAGGTCGCCGCAGTAGGCCACGATGTGCACCTGCGGCATCGCCATCGCCACGCAGCAGGCCACGCCCGCGACGCACAGCAGGCCCTGCGCTGTGCCCATGTTCAGGCCGAAGGGCCGCGTCATGTCGCGCACCAGCGTGCTGCCGCCCGAGGCGTGCGACACCGGCGCCGCCTCGACCAGTGCGGGCGGCCGTGCGCGGAAGAACAGCGCCAGCAGCGCCATCGTCACGCCGCAGAAGATGCCCATGCCGATGTAGGTCTGGCGCCAGCCCACCTGCTCGACGAAGTGCTGCGCGATGGGCGGCCACACGGCGCCCGCGAGGTAGTTGCCGCTGGCGCACACCGCCACCGCGATGCCGCGCCGCTTGACGAACCACAGCGAGGTGTCGGCCACCAGCGGCGCAAAGGCCACCGAGCTGCCGAGCAGGCCGACCAGCAGCGCCTGCGCGATGGTGAAGGACACGATGCCTTGCGACAGGCCCGTGGCGATGTAGCCAGCGGCCAGGAAGACCGAGCCCATCAGCAGCGGCTTCATCACGCCGATGCGGTCGGCCAGCTTGCCCATGAGCACGCCGCCGAAACCGAAGCCCAGCATCAGCAGCGTGTAGGGCATGGAGGCATCGGCGCGCGCCACGCCGAACTCGGCCTGCACCGCGGGCAGCATGACCGACACCACGTACATGCCGCTGCTGCCGACCGTCATGACCAGCAGCGTGAGCGCCAGGCGCACCATGGCGTAGCGCGAGTCGGGCTGATGGACGATGGGTGTCTCTGGTGTCGTCTTCATTCTTCTTGTCTCCACGCGTGCATCGGGTGGCGCACGTCGTGTGGCATTCTCGCGGAAGGCCGCGCCGCCTGCTGCGCGCGCCCTCGAGCACCCGACGCATGCCCATCACCTACAGACAAGCCATTCCCGAAGACACGCCCGCGTGCCTCGACCTGCGCGGCCGCACGCGAGAGAACGCCTTCTCGGTCGACGAGCTCGAGGCGCTCGGCATCACCCTGGAGAGCTGGCAGGCCGGCATCGCCGACGGCTCGCTGCCCGGCTACGTCGCGCTCGTCGACGGCGAGCTGGCGGGCTATTGCTTCGGCGACCGCGACACCGGCGAGATCGCCGTGCTGGCCCTGCTGCCAGCCTATGAAGGCCAAGGTATCGGCAAGGCGCTGCTCGCGCTCATGGTCGAGGAGTTCAAAGGGCTGGGCTTCCAGCGGCTCTTCCTGGGCTGCTCGCCCGATCCGCAGGTGCGCTCGCACGGCTTCTACCGGCACCTGGGCTGGAAGCCCACGGGCGAATTCGATGCAGCGGGCGATGAAGTGCTGGCGTACGTCCCGTCCTGAGACGTTCGCCGCGGCCGGTGCGCTGGACGCGCCGGCAGCCTCAGCCCACGAACGGCGCAGGTGCCATCACCACCACGACGCTCCACGACAAGAAGGCCTTCGGCATCGGAATGCCGGGCTTGCGCTTGCCGTCGCAGGCCGCGGTCAGCAGGCCGAGACAGAGCAGAAGAACAAAGGCTGTGCTTCGCATGCGGCGCATGCTAAGCCCGCGAAGTGACGCGTCAAGTCGGACGGCAGCGCCAGCCACCGTCGGTAAGGCGAGCTTTCTGCTTCAGCGCAAAAGGACTTCCGGCCGCTCGCCGGCCTGCAGGCGGCGCTCGATGTCTTCGAGCACGTTCGGCAGGTCGGCCACGCTGTCGATCACGTAGTGCGCGCCGGCGGCCTGCAGCTCGGCGGTGGCGCGGGCGCGGCGGGCCTGCTGGCTGCCGGCGTCGAGCGCCTGCCACTCGGCCAGCGTCAGGCCGTTGACGTTGCCGCTGACCGACACACCGACCGCCCAGGTGCCGGCATTGAGGCCTTCCTGCAGGCCCACGCCGGTGTCGTCGACCTTGACGACGGCGTGCGGCGGCCACACGCCGAGGTCGGCGAAGCAGCGGTACATCATGAGCGGCGACGGGCGCCCCGCCGCGAGGTCGCCCGCGCACACGAGGTTGTCGGGCACATAGCCGCCGGCCGCGGCGATGGGCGTGACGACGTCCATGATCGGGCGGTTGTAGCCGGTGGTGGAGCCGATCTTCAGGCCGCGCTCGCGTGCCGCGTGGACGGCCTCGATCGCACCCGGAATGAAGTCGGTGTGGTCGCGCACGCTGGCCGCGTTCATGGGCGTGAACACCTCGTACAGGCGGTCGACGTCGGCGTCGCTGAAGGCATGGCCGTGCTTCGTTTCCCACTGCGCGGCGATGCGCGGCTGCGTGCCCAGGGCCTTGATGTGGTCCCACTTGGCCATGCCCATCGGGGCGCGCGCCTCGTCGATGGTGATGTCGATGCCGGACTGTGCGAACAGCTTCACGAAAGCGCCCATGGGCGCGCAGGAGCCGAAGTCGAGGATGGTGCCGGCCCAGTCGAAGACGACGGCCTGCAGCCTGGCATGGTGATGGGCGTTCATGGCGACGAAAGAAGAAAAGGGATGAAGAAGGCGGTGATGCTCACCACGCGTCGAACACGTCGGCGGCAATGCCGAAGCCGGTGCTCGCGCCGCTGCCGCTGGTGACCAGCACCACGCGCGTGGCGTCGTCGGGCGCGTCGATCACGCAAGGTGTGGTCTTCGACGACGGGTACACGCCGGTCCAGCGTTCGGTGACCTGCGCGGTCTCGAGGTCGAGCGTGCTGCGCAGGTGGCGCAGGATGAGCTGGTCGACCGCCTCGATGGCAAAGGGTTCGGGCGCGTCGCCGTAGTGGTGCGAGTCGCCGACCACCAGCGAGCCGTCGGCGCTCTGCACGACGATGAGGTGGATGCCATGGTCGAGCGAAGCGCGCTCTTCCTGCATCAGCCGCGCGCGCAGCGCCGCCGCTTCGGGCAGGGTGCTGTAGCCCTCGTAGCGCACCAGGCTCAGGTCGGTCATGACCGCGCCCGGCAGGCGAAAGCCGGCCTCGGGCTGCACGCGCAGCATCTGCAGGCGGCACAGCGTGAGGTCGTGCGCGGCGATGCGGCCGGCGAACAGGCCGTGCAACTCGGTGTTGGTGCAGACCACCACGCGCTCGCCGCGCAGGGTGCCGCGCGAGGTGCGCACGCGCGGGGTCTCCACCTCGTGCACCGTCTCGCCGAAGCGGAACACGACGCCGTGCACCTCGGCCAGCCAGCGCGCGAGCAGGCCGACGGCGGTGCGCGATTCGACGCGCAACTCGTGCGGGCTGAACAGCACCGAGCGCGCCTGCGCGAGGTTGAGGCCGGGCGCGCGCTCCTGCGCGTCGGCGGCGTCGATGAGCGCGCAGGCCTCGGCCATCGGCGTGCGCAGGAAGGCTTCGAGCACAGCATGCGCTTCGGGCCGGTAGGCCGCGAGCCAGAGGTGGCGGTGCACGATGTCGATGCCGGCCTGCGGCGCGATGGCCTGCCACACGTCGCGCGAATGCATGGCGCGGCGCCACATGTCTCCCGGCGCCTGGCCGGTGACGGTGATGAAGCCGAAGTTGCGGATCGATGCACCCAGGCACGCGGCATCGCGCTCGACCACGCACACGCGCAGGCCGCGCTGCGCGGCGGTGTACGCATGGGCCAGGCCGACGATGCCGGCGCCGACCACGATCACGTCGAAGCTGTCGACGGACATGCTGGGGTTCATCAACGTTGTCTCCAGGCTTGCGTGCGCTTCAGCGCCCAGTGCCCGGCCAGCGCGAACAGACCCCGGCCGACGGCGGCCGTGAGCATGATGAGCGAGGCCATGGCGGCGGCGGGTGCCACGTCGCCGGCATCGTCCATGTTGAGCACGGCGATGGCGGCCAGCGTGGTCTGCGGTGAATAGAGGAACACGACGGCCGACACGGTGGTCATCGCGTTGACGAAGAAGTAGCCGGCCACGTTGAGCACGGTGGGCAGCGCCACCGGCAGGTGCACGCGCCACAGCGTGCGCCAGAACGGCACGCCCATCGACTCGGACACCAGCTCGTACTCGCGGTCGAGCTGGCGCAGCGCGGTGAGCGAGGTGAGGTGCGCCACCGAGAAGAAGTGCGCCACGGTGCAGATCACGAGGATCGCCATGCCGCCGTACAGCCCGTGCAGCGGGTTCGCGGCCGAGTTGAAGAAGAAGATGTAGCCCACGCCGAGCACGAGCCCCGGCACGGCGAGCGGCAGGTTGGCCAGCAGGTTCAGCAGCTCGCGCAGCAGGCCGAAGTGGCGCGGCTTTTCCACGAAGTAGGCCGACACGAAGGTGGCGAGCGCGCCCGCCACGGCCGCGCACAGCGCCAGGCGCAGCGAGTTGCCGTAGCTGCCCCAGCCGCCGCCGTCCATGTTGCTGAAGTCGTAGTTCTTCAGCGAGGGCGTGAGCTTGTAGGGCCAGTAGCTGGCGAGCGAGGCGAACACGGCCATGCCGATCATCACGACGATGGCGATGGCGGTGAGCGTGCAGAACACGAGCAGCGCGCGGTCGCGCGATTTCACGGGCTCGGGCTGGTACGGCGTGGCGCGCGCCGACAACGCCGCGGCCTGCTTGCGGCGCACGCGCCGCTCGACGAGGAAAGACAGCACGGCCGGAATCAGCAGCACGAGGCCGACCACCGCGCCCATCTGGAAGTTCTGCTGGCCGACCACCTGCTTGTAGATATCGGTCGCGAGCACGCCGGTCTGGCCGCCCACGACCTTGGGCACGCCGAAGTCGGTGATGACGAGCACGAACACGACCATCGCGGCCACGATGAGGCCATAGCGCGACGAGGGCAGCGTGACGGTGCGGAAGATGCGCCAGCGCGAGGCGCCCAGGGTCTGGGCGGCTTCGTACAGGCGACCGTCCGAGGTGGCCATGGCGGTGGTGAGGATCAGCAGCGCATGCGGCAGCGTCCAGAACACCGAGCCGAGCACGATGCCCAGCGGGCCGTAGATCGACAGGTCGCCCAGCAGCCCCTTGAACAGACCCTGGTTGCCGAACAGGTAGATCAGGCTGATGGCCGGCAGCAGCGAGGGCGCCAGCAGCGGCATGAGCGCCACGGCGCGCAGCAGGCCCTTGGCGGGCATGCACGAGAGCGTGAGGCCGTAGGCGTACACGTAGGCGATGGCGGTGCACAGCACGGCGCTGATCACCGCGAGCAGCACGCTGTTGAAGGCCGACTGCACGAGCGCGGGGCTCTCGAGGTAGCGCGCGA
This sequence comes from Variovorax sp. GW821-FHT09D04, assembly GCF_059416405.1. NCBI lineage: Bacteria > Pseudomonadati > Pseudomonadota > Betaproteobacteria > Burkholderiales > Comamonadaceae > Variovorax > Variovorax sp. GW821-FHT09D04. The sequence goes on from NZ_JBWKPA010000008.1 coordinate 67,099, forward strand.
AGTTGGTCAGGCCGACGAAGCTGCCTGCGCGGTCGTAGAAGCTCTGGCCGACGAGCGCGCCAACGGGGAGCGCGACGATCACGACGAGCAGCAGCACGACGAGCAGCACGGCGGCGCCGGTGAGCCAGCGTTCGCGGTCGAAGTGATTCGAACGCGGGATGGCGATCGGGGCTAGGGCTTCTGTGGAACTGCTCATGTTGTTCTTGTTTTGGTTTCGTTGTTCAGGGCGCGTGCACAGGCCACCGGGTACTTCCCTCCGCGAATGTCCCCCGCCTTCGGCTCCTCCTTGATTTCGCTGCGGGAAGCACCCAGTGTCCTGCGCACGGGACGCAGCGCTGGTGTGCAGCCGATCAACGACCGCTGTGTGTCACGCTCACGTCGATGGGGTGCCTTGCGCAGCGAAATCAAGGAGGAGGCCGCAGGCCGGGGGACATTCGCGGAGCAAGGTACCCCGTCGGCGGGAGCGCGCCCTGAAGGACTGCGCTCCCAACGACAAGGCACCGACAAGCCCGATGTCATTTCATTGCGCCAGAACCGACAGCGCGTTCAAGGGAAGCTGGATGTGCACCATGCTGCTGGGCACCAGCGGCTCTTCGCCGCCGCTGCGCGCATCGGCGGGCAGCTCGGCCTCGATCTCGATGCCCAGCGGCTCGCAGGCCAGGCGGGCCGAGGTGCGGTTGCCGAAGAACTCGGTGTCGAGCAGGCGCGCGGCGAAGCTGTTGGTGCCGAGTTCGGAGCCGAAGCGCTTCACCACCACATGCTCGGGACGGATGCCCACGGTGGCCTGCGAACCGACGCTGAGGCTGCCGGGTGCGCAGAACAGTTCGCTGTCGCGCACGCGCACCTTGCCGTCAGCCAGCACGGTGGCAGGCAGCATGTTCATGCGGCCCACGAAACCTGCGACGAAGCGGGTGCGCGGCTTGCGGTACAGCTCGTCGGGCGTGCCGGCCTGCTCGATGCGGCCGTTGTGCATCAGCACCACGCGGTCGGCCATCGAGAGGGCTTCTTCCTGGTCGTGCGTGACCATGATGGTGACGATGCCCAGGCGCTTTTGCAGCGCGCGGATTTCGCTGCGCAGCGTGGCGCGCACCTGCGCGTCGAGCGCGGACAGCGGTTCGTCGAGCAGCAGCAGGCGCGGGTTGGGCGCCAGCGCGCGCGCCAGCGCGATGCGCTGCTGCTGGCCGCCCGAGAGCTGCACCGGGTACTTGTCGGCATGCGCGGTGAGGCCGACGAGGTCGAGCATCTCGCGCGAGCGCTTGGCCATCTCGCGCGCCAGGGCGCCCGTGGGGTGCAGGCCGTAGGCGATGTTCTGCGCCGCCGTGAGGTTGGGGAACAGCGCATACGACTGGAACACCACGCCGAAGCCGCGCGCCGCGGGCGGCAGGCCCGCGATGTCCTGGCCGCCGAGCAGGATCTGCCCGCTGTCGGCGCGCTCGATGCCGCACACGATGCGCAGCAGTGTGGTCTTGCCGCAGCCTGAAGGACCGAGCAGGCAGACGAACTCACCGGGCTCGATGTCCAGGTCGATGCCGTCGAGCACGCGCGTGGCGCCAAAGGACTTGCCGATGCCGCGAAGAGAAAGAAAGCTGGTCATGTGCGGCTGCCCGAAACCCCGATCACATGGGTTTCTTTTCGGCCTTGGCGTCGTAGCGCTTCGACCATTCCGTCAGGATGCGGTCGCGGTTGGCGGCAGCCCAGTTGAAGTCGTTCTTCGCCAGCAGCTTCTCGACATCGCCCGGCACGAACTCCAGCTTTTCCTGGATGCCCGGCAGCGCGAGCACGGCGAAGTTCTTCGCGTACAGCTCGTTGGCCTGCTTGGTCACGGCCCAGTCGGCCAGGGCCTTGGCGGCGTCCTGCTTCTTGCTGGTCTTCATGATGCCGGTGGCTTCCATGTCCCAGCCCAGGCCTTCCTTGGGCAGCACGATGTCGATGGGGGCGCCGTCGCGCTTGGTCTTGTTGGCGCGGTATTCGAACGACATGCCGAGCGCGAACTCGCCGGCGCCGGCCTGGCGGCAGGGCTTGCTGCCCGACAGGCTGTACACGCCGATGTTCTGGTGCAGCGCGTCCATGTACTTCCAGGCCTTGTCTTCGCCCATCATCTGGATCCAGCCCGACACCATGAGGTAGCCGGTGCCCGAGGCGGCCGGGTTGGGCATGGTGATCTGGCCCTTGTAGACCGGGTTGGTCAGATCGGCCCAGCTGGTGGGCTTGGGCAGGTTCTTCTTCGTGGCTTCGGCGGTGTTGAAGCAGATGGCCGACGACCACACGTCCATGCCGACCCACTTGGGCGGGTTGGCGGTGTCGCGCATGGTGGGCTTGATGGCGTCCAGGCCCTTGGGGGCGTAGGGCTGGAGCATGCCTTCCTTGTCCAGCAGCATCAGCGAAGTGGCGGCCAGGCCCCACACCACGTCGGCCTGCGGGTTGGCCTTTTCGGCCAGCAGCTTGGCGGTGACGATGCCGGTGGAGTCGCGCACGAACTTCAGCTCGATGGCCGGGTTCTCCTTTTCGAAGGCGGCCTTGTAGGCCTGCACCTGGTCGGCTTCGAGCGCGGTGTAGACCAGCAGCTCGGTGCGGCCTTGGGCCGAGGCGGCGAAAGCCAGCGAGAACAAGGCGGCGGGCACGGCGGCCCACATCAGACGACGATGCAGCATGGGAGATTCCCTCGAGGTAAGAACAGGCGGTGTACGCAAAAAGAAAACACGGCCAGGGCCGTGAACGCAGCGATGCTCGCAGCGCTATGTGACAAAGGTTTGTCACACGGCCGTACCCGCGCTGCGGCGTTTGCACTTTCGTCACACGGCTGTCATCGAGCGACGCGAGCCTGTACAGGCTGTCGCACACCGTTCTTTTGCAATCCCATGACACTCGACCTCGCCGAGATCGCTCGCCTGTTCGCCGAACGCGGCGGCTTGGCGTACGCGGGCGAGCCGGTGTCGCAGCTCGAACACGCGTTGCAATGCGCCTGGCTGGCCGAACAGGCCGGCGCCGGCGACACGCTCGTGACGGCCGCATTGCTGCACGACCTGGGGCACCTGCTGATCGCCGAGCACCAGACGCTGTCGCTCTCGCCCACCGAACTGGGCATTGACGACCGCCACCAGTACGTCGCGCTGCCGCTGCTGCGCGGCGCCTTCGACGTGGCGGTGCGCGAGCCGATCCGCCTGCATGTGGACGCCAAGCGCTACCTGTGCGCAACGCGACCGGGCTACGTGTCGAAGCTCTCGCCCGATTCGGTGCGCAGCCTGGCGCTGCAGGGCGGCGTGATGGACATCGAGGCGGCGCAGCGCTTTGCGGGCCTGCCGTGGTCGGGCGACGCGGTGCGGCTGCGGCTGTGGGACGAAGCGGCCAAGGCCGAGGGGCTGCGCACGCCGCCGCTGGCGCATTTCCTGGCGACGGCGGCGCGCGTGATGCTGCGCTGAGGGCCGGCGGGGCGAAGGGACGGCGGGCCGACTTTCAGCCCCGTTTAAGAAACACTTGTCTACGATGGTTTCCTCACGAGGTCCGGCGCCCCTGCGCCTGCGAGGAAATCCGCATGTCATCTGCTCCATCCCCCACCATCGCGGCGCGTGCCGGCGCGTTCGTCCAGGTCCTGCGCCGCGTGCTGCGGCTCGCGGCGCCCTACTTCAGTTCGGACGAAGAAAAATGGCGGGCGCGCCTCATGTTCGCGGGCATCGTGGCGCTGAACCTGGCGTATGTGTACGCGCTGGTGCTCTTCAACCAGTGGTACGGCCGCTTCTATGACGGGCTGCAGAACAAGGACGCGGTGGTGTTCTGGCGCGAGATCCGCGTGTTCGCCGTGCTGGCCTTCTTCAACATCGCGATCCAGGTGGCGAAGTTCTACCTGACGCAGCTGCTGCAGCTGCGCTGGCGCTCGTGGATGACCCGCCACTACCTCGGCCGCTGGATGGCCGACCGCGCCTTCTATCACCTGGAACTGGCGCGCTACGCGCACGCCGACGGCGCCACGCCCGACAACCCCGACCAGCGCATCCAGGAGGACATGCAGATGTTCACCAACGCGACCATGACGCTGTCGATGGAGATCCTGAACGCGGTGGTCACGCTGCTGAGCTTCATCGGCATCCTGTGGGGCCTGTCGGGCACCTTCGACCTGTCGCTGGGCGGCAGCACCTACCAGGTCGCGGGCTCGATGGTGTGGCTGGCGCTGGTCTACTGCGTGGTCGGCACGGTCATCACGCACTTCATCGGCCGGCCGCTGATCGGCCTGAACTTCCGCCAGCAGCGCTTCGAGGCCGACTTCCGCCACCACCTGGTGCGCGTGCGCGAGTACAGCGAAGCCATCGCGCTCGACCGCGGCGAGACGGTGGAGCGCGGCCAGCTCGACACGCGCTTCGGCGCGGTGCTGCGCAACTACCTGCAACTGATCAAGAAGCAGAAGAACCTGGTCACCTTCACCGCGATGTTCGGGCAGGCGTCGGTGATCTTTCCGTTCATCGTGTCGGCACCGCGTTTCTTCAGCGGCGCCATCCAGCTGGGCGCGCTGATCCAGATCTCGACCGCTTTTGAAAAAGTGCAGGATTCGCTGAGCTGGTTCGTGACCAACTACGACCGCGTGGCCGTCTGGCGCGCCACTACCGACCGCCTGATCAGCTTCGACGACGCGATGCGCGCCCACGCCGCGCGCGAAGACGGCCTGCAGCGCGAAGAAGGCGCCGCCGCGCTGGGCACCAGCGACCTCACGCTCGCGCTGCCCAACGGCACGCAGCTGCTGGCCGGTGCCGCACTGGCGGTGCGCCCCGGCGACAGCGTGCTGCTGCAAGGCCCCTCGGGCAGCGGCAAGTCGACGCTGTTCCGCGCCTTCGCGGGCATCTGGCCGTTTGCGCGCGGCAAGGTGCAGGCCCCGGCCGACGCGGTCTTCATGCCCCAACGCCCCTACCTGCCCGACGGCAAGCTGCGCGAGGCGCTGACCTACCCGCACCCAGCCGCCGGCTTCAGCGACGACCAGCTGCGCCAGGCGCTGGTCGATGCGCTCTTGCCCGACCTCGTGAACCGGCTCGACGACAGCGACGCCTGGAGCCAGAAGCTCTCGGGCGGCGAGCAGCAGCGGCTGGCCATTGCGCGGGTGTTGCTGAAGAAGCCGGCCTGGCTCTTCGCCGACGAAGTGACCAGCGCGCTCGATGCACCGGCCGAAGCCGTGCTCTACCAGCGGCTGGCCAACACGGTGCGCGCGGGCGGCGGCGCGATGGTGTCGATCGCGCACCGGCCGGCGGTGGGCGATTTCCACGGCCAGCGGTGGACGCTGGTGCCGCGGGAAGAAGGCGCAGCCGGCGGCGCGCGCTACCGGCTCGATACCTCTGCGGTTGCTCAGCCCGCAGCGGCGGCGGCGTAGCGCTCCCAGCCCTTCTTGCGCAAATCGCAGGCCGGGCACTCGCCGCAGCCGTAGCCCCAGGCCTGGCGGTGCTCGCGATCGCCGAGGTAGCAGGTGTGGGTTTCTTCCACGATCAGGTCGACCAGCGGCTGGCCGCCCAGCCGGTGGGCCAGCGCCCAGGTCTCGGCCTTGTCGATCCACATGAGCGGCGTCTCGATCACGAGGCGGCGCTCCAGGCCGAGCGACAGCGCGAGCTGCATGGCCTTCATGGTGTCGTCGCGGCAGTCGGGGTAGCCCGAGAAGTCGGTTTCGCACACGCCGGTGACGATCACCTGCAGCCCGCGCCGGTAGGCCAGCGCGCCCGCGAGCGTGAGGAACAGCAGGTTGCGCCCCGGCACGAAGGTGTTGGGCAGGCCGTCGGCCTGCATGGCGAAGGCGACTTCTTCAGTGAGCGAGGAGCCGCCGAGCTGGGCCAGTGCGGCCAGCGTGAGCACGTGGTCTTCGCCCAGGCGCGGCGCCCATTCGGGAAAGCGCTCGCGGATCTTGGCGAGCACAGTGCCGCGCACGTCGAGTTCGACGCGGTGGCGCTGGCCGTAGTCGAAGCCCAGGGTTTCGACCCGCTGGTACTTGGACAGGGCCTCGGCCAGGCAGGTGGCCGAGTCCTGGCCGCCGGAGAAGAGAACGAGGGCGGTGGTGTGCAGGGGCATGTCCGTCAACGGCGGGGCCGTTGTAGTGCAAATGCGCGATTTTCGCAGCCGATCGATGCTGCGGGCCGCCCTGTTCTGTGCTGCTTCTAGAGAAAACGCTCCAGCAGCTTGCGCGACGCGCGATCCAGCGCCTTCGCATCGGGGATGCGGAACTGCACGCCGTGCGCGCTCGCGATCAGCAGCGCGCCGCCTTCGAGGCGGCGGATGTCTTCCTCGGCCTTGAGCACGAAGCTGGTGTCGCCGCGGTCGGTGCTCACGGTCCAGGTGCTGGGCACGCCGAAGCTGGACACGCCGTGCAGCTTCAGCAAGGTGGGCGCGAAGTCGCGCACGGCGAGTTCTTCGGTCAGCAGCGCCTGGGTGGGCGCGGGCAGCTGGTCGACGCGGTCGACCCACACGAGTTCGCGGCCTTCGCTGCCGACGAGCGACACGCCCTCATTGGGCGCGCTCAGCGGAAAGGCGCGCACGGGTGTCACGCCCACGTGGTGCTCGCCCTGCGCGTCGGTCAGCACGAGGCGGCCGAAGGTGTCGCGGGCCAGCTGGAAGTTGGTGTTGTCGTTGGTGCTGCTCATCACACGTCCCCTGCCGGATGGGCGGCATGGCTCACGGCCAGCGGCGCCTGGGCGTTGGCGCGCTCATCGGCGGCGCCTTCGCTCACGTCGTCTTCATCGCCCTGGCGCAGCTGCGCCTGGTAGAGGCGCCAGTAGGCGCCCTGCTTGGCCATGAGCGCGTCGTGCGGCCCGACCTCGACCACCTCGCCGCGGTCCATGACCACGAGGCGGTCGGCCTTGCGCAGCGTGGACAAACGGTGGGCGATGGCGATGGTGGTGCGGCCCTGCACGAGGTTGTCGAGCGCCTTCTGGATTTCCTTTTCGGTCTCGGTGTCCACCGCCGAAGTGGCCTCGTCGAGGATCAGGATGCGCGGGTCGATGAGCAGTGCGCGCGCGATGCTGATGCGCTGGCGCTCGCCGCCCGACAGGCCCTGGCCGCGCTCGCCGACCAGCGAGTCGTAGCCGTGCGGCAGGCGCAGGATGAAGTCGTGCGCGTGGGCCGCGCGGGCCGCAGCCACCACCTCTTCGCGCGTGGCGTCGGGCTTGCCGTAGGCGATGTTCTGCGCGATGGTGCCGAAGAACAAAAACGGCTCCTGCAGCACCAACCCCACGTGGCGGCGGTAGTCGGCCACGGCGAAGCGGCGGATGTCGGTGCCGTCGACCTTGATGGCGCCGTCGGTCACGTCGTAGAAGCGGCAGATCAGGTTGACCAGCGTGCTCTTGCCCGAGCCGCTGTGGCCCACGAGGCCGATCATCTCGCCGGGCTCGATGGTCAGGTCGAGGTCGTGGATCACGGCCCGCGAGCCGTAGCGGAAACCGAGGCCGCTCATCTCGATGCGGCCCTGCACGCGCTCCACCTTCACCGGGTTGGCCGGCTCGGGCACGTTGCTCACGTGGTCCAGGATGTCGAAGATGCGCTTGGCGCCGGCGGCGGCCTTCTGCGTGACCGAGACGATGCGGCTCATCGAATCGAGCCGCGTGTAGAAACGGCCGATATAGGCGATGAAGGCGGTGAGCACACCCACCGTGATGCTGCCGCGCGCCACCTGCCAGATGCCGAAGGCCCAGACCACGAGCAGGCCGATTTCGGTCAGCAGCGACACGGTCGGCGTGAACAGCGACCAGGTGCGGTTGAGCTTGTCGTTGACCTGCAGGTTGTAGGCGTTGGCCACGCGGAAGCGCTCGGCCTCGCGGCGCTCCTGCGCGAAAGCTTTCACCACGCGGATGCCGGGGATGGTGTCGGCCAGCACGTTGGTCACTTCGGACCAGACGCGGTCGATCTTCTCGAAGCCGGTGCGCAGGCGGTCGCGCACGACGTGGATCATCCAGGCGATGAAGGGCAGCGGCACCAGCGTGACCACGGCCAGCAGCGGGTTGATCGAGATGAGGATGGCCGCCGTCATGACGATCATCAGCACGTCATTCGCGAAATCGAGCGCGTGCAGCGACAGAAAGACGTTGATGCGGTCGGTTTCCGAGCCGATGCGCGCCATGAGGTCGCCGGTGCGCTTGCCGCCGAAGTAGTCCAGCGGCAGGGTCAGCAGGTGCTCGTAGGTGGTGGTGCGCAGGTCGGCGCCGATGCGCTCGGACACCAGCGCCAGCAGGTAGGTGCGCGCCCAGCCCAGCCCCCAGCCGACCAGCGCCGCGATCAGCAGGCCGCCCAGGTAGAGGCCGACCCGCCCGGAATCGATCTTCTGCCCGTTCTGGAACGGGATCAGGATGTCGTCCATCAGCGGGATGGTCAGGTACGGCGGCACCAGCGTGGCGGCGGTAGAGATCAGGGTCAGGACAAACCCGAGGATCAGCTGCTTGCGGTACGGCCCGGCGAAGCGGCCCAGGCGCAGCAGCACCCAGGTCGAGGGCGGGGTCTGGAGCTCGGTGTCGGTGCCGTCGACGTCGAGAAGTTCGGGCACTTCTTCTGTCGCCTTCGCGACAGCGGGCGCGGCGCGCTGGCCGAAGAGCTTGAGCAGCTTCAGCGCCGCCGGCTGGCCGGCCAGGGTGTAGCGCCAGCGGGCGAGCTGTCCGGCGGGGCCGATGAGGTCGAGGGTTCCGACGCCGGCATGGTCGGAAAGACGCATTTCCAAGGCCTGCTCTGTGAGTGGCCACTCACGCCACTCGCCGCCGGGTTCCAGGGCGATGAGCCGCTGATCGGTCAGGGCGACGAGGCCGGTGGCGAAGCGAAGTTGGTCGTCGAGGTCAACCGCAAGTGTTACCGAAACGTTTTCAGCGCCTGCGAGTCGGCTTTTCAGCACGCCTGAGACCGCCTCCGTTTCGCCCGCCTGGGCGCCGACTGGATCGTGATGTTGCATTGTGTTTATTTGACTCTTGCCCGTCGCGGGCCGCTGGGACCGCGTCATGGCGTCCTTGGTCGGGCGCCGATTCTGACCGATCGCCATGGGTGCGCTTGAAGGCGCCGTGGTGCTCGGCCAAAGCACATCGAACGTTTGCATGACCCGTTTCGACGACATCCAATTGCTGCGCATCAACTATTTGCGCGGTCCCAACCTCTGGACCTACCGTCCGGTGCTCGAAGTCTGGCTCGACCTGGGCCAACTGGAAGACTTCCCCTCCAACAAGATCGACGGTTTCACCGACCGGCTGACCACCCTGCTGCCGGCGCTCATCGAGCACCACTGCGGCGTGGGCGAGCGCGGCGGCTTCATCCAGCGCCTCACCGAAGGCACCTGGTCGGGCCATGTGCTCGAGCACGTCGTGATCGAACTGCTGAACCTGGCCGGCATGCCGACCGGCTTCGGCCAGACCCGCAGCACCTCGGAGCATGGCGTGTACCGCATGGTGTTCCGCGCGCGTGACGAGCAGGTCGCCCGCGTGGCACTCACCGAAGGCCACCGCCTGCTGATGGCGGCCATCAACAACGACCCGTTCACCGCCGCCGACGTGCAGACCGCCGTCGAGGCCGTCAAGGCCAAGGTCGAGGACTGCTACCTCGGCCCGAGCACCGCGGCCATCGTGTCCGCCGCCACCGACCGCGGCATTCCGCACATGCGCCTGAACAGCGGCAACCTGGTGCAGCTGGGCTACGGCGCCAACCAGCAGCGCATCTGGACCGCGGAAACCGACTACACCAGCGCCATCGGCGAATCGATCGCCAGCGACAAGGAACTGACCAAGTCGCTGCTCGCCAGCTGCGGCGTGCCCGTGCCGCACGGCCAGGTGGTCGAGTCGCCCGAGGAAGCCTGGGAAGCCGCCGAGGACATCGGCCTGCCCGTGGTCGTGAAGCCGTCGGACGCCAACCATGGCCGCGGCGTGTCGCTCGAACTGACGACGCGCGAGGAAGTCATGGCCGCCTTCGCGGTCGCCGAGCCCGAGGGCAGCGACGTGATGGTCGAGCGCTTCATCCGCGGCCACGAACACCGCCTGCTGGTGGTGGGCGGCGAGGTGGTGGCGGCCGCGCGCGGCGAGATCATCACCGTGACCGGCGACGGCACGAACACCGTGGCCGGGCTGATCGACAAGCAGCTCAACAGCGACCCGCGCCGCGGCGCCGAAGAAGAATTTCCGCTCGACGTGATCGTGCTGGCCACCGACGCCAAGCTGCAACTGGAGCTCAAGCGCCAGGAACTGGACGGCAACTCGGTGCCCGCCGCCGGGCGCGTGGTGACGATCCAGCGCAACGGCAACATGGCCTACGACTGCACCGACCTCGTGCACCCCGAGGTGGCGCACGCCGCCGTGCTCGCCGCCCGCGTGGTCGGCCTGGACATCGCGGGCATCGACATGGTCGCGCAAGATATTTCCAAGCCGCTGGGCCCGCAGGGCGGCGCGATCGTCGAGGTGAACGCCGGCCCCGGCCTGCTGATGCACCTGAAGCCGGCCATCGGCTCGCCGCGCCCCGTGGGCCGCGCCATCTGCGACCACCTGTTCCCGAACGACGCGCCCGGCCGCATCCCCGTGGTGGGCGTGGCCGGTTCGCGCGACACCGCCGTGCTCGCGCGGCTGGTGGCCTGGCTCATCAACCTCGGCGGGCGCCACACCGGCCTGGCCTGTCGCGACGGCCTGTTCCTGGAGCGCCGCCGCGTCGACGCACGCGACAGCGCCAACTGGGACGCCGGCCACCGCCTGCTCGTGAACCGCGCCGTCGAGGCCGTGGTGATCGAGAACGGCGCCGAGACCATCCTGCGCGACGGCCTGGCCTACGACCGCTGCGAAGTCGGCATCGTGACCGACCTCGAAGGCTGTGAAGCCCTGGCCGACTACGACATCACCGAGAGCGACCAGATGGTCAAGGTGCTGCGCACCCAGGTCGACGTGGTGCTGGGCGAAGGCACCGCCGTGCTGAACGCCGACGAGCCGCGCATCGCCGCCCTGGCGCCGCTGTGCGACGGCGCCGTCATCCTGTATGCGGCCGACCCGCAGGCCGCCGCGCTCGCCGCGCACCAGGCCGAAGGCGGCAAGGCCGTGCTGGTGCGCCAGGACCGCGTGGTGCTGGCCAACGGCACGAGTGAATCGTTCCTGCCCGGCCTGGGTCGCCTGACCATCTGGCGCGCGACCCACGTCGGCGTGAGCCTCGAAAGCCTGCTGGCCGCCGTGGCCGCCGCCTGGGCCATGGGCATTCCGCTCAACCTGATCGGCGCCGGCGTCGAGGCCTTCGAAGCCGACCTGCAGGCGGCCCTGGCCTCGCTGCAGCTGTCGCAGGCCTCGCCGCTCTCCCCCCAACTACAACTGGCATGACACGATGCGCCGCCCCGCCACCCGCGGGGCCGGCGCCCTGGTCACACCGCAAGATCACCGCAACCGCGCGCCCCGTGCCGTAGCCCCATGAAAGTCACCCGCATCCGCGCCCTGCGCGGCCCCAATCTCTGGAGCCGCCACACCACCATCGAGGCCGTCGTGGCCTGCGAAGGCGACGAGAACGCCGTCGGCAAGCTCGACGGGTTCGAAGCCCGCCTGCGCGCCCGCTTCCCGACCATCGGCGAGCTGCACCCGATGGTGCTCGGCCAGCCGCTGGCGCTGGCCCATGTGCTCGAGAACGCCGCCGTGGCGCTGCAGGCCCAGGCCGGCTGCGCCGTCAACTTCGGCAACACCGCGCCCACGACCGAAGAAGGCGTCTACCAGGTCACCGTGCAGTACACCGAGGAAGACGTGGGCCGCCGCGCCCTCGCCCTGGCCGAGGAACTGATCCAGGCCGCACTGGCCGACACCGCCTTCGACGCCGACGCCGCCATCACCGAGCTGCGCGACCTCGACGAATCAGAGCGCCTAGGCCCGAGCACCGGCTCCATCGTCGACGCCGCCGTGGCGCGCGGCATTCCGTACCGCCGCCTCACCAGCGGCAGCCTGGTGCAGTTCGGCTGGGGCTCCAAGCAGCGCCGCATCCAGGCCGCCGAGATCGACAGCACCAGCGGCGTGGCCGAATCGATCGCGCAGGACAAGGAACTCACCAAGCAGCTGCTCAACGCCGCCGGCGTGCCGGTGCCGCTGGGCCGCCCCGTGAGCAGCGCCGACGACGGCTGGGCCGCCGCGGAAGAAATCGGCCTGCCGGTCGTGGTCAAGCCGCAGGACGGCAACCAGGGCAAGGGCGTGACGGTGAACATCACCACGCGCGAGCAGCTGACCTCGGCCTACGACTCGGCCGCCGTGTACGGCGAGGTGATGGTCGAGAAGTTCCTTCCCGGCTTCGACTTCCGCCTGCTGGTGGTGGGCGACCGCCTCGTGGCCGCCGCGCGGCGCGACCCGCCGCAGGTGATCGGCGACGGCAGCTCCACCGTGCGCCAGCTGGTCGACACCGTGAACCTCGACCCGCGCCGCGGTGAGGGCCACGCCACCTCGCTCACCAAGATCCGCCTGGACGACATCGCCATCGGCCGGCTCGAGTCGCAGGGCCTCACGCCCGAGAGCGTGCCCGAGCTGGGCCAGCGCGTCGTGCTGCGCAACAACGCCAACCTCTCGACCGGCGGCACCGCCACCGACGTGACCGACACCGTGCACCCCGAAGTGGCCGCGCGCGCCGTCGATGCGGCGCAGATGGTCGGCCTGCACATCTGCGGCGTCGACATGGTCTGCGAGAACGTGCTGCGCCCGCTCGAAGAACAGCACGGCGGCGTGGTCGAAGTGAACGCCGCGCCCGGCCTGCGCATGCACATCTCGCCCTCGTTCGGCCGCGGCCGCGCGGTCGGCGAGGCGGTGATGGACACGCTGTTCGCCCCCGGCGACGACGGCCGCATTCCCGTGGTGGCCGTCACCGGCACCAACGGCAAGACCACCACCGCGCGCCTGATCAACCACATCATTGCCTCCAGCGGCCTGCGCACCGGCATGACGAACACCGACGGCGTGTACGTCAACGGCCGCCAGACCGACAGCGGCGACTGCAGCGGCCCCAAGAGCGCGCGCAACGTGCTGATGCACCCCGACGTCGACGCGGCCGTGTTCGAAGTGGCCCGCGGCGGCGTGCTGCGCGAGGGCCTGGGCTTCGACCGCTGCGAGGTGGCCGTGGTCACCAACATCGGCAGCGGCGACCACCTGGGCCTGAACTACATCACCACGGTCGAAGACCTGGCGGTGCTCAAGCGCGTGATCGTGCGCAACGTGGCGCCCGACGGCTACGCGGTGCTCAACGCGGCCGACGTGAACGTCGCCGCCATGGCGGCCGGCTGCCCCGGCAACGTGATCTTCTTCACCGCCGACCGCATGCACCCGGTGATGGCCACGCACCGCGCGCAGGGCAAGCGCACCGTGTACGTCGACCAGGACACGCTGGTGGCCGCCGAAGGCTCGTGGCGCGAACGCATCGCGCTGCGCGACGTGCCGATCACACGCGGCGGCACCATCGGCTTCCAGGTCGACAACGTGATGGCCTCGGTGGCCGCCGCGTGGGCCGTGGGCCTGGATTGGGACACCATCCGCAGCGGCCTGTCGAGCTTCATGAACGACGCGGCCGGCGTGCCCGGGCGCTTCAACGTCATGGACTACCGCGGCGCCACCGTGATCGCCGACTACGGCCACAACACCGACGCCATGAAGGCGCTGGTGTCGGCCGTGGACACCATGCCCGCCAACAAGCGTTCGGTGGTCATCAGCGGCGCGGGCGACCGGCGCGACTCCGACATCCGCGACCAGACCGCGATCCTCGGCCAGGCCTTCGACGACGTGATCCTGTACCAGGACGCGGCGCAGCGCGGCCGGGCCGACGGCGAAGTCATGGCGCTGCTGCGCCAGGGCCTGCAGGGCGCCTCGCGCACGCGCCAGATCGACGAGATCCGCGGCGAGTTCGTCGCCATCGACGCCGCGCTGGCGCGGCTGCAGCCGGGCGACCTGTCGCTCATCCTCGTCGACCAGGTCGAAGAGGCGTTGGCCCACCTCGCGCAGCGCATCGCGCAGGGCTGATCCGCCCGCCCCGCAGCGCGGGAGGCCCGCCCTCCTTGCGCTGACGGACGTGTCCCACACGCAGGGGCGCGTCCGGCCCGCTCCACGGCGTGCGGCTTGTCCCACAGCCCGGCCCGGGCGCCCGCCCCACACTGGGGACCGGTCGCGCCCTGCGTGCTTTTGTCTTCCTCATGTCCGCTCGCACGGCGCGCCTTTCCAGGAGCCCCGATGACGACCCATTCCCTCCGTTCCACCGTGTCGACCGCCGCCCTCGTGGCGTTCGGCGGCTTCTTCATGGCCTGTGCGCCGCTGGCCTCGGCCCAGGCGCCCGGCAGCGACGCGCGGATGCAAAAGGAACGCGCCACCTGTGACGGCGTGCAACAGGACCGCGCGGCCTGCCTGCGCGAAGCCGGCGCCGCGCGCCAGGAAGCCGGTCGCCACGGCCTGACCGCCCCCGGTGCGGAACGCGAAGACGCCAACGCGCTCGCACGCTGCCGCGAACAACCCGTGGCCGACCGCGCCGATTGCGAAGCGCGCATCCGCGGCGGTGCGCGCACCTCCACCGAAGGCAGCGTGATGGGCGGCGGCGTGATCCGCGAAACCGTCACCCCGCTGCCGCCGCAGCCCGTGCAGCCGGCGCGCTGATCGCGCGAGGCCGGCCTTCACCCCGATACGCCAACAAGGAGCACACCATGCCAAACAATGCGCGTTCGATGATCTTTGCCCTGCTCGCACTCAGCGGGCTGGCCACCACCACCATCGCCACGGCCGCCCGTGGCGACGGCGGCGGCAGCACCTACCAGCAGGAGATTGCGGTCTGCGGCCACAACCAGCAGGACCGTGCTGCCTGCATCCGCGAAGCCGGCGCCGCGCGCCAGGCCGCGGCACGCGGCGGCCTCACCTCCGCGCCCGACTACCGCGCCAACGCCGTGGCCCGCTGCGGCCTGCAGCCGCCGGCCGAGCGTGCCGACTGCGAAGCCCGCGTGCTGGGCAGCGCGGGCAACATCCGCAGCAATGTCGATGGCAGCGTGATGGGTGGCGGCGTGATCCGCGAATCGGTCTCGACCCGCGTGGTGAACATACCGGCCGCCACGCTGCCGCCGCCGATGGCCGCCCCGATGCCGGCACCGATGCCTGCGGAACCGATGCCGATGCCCATGCCACGCCCCGTGCCGGTGCAGTGACCCGGTGCGCATCGCCCGGAATGCGCCTCGGTGATAACACCGACGACACGTTCGCGGGCGATGCCCTCGTTTGTCATCAAATCGTCACAAAATACAGGCATGTGCTAGCTATAGTTCCCGGTCCCTGCCAACCGAGGAACACTTTCCCATGAATGCCATCAAGGTCGCTCGCCGATTCATTGAAACGGACCCGGCCAACGAATCGGCCAAGATCCTTGCCCAACTCGTGCTGGCGCTCGAAGCCGAACGCAGCTTCGAGTTGATCACGCTCTACAGCCTCGACTACAAGAGCTTCCAGCTTGCGATGGACATCCTGAAGGAGTGGCGCCTGGACCGCTACTACGCCAGCAAGTCCAAGCTGTTCGATCTCTCGCTGCAAGTCACCGAGCTCGAAGCGGGCAACAGCGCCGCTTCCTGAGCCCGTCCCATGGCGGCCCGGTACCTGGCGTACCCGGGCCCGCCTGCTTTCATTTCCCCCAGCGCAACACCAACGGATCGAGCCGCCGCGCGGTCTCGATGAGGCCCGCGCGCGTCTCGGGATGCAGCGCGGGCAGCGGATGCCGCGGCGCTTCGCAGGCGATCACGCCGCCTTCCTTCATGAGCGCCTTGCAGGCCAGCAGGCCCGCCTGGCGGTTCTCGCAGTTGATGAGCGGCAGCCACCGCTGGTACAGCGCGAAGGCCTGGTCGCGGTCGCCGGAACGGTGCGCCTCGATGATCGGGCGGATGCCGTCGGGGTAGCCGCCGCCGGTCATCGCACCGGTCGCGCCGGCATCGAGGTCGGACATCAGCGTGATGGCCTCCTCGCCGTCCCACGGGCCTTCGATGGCATCGCCGCCCAAACGGATCAGCTCGCGCAGCTTCGACGCGGCGCCGGCGGTCTCGATCTTGAAGTACGCGACCTGCTCGATCTCCTTCGCCATGCGCGCGAGGAACGGCGCCGACAGCACCGTGCCGCTCGCGGGCGCGTCCTGGATCATGATCGGAATCGTCACCGCATCCGAGAGGCGCGCGTAGAACTCGTAAATCTGCGGCTCGGGCACGCGGAAGGTCGCGCCGTGGTACGGCGGCATCACCATCAGCATCGCCGCGCCCATCGCCTGCGCGCGGCGGCTGCGCTCGGCGCAGACCTGGGTGCTGTAGTGCGTGGTGGTCACGATCACCGGCACGCGGCCCTTCACATGCTCGAGGATCGTGCGCGTGAGCACCTCGCGCTCGTCGTCGGACAGCACGAACTGCTCGGAGAAATTCGCGAGGATGCACAGCCCGTCGGAGCCCGCGTCGATCATGAAATCGACGCAGCGCTTCTGGCTCTCCAGGTCGAGCGCGCCCTGTTCGGTGAAGGTGGTGGGCACCACCGGGAAGATGCCGCGGTATCGGGGGGTCATGGTGTGGGGTCAGTGTGAATGGCGGGGAACGGCGGCGCCGCGGCAACCGACGAGGAAATCGAAGTCGCAGCCTTCGTCGGCCTGCAGCACGTGGTTGACGTAGAGCTTCTGGTAGCCTCCGCCGCGCGTGCTCATCGGCTGCGCATCGGACGCGGACAACGACGCGAGGCGCGACGCGAGTTCCTCGTCGCTGATGTCGAGGTGCAACCGCCCCGCATCGCAATCGAGCTCGATCCAGTCGCCATCACGCACCGCCGCGAGCGGCCCGCCGTCGGCCGCTTCGGGCGCGACGTGCAGCACCACCGTGCCGTACGCCGTGCCGCTCATGCGCGCGTCGGAGATGCGCACCATGTCCTTCACGCCCTGGCGCAGCAGCTTCGGTGGCAGGCCCATGTTGCCGACCTCGGCCATGCCGGGGTAGCCCTTGGGGCCGCAGTTCTTCAGCACCATCACGCAGCTCGCGTCGATGTCGAGGTCTTCATCGACGATGCGCGCCTTGTAGTGCTCCAGGTTCTCGAACACCACGGCACGGCCTCGGTGCTTCAGCAGTTCGGGCGTGGCGGCCGAGGGCTTGAGCACCGCGCCACGCGGCGACAGGTTGCCGCGCAGGATGCGGATGCCGCCGTCGGCGATCAGCGGGTTGTCGAGCGGGCGGATCACCTCGTCGTTGAGGCTCGGCGCCTCGCGCACGTTGTCCCAGAGCGACTGGCCGTTGACGGTGAGCGCGCCGGGGTGCGGCAGCAGTCCGTGCTCGCCGAGGCGGCGCAGCACGGCGGGCAGGCCGCCCGCGTAGTAGAACTCTTCCATGAGGAAGCGCCCCGAGGGCATGAGGTCGACGATCGTCGGCGTGTGGCTGCCGATGCGCGTCCAGTCTTCCAGTTCGAGCTCGACGCCGATGCGCCCCGCGATCGCCTTCAGGTGGATCACCGCGTTGGTCGATCCGCCGATGGCCGCGTTCACGCGGATCGCGTTCTCGAAGGCCTCGCGCGTGAGGATCTTCGACAGCGTGAGCCCGTCCTTGGCCATCTGCACCGCGCGCGCACCCGACATCTGCGCCAGCACGTAGCGCCGCGCATCGACCGCCGGAATCGCCGCGTTGTGTGGCAGCGAGGTGCCCAGCGCCTCGGCCATGCAGGCCATGGTGGAGGCCGTGCCCATCGTGTTGCAGGTGCCCGCCGAGCGCGACATGCCGCCCTCGGCCGAGAGGAACTGGTGCAGGTTGATCTCGCCCGCCTTCAGCGATTCGTGCAGCTGCCACACGGCCGTGCCCGAGCCGATGTCCTTGCCGTCGAGCTTGCCGTTGAGCATCGGCCCACCCGTGACCACGATGGCCGGGATGTCGCAGCTGGCCGCGCCCATCAGCAGCGCGGGCGTGGTCTTGTCGCAGCCCGTGAGCAGCACCACCGCATCGACCGGGTTGCCGCGGATCGCTTCTTCCACGTCCATGCTCGCGAGGTTGCGCGTGAGCATCGCGGTGGGCCGCAGGTTCGATTCGCCGTTCGAGAACACCGGGAACTCGACCGGGAAGCCGCCCGCCTCCGAGATGCCGCGCTTGACGTGCTCGGCGATCTTGCGGAAGTGCGCGTTGCACGGCGTGAGTTCCGACCAGGTGTTGCAGATGCCGACGATCGGGCGGCCGTCGAACTCGTGGTCGGGGATGCCCTGGTTCTTCATCCAGCTGCGGTACATGAAGCCGTTCTTGTCGGCGGAGCCGAACCATTCGGTCGAGCGCAGTTTCTTTGTCATGGGGAAGTGGTCAGCGGCGCGGGGCGCGCGAGGTGAAGAAGCGTTGGAGCAGGCAGAACACGAAGAGCAGCGCGCCGACCACGATGCGCGTCCACCACGAGCTCAGCGTGCCGTCGAAGGAGATCAGCGTCTGGATGATCCCGAGCATGAGCACGCCGAAGAGCGTGCCCGCCACGTAGCCCACGCCGCCGGTGAGCAGCGTGCCGCCGATCACCACCGCCGCGATGGCGTCGAGCTCCAGCCCGAGCGCATGCAGGCCGTAGCCCGAGAGCATGTAGAAGGTGAAGATCACGCCCGCCAGCGCCGAGCAGAAACCCGAGAGCGTGTACACGCCCACCAGCGTGCGGCGCACCGGCAGGCCCATGAGCATCGCCGAATGCTCGCTGCCGCCGATGGCGTACACCGCGCGGCCGAACGGCGTGCAGTGCGCGATGAACACCGCGGCCAGCAGCACGGCGATGGCGATCACCGCGCTGACCGACACCGAGGCCTCGCCCCAGATGGGAATTCGGATCTGCGAGACCTCCGAATAGAAATCGTTGGTGATGCTGATCGAGTCGATGCTGATGAGGTAGCACAGCCCGCGCGCGAGGAACATGCCCGCGAGCGTGACGATGAAGGGCTGCAGCCGGAAGCGCTCGATGAGCAGCCCCATGAACGCGCCGAAGGCCGTGCCCATGGCCAGCACCAGCGGAATCACGACCGCCGGGCTCCACCCGTGCTTCTCGACCAGCGAGGCCGACACCATCGTCGTGAGCGCGATCACCGAGCCCACCGACAGGTCGATGCCGCCCGAGAGGATCACGAAGGTCATGCCGACCGCGACGACGATCAGGAAGGCGTTGTCGATCAGCAGGTTGAGGAACACCTGCGCCGAGAAGAAGCCGTCGTAGAACACCGAGCCCAGCGTGCCCATCAGCACGAACAGCGAGATGGTCGCGGTGAGCGGCAGGTACTTCGGATTGAGCCTTGCCGTGCTCCCACGCGCGGGAATGGGTTGAGGTGAAGGCGCCGCCTCGATCACCGCGCTCATGCCCTGCCCCCGTCATGCACCGGCCGCTGCACCAGCGTGCGAACCTCCGCCCGGAACTCCGGCGACTGCATCAGCATCACCACGAACACCACCACCGCCTTCACCACGAGGTTGATCTCCGGCGGCACGCCCAGCGAATAGATCGCGTAGGTGAGCGTCTGGATGATGAGCGCGCCGATCACGCTGCCCACGAGGCTGAAGCGCCCGCCCGTGAGTGCCGTGCCGCCGAGCGTGACGGCAAGGATCGCATCGAGCTCCAGCAGCTGGCCGGCGTTGTTGCCGTCCGCGCTCTTCACGTTCGAGCTGATCAACAACCCCGCCACGCCCGCGCACACGCCGCAGAACGCATACGCGCCGACGACCAGCCGCCGCGCCTGGATGCCCGCCACGCGCGCCGCCGTCGGGTTGATGCCCACCGCCTGGATGAACAGGCCGAGCGCCGTGCGCGTGATCGCCAGGTACAGCAGCGCGAACACCGCCGCCACGATGAACAGCGAGAACGGCAGCCCCAGCAGGTAGCCGCTGCCGAGGAAGAAGAAGAGCTTGTAGTAGATCGTGATGATCTGCCCGTCCGCGATGAGCTGCGCGATGCCGCGCCCCGCCACCATGAGGATCAGCGTCGCGATGATCGGCTGCATGCCGACCTTGGCGACCAGCAACCCGTTCCACAGACCGCACAGCAACGCGACGGCCAGTGCCGCGAGGATCGCGAGCGGCATCGGGAAACGACTCACGTCGCTGGACACCGAACCGCCGATCATCCAGGCCGCGACCGCCGCCGCGATGGCCACCACCGCGCCCACCGAGATGTCGATGCCGCGCGTGGCGATCACGAGCGTCATGCCGAGCGAGACCAACACCAGCGGCGCTGCGCGGTTCACGATGTCGATGAGGCTGCCGTAGAGATGGCCCTCGCGCCATTCGAGGTGCAGGAAGCTGGCGTTGAACGCGGTGTTGATGGCGAGCAGCAACAGCAGCGTGATGACCGGCCAGGCGAGCCGGTGGCTCATGAGAGTCGAGAGGCGGTTCATGCGGCGGCAATCATTTCGTAGACCTCGTCCTCGGTCGAGCCGCCCGGCAGTTCGCCCACCTTCTGCCGGTCGCGCAGCACCACGATGCGATGCGCCACGCGCACCACCTCGCTCATCTCCGACGAGATGAAGATCACCGCCATGCCCGCGCGCGCGAGCCGCAGGATCTCTTCCATGATCTCCTGCTTGGCAGCCACGTCGATGCCGCGCGTGGGCTCGTCCAGGATCAAGAGGCGCGGCTCGGTCGCGAGCCAGCGCGCGATCATGGCTTTCTGCTGGTTGCCACCCGAAAGCAGGCCGATGGGCGTTTCGACGCTCGCCGTCTTGATGCCCAGCGAGGCGACGAAACGCTCGGCCATCGCGGTCTGCTCGGCATGCGAGAGAAATTTCCGCGTGCCCAGGCGGGCCTGCAGCGCGAGCGCGATGTTCTCGCGCACCGACAAATCGGCCACGATGCCATCGGTCTTGCGCTCTTCGGGGCACAGCGCGAGGCCTTCGCGGATTGCATCGGCCGGGTTCGAAAAACTGACGGCACGGCCGTCGATCTTCAGCACGCCACGGTCGGGCGATTCGAGGCCGAACAGCAGGCGCGCCAGTTCGGTGCGGCCCGCGCCGAGCAGGCCGGCGATGCCGACGACCTCGCCGGCACGCACGCGCAGATCGGTGGCCTGCAACTGCCCGGCTTGGCCCAACCCTTCAGATTGCAGCAGCGCGGGCGCCGCTTCGTCGAACGCGGGCAGCGCGGCAGGTCGTGCCGACTGCGCAGCCAACTCGCGACCCAGCATCGCCGCGATCAACGCCTGCGGACCGAGGTCCGCAGCCTTCCATTCGCCCACCCAGTTGCCGTTGCGCAGCACGGTGATGCGGTCGGACACCGCGTACATCTGGTTGAGGAAGTGCGTCACGAAGACGATGGCAAGTCCCTCGCCGCGCAAACGCCGCAGCACCTCGAACAGCTTCTCGACCTCGTCGTCGTCGAGGCTCGATGTCGGCTCGTCCAGGATCAGCACCTTCGACGACACGCCGAGCGCGCGTGCGATCGCCACCATCTGCTGCACCGCGACCGAATAGCTCGACAGGAGTCGCGTCACGTCGATGTCGAGCCCGATGCGCGCCAGCAGCTCCGAAGCCCGGCGGTTCACCGCCGCCCAGTCGATGCGAAAGCCCTGCAGCGCGCCGCAGCGCGGATAGCGCCCCGCGAACACGTTCTCCGCCACCGAGAGGTTCGGGCACAGGTTCACCTCCTGGTAGACCGTGCTGATGCCCATCTTCTGCGCCTCCAGCGGCGAGCCGGGCCGAATGGCCTCGCCACCCAGGAACATCTCGCCGCCGCTCGAAGGCAGCACGCCCGTGAGCACCTTGATGAGCGTGGACTTGCCCGCGCCGTTCTGCCCCATGAGCGCATGGATCTCGCCCGGATAGAGCTTCAGCTGCACACCGTTCAGCACCGGGATGCCGGCGAACTGCTTGTGGATGCCCCGCAACTCCAGCACGGGGGTGATGCTGCTGCCGGTCATGCGTTCACTTGTTCTTGTTGTAGACGTCGATGAACACCGCGGCCAGCAGCACCAGCCCCTTGATGACCTGCTGGTAGTCGATGCCGATGCCGAGGATCGACATGCCGTTGTTCATCACGCCCATGATGAAGGCGCCGATCACCGCGCCCATCACGCGGCCCACGCCGCCCGAGGCCGAGGCGCCGCCGATGAAGCAGGCCGCGATCACGTCGAGCTCGAAACCCAGGCCCGCCTTGGGCGTGGCCGTGTTGAGCCGCGCCGCGAACACGAGCCCTGCCAACGCCGCCAGCGCGCCCATGTTCACGAAGGTGAGGAACGCGAGCCGCTGCGTCTTCACGCCCGACAGCCGCGCGGCCTTCTCGTTGCCGCCCAGCGCATAAATGCGCCGGCCGATGGTGGTGCGGTTGGTGACGAAGTCGTACACCACGATCAGCACCGCCATCACCACCAGCACGTTGGGCAGGCCCTTGTAGGTCGAGAGCAGGTAGCTGAAGAAAAGAATGATCGCCGCGAAGAACAGGTTCTTCACGAGGAAGAAGGCGTAGGGCTCCTGCTCCATGCCGTGCGCCTTGAGCTTGGCGCGCCCGCGCAGCTTGAAGAACACCAGCGCCGCCGCGGCCAGCGCGCCCACGACCAGCGAGGTGGTGCGCAAGGTGTCGCCGCCGAGCGGATCGGGAATGAAGCCCGAACTCAGGCGCTGGAACTCGACCGGAAACGGCCCCACCGACTGCCCCGCCAGCAGCGCCAGCGTCAGCCCCTTGAATACCAGCATGCCCGCGAGCGTGACGATGAACGAAGGAATCTTGCGGAACGCGACGAACCAGCCCTGCGCGGCGCCGATCACTGCGCCGGCCGCGATGCTGATGATTGCGGTCGGCACGAAGTGCCACTCGTACTCCACCATCAGCACCGCCGCGAGCGCGCCGATGAAGCCGCAGACCGAGCCCACCGACAGGTCGATGTGCCCCGCCACGATCACCAGCAGCATGCCCAACGCCATGATGACCACGTAGCTGTTCTGCAGCAGCAGGTTGGTGAGGTTCAGCGGCCGCAGCAGCGTGCCGTCGGTCAGCACCTGGAACAGCACCATGATCGCGACCAGCGAGATCAGCATGCCGTACTCGCGCAGGTTGTTCTTCAGGAAGCCCACATGGAGCTTCGGAGCCACGGGAGCGGCGCCCTGCACCGCGTTGGCTTCAGGCTGCGACATGAACGGAACTCCCCGCGCTCACGATGGCATGCATGATGCGCTCCTGCGACGCCTCGGCCGCGGTGAACTCGGCCACGAAGCGCCCCTCGTTCATCACGTAGATGCGGTCGCACATGCCGAGCAGCTCGGGCAGTTCGGAAGAAATCATGAGAATGCCTTTGCCCTCGCTCGCGAGCTGGTCGATGATGGTGTAGATCTCGTACTTGGCGCCCACGTCGATGCCGCGCGTGGGTTCGTCCAATATCAGCAGTTCCGGCTTCGTGAAGAGCCACTTGCTCAGCACCACCTTCTGCTGGTTGCCGCCCGACAGGTTGACCACCAGCTGTTCGACGCCCGAACAGCGGATGTTCAGCGCCTTCCTGAAGTCATTGGCCACCTTGAACTCGCGGCCGTCGTCGATCACCGCACGTTCGGAGATCGCATCGAGGTTCGCGAGGCTGATGTTCTTGCGGATGCCTTCCTCCAGCACCAGCCCGAGGCCCTTGCGGTCTTCGGTGACGTAGGCGATGCCGTGGTCGATGGCCTTGCGCACGGTGCTCACGTCCACGGGCTTGTCGTGCATCAGCACCGAGCCGCTGATGCGCTGGCCGTACGACTTGCCGAACACGCTCATCGCCAGCTCGGTGCGGCCCGCGCCCATGAGGCCCGCGATGCCGACGATCTCGCCCTGGCGCACCTGCAGGTTCACGCCCTTGATCTGTTCGCGGTCGGCATGCAGCGCGTGGTGCACGCGCCAGTCGCGCACCTCCAGCACGGTCTCGCCGATCTTCGGCGAGCGCTGCGGATAGCGGTGCTCCATGTCGCGGCCCACCATGCCGCGGATGATGCGGTCTTCGCTGATCGGCGCGCTGCGGCAGTCCATCGTCTCCACCGTCGCGCCATCGCGCAGCACGGTGATCGAATCGGCCACCTTGGCGATCTCGTTGAGCTTGTGCGAGATGAGGATCGACGCGATGCCCTGGCGCTTCAGCTCGAGCAGCAGCGCGAGCAGCGCATCGCTGTCGTTCTCGTTCAGGCTCGCGGTGGGCTCGTCGAGGATCAGCAGCTTCACTTCCTTCGCCAGCGCCTTGGCGATTTCCACCAGCTGCTGCTTGCCCACGCCCAGGTCGGTCACGAGCGTGGTGGGCGGCTCCTTCAAGCCCACCTTGGCGAGCAGCTCGCGCGTCTTCGCGTAGGCGGCGAACCAGTCGATCACGCCGCCGCTCGCGATCTCGTTGCCGAGGAAGATGTTCTCGGCAATCGAGAGCAGCGGCACCAGCGCGAGCTCCTGGTGGATGATGATGATGCCCAGCTTCTCGCTGTCGGCAATGCCCTTGAAGCGGCGCAGCTCGCCCTCGAAATGGATCTCGCCGGTGTACGAGTCGCACGGGTAGACGCCGCTCAGGACCTTCATGAGCGTCGACTTGCCCGCGCCGTTCTCGCCGACCACCGCGTGGATCTCCCCCGCGCGCACGGCGAGGTTGACGTTGCTCAGGGCCTTCACGCCCGGGAACGTCTTGGTGATCCCGCGCATCGCGAGGATCGTGCGCGCTTCGCCGGTCGGGCTCACTTGACCTGGCTTTCCTTGTAGTAGCCGCTGTCCACCAGCACCTGCTTCCAGTTGGAGCCGTCCACGCTCACCGGCTTGAGCAGGTACGAGGGCACGACCTTGATGCCGTTGTTGTAGGTCTTGGTGTCGTTCACCTCGGGCGCCTTGCCCGAGAGCATGGCGTCGACCATCGCCACCGTCACCTTGGCCAGCTCGCGCGTGTCCTTGAACACGGTGGAGCTTTGCTCCTTGCGCAGGATCGACTTGACCGAGGGAATCTCCGCGTCCTGCCCCGACACCACCGGCATCGGCTGCGAGCCCGAGCCGTAGCCCACGCCCTTGAGCGACGACAGGATGCCGATGGAAAGACCGTCGTACGGCGACAGCACCGCATCCACGCGGTCCTTCGTGTAGTAGGCCGACAGCAGGTTGTCCATGCGCGCCTGCGCCACCGCGCCGTCCCAGCGCAGCGTGCCGACCTTGTCCATGCCCATCTGCTTGCTGCGCACCACGAGCTTGCCGCTCTTGATGTACGGATCGAGCACCGACATCGCGCCGTTGTAGAAGAAGAAGGCGTTGTTGTCGTCGGGCGAGCCGCCGAACAGCTCGATGTTGAACGGGCCCTTGCCGCTCTTCAGGCCCAGTGCGGTTTCGATGGATTGCGCCTGCAGCACGCCGACCTGGAAGTTGTCGAAGGTGGCGTAGTAGTCGACGTTCTTCGAGCCCTTGATGAGCCGGTCGTAGGCGATGACCTTCACGCCCTTGTCAGCAGCCTTTTGCAGCACGTCGGACAGCGTGGTGCCGTCGATGGCGGCAATGACCAAGACCTTCGAGCCCTTCGTCACCATGTTCTCGATCTGCGCGAGCTGGTTCGGAATGTCGTCGTCGGCGTACTGCAGGTCGGTCTTGTAGCCCTTGTCCTTGAAGTACTTGACCATGTTCGCGCCGTCGGCGATCCAGCGCGCCGACGACTTGGTGGGCATCGAGATGGCGATCAGGCCCTTGTCCTGCGCGTGGGCCAGCGGCGTGAAGCCGACGACGGCGAAGGCGAGACCCGCGAGCGAGGCCTTGAGGAAGTTGCGTTTCATGTCGGTCGGTCCTCAGTACTTGCGGTTGGGAAACTCTTTGGCCGCGACTTCCATCGGGAAGATGCCTTCTTCCGTGACGATGCGCTTGGGCAGCGTCTTGCCGGCCTTGATGTCCTTCACCGCGCTCATGAGCTGCGGCCCCAGCAGCGGGCTGCATTCGACCGACACGTTGAGCTTGCCGGCGATCATGGCTTCGAAGGCGCCCTTCACCCCGTCGATGGAGATGATGGTGATGTCCTTCGCGGGCTTCATGCCGGCCTCTTCGATCGCCTGGATCGCGCCGATGGCCATGTCGTCGTTGTGCGCGTAGAGCACGTTGATCTTCTTGCCCTCGGCCTTGAGGAAGGCTTCCATCACCTCCTTGCCCTTGGCGCGCGTGAAGTCGCCGGTCTGCGAGCGGGTGATCTTGAACTTCGGGTCGGCCTTGATGATTTCCTCGAAGCCCTTCTTGCGGTCGATGGCCGGGGCCGAGCCCACGGTGCCCTGCAGCTCGACGATGTTCACCTCGCCCTTCTGGTCCTTCATCTTCTCGACCAGCCAGCGGCCGGCCTTGCGGCCCTCCTCGGTGAAGTCGGAGCCCATGAAGGTCACGTAGAGCGAGTCGTCCTTGGTGTTCACGGAGCGGTCGGTCAGCACCACCGGGATCTTCGCGGCCTTGGCTTCGCGCAGCACGGTTTCCCAGCCCGACTCGACCACGGGCGAGAACGCGATCACGTCGACCTTCTGCGCGATGTACGAGCGGATGGCCTTGATCTGGTTCTCCTGCTTCTGCTGCGCGTCGGAGAACTTGAGCTCGATGCCCGCCTCCTTGGCCGAGGACTTGATCGACTCGGTGTTGGCCGTGCGCCATTCGCTCTCGGCGCCCACCTGCGCGAAGCCGAGCACGAGTTTCTTCTGCGCGAGGGCGGACATGGGCAGCATGCTGCCCAGGGCTGCGGCGGCGAGCGCGGTGTTGAGGGTGCGGCGATTCATGGTCATGGTTGTCTCCTTCTTGATGAGTCTGTGATGTGTTCGGTCAGGCCAGCATGTAGCCGGTCTTCACCGTCGTGTAGAACTCCGCGGCGTGGCGCCCTTGTTCGCGCGGCCCGTAGCCCGACCCCTTGCGGCCGCCGAAGGGCACATGAAAGTCCACCCCCGCGGTCGGCAGATTGACCATCGTCATGCCGACCACGGCATGGCGCCTGAAGTGCATCGCGTGCTTCAGCGAATTGGTGCAGAGGCCCGCGCACAGGCCGAAGGGCGTGTCGTTGCACAGCGCAAGCGCCTCGTCGTAGTCGTCGGCGCGCAGCACGCAGGCCAGCGGCCCGAAGATCTCTTCGCGCGCGATGCGGTGCCCGGGTTGGGCCAGGAAGAGCGCGGGGCTCATGTAGTGGCCGGCGGTGGCGCGCTGCAGTGCTTCGCCACCCCACACGTGCTCCGCGCCCTCTTCGCGCGCGATGTCGATCCACGCGAGGTTCTGCGCCAGCCGCTCTTCGTCGGCCACGGGGCCGATGTCGATGCCGCGCTCCAGCGCGTGGCCGATCTTCAGTGTCTTCAGGCGCTGGCGCAGCTGCGCCACGAAGGCGTCGTGCACGGCGGCTTCGACGATGAGGCGGCTCGATGCGGTGCAGCGCTGGCCGTTGGAAAAGTAGGCGCCCTGCACCGCGCAATCGACGGCGCGGTCGAGGTCGGCGTCGGCCAGCACCACGAGCGCGTTCTTGCCGCCCATCTCCAGCTGCACCTTGGCGCGCCGTGCGGCCGCGGCCTGCAGCACGCGTTCGCCGTTGGCGGCCGAGCCGGTGAAGCTCAGCGCATCGACCAGCGGGCTGTCGACCAGCGCCTGGCCCGCTTCGCGGCCGCTGCCCATCACGAGGTTGAACACGCCGGCCGGCAGCGTGGCGCGGCCGATGATGTCGGCGAGCGCCCAGCCGCAGGCCGGCACCAGCTCGGCCGGCTTGAAGACCACGCTGTTGCCGTGCGCCAGCGCCGCGGCGATCTTGGAGGCCGGCACCGCGAAGGGCGTGTTCCACGGCGTGATGAGGCCCACCACGCCGACCGGCTCGCGCGTCACGTCGACCTGCACGCCGGCGCGCACCGAGGCCACGTTCTCGCCACCGCCGCCGCGCAGGGCCTCACCCGCGAAGAACTTGAAGATCTGACCCGCGCGCGCCACCTCGGCCACGGCCTCGGGCAGGGTCTTGCCGACCTCGCGCGCCAGCAGCAGGCCCAGCTCGTCCTTGCGGGCGAGCAGCTCGGCGCCGATGCGGTCGAGCACGTCGGCGCGCCGCTGCGGCGTGCTGTGGCTCCAGTGCACGAAGGCCTCGCTGGCCGCGCGGATCGCCAGCTCGACCTGGCGCCGGTCGGCACGTGCGTACTCGGCCACCACTTCGCTGGTGTCCGATGGATTGACGCTGACACCGGTGGTCGCGCTGGTTTCCCAGCGGCCGTTGATGTACTGGCGCACGCTCTGCCGAAGCTCGCCGTGGATCACCGTGGCGTTGCCTTGTCTCTGTTGTTATGGGACTGGGGCGGAAGTCTAGAAACGATTTCGATATCGATCCAATCGTTTTTTAGACAAAATGCATATCAATCGGTGGATTCTGGAAAACCCCGTCAGACCTTCGTTCGCACCCTCTTCATGAACACCTACAACCACTGGTTCATCCGCGCCCGCCTCAAGACCCGGCAACTGCTGTTGCTGGTGGCGCTGGCCGAGGAAGGCAACATCCACCGCGCGGCGCAGGTGCTCAACATGACGCAGCCCGCCGCGTCGAAATTGCTGAAAGACCTGGAAGACGTGCTCGAGGTGCCGCTGTTCGAGCGCCTGCCGCGCGGCATGCGCCCCACCTGGTACGGCGAGACCATGATCCGCCACGCCCGCGTGGCACTGGCCAGCCTGAACCAGGCGCACGACGAGCTCACCGCGTTGAAGGCCGGGCGCCTCGGCCAGGTGAACGTGGGCGCCATCACCGCGCCGGGCCTCACGCTGATGCCGCCGGCCGTGGCGATGGTCAAGCGCGAGCAGCCCGACCTGCGCGTGTCACTGGAGATCGAGACCAGCCCGGTGCTGCTCGAGCGGCTCGAGCAGGGCAAGCTCGACATCCTCGTGGCGCGGCTTTTCGCCGAGCACGACAAGTCGCAGCTGCGCTACGAGGCACTCACCGAGGAGCCCGTGTGCGCGCTGGTGCGCCCCGGCCATCCGCTGCTGGGCGTGAGCGGCCTCACGCTGCGCGACGTGGTGGGCGCCGGCTGGATCGTGCCGCCCGCGGGCAGCGTGCTGCGCCACCGCTTCGAGCTGATGTTCCAGGAGGAAGGCCTGGCGCCGCCGGGCAACATCATCGAGAGCCCGGCGCTGCTGTTCATCACGCGCATGCTGCAGCAAAGCGACATGGTCGCGGTGCTGGCGACCGACGTGGCGCGCTACTACGCGGCGCACGGCATCGTGTCGCTGCTGCCGCTGGACATGCCCTGCCACATGGACGCCTTCGGCATCATCACGCGCACCGACCGGCTGCTGTCGCCGGCCGCGAAGGTGATGATGAAGGCGCTGAAGACGGCGAGCATGAGCGTCTACGGCCGCAAACTCGAGATGGACTGATCAGGTCCAGCCGGCGTCCACGGTGAACTCTTGCGCCGTGCACATCTTCGCGTCGTCCGATGCGAGGAACAGCACCATGCGCGCGATGTCTTCCGGCATCAGCTTGTCGGGCAGGCACTGGTTGCGGTGCAGCGCCTTCTCGCCCTCCTCGTCGAGCCACAGTGCCACCTGCCGCTCGGTCATCACCCAGCCGGGCGACACGGTGTTGATGCGGATGCGATCGCGGCCCAGCTCCACCGCGAGCCCGCGCGTGAGGCCGTTCACCGACGACTTGGCGATCGCGTAGCAGGGGTAGCCCGAGCCCTTGGTCTGCCAGCCCGTGGAGCCGAGGTTGATCACCGAACCGAAGCCCAGGCGCTTCATGCCCGGCACCACCGACTGGATCGCGAACAGCGCGGGCCGCTCGTTGATGGCCATGCGGTTGTCGTAGTAGTCGGGCGTGACCCATGCGAGCGTGTGGCGGTCGTCGCTGGCCACGTTGTTGACCAGCACCGCAAAGTCGCCGAGCTCGGCGGCCGCGTCGGCCATGGCCTGCTGCAGCGCGCCGATGTCGCGCACGTCGCAGGCGCGCCACCACGGCGCGGCGTGGCCGGCCCCGGCGATCTGCGCGGCCAGCGCCGCGCTGGCAGCTTCTGCAATATCGACAAAGGCCACGCGCGCGCCCTGCGCCGCAAAAGCAGCGACGATGGCCGCGCCGATGCCGCTGCCGCCACCGGTGACGAACACGGTGCGGCCCTTCAGGCTGGGATGGATGGAAAGCTGAGGGGAATTCAAGGAAAAGGTCTCCAGGGGGCATCTCATGACATTGCAAAACACATATCAATCGATGCAGTTATTTTCAATTTCTATTATCAATATGCCTTGATACGATCCGCCGCGTCAAGGCGACATGACATTCAAGAAAGAACAAATGAACATGCAAGAGACAAGCGCCCCTTCTTCGCCGCTCGCAGCGCCCCGCGTGCTCGGCACCCCCGAATGCCTCTGGCCGGCCGCCGCCGACCTCGGCGAAGGCACGCTGTGGTCGGTGCGCGAGCAGGCGCTGTACTGGATCGACATCCTCCAGCCCCGCCTGTTCCGCTACGACCCGGCCACGGGCGCGCAGCGCACCTGGCACTTCGACGAAGAGATCACCGCCATCGCCGAGCGCGCGTCGGCGCCGGGCCTGTTCCTCACGCTGCGCCGCGGCTTCGCGCTCTTCGACACCACCGCGCCCGGCGACACCACGAAGCCGCGCTACCTGCACCAGCCCGAACCCGAGCGCACCGGCAACCGCTTCAACGACGGCAAGTGCGACAGCCGCGGCCGCTTCTGGGCCGGCAGCATGGACTTCGACTGCAAGGCGCCCACCGGCGCGCTCTACCGCTTCGACGCCGAGGGCCGATGCACCCGGCACGACGACGGCTTCGAGGTGACCAACGGGCCGACGTGGTCGGGCGACGGCCGCACCATGTACTTCAACAACACGGCGATCAACACGATGTACGCCTACGACTTCGACATGGACGCCGGCGCGGTGTCGAACAAGCGTGTGTGGCACCGTTTCCCGAAGGGCGACGGCCTGCCCGACGGCATGACCACCGACGCGGCCGGCCGCCTGTGGATCGCGCACTGGGACGGCGCCTGCGTCACCTGCCACGACCCGGTGAGCGCCGCCGAGCTGTGCCGCATCGCGCTGCCCGCGGGCAACGTGACCGACTGCGCCTTCGGCGGCGCGGACCTGCAGACGCTCTACATCACGACGGCGCGCAACAGCCGCACCGAAGCACAGCTGCAGAGCGAGCCGCTGGCCGGTGGGCTCTTCTCGGTGCGCATCGACAGCCCGGGCGTGCCGGCGGCGCTGTTCGCGGGCTAGGCCGCCCCGGGCCCCTCGCGCGGCTGCAGCGACGGCAGGTGCGCCGCCGCGAAATCGGCGAACAGCCGGGCCCGCGCGAAGCTGCCACGGGACGAGGGCCACACCGCGTGGACCGGAATCCTCGGCGACTCGAACTCGGTCAGCACCAGTTCGGCCTGCCCGCTGTCGAGCAGGTCGCGGATCTGCCACAGCGGCGTGAAGAACAAGCCCAGCCCGCTCAGCACGGCCGCATAGATCGCGGCGGTGTTGTCGGCCCGGAAGCGCCCCGTCACCTTGACGCGCTGCAGCGTGCCGTCGACCGTGAAGGGCCAGTGCGCGTCGCTGCCGTGCGTGGTGCGCACCACGCACTGGTGGTCGGCCAGGTCTTCGGGCCGCTGCGGCCGCCCGTGCCGCGCGAAGTACGCCGGCGAGCCGAACACCACCAGCCGCAACTCGCCGAGCGGCTTGGCCGCCAGTTCGGAATCGGGCAACTCGCCGATGCGGATGGCCAGGTCCAGCTCGCCTTCGATCAGGTCCACGAAACGGTCGGAGGCCGTGAGCTCGACCTCCATGTCCGGGTAGCGCTGCATGAACGCGCCGATCAGCGGCACCACGAAGGCCGGCGCGAACTGCACCGGCGCGGCCACGCGCAGCAGCCCCCGCGGCGAGTCGAGCTGGCTGCTGGCCTCGACGGCCGCCGCATCGAACTCCGCCAGCGCGGCCCGCACGCGGCGGTGGTAGGCCAGCCCCACTTCGGTGACCGACGACTGCCGCGTGGTGCGGCGAAGGAGCTGCACGCCCAGGCTGCGCTCGAGCACGCTCAGCGAGCGGCTGATGGACTGCACCGAGCGCCCCAGTTGCCGTGCCGCCGCGCTCTGGCTGCCGTGGTCGACGATGGCCACGAAGGCCCGGATGTCCTGAATCTGGTCCATGGATTCTCTCGGTCT
Organism: Variovorax sp. GW821-FHT09D04; assembly: GCF_059416405.1. Lineage (NCBI taxonomy): Bacteria > Pseudomonadati > Pseudomonadota > Betaproteobacteria > Burkholderiales > Comamonadaceae > Variovorax > Variovorax sp. GW821-FHT09D04. The sequence continues at coordinate 99,089 of NZ_JBWKPA010000008.1, forward strand.
GGATGAAGGTCTATGGCGGCGCGCGTGGATTCCCGATGGCGCCTGCCGTTCGTATCTTCGAGGCCTCGCGGTCGCAGGCCGCATTGCCACAAACGAAGGAATCATTCCATGAAACAACGACACAGACCCACCGTGCGGGTGGTCGGCGCCGACGACTCAGAGGGGCTGCAACCTCGTCCGCGCACCTTGAACCCCTCCATCCAGGAGCTTGCCCCATCATGACCACCCGAAAACTACCGGCCCGTTATGCGGGCATCGCCATGCCCTTCCTGCTGTCGATCTTCATGTCGTGCATCGTGGCGGGCATCTCCACGCTCAAGAGCGTGGGGCTGGCCTCGGGCCTCTTCCAGATGTGGATGGCCGCATGGGGCGTGTCGTGGCTGGCCGCGTTTCCCTCGCTGCTCGTGGTGCTGCCGGTGGTGCGCCGGATCGTCGCGGCGACGGTGCAGAGCCCGCAGCGCTGATCCGTGGTCAGCCGATGCCGAAGCGGTGCTCGGTCGCGCTGGCGAACACCTCGCCGGGCCGCAGCACGGTCGACGCAAACGCCGGTCGGTTCGGCGCGTCGGGAAAGTGCTGCGTCTCCAGGCACAGGCCATCGCCCTGGCGCAGGCTCGCGCCCGCGCTGCCGAGCAGGCTGCCGTCGAGGAAGTTGCCCGAATAGAACTGCACGCCGGGCTCGGTCGTGTGCACGTCCATCACGCGGCCCGAGGCCTCGTGGGCGAGGCGCGCGGCCAGGGCCAGCCCGGTCCCGCTGCGGTCGAGCACCCAGTTGTGGTCGTAGCCATGCGCGCGCAGCAGCTGCTCGTGCCCTTCGCGGATGCGCGCGCCGATGCGCGTCGGCGTGCGGAAATCAAAAGGCGTGCCGGCCACCTCGCCCAGCCCGAGCGGAATGAGCGTGGCATCGACTGGGCAGTAGCGGCTCGCGGGCAGCGTCAGCACGTGGTCCATCACCGAACCGCTGCCGGCGAGGTTGAAGTAGTCGTGGTGGCTCAGGTTGAGCACCGTGGGCCGGTCGGTGGTGGCGCGGTAGTCGATGCGCCAGGTGTTGGCGGTGGCACTCAAGGTGTAGCGCACCGTCAGCTGCACCTCGCCGGGGTAGCCCTCTTCGCCGTCGGCGCTGGTGTAGCGCAGCTCGAGGGCGAGTTCGTGAGGCACCGGCACGATCTCCCAGTAGCGCTTGCCGAAGCCGGTGGCGCCGCCGTGCAGCGTGTTCACGCCGTCGTTCAGGCCCAGCTGGTGAGCGGTGCCGTCGAGCGTGAAGCGGCCCGCCGCGATGCGGTTCGCATAGCGGCCGACGATGGTGCCGAAGTGCGGGTGCGGCTTCAGGTAGTCGGCCAGCGACGGCAAGCCCAGCACCACGTTCGCGCTGCGCCCCTGCCGGTCGGGCACATGCATCGCGGTGACGATGCCGCCGAGGTTGATGGCGCTCAGGCGCAGGCCGTGGCCGTTGTCGAGCGTGTATTCGGTGACGGGCCGGCCGTCGGGCATGGCGCCGAAGGGGCGCGAAGTAAGAGCTTCGATCATCGGGCTTGCGACTGCAGCGCCTCGCGCGCGCACTGCGATGCGGTGCGCAGGCCGATGCGGTCTTTCAGGTCGTGGAAGGTCGGTGGCTCGGCGTCGTGCGTCATCACCTCGACGCGGTGGCCCGCCTTGCCCACCGCGTCGGCAAAGCGCTGCTGCAGCGCGAACGGCGTGTTGCGGTCGCCGGGGTTGCCGATGAGCACGATGCGCCGCTGCGGGTCGCGCGGGATGCCGGCCACATGGTCCAGCGGGTCGTAGACCTGCATGCTGCCCGTGGTGTCGGTGCGCCCATTCTTCGAGCGGCCGAGCAGCCGCGCGCGCTCCAGCAGGTCGAAGGCGCCCGAGGTGAGCACCGCGCAGGCCACGCGCGTGCGTCCGAGCGTGAGCAGCGCGGCACCGGCCGTGGCGCCGCCGCTGTGGCCGAAGAGCACCACGCGCTGCAGCCGGTGGCGCTGCATCAGCGCTTCGAGCGCCGCATCGAGCGCATGGAACTCCACCGCCTCGCGCCGCTGGCGGTGGTCGCCCGACGAGCCGTAGGTGCCGGGGCGCGCCATGAAGATCCACGGCATGCCCGCGCGGTCGCTCGCGGCCTGCGCGTCAAGCGTGCGCAGCGGTTCGGTGTTGCCGGGAATGCGCGTGGGCGACAGGTTCATCACGCTGTCGCGGTCGCCCGAGAACTGCACGATGGCGATGCGCGCGTCGTCGATGTCGCGGCTCGCGAAGTAGCGGATGCACGACGGCCCCTCGACCGCCTGCACCCAGAGAAAGCCCGGGCGGTCGGGGCAGTTGGCGCGCACGGCGGGCTGGTTCCAGTGCAGCAGCGCGCCCTCGGCCGAAGCGGAAGCTGCCGGCTCGCGCGGCGCTGCGGCCTTCGGCGCATCGGCACGCTGCGCGCAGGCCGTCTGCATGAGGGCAAGGAGCACACAGGCCAGGCGCGCGCGCGGGGTCATAGCTTCTGCAGCAGTTCGGAGATGAGGCCGAAGTCGGACTGCTGGCGGTCGCCCTTCACCAGCACCAGGTCGCCGTCGCGCAGGAACTCGCCGAGGTAGCCGGTGAGCTGCGCGGCGTCCTCGAAGTGCGGGCCGAGCAGCTCGGCCGGCACCTCCTCGCGCAGCCAGCGCATCTCGGCACCGTGCGTCACGAGGTGCTGGATGCCCGAGGCCAGCAGCGGCGCGGCCAGGCTGCGGTGCATCGCTTCGGCTTCCTTGTCGAGGTTGATGATGCGCCCGAGCACGCCGATCTTGCGCGTCACCGGCCCGTGCGCCGCATGCTGGCAGGTGCGCACGAACTCCATCGCGTTGCGCATCGACATGACCTCGGCGTTCCAGCTGTCGTCGATGAGCGTGGCCTGCACGCCGCCCTGCGTGCGCAGCGGGCGCAGCTGCATCACCGAGGCCGGCAGGCGCACGAAGGGCATGCGCGCGCACGCGGCCTCGGCATCGAAGCCCAGCGCCAGCAGCGCCGCAAAGGCCAGCGCCGAATTGCGCACCAGCCCCGCGCTCGCGATCGGAAACAGGTACTCCACCGTGCGCCCCGGCAGCGCGATGCGCACGCGGCAACCGCCGTCAGGCTCGGGCCGCGTGTCGACGATGCGGATGTTGGCGTCGGGGCTGCTGCCCACGACCCAGATGGCGCCCGCCGTGCGCGCGGCCGCCCGCACCACCTGCATCAGGCAGGGGATGTGGTCGGGCACGATGGCCACGCCGCCGGGCTCCAGGCCCAGGAAGATGCGCGACTTGAACTCGGCCGTCTGCTCGAGCGTGGCGGTCTGGCGGGTCTGCGACAGGCCGATCTCGGTGAGGATCGCCACGTGCGGGCGCGCCACGAGCGAGATCGGGCCGCGGTCCATCCACAGCGCGCTCTGCGCCATCTCGAGCACGCACACGTCGGCGTCGGCCGCGAGGTTGGCCAGCATCGCCGGCACGCCGACGCGCGAGTTGTAGTTGTCGATGGTGGTGTGCACGCGCGCCGCCTCGGGCAGCAGGTCGCGCAGCATGGCGATGGTGGACGACTTGCCGACGGTGCCGGTCACGCCCACCACGCGACCCTTGAAGCGCGCACGCGCGGCCACGCCCAGGTCGATCATGGCGCGAATCGGGTCCTCCACCTGCAGCAGCGGGAACGACGGGTCGAGCCCGTCCACCGGGTGCGCGACCACGGCGCCCGCGAGCGCGTGCTGCAGCACGGGCACGTCTTCGTGGCGGTCGGGGTTGTCGGCGCGCGGCTTGCTGTAGTTCTCGTGCCTGGCGAGCGTGCGGTAGTCGGACGCGATGAACAGCGCCGGCTTCGGCAGCCGCGCCATGTGCGTCGGTCCGCGCACCACCGCGTTCACGAACCAGCCCGAAGGCGGCGGCACCAGCCACTGCCCGCCGGTGACGCGCTGCAGGTCGTCGGCGGTCCACACGGGCGACGGCTGCGCCGGGGCACCGGGGCGCAGCGCGGCGAGCACGGGCGCGGGGCGCTCGGGCAGCGGCGTCGGAAACTTCGGCACGCGCAGGCCGCACCACACGGGCAGCCGGCGCGCGCCCGGCAGGTCGGGCACGCTGCCGCGCACGCGCACCTCGATCTGCAGCGCGTCGTTCTCGAGCAGGCCCAGGCGCGGCGCGCGCAGGCCGTAGCGGTCGCGGTAGATGCGCCCCGGCGTCCAGCGGCTGGTGGGCCACATCCAGTCGCAGGGGTCGTGGTCCATGGCCTCGCCCCAGGCCGGCATGGTGGTGCTGCGCATCGGCAGCGCGCGGAACTGCACGCGCAGGTCGGCGCTCACGGGCGCATCGGCGGTCCAGAACGACTCGACCCACAGCAGGCGCCGCCCGATGATCTGCGTCGGCGCGAGGCGGATGCCCACGAGGCGCAGCGGGCCGAACTGCAGCGGGCGAATCCTGGCGTCCTCGGGCACGGCATCGACCGACCACTCGGGCCGGGGCGCGAGCACGGGGCCGACCAGCGCGGGCGGGCGCGAGGCCGACAGCGGCGCCAGCGGCGGGCGCCCGGCCGGCGCGGTGCGTTCGGGCGGCGACAGCTGCAGCGCGCAGCGCCCGTCGGGCCGCGCCGTCATCTCGGTGCCGAGCGCGCTGCACAGTTCGGCAAAGCGCGCGCTGGCGGCCTGCGCCGCTTCACCAGCGAGCTGCTGCGAGAAGCCGAAGCCCACGCCCACCGGCGTGAACACCACCTCTTCCACGCCATGCGGCCCGAGGCGCAGCGAGAACACGCCGGAGTCCGCGAGGTCGTTGCGGATGGCGTCGAACAGCAGGTCGCCCGCATCGTGCAGGATCGGCCGGCCCTGATGGACCTCGATGCCCTGCAGCACGTGGGCCGAGGTGCCCAGCACCGCGTCGGCGCCGGCTTCGACGATGGCATGGCCGACGGCGATCTCGGCGCGCGAGGGCGCGGTTTCCAGGTTCTCGCCCCAGTGCACCGCCACCAGCACCACGTCGGCTTCATGGCGTGCAGCGGCGATGCGCGGCGCGAGCGTGGCGCGCCAGGCCGCCGGGTCATCGAGCGACAACCAGGCCGCGCCGGGGCGCTGCGCGGTGGCGGCGAAGCGCGGCTGCGTGGCATCGAGCGAGAACAGCGCGACGCGCAGCCCACCGGCCTGGCGGAAGGCGGGGCTCAGTGCCGAGTCGAGATCAGGCCCGGTGCCAGCGAACGCGATGGCGGCGGCGTTCAGCAATCCGTGCTGCTCCAGCAGCGCCTCGGGGCCGTAGTCGCCGCTGTGGTTGTTGGCCGTGGCGACCATGTCGATGCCGGCCTCGGTCAGCACCGCGAGCATCTCGGGCCGCGCGCGGTAGTAATAAGGGCCGCCCTCGTCCTTCTCGACGCCCTGCTCGCCCGTGGTGGCGACCACGCATTCGAGGTTCACGATGCGCAGGTCGGCCTCGCGCAGCGCGGCGATGTCGCCGAGCATGCGGGCGGGGCCGCCGAGGTCGTGCATGCGGTAGTGCTGACGCCGGCCCAGGTTGACGTCGCCGCCCCACAGCACGATGCCCTCGGCACCGCGCGGCGCGGCCGGTTCGGCCGTGGCCTGCGTGAGTTGCGCGCTCTGCTGCTGCGCCTCGCGCGCCTCGAGCAGGCGGTGGTAGGCCACGTAGCCCGACAGGTAGTGCTCCACGTCGTCGATGCGCACGCGGAAGCTGTGGTGCTTGATGAAGAACGAGCCCGCGATGCGGTCAGGATGGCGGAAGAACATCGCCAGCTCGGGCCAGAAGTGGCCGTTGGCGAGGTAGCGCGCGCGGTGCTCCAGCGCGCGGTCGAACTTGTGGCGATCCAGCCCCGCGAGCAGCGGGCGCAGGGCAGGGTCGGCTTCGAGCCGCAGCACCATCTCGCGCGCGGCCATCATCAGCTCGAGCAGCGTGGGGAAGGTGGTGATGCGCTCCAGCACGAAGTCCAGGTGGCCCGCCATGTTCTGCAGGCCGAACTGGTAGTAGCGCGTCTCGGGCTTGAAGCGCGTGAGTTCGTTGACGCAGTAGCTCAGCCAGTGGTCGTGCGCGCGCCAGTGACCCGCGGCGATGAAGTGCTCGAAGGCCTTCTCGACCACCGCGAGCCAGCGCGCGTCGCGCGTGAGGCCGTACAGCCGCATCAGCCCGAAGGCCGCTTCGCCGTCGTAATAGATGATGCGGTAGGGCTCCTTCACGTCGAGCTCCGGGTGGTTGAGCACGTGCACGAAGCGCCCGGTCTCGGGGTCCTGCATGGAGCGGATGCCCAGCGCCAGCTGCTCCATCAGCGGCTGGTACTGCGCATCGCCGGTGAGCTCGGTGTACTTCACCAGCGCCAGCAGGCACACGGCGTTGCCGCCGAGCTTGATCTCGTTGCCGATGTCGACCAGGAACGCGGCCTGCGTGCCGTCGGCCAGCGTGGCGCGGCGGATCAGCCGCTGGCTCAGGAAGGCCAGCGCGCGGTCGATGGCGGCCTTCTGCACGTCGCTGCGCGTGAGCTCCCAGCCTTCGAGCATGGCGTAGGTGGAGCTGGCGTGGCGCAGCGTGTTGTAGGTGGGAATCGCGCGGTCGAAGCAGGGAAACCAGCCGTAGTGGAACTCGCCCGTGGGCTTGACCTGTTCGGCCAGGTAATCGCTCGCCGAGTCGACCAGCGTGCGCACCTGCGCCGCGTTCCAGTCGGTGAGCGTGCGAAAGCCCGCGGCTTGTCCTTCGGCCGTGAGCGGCCAGGCGCCGTCGGCGTCGACGTACACGGCGCGCGTGGTGAAGCACCACACGGGCGTGGCGTCGTCGGTGGGAAAGTCGTGCTCGTCGCCGAAGCGGCGTTTCGTGTGCGTGCGCAGGTTGCCGTTGTTGGGCTCCGCGTGGTCGACCGTGCCGTTGTAGAGCACGGCGCTGCCGTGCATCTCCTGCGCGAGCAGCGCGGTCTCGAAGCGCGCGTCGAGCGCGATGCCTTCGTTGAAGTAGTTGCGCTTGGTCTGCGCCAGCCGCGCCTTCAGTTCGCCCCAGGTCATGGGCGTGGCGTGCTCGACGATCTCCGCGCGCAGCCGCTGCGCCGGTCGCTCGGCACGCTTCGCCTTCACGGCCAGCGCCTCGGCGGCGGCCTGCCAGGCGGCCTCGGTGTCGGGGCCGCGACCCATGACGACGCGGGCGCGGCTTTCGCCCTCGCCCATCGCGAGGAACACCACGCAGCCGGCCTCATCGGTGGCGGGCGGGGCCGGGGGCAGCGCCCCGTCCGGGGTGGCCAGGGCCTGCCTGGCGCGGTTCAACAGATCGGCGAGGAGAACGGGAGCTTGGTGAGTCATGCGCCGCGAATGATGACAGGCCACGGCGCGGCCTGCCACTGCGGAAATCCGGGGCGGCGTCAGACCCGGATCAGGCCCAGGCGTCGAACACCGCGCCGCGCACGGCCTCGACCGCCGCGGAGCGCTGGCCGCCGGCCGGCGCGATCCAGCACAGCCAGGTGTGTGAGCGCCAACCGTTCCAGATCTTCAGTTCGCCCTGGCGCTCGCCCTGCTCGGCCTGGTCCAGCCGCATCAGGCCCGCGCCCATGCCGCTGGCGACCATGCTGCGGATGGCGCTCTCGCCGTCGGCGGTGACGCCCTGGCGGTAGTCGCGCCCGGCCGAGGCGAACAGCTTTTCGAGGTGCGCGCGCAGGATGCACGAGGGCGGCGTGCCGACCCAGGTCAGGTCGGTGAGCTGCTCGAGCGTGAGCTCGGGGTGCGCCTGCGCCACGGCCAGCGGCAGGCCCACGGCCAGGTCGACCACGCCCAGGCGCCGCAGCTCGAAGCCTTCGAGCCGCTCGGCATCGCTGAGCACGTAGGCGCAGTCGAGTTCGCCGCGCTGCACGGCCGCGAGGGTTTCGTACGACAGCCCCTGCTTGAGCTGCAGCGTGACCTGCGGGTGCTGCTGCGCCAGCGTGACCAGCACGCTGCCCAGGCGCAGCGCCACCGGATCGACCACCGTGCCGAAGCGCACCACGCCCTGCGCCGCGCCGCGCAGCTGGTCGGCGGCCGACTGCATGCGCATCGCCGAGGCCAGGGTGCGCTCGGCCTCTTCGAGCAGGCGCCGGCCGGCCGCGGTGGGCGACATGCCGCGCGGCGTGCGCTCGAACAGGCGCACGCCGAGTTCGTCTTCGAGCGCCTTGAGCTGCGCGCTGGCGGCCGGAGCGCTGGTGAACACGCGTTCGGCGGCGCGGGTGAGGTTGCCCTCCTTCGCGATGGCGACGAAGGTCTTCAGTTGGTACAGCTCCATGACCGCGGATTGTGAGCGCGTGCGGCGCGGTCGTCCGTTCGCTTTTTCGGAAGCCCCGGTCCAAAGAAACGAATGGCCTTCGCGGCGGGGCGTCCCCATCCTCTAGGTCACGCACTCACTGTTTTCTTGAAAGGTCTTCCCGTGTCCTCCCCTTCCTCACGCCTGCCGGGCATCGCGGCCCTGCTCTTCGCCACCGCCAGTTGGGGCAGCCTGTTCCTCGTCGGCAAGGGCGTGCTGCAGCACGTGGCGCCGGTGTGGCTCACGCTCATCCGCTACACCCTGTCGGCGCTGGTGTTCGCCGCGCTGCTGGGCCTGCGCGGCAGCGGCGGCTGGCACAAGCTGCGGCAGCACGCGGTGCCGCTGGCGCTGCACGGCTTTGCGGGCTTCGGCGTGTTCAGCATCCTGCTGTTCGTCGGGCTCTCGCACTCGGTGCCCTCGCACGGCGCGGTGCTGATCGCCACCACGCCGATCACCACGCAGCTGCTGCGCTGGTGGCTCGACGGCGTGCGCCCGACGCGCACGACGCTGCTGACTGCCGCACTGGCGCTGGCTGGCGTGGCGACGGTGGCCGGGCTGCTGTCGTCCGGTGGCGCAGGCCTGTCGCACGACACGCTGCTCGGCGATGCCATCGCCTTCGTCGGCACGCTGGGCTGGGTCGTCTACACGCGCGGCGCGGCGCGCTTCCCGACGCTGGACACGGTGGACTACACCGCGCTCACGGTGCTGGCCTCGTGGCCGCTGCTGCTGGCCGTGGCGGTGGGCATGACCGCGCTGGGCGCGTCGCCCGCGCCCGACGCGCAGGGGCTGCGCCTGTCGTGGCAGGTGCTGCTGTACGTGGGGCTGGTGCCGTCGGCGCTCGCGGTGCTGGCCTTCAACCACGGCGTGCGCGCGCTCGGCGCGGTCACGGGCACGGCCTTCCTGAACTTCGTGCCGGTGTCGGCGCTGCTGATGGGCGTGGCGCTGGGCAAGCCGCCCGCCATCCACGAAATCGTCGGCGTGGCGATGGTGGTGGTGGCGCTGCTGCTGCATGTGGCGGCAGCGAAGCGGGCGGCGACGCCGGTGGCGCCGGTCCGCGTGCCGGCGCCGGGTCAGCGCACCTGCGGCGTCACGCCATGAACATCAGCCCTCGGCGCGGCTGCGCCGGAAGATCGCGTAGTTGCCGTTCGCCATCCCCACGAGCACCTCGCCCACGTACAGCCGCGACTCCAGGTTGGCGACGGTGCGCCCGCGGTTGAGCAGCGTGGTCCTGCAGACGACCTGGCCTTCGAACACGGGCTTGAAGTAGTTCATCTTGATCTCGATGGTGGCGCAGATCTCGCCCGCCTCGAGCGTGGGGTACAGCGCCGTGCCCATGCCGGTGTCGGCCAGCGCATACAGCACGGCGCCGTGCACGACCTCGTGCGGGTTCAGGTGCTGCGGCGCGACGACCAGCGTCATGGTGCTGGCGCCGGCGGTGGCTTCCTCGCAGTGCAGGTCGATCAGTTCGGCGAAGGGGTGTTTCATGGCGACGGAAAATGAACGGACCGGCCGACTGTAGACCGCACGGCCGTCAGTCGCCGAGCGCGCGGTAGAAGTAGGTGGTGCCGCACGGCGTGCCGTCGGGCAGCAGCGCGTAGCCGGGGATGGTGCCCACGCGCTGCCAACCGCAGCGGGTGTACAGCCGCTCGGCGTCGGGGCTGGAGGTGTCGAGCACCAGCAGGGTCTTGCCGTGGTCGCGCGCGCGCTGTTCGGCGCCCTTCATCAGCTGCGCGCCGAGGCCGAGTCGGCGCGCGCGGCGGTGCACCAGCATCTTCGCGACCTCGCCGCGGTGCGGCTGGTTCTCGGGCTGCGCCAGCACCAGCTGCACGGTGCCGACGATGCCTGCGTCGTCCTCGGCCACGAGCAGCTCGCGCTCGCCGCGCGCCACGCCGTCGGCCACGTGGCGCCAGAAGGCCCGCGCGCGCTCGGGCGTGAGCGGCTGCATGAAGCTCACCGAGGCGCCGCCGTCGACGCAATCGATGAGCACGTCGGCCAGCGCGTTCAGCTCGGCCTCGCTGACGGTGGACAGGGCGCGCAGGCGCGGGGTGGTGGCAGCAGTCATGGTCATTTCCGGTTGGAGTGGGAGGGCGCGCTGGTGATGACGACCGCGTAGCGCGCCGTCTCGCGGGTGGAGTTGAAGTAGCTCGTCGGCTGGTCGAGCACGAGCGCGAGGCAGTCGCCCGCTTCGAGCCGGTGCTGCTGGTCGCCGACCGCGAGTTCGATGCAGCCTTCGAGCACCCACACCTGCTGGTGGATGCGCGGCTCGCGCGCGCCGGTTTCGTAGGCCACGCGCGCGCCGGGCGGAAACAGCACCTCGACGATCTGGATCGGCGAGGCGTCGCCGCCGGCCGAGACGTTGCGGCGCAGGTAGCCCGAATGCGGATCGCGCCATTCGAGCTGGTCGGCGCGGCGCGACACCGGGCTGGCGGCCGGCGCGTCGGACTCGAACAGCGAGGCCAGCGGCACGCCCAGGCCGGTCGCGAGTTTTTCGAGCAGCACGGCCGTCGGACTGCTCTCGCCGCGCTCGATCAGAGAGATCATGGAGCGGCTGACGCCGCAGTGCGTAGCCAGGGCGTCGAGCGAGAGATCGCGCGCGGCGCGCAGGGCGCGCACGCGCTGGGCGATGCGGTCGTTGAGACTGGGGATCGAAGCTGATTCTTCTTTCATATTGGATGAAATATCCAATGAAATAGAAATTCAGTCAACCCCGAGGTCGAATCGGGCCGTCTAGTCCGCAGAGATTTGCTCGTCGAAGTGACCGTTCTTTGGAGAAATATTCATGCCTATCGCTGAAATCATCCAACACATCACCACCACCGACGCACCATGAGCGCCAACGATCCCGCCCCCCTGCCCTCGACCTTCGTCACCTTCGCCGACGGCCCCGCCGCGCCGTCCGCGCTGCGCGCCCGCATCACGGCCGCCTGCCGGCCGCCCGAATCGGAGGCACTGCAGCCGCTGCTCACGCAGGCCCGGCTGCCGGCCGACCAGGCCGCCGAAGCCCACGCCCTGGCCCATCGCATCGCCCACCAGCTGCGCCAGCGCAAAAATGGCGGCGGCCGTTCGGGCCTCGTGCAGGGCCTGCTGCAGGAGTACGCGCTGTCGTCGCAGGAAGGCGTGGCGCTGATGTGCCTGGCCGAGGCGTTGCTGCGCATTCCCGACGCCGACACGCGCGACGCGCTCATCCGCGACAAGATCGCGCAGGGCCAGTGGCAGGCGCACGCGGGGCACAGCCCCTCGGTGTTCGTCAACGCCGCCACCTGGGGCCTGCTGCTCACGGGCAGGCTGGTGGCCACGCACAGCGAGACGGGCCTGTCGGCCACGCTCACGCGGCTGATCGGCAAGGGCGGCGAGCCGCTGATCCGCAAGGGCGTGGACATGGCGATGCGCATGATGGGCGAGCAGTTCGTCACCGGCGAAACCATCGCCCAGGCGCTGGCGCATGCGCGCACGTTCGAAGCGCAGGGCTTTCGCTATTCGTACGACATGCTCGGCGAGGCCGCGCTCACGGCCGACGACGCGCGCCGCTACCGCGCGGCCTACGAAGACGCCATCCACGCCATCGGCCGTGCCTCGAACGGGCGCGGCGTGTACGGCGGGCCGGGCATCTCGATCAAGCTGTCGGCGCTGCACCCGCGCTACAGCCGCGCGCAGTACACGCGCGTGATGGCCGAGCTGTACCCGGTGCTGCGCGACCTGGCGCTGCTGGCGCTGCACTACGACATCGGCCTGAACATCGACGCCGAAGAAGCCGACCGGCTCGAGCTCTCGCTCGACCTGCTGGAGCGCCTGTGCTTCGAGCCCGCGCTGGCGGGCTGGCAGGGCATCGGCTTCGTGGTGCAGGGCTACCAGAAGCGCTGCCCCTTCGTCATCGACTGGGTGATCGACCTCGCGCGCCGCAGCGGCCACCGGCTCATGGTGCGCCTCGTGAAAGGCGCCTACTGGGACAGCGAGATCAAGCGCGCGCAGCTCGACGGTCTCGCGGGCTACCCGGTCTACACGCGCAAGGCCTACACCGACGTGTCGTACCTCGCATGCGCGCGCCGGCTGCTCGATGCGCCCGACGCGGTGTACCCGCAGTTCGCCACGCACAACGCCCACACGCTGGCCGCGATCTACACGATGGCCGACCCGTCGCGCTACACGCCGGGCCAGTACGAATTCCAGTGCCTGCACGGCATGGGCGAGCCGCTGTACGAGCAGGTGGTGGGCCCGCTCGGGCGGCCCTGCCGCATCTACGCGCCGGTGGGCACGCACGAGACGCTGCTGGCCTACCTGGTGCGGCGGCTGCTGGAGAACGGCGCCAACACCTCGTTCGTGAACCGCATCGCCGATGCGTCGATTCCGCTCGACACGCTGGTGGAAGACCCGGTCGCGACCGTCGAGCGCATGGCCGAGCGGGAAGGCGCGATGGGCCTGCCGCACGCAGCCATTCCGCTGCCGGCCGCGCTCTACGGCGCGCAGCGCGCGAACTCGCAGGGCCTGGACCTCGCGAGCGAAGCCACGTTGCATGCGCTCGCCGCCACGCTGCAGGCCAGCGCGAGCGAGCCGTGGCGCGCGACGCCGATGCTCGCTGCGCCACGCGCCGAAGACGAAGCCGGCCGCACCTGGGCCGAGGTGCGCAACCCCGCCGACCGCCGCGACCTCGTCGGCCAGGTGCAGGACGCGGTGCCGGGCGACGTGGCCTCGGCCATCGCGCAGGCCGAAGCCGTCGCCGCCACATGGGCCGCCACGCCGCCCGCCGAACGCGCCGCCGCGCTCGAGCGCGCTGCCGCATCGCTCGAAGCGCGGCAGCCGCGCCTGCTCGGCCTCTTGATGCGCGAGGCCGGCAAGAGCGGCGCCAACGCCATCGCCGAGGTGCGCGAGGCGGTCGACTTCCTGCGCTACTACGCGGCGCAGGCTCGCACCGATTTCGCCAACGCCACGCACCGCCCGCTCGGGCCGGTGGTGTGCATCAGCCCGTGGAATTTTCCGCTCGCGATCTTCACCGGCCAGGTGGCCGCGGCGCTCGCGGCCGGCAACCCCGTGCTGGCCAAGCCGGCCGAACAGACGCCGCTGGTCGCGGCCGAAGCGGTGCGCGTGCTGTGGGAAGCGGGCGTGCCGCGCGCGGCGGTGCAGCTGCTGCCGGGGCGCGGCGAGACCGTCGGCGCCGCGCTGGTGGGCGACGCGCGCGTGCAGGGCGTGATGTTCACGGGCTCGACCGAGGTCGCGCGCCTGCTGCAGAAGACGCTGGCTACCCGCCTCGGCGCGCACGGTGCGCCGGTGCCGCTGATCGCCGAGACCGGCGGGCAGAACGCGATGATCGTGGACTCGTCCGCGCTGGTGGAGCAGGTGGTGGCCGACGTGATGGCCTCGGCCTTCGACAGCGCGGGCCAGCGCTGCTCGGCGCTGCGCGTGCTGTGCGTGCAGGAGGAAGCGGCCGACCGCCTCGTCGCGATGCTGCAGGGCGCGATGGCCGAGAGCTGCATCGGCAACCCCGCGCGGCTCGCGGTGGACGTGGGCCCCGTCATCGACGACGAGGCGCGCGATGGCATCGAGCGCCACATCGCCGGCATGCGCGGGCGCGGCCGGCGCGTGTTCCGCCAGGGCCGCGAGTTCGGCCACGACACGCGCCACGGCACCTTTGTGCTGCCCACGCTGGTCGAGCTGGAACACCTGGGCGAGCTGCAGCGCGAGGTGTTCGGCCCCGTGCTGCACGTGCTGCGCTACCGCCGCCGCGACCTGGGCGCGCTCATCGGCCAGATCAACGGCAGCGGCTACGGCCTCACGCTGGGCGTGCACACGCGCATCGACGAGACCATTGCGCAGGTGGTGGCGCAGGCGCAGGCGGGCAACGTCTACGTGAACCGCAACATGGTCGGCGCGGTGGTGGGCGTGCAGCCCTTCGGCGGCGAAGGGCTGTCGGGCACCGGGCCGAAGGCCGGCGGGCCGCTGTACATGGCGCGCCTGCTGTCGGCGCGGCCCGACGACGTGCTGGCGCGCGCCGTGGCGGACGACGCACCCGTCTCACCATCGGCCGGCCTCGCGGCGCTCGAAGGCTGGGCGCGCGACACGGGCCGCGACGCGCTGGCCGCGCAGTGCCGCCGCTTCGCCGGCCTGGCGCACGTCGGCCGTGCACGCACGCTGGCCGGCCCGACCGGCGAGCGCAACGTCTACACGCTGCAGCCGCGCGAGGCCGTGCTGTGCCTCGCCGATGCGGAAGCCGACCGGCTCGTGCAACTGGCGGCCGTGCTGTCGGTCGGCAGCACCGCCATCTGGCCGGCCGATGCGCCCGGCGCGCACGCGCTGCTGGCCGCGCTGCCCGACGAAGCGCGCCACGCGGTCGTGCTCGCCAACGACTGGCGCGCACCCACCGTGGTCTTCGATGCCGTGCTGCACCACGGCGACGCCGGCCACCTTGCCGGCGTGCTGCAGCAGGTGGCGGCGCGGCCCGGCCCCATCGTCGGCGTGCGCGGCTTCGCGCCCGGCGATACGGACATTCCGCTCGAAAGCCTGGTGCTGGAGCGCGCGCTGAGCGTCAACACGGCCGCGGCCGGCGGCAATGCGAGCCTGATGACGATCGGCTGAGCCGGTTTAGCGATCGAAGGCTGGATCGATCGGCACGCGGTAGCCGTTGACCAGCCGGTTCGTCTCGTTCGCCATGCCGACCACGGCCATCAGCTCGGCGAACATGGCCGGCGTCATGCCGGCCTTCTCCGCGCCCGCGTGGTGGCTCGCGATGCAGTAGCCGCAGTTGTTGGTGACGCTCACCGCCAGATAGATCATTTCCTTGACCACCGGGTCGAGCGCGCCCGGCGCCATCACCTCCTTGAGGCTGGCCCAGGTGCGCTTCAGCGTGGCCGGGTCGTTGGCCAGGTACTTCCAGAAATTGTTGACGTCGGGCACGTTGCGCGACGCCTTGATGTCGTCGAACACCGCGCGGACCTCGTCGGAAGCGGCGGCGTGCTCGATGGGCTGGGGTTTCATGCGATCTCCTGAAGTGTGAATGCGCGATGGAAAGCAACATTTGCTTTCGGTACCTTCACATTTATTGTGAATTAGGTCCTAGGTTCACGCGCCCTCCGGTTCATACAGTCGAAGCGTCACACATCAAGCGCGCCATCAGGCGCCATCTCAGGGAGAAGAGAGAACCATGGAACACGTCACACAGCACGTGGGGGGCGGTGCGCGCGCCGCATTCGTCTGCAAGAAGAAAACCCGAGGCATCGCGGGCGCCGTGCTCGCACTGGCCGCCGGCCTCGCCGGCCCGTCGGCCTGGGCCGATGTGAGCCTGGGCGGCACCAGCTACACCACCGGCTCGGGCGCGGTCTGCAGTTCGGGCGGCGCCGGTCCCACGTGGGCCTGCCAGGTGCCCAACGGCAGCGGCGGCTTCGCGCTCATCACCGGCGTGCCGACCGACCCCGTGAACGGCGGCCCCGATGCCGCGGCCTTGCAAGGGATGGTGAGCGGCAACCTCGGCGGCGACGCGCTGCTGCTCGGCGGCACGGCCGCCAAGGCCACCGGCTTCGGCAGCGTGGCGGCGGGCTCCGACGCGCGCGCCACCGAAACCTACGCCACCGCCATCGGCTCCACCACCGTGGCCGCGGGCGTCAGCAGCACGGCCGTGGGCAACGTGGCCCAGGCCTTCGGCACCAACGCCACCGCCATCGGCGCCAACAGCACGGCCGTGGCCACCAGCAGCGTCGCAGTGGGCGACCGCGCCACCGCGAGCGACATCAATTCGACCGCGCTCGGCGCCAACACGCAGGCGCGCAAGAAGAGCAGCCTGGCGGCCGGCGACAAGGCGATCGCCGACGGCATCAACGCCGCCGCGCTGGGCGCGAACACGCAGGCGCTGGCCGACAGCGCCGTGGCCGTGGGCGACCGCGCCACCGCGGGCGCCGAGTCGGCCGTGGCCGTGGGCCGCCAGAGCACCGCATCGGCCGCGTCCGCCGTGGCCATCGGCACCGGCGCGACAGCGAGCGCCGTCAATGGCGTGGCGTTGGGCGCTGGCGCCACCGCCGACCGCGCGGGCATGAATGGCCAGCAAGAGCGCTTCTCGAACGTCGCCGTGGGCTCCACGCAGGGTGCGGTCTCGGTCGGCAGCGCGGGCGGCGAGCGGCAGATCACGAACGTGGCGGGCGGCACGCAGGCGACCGACGCGGTCAACGTGCGCCAGCTGCAGGCCGTGCAGGCCGGCGCGGTCAACTACGTGACCAACGTGGACGGCAGCGTGAACCACAACCAGATCGTGCTGGGCAACGGACAGGCACCCAACGGCACCACCGTGTCCAACGTGGCGCCCGGCGTGGCCGGCACCGACGCCGTGAACGTCAACCAGCTGAACGCACAGAGTGCGCAGTGGCGCGACGCCATCCGCGTGAACCAGCGCGACGCCAACGCCGGCACCGCCGGTGCGATGGCCATGGCGGGCATGCCGCAGGCCTACATGCCGGGCAAGAACATGATCGCGGCCGGCATCGCCGGCTACGAGGGGCAGAGCGCGCTCGCGGTCGGCTTCTCGAGCATCTCGGACAACGGCAAGTGGGTGATGAAGTTCACCGGCTCGGCCAACTCGCGCGGCAACGTCGGCGTCTCGGCCGGCGCGGGCTACCAGTGGTGAGCCGCATGAACCCCAGAACCGCCATCGCTCCAGGCCCCACGCATTCTTCCTTCATGACACGCACCTCTTTTCTGCCCACCGCCGCGCTGCTGGCCCTGCTCACGCTCGCCGGCTGCACCTCGTACGTGAGCCGCGGCCTCGACAGCGACGGCAAGGCCACCGAACTCGTCTGGCCCGGCGCCGACCAGCAGCAGACCTGGCAGACCGAAGGCAGCTTTCCGAACCGCGAGAACCTGCGCGCCATCGGCCCCGGCGCCACCAAGGACCAGCTGTACGCGCTCATCGGCCGCCCGCACTTCGACGAAGGCATGGCGGCCGTGCGCGAGTGGGACTACGTCTTTCACTTCCGCTCGGGCGGCGGTGCGACGAGCTGCCGCTACAAGGTGATCTTCGACACGGCCTACAAGGCGCGCAGTTTCCACTGGAACCCGGCGATCTGCGCCGAGCTGGCCAAGGGCTGATCAGCCGCCCTGCGGCGGCTCCGGCCGCCGCCACAGCCACGCCAGCACGACCGCCATCGAGCCGATGGCGACGCCCGCAAGCCACGGCTTGTGCGCCGTCAACACGATCACCACCGCGCAAAACGCCATCGCCGCGGTGGCGCTCCACTTGGCGCGCCGGCTCACCGTGCGGCCGTTCTCCCAGTTGCGCAGCAGCGGACCGAAGAGCCGGTGATTCAGCAACCAGCGGTGCAGCCGCGGCGAACTGCGCGCCGCGGCCCATGCGGCCATCAGCACGAAGACCGTGGTCGGCATGCCCGGTGCGACCACACCGATGGCGGCCAGCACGAGGCACAGCGCGGCAAAGACCATCAGCAGCCAACGCACGAGCAGCGGCAACGGCCGGGGCTCCACGGCAGCGGGCGGGTTCTGGGGGTCTTCGGCGGGCGTCACGGGCCGATTGTCTTTCTTTCTCTTTCACCGCACCGACGCGCTTGATTCAGATCAACCGCGCGCCGCTTTCGGCTGCCGATACTGGACTTTTACATCCACCTGCAAAGTTCTGAAGACCATGGCCCACCTTGTATGGAAGACCGAGCTCAATACGGGGATCCATGAGATCGACACGCAGCACCAGCGCATCGTGCAGTACATCAATGCGCTGGACGACGCCCGCCGCACGAACGACCGCCAGGTCGTGGGCCGGATCATCGAGGAGACCATCGACTACACCGCCTCGCACTTCGCGTTCGAGGAGGCCATGATCGAGGATGCGGGCTACCCCTTCACGGGCCCGCACCGGAAGGTGCACGAGATCTTCGTGCGCCGCGTCACCGAGTTCCGCACGCGCTTCGAGCACGGCGAAGAGGTGCTGGCCGAGCTGCACGACATGCTCTCGCGCTGGCTGTTCAACCACATCCGCCATGAAGACGGCGCGTACGTGCCGACCGTGAAGGCGCACCTGCACACCACGGATTCGTCGGCGGAAGTGCTGGTGCACGCGCAGGTGCGCAAGGCTGTGCAGCAAGGCGGCGCCGCGGGGCAGGTCAAGATGGGCTGGATGCGGCGCTTGTTCGGCGGGTGACGCGCCGCGTCACTCCTCGACGAAAGCCTCTTCGCGCTTGGCCTTCACCGAAGGCAGCAGCACCACGATGAGCAGCAGCGCCGCCGCGGCCAGCAGCCCCGCCGACAGCGGACGCATGACGAACACGCTCCAGTCGCCGCGCGACAGCAGCAGCGCGCGGCGCAGGTTCTCTTCCATCATCGGCCCGAGGATGAAGCCCAGCAGCAGCGGCGCGGGCTCGCACTTGAGCTTGAGGAACAGGTAGCCCACGATGCCGAAGATCGCGACCATCCACACGTCGAAGGTGTTGTTGTTCTCGGAGTACACGCCCACCGCGCAGAACAGCACGATCGACGGGAAGAGCCATTTGTAGGGAATGGTCAGCAGCTTGATCCAGATGCCGATCATCGGCAGGTTCAGCACGATGAGCATCAGGTTGCCGATCCACATCGAGGCGATCAGGCCCCAGAAGAGTTCCGGGTTGCTGGTCATGACCTGCGGGCCCGGCTGGATGTTGTGGATGGTCATCGCACCGACCATCAGCGCCATCACGGCGTTGGGCGGAATGCCCAGCGTCAGCAGCGGAATGAACGAGGTCTGCGCGCCGGCGTTGTTGGCCGACTCCGGCCCCGCCACGCCGCGGATGTTGCCCTTGCCGAAGGGCACCTCGCCCTGCTTGAGCTTGATGCGCTTCTCGATCGTGTAGGCCGCGAAGGCCGACAGCAGTGCGCCGCCGCCCGGCAGGATGCCCAGGGCAGAGCCCAGCGCGGTGCCGCGCAGCACGGCGGGCGTCATGCGCCGGAAGTCTTCCTTGGTGGGCCACAGGCCCTTGACCTTGGCGGTGAACACCTCGCGCTCATGCTCGGGCACGGCCAGGTTGGCGATGATCTCGCCGTAGCCGAACACGCCCATCGCGATCGCGATGAAGCCGATGCCGTCGGTGAGCTCGGGAATGTCGAAGCTGTAGCGCGCCACGCCCGAGTTCACGTCGGTGCCCACGAGGCCCAGCGCCAGTCCGAGCAGGATCATCGTGATTGCCTTGAGCAGCGAGCCCGAGGCCAGCACCACCGCGCCGATCAGGCCCAGGATCATCAGCGAGAAGTATTCGGCCGGGCCGAACTTGAAGGCCAGCTCGGTCAGCGGCGGCGCGAAGGCCGCAAGGATCAAGGTGCCGACGCAGCCCGCGAAGAACGAGCCCAGGCCCGCCGCGGCGAGCGCCGGCCCGGCCCTGCCCTTGCGCGCCATCTGGTAGCCGTCGATCACGGTCACCACCGACGACGATTCGCCCGGCAGGTTCACCAGGATCGCGGTGGTCGAGCCGCCGTATTGCGCGCCGTAATAGATACCGGCCAGCATGATCAGCGCCGACACGGGCGGCAGCGCGTAGGTGGCGGGCAGCAGCATCGCGATGGTGGCCACGGGGCCGATGCCCGGCAGCACGCCGATCAGCGTGCCCAGCAGGCAGCCGACGAAGGCATAGACAAGGTTCTGCGCGGTGAAGGCCACGCCGAAGCCGATCGAGAGGTTGGTAATCAGGTCCATTGTTCTCTTGGATTTCTTGTTGTTCTGCGCGGGTCAGCCGGCGATGAAGGTGGGCCACACCTGGAACTGCAGCTTCAGCGCCACCACGAAGGCCAGGTAGCTGCCGAGCGCGAGCACGGTCGCCAGCAGGGTCACGCCCTTACAGCCGAAGCTGTCGCCCGCCAGGCTCGCGATGAAGGTCAGTGCGTAGATCGCGACGATGAGCCCCATCGACGGCAGGCCAATGCTCGGCAGGCCGCCGAGCAGCACGCCGAAGATCAGGTTGGCGCCGATGATGAACAGCAGCGGCTTCCATGCGATGCGGCCCACGGGCTCGCCGTCGCCGGTCTCGACCGTGAGGGCCTTGAACGTGATCAGCACGCCCATGCACGCGATGAGGATGCCCACGATGAGCGGAAAGTAGCCGGGGCCCATGCGGGCGCCGGTGCCCACGTTGTAGGTCGTGGCGCCCCATGCGAAGGCCACGCCGAAGGCGCTGAAAAGCACGCCCGAGCAGAAGTCTCTCTGACTCTTGATTCTCACCGTTGATGTCTCCTGGAACTGCGTTGATCGGCACAGGATGTGCGTCAGCGATCCTAGGAATTCAGCGCGGCGGTGTGTATGAACAAAGCATTGCCATTCGGCAATGTTCGAGGCGCAAGAAGACGGTGAAGGCGCCGCTCAGCCGTCCGCCGTCGGCAGGTCGATGCAGGCGCGCAGGCCCGGGCGGGCATCGCCGAACTGCAGGCGCCCGCCATGCAGCGCCACCACCGCCTGCACGCTCGCGAGCCCCAGGCCGTGGCCCGGCGTGCTGTGGTCCAGCCGGTGAAAGCGCACGCCCAGGCGCTCGTACTCGGCGCTCGGAATGCCGGGGCCGTCGTCCTGCACGAACAGCTGCGCACGCCCGTCGACCGTGTGCGTGCCGATGCGCACGGTGGCGCCGGCCCCGCCGTACTTCAGCGCGTTGTCGAGCAGGTTGACCGCAGCGCCCGCGAGCAGGTCGCGGTCACCGAGCGCGATGGCGCGGTCGGCCGGCTCGCGCAGCAGCGCGATGCCCCGCACCTCGGCCACCGCCTC
Organism: Variovorax sp. GW821-FHT09D04; assembly: GCF_059416405.1. Lineage (NCBI taxonomy): Bacteria > Pseudomonadati > Pseudomonadota > Betaproteobacteria > Burkholderiales > Comamonadaceae > Variovorax > Variovorax sp. GW821-FHT09D04. The sequence continues at coordinate 120,014 of NZ_JBWKPA010000008.1, forward strand.
GTACAGCTCCGCCACGTCGTCGGCGATGACGTGCAGCGCCACCGGCGCGAACTGCTGGCGCCGCGCGCCGGCCTCGACCTCGGCGATCTGCAGCAGCTTCTCGAACATCACCGCCAGCTCCTCGAGCTCGCGGATGGCGGTGGCCACGGGCTCGCGCTGCGGATGGTGGGCGTCGCCGAGCCCCGCCTCTACCGCACGCAGGCGCACCAGCACGCGCGTGAGCGGCGTGCGCAGGTCGTGCGCGATGGTGTTGGACACATGGCGCACGCCGTCCATCAGCGACTGGATGCGGTCGAGCATCGCGTTGATGTCGCCTTCCAGCAGCGCGAACTCGTCTTCCTGGCCCGAGGGCGCCACGCGCTCCTGCAACTCGCCCGCCGCGATGCGCGCGGCCGTGCGCCGCACCGCGCCCACGCTGCGCTCCAGCTCCTGGCGAAAGACGAAGGTGCCACCGATGAGCAGCAGCACCGCCACGATGCCCGCCGCCGCGCTGGCGCTGGCCACCAGCGATTCGATCGACTCCTGGTCGCGCAGGTCGTTCCCCACCACGAGCATGCCGCCGTCGGGCAGCGGGCGCATCACGAGGTAGGCGATGACGGTCTGGCCCGCGCGCACCACACGGCGGTGCACGCCGTCGCCGGCGTCGGGCGCCAGCGAGGGCATCTGGTCGAGGTTGCCCGCGCGCTTGTGGCCTTCGCGGTCGGTGAGCAGGTAGATCTCGTTGTCGGAGTTGCGGCCGTCGGAAAGCGCATGGGCGATCTCGCCCGCCACGCCTTCGGCGCCGCGCGCTTCGTAGCGCACCACCAGCTGCTGCATGCTGGCGGCCACCTGCCGCACCATGCGTTGCTGCAGCACGCCGACGGTCTGCATGTAGACGATGGCCAACGCGGCCAGCATGGTGATCGCGACGAGCAGTCCGTAGTAGAAGGCGAGCCGGAAGCCGACCGAGCGCCACAGCTGGCGCAGGGCCCGGGTCATTGCGGCGCGGCCAGCGTGTAGCCCACGCCGCGCACGGTGTGGATCAGCGTCGGCGCGCCGCCCGCATCGAGCTTGCCGCGCAGACGGCTCACCTGCACGTCGATCACGTTGGTCTGCGGGTCGAACTGGTAGTCCCACACGGCCTCGAGCAGCATGGTGCGCGTGACCACCTGGCCCGGATGCATCATGAGATAGGCCAGCAGCCTGAACTCGCGCGGCTGCAGCGCGATGGGCCGGCCGCCGCGCTCCACGTGGCGGCGCGCCAGGTCGAGCGTGAGGTCGGCCAGCTGCAGCGTGCGGATCTCGGGCCCGCTGCGCGAGCGGCGCACCAGCGCCTCGGCGCGCGCCGCGAGTTCGGAGAAGGCGAAGGGCTTGGCCAGGTAGTCGTCGCCGCCGGCCTTGAGCCCACGCACGCGCTCGTCGAGCGCGCTCAATGCGCTGAGCACCAGCACCGGCGTCTTCTTGCCGAGGGCGCGCATCGTGGTGAGGATCGACAGGCCGTCCACGTCGTTCGGCAGCATGCGGTCGAGGATGACGAGGTCCCACGTCTCACCCGTGGCGCGCGCGAACGCATCGGCGCCGTCGCGGCTGATCACCGCCACATGGCCGAGCGAGCGGAAGCCTTCGGCGATGTAGCGCGCGTTGTCGGCGTCGTCCTCGACGATGAGGCAGTTCCAGATGACGGTGGGGCCGAGCACGTCAGTCGGTGCGGCCACGGCAAGAAATACCCATGGATGGCGGTGCGCTTGGACTCAGGTTGTGCCCCTGGGATGCAGGGGCTGCGACATGAATCCTAGCCCAGGTGGAAGCGGGAAAAGCCTGCGCTTCATTACCGTTTGTCCATGAAGGCCGCGCGGTCCTGCTCTGCGAACGCTGGACCCGCGCAACGCGGTCGCGTCACACGTTTATCTGATTGCGGGCGCAAAAGCCGTCTGCGATGTTGAGCTTCCATCAACACAGGGAGGTTCATATGGGAAGAACGACAGAGCGTGCGCTGATCGCGTGCACCCTCGCGCTCTGCGCTTTGCAGGCGCACGCATTCAAGATGGGCTTCCAGGGCCAGCTCGATGAGCTTCGCGCAAAGGCACCGGGCAACCTGAACGCCAAGCTCGACGAAGAGCCTCACCAACTCCAGTTCGGCGACCCCATCCACGAGGACATGACCCAGGCCTCCATCGAGATGGCGGCAGCGAACGCCGACCGCATGCAATGCACCACCAGTCGCGAGAAGGTCGAGGCCTTCGTCCGGCAAGCGGCGCAACCCCGGCTCAGCCATGGCCTGTGCTGCCACAAGGGGGCAGTTTCCAAAGCGTGCTCGGTGATAGGCATGTTCGGAGGCAACCAGGCCTTCGCCGACGTGCTCAAGCCGATGCAGTCGGGTGTTCGTTGGAACGACGACCCTTGCCACATGACCCACGAGGCCGTGTCCAGGGTGAGCTGGGCTCTCTGGATGACGGGGAACAACTACATGGAATACAACAACTCGAACTATGCGAGCCACTTCCACGAGCACCAGTTCCTGCATGCCATGGCACCTTCGGCCCGCAACGATCCCAAGCCACTGACGGCGAGGGAGACGCGCAAGCGCATCCTGATGTGGGCTGAGTTCGCCCTTCGGGTGGCCGACGGATCCATCCCGCCGGGTACAAAGCTGAAAGATGTGCGCGCACTGCTCAGCACGCAGATGCAGCACGACTTCAGTCTCGCATTCGGTAGCGACGGCCCACGCACCGTCGCCCTGTTGTTCACAGGCCTGGACGACGGCGACCCGCAGCTCGTGCGCCAGATCGCGCTGGGCGCGTTGTTTCACACCGTGCAGGACTCGTACTCGTCAAGCCACGTGGAACGGGCCAACGACCCGTTCAAGGACGGCACACCCGGTGTCCTGAACAAGGGAGACATCGTGCGCTTCTACACCTACCGTGGGCAGGACGGCGGCAAGCACGGCAAGGCAGACCGCCGCCCCCACGATCTGGCCGCTGCGCAGATCGATGACCTGCATCCCGTGTCGATCGGCGCGCAGCTGCTCGCATGCACTGCCGCATCCCAGAACGCGCCCTCGCAGTGGGAAGAAGGCATGAAGATCGTTCAACGCAACTTCACGCTGCGGGACGCCGACATCAATCGGGCATCGACGCCTGGGAAAGACTACGCGAAGTAGCCTTTTTCGCCCCTCACTCCACCGTCACACTCTTCGCCAGATTCCGCGGCTTGTCCACATCCGTCCCGCGCGCACACGCCGTGTGATACGCCAGCAGCTGCAGCGGCACCACGTGCAGCAGCGGCGACAGCGCGCCGTAGTGCTCGGGCATGCGGATCACGTGCAGGCCTTCGCCGCTCGCGATCTGCGTGTCGCCGTCGGCCAGCACGTAGAGCACGCCGCCGCGGGCGCGCACTTCCTGCAGGTTGCTCTTGAGCTTTTCGAGCAGCGCGTCGTTCGGCGCCACGGCGACCACGGGCATCTCGCTGGTGACGAGCGCGAGCGGGCCGTGCTTGAGTTCGCCGGCGGCGTAGGCCTCGGCGTGGATGTAGGTCACTTCCTTGAGCTTGAGCGCGCCTTCGAGCGCGATCGGGTAGTGCAGGCCGCGGCCCAGGAACAGGGCGTTGTCCTTGCGCGCGAAGTCTTCGGCCCAGCCGATGATCTGCGGCTCGAGCGCGAGCACCGACTGCAGCGCGACGGGCAGGTGGCGCATTTCCTTCAGGTAGCGCGCTTCGTCGAGCGCGCTCAGGCGGTCCTTGGACTGCGCGATGGCCAGCGTGAGCAGAAACAGGCCCGCGAGCTGGGTGGTGAAGGCCTTGGTCGAGGCCACGCCGATTTCGACGCCGGCGCGCGTGATGTAGGCCAGCTTGCACTCGCGCACCATGGCGCTGGTGGCGACGTTGCAGATGGTCAGCGTCTGCTCCATGCCCAGCGAGCGCGCGTGCTTGAGCGCGGCCAGCGTGTCGGCGGTTTCGCCCGACTGGCTGATGGTGACGACCAGCGTCTTGGGGTCGGGCACGGAGTCGCGGTAGCGGTACTCGCTGGCGATCTCGACCTGGGTGGAGATCTTCGCGATGCTCTCGAGCCAGTACTTGGCGGTGCAGCCGCTGTAGTAGCTGGTGCCGCAGGCCAGGATGAGGATCTTGTCGATGTCCTGGAACACGCGGTGCGCGCTCGCACCCGTGGCGCCGTCCTGGCCGATGCCGTCGAACAGCTCGGGCACGATGCCTTCCACGCCTTCGAGCGTGTCGCCGATGGCGCGCGGCTGCTCGAAGATTTCCTTCTGCATGTAGTGGCGGTACGGGCCCAGCTCGGCCGCGCCGCTGTGGGCGTGCACGGTGCGCACGGTGCGCGTGACGGGCTTGTGGTTCTTGTCGACGATCCAGTACTTGCCCGGCTGCAGGTCGACCACGTCGCCTTCTTCGAGGTACACGATCTGGTCGGTCACGCCGGCCAGTGCCATCGCGTCGCTGGCCAGGAAGTTCTCGGTGCCGTCCTTGCCGGCGCCCAGGATCAGCGGCGAGCCGGCGCGCGCGCCGATCACGCGCTGCGGTTCGTCGCGGCAGATGACGGCGATGGCGTAGGCGCCGTGCAGCTGCAGCACGGCGGCCTTGACGGCTTCGAACAGGTCGCCGTTGTAGAGGCTGTCGACGAGGTGGGCGATGACCTCGGTGTCGGTCTGGCTCTCGAACACGTAGCCCTTGGCCTCGAGCGCGGCGCGCAGCGGCTCGTGGTTCTCGATGATGCCGTTGTGCACGAGCGCGATGCGGCCCGGGCGCGCGGCGGGCGCGTCGGCGCCGACGCCGTGGCTGAAGTGGGGGTGCGCGTTGTGCACGGCCGGTGCGCCGTGGGTGGCCCAGCGCGTGTGGGCGATGCCGGTGAGGCCTTCGACCTTGTCGTCGCGCACCTGCGTCAGCAGGTCGGCCACGCGCGAGGTGGTGCGCGCACGGCTCAGGCCGCCCGCATGCACCGCGACGCCGCAGGAGTCATAGCCGCGGTATTCGAGCCGCTGAAGGCCCTGGACCAGGACCGGAACGATGTCGCGATGGGAGGCTGCGCCGACGATGCCGCACATGGGGTGTACCTTGTCTTGAAGAACAGAAGGGCTCGATGGTAGGGAGCCCTTCGAGAAATATGGCGTCTAAATTTCCACAGTTTTGGAGTTTTATTTCACTCAAACCTGTAGATAGAGTTTTATTCCATAATTTCAACTCATATGGAATCAATCTCTCTCGACGCCATCGACCTCAAGCTGCTCGACGCGCTCCAGAACGACGCCTCGCAGACCAACCAGCGCCTGGCCGCCGAGGTGGGCATCTCGCCGCCGACCTGCCTGCGCCGCGTGCAGCGCCTGCGCCAGGAAGGACTCATCGAGCGCCAGGTCGCCCTGCTCTCGCCCGACCGCCTCGCCACGGTGCTGGGCCACGGCCTGCAGGCGGTGATGGAGATTTCGCTCGACCGGCAGGACGCCGCCGCGCTCGACGCCTTCGAGGCCCGCGTGATCGCGGACGACGCCGTGCAGCAGTGCTGGCGCGTGTCGCCGGGGCCCGATTTCGTGCTGGTGGTGGTGGCGCGCGACATGCCCGGCTACGGCGCGCTGACGCAGCGGCTGTTCACGGCCGACGCCAACGTGCGCAACGTGAAGGCGTTCTTCAGCCTCAAGCGCGCGAAGTTCGGGGCCCGCATGCCGCTGGGCTGACGCTGGTTCTGTGCGCGATCAGCGTTCGCTCGCCGCCTCGCGCAGCGCCTCGAGGAAGGTGCGCCGCCACCAATGGATGTCCTGCGCCCGGATGCGCGACAGCAGTTTCTGGTGCCGCTCGCGTCGCTCTTCCAGCGGCATCTGCAGCGCCTGCTGCACCGTCTCCGCGGTGCCGTGCGTGTCGTACGGGTTCACCAGCAGCGCTTCCTTCAACTGCTCGGCCGCGCCCGCGAAACGCGACAGCACCAGCACGCCGGGGTCGGCCGGGTCCTGCGCCGCGATGTACTCCTTGGCCACGAGGTTCATGCCGTCACGCAGCGGTGTCACCAGCCCCACGGCCGCCGCGCGGCACAGGCCGGGCACACGGCGGCGCGCCACCATGCGGTGGATGTAGCGCACGGGCATCCAGTCGAGTTCGCCGTAGTCGCCGTTGATGGCGCCGCACAGCGATTCGAGTTCCTTGCGGATGCCGGCGTAGGCGTCGACGGTCTCGCGCGTGGGCGAGGCGATCTGGATCAGCGTGGCGCTGCGCCGGTTCTCGGGGTAGTTGGCCAACAGCTCGCGGAATGAGCGCACGCGTTGGGGGATGCCCTTCGAATAGTCGAGCCGGTCGATGCCCAGCAGCAGCCGGCGGCTCGAGTACTCGCGCTTCATGGTCTCGTACATGTCGCGCGATTCCTTGGCGTGCGTGAGCGCCGCGAACTCGTCCACGTCGATGCCGATGGGGAAGGCGTTGCAGCGCACCGTCTGCCCGTAGGCGCGGTACATGTCGTTGCCCAGGTATTCGCCGTGGGCCTCGTTGCGCACGTAGTGCTCGAAGTGCTGCACGTCCTGCTGCGCCTGGAAGCCGATCAGGTCGTACGAGAACAGCGAACGCATCAGCCATTCGTGCTGCGGAATGGCCGCGATGATGATCTGCGGCGGCAGCGGAATGTGCAGGAAGAAGCCGATGCGCTGCTTGCAGCCCATGGCGCGCAGCTCGGCGGCCAGCGGCATCAGGTGGTAGTCGTGGATCCAGATGATGTCGTCGTCCTTCAGCAGCGGCATCAGCTTGCGCGCGAACAGCTGGTTCACGCGGCGGTAGCCGCCGATGAAGCCGGCATCGAAATGCGCCAGGTCCAGGCGGTTGTGGAACACCGGCCACAGCACGTCGTTGCTGTAGCCCAGGTAGTAGCTGTCGTGGTCGTCGCGGCTCAGGTCGAGCGTGGCGAGCGTCACCTTGCCGGCCTGCTGCTTGTGCAGTTCGCCTTCGCCCGTGGGCCCGCCCTCGACGATCTGCCCGCTCCAACCGAACCACAGGCCGCCGCTCTGTTGCAGGCTCTCGCCCAGGGCCACGGCCAGGCCGCCGGCGGCGGGCTTGCGCGGGTCGGCCACGCGGTTCGAAACAACGACGAGACGACTCATATGCACGAATCCCAGGGAGCGGACAGGCGCACGGCCGCATTGATGATGCCGACCATCGAATAGGTCTGCGGAAAGTTGCCCCACATCTCGCCCGTGACCGGGTGCGTGTCTTCCGACAGCAGCCCCAGCGGGTTGCGCGCGGCGAGCATGGTCTCGAAGATCTGCCGCGCCTCGGCCTTGCGGCCGATCTTGGCCAGCGCGTCGATGCGCCAGAAGGTGCAGATGTTGAAGGCGGTTTCGGGCTTGCCGAAGTCGTCGGCCGCTTCGTAGCGGCGCATGTAGGGGCCGTCGCAGAGCGACTTTTCCATCGCGTCGACGGTGGAGATGAAGCGCGGGTCGCGCGCGTCGATCAGGCCCACCTCGACCATCAGCAGGATGCTCGCGTCGAGCTCGTGCCCGCCGAAGCTTTCGGCAAAGGCCTGGCGCTCTTCGCACCACGACTTGGCAAGAATCTCCTCCTTCATGCGTGCCGCATGACCGTGCCAGTAGGCCGCGCGTTCGGGCAGCTCCAGCGTGCGCGCGATCTTGGCGAGCCGGTCGCAGGCGGCCCAGCTCATCAGCGCCGAGCTGGTGTGCACGCGGGCGCGCGTGCGCAGCTCCCACATGCCGGCGTCGGGCGTGCCGTACACGCGCACCGCCTGCTCACCCACGGCTTCGAGGTGCGGAAACTCCGCCACGCCCGCGCGGCTCAGCAGCCGGTGGTCGTGGAAGGCCTGCGCCGCGCCGAGCACGATGTTGCCGTACACGTCGTGCTGGAAGTGCTCCTGCGCCTGGTTGCCCACGCGCACCGGACCCATGCCGCGGTAGCCGGGCAGGCCCTCGACGAAGGACTCGGGCAGCTCACGCTCCAGCCCGATGCCGTACAGCGGCTGGATGTGCTCGCCGTGCGAGCCGATCACCACGTTGCCGAGCCAGCGCAGATAGTCTTCCATCGTGCCCACCTCGCTCAGCGAGTTGAGCGCGCGCACCACGAAGAAGGCGTCGCGCAACCAGCAGTAGCGGTAGTCCCAGTTGCGCTGACTGCCCGGCGCCTCGGGGATGCTGGTGGTCATGGCGGCGACGATGGCGCCGGTGTCCTCGTACAGCGAGAGCTTGAGCGTGATGGCCGCGCGGATCACCGCGTCCTGGTACTCGAAGGGAATGGCCAGACGCTTGCTCCAGGTGCGCCAGTAGGCGATGGTTTCCTGCTCGAACTTGCGCGCGGTGTCGGCGATGCCTTCGAGCAGCGTCTCGTCCACGCCGAACATGAAGTTGTACTCGCGCGAGATCACGAAGGGCTGGCGCGACAGGATGTGCGAGATCGACGCGTCGGTGTTCAGCCGCAAGGTCACGTCAGGCCCGACATAGCGGATGTGGTTGCTGCCGCGCGTGACCTCGGTCGGCGCCGAGGCGCCCCACTGGAAGCGCGGGTCGAGCGCCACGCGGATGCGCGGCGCGCCGGCAATCGGGCGCACGCGGCGCACCATCATCAGCGGGCGGAAGTAGCGCGAGCGGCTGTGAAAGCGCGGCGCGAAGTCGGTGATCTCGATGCCCTGCCCCGCGCTGTCGAACAGCTGCGTGCGCAGCACGGCGGTGTTGGGCTCGTACCACTGCTTGCTGGAAGCGAAGTCCTCGATCTCGATGGCCCAGGCGCCGGCCTCCTCGCCGGGGTGCAGCAGCGCGTTGAAGACCGGGTCGCCGTCGAAGCGCGGCAGGCAGCACCAGACGGCGCGGGCGCGCGCATCGATGAGCGCGCTGTAGGCGCAGTTGCCGATCACGCCGACATTGAGCGAGGGCTCGGCCGGCGGCGCGAAGCCGCGCGGCGGGGCCGCAGCCACCTTCGCGGCGTCGACGGGCGCCTGGTCGTCGGGGCCCGCCGCACCGGCCAGGGCGTCGCCCGCGCGGTCCTCCGGAGCCTTCGGCAGTTGTTGTTCGCTCATGCGGGCTTCCTCGGTGATGGTGTCTGGGGGGCAGGCGCGGCCAGCAGGTCGCGCGCCTGCACCAGCCATTCGTAGACCGCGCGCGGCGATTCGAGCCGGTGCAGCGCCAGGCTCGGCCCGGCGCCCACCTTGATCGCGACGCCGCCGCGCGGCTGCACGACGGCGAAGCCGCTCTCGTCGGTGGTGTCGTCGCCCGCGAAGACCGGCGTGCGGCCCGCGAACGGCGCTTCGTTCATGAAGGCCTCGATGGCGAGGCCCTTGTTCACGCCCGAAGGCTTGACCTCGAACACGAACTTGCCGTGCATGAGCTCGAGCTGCGGACGGCCTTCGATGGCGCGCGCCATCGCGTCGCGGCACACAGCCTCCAGCTGCGGCGCGAGCCGGTAGTGCAGCGCGATGGCGCCGTGCTTGCGCTCCACCAGCAGACCTTCGTGGATGCGCGCGAGTTCGTTGGCCACGTCCAGGATCGGGACGAGGTCGGGCGGGCGCTGCTCCTGCATGCCGCCTTTGGCATCGCGGCGCTGCACGCCATGCTCGCCGGCCGCAGGCAGCCGCAGCGGCGCGAGAAAGCGGTCGATGGCATCGATCTGGCGCCCTGACACCACGGCGAGCGCGCCGCCGAGCAGGTCGCGCAGGTCGCTCAGCAGGGGCACGAGGGCGGGCGGCACCTCGATGGCTTCAGGCGTGGCGGCGAGGCCGACCAGCGTGCCGTCGAAGTCGAGAAAAAGGGCGGCGTCCCGGCCCGGCGGAGGTGGCAACTGGGCGTTGCTGCTGGAGGACTTTGGCATTGGGAAAAACCATAGCACGGCTCGCACGCGGCGCGTGTCGGCCAAAGTCCCGGCGTGCGCCGATGGCGGGGATTCAGTCGGCCGTGGCCGGCAAGGACGCCTTCACCGCCGCGATGCGCGCACGGTGGATCGCCTCGCCGATGCGCGGCCCCGTGGCGCCGGCCTGCTGCGCCTCGCGCGCCACCACGTCGGTGGCCACGGCCTGGGCCGCCGCGAGCACCGCGAGCAGGCGTGGGCGCTGCGGGTAGGCGGTGTCTTCGAAGCCAAGCCGGCCGCGCGCGTCGCATTCGCAGGCCAGCAGCGCCTCGGCGAAGCGCGCCGGCTTGCGGAAGGCGTCGCAGCGCTCCAGCAGGCGCACCAGCGGCGTCGCGTCGAGCGCGCCGCTGCGGTGGATGTTGCCGTGCTCGCGCGCCACCACCTCGGCCAGCTCGCGCAGCTCCACCGGCACGCGCCAGCGTTCGCACACGGCCTGCAGCAGGTCGACGCTGCGCAGCTCGTGGTTGATGTGGCGCGGCAGCATGTCGGCGGGCGTGGTGCCCTTGCCGAGGTCGTGCATCAGGCAGGCGAAGCGCACGGGCAGCGTGGCGCCCAGCCGCGCGCTGGTGTCGAGCACCATCATCAGGTGCACGCCGGTGTCGATCTCGGGGTGGTGCTGCGCCGGCTGCGGCACGCCCCACAGCCGGTCGACCTCGGGCAGCAGCACGGCGAGCGCGCCGCAATCGCGCAGCACCTCGAACATGCGCGAGGGGCGCGTTTCCATCAGGCCGCGCGCAAGCTCCTGCCACACGCGCTCGGGCACCAGCGCATCGACCTCGCCGGCCGCGACCATCTCGCGCATGAGCGCCATGGTTTCGGGCGCGACGGTGAAGTCGTCGAAGCGCGCGGCAAAGCGCGCCACGCGCAGGATGCGCACCGGGTCTTCGCGGAAGGCGTCGGTGACGTGGCGCAGCACCTTGTCGCGCAGGTCGCGCTGGCCGTGGAAGGGGTCGGCCAGGGTTTCGGGGCGAGGGTCGAAGCTGCCGTCGGCGCCCACGTGCTCGGCGGGCAGCGCGATGGCGTTGACGGTCAGGTCGCGCCGGGCCAGGTCCTGCTCCAGCGTGACGTCGGGCGCCGCATGCACGACGAAGCCGCGGTAACCCGGCGCGCTCTTGCGCTCGGTGCGGGCCAGCGCGTACTCCTCGCGCGTGCGCGGATGCAAAAACACGGGGAAGTCGCGCCCCACGGGCAGGTAGCCGCGCGCCACCATGGCCTCGGGCGTGGCGCCCACCACCAGCCAGTCGTGGTCGGAAACGGGGCGGCCCAGCAGCCGGTCGCGCAGTGCACCGCCGACGAGAAAAATGTTCATGAGTGCAGTGTAGGGATACTCTCCCTGCACAAAAAGAACGGTCGTTCGATAATCGCCGAGCGATGCGAACGACCGTTCGTAAATTCGCGTCGCGCGAAGCACCGGTCGCTGGCCGGTGCCCCCGTGCGCGGGGCTGTTTTCAATACCCAAGGAGCATTCACAGCTATGAAGAAACTCACAACAACAGCATCGTTGGCATTGGCGGCACTCGGGGTCCTGGCATCGGGCAGCGCCCTGGCGCAGAACGCGGGCGACTGGGTCGTCGGCACCGGCTGGTTCCACCTGTCGCCGCAGGATTCGAGCAAGCCGCTGACCGTGACCTCGCCCGTGCACAGCGTGCTGGCCGGCTCGGGCGCGAGCGTCACCAACTCGGACACGCTGGGCCTGAACGTCGCGTACTTCATCGACCCCCACTGGGCCGTCGAGGGCGTGCTCGGCGTGCCGCCCAAGTTCAAGCTCAACGGCAGCGGCACGCTGGCGCGCGTGGGCGAACTCGGCCAGGCCCGCCAGTGGAGCCCGACCGTGCTGGCCAAGTACTACTTCAACGAAGGCAACGACGCCTTCCGTCCGTTCGTGGGCCTGGGTGCCACCTACGTCTGGTACAGCGACGTGAAGCTCACCTCGAACCTGCAAGGCGCGCTGGCCAGCCAGTTCCACGTGCGTCCGTCTTCGGTGAACACCACGGCCAAGCTCGACAGCTCGTTCGCGCCCGTGCTCAACGCCGGCGTGGCCTACCAGTTCGACAAGCACTGGGGCGTGTCGTTCTCGGTGTCCTACATCCCGCTGAAGACCAAGGCCAAGCTCACCACGACCAGCATCACCGGCCTGCCGGTGGCGCGCAGCGAGGCGAGCCTGAAGCTGAACCCGATCGTCACCTACCTGGCGGCGACGTACCGGTTCTGATGAGGTCCGGCGGGCCTCAGTCGCGTGAAGTGCGATAGGGCTCGTCGAAAGCCACAAAGGTCTTTTCAGCCAGGGCGCCCGCGATCCACGCGGCGACGCCCGGCAGGGCCGCCACGCGCGCGATGTACGCATCGATGGCCGGCGGCACCGGCAGGCCGTAGCCGCGGATGCGCATGCCCACCGGCGCGAAGAAGGCGTCGGCGATGGTGAAGGCGCCGAACAGCATCGGGCCGCCGTGCGTGTCGAGCAGCTCGGTCCACATCTGCACGATGCGGTCGAGGTCTTCCTGCACGCCGGGCTGTTCGGCCAAAAGCCGCGCGCCCACCTCGGGCAGCGAGGCCTCGATGTTCATCGGGCAGTTGCCGCGCAGGTTGGTGAAGCCCGAGTGCATCTCGGCGCAGATGCTGCGCGCGCGGGCCCGCTCGGCCACGCCCTGGGGCCACAGCTGCTTCTCGGGGAAGCGCTCGGCCAGGTACTCGGCGATGGCCAGCGTGTCCCAGATGGCCAGGTCGCCGTCGACCAGCACCGGCACCTTGGCCACGGGGTTGATGGCGCCGATCACGTGCTTGAACTGCGAGGTGGCGTCGAACGAATCGAAGCGCACCATCACCTCTTCGAAGGGAATGCCGGCCTGGGTCATGAGCACCCAGGGGCGCATGGACCACGACGAGTAATTCTTGTTGCCGATGTAGAGCTTGGACATCTATCTGGGTCTCCGGGTCAGTGCGGGAATGCGGGGCAAAGCCGTCGATGCTAGCCGGGCGGCGCGCTGCGATTGATGACGAAGGCGGCGCGAATTGATGCGGGCCGCTTCAGCGGTCGCCGTCTTGGCGGGATTCGGGCGGGACGATCACGCGCGGGCCGGAGGCGTCCGTGTTCGCGGCAGGCTTCACGACGCGCTCGATCAGGCCCACGAGGCGCGGCACCAGCGACAGCACCGCGAGCGCCAGCAGCGCGCTGAACACGGCCGTGACCTCGCGGCCGAGCCCGCAGGCCATGCCGATGGCGGCCGTCATCCACAGCCCCGCGGCGGTGGTGAGGCCCTGCACGTGGGATTCGTCCTTGCCCTGCTTGAGGATGGTGCCGGCGCACAGGAAGCCCACGCCGGCCACCAGCCCCTGGATCACGCGGCTCATGTCGGCCGGCACGATGCCGGTCTGCTGCGGGATCAGCACGAAGAGCGCCGAGCCGATGGCCACCAGCATGTGCGTGCGCACGCCGGCCGCCTTGCCCTGCTGCTCGCGCTCGAAGCCGAGCAGGAAACCCAGCACGGCCGCCAGCAGCAGCCGCACCGAGATGCGCGTGAGTTGCGCGACATCGCCCACGTCCGAGAATTCGGACGCGACGGTGTCTAGCACCTCGTCGCGCCAGCTCATATCAGGGGAGGTCCTTGTTAGGTTCCGGCTCGTTGGCGTTGCGCGGGCCCACGCGGCCCAGGCGCTCCTTCAGCGACTGCGGCTTGCCGCTGATGATGGCGGCGTAGTTGGTGGTGTTGGCCAGCACCTTCTTCACGTAGTCGCGCGTCTCGTTGAAGGGCACGTTCTCGGCCCAGATGGCCGCGTCGATCACCGGGCCGTTGCGCCAGTTGCGCGGCCGGCCGGGGCCGGCGTTGTAGGCCGCGGCGGCCAGCGCCATCGAACCGTCGAAGTCGTCGAGTGCGAGCTTCAGGTAGTTGGTGCCGATGGTGATGTTGGTCTCGCGGTCGTTGATCTGGCCGGGCGTGAAGTCGGTCAGGCCGATCTTGCGGGCGGTCCAGCGCGCCGTGGCGGGCATGACCTGCATCAGGCCCGAGGCACCGACGCCCGAGCGCGCGTCCATGATGAAGCGGCTTTCCTGGCGGATCAGGCCGTAGACGTAGGCCGGGTCCAGGCCGATGTCCTGGCTCTTGCGCAGCACCGTGTCGTGAAAGGGCATGGGAAAGCGCTGCTCGACGTCGATCACGCCCTTGGTGCGCTCGCTGGTGTTGATGCAGCGGTCCCACACCTCGCGCTGGCAGGCCAGGTCGGCGGCGGCCAGCAGGGCGCGGTCGTCCATGCCGCCCTTGTCGTGCAGGTTGGTGGCGTAGTTCCACTCGCGCGTGCCTTCGGAACGCAGGCCCATGCCGATGGCCTGCAGGCCGCGCTGCAGGCCCGGGTTGGTGCGCGCGGCGTTCTTTTCCTCGGGCGTGAGCGGCGCGGGCCGCGTGGCGGCCACGACGCGCTGGCCGAGTTCTTCGAGCGCCAGCATTTCATAGAAGCCGCGCGTGCCGGCGATGCTGGTGTACAGCTCGCGGGCCTGGGCGCGGCGCTCGTCGCCGCCGGCGCTGCTCAGCGCACGGGCCTTCCAGTAGACCCAGGTGGGGTCCTGCTGGGCGGCGTCGCTCATGGCGTTGATGGCGGGTGCGACGTCCTTCCACTGGCTGGCGCGCAGTGCGGCGCGCGCGCGCCAGCCGAGCATGTCGTCGGACAGGTCGCTGTTCTTCGTGACGTTGCCGAAATAGCTCACGGCCATCGGCGAGAGCTTGTTCGCGGCCGCGCGGCCGATGGTGCCCCAGACCCAGTTGCGCTCTTCGGCGGAGAGCATCGGGCCCCACTTGCCGTCGAGCTGCGCGGCGCCCTGGTCGGGGTCGGCCACCGCGATCTTGATGAGCGCGAGCACCACCAGTTCCTTGCGCGACTTGGCGGCGACGAAGGCGCGGCCCGTGAGGAACTTGGCGGCGCTGGCGTTGACCTCCTCGAACAGCGGCAGCGCGTCGGGCGCGGCGATGGTGACCGCGCCGCGCGCGGCCGCGGGCCGGTTGGCCTCGATGGCCAGGCGCGCCTTCTTCCAGGCGTCGTTGGTCGTCATCAGGCGGGCCGCGACCATGCGGTCGGCGGCGGTGAGGCAGCCGTCGTCGCTGTCCTTCTGCGCGAACCAGTTGCGGCGCACCTCGTCGGCCTGCGCCTGCGTGGCCGTGCCGGTGCGCAGCGTGTCGACCAGCACCGCGTAGCAGCGCACCTGGGCGTCGTCGCCCATGCGGAAGCCGGCGATGTTGGCGGCAAAGCCGTCCCAGTCGCGGCGCTGGCCGAGCAGCAGCAGCCAGTCGTTGCGCAGGCGGTCTTCCTGGTAGGTGTTGGGGTAGCGCGCGTAGAAGTCCTGCACCTCGTTGGGCGCGGCTTCCTGCAGGCGGGCCTTGAGCTCCCAGTAGGCGGCCCAGGGTTCGAGCGCGTGGCCACGGGCCTGCGGCAGCAGGGCCGTGAGGCGGGCCTTGTCGCCGCGCTGGAAGGCCTGCTTCATCTGGACCAGCACGTCGTCGTTGGTGTTGTTCTGCGCGGCGGCGGGCTGTTGCGACAGCAGTGCGGCGAGTGCGAGAACGGCGGAAAAAACCAGGGCGGGCGCGCCGCGACGCTGACGAGCGCGCGCGGATGCCAAAATGCTTGGGAACTGCATCGGGGGATTATGGACAAGTCAAAGGATGCCGACACCTCGGCCACGGCGAGTTTTCTGAAGGGTCAACTGCGAAAGGCACTCATCGAGCAGCGTCTGGCGCTGCCCGACCGCCTCGCGCGGGCCGACCTGTTGCAGCGGGTGATGCGGATCTGGCTGGTCGGCCGGCCCGACACCGTGATCGGCGCCTACTGGCCGATCAAGGGCGAGTTCGACCCGCTGCCCGCACTGCATCGCTGGAAGGAAGACGGCGAACTCATGGAAGAAACGCAGCGCCGCCGCATCGGACTGCCGGTGATCGACAAAGTTCACAAGACGCTCACCTTCCATGCCTGGTACCCGGGCTGCCAGATGGAAGAAGACGCTTACGGCATTCCCAAGCCCAAGGACACCGAGCTGATCGTGCCGACCCTGCTGTTCGTGCCCTGCGTGGGCTACAGCGCCGGCGGCTACCGGCTGGGCTACGGCGGCGGCTTCTACGACCGCACGCTGGCAGCGCTCGAGCCCCGGCCGTTCACGGTGGGGCTGGGCTTCACGAACGGCTTCCTCGAAGACTTCGAGCCCGAGGCGCACGACCTGCCCCTGGACGCGATCCTCAACGACAACGGCGTGGTCTGGCCGACCTCCTGAGCCGGCTCAGTCGAGGTTGTCCACCGTGTCGGGGTCGGGCACCTCACCGATGGTCTGGCGCGTGGTCACGGCCTGCGCCTCCAGCCAGTCGGAAAAGGCCTTGATCTCGGGCCGCAGCGCATTGCGCGGCCCCGAGATGAGCCAGTAGGCCATTGGTGAATCCAGCCGGTGCTGCGGCAGCACCTCGATCAGGTCGCCGTTGGCCAGGCTTTCGGCAATGAGCGAGCTGCGCGCCAGCACCAGGCCCTGGCCCGTGAGCGCGGCCTGCACCATCTGGTACGCATAGTTGAAATAGAGCCAGCGCTTGGGCTGCGCGCGCTCCAGCCCATTGACCTCGAACCAGCGCCGCCACGTGAGCCATTCCAGGTGGGTGCGGTGCGCGTCGCCCGCCTCGATGAGCGTGAAGCGGGCGATGTCGGCCGGCGTCTTGATCGGCGGGTTGCTCTTGATGAGCCACGGGCTCGCCACGGGCGTCAGCGTTTCGCCGAACAGCCGCACCGCGCCGGGCGGCATGCCTTCGGGTGGGCCGTAGCGCAGCGCGATGTCCACGTCGGCCACGTCGAGGTCGACCGCGATGTCGCTGGCGTCGATGCGGATGTCGATCTCGGGGTTGTCGCGCTGGAAGGCCTCCAGCCGCGGGATCAGCCACATGGAGGCGAACGAGGCAAAGGTGGTGAGCGCCACGCTCTTGCGCCCCGCGCTCTGGCGGATCTGCCGCACCGCCATGTCGATGCGCGGCAGCGCCTGCTGCACCGACAGCAGCAGCTGCGCCCCGGCGCTGGTCAGCTCGACCGCCCGCGTGTGGCGCAGGAACAGCGACACGCCCACCTCTTCCTCGAGCGACTGGATCTGCCGGCTCACGGCCGACTGGGTGAGCGCCATTTCCTCGGCCGCGGCGCGGAAATTGAGGTGCCGCGCGACCGCCTCGAAGGCCCGCAGGTGCCCCGCGGAGATGGGGCGGGAGCGCAGGTGGGTTTGCGAATGTTGCATGGGTATGACTTTGGTGTGCGTTCCCGGCGCCCAGTTGATTGATGCGGGAATCGCATCAGTAGGCTACCTCGTTTTCATTGGACCTCCAAGGCCGCAAAAACGATCATTCATTCCCGAACTGCGCCAACCTCTCTGTCTGTCAAAGGCGCTTCGGATCAGCCAAGGAGTCCTCATCATGTCCACCGCCGTCTGCACCAACGAATCGCTCGCTTCCCTGTCCCGTTCCACCCGCACCGCGGCCATTCCGCCGGCCGTGCGCCGTGGCGCCTGGCAGATTGCGCCCGGCGAGGCGATGAGCCTGAAGGCGCGGTCGGCGAGCGTGCTGCGCGTCAAGCAGGGCCGCGTGTGGGTCACGCCCGACGCCACCGCCCATGGCCCCAGCGAAGACATCGTGCTGGCCCCGGGCGAATCGCTCACCGTGGCCGCCGGCCAGCGCATCGTCATGGAAGCCTGGGATGGCTACGGTGCCACCTACGTGTGGGACCCGGTCTGACCGACCGCCTGCACTCCCGGCTCTTCTGAACAAAGGCGGCTTCGGCCGCCTTTTTCTTTGCCCGTCGTTTTCAGCTTTCGGTCAATCAGCCGGTCAGGTGCTGATGTCGAAGCTGGCGCGCAGCGCCAGGAAATGCGCCAGCGCCGCCTCGCCGCGCAGGGCCCGCAGGCCCGAGACCGGGTCGGGGCCCTCGCATTCGGCCAGGCCCATCGCAAACCCGCTGTAGCGCCGGGCGGCCAGCGGGCCGTCGTGGACCACCACGAGCGCCACGTGGCGCGGATCGCGCTGCAGCCGCGCCATCAGCGCCTGCACCGCCTCGCGCGGCCCCTCGAAATGCTGGCAGAAGCACTGGCCGTCGAACACCAGCAGGCCGGAGATGCCGTCCTCGGCGTTGCGCGCGCGGGCCTGGGTGACGATCGCGCCCACGGCGGCGGGCGGCAGGTCGGGGGCGAGCAGGCTGCAATAGAGGAATTCGTGCAGGAGTTCTGCAGAGGCTTGTTCTGGTGTCATGCGGTGCAGAAAGGGGACATCGTTTCGAGTCTAGGGGGCCATCCTGCACCCCGAAATGTCAAAAGACATAGCCCCGCCAGCCTATAGTGCGGCGTGAAGTTCGAGGACTACCCCGTCGCCGCCTCCCCGCCGCAGGGTGCGAACCCCTGCGAACACTGCGCGCTGCGGCGCCTGGAGGCCTTTCTGCCGGTGACGGCGCAGCAGCTGGAGGCGATCCAGTCCTTTCGCACCGGCACCCGGCGTGTCGAGGCGGGCGGCACCATCGTCGACGAGCACCGCGCCAGTCCGCAGCTGTTCACGCTCTACGCAGGCTGGGCCTTCCGCTACAAGACCCTGAGCGACGGCCGGCGGCAGATCCTGGGTTTTCTGCTGCCCGGCGACTTCATCGGCCTGCAGGACGAGTTCGCCGACGGCCAGACCCACGGCGTCGAGGCCGTGACCGACGCCACGCTGTGCGCCTTCGCCCGCGAGCGGCTGTGGGCGTTGTTCCAGACCCAGCCCCGGCTCGGCTACGACATCACCTGGCTGGCCGCGCGCGAGGAAAAGCTGGTGGACGACCACCTCGTCACCGCCGGGCGCCGCAACGCGGGCGAGCGCGTGGCCATGCTGCTCATGCACCTGTACCGCCGCGCCCAGCGCGTGGGCATGGTGCGCGACGGCTGGGTGGAGTTTCCGTTCAACCAGCAGCACATCGCCGACGCGCTGGGGCTGTCGCTGGTGCACACCAACAAGACGATGCGGCGGCTGCAGCGCCTGGGCCTGTACAAGCTCGACGGCGGCTGGCTGCGCATCCTGGAGCCGCATGCGCTCGAAACGCTGGGCGACTACTTCGAGCGCCCCTTGCGGCCAGTGCCGATGATCTGAAAACGCCGCCTCAGCGCGCGGCCACCAGCTGTCGCAGGTCGCCCTGGTAGGCCTGCAGCCGCCGCACCGCCTGTTCGCGCTGCGTGGCGCTGGTGGTGTTGTGCAGCGCCGCCAGGTTGCGGCAACCTTCCTGCAACAGCGCCTGCTGCTGGTCGCGCCACGGGCCGGGCGGCGGATCGGCGATGCGCTGGATGTAGGCATGCAGCGCGGCGCGGGCCTCGGCCGGCGACGCGCGCGGGCCGCCGTTGCCGCCCACGAAGCCGCGCAGCAGCACCAGCGCCTCCTGCTGGCGCTGGCGCCGCTCCTCGTAGGCCAGCCGCGGGCTGAACACCGACTGCGCCACCTGCTGGCGCAGCAGCGCGCGCTGCTCGGTCGTGAGGCGGCCGTAGAAGTCTTCCTGGCGCTCGAGGAACTGGTCGTAGCGCTTTTCTTGCACCTGCGCGGGGCTGCGGTCGAGCCAGTCCTTGCGGTAGTCGGTGTTGTTCTTCGCGTACTTGCGTTCGAGCTGCTGCAGCTGCGCGTCGCTCAGGCTCAGCGCGAGTTCGGCGCTGGCGGCCTCGGCGCGCTCGGTGACGGCGAGCAGGCGCTCGCGCACGCGATCGGCCAGCTGGCAGGCCTGGGCCGGCGTCACCTCGGCCGACGCCAGGCCCTGGGCTTCCTGCAGCAGGCCGATGATGCGCGGCAGCTCGTTCTGGCGGTGCCAGGCCAGCAGCTGGGCGAGCTCGTCGCGCACCTTGGGGGTCTGGGCGCCGTCGAAGTCGAAGTAGCCGTCGAGCCACCAGTAGCTGAGCTCGGGCAGGTTGTTGTAGGCGAGCTTGACCGCGCTGCAAGCCCCCAGGGCAGCGGCCAGCAGCAGCACACCGATAATTCGGGCCAGTCCAGCACAACGAATCCGGGAAGAAAAGCGCATGAATCAGACTCCGCAGCAGAGCAACCAGGGACCGGTCGACGTCGTCATCATGGCGGCCGGCAAGGGCACGCGCATGAAGAGCAAGCTGCCCAAAGTGTTGCATCGTTTGGCCGGCCGCGCCTTGCTGGCCCACGTGACCGACACCGCCGCGCGCATCGGCGCGCGCCATGTCGTGGTCGTCACGGGCCACGGCGCCGAGCAGGTCGAGACCGCCATCAAGGCCACGGCCGTGAACGCCGCCGCGCTCGGCTTCGCGCGCCAGGAGCCCCAGCTGGGCACTGGCCATGCCGTGCAGCAGGCCACGCCGCAGCTGCCGGACGACGGCACCGTGGTGATCCTGTCGGGCGACGTGCCGCTCATCGCCGAGGACACGCTGCGCACCCTCATCGCCGCCAGCGGCGGCGAGCGGCTCGCGCTGCTGACCATCGAACTCGACGACCCCACGGGCTACGGCCGCATCATCCGCACCCGTGCCGGCGGCGAGGTGACGGCCATCGTCGAGCACAAGGACGCCACCGAGGCGCAGCGCGCCGTGCGCGAGATCAACAGCGGCGTGATGGCCGCACCCGCGCGGCTGCTCAAAGGCTGGCTCGCGCGCCTGGACAACAAGAACACCCAGGGCGAGTACTACCTGACCGACATCGTGAAGTTCGCGGCCGACGACCGCGTGCCGGTGGTGGCGCATGTCACGACCGACGCGCTGCAGGTGGCCGGCATCAACAGCCCGGCCCAGCTCGCGGCGCTGGAGCGCGCCTGGCAGTTGCGCCAGGCCCACGCGCTGATGGAACAGGGCGTGCGCCTGGCCGACCCGGCGCGCTTCGACCTGCGCGGCACGCTGAGCTGCGGCGCCGACGTGGACATCGACGTCAACTGCGTGTTCGAAGGCACGGTGTCGCTGGGCGAAGGCGTGCGCATCGGCGCGAACTGCGTCATTGCCAACGTGCGCATCGAGGCCGGCGCGGTGATCCACCCCTTCACCCACATCGACGGCGAGAAGGCCGGCGTGACGGTGGGCGCGGGCGCGCTGGTCGGCCCCTTTGCGCGGCTGCGGCCCGGTGCCCAGCTGGGCGCCGAGGTGCACATCGGCAACTTCGTCGAGGTCAAGAACTCCACGCTGGCGGCGGGCGCCAAGGCCAACCACCTGGCCTACCTGGGCGACGCCACGGTGGGCGAGCGCGTGAACTACGGCGCAGGCAGCATCACGGCCAACTACGACGGCGCCAACAAGCACCGCACCGTGATCGAGGCCGACGTGCACGTGGGCAGCAACTGCGTGCTCGTGGCCCCCGTGACCATCGGCGCGGGCGGCACCATCGGCGGCGGCTCGACGGTGAACAAGTCGACCGAGCCCGGCGCGCTGACCGTGGCGCGGGGCAAGCAGGTCAGCTTCGCGAACTGGAAGCGGCCGCAGAAGTTGCCGAAGAACTGACGGCGGCTTCGGGCTCTGGTCCGGGGCAGGCGCCCTGCCCCGGACCTCACCACCCCGTCAGCAAACGCACGAAGCGCATCACCGGCCGCGCCGCCACCGGCGCCGTGGCCCGGGCCGCGCGCTGGGGCGCATGCACCCGCAGGTGCACCGCCGTCACCGCCGACACCTCGATCCACCCGCCCTGCGGCACGCAGTGCATGTCGCCCTCGCCGAGCAGCGTCTCGGTCATGAACACCGTCTCTCCCAGCCAGCCCGGCGGCGACACCACGCGGGCGCGGCCCTCGGCCAGCTGAAGCCAGGCGCCCGCATCGACGGCGGTGCGCAGCGACTGGCCGGGTTCGAGGACGATGGAATCGGGGGCTTCGGACAGGGTGGTGATCATGGCGGACCTCGGGTGGATGTGGGCTTCATCGTAGGAATTCCGCCGCCCGAAAAACAGGCACACCCGATGGCTATTGCGACCGGAACAGCCGGGCCGCCACGCCATCTGTTATGGTCTTTTTCCCAGTCAACTGCATCTGTTTTTGGATGCCCGATGCGGGGAACATCGACCCATGGACTCGCTACCGCTCTACCGCCAGCTCGCGGCGCACTACGTCGACGCGATCCACGCCGGTTCGCTCAAGGCCGGCGACAAGCTCCCCTCGCTGCGCAGCCTGATGCGGCTGCACGACATCAGCCTCTCGACCGCGCTGCAGGTGTGCCGCGCCATGGAAAGCGAAGGCTGGGTCGAGGCACGCGACCGCTCCGGCTACTTCGTGCGCCGACCGCAGCGCCTGGCCATCGCGGCGATGGAAGAACCCGTGTCCGGCCTGCCGCCCGACCCGGCGCAGTTCGTCAACATGCGCACGCGCATGGCCAACTTCATGGCGCGCGGACGCCTCAACGACGTGAAGCTCAACTTCGCGATCTCGCGCGCCGCCCCCGAGCTCTACCCGGCCGAGGCGCTGCGCAACGCCATGACGCGCGCGCTGCGCCAGCGCCCCGAGCTGCTGACCACCGCCTCCTCGCAAAAAGGCCACGAGCAGTTCCGCCAGGTGGTGGCCCAGCGCAACCTGCGCGTGGGCATGACCGTGGCGCCCGACGACGTGCTGGTGACCAACGGCTGCATCGAGGCGCTGAACCTCGCGCTGCGCGCCATCGCCAAGCCCGGCGACACCGTGGCCGTCGAATCGCCCACCTTCTACGGCCTGCTGCAGGTGCTCGAAAGCCTGGGCCTGCGCGGGCTGGAGATTCCCACCAGCCCGCAGACTGGCATCTCGCTGGAGGCGCTCGACCTGGCCATCCACACCTACGACGACATCAAGGCCGTGGTGGTGGTGCCGCACCTGCAGAACCCCATCGGCAGCGTGATGCCCGACGCCCACAAGCAGCGGCTGGTGCAGCTGTGCGAAAGCCACGGCATCGCGCTGGTCGAGGACGACACCTACAGCGACCTGGTGGAAACCGAAGTGCCGCTGCGCGCCATCAAGTCCTGGGACCGCACGGGCAACGTGGTGTATTGCGCCTCGCTGCACAAGGTGCTGGCGCCGGGCCTGCGGCTGGGCTGGATCACGGCCGGGCGCTGGCATGCGCAGGTCGAGATGCTCAAGTACGCGCAGACGCGCAACAACGAGGCGCTGGCGCAGATCGCCGCGGGCGAGATCATTGCCAGCGGCGGCTACGACCGCCACCTGCGCCGGCTGCGCGAACGCCTGCACACGCAGCGCGACCAGACGGCGGACGCCATCGCCCGCTACTTCCCGGCCGGCACGCGGCTGAACCTGCCGCGCGGCGGCTTCCAGCTGTGGGTGGAGCTGCCCGAGCGGCTGTCGTCGGTGGCGGTGTTCGAGGCGGCCCTGCGCGAGCACATGCTGGTGGCGCCGGGCGCGCAGTTCTCGAACGCCTCGCGCTTCGACCACTACCTGCGCATCAACTGCGGCTGGCCCTTCAGCGAAGCGGTCGATGCAGGGCTGCGGCGGCTCGGGCGGATCGTCGAGGAAGGCTGCGCGGCGCAGAAGCACCCGCCGGCGACGGGGGTGCGGTCGCCGCGCGCCGCGGCTCAGTCGAGCAGCGCCAGGGCCGCGTAGTCGCCCACCTTGTCGCCGAGCCCGGCGGGCACCAGCAGCACGCCGCGCGTGAGCGGCGGCAGCTTGCCGTCGACCTGCGCCTGCAGCCGCGGCAGCACGAAATCGCGGTGGTGCCAGAACACGCTGCCGCCCAGGCTGATGCGCTGCAGGTCGAGCGTGATGACCAGGTTGTAGAGCATGCGGCCGATCACGCGGCACAGCGCATCGGCCTTTTCGAGGGCAGCGGCGTCACCGGCCGCGGCGGCCGTGAACAGATCGGCCGCGGGTTGGCCGAAGCGGTGCGCGATCGAATTGCCGCCCGCCAGCGCTTCCACGTCGCCCAGGTTGCCGCAGCCGCACAGCGCGCCGCTGTCGTCGTCGACCACGAAGCTGTGGCCCGCGTGGCCGGCATTGCCGTTCTTGCCGCGCAGCGCCTTGCCGTCGACGCACAGGCCCACGCCCACGCCGGTGCTCCAGGTGGCATAGGCGCAGTTGTCGAGCCCCTTGAGCGCGCCCCAGTGGCGCTCGGCTTCGAGCGCCGCCACGGCATCGTTCTCGACGCGCACGCGGGCGAAGCGGCGCGCCAGCGGCGCCTCGACGATGGCCGTCATCCAGTCGTTGGGCAGCCCGCGCGAGGGGCCGGCGATGCCGCCGCAGATGTTGGGCGTGGCCAGCTCGACCATGCCGTCGTGCAGCTCGAAGGGCCCGGTCGACGACACGCCCACGCGGTCGATGCTCGCCGGGTCGATGCCCTGCTCGGCGCACACCTCGTCGATGAGCCGCAGGATCTGCACGGCAACGGCGTCGTTGCTGCCGGTCTTGGCGGTGGGCTCGCTGCGGCGGCCGATCAGCGGCGCGTCGCTCGAAGCGGAAAGGCTCACGGCGACCTTGGTGCCGCCGATGTCTACGCAGGCTCTCATTGCGGGGTTCTCTTCTTTCTCAGTCGTCGCCGCGCCGTGCTCAGAGCAGCCGCGCGACCAGCGCCGCGATCATGCTGAGCACCACCGTGCTCGCGATCGGCAGCTGCCAGTCGCGGCCGAAGGCGCGAAACTCGAAATCGCCGGGCAGCCGTCCGAAGCCGAAGCGGCGCAGCCAGGCGGTCAGGCCGCTCATGAGCACCAGCGCCAGGACGACGACGATCAGCCAGCGGAACATGCAGACAGTCTAGGCGGCCAGTACAGCCAGGGCTTGTCGGTGAAGTTCGGGTGTGGCTGCAGCGATCACGCGCTGGTCGGGATTCAGCCCCAGCGGCCGGCCCTCCCAGTCGGTGACGACGCCGCCCGCGGCCTCGATCAGGCCCGCCGGGCCCAGGAAGTCGTAGGGCTGCAGCCCGGTCTCGACCACGAGGTCGATGGTGCCGCCCGCGAGCTGCGCGTAGCCGTAGCAGTCGCCGCCGAAGCGGCGCATCGCGCACTGGCGGCTCAGGCGGTCGAAGGCGCTCCAGTCGGCCGGCGAGAAGATGTCGGGCGAGGTGGTCACGATGCGGGCCTTGGCGATCTCGGTGCAGTTGCTCACGCGCACGGGCTGGCCGTCGCGCGTGGCGCCCTTGCCGGCCTCGCCGATCCATCGCTCTTTCAGCACCGGCATGTCGACCATGCCGAGCACCACGCGACTGCCCTGCAGCACGCCGATGAGCGTGCCCCACAGCGGCGAGCCGGTGATGAAGCTGCGCGTGCCGTCGATCGGGTCGAGCACCCAGATGCGGTCGGCGTCGAGCCGCTCGGGGCCGTGCTCCTCGCCGAAGATGCCGTCGGCGGGCACACGCGCGCCGAGGATCTCGCGCATCGCCGTCTCGGCGGCGCGGTCGGCCAGCGTGACCGGGCTTTCGTCGGCCTTGGTGATGATGTCCAGTGGCGTGCGGAAGTAGCGCATCGACTGGGCGGCGGCCGCATCGGCCAGCGCACCGGCGATCGCGGAAAGGTCGGGGGCGGAAGAGCTCATGGGAAGGAGAACGCGTGCCAAAAGCTGCGATTAGACCCGAGCCCGCAGCCCTTGCGCCATCGCCGGGGCATTCGTCCGCCCCGCCCCTTCCAACCGCTTGCTACCGCTGCTGGCCCCAGCGCCGCACCGTGAGCCGCTCCAGTGTGCGAAAGCCCAGGCTTTCCACCAGCAGGCCGATCAGCACCACCAGCGCGAGGCCGGCGAACACGCGGTCGGTGTAGAGCTCGTTGCGGTTCTGGAAGATGTACCAGCCCAGTCCGCCCTTGCCCGACGAGGCACCGAACACCAGCTCGGCCGCGATCAGCGTGCGCCACGCAAAGGCCCAGCCGATCTTCAGCCCCGACAGGATCGACGGCAGCGCGGCCGGCACCAGGATCTGCAGCACGTAGCGCAGCCCCTTCAGCCCGTAGTTGCGCCCTGCCATGCGCAGCGTCTCGGGCACGCCCTGGAAGCCCGCGTAGGTGTTGAGTGCCAGCGGCCACAGCACCGAATGGATCAGCACGAACACCAGGCTGCCGCGGCCCAGCCCGAACCACAGCAGCGCCAGCGGCAGCAGCGCGATCGCGGGCAGCGGGTTGAACATCGAGGTCAGCGTGTCCAGCAGGTCGCGCCCGATGCGCGTGGACACCGCCAGCGTCGTGAGCCCGAAGGCCAGCAGCACGCCCGCCAGGTAGCCCTGCAGCAGCACGGCCAGCGAGATGCGCACCTTCTCGACCAGCTCGCCGCTGGCCAGCCCTTCGACGAGCGCACGGGCGGTGGCGGTGAAGGTGGGCAGCAGCAGGTCGTTGTCCTGCCAGCGCGCCGCCAGTTCCCAGAGCACGGCGATGACGGTGAGGATCAGGCCCTTGCGCAACCAGGTCTGCGAGGCGAGTCGCGTGGCCAGCGGCAATGCGCGTTCGATCGGCAGCTCGGTGAAGGGCTCGAGCGTGCGCTCGTATTCGGGGCGGATGGGTGGGACAACGGCGCTCATGCCTCCGCACCTTCCGCAGGTTGCGGTTCTTCCTCGAACAACATGTCGTGGATGCGCCGCGCAGTCGCCTGGAAGTCCGCACCGCCCAGGCTGTCCAGCGAGTAACCGTGGCTGTTGAGTTCGGCCCGCATGCGCCCCGGGTGCGGCGACAGCAGCGCCACGCGGTTGCCCACCACCAGCGCCTCCTCGATCGAGTGCGTGACGAACAGCAGCGTGAAGCGCACCTCGTCCCACAGCTCGAGCAGCTCCTGCTGCATGCGGCGGCGCGTGAGTGCGTCGAGCGCGGCAAAGGGCTCGTCCATCAGCAACACGCGCGGCTGCATCGCCAGCGCCCGCGCGATCGCCACGCGCTGCTTCATGCCGCCCGAGAGCTGGTGCGGGTGCACGTCGGCGAATTTCGAAAGGCCCACCTTGTCCAGGTAGTGCCGCGCGCGCTCGGCCGCTTCCTTGCGCCCCAGCGTGCGCGAGGCGAGCAGCGGGAACATCACGTTCTGCTTGACCGTCTTCCACGGCGGCAGCTGGTCGAACTCCTGGAACACGACGATGCGGTCGGGGCCCGGCTGCGACACGCGCCGGCCCTCGAGCCGGATCTCGCCCTCGACCGGCGGGATGAACCCGGCCACGGCCTTGAGCAGCGTGGACTTGCCGCAACCCGAGGGCCCGAGCAGCACGAAGCGGTCGGCGGCATGCACGTCGAAGCTCACGCGGTGCGTGGCGCGCACCACGCGCTCGGGCGTGCGGTACTCGAGGCTGACGCCCTCGACCTGCAGCAGCGCCTCGTGCACGTACGGCGGTGCCGCGTCGCCCGTGGCCACCACGCCGCGCCGTCGGGCCGACCGCTGCGGTGCCGCCGTGCCGCCAAGGAAGGCCGCGGCGGGCGGCCCTGCCAGGCGCTCGAGCCGGGACAGCATCGCGTCAGTTCCCCGAGGCCGTGTGCGCGTCGTCGAAGAAATAGTCCTTCACCGACGCCGGCTTGTTCTTGATCGCGCCCACGCGGTGCATGAACTCCGCGAACACGTAGGTGTTCTGCGGCGCGGTCTTGAACTGCACCTCGGGGTTCTTGATGATCTTGAGCAGCAGCTCGCGGTCGAGCTTGGCGTTGCTCACCTTCAGGTAGATGTCGGCCGCCTTCTCGGGGTTGGCCGTGACGAACTTCGCCGCCTCGTCGAGCGCGTCGACGAACGCCTTGTAGGTCTTGGGGTTCTCGTTGCGAAATTTCTCGGTCGCGTACAGCACCGTGGCCGACGACGGCCCGCCCAGCACCTGGTATGAGTTCAGCACGATGCGCGCGTTCGGGTTGCCCGCGAGCTCCTGCTCCTGGAACGGCGGGTTGCCGAAGTGCCCCGTGATCTCCGTGCCGCCCTTGATGATCGCCGCGGCTGCATCGGGGTGCGGCAGCGCCACGCTGATCTTGTCGAGCTTGTTGAACTCCTTGTCGCCCCACAGCTTGGCCGACGCGATCTGCAGCACCCGCGACTGCACCGACACGCCCACGGCGGGCAGCGCGATGCGGTCCTTGTCCGTGAAGTCGGCGATCGACTTCACGTTCGGGTTGTTGCTCACCAGGTAGTACGGAAAGTTGCCCAACGAGGCCACGCCCTTCACGTTCTGCTTGCCCTTGGTGCGGTCCCACAGCGTGAGCAGCGGCCCCACGCCGGCGCCCGCGATCTCGATGTTGCCCGACAGCAGCGCGTCGTTCACCGCCGAGCCGCCCGAGAGCTTGACCCACTCCACCTTCGCATCGACCCCCGCGGCCTTCGCGTGCTTCTCGATCAGCTTCTGTTCCTGCGCCACGTTGAGCAGCAGGTAGACGATGCCGAACTGCTCGGCGATGCGGATCTGCCCTTCGGCGTGCGCGGCCAGGCTGCCAGCGAGAAGGCCGAGGCCGGTGACGAGCGCGGCGGCGCGGCGGGTGAAGCGGTTCATTGGAAAGTCCGGAAGAGAAGGAGAAAAGAAGAAATCAGAACGGCGTGTCGCCCACGATGGTGGTGCGGTTGAGCCGGCGGCGCAGGTGGTCGGGCGTGCCTGCCGCGAGGTGCATCAGCGAACGGTTGTCCCAGAACACCAGGTCGTGCGGTGCCCACGTGTGGCGGTACACGAACTCGGGCTTCACGCTGTGCGCGAACAGCTCGGCCAGCAGTGCATCGCTCTCGCCTTGCGGCAGGCCGACGATGCGCGTCGTGAAGTGCTCGCTGACGAACAGCGCCTTGCGCCCCGTCTCCGGGTGCGTGCGCACCACGGGTTGCACGGCGGGTGCGACCTGATCGATCTGCGCTTGAGACAACTTGGGTCGCCACGGATTCTTCGCACGCAGCTCCTCGTATTTCGCGAGGTAGCTGTGCTCCGCCTTCAGCGGCAGGATGCGCTGTTGCAGCTCGGCAGGCAGCGCCTCCCATGCCAGGTGCTGGTCGGCGAACAGCGTGTCGCCGCCTTCGCTCGGCAGCTCCTGCGCGTGCAGCAGCGAACCCAGGCTGGGATGGGGCTTGTACGAAATGTCGGAGTGCCAGTACACCCCCGCGTCGCCAAGACCGATCGGCTCGCCGTTCTCCTTGATGTTCGAAACGATCAGGATCTCGGGGTGGTTCTTCAGCTGGAACTGGTGCAGCACGTGGATCTCGAGCGGCCCGAAGCGGCGGCTGAAGTCGATGTGCTGTGCGGGCGTGATGCGCTGGTCGCGAAAGACCAGCACGTGGTGGTCCAGGTGCGCGCGGTGGATGCGTTGGAAGTCGGCGGCGTTGATCGGCTCAGCGATGTCGAGCCCGACGATCTCCGCACCGACAGGCGCATCGAAAGGCCGCACCTCGAAGTGCTGCGCGGGCGCCTCTGCGGCGGGGGTAGCGCGGGAAAGAACGGCAGTCATGCCGCGAATGTAGAAGCGCGCCCTCCATTCCCCAACGAAGTCTTTGTTGCTTGCTTATGACCAACTCTTCCCGTTGAAAGCACAAGCACAAGGCGCCCAAAGCGCGCAGCGCCTTTGGCGCCGTGGTGGCCGAGCGCAGCGACGGCCCGCCCGGCATCCAAGCCCCTCTGGCTGCGCCGAGGAGCGCAGCGTTTCGCGGATCAGGGCTCGCCCTTGTTTGAGCGAAGCGAGTTTGGGCGAGACCCCGCGAAACGCGAGCACCGCAGGTTGCCCGCAGCGAAGCGGAGGGACGCAGACAGTGGGGTCGCCTTTTCTTTGCTTACTTTCTTTTGGCGAAGCAAAAGAAAGTGAGTCCGCCGCCGGGCGGAACTCCCGGCCCCGGGAAGCAACCCCTCAGAGGGTGTGACTCCGATCCCCCTCAGCGAACCCGACAGCGTCCCAAGGTTCACCGACAGCAAACCCCACCACCTTGAACAACTCCCCCATCTCATGCTCATGAATCAACCGAGCCGCCATCCCCCGCTGCGCCACAGTCCCTCGCTCCATCAACCCCAACATCCCGCAGTTCAAAAGAAACCGCGCCTGGCTCGTGTAGCCGAGCACAGAAAGCCCCGCCTCCTGCCCCGCCACAGCAATCCCCGTGAAGTCCACATGCGCCGTGATGTCCTTGTACCCCACCTCCGACAGAGGATCGCCATCCGCCTGATGCCCCCGATGGCACATCACCGTCCCCATGTGCCGCTGCGGGTGGTAGTACTCGCCCTCGGGAAACCCGTAGTCGATGAGAAAAGCCGCCCCCTTCCCGAGCCGATCCGCCAGCGTCGCAATGAACGCCTGCGCCTGCGGATGCACCTCCGTGAGGTAGTCGTGCACTCCAGGCACCTCGACCGGCGGCCGCAACTCGGTAGCCCGGTCCGCCCACGTCCACCCATCCCCCGCCAAATTCCGCACCACCCCCCGCTCGAACCAGGCCCCCTTCACCCGCGCCAGCAACTGCACCGGCATCGCGTCGAGCACCTCATTACCGACCACCACGCCCGCCATGGACTCAGGCAGCTCCCCGAGCCACTCGACCCGCCCCGCATACCCCGCCAGCGCCTGCTGCTGCCGCTCGCGCAAGGTGCCCGACAGATCGACGATGCGGTAGCGCACGTCGCTACGCCCCATCTCGCCCAGCGCATGCAGCAGCTGCACCGCCAGCGCCCCCGAGCCCGCGCCGAACTCCCACACCGTGTCGGTGCCGGTCTTCTCCAGCGCCTCGAGCACCTGCACCGCGAGCGTGTGGCCGAACATCGGCGTCAGCTCGGGCGCGGTCACGAAGTCGCTGCCGGACGAGGGCATGTGGCCGAACTTGGCCGAGGTGTTGGCGTAATAGCCGAGCCCCGGCGCATACAGGGCCAGGGCCATGAAGCGGTCGAAGCCGATCCATCCGCCCGCGCGCTCGACGGAGCGGGCAATCAGATGGTCGAGGGCGATGGGTAAACTGTTTGTCGTTGGCGTCGTCACGGCGCCATTGTCCTCTTCCTGTCTTCTGTCCTCCTCCTCCGAATGAGCGCCATCCCACCCTCCTCCCCCGATCGCCGCCGCACCGTCCTCGTCACGGGCGCGGGCCGCCGGCTGGGTCGCGAGATCGCGCTGGCGCTCGCCGCGGGCGGCTGGCAGGTGGCGGTGCACTACCGCAGCTCGCGCGCCGAGGCCGAGCAGACCGTGGCCGACTGCGCCGCGCGCTCGGGCGACTCGGCGCTGTTCGAGGCCGACCTGGCCGACGAGCAGGCCACGCGCGCCCTGCTGCCGCGCGTGGCGGCACGCTTTCGTGCCGTGGATGCCGTGGTGCACAGCGCCGCCCTCTTCGAACACGACGACGCCGCCAGCTTCAGCTACGCGCTCATGGAGCGCCACGCGCGCAGCAACACCGGCGCGGCCATCCTGCTGGCGCAAGCGCTGCACGACCACCTGGCCCGGCGCGACGCGCACGGCGGCGCCGTGGTGCACCTGCTCGACCAGAAGCTGTGGAACCCGAACCCCGACTTCCTGAGCTACACGCTCTCCAAGGCCGCGCTCGAAGCCGCCACCCCCATGCTCGCGCTGGCGCTGGCGCCGCGCGTGCGCGTGGTGGGCGTGGCGCCCGGCCTCACGCTGGCGAGCCACATGCTCGATGACGACAAGTTCGCGCAGCTGCACAAGCTGTCGCCGCTGGGCCGCTCGTCCACATCGGAAGACGTGGCCGCCACCGTGAAGTTCGCGCTGGAAAACAGCTCGATCACCGGCACCACGCTGCTCGTCGACGGCGGCCAGCACCTCATGAAATTCGAGCGCGACTTCTCGCTCATGTGACGAGCACCACCACCATGTCCACGAACACACCGCACGGCCACCAGACACTCACCCTCCAGGGCCTGCGCTTCGACGCCAACCTGGGCATCCTCGAGCAGGAAAAGACCGCGCCGCAGCCGATCCTGGTGGACGCCGAGCTCAACCTCGGCCCGCAGCCGCTGCTGCCGCAGGACGACGACATCTTCCACGTGCTGGACTACCGCAAGGTGCGCCGCATCATCATCGACGAGTGCACCGCCGAGCACGTCAACCTGCTCGAAAGCCTGATCGGCAAGCTCGCGCAGCGCCTGCTGCAACTGCCCGGCGTGCGGGGCGTGCGCGTGAAGATCGCCAAGCTCGAAATCTTCGACGACTGCGAAGTCGCCATCCGCATCGAAGCCGGGGAATGGTGATCCAAGGCAAAATCGGGGGTCTTTCCCCTGATTTGCCCGAAGTAGCCCCCCAATGAACGCCGTCTGGATCGACGATACGCCCGAAGCCGGTGCGCCCTCCAACTCGCTGAAGATCGAACGCGAGACGCACAAGCTCGAGAAGCGCCTGTGCCGCCAGGTCGGCCAGGCCATCGTCGACTACAACATGATCGAAGAGGGCGACAAGGTCATGGTGTGCGTCTCGGGCGGCAAGGACAGCTACGCGCTGCTCGACATCCTGCTCAAGATGAAGGCGCGCGCGCCCATCCACTTCGACATCGTCGCGGTCAACCTCGACCAGAAGCAGCCCGGCTTCCCCGAAGAGGTGCTGCCCAAGTACCTGA
This sequence comes from Variovorax sp. GW821-FHT09D04, assembly GCF_059416405.1. NCBI lineage: Bacteria > Pseudomonadati > Pseudomonadota > Betaproteobacteria > Burkholderiales > Comamonadaceae > Variovorax > Variovorax sp. GW821-FHT09D04. The sequence continues at coordinate 152,168 of NZ_JBWKPA010000008.1, forward strand.
GCGAGCTCGGCGTGGCCTTCCACATCGAGAACCAGGACACCTACAGCATCGTCAAGCGCGTGATCCCCGAGGGCAAGACCACCTGCGGCCTGTGCAGCCGGCTGCGCCGCGGCATCCTGTACCGCGTGGCCGACGAGCTGGGCGCCACCAAGGTCGCGCTGGGCCACCACCGCGACGACATGCTGCAGACCTTCTTCCTCAACATGTTCTTCGGCGGCAAGCTCAAGAGCATGCCGCCCAAGCTGGTGAGCGACGACGGCAAGCACATCGTGATCCGTCCGCTGGCCTACGTGGCCGAGAAAGACACGGTGCGCTGGGCGCAGCACCGCGAGTTCCCGATCATTCCCTGCACGCTGTGCGGCAGCCAGGAAAACCTGCAGCGCAAGCAGGTCGGCGAGATGCTGCGCGAGTGGGACAAGAAGTACCCCGGCCGCGTGGAAAACATGTTCACCGCGCTGCAGAACGTCGTGCCTTCGCACCTGCTGGACGGAACGCTGCACGACTTCCAGGGTCTGAAAGCGACGGGCGTGGCCGACGAGAACGGCGACAAGGCCTTCGACACGCCCGCTTTCGACCTGCTCTCCCAGGCACCCTCCGCCCTGCGCATCGTCCAGGGCTGACTCGGGCAACCCAGGGGAATTTAGGGCACTTGGCCCGGAGACCCTTATGTATCGTGCATTTTCAGCTCTATTTTTGGTAGCAACCCTGAGCGGCTGCGCCACCTCCTGGGTGGTCGACAGCAACGTCAAGAGCTTTGCCACGCCGGGCACGACCGTGCCACCCGGCGCCACCTACCGCTTCGAGCGCCTGCCTTCGCAGCAGGCCGACACGGCGCGCCAGGAAGGCCTGGAGGCCATGGCCGCGGCCGCGCTCGACAAGGTCGGCCTGCGCCGCGACGACACAAGGCCGCAGTACACGGCGCAGATCGGCGCGCGCGTCACGGCGGCGCTGTCGCCCTGGGCCGATCCGTGGCTGTACGGGCCCGGCCCCTGGGGCTACGGCTACGGCGGCTACTACGGCCACCGCTGGTATGGCAGCGGCTGGTACGGCGGCCCGATGTTCACGCCGCCGGCCAACCCCTGGTACCAGCGCGAGGTCAGCCTCGTGCTGCGCGAGGCGGGCGGCAGCCACCGCGTGGTGTACGAGACCCGCGCGCGCAACGACGGACCCTACAGCTCGAGCGCGGCGATCCTGCCGGTGATGTTCGAGGCCGCGCTGCAGGGCTTTCCGAACCCGCCGCCGGGCGAGCGCCGCGTGAACATCGAGCTCACACCGGCCGCCAGGAAATGACGCACTTCTAGAATTCGGACGGATGGAAGCCAATCTCACCCGCCTGATCGCCGTGCGCCACGGCGAGACCGCCTGGAACGTCGACACCCGCATCCAGGGCCACCTCGACATCGGCCTCAATGCCACCGGCCTCTGGCAGGCGCAGCGCGCCGGACAGGCGCTGGCCGACGAGCCGATCGCGGCGGTCTATGCCAGCGACCTCTCGCGTGCCTGGCAGACCGCCCAGGCCATCGCCGAGCCCCACGGCCTCGAGGTGCAGCCCGACCTGGGCCTGCGCGAGCGCGCCTTCGGCCGCTTCGAGGGCATGAGCTTCGCCGAAATCGAGGCCACGCTGCCCGAGGACGCGCGCCGCTGGCGCGAGCGCGACCCCGAGTTCGAGCCCGAAGGCGGCGGCGAAAGTCTGCTGACCTTTCGCGACCGCGTGACCGGCACCGCCTCGGCCATCGCCGCGCGCCACCCGGGCCAGCTGGTGGTGCTGGTGGCCCACGGCGGCGTGATGGACGTGCTCTACCGCGCCGCCACGCGCCAGGAGCTGCAGGCGCCGCGTACCTGGCAGCTCGGCAACGCGGCCATCAACCGCATGCTGTGGACGCCCGAGGGCTTCAGCCTCGTCGGCTGGAGCGACATCGCGCACCTGGCGACGGACGCGCCGCTGGACGAGACCACGACCTAGTGGGGTGAGCCGCTTGCCTTTCTTCGCCCCGGGCAAGACGCTCCCATGAAAAGAACGAACCCCACGCCCTCGGCGTACGCCAGCTGGGACGCCTCCCAGTCGCTGTCCGCGCCGTGGATCGACGCCACGCACCTGGGAAGCTTCGTCACCCTGGAGGCCGGCGACACCATTGCGCGCGAAGGCGAACGGCACGATTACTTCTATCTCTTGCGATCGGGCTTCGTGCATTCCACGATCCACCGAAGCAACGGCTCGGAGTTCCTGCTCGAGATCTTCGGGCCGGGTGCGATCTTCGGCGAAGGCCCGGCGTTTGCCGACAGCCCCCGGCCGACGACGACCCGGGCGGTCGCGCCGGCCGTTCTCAGCCGCTACCGCCCCGCGGATGTCGCGCAACAGTTTTCAGCGTTGCCCGAGCTCGCGACCTCGTTGATCCAGCTGCTCGGCTTCAAGAACCACATGATCGTCGCCAAGCTGGCCGGGGTGGCCTCGGCGGCACCGAAGGAGCGGGTCATCGACTTGCTGCTGCGGGTGGCACGCCCGCCATCGGCGCAGGCACCGAAACAACTCACCGTGGACCTGACGCACGAGCAGATCGGCGCCATGACGGCCTTGAGCCGTGTCACCGTCACGCGCACGTTGAATGCGCTGGCAAGAGAAGGGCTCATTGAAACGCGGGCCCGGCAGGTCAGCATCCCGAATGCGCCGGCCCTGCATCGTTTCCGCGACGCGACACCGTAAGGAAAAAGCCCGCTTCCTGTATCGCTGGATACCGTCGACACCCTCACCCTCTCGCGATCATTCATCCCGTCACACACATGGGAAGAGCAGCGGCGGAGGGAATGGAGAGAGCCGTTGAGGAGAGAGGCCGGAGCGCCTTCAATGGGCGATGGTCCGGGTGTGGCGTCACGCGGGACTGCACAAGTCCTTCCTGGCCGGGTGGCTCACGCTCATGGCCATCCGGCATCTTTTGAATCGCCGTCAGGCGTGTGACTTGAATCGCCGTCAGGCGTGCGAGGCCGCATGCCCCGCCGCAGCCTCGGCCTTCGCTTCGCCCGGCAGCTCGACCATCGGCCCGCTGCCGCTGTAGCGGTCGAGCGCCAGGTAGATCGCGGGCGTGATGTACAGCGTGATCACCTGCGAGAAGATCAGCCCGCCCACCACCGCCACGCCCAGCGGCTGGCGCAGCTCGGCGCCGGCGCCCAGGCCCAATGCGAGCGGCAGCGCACCCATCAGCGCGGCCAGCGTGGTCATGAGGATCGGGCGGAAGCGCAGCCGGCAGGCCTCGCGGATCGCATCGACCGGCTTCATGCCTTCGGTGCGCTGCGCGTCGAGGGCGAAGTCGATCATCATGATCGCGTTCTTCTTCACGATGCCGATCAGCAGCAGGATGCCGATGGTCGCGATCAGCGTGAGGTCGAAGCCGAAGAGCTTCAGCGAGATGAGCGCCCCCACCGCCGCCGAGGGCAGGCCCGCCAGGATGGTGAGAGGGTGGATGTAGCTCTCGTACAGCACGCCCAGCAGCACGTAGATGACCAGCACCGCGAGCACCAGCAGCACGGCCTGGCTGCCCTGCGAGCTCTGGAACACCGCCGCGTCGCCGCCGTAGGTCGTGATGATCGACTGCGGCATCTTCAGCTCGTCCTTGAAGCGGTCGATCTTCGCGGTGGCGTTGCCCAGCGGCACGTCGGGGCCGAGGTTGAACGACACCGTCACCGCCTGCAGCTGGCCCTGGTGGTTGACCGAGGTCGGCCCCACGGTGCGCTTGACGGTCGAGAAGGCCGACAGCGGCACCAGCTTGCCGGTGGTGCTGCGCACCGACAGGCGCGCCACGTCTTCCTCGAACTGGCGGTCGCTGTCGGCCGCCGACAGGATCACCTGGTAGGTGTTGCTGGCGCCGTAGATGCTGCCGATCTGGCGATCGCCGTACGCGTTGTACAGCGCGGTGCGCAGGTCGCCCACGGCCACGCCGAGCACGCCGGCCTTGTCGCGGTCGATCTCCAGCGTGGCCTGCAGGCCACGGTTCTGCGAGTCGCTGGTCACGTCGCGGAAGTCGGGGTCGGCGCGCATGCGCTCCATGAGCCTGGTCGACCACGGCACCATCTCGCCGGCATTGACGCTCTGCAGCGTGTACTGGAAGCGCGCCTTGCTCTGGCGCCCGCCCAGGCGCAGGTTCTGCACCGGCTGCATGTACACGGCAATGCCCGGAATCTCGCGGAAGCGCTGGCGCAGCGATTCGAGCACCTTGGCCATCTTGGGGCGTTCGCTGCGCGGCTTGAGCACCGCGAACAACCGGCCCGAGTTCTGCGTGGCCGTCGGGCCGCCCACGCCGACGAAGGAACTCACGTAGTCCACGCTCGGATCGGCCTTGAGCGCGGCGGCCACGCGGTCCTGCAGCGCCTTCATGGCGGTGAACGAAATGTCTTCGGCCGCCTCGGTGGTGATCTGGATCTGGCCGATGTCTTCCTCGGGGAAGAAGCCCTTGGGAATGCTGACGAAGAGCCAGGCCGTGACCACGAAGGTCAGCCCCGCCATGACCAGCATCAGCGCGCGGTGCCCGAGCGTCCAGTCGAGCGTGCGCATGTAGCCGCCGTGCACGGCGCGGTAGCCGCGCTCGAAGGCACGGCCGATCGCCGTGCCGGGCTCGGGGTGCTCTTCCTCGTGGTCGAGCGCGCCGGCCTTGCGCGGCACGTGCTTGAGCAGCCGGCTCGCGAGCATGGGCACGAGCGTGAGCGACACCACGGCCGACACCAGCACCGCCAGCGCCACCACCACGGCGAACTCGTGGAACAAGAGGCCGATCACGCCGGGCATGAAGAAGATCGGGATGAACACGGCCACCAGCGAGATCGAGATCGACACGATGGTGAAGCCCACCTCGCGCGCGCCGCGCAGGGCGGCGGCCATCGGCTCCATGCCCTTCTCGACGTAGCGCATGATGTTTTCGAGCACCACGATGGCGTCGTCCACCACCAGGCCCACGGCCAGCGTGATGCCCAGCAGCGAGACGTTGTCCAGGCTGTAGCCGAAGGCATACAGCAGCGCCACGGCGCCGATCAGCGAGATCGGGATGGTGGCCGCCGGAATCAGCGTGGCCACCAGCCGGTGCAGGAACAGGAAGATCACCAGCACCACCAGCGCGATGGTGCCCAGCAGCGTGAGCTGCACGTCGTGCACCGCCTCGCGGATCGAGAGCGAGCGGTCGTTGACCATGTGGATCTCGACCGACTGCGGCAGCTCGGCCTTGAAGCGCGGGATGAGCGCACGCACCGCGTCCACCACCTGCACGGTGTTGGCATTGGGCTGGCGCTGCACGGCCAGCGAGATGGAGTCTTGCCCGTTGAAGCTGCTGGCGGTCTTGACCGACTCGAAGCTGTCTTCGAGCGTGGCCACTTCGTCCAGCCGCACCGGCGCGCCGGTGCGCTGCGCGATGATCAGCTTGGCGAAGTCGGCCGCCTTCATGAGCTGGCGGTTGGCCTGGATGGTGAGCGTCTGGCGCGGGCCGTCGAGCGTGCCGACCGGCGTGTTGGCGTTGGCCGAGTTCACGGCCTTGGCCAGCTCGTCGAGCGTGATGTTGCGTGCGTTGAGCAGGTCGGCGTTGGCCTTGATGCGCACCGCGAAGGCCTTGCGCCCGTACACGCCAACCTGCGCCACGCCGTCGATGGTCGAGAGCGTGGGCGAAATGAGGTTCTCGGCATAGTCGTTGAGCTCCGACGGGTTCATCGACGGCGAGATAAGCGCAATGAACAGCACCGGCGCGTCGGCCGGGTTCACCTTGCGGTACGAGGGCAGCTGCGTGAGTTCTTGCGGCAGCTGGCGCTGGGCGCGCAGCAGCGCGGCCTGCACGTCGACCGCAGCGGCGTCGATGTCGCGGCTGCTGACGAATTCGAGCGTGAGCGAGGTCACGCCCTGGGTGTTCACCGAGCTGATGGTCTGCAGGCCGGGGATGGTCGAGAACTGCTTTTCGAGCGGCAGCGCGACCGAACTCGCCATGGTGTCGGGGCTGGCGCCCGGCAGCTGCGCGTTGACGTTGATGACGGGCGTGTTGTAACTCGGCAGCGCCGCGACCGGAATGCTGAAGTACGCAAAGATGCCGATGACCACGACGGCCGCCGACAGCAGCACCGTCATCGCCGGACGGCGGATGCAGAGCTCTGAAATGTTCATGCGCGTTCTCGTGCCGGCTGAACATCCGACGACGCGGCGCTACCAGGCGTGACGCCCGTGGTGCCGTTCGCGGGCGCACCGCCCGGTCCGGCCGGCGCCTTCACGTCGATGCGCACCTTGCCGCCCGGGCGCACGTTCTGGCTGCCTTCGATCACGACCTGCTCGCCAGGCGTCACGCCGCTCACGGCCACCTTGGTGCCGAAGGTGTGGAGCACCTTGACCTGGCGACGTGCCGCGTTGCGCTCGGCATCGACCACGTACAGCGTGGCGCCGTCGGACAGCATCATGAGCGCCGCGGCCGGCACCACGGTGACGCCGTCGAGCATGCGCACCGTGATGCGCGTGTTGACGAACTGGCCGGGCCACAGGCTCTGGTCGGCGTTGGCGAACACGGCCTTGGCGCGCACGGTGCCGATCTGCGGGTCGACCGTGTTGTCGACGAAGTCGAGCGTGCCGAACAGCGGCTCGCGGCGGCCCGTGACCAGCGCCTCGACCTTGGCGCGCGTGCGCGCCGCGGCCAGCAGGTCCTGCAGGTTGCCCTCGGGCACCGGGAAGCTCACGGCGATGGGGTCGAGCTGGGTGATCGTGACCAGCGACAGCGTGGGCTGCACCAGCGTGCCCGGGTAGATGTTGACGGCGCCAATGCGCCCCGCGATGGGCGCGCGCAGCGTGGCGTAGCCCAGCGCCACCTGCGCCGACTGCACGGCCGCGCGGTCGGCCGCCACGGCGGCGCGCTGCGCCTGGAGCTGCGACAGCGTGGCATCGGCCGCGCTCTTGGCAATGAAGTTCTGTGCCACCAGGTCCTGGCTGCGCTTGTACTGGCGCTCCAGGTCGGCCATGGTGGCCTCGTCCTTCTGCTGCTGGGCCCGGGCGCGGGCCAGGTTGGCCTGGTCGTTGCGGTCGTCCAGCGTGAAGAGCAGCTGCCCTGCTTTCACGAACTGGCCTTCCTTGACGTGCACCGCGCTCACGGTGTTGGTGACCTGCGGACGCAGGTCGACGCTGTTGAGCGAAACCACGCTGCCGTTGACCTGCACCGTCACCGGCACGTCCTGCTTCTCGGCCGTGGCCAGCGTGACCAGCGCGGCGGGAGGCCCGGCGTTCGCGGACTTGGCATCCTTCACGGCCGGCCGATCGCCCGACATGCGCCACCAGCCGCCTGCGACGGCTACGATCAACACGCCCGCGAGGGCGAAGGCGGCAGATTTCTTCATGGGTTCTTGTGCACTTTGGGCTGACAGCAGCTATTGGAGCAGTGGCCGACGCACGGTGTTCACGGGCGCCGTAAAGAAATGTAAAGCAGGCCGACGCAAAGCCTCCGCACCACCCGCTGCACCCGGTATGAGGGAAAACACCCCCTCGCTAAAATCGCCGGTCCACAGCCTCTGGATATACCCCATGAACCGCTGCAAGACACCCACGAAAACGCTCACTTCCCTTGCCTTCTGCGCCGCCCTTGCCGGCGCCGCCGGTCTTTTCTCCCTCCAGGCCAGCGCCCAGGACGAGGTGCCCCGTCCGCAGACGCAGAACGAGTCGCTCAACGGCGGGCGCAACTTCCCCATCGGCACGCTGCGCGGCAAGTTCATGGTGACCAGCGCCCCCGACGTCGAACTCGACGGCCGGGCCGACCGACTGGGCGCCGGCGCGCGCATCCGCAGCCCGCAGAACATGCTGGTGATGCCCGGCGCGATCATCGGCCAGAAGTACCTCGTGAACTACACGCGCGACGCCGCCGGGCTGCTGCGCGAGGTCTGGATCCTGACGCCCGACGAGGCCCTGGCCAGCCGCGAATCGCTGAACAAGCCGTTCCTGAACATCTGGCCGTTCGTCTCGAACGACACGCTGAACACGCAGTAACGCGGCCGGGCCGCAAGCAAGCAAAAATCCGCGGGCGCCACGCGCGCCTCGCAGCCCTTCCTCCTTTCGAAGGGCACAGAGAGCTCCCCATGAAAAAAGTATTCATCAAGACCTTCGGCTGCCAGATGAACGAGTACGACTCGGACAAGATGGCCGACGTGCTCCACGCCGCCCAGGGCTACGAGCCCACGCAGAACGTGGACGAGGCCGATCTCATCCTGTTCAACACCTGCTCGGTGCGCGAGAAGGCGCAGGAGAAGGTGTTCTCCGACCTCGGCCGCGTGAAGCACCTGAAGGCCAAGGGCGTGAAGATCGGCGTGGGCGGCTGCGTGGCGAGCCAGGAAGGCCAGGCCATCATCGCGCGCGCACCCTACGTCGACATCGTGTTCGGCCCGCAGACGCTGCACCGCCTGCCCGAGATGCTGAACGACCGCGAGCGCCTGGACCGCCCGCAGGTGGACATCAGCTTCCCCGAGATCGAGAAGTTCGACCACCTGCCGCCCGCGCGCGTCGAAGGCGCCACGGCCTTCGTGTCGATCATGGAAGGCTGCTCCAAGTACTGCAGCTACTGCGTGGTGCCCTACACCCGCGGCGAGGAAGTGAACCGCCCGCTCGACGACGTGCTGGTCGAAATTGCCGGCCTGGCCGACCAGGGCGTGCGCGAGATCACGCTGCTGGGCCAGAACGTGAACGCCTACCGCGGCAAGATGGGCGACACGGCCGAGATCGCCGACTTTGCGCTGCTCATCGAGTACGTCGCCGAGATCCCCGGCATCGAGCGCATCCGCTACACCACCAGCCACCCGAACGAGTTCACGCCCCGGCTCATCGAGGCCTACGCCAAGGTGCCGCAGCTCGTCTCGCATTTGCACCTGCCGGTGCAGCACGGCAGCGATCGCATCCTCATGGCCATGAAGCGCGGCTACACGGCCATGGAATACAAGAGCACGGTGCGCAAGCTGCGCGCCATCCGCCCCGAGCTCGCGCTTTCCAGCGACTTCATCGTCGGCTTCCCCGGCGAGACCGATGCCGACTTCGACAAGATGATGAAGCTCATCGACGACTGCCAGTTCGACAACAGCTTCAGCTTCATCTTCAGCCCGCGCCCCGGCACGCCCGCCGCCGCGCTGCAGGACGACACGCCGCACGAGGTGAAGCTGGCGCGCCTGCAGACGCTGCAGCGCGTGATCGACGGCAACGTGCGCCGCTTCGGCGATGCGCTGGTGGGCAGCACGCAGCGCGTGCTGGTCGAGGGCGCGTCGCGCAAGGACGCGAACGAACTCATGGGCCGCACCGCCTGCAACCGCGTCGTCAACTTCGAAGGCGACGCCCGCCTCGTGGGCCAGATGGCCGACCTGCGCATCACCCGCTCGCTGGCCTACACGCTGCGCGGCGAGGTGGTCACGCGCGAATCGGCCCTGGCTGCTGCCGGCACGGCGCTCGCCCACTGATGGCGAAACGTCCGTCCGTCCGGGGCTCGTTCCAGCAGCTCCTGCTGTTCGCCTTCCTGCTGATCACCGCGCTGCTGGTGGGCGTGGCGCTGCGCTCGGTGCTGCAGTACGACGCGCTTGTCACGCAAAGCCGCGACGCCGCCGCGCGCGCGCTGCGCCTGTCGGGCGCCTCGCAGTCGCTGGCCGAGCGCAGCGCGGCCATGGAACGCGCGGGACGCCAGTCGCTGGTGCTCAACGACGCCGTGCTGCGCCGCCGCTTCGACGAGGCGGCGCGCGAAGCCCACCAGGTGCTGGAGCGCCTGGAGCGCAACGGCCTGCCGGCCGCCGGCATCGACATGTGGCGCAGCCAGCTCGGCGTGATCGAAGGGCTGCTCGGCGGCAGCCCTGACAGCGCCCTGGCGCGCGAGAGCACGATGGCGATGCAGTTCCGCGAACTCGACGCCCTGAACACCAACATCGCCCAGCAGGCGCAGTTCCTGATCGAAACGCAGAACGACGCGCTGGCCAAGCGCATCGAGAACGCGCGCCGCCGGCTGATGCGCGAAGTGGTCGCCGCCAGCGTGCTGGCCGTATCGCTGGCGCTGGCCTTCGGCATCTGGCTGGCGCGCCCCTTCAAGCGGCTCGAGAACGCCATCGTCGGCCTGGGCCAGAACCGGCTCGACGAACCCATCGACATCCGCGGCCCGGCCGACGTGCGGCGCGTGTCGCAGCAGCTCGAATGGCTGCGCTTGCGCCTGACCGAACTCGACGCCGACAAGGCGCGCTTTCTGCGCCACGTGTCGCACGAGCTGAAGACGCCGCTGGCGGCGCTGCGCGAAGGCGTGTCGCTGCTCGAGGACGGCGTGACCGGCCCGCTGAACCCGGCCCAGCTCGAGGTCGCGCAGATCCTGCAGCAGAACACCGTGTCGCTGCAGAACCAGATCGAGGCGCTGCTGCGCTTCAACGCCGCCGCCTTCGAGGCGCGCGAGCTGCGCCGCGAGCGCACCGAGCTGCTGCCGCTGATCGAGGAGCAGATCGAGGCCCAGCGCCTGCAGTGGCAGGCGCACGGCCTGCGCGTGCGCGCCGAGGGCGAGCCGATCGCCCTCACGGTCGACCGCACCAAGCTCGGCACCGCCATCGCCAACCTGCTGTCGAACGCGATCCGGTTCTCGGCCGCGGGCGGCGTGATCACGCTGGCCGTGTCGGGCACGCCCGAGGCGGTGCACATCGACGTGTGCGACGCCGGCCCCGGCATTGCCGTGGGCGACCGCGACCGCATCTTCGAACCCTTCTTCCGCGGCGAGCGCCAGCCAGAGCACACGGTGAAAGGCACCGGCATCGGACTTTCCATCGTGCAGGAGTACATTGCAGCCCATGGGGGCCGCATCGCCCTGCTGCCGGACGGCCCCGGTGCACGCTTTCGCATCGAACTGCCGCGCACGACCTGACCCCGGACACCCCACCCACACCGCCCCGCGCCTTTTTCGACCCATGTTCCTTTCGTTCGTCCGCAGATCCACCTTCGCCGGGGCCATGGCCGTGCCATGTGCCCTGCTGCTGGCGGCCTGCGCCTCCCAGCCCAAGCCGCCGGCCGAAGCCGACGCGCTGCCGCCGCCCGTGGCCGCGCCGCGCGTCGTGCCGGTCGAGGCTGAGCCCCGCGCGCCGGCCACGCAGCCGGCCTCGCTCTTCACGCAGCTCACCCAAGGCCCCGTCGCAACCATGCTGGCCTACGCCGACAAGGTGCGCCCGCTGGGCGGCGCCGACCTGAGCGCGGAAATCGCCCGCGTCGGCGAACAGGGCGAGACGCCCGCGGCGCAGATGCAGCTAGCGATCCTGCTCGCACAGACCCGCGTGCCGGCCGACCTGGCGCGTGCGCTGGGCCTACTGCAGCGCGTGATCGCCAACCCGGCGCCCGAGGCGCAACCGCTGCATCCGCTCGCGCGGGCGCTGGCGGCGCGCTATGTCGAGCAGCGCCGCGTCGAGGACGACCGCGACAAGCAGGTGCAGCAGCTGCGCGACAGCCAGCGCCGCATCGACCAGCTCAACGAGCGCATCGAGGCGCTGCGCGCCATCGAGCGCAGCTTCGCCCGGCCGAACACGCCGGCACCCACGCCCTCCAACGGAAGCAGATCCAACCCATGAGTACAGCTGGTGCCCGCCTCCTCGTGGTCGACGACGACCCGGACATGCTGCGGCTGCTCTCGATGCGGCTGGTGTCGGCGGGCTACCAGGTCACGGCCGTCACCTCGGCCGAGACCGCGCTCACCCAGCTCGAGATCGAGCACCCGCAGCTGGTGCTCAGCGACGTGCGCCTGCCCGGGCGCGACGGCCTGCAGCTGTTCGACGAGATCCGCAAGCGCCACCCGACGCTGCCGGTGATCCTGCTGACCGCGCACGGCACCATTCCCGACGCGGTTGAGGCCACGGCGCGCGGCGTGTTCACCTACCTCACCAAGCCCTACGACGCGCGCGAACTGCTCGAGAAGATCGCGCAGGCGCTGGCGCTCGGTGCCCCGACCACCACGCCGAGCAAGACCGGCGACGACAGCTGGCGTTCGGAAATCGTGAGCCGCAGCAATCGCATGGCCGAGCTGCTGGCCGAGGCGCGCATGGTCGCCAAGTCGGACGCCTCCGTGCTGCTGCGCGGTGACTCCGGCGCCGGCAAGGAGCTGCTGGCGCGCGCCATCCACAAGGCCAGCGCGCGCGCAGACAAGCCCTTCGTGGCGGTCAACTGCGGCGCCATTCCCGAGGCGCTGCTCGAGTCCGAGCTGTTCGGCCACATGAAGGGCGCCTTCACCGACGCCCACGCGAACCACAAGGGCCTGTTCCAGCAGGCCGACGGCGGCACGCTGCTGCTCGACGAAATCGGGGACATGCCGCCCGCGCTGCAGGTCAAGCTGCTGCGCGTGCTGCAGGAGCGCGCGGTGCGCCCGTTGGGCGCGAGCCAGTCGATCGAGGTCGACGTGCGCATCGTCTCGGCCACCCACCGCGACCTCGACGCCGCGATGGAAGCCGGCCAGTTCCGCGAAGACCTTTATTACCGCCTGAACGTGGTGACGCTCACGCTGCCGCCGCTGTCAGCGCGGCGCGAGGACATTCCGCTGTTGGCCAACCACTTCCTGCAGAAGCTGTCGACCAAGTACGGCAAGCGGCTGTCGGGCTTCGCGCCCGAGGCGCTGAAGGCGCTGACCACCGCCGCGTGGCCGGGCAACGTGCGCCAGCTCTACAACGTGGTGGAGCAGGTCTGCGCGCTGTCAGGCTCGCCGCTGATCCCGCTGGCGCTGGTACAGCGCGCGCTGCGCGTGCCGAGCGTGGAGGTGCTCACCTACGCCGAGGCCAAGCAGCGTTTCGAGCGCGACTACCTCGTCGGCCTGCTCAAGCTGACCGACGGCAACGTGGCCGACGCGGCCCGCCTGGCCGACCGCAACCGCACCGAGTTCTACCGCCTGCTGCAGAAGCACGAGCTCACGCCAGGCAACTTCAAGGCCGACGTTGTCGCTCCCGGTGGTGACCCTGTCGCCGAGTAGCGACAGGCCTAAGTCGTTGATTTGAAAGGCTGTTTCCCGAGGGCCTCCCCGGCTTGTCGGGATTCGGCGACAAAAACGGGGGTTTCGGGGGCCCGGCGGGCCCCTCCCCCACGGAAAACGGTTCCGAGTCGCGCCAAGTCGTTGATTTGAAAGCGTTTTTCCAGGCTGGCACAGGGTTTGCCCCTGTACTGGCATGACAGCACTTACCAGCCCATCTTTCGCACTGCGTCCGCAGCGCGACGGCCTGCGTCAAAAGCAGTTTTCCTCCTCGCGGCCCCGTGCCGCGGGCCATTCGCTGACCGCGCTCTCCGGCGTCGGCGGCGCCGCCACGGACTGCGTCTTCAAGCGCCTTCCGGCCATTGGCGACACCCCCCTCGACAAGCAACGTTGGTGAATGAACCGATGAAGCCGAACGACTTCTCCCACCTCAACGTCCTCGCCGAATCCGATTTCGCACGCCGCAGCGCGCTGCGCGAGGAACGCCACCCCAACGCCGTGACCGCACCGCCGGTCAACCGCGGTTCCATGGCCCCGCGCCCCTGGCGTGGTTTCTGGAACAGCATCGGCACCGCGCTGCTCGTGCGCCTGGGCGCCGGCCGCAATGCCGACAGCGCCCCCGCCGCCAAGCAGGCCGCCCCGGCCCCGCAGGCCTGGGAACGCGCCGCCGGCCAGCGCCGCCTCGCCTTCATGCTGCTCACGCTGCTGAGCACCGTGATCGCGTCGTCGCTGTTCGCCAGCGTGCAACCCGACTACGACAACGTCTGGCTCGAATACGGCCAGATCGGCCTGTACGGCCTGCTCTCGGGCTGGGTCGTGACCGGTTTCGTGACCGCGCTCATGGGCTTCTACGTTTCCGTGCGCGGTGACAAGCACGCCCTCTCGGCGAAACAGGTGGCCCACCACCCGATGAACCCCGAGGCACGCACCGCGATCATCATGCCGATCTGCAACGAGGACGTGGCCACCGTGTTCGCCGGCCTGCGCGCCACCTGCGAATCGGTTGCCTCCACGGGCCACGCCAAGCAGTTCGACGTGTTCGTGCTGTCCGACAGCTACAACCCCGAGACCGCCGCCGCCGAGCGCGCCGCCTGGGAAGACCTGCGCGCCGCGCTGGCCGAGAGCCCGAACCAGCCGCAGGTCGAGGTGTACTACCGCCTGCGCACCCGCCGCACGCACCGCAAGGCCGGCAACGTGGCCGACTTCTGCCGCCGCTGGGGCAAGGACTACCGCTACATGGTCGTGCTCGACGCCGACTCCGTGATGAGCGGCGACTGCCTGGCCTCGATGGTCAAGCTGATGGAAGCCAACCCCACCGCCGGCATCATCCAGACCGCGACGCAGGCCATCGGCCACGTCACGCTGCACGCCCGCGCCCAGCAGTTCGCTTCGCGCGTGACGGGTCGCCTGTTCACGCTGGGCATGCAGTTCTGGCAGCTCGGCGAGTCGCACTACTGGGGCCACAACGCGATCATCCGCGTCGAAGCCTTCATGAAGCACTGCGCGCTGGCCCCGATCAAGGGCACCGGCGGCATGTCGGGCGGCATCATGTCGCACGACTTCGTCGAAGCCGCGCTGATGCGCCGCGCCGGCTACCACGTGTGGCTCGTTTCCGACCTGGTCGGCAGCTACGAACAGCAACCGCCGGACCTGCTGGCCGAGCTGCAACGCGACCGCCGCTGGTGCCAGGGCAACCTGCAGAACGCCCGCCTGATGGCCGAGCCCGGCATCCACCCGGTGCACCGCGCGATGTTCGTGACCGGCACCATGGCGTATGTCTCGGCCCCGCTGTGGCTCGCCTTCCTGACGCTGGGCACCGCCCTGTGGCTGAGCGGCTCGAGCCTCGTGTCGAGCTGGAACGTGCTGCCCGCCGAGCTGGCCGGCCTGTGGGTCTGGACCCTGTGCCTGCTGTTCCTGCCGCGCGTGCTGGGCATCGCCGCCGTGCTGATGCGCGGCGAACAACGCCAGTACGGCGGCGTGTGGGGCCTGGTGAAGAGCTCGGTGCTCGAAGCCGGTCTGGCCATCGTGCAGGCTCCGGTGCGCATGCTGGCCCACTCGCTGTTCGTGCTCGTCGCCCTCACCGGCATCAAGCTCGACTGGAAGTCGCCCCCGCGTGAAGCCAACGCCGTGCCGTGGAAGGTCGCTGCCTCGCAGCTGGCCCCCATGACGCTGGTGATCGCCATGCTGGCCGTCGGCGTCGCCATGATCGACCCGAGCGCGCTGATCTGGCTCATGCCCGTCGGCCTGCCGCTGCTGCTGGCGATTCCGCTGACCGTGCTGACCAGCCAGATCGCGCTGGGCACCACGCTGCGCGACCGCGGCTTCCTGCTGATTCCCGAGGAATCGCGTTCGCCCGCCGTGTTGCGCCGCGCCTGGATGCATGCACTGCGCTTGGCGCGCCCGGCGGCGCTGGCCACGGCCTGATGCGATCACCGATGCGATCACCGCCCTGCGGCTGATCGCTCCAAAGAAAAAGCCCGCTTCGGCGGGCTTTTTGCTGGGCGGTGCGCGATGCGCATCGATATGTCAGAAGGGCAGCCAGCGGCGCCAGAACGGCGGACGGGGTGCGCGGGCGCCGCGCGCCACCAGCGCCGCGACGAGCGCCTCGCGGCCGTGCTTGCGGGCGGCCTGCAGCGGCGTGAGCCCGTCGAATTCAGACAGCAGGTTCGGATCGGCGCCGTGGTCCAGCAGGTAGGCGGAGATCTCGCTGTGCCCCTGGACCAGACTGGCCACCAGCGGCGTGCACAGGATCTCGGGGTGCTGGTAGTTCGGATTCACGCCCGCACCGATGTGATAGCGCACCAGCTCGAGGTCGCCGGTCAGCGCGCCCTGGTAGAGCTCTTTCCAGTCGCCTGCGGACATCGCGGGGCTGCGCGCCTCTCTATATATGCATGCGTCGAGCGGCCGGGCTCAGAACGGCAGCTTGCCGCCGCCTCCGCCCATGCCGGGCATTCCGCCCATGCCCTTCATGCCGCCCATCTTCTTCATCATCTTCATCAGGCCGCCGCCCTTCATCTTCTTCATCATGCCCTGCATCTGCTCGAACTCGTTGAGCAGGCGGTTCACTTCCTGAACCTGCACGCCGGCACCGGCCGCGATGCGGCGCTTGCGCGTGGCCTTGAGCAGCTCGGGCTTGCGGCGCTCCAGCGGGGTCATGCTCTGGATGATCCCTTCCTTGCGGCGGATGTCGCGCTCGGCGCGCGTCATGTCGGCCTCGGTGGCCTTGGCGGCCATCTGCTGGGGCAGCTTGTCCATCAGGCTGGAGAGGCCGCCCATCTGCTTCATCTGCTGCAGCTGGCCGAGGAAGTCGTTCAGGTCGAAGCCCGCGCCGCTCTTGACCTTGGCGGCCAGCTTCTGCGCCGCCGCCACGTCGACGCCGGCCGTGACCTGCTCGACCAGCGCGACGATGTCGCCCATGCCCAGGATGCGGCCCGCATGGCGCTCGGCGTCGAACACCTCGAGGCCGTCGATCTTCTCGCTCACACCGGCGAACTTGATTGGCACGCCCGTGACCTGGCGCACCGACAGCGCCGCACCGCCGCGCGAATCGCCGTCGGTCTTGGTCAGGATGATGCCGGTGAGGGGCAGCGCCTCCTTGAAGGCCTTGGCAGTGTTGATCGCGTCCTGGCCCTGCATGGCATCGACCACGAATAGGGTTTCGACCGGATCGAGCTCGGCGTGCAGCTGCTTGATCTCGGTCATCAGCACTTCGTCGATCGCGAGGCGGCCGGCCGTGTCGACCAGCAGCACGTCGAAGTAGTGGCGCCTGGCGTGGTCGAGCGCGGCGCGCGCGATGTCCAGCGGCTTCTGGTCGGGCGTGCTCGGGAACCACTCGGCGCCGGCCTGCTTGGTCACGGTCTTGAGCTGCTCGATGGCGGCCGGGCGGTACACGTCGCCCGACACGGTGAGCACCTTCTTCTTGCGCTTCTCGATCAGGTGCTTGGCCAGCTTGGCGGTGGTGGTGGTCTTGCCGGCACCCTGCAGGCCGGCCATGAGGATCACCGCCGGCGGCTGGGCTGCGAGGTTGATGTCCGACACGCCCTCGCCCATGGTGGCGGCGAGTTCGCGGTTGACGATGCCCACCAGCGCCTGGCCCGGCTTGAGCGAACCCAGCACTTCCTGGCCGAGCGCCTTCTCCTTCACGCGGGCGACGAAGTCGCGCACCACGGGCAGCGCCACGTCCGCCTCCAGCAGCGCCATGCGCACCTCGCGCAGCATGTCCTGCACGTTGCTTTCGGTGATGCGCGCCTGGCCGCTCATCGTCTTGACGAGGCGGGAGAACTTTTCGGTGAGGGCGGTGGCCATGAAGGAAATACCTTGTTGTCCGCGGCAGCGGACCGATGGAAAGTCGTGAAAACCTGGAAGCGGTATGTGGGCCCGCTCTCTCGCGGGGGGTGCCCCCGGCGGGGGTGGGCGAAGCGACGCGACGTGCGCGAAGCCGGGGGACGAGCCTATACACTCCACCGATGATTTTAGCGATCCCCTCCCCACTCGGCGTGGCGCTGGGCATCGCCACCGCGGCAGCCTACGGTTTTGCCGCTGCCGCCGGTGCGCGGCTCAGCCGCCAGACCACCCAATGGGCGCTCGGCATCGCATGGCTGCTGCACGCTGCGGTGCTCGGCCACGGGCTGATCGGCGGCGACCCTCGCTTCGGTTTTGCGCCGGCGCTGTCGGTCACGGCGTGGCTGGTGCTCACGGTCTACGCGGTCGAAAGCCGCCTGTATCCGCAACTGAAGGCACGCCGCGCGCTGGCCTGGCTGGGCGCGGCCGCCGTGCTGCTGGCGCTGCTGTTCCCGGGCACGCCGCTGCATGTCAGCGCCTCGCCCTGGCTGCCGCTGCACCTGGCGCTGGGCATCGCCTCGTACGGCCTGTTCGGCGCCGCCGTGGTGCACGCCTGGCTGATCACGCGGGCCGAAAAGCAGATCCGCCTCGCCAGCGCCGATGCGCAGGCCGGCGTGCCGCTGCTCACATTGGAACGGCTCACCTTCCGCTTCGTCACGGCGGGCTTCGTGCTGCTGTCGGCCACGCTGCTGGCCGGCCTGCTGTTCAGCGAGCAGCTCTACGGCGCCGCCGGCCGCGCCTGGAAGTGGGACCACAAGACCATCTTCTCGGTGCTCGCCTGGCTCAGCTTCGCGGTCCTGCTGACCGGCCGCGCGCGCTTCGGCTGGCGCGGGCGCACCGCGCGGCGCGTGCTCTACGCGGGCGCGGCGCTGCTGCTGCTGGCCTACGTGGGCTCGCGCTTCGTGCTCGAAGTCGTGCTGACGCGCCTGCCCGCATGAAGTACCTGCTCGTCCTCGCGGTGGTGTGGGTCGCGATCTGGCTCTGGCGCAAGAACCGGCGCGAAGAGATGCGCGACGCGCAGCAGGAACGCGCCAAGAAAGCGCAGCAACGCGCGCCGGCCGTCGGCCCGCCGCAGGCGATGGTGCGCTGCGCCCATTGCGGGCTGCACCTGCCCGCGGCCGACGCACTCGCCGGGCCGGACGGCGCGGTGTTCTGCAGCGCCGCGCACCGCCAGGCCGGCACCTCCGCATGAGTTCATTGCGCCGGTCGCGCGGCGAGCCGGCCACCGACTGGGACGTGCTCGACCTGGGCGCCGGCGACAGCACGGCCCTGCTGCGGCTGTGGCGCGGCTTCATGGCGGCGCGCTGTTTCGTGGCGCTTGTGCTGGTGCTGCTGCAGGGCGTGGCCTTCGCCATCGGGCAGGCCGTGCAACCGCTGCCGATCGTGCTGTCGGGCGGCTACCTCGTGCTGGCCTGGCTGGAGATGCGCTACGCGCACTTCGAGCCGCCGATCCGCGGCTTCTCCACCCTCTGGCTGCTGACCATCGGGGTCGACCTGGGCATCTTCAGCGCCTTGCAGGTGCTGCAGGGCGGCAGCGTCAACTACACGCCGCTGTTCGCGTTGCCCGTGCTGATGAGCGCGGTCCTCGGCACACTGCTCGTGGGCCTGGGCACCACGGCCACCGTGACGCTGCTGCTGCTGGCCGACGCCGGCTGGCACTGGCTGCAGCAACCCGGCGATCCTTCGGCGCGCTTCGTGCAGGCCGCCCTCACCGGCACCGGCCTGTTCGTGGTGGCGCTGCTCGCGCACGAACTCGCGCGCCGGCTGGCGCGCGAGGAAGCGGTGGCGCAGCGCAGCCGCAGCCACGCGCAGATGCAGGCACAGGTCAACGACCTGGTGATCGAAACGCTCACCGAAGGCGTGCTGGTGATCGACGCCGAGGGCCTGGTGCACACCGCCAACCCGGCGGCCGACGCGATCCTCGGCCAGGGCCTGGCGCAGTTGCCAATGCCGTTCCCGCTGCACACCCAGCCGGCCTGGCATGCGCTGGCCGCGCTGGCGCGCCAGACCTTCGCACGGCGCGCGCCGCAGACCGAAGAAATCCCGGTGGCGCAGGCCCGCGGCGCGGCGCGCGAGGTGCGCGTGCGCACCCGGCTCACGCCCACCGACGACCGCCGCGCCGACAGCCTGTGCGTGATGTTCCTGCAGGACCTGCGCGAGCTCGAAGCCCGCATCCGCACCGAAAAGCTCGCCGCGATGGGTCGCATGTCGGCCGCGGTGGCGCATGAAATCCGCAACCCGCTGGCCGCCATCGCGCAGGCCAGCGCGCTGCTCAGCGAAGACCTGACCGACCCCGCGCACCGCAAGCTGACCGACATGGTGCAGCACAACGCGCAGCGCCTGGCGCGCATCGTGGACGACGTGCTCGACGTCTCGCGCGCGCGCCAACAGCGCGTGCTGTCGCTGGGTGAACAGCTGGTGCTCGACCCGGCCGCGCAGATCCTGGCCGAGGAATGGATACGCCAGACCCAGCGCAAGGGCGTGCGCGTCGCGCTCGACGCGCCGGGCAGCGAAGTGCGCTTCGAGGCCGAGCACCTGCGCCGCCTGCTGGTGAACCTGCTGGACAACGCGGCGCGCTACGCGAGCCAGCGCGAGGGCGCGATCCAGGTCATCACCACCTTGCAGCGGGCCGGCGTGCAGCGCGCCGCGTTGCTGGTGTGGAGCGACGGCGCGCCGCTGGAACCGGCGGTGCAGCGCCACCTGTTCGAACCCTTCTTCTCGTCCGAGAGCCGCTCCAGCGGCCTGGGCCTGTTCCTGTGCCGCGAGCTGTGCCGGCGCCACGGCGCCACCATCGGCTACGAACGGCGCGCGCTGGTGCCGGGCGGGCCCGAGGGCAATGAATTCTTCGTCAGCTTCGCACCGAGCGAAAACCGGCTGACACAATAGCGGCCGTGAGCTCCCTCCCGTCTTCCGCCGCCGCCCCGCGCCCCGCGCAGATCCTCGTCATCGACGACGAGCCCGACCTGCGCACGCTCTACGAACTCACGCTGCTGCGCGAAGGCTACCGGGTGGAAGCCGCGGGCAGCGTGTCCGAAGCCTGGCAGCACCTGGAAGCCGGCCGCTTCGACGCCGTGATCACCGACATGCGGCTGCCCGACGGCGAAGGCATGGAGATCATCCACCGCATCCAGAAAGACCAGCGCAGCGAGCGCTGCGTGGTCATGACCGCCTACGGCTCCGCCGAGAACGCGGTCGAAGCGCTGAAGGCCGGCGCCTTCGACTACCTCACGAAGCCGGTCGACCTGAAGCAGTTCCGCGCCGTGGTGGCGTCGGCGGTGCAGGCCAACCGCGCCGCGGTGGTCGTGCCGCAGAAGGCGCCGCCGCAGGCCGCCGGCCAGGGCGGCGAACGCCCCGACGCACTGGCCGTGACGCGCAGCGGCGCCACCGCGCTCGACCGGCTGGTCGGCGACTCCGACCCGATGCGCCTCGTGAAGTCGCGCATCGCCAAGGTGGCGCGCGGCATGGCGCCGGTGCTGGTGCGCGGCGAGTCGGGCACCGGCAAGGAGCTGGTCGCGCGCGCCGTGCACGGCTGCAGCCAGCGCAGCGAAGGCCCCTTCGTCGCGGTGAACTGCGGCGCGATTCCCGAGAACCTGCTCGAGGCCGAGTTCTTCGGCGCCAAGAAGGGCTCGTACACCGGCTCCTCGCAAGACCGCGACGGCTACTTCCAGGCCGCGCGCGACGGCACGCTGTTCCTCGACGAGATCGGCGACCTGCCGCTGGCCATGCAGTCGAAGCTGCTGCGCGCCATCCAGGAACGCAGCGTGCGCGCCATCGGCTCGACGCAGGAAGACGCGGTCGACGTGCGCATCGTGAGCGCCACCCATAAAGATTTGCACGCCGAGGTGCTGGCCGGCCGCTTCCGGCAGGACCTGTTCTACCGCCTCAACGTGATCGAGATCGCCGTGCCCGCGCTGCGCGAGCGCCGCGAAGACCTGCCAGCGCTGTGCACTGCGCTGCTCGCGCGCATCGCGCAGGACGGCGGCCTGCCCGTGCCGCGCCTGTCCGACGCGCTGCTGCAGCGCCTGGCCCAGCACCCGCTGGACGGCAACGTGCGCGAGCTCGAGAACCTGCTGCACCGCGCCGTGGCGCTGAACGACGGCGACGAGCTGCACATCGACCTGATGGGCGCGATGACGCCGATGCCGGCCGCGCCGCGCGGCGAATCCGCTGAAGCGCCAGCCGCCGTTGCGGTGGCTCCCGTCCCCGCGCCCGCCGTCGAGCCCAAGCCCGCGCCGCCGCCGCTGCCCTCCGACCTGCAAGCCTGGCTCGACCAGCAGGAGCGCGAGATCCTCGTGCGCGCGCTGCACGAGAGCGGCTTCAACCGCACGGCCGCCGCCGCGCGGCTGGGCATGAGCCTGCGCCAGATCCGCTACCGCATCGCGCGCCTGGGCATCTCCACGCCCAACGGCGACGACGGTGCCACCGCGCATGCCGACGACTGACGACCTCGCCACGACACCGGCCGGCGACGACAGACTTTGGCGCGCCGGCTGGTACCGCTTCGCCAAGGCCCTGCCCTCGCCCAACTTCGGCCCGCGCCCCGTCGGCGCGCAGACCGACCTGATCGTGCTGCACTCGATCAGCCTGCCGCCGGGCGAGTACGGCGGCGACGCCGTGCAGCAGCTCTTCACCAACCGGCTCGACTGGGACGCGCACCCGTACTTCCAGTCGATCCGCGGGCTCGAGGTGTCCTCGCATTTCTTTGTGCGGCGCAACGGCGAGCTCTGGCAGTTCGTGAGCTGCGACGACCGCGCCTGGCACGCCGGCGTGTCGTCGTGGCGCGGACGCGGCAACTGCAACGATGACTCCGTCGGCATCGAGCTCGAAGGCCTCGAGGGCGAGCGCTTCGAAGAGGCGCAGTACGAGACGCTGGCCAGCCTGTGCGCCGCGCTCGCGCAGCACTACGCCATCACCCACATCGCCGGCCACGAGCACATCGCGCCCGGCCGCAAGCAGGACCCCGGCGCCGGTTTCGACTGGCGCCTGCTGCGCGAACAGCTCGGCTGGAATCCACAGATGTTTCCCGAGCAGGTGGTCGCGCGCTAATTTTTTCAATCGCTCCGTGGCCCGCGATGCGCCGCTCTCGCAGCGCAGCAATCTCGCAAGCGCAGGCACGCGACGTAGCAACCATGCGGGCTGCAGGCCCAAATCGCCTCGCAAGCCGCGCCCCGTGCGGGTTGCGCCACCATGGGCCAGTATTCACGCGGCATCGCTGGCGATGCGCTGAGTGCGGCGCAAATCCTGTAAGGGTTGCGTCCATAGGAAAACACTACCTGTAGTGGCTTGTAGGGCACAGACACCCTAGATATAGTGTCTTCCCGTTCGGCAACAACGCCGACGCAAGGCCCGCGAGGCCTTGCCAACCAACAAGAATTGCACAACCGAGAGGAAGCGAATGCAAACTGCACTGAACACCCCGTCGACCCCCCGCGCCGTCCCCGCGACGCCGCAGCAGCAACAAGACACTGCGGGCTCGCCCACCGGTCAGAACCTTGCGCACTACCAGATCATTCGTCGCAACGGCGCCGTCGTTCCCTTCGAACCGAACAAGATCGCCATCGCGATGATGAAGGCCTTCCTGGCGGTGCACGGCACCCAGGGCGCGGCTTCCGCCAGCGTGCGCGAGACCGTCGACACGCTGACGCAAGGCGTGATCCGCGCCATGGTGCGCTCGCGTCCGGGCGGCGGCACCTTCCACATCGAAGACGTGCAGGACCAGGTCGAGCTCGGCCTGATGCGCGGCGGCCACCATGAAATCGCGCGCGCCTACGTGCTGTACCGCGAACGCCGCACCCAGGAACGTTCGAAGCAGGGCGAGCAGGACGTGCCCGCCGCACCGGCGCTGCACGTGCTCGACAACGGCGAGCGCGTGGCGCTGGACCTGAACGAGCTCAAGGGCCTGATCGAATCGGCCTGCCAGGGCCTGGGCGACAGCATCACCGCCGCCCCCATCGTCGCCGAGACGATGCGCAACCTGTACGACGGCGTGCCACTGGACGAGGTCTACAAGGCCTCCATCCTGGCCGCCCGCACGCTGATCGAGAAGGACCCCGACTACACCTTCGCCACCGCGCGCCTGCTGCTGCACACGATCTTCAAGGAAATCATCGGCCGCGAAGTGATGCCGATCGAGCGCGCCACCGCCTACGCCGACTACTTCCCGCAGTTCATCAAGAAGGGCGTCGAGAACGAGCTGCTCGACGAGAAGCTGCTGCAGTACGACCTGCCCCGCCTGGGCGCCGCCCTGAAGGCCGAGC
Organism: Variovorax sp. GW821-FHT09D04; assembly: GCF_059416405.1. Taxonomy (NCBI): domain Bacteria; kingdom Pseudomonadati; phylum Pseudomonadota; class Betaproteobacteria; order Burkholderiales; family Comamonadaceae; genus Variovorax; species Variovorax sp. GW821-FHT09D04. Next base: position 175,701 of record NZ_JBWKPA010000008.1, read on the forward strand.
GCGACAACCAGTTCGACTACCTGGGCCTGCAGACCCTGTACGACCGCTACTTCCTGCACGTGCGCAAGACCCGCATCGAGCTGCCGCAGGCGTTCTTCATGCGCGTGGCCATGGGCCTGTCGCTGAACGAAATCGACCGCGAAGCCCGCGCCATCGAGTTCTACGAAGTGCTGTCTTCGTTCGACTTCATGTCGAGCACGCCCACCCTGTTCAACGCCGGCACGCTGCGCTCGCAACTCTCGAGCTGCTACCTGACCACCGTGCCCGACGACCTGGACGGCATCTACGAGTCGATCAAGGAAAACGCGCTGCTGTCGAAGTTCGCCGGCGGCCTGGGCAACGACTGGACCCGCGTGCGCGCACTGGGCAGCCACATCAAGGGCACCAACGGCGAATCGCAGGGCGTGGTGCCGTTCCTGAAGGTGGTGAACGACACGGCCGTGGCGGTGAACCAGGGCGGCAAGCGCAAGGGCGCCGTCTGCACGTACCTGGAAACCTGGCACCTCGACATCGAGGAGTTCCTGGAGCTGCGCAAGAACACCGGCGACGACCGCCGCCGCACGCACGACATGAACACGGCCAACTGGATCCCCGACCTCTTCATGCGCCGCGTGATGGAAAAGGGCACCTGGACGCTGTTCTCGCCCTCCAACGTGCCTGACCTGCACGACCTGTTCGGCGCCGACTTCGAGAAGGCCTACGTCGCCTACGAAGAAAAGGCCGCCCGCGGCGAGATCAAGCCCGCGCGCACCCTCCAGGCCTCGGACCTGTGGCGCAAGATGCTCACGATGCTGTTCGAGACCGGCCACCCCTGGATCACGTTCAAGGACGCCTGCAACGTGCGCTCGCCGCAGCAGCACGCCGGCGTGGTGCACTCGTCGAACCTGTGCACCGAGATCACGCTGAACACCAGCGACACCGAAACCGCCGTGTGCAACCTGGGTTCCGTGAACCTGCTGCAGCACCTGAAGGACGGCAAGGTCGACCAGGAAAAGCTCAAGCGCACCATCTCGACTGCGATGCGCATGCTCGACAACGTGATCGACATCAACTACTACGCCGTGAAGAAGGCGCGCGACTCGAACCTGCGCCACCGCCCGGTCGGCCTGGGCCTGATGGGCTTCCAGGACGCACTGTACGAACTGCGCATTCCCTACGCCTCGCAGGAAGCCGTGCAGTTCGCCGACGAGTCGATGGAAGCCATCTGCTACCACGCCTACTGGGCCTCGACCGAGCTGGCCAAGGAACGCGGCAAGTACTCCAGCTACAAGGGCTCGCTGTGGGACAAGGGCATCCTGCCGATCGACTCGCTCGACCTGCTCGAGAAGGCCCGCGGCGGCTACGTCGAAGTGGACCGCTCGGCCACCCTCGACTGGGATTCGCTGCGCGCCAAGATCAAGGCCGACGGCATGCGCAATTCGAACTGCGTGGCCATCGCCCCCACGGCGACCATCTCGAACATCATCGGCGTGGACGCCTCGATCGAACCCTGCTTCGGCAACCTGTCGGTCAAGTCGAACCTGTCGGGCGAGTTCACCGTGATCAACCACTACCTGGTGCGCGACCTGAAGCGCCTGGGCCTGTGGGACGACGTGATGGTCATGGACCTGAAGCACTTCGACGGTTCGCTGCGTCCCATCGACCGCGTGCCGCAGGACGTGAAGGCGCTGTACGCCACCGCGTTCGAAGTCGAAACCACGTGGCTGGTGGAAGCCGCCGCGCGTCGCCAGAAGTGGATCGACCAGGCGCAGTCGCTGAACATCTACATGGCCGGCGCCTCGGGCAAGAAGCTCGACGACACCTACAAGCTCGCCTGGCTGCGCGGCCTGAAGACCACCTACTACCTGCGCACGCAGAGCGCGACGCACGCTGAAAAGTCGACGGTGCAATCGGGCCGTCTCAACGCGGTGTCGTCGGGCAACGACGCACCCTCGGGCATGAGCGCACTCGAAGCCGCCGCTGCTGCAGCGAAGGCACAGATGAGCGCGATGCCCGCCACCGACATCGCGTTCTGCGGTGTCGACGATCCGACCTGCGAAGCCTGCCAGTGATGTGCAAGTGAAGCGTCAACACACAAGACGCTTCGATCGATCAGCGAGGTGCTCGCACAAGTGAAAAGCGCGCGACGTTCAATCAATCAAGGCATTGACTGACGTCGCGCGATGCATGCGAGCAACATAACAACCCCATAAATGGCGCACGATGTGAACGAGCACTTTGCAACTCACATCGTTGCTCCGATAATTGCGCATTGGATTTTTCTATGTTGACCTGGGACGAAGAAGTCAAGCCCTCCTTACCAAAGGATATGCAACAAGGATTGCAGCAGCACCACGCATCGACCGGCGGTCTTTCCGCTGGCCGCGCGGTCGCCGCTCCGACTTCGTCGCTTGCACAACCCGCCACTGCCACCGCACCGGTGGCCGCCGCTGCAGGCCAGCGCGTCAAGGCTTCCGACAAGCGGATCATCAACGGCCAGACCGACGTCAACCAGCTGGTACCGTTCAAGTACAAGTGGGCCTGGGAAAAGTACCTCGCCACCTGCGCCAACCACTGGATGCCGCAAGAGGTGAACATGACGCGCGACATCGCGTTGTGGAAAGACCCGAACGGCCTGACCGAAGACGAGCGCCGCATCGTCAAGCGCAACCTCGGCTTCTTCGTGACCGCCGACTCGCTGGCCGCCAACAACATCGTGCTGGGCACCTACCGCCACATCACGGCCCCCGAGTGCCGCCAGTTCCTGCTGCGCCAGGCCTTCGAGGAAGCGATCCACACGCACGCGTACCAGTACATCGTCGAGTCGCTCGGCCTGGACGAGAGCGAGATCTTCAACGCCTACAACGAAGTGCCGTCGATCCGCGAGAAGGACCAGTTCCTGATCCCGTTCATCGACGCCATCAGCGATCCGAACTTCAAGACCGGCACGCACGAGACCGACCAGACGCTGCTCAAGTCGCTCATCGTGTTCGCCTGCCTGATGGAAGGTCTCTTCTTCTACGTCGGCTTCACGCAGATCCTTGCGCTGGGCCGTCAGAACAAGATGACCGGCGCTGCCGAGCAGTACCAGTACATCCTGCGCGACGAGTCGATGCACTGCAATTTCGGCATCGACCTGATCAACCAGCTCAAGCTCGAGAATCCTGGCCTGTGGACCGCAGAGTTCAAGGCCGAGATCAAGGACCTCTTCATGAAGGCCGTCGAGCTCGAATACAAATACGCCGAAGACACCATGCCGCGTGGCGTGCTCGGCATGAACGCCTCCATGTTCAAGGGCTACCTGCGCTACATCGCCAACCGGCGCGCGCAGCAGATCGGCCTCGAAACGCTCTTCCCGAACGAGGAAAACCCGTTCCCCTGGATGAGCGAAATGATTGACCTGAAGAAAGAGCGCAACTTTTTCGAAACCCGCGTGATCGAGTACCAGTCGGGTGGTGCGCTCTCCTGGGATTGAATTTTTCGATACACAACAATTCATGAATTCAAGAATTGCCCTTGCCACCGACTGCGCCAAAGAGCGCGGCATGGACGAGGGCTCAGGTGTTCATGGTGCTGGGGCTCAGATTCCAACGCCATGAATCGCTTCACGCTCCCAACGCGCGTGGAGTGCTTCAATAGGTTGATTTTTTCAACTTGATCAAGGAGAAATAGAAATGGCAACTGCAAAGAAAGCGCCGGCCAAGAAGGCCGCTGCAAAGAAGGCTCCGGCTAAGAAGGCTGTCGCCGCGAAGAAGGCTCCGGCAAAGAAGGTCGCTGCCAAGAAGGCTCCGGCCAAGAAGGCTGTCGCCAAGAAGGTCGTAGCGAAGAAGGCTCCGGCAAAGAAGGTCGCGGCCAAGAAGGTTGCAGCCAAGAAGGTCGTAGCGAAGAAGGCTGCACCGGCGAAGAAGGCCGCTGCCAAGAAGGCTCCGGCAAAGAAGGCCGCCGCCAAGAAGGCGCCTGCCAAGAAGGCCGTAGCGAAGAAGGCGCCTGCCAAGAAGGCTGCTGCCAAGAAGGCCCCTGCGAAGAAGGCTGCCGCCAAGAAGGCCCCTGCCAAGAAGGCCGCGGCCAAGAAAGCCGCGAAAAAGCCCGCTGCCAAGCCTGCCGCTGCTGCCAAGAAGCCTGCTGCCAAGAAGGCCGCCGCGCCTGCGAAGGCTGCCGTAGCGCCTGCCCCTGCGGCGCAAACGACGCTGAATCCCCAGGCAGCCTGGCCGTTTCCGACGGCCAGCAAGCCCTGAGTGAATTCTCAGCGGCCTTGAAAGGCACGAAGCCCGGCACCGCAAGGTGCCGGGCTTTTTTCATGGGCGCCCGCTGTCGCCGAATCGCCGAAGCGATGCGGGCGGGTCGTCAGCAAATCACAGGTCGAGCGTCGAGCGGTCGATCTGGTAGTTCTGCGGTCCGCGCTGGGCGATCTTGAGCGCGCCGATGCGGTTGCCGAGCGCCGCGCAGCGTGCCAGCGGCCATTCCTTTTCCAGGCCGTACAGCAGGCCGCCACGCCACGCGTCGCCGCAGCCCGTGGGCTCGACCACGGCCGTGGGCGTCACGCCAGGCACGTGCTCGCGCTCGCCACCGGTCCACACTTCGCAGCCCTCGGCCGCCAGCGTGACCACGAGGCCGCGCACGCGCTGCGAGATCTCGGCCAGGCTCCAGCCGGTGCGCTGCGACAGCATCTTGCCTTCGTAGTCGTTGACGACGACCCAGCTCGCGAGCTCGATGAAATGACGCAACGCGTCGCCGTCGAACATCGGCAGGCCCTGGCCCGGATCGAACACGAAGGGAATGCCGGCGGCAGCGAACTGCTCGGCGTGCTGCAGCATCGCCTCGCGGCCGTCGGGCGCGATGATGCCGAGCTTGATGTCCTCGCGCGCCACCACCTTCGTGATGTGCGCCTGCTGCATCGCGCCGGGATGGAACGCCGTGATCTGGTTGTTGTCCGTGTCGTTCATGATCATCGCCTGCGCGGTGAAGGTGTCGTCGAGCTGACGCACGAACTCCGTGCTGATGCCCAGCGTGCGCATGCGCTCGGCGTAGTCGGCACCGTCGCTGCCCAGCGTGGCCATCGGCAGCGCCGTGCCGCCCAGGGCGTTGAGGCTGTAGGCGATGTTGCCGGCGCAGCCGCCGAAGTCACGACGCAGGCCCGGCACCAGGAACGACACATTCAGGATGTGCAGCTGGTCCGGCAGGATCTGGTCGGCGAACCGGCCTTCGAAAGTCATGATGGTGTCGAACGCGAGGGAACCGCAAATCACTGCTGCCATGGGTGGACCGTAGGTTGGATGAGAAAGGGAACGAACGGCGCGCGTGTCGGCGCTCCGCTCAGGGATAGAAAGCTTCGACGCGGTAGCCCGCGATCGGTGGCAGTGCCGCCGCCTCGCTGGCCGACAGGGTCAGCGGCAGCGAGGCCGCGCGGTCGGCACGCGCCGCCAGCACGCCCGGCGCGCCGTAGTCGTTGGGCGTCAGCACGCGCCGCACGACGGCCTGCTCCTGCGTGTCGAGCAGCGACAGCTCGATGGCCGGCATCGCGAGCGGCACGGTCGCCGCGTTGCGCAAGGTGAAGCTCAACCGGTAGTCGTTGCCGCCGCTCTTCTCGCGCGCGAAGGCCGCGCCTTCGATCACGATGTCGCCGATCTGGCGCAGCGCCGCGAGTTCGCAACCGGTGTACTGGCACAGCGCCGACAGGGCAGGTCGCAGGTTCGGCTGGCGCGCCACGATGCCGTCGCGCTCATGGCGAACGATCTGCACGATGAGGACCAACGCCGCGAGCACGGCCAGCAGCACGAGCAGGCGGCGCACGCCCTTGCGTTGCCAGAAGCCGATGGCCTTTTCGGCTGGCTCGTCTTCTTCGGCGAAGGGATGGTCTTCAGGCGCCTCGAAGGTCGCGGAGAGCGAGAAATCCGGCTCGCCTTCGGCACGGATGCCGGGGCCCGGCAGCGGCGCGGACGCCTCTTCGTGCTGCGCGTCACGCGCCTTGGCGTTCGCGATCTTGGCCGACTTGGCGCGCGCACGGCGCAGCGCCTTCTGGATCAGGAGCTGGTCGTGGTCCTTCTCTTCCTGCTCGCGCTCCGCGGCCGCGCCGTCGTCGTTCTCACCGGTCGCTGCAACCAGCCCGCGCAGCGCCGAGCTGCGCGGCAGGTCAGGCAAGGGCGGCGCAGGCGGCGGTGATGCGGGCGGCGGTGCGCCGAGGTTCAGGTCGATGTTCGGAAACGGCGGCAGCGAACTCGCGGGCGGACGCCATGCGGGTTCGGTGGCGTCGAGGTCGGACCAGGGCTCGTCCGCGGCGAGGCCGTGTGCGGGCAGCGTCAGCTCGAAAGGCAGCGGGGACGCAGCCGGCGCGACGTTGGTGGCAGCGGTCGACAGTCCGGCTTCGTCTTGAGGGGCAGGCGGTGGCGCCTGCGGCTCGGACTCGTCGTCGAGAAAGTCGGCCTCCTCGACCGCCGGCCGTGCGGCCGCCAGGTCGAGGCGTGCGTCGTCGAAAGACGCCACCAGTGCGGCCATCGAAGACATCGGCGAAGGTGCCGACGTGGGTGCGGGCGCCGGCGCGGCGGGTGCGGACACCGCACCGTCGGGCGCCTCCTGCAGGTCGAGCGTGGCATCGAACACATGGCTGCAGCGGCCGCAGCGCACCCAGCCGTCCGAGATGCGAAGCTGGTCGCGCACCACCTTGAAGGTGGTGGTGCAGGCGGGGCAACGCGTGACGAGGCTCATGACCGGGCGATTGTAGGGTTGGGCCCCCGCCGTGCAGGCAGGTGCCCGGGGCGCCCGCGGTGCGAGCGCCCGGCCGCGCGCTTCAGCAGCGCGCGGTCATGAGGATCCAGCCGTCCTCGGTGTCGCTGACTTCGAGCGCGGCGTACGGCGCGTAGGCCGCCTTGAGCTCGTCGGCCTGGCGCTCGAGGATGCCGGCCAGCACCAGCGAACCGCCGGCGGCCACATGGCTGCGCAGCAGCGGCGCCAGCACCTTGAGCGGCGTCGCGAGGATGTTGGCGAGCACCGTCTGGTACTCGCCCTTCGCTGCTTCGGGCAGGCCTGCGTTCAGCTGCACGCCGTTGGCCTCGGCGTTGAGCCGGGTCGAGGAGACCGCGGCTTCGTCGATGTCGACGGCGTCGATGTTGCGCGCGCCGAACTTGGCCGCGCCGATGGCCAGGATGCCGGAGCCGCAGCCGTAGTCGAGCACGCGCTGGTCGGCAAAGGCGCCCTCGCCTTGCGTCGCGATCCAGCGCAGGCACATGCGCGTGGTCGGGTGCGTGCCGGTGCCGAAGGCCAGGCCCGGGTCGAGCCGGATCACCTGCTTCGCTTGCGCCGGCGGCTCGTGCCACGTGGGCACGATCCAGAACTCGGGCGTGATCTCGACCGGTGCGAACTGCGATTGCGTGAGCCGCACCCAGTCCTGGTCCGGCACCGGCGCCACGCCGAGCACCGCGCAGCCTTCGAAGAAGTCCTGCAGCGCGAGCACCGAGGCGGCCTCGTTGGCGGCATCTTCATCGGGGAACAGCGCGATCACGCGCGAACGCTGCCAGCCCTCCTTGGGCGGCGGCATGCCGGGCTCGCCGAACAGGGCCTGCTCGGCATCGGTCTGCGCGTCGGCGTCTTCGACCGACACGCTCAGCGCATCGAGTGCGTCGAGCGCATCGCCGAGCATTTCGACCCGGTCTTCCGGCGCCATGAGGCGGAGTTCAAACATTACAAAGGTCCCTCTTCATCAGGAACACCGAGGAACCGGCTTTGCCGGGCCTCTGGTGTTGCCCCCTGCAAGGGGGTTGGCGTCGCGACACGAAGTGCGCACAGCCTGGGGGTGTTCAACGCTTATGCGCCGCGAGCCACTCTTCCAGGTAGTGGATGTTCGTGCCGCCGCTCATGAACTTGGCGTCGACCATCAGCTCGCGGTGCAGCGGCATGTTGGTCTGGATGCCTTCGATCACCGTCTCGTTCAGGGCCGTGCGCATGCGCGCCATGGCCTGTTCGCGGGTGTCGCCGTACACGATGATCTTGCCGATCATCGAGTCGTAGTTCGGGGGCACGAAGTAGTTGGTGTACACGTGCGAGTCGACGCGAACGCCCGGGCCGCCCGGCGGGTGCCACATGGTGATGCGGCCCGGCGACGGCGTGAACTTCCACGGGTCTTCGGCGTTGATGCGCACCTCGATGGCGTGGCCGCGCATCTCGATCTGGCGCTGCGTGAACGGCAGCTTCTCGCCGGCGGCGACCATGATCTGCGTCTTCACGATGTCGATGCCTGTGGTGAACTCCGTGACCGGATGCTCCACCTGCACGCGCGTGTTCATCTCGATGAAGTAGAACTCGCCGTTCTCGTACAGGAACTCGAAGGTGCCGGCGCCGCGGTAGCCGATCTTCTTGCAGGCGGTGGCGCAGCGCTCGCCGATCTTCTCGATCAGCTTGCGCGGAATGCCGGGGGCCGGCGATTCCTCGATCACCTTCTGGTGGCGGCGCTGCATGGAGCAGTCGCGCTCGCCCAGGTAGACCGCGTTCTTGTGCTTGTCCGCGAGGATCTGGATTTCGATGTGGCGCGGGTTCTGGAGAAACTTCTCCATGTACACGGCCGGATTGTTGAAGGCCGCGGCGGCTTCCGCCTTGGTCATCTGGATCGCGTTGACCAGCGCCGCCTCGGTGTGCACCACGCGCATGCCGCGGCCACCGCCGCCGCCTGCCGCCTTGATGATGACCGGGTAGCCGATCGCACGGGCGATGCGCTTGTTGGTGGCGGCGTCGTCCGACAATTCGCCTTCCGAGCCGGGCACGCAGGGCACGCCGGCCTTGATCATGGCCTGCTTGGCCGAGACCTTGTCACCCATCGTGCGGATGTTGTCGGGCGTCGGGCCGATGAACTGGAAGCCGCTTTGCTCCACGCGTTCGGCGAAATTGGCGTTCTCGCTCAGGAAACCGTAGCCGGGGTGGATGGCTTCGGCGTCCGTCACCTCGGCGGCCGAGATGATGGCCGGCATGTTGAGGTAGCTCAGGCCCGAAGGCGCCGGGCCGATGCACACGGCTTCCTGCGCCAGCTTGACGTACTTGGCTTCGCGATCGGCTTCGGAATAGACCATCACGGCCTTGATGCCCATTTCGCTGCAAGCGCGCTGGATCCGAAGGGCGATCTCCCCCCGGTTTGCAACCAGAATCTTCTTGAACATGCTTACTCGATGATGAACAGCGGCTGGCCGTATTCGACCGCCTGGCCGTTTTCGCCGAGGATCTGCGTGACCGTGCCGGCCTTGTCGGCCTCGATTTCGTTGAGGATCTTCATCGCCTCGATGATGCAGAGCGTGTCGCCCTCGTTCACCTTGCTGCCGACTTCGACGAAAGCCGCAGCGCCCGGGCTGGACGAACGGTAGAAGGTGCCGACCATCGGCGACTTCACGGCATGGCCGCTCGGTGCGGCTTCGACGGCGGGGGCCGCGGCAGCCGGAGCGGCAGCACCGGCCACGGCGGGCGCTGCCACGGCGGGCGCGGCGGCCAGGGTCTGCACGTACTGGACGGGGGCGGCACCGCCACCCTTGACGATGCGGACCTTGCCTTCGGTCTCGGTGATTTCCAGTTCGGAAATATTCGATTCGGACACCAGATCGATCAGTGTCTTGAGTTTGCGCAGATCCATGGGACTCCAGTGCCAGCTTTGCCGGTCTTTAGGAAAGAACTTGACCGAAAACCGTCGATTTTCGGCGTTTGGCGTCTAACGCCAGCTTGTGTATTTAAATTCTAACCGTGAACAAGTTGGCGTCGCCAAGCGTCCAGGTCGGTCGTTTCAAGCTTGCCCATTTTACGAGCCAGCACCGAACCGTCGGCATGGAGCACCAAGGTGAACGGCAGGCCACCCCCGGTATTGCCCAGATTCTTCACCAGTTCCATGCCCTGCAAGCCGGCCAGCGCGGTCGGGTAGGTGACCGGCGTGCGCTGCAGGAACTTGCGCACGGCACTGGGTTGGTCGATGGCCAACCCCACCACTTGCCAACCGTTGGCACCGTGTTCGCGGAAAAAGGCGTCGATCATCGGCATTTCTTCGACGCAGGGCGGGCACCACGTGGCCCAGAAGTTGAGCAGCACGGGCTTGCCGCGCAGGCTCGACAAGGCCAGCTCGCCGCCCTCGGGGCGCTCGAAGCGCTGGTCCCAGAACATGGCGGCATCGAGCTTTTCGCCGCCGGTGGCCGCGACACCGCTGTCATTGCGCTCCCGCCACCAGGCGCCGGCAATGCCGGCCGCGGCAGCGACTGCCGCCACGCCGGCATACAGCATGCCGCGTCGTGTGGGCGTTGAAGTCATTACTGGTCCTTTTCTTGTTCAATGCGTCGGCGCAGCGCGCTCAGATCGCCGCGCGGCGCGCGCCCCTGGGCGTCGGGCTTGAGGGCGCCGCGCAGGTCGTCGAGGTCGTACACCAGCAGGTGGACCCCGATTTCCTCGCCCAGCGCCCGGCTCGGCGCGTGGACGCTGAGGGCTTCGACCTGCTCGCCATGGAAGCCGGTCACCATGCGCGGCTCGTAGTCCACGTGGTGATCGATCAGGGCGATTTCGGCCGACTTGGAATCATCGCAGAACAATTGAATATAAATGTCTGACAAACGTGTGGCCGTACCGTGCCAGACGGCGCCGCCCACATGCGGCCGGAACACGGCCATGCGCTCCATCCACTCGAGCGCGAGCAGGCGCAGCGCGTGCAGTTCCTGGGGCTGGGTGTCGGCGCAGAAGACCGCGATGTAGTCGCGCACCTCGGCCTCGACCTCGTCGTTGTTGGGCAGCGCGGTGCGCGTCGGGAGGCCGAGTTCGCGCAGCGCCCGGCGCTTGGCCGGGCCGTACTCGAGCCCCTCCTCGACGACGAGTCGGGCGGCAACGGCGGCGATTTCACGCTTGGACGTGTCCATCGGGGCATTTTGCCCGCTGCGGACGTCCCTCACATGAACATCAGTACGGCGCCCGGGGCGAAGCCGCCGGGGCACCCGCAGCGCCTCCCTAGAATTGGCCGATGCACATTCATATTCTGGGTATCTGCGGCACGTTCATGGGTGGTGTGGCCGCCCTCGCACGCGAAGCAGGCCACCGGGTCACGGGCTGCGACGCCGGCGTGTACCCCCCGATGAGCGACCAGCTGCGCGCGCTCGGCATCGACCTGATCGAAGGCTTCGGCGCCGACCAGCTGGCCCTCGCCCCCGACATGTTCGTGGTCGGCAACGTGGTCTCGCGGGCCCGGCTGCCCGACGGCAGCCCCAAGTTCCCGCTGATGGAAGCCATCCTCGACGCCGGCAAGCCCTACACCAGCGGCCCGCAGTGGCTGGCCGAGCACGTGCTGCAGGGCCGCCATGTGCTGGCGGTGGCCGGCACGCACGGCAAGACGACCACCACCTCGATGCTCGCCTGGGTGCTCGAACAGGGCGGCAAGGCACCCGGCTTCCTGGTCGGCGGCGTGCCGCTGGACTTCGGCGTTTCGGCCCGCCTCGGCGACGGCCCGGCCTTCGTGATCGAGGCCGACGAGTACGACACCGCCTTCTTCGACAAGCGCAGCAAGTTCGTTCACTACCGGCCGCGCACCGCGGTGCTGAACAACCTGGAGTTCGATCACGCCGACATCTTCGACGATCTGGCCGCCATCGAGCGCCAGTTCCATCACCTCGTGCGCACCGTGCCCGGCACCGGGCGCCTGGTGGTGAACGCCACCGAAGAGAGCCTGCAGCGCGTGCTGGCCCAGGGCTGCTGGAGCGAACTCGCCCGCTTCGGCGATGGCGGTCCGGCCACGGAGTGGCAGGCGCGCGGCACGCACGACGCCTTCGACGTGCTGCACCGCGGCGAGGTGGTCGGCCGGGTCGAGTGGGAACTCTCGGGCCTGCACAACCAGATGAACGCGCTGGCCGCCATCGCGGCGGCCGACCACGTGGGCGTGCCGCCGGCCGATGCGGCCCGCGCGCTCGGACGCTTTCGCAACGTGCGCCGCCGCATGGAGCTGCGCGGCACGGTCGAGGGCCAGGGCGGCGCGATCACCGTCTACGACGACTTCGCGCACCATCCCACCGCGATCCGCACCACGCTCGACGGACTGCGCAAGAAGCTCGACGACGCCGGCAAGCAAAGTGAGCGCATCCTCGCAGCCTTCGAGCCGCGCAGCAACACGATGAAACTGGGCGTGATGGCCGCGCAGCTGCCGTGGAGCCTGGAGTCGGCCGACCTGTCGTTCTGCCACACCGCCGGTCTCGACTGGGACGCGGCCGCTGCGCTGGCGCCGATGGGCGCGCGCGCCCAGGTCGCCGGCGCCATCGAGCCGCTGGTGCAGCAGGTCGTGGCCGCGGCGCGGCCCGGCGATCACATCGTCTGCATGAGCAACGGCGGCTTCGGCGGCGTGCACGAGAAACTGCTGGACGCCCTGCGCGCCGCCCACGGATGATGAACGGCATGCGCGCGCGTGAGCTGATCGATACCCTGAAGCTCCAGCCCCACCCCGAGGGCGGCTGGTATGCCGAGGTATTCCGGTCGGCCGCGAGCGTGACGCCCGCCGACGGCCGCGCGCCGCGCAGCGCGCTGACCAGCATCTATTTCCTGCTCGAAGCCCACCAGCATTCGCGCTGGCACCGGGTGCTGTCGGACGAAGTCTGGGTGCACCTGGAAGGCGTGCCGCTGGCGCTGTGGACCTGCGATGCCACGATGCGGACCGCGCCGGCCCACGTGAAGCTGGGCCCGGTCGATGTGCACGGCACCCGGCCGCAGCACGTGGTGCCTGCCGGCCAGTGGCAGGCCGCGCGCCCGATCCAGGGCCACGCGAGCGGCGACTACACGCTGGCCGCCTGCATGGTCGGGCCGGGCTTCGACTTCAGCGATTTCTCGCTGGTGCCGCCCGACAGCGACGAAGCGGCGTCGATGCGGCACCACTGGCCCGACCTGGCCAGCATGCTCTAACTAATAGCGCTTCAGCCCCGGCGCTGCTTGACGGCTTGAGACAAGGTCTCGAGCACCTGCACCGAATCGTCCCAGCCGATGCAGGCGTCGGTGATGCTCTTGCCGTACTCCAGGCCCGACAGCTGGTCCTTGCCCGGCGTGAACTTCTGGGCGCCCGCCTGCAGGTGGCTTTCGATCATCACGCCGAACACGCGCTTCGAACCGCCGGCGATCTGGTCGGCGATGTCCTTGGCCACGTCGATCTGCTTCTGGTGCTGCTTGGAGCTGTTGGCGTGGCTGCAGTCGACCATGAGCGTGGGCGGCAGCTTGGCGGCCTCGAGGTCCTTGCAGGCGGCTTCGACGCTGGCGGCGTCGTAGTTCGGCGTCTTGCCGCCGCGCAGGATCACGTGGCAGTCGCGGTTGCCGTTGGTCTGCACGATCGCGACCTGGCCGTTCTTGTGCACCGACAGGAAGTGGTGGCCGCGCGCCGCCGCCTGGATGGCGTCGGTGGCGATGCGGATGTTGCCGTCGGTGCCGTTCTTGAAGCCGATGGGTGCCGACAGGCCCGAGGCCAGCTCGCGGTGCACCTGGCTTTCGGTGGTGCGCGCACCGATGGCGCCCCAGGCGATCAGGTCGCCGATGTACTGCGGCGAGATCACGTCGAGGAATTCGCTGCCCGCCGGCAGGCCCAGGCGGTTGATGTCGATCAAGAGTTGGCGCGCAATGCGCAGGCCTTCGTCGATGCGATAGCTCTCGTCCAGGTACGGATCGTTGATGAGCCCCTTCCAGCCGACCGTGGTGCGCGGCTTCTCGAAGTACACGCGCATCACGATTTCCAGCGTGCCGGCGTACTTGTCGCGCTCGGCCTTGAGGCGGCGGGCGTATTCGAGGGCCGCGGCCGGGTCGTGGATCGAACACGGGCCCATGATCACCAGCAGCCGGTCGTCCTTGCCGGCCATGATGTTGTGGATGCCGCGGCGGGTGCCGGTGATCAGCGTTTCGATCGGCGTACCGCGGATCGGGAAGAAGCGGATCAGATGTTCGGGAGGGGGGAGCACGTTGATGTCCTTGATGCGTTCGTCGTCGGTCTTGCTGGTTTTTTCGACGCTCGCATACCAGCTGTCGCCGGCGGGAGGGGTGTTCGTGCTCATGGTTCTCTTCCTTGTTGGTGTGAATGAAAAATCGTCAGGGCATAAAAAAACCGCCGGGGGCTGGAAGCCACCGGCGGTTCTGGGAGGGTGTTCGTTTGCTTTACGCGCTCGCCTCTCGTCCGCCGGAAACCGGGAACCAAAAGTAGGCAAAAAAGTAAGCGCGGAGGGCGGACATGTGGGCGGAATGTAGCACGGAAAACAAAAACCCGGCCAGGCGGCCGGGTCGGTGTTGTTTTTACCTGTAGCCCGATTCGTTGGCGTTGTGGATGATCCAGATCAGGTTGCCGCTGCTGAAATCGCCCATGCCGCCGCCCGCGAAGATCAGGCGGCCCTGGCCCTTGTAGGTCATCTCGAAGCGGTGGCGATCGCTGCCGAAGTAGAACGGAATCCAGGCCTTGCCGGTGATGTAGGCGCCCTGGTCGGTGGGCTGGCCGGCGAGGTCGGTGACCTGCTTGGTGCTCATGCCGATCTGCAGGCGCGTGAACTTGCTGTTGCGCGCCGGGTTGCCGGTGATCTCGCCTTCGAAACCATTCAGGCCCTTGACGGTGCGGCCGCTGCCGGCCTCGACCTTGGAAGAATCCACCACGTTGCCGCGCGCGTCCATGCCGGCCTTCGAACCGCTGGGCGCCGCGGGCGCGGCGGCGGCCGGGGCGGGTGCCGGTGCGGCGGCGGGCTGGCTGCCCGAACCGCCGCGCGATGCGCAACCGGCTGTGGCCAGCGCGAGCACGGCGGTCACGGCCCACAGCACGGCGGGCGAATTGATCCTGTTCCCCATTGAAATGCTCCTTGATTCGTCGTTCGCAAAAAGGAGCGCAGCTTAGCAACCGAATGAAACAACCGGCAAGTGCCGAAAGTCCTAAGCCGTTCCACCTACCGTCAGGCCGTCGATGCGAAGGGTCGGTTGGCCGACGCCCACGGGCACGCTCTGGCCTTCCTTGCCGCAGGTGCCGACGCCCGAATCGAGCGCCATGTCGTTGCCGATCATGGTCACGCGGGTGAGCGCGTCGGGGCCGTTGCCTACGATGGTCGCGCCCTTCACCGGGTACTGGATCTTGCCGTTCTCGACCCAGAAGGCCTCGCTGGCCGAGAACACGAACTTGCCGCTCGTGATGTCGACCTGTCCGCCGCCGAAGTTGGTGGCGTACAGGCCCTTCTTGATGCTGGCGACGATTTCCTGCGGGTCCTTGTCGCCGCCGAGCATGTAGGTGTTGGTCATGCGCGGCATCGGCACGTGGGCGTAGCTCTCGCGGCGGCCGTTGCCGGTGGGCTTGACCTTCATGAGGCGGGCGTTCATCGAGTCCTGGATGTAGCCCTTGAGGATGCCGTCCTCGATCAGCACGTTGCGCTGGCTGGCGTGGCCTTCGTCGTCCACGTTGAGCGAGCCGCGGCGGTCGGCGATGGTGCCGTCGTCGAGCACCGTGACGCCCTTGGCCGCCACGCGCTGGCCGATGCGGCCCGAGAACGCGCTCGAGCCCTTGCGGTTGAAGTCGCCCTCCAAGCCGTGGCCGATGGCTTCGTGCAGCAGGATGCCGGGCCAGCCCGAACCGAGCACCACGGTCATCTCGCCGGCCGGGGCCGGACGGGCGTCGAGGTTGGTCAGCGCGGCCTTCACGGCGTGGTCGACGTACTCGGCGATCTGTTCGTCGGTGAAGTAGGCCAGGCCGAAACGCCCGCCGCCGCCGCCCGAGCCGACCTCGCGGCGCCCGTTCTGCTCTGCGATCACGGTGACCGACAGCCGCACCAGCGGCCGCACGTCGGCCGCCAGCGTGCCGTCGGCGCGCGCCACCATCACGACGTCGTACTCGCTGGCCAGGCCGGCCATGACCTGCGCCACGCGCGGGTCGCGCGAGCGGGCGAGCTGCTCGACCTTCTCGAGCAGCTTCACCTTGGCCGTGCTGTCGAGCGTGGCAATGGGGTCGATGCCGCCGTAGAGCGAGCGGCTGGAGGCGATCTTGCGCGGCACCGTCTTCACGCGCGCCGTGCGCCCGGCGGAGGAAATGGAACGGACCGTGCGCGCCGCGTCGAGCAGCGAAGCCTCGGAGATGTCGTCCGAGTAGGCAAAGGCGGTTTTCTCGCCGCTCACGGCGCGCACGCCGACCCCCTGGTCGATGCTGAAGCTGCCCGTCTTGACGATGCCTTCCTCGAGGCTCCAGCCTTCACTGCGGGTGTACTGGAAGTACAGGTCGGCATCGTCCACGCGGTGCGCGGTGATCTCGGCCAGGGCCTTGCTCAGGTGCGATTCGTCCAGGCCGAACGGCGTGAGCAGGAGCTGTTGCGCCGTGGCGAGGCGCTCGATGGTGGGTTCGCGGGAGATCATGACTGCCATTCTAGGCAGCCGCCCCCGTCCGTGCCGCCCCGGGGGACTCTAGTTCTGGGCGAGTTTGCGGGCCCGCGCGATCGACATCAGGATGCCCAGCCCCAGCCCCAGCGTGACCATGGCGGTGCCGCCGTAGCTGATGAACGGCAGCGGCACGCCCACCACGGGCAGGATGCCGCTGACCATGCCCATGTTCACGAAGGCGTAGGTGAAGAAGATCATCGTCACCGCCCCGGCCAGCAGGCGCGAGAACAGCGTGGGCGCGTTCAGCGCGATGGTCAGCCCGCGGAAGATCAGCAGGATGAAGGCCGCGATCAGCGCCAGGTTGCCGATCAGGCCGAACTCCTCGGAGTACGCCGCGAAGATGAAGTCGGTGGTGCGCTCGGGAATGAATTCGAGGTGCGTCTGCGTGCCCTGCATGAAGCCCTTGCCGCCCACGCCGCCCGAGCCGATGGCGATCATCCCCTGGATGATGTGGAAGCCCTTGCCCAGCGGGTCCTTGCTGGGGTCGAGCAGCGTGCACACGCGCTGCTTCTGGTAGTCGTGCAGCACGCGCCAGTCGACGCCGTCGACGCACAGCTGCGACTCGAAACCCACGATCAACGTGATGGCCACCGCGCCGAGCACCACCGGCGGCACGATCAGCTTCCACGGCAGCCCGGCAAAGAAGATCACCGCCAGCCCGGCCGCCAGCACCAGCAGCGAAGTGCCCAGGTCGGGCTGCTTCATGATGAGCCCGACCGGCACCGCCAGCAGCAGCGTCGCCACCACGAAGTCGAGCGGGCGCAGTTGGCCTTCGCGGCGCTGGAACCACCAGGCCAGCATCAGCGGCATCGCGATCTTGAGGATTTCGCTGGGCTGGATCACCACCCCCACGTTGATCCAGCGCTGGGCGCCCTTCTTGGTGATGCCGAACAGCGCCACCGCGATCAGCAGCGCCACCCCGGCCGCATACAGCGGCACGGCGAAGGCCATGAGCCGCTGCGGCGGCACCTGCGCCACCACGAACATGATGCCGCCGGCCAGCAGCATGTTGCGGCCATGGTCGAGAAAGCGCGTGCCATGGTCGTAGCCGGAGGAATACATGGTGAGCAGCCCGGCAAAGGCGAGCAGCATCACGGCAAAGGCCAGGAAGCCGTCGAAGCCCTGGAAGATGGGCGCAATGCGACGCGCCAGGGAGGGCTGGTTGAACACGGCAGACATGATGGGGGCGGATTATCCCCGCCCCGCCCGCCCCTTCAGTCGAAAACGAGCTGAACGACCGTGCGCCCCGGTCGGCTTTCGATCGCCAGCCGGGCCCCGATGGCGGCGGCGCGCTTGGACAGCGCCTCCGGCACCTCGGTGGCGTCGAAGCCCACGCCGTTGTCGATCACCCGCAGGCGCACGGCCCCGTCGCGCGCGTCGGCCTCGATGCGCAGGGCGCTCGCATGGGCGTGCTGCAGCACGTTCGAGATGGCCTCGAACAGCAAGAACTGCAGCTGCCGCGTGGCGTGGGCGTCGAGCTGCGTCACCGGGGGCAGCTCGTCCACGCCCCACTCGAAGGCGATGTCCGCGGCGGCCAGCCGAGGCTCCAGCCGGTAGCGCAGCGCCGCCAGCAGCGCGCCGATGTCGCCGGGCGGCAGGTGGATGGAGTCGATCGACAGCTTGAGCTGATCGAGCGAGTCGCGCAGGGTGCGCAGCAGTTCCTCGGGGCTGGTCTGGCCCGACTGCAACTGGCGGATCGCCGAGCTGATGTGCGAGCCCACGCCGTCGTGCATGTCGCGCAGGATGCGCTCGCGCTCGTGGGTGCGCGCCTGGTCGCGGGCCACCTCCTCCAGCTCGGCGTAGGTGGAAGCCAGTTCGCGTTCGCGCTGCGCCACCCGGTCGGCCAGTGTCTTGACCCAGCCGCGCGCCTGCACGCTCGCGAAATGGAAACGCCGCAGCACGATCAGCAGCAGCGCCACCCCGAACATCACCGAGGAATAGCGCACCCAGGTGGTTTCGCCGTAGGCGTCACTCAGTCGGATCACCAGCCAGTCGCGCGTGCCGAAGGCCACCGTGACCAGCGCGGCGCCGGCCACCAGCAGCCGCTCGACGCTGGGCCGGCGCACCGTGGCAACGGCAAAGGCGATCACGAAGCCGACGACGATCGTGATCTCGACCGCCAGCCAGGCCGTGAGCCAGCGCGGCTCCTCGCGGTTCAGCGCCAGCCAGGTGAACACCACAGTGCCGGCCACCACGGCCGCCGTCGGCCAGCGCATCCAGCGCGTGCGCGGGCTCTGCGCCCAGTCGGCCAGGTGGTAGCAGAACATCATGGCGGACGCGGCCCAGCCCGCGTAGCAGCCGGCCATCAGAACGCCCCACAGCTGCCAGGGCAGCGGCGGCTCGGGAATCATGGCGTCGGCCACCCGCAGCGCCCAGCAGAACTCGGCGACCGCGGCCCAGAAATAGAGGGCGTCGCGCTGGCGGCGGCCGGTCGCGTCGGTGTCGACCTGGGTGAACCACAGCGCCAGCGCGATGCTGCCGACGATGAGGCTGAACGCGGTCAGCAGCACCGACCCCGTGAAGCGCCAGGCGTAGGCGCCTTCGAACAACGCGGTGCGCACCGGCGTCGCCGGCCCGATGGTGACGCGCGAGAGGCCGGCGCGCCGTTCGCTGTCGGCGCGGATGCGGATCTGCAGCAGGTTCTCGCCCTCTTTCAGCAACCGCCCGGGCACCGGCACGTAGACGGGCGCCTTGGCGTAGTCGGCGCGGTTGCCCTGGCCGAGGTCGCCGTAGGACTGCAGCAGCGCGCCATTGAGCTGCACCTCGAAGACGCTGCCGGCGCGGGGAATGAAGACGCCCCAGGGCACCTCGGGCAGGGTCTCGACCCGGAACGGCAGCTCGAAGCTCGCGAAGCCGGTGCGCCCGCGGTGCCGGCGGTCCCAGTGGTAGGACAGGTCGACCGCTTCGGTCTGCACGACGCCGTCGATGGTGGTGGTCACCCTGGCGTGGCGCAGTTCGATCGGCCCCTGCGTCTCCCCTGCGGCGGCGCCCCCCGCGGCCAACAGCGCCGCCAGCCCGAGCAGGCACAGGAACGCCAGCCGCCGCAGCATCCGCCCTCAGCCCGGGTGGGACAGCAGGCCGAGGCGCGTGGCCTCGAACACCGCTTCGCTCTTGGAATGCACCGCGAGCTTGCCGTAGAGGTTCTTGATGTGGGTCTGCACCGTGTGCACGCTCAGGCCCTTGAGGCGCGCGATCTCGGCGTACGAGAAGCCGCGCGCGATCAGCGTCAGCACCTCGTGCTCGCGCGCCGAGAGCAGGCCGCGGTCGGTCTCGTCGAGCGCCGCCTCTGCCGGCGCCGCGCCGGCTGTGCCCGGCACGGCCGCCTGCAGGCTGCGGTACTTGGCGAGCACGCGGCGCGCGATCATGGGCGAGATCGGCGAGGCGCCGGCCTTCATCTCGACGATGGTCTGTGCGATGTCTTCCGGTGCGGCGTCCTTGTGGATGTAGCCGACGGCGCCGGCCTCGATGCTGGCCAGCACGTTCTCCTCGTCGCCGAAGACCGACACCACCAGCGGCTCGCAGCCGGGAAAGCGCGCGACGGCGTCGCGGATCACGTCGAGCCCGGTGCCGTCGGGCATGCCGAGGTCGACCAGCAGCACATCGGGGATGGTCGCGGTCGCGGCCAGCCAGGTGCGCGCTTCCTGCACGGTGCCGGCGCTGCCGAGCCAGAACAGGCGCGGACTGCGCTGCACGCTGGCCTCGAAGAAGGCGCGTGCGCGGCTGTCGTCCTCGACCACGAGCACGCCCCAGCGGCGTGGCATCCCGTCATCCTGTACCTCGGTGTTCATGGGATGAAGCATAAGCCTGGGCACCCACCGCCACGCGGGGCCTGCCTCCCTCGTTCATGGGATGCCCCCTGCCAGATGCGTCACGAAACTTGTCTCTTCTTTCCGCCCTTGCGCCGCACCGCCGCCCCTGCGCGGCCGCACCGTGAATACTTTCGAATTCCAGCCACGCCCTCGCGGCCTTTTCAGGGGCCGATTCGCAGGGATTTGTGGGGTCACCGCGCCGTGGGCGGCGCGGACCTCATGCAAAATTGTCTGAATCCGGCCACGGGGCGCGACCAGCGCACCCCAGTCACCTCCTCCCATGGAACCGCAAACCACCCATCTGTTGTATCTGCACGGCTTCCGCTCGTCGCCCCGCTCGACCAAGGCGCGGCTGGTGGCGAAGCACGTGGCGCGCGAGCACCCGAACCTGGAGTGGTGGTGCCCGCAGCTGCCGCCGTCGCCGCACGATGCGATCGACATGGTGATGAAGGGCATCGCGCACTGGCCGCGCAAGTCGATGGCGGTGATCGGTTCGTCGCTGGGCGGTTTCTACGCCACCTACGTCGCCGGCATGACCCGCTGCCGCGCCGTGCTGCTCAACCCCGCGGTGCACCCGGCGCGCGACCTCACGCGCTACATCGGCAGCCAGACCGCCTGGCACGACCCGTCCGAGCACTTCTACTTCCAGCCCGAATTCATCCAGGAGCTGCGCGCGATGGAAATCGGTGCGCTCACGCGGCCCGAGCGCCTGTTCGCGATCATCGCCAAGGGCGACGAGGCGCTCGACTGGCACGAGATGTCGGCGCGCTACCCCGACAGCCGCATCAAGCTGCTCGAGGGCGGCGACCATGCGCTGTCCGATTTCGAAAAAGCGCACCTCGACGACGTGATGGCGTTCATCAACCCCGTCTAGCGTCCGCCCCGGGCCCGGAAGCGCGCCCGATCCCGCGTGGGAGAATCGCCGGATGTTTGTATTGTTTGAAGAAGCCGGCAAATACCTCGGCGGCCGCATCCTGTCGGAAGCCGAAGCCTCGGCACAGGTCGAGCTCGAGACCGGCAAGCGCGTCAAGGTCAAGAGCGCCAATATCGTTCTGCGTTTCGAGAAGCCGGCCCCGGCCGAGCTGATGGCGGAGGCGCGCGCGCTCGCCGCCGCCATGGACCTCGACCTCGCCTGGGAATTCGCAGCCGACGGCGAGTTCGGCTTTGCCGACCTGGCGGCCGACTATTTCAGCGACAAGCCCTCGCTGGCGCAGCAGGCCGCCGCGTTGTTCGCGCTGTTCGAGGCGCCGCACTACTTCCGCCGCGCGGGCAAGGGGCGCTTCAAGAAGGCGCCGGCCGAGATCGTGCAGCAGGCGCTGGCCGCCATCGAGAAGAAGAAGGCCATCCAGGCGCAGATCGTCGAATGGGCGGGCCAGCTGGCCGAGGGCGTGTGCCCGCCGGCGATCCGCGAGCAGCTCTACAAGATCCTGTTCAAGCCCGACAAGAACGCGCCCGAATACAAGGCCGTGGTCGACGCCGCACGCGCCACGCAGCGCCCGCCGCTCGACCTGCTGGAGCGTGCCGGCGCCATCGATTCGCCCTACCAGTTCCACTGGCGGCGCTTCCTGTTCGAGAACTTCCCCAAGGGCACCGGCTTTCCCGCGCTCGCGGCACCGGCCGTCGCCGACGACCTGCCGCTGGCCGAAGGCGTGCGGGCCTTCTCGATCGACGATTCGCAGACCACCGAGATCGACGACGCGCTGTCCGTGCAAGGCATGGGCAGCGGCACCATCACGGTCGGCATCCACATCGCGGCGCCAGGCCTGGCGCTGACGCCTGGCAGCGCCATCGACGCCGTGGCGCGCGCGCGCATGTCCACCGTGTACATGCCGGGCTACAAGATCACCATGCTGCCCGACGAGGTG
The DNA here is from genome assembly GCF_059416405.1 of Variovorax sp. GW821-FHT09D04. Taxonomy (NCBI): domain Bacteria; kingdom Pseudomonadati; phylum Pseudomonadota; class Betaproteobacteria; order Burkholderiales; family Comamonadaceae; genus Variovorax; species Variovorax sp. GW821-FHT09D04. The sequence continues at coordinate 197,707 of NZ_JBWKPA010000008.1, forward strand.
GTCGACACCTACACGCTGCTCGAAGGCGGCGACCGCCCGGCCGTGTCGCTCTATGCGCGCTTCGACGAAGCCACGCTGGAGCTGCAGGGCACCGAGACCAAGCTCGAACGCGTGCCGATCGTCGCCAACCTGCGCCACGACCAGCTCGACGCGGTCGTCACGCAGCCCTGGCTCGAAGACGCCACCTTCAACTCCGACAACACCCCCGACGCCGCCGCGAAGCTGCGCGCGCCGCTGTCCTTCCTGTTCCGCCTGGCCAAGCACCTGAAGGCGCAGCGCGAAGTGGTGCGCGGCAAGCCCGAGAACTTCAGCCGGCCCGACTACAACTTCCGCCTCGTCGGCAACGACGGCGCGGAGCCTACCGGCAACGAGCAGGTGCAGATCAGCACGCGCCAGCGCGGCGCGCCGCTCGACCTGATCGTGTCCGAGGCCATGATCCTGGCCAACAGCAGCTGGGGCGGCTGGCTCGGCGAGCTCGGCGTGCCGGGCCTGTACCGCAGCCAGGCCAGCCTGGCGCCCGGCATCAAGGTGCGCATGGGCACGCGCGCGCTGCCGCACGCGGGCCTGGGCGTGAAGAGCTACGCCTGGAGCACCTCGCCGCTGCGCCGCTACACCGACCTCGTGAACCAGTGGCAGATCATCGCGGCCGCGCGCCACGGCAAGACCGCCGCGCTGGCCGCGCCCTTCAAGCCGAAGGACGCCGACCTGTTCTCGATCCTGTCGGGCTTCGACGCGGCCTACGCCACGTACAACGCCTACCAGGGCGGCATGGAGCGCTTCTGGACGCTGAAGTACCTGCAGCAGCAGGGCATCACCGAGCTCGAGGCCACGGTCATCAAGGACATTCCCAACGGTGCGCTGGTGCGCGCCGACACGCTGCCGCTGGTGTTCCCGGTGGCCGGCCAGCAGGAGCGCGGCGCGCGCGTGCGCGTGAAGCTCGGCGAGATCGACGAGATCGCGCTCGACGTGAGCGGCACCGTGCTCGAACGCTTCGACGTGCCGCAGGCCGATGCCGCAACCGCTGACGGCGGCGAGGACGACGAAGAAGAAGTCGCCGGCCCGATCGCCATCGCGGTCGACCTGAGCGACACCGAGGCCGCACCCGACCCGGCGACGACCACGCCTGCATGACCCCCGGTCGAACGACCGGAGACACGCGACCCCTGGAGGAGTTTCGAGAATGAATCTCAAGGACCTCAGCACGCTGCAGATCGCTCTGGGCGTGTCGGTCATCGCGCATGCCGCGTTGCTCGCGGTGCGCTTCGTCGATCCCGAATCGTTCAACCGGGTCTTCAGCGAAACCCCGCTCGAGGTGATCCTGGTCAACAGCAAGACCAACGACAAGCCCGACCCCGCGGCCCGCGTGATGGCGCAGACCACGCTGGCGGGCGGCGGCGACCTCGACAAGGGCCGCGCCACGAGCCCGCTGCCGCCGTCGAGCTTCACCACCATGGGCGACTCGTTCGAGGAATCGCGCCGCCAGGTCGAGGCCATGCAGGCCCAGCAGATGCAGATGCTGGCGCAGCTCAAGCGCGAGCTGGCCGCCATGCCCGTGCCCGATCCGCGCCAGGCGGGCGACCCGACCGAGGCCGCCGCGCGCGAGGAAAAGCGCCGCCAGATGGTCGCGCTGCTCGCCGAGATCGAGCGCCGCGTGAACGAGGAAAACGCGCGCCCCAAGAAGCGCTACCTGAGCCCCGCCACGCGCGAGGCCGCCTACGCGCTGTATGTCGACACGCTGCGCCGGCGCATCGAGGTCAAGGGCACCGAGAACTTCCCGACCGCGGCCGGCAAGAAGCTCTACGGCGAACTCAAGATGACCGTCACCATCAACCACGACGGGCGCGTGCTCGACACCGTGGTCGACGAAAGCTCGGGCAACACCACGCTCGACCGCCGCGCCCAGGCCATCGTGCGCAGTGTCGGCAACTTCGGCACCTTCACCGACGCGATGCGCAAGCAGACCGACCAGATCGTGCTGCAGTCGCGCTTCAAGTTCACGCGCGACGAGACCATCGAGCTGTCGTCCCAATAGCAACAGCACCCCAGCAGAACACGGAGCATCGGCCATGGATCAGTACTGCGTCATGGGCAACCCCGTCGAGCACAGCCGCTCGCCCCGCATCCACGCGCGCTTTGCCGAACTCTGCGGCCAGCCCATGGCCTACGGCCGGCGCCTGGTGCCGATTGGCGCCTTCGCCGAAGGCATCGCCGCCTTCCGCAGCGAAGCGGCCGCGCAGGGCGACACCGCGCGCGGCTGCAACGTCACCGTGCCTTTCAAGTTCGACGCCGCCGCGCTCGCACAGCACACCAGCGAGCGCGCCACGCTGGCGCAGGCCGTGAACACGCTGCGCTTCGAGGCCGACGGCAGCATCCATGCCGACAACACCGACGGCATCGGCCTGGTCAACGACATCGTGCGCAACGCCGGCGTGCCGCTGGCGGGCCGGTCGCTGCTGCTGATCGGCGCCGGCGGCGCCGCGGCGGGCGTGCTCGGGCCGCTGCTCGACGCGGGCGCCGCGCACGTCGTGGTGGCCAACCGCACGCTCGACAAGGCCATCGCGCTGGTGCAGCGCCATGCCGCGCTCGCGCTGCGCCACGGTGCCACGCTCGAGGCCTGGGCGCTCGACGACGTGCCGGGCGACTTCGACGTGGTGGTCAACGCCACCGCCTCCAGCCTCGCGGGCGACGCGGTGCCCGTGCGCGCGCAAGTGCTGCGTCCCGGCGCGCTGGCCGTCGACATGATGTACGGCCCCGCCGCCGCAGGCTTCATGGCCTGGGCCGAAGCGCACGGCGCGGTCGCGCGCGACGGCCTCGGCATGCTGGTGGAACAGGCCGCCGAAGCCTTCGAATTCTGGCGCGGCGTGCGCCCGCCGTCGGCGCAGGTGCTGGCCGAGCTGCGCGCCTCGCTCGCCGCCGGCGCATGAAGGGCCTGCTGCGCCTGATCGCCTGCCTCGTGGTGGCGGGCCTGGCGCTCGAACTGTTCTTCGTGGTGCGCATCGCGGCCATGGCGGTGATCGATCCGCAGAGCACGGCCTTCCAGCGCTCCGAGGCCTGGCGCGTCGCCCTCTCGCAGGGCCGCGACGGCGGATGGCGCCAGGACTGGGTGCCCTACACGCAGATCAACGACACCCTCAAGCGCGCCGTGATCGCCAGCGAAGACGCCGGCTTCGTCGACCACAACGGCGTCGAGTGGGAAGCCATCGAGCGTGCGCGCCAGCGCAACGCCCGCGCCGAGCAGCTGGCCGCCAAGCGCATGGCACGCGCGGCGGCACGCGGCAAGCCGGTGCAGCCGGCCCCGCTGCGCGGCGGCTCCACCATCACGCAGCAGCTCGCGAAGAACCTGCTGCTGTCGGGCGAACGCACCATGCTGCGCAAGGGCCAGGAGCTGGTGCTCGCCACGCTGCTCGAAGTGCTGCTCGACAAGCGGCGCATCCTCGAGATCTACCTGAACAACGTCGAATGGGGCGAAGGCGTGTTCGGCGCCGAGGCTGCGGCGCAGTACTACTTCAGGAAGCCAGCCGCGCGCCTCAGCTCTTACGAAGCCGCGCGCCTGGCCGTGATGCTGCCGAGCCCGAAGTTCTTCGAGCGGCGGCCCAACTCCTCGTACATCAACGGACGGGCATCGACGATCGTGGCGCGGATGCCGGCGGTCGACCTGCCCTGAGCCTGCGCACCGCGCCTTCCACCGCCAGCACGGCGACGAAGCCGATCGCGTAGGCCAGCACGTCCCACCAGTCGGCGGTGGCGCCGAGCACGATGCGCAGCGCGCGGTTCGGAATGTGCAGGTGCCAGGTCGACGCCAAGAACTGCCCCAGCTCGACCAGCAGCCCCACGCCGAAGGCCGCCAGCGCGAGCGGCAGCACGCGCGCGGCGATGAAGGTCTTGAACACGAGGTACACCCACGCCACGGCCAGCACGTCGCCGAAGAAGCTTCGCACCCAGCCCCAGCGCGCGCCGACGGTGGCCAGCAGCACGAGCAGTACAAAAAGGGCCACCGCCCACGCCAGGGAAAGAAGATCGAATCGCCATCGCATGGCCCGTATCATCGCCTCCATATGCTGGCAAAGCTCACAGGTTGGTTGCTGCTGGGAATCGTCCGATTGCTCACCGGCGCGCAGGCGCGCTGGTACGGCTGTCCACCGAAGGCCGAGCAGCGCATCTACTTCGCGAATCACCAGAGCCACGCGGACCTCGTGATGATCTGGGCCGCGCTGCCCGAAGAGCTGCGCAGCATCACGCGGCCCATCGCGGCGCGCGACTACTGGGCCAACACGCCGGTCAAGCGCTGGATCACGACGGAGGTGTTCAACGCGGTGTATGTGGAGCGGGCGGCCACGGGGGCTGCGCCGGTTGCGCCGCCGCCGGAAACACCGCCTCAGGCACCGCCGCCCGCGGCGCCCATCGCCCCGGACGAGCGCATCGAGCCGTCGATGGAGCCGCTGCTGCCGATCGAAACTGTGTCTCACGCACCAGTTGCCGAAGGCCCGCAGGAGATTCAGGGACAGCTCGACCTTCCCGCGCCCCCGCCGCCTCCACCACCGGTCGCACCGCCGCCCGTCATCGAGCCCGAAGCGCCAGCCGCCGCGCCCGAGCCCCCTGTCGCCGACCCGCTCGCCCCACTCATCGACGCGCTGCGCAGCGGCGACTCGATCATCATCTTTCCCGAAGGCACGCGGGGCCACACTGGCGAGCCGCAGAAATTCAAGTCGGGCCTGTACGCGCTGGCGACGATGTTCCCCGACGTGGTGCTCGTGCCGGCCTGGATCGACAACGTGCAGCGCGTGATGCCCAAGGGCGAGATCGTGCCCGTGCCCATCCTGTGCTCCGTCACCTTCGGCGCGCCGATCCGTGTCGAGGACGGCGAAGAGCGCCGCCCTTTCCTCGACCGTGCGCGCGCCGCCGTGATCGCATTGCGCGACGTCTGAAGGTATGAACCAGTTCCTGCGCAGCCTCAGCCCGACCCAGCAGGTCGCGGCCCTTTTCCTGATCGTCTTCGGCCTGCTCTTCATCGTGAGCACCGCCGTCTTCTTCCTGAGCTTCAAGGAGCGGCGCAACCCGGTGCACGACGAATCGTGGCAGGCCGAGCTGGCGCATTTCCGCGCGCTGCTGGGCACCACCTGGTTCATGGTGATCGTATTCTGGATCGGCTGGGCGCTGGGCGAAACGGTGGCCACCGTGCTGTTCGCGCTGATCGCGTTCTTTGCGCTGCGCGAGTTCATCACGCTCTCGCCGACGCGGCGCGGCGACCACCGCAGCCTGATCCTCGCGTTCTTCGTGGTGCTGCCGATCCAGTTCTGGCTGGTGGCCACCGCGCGCTTCGACCTGTTCACGGTGTTCATCCCGGTCTACGTGTTCCTCGCCATCCCGGTGGCGAGCGCGCTGGCGAACGACCCCAGCCATTTCCTCGAGCGCAACGCCAAGCTGCAGTGGGGCATCATGGTCTGCGTCTACGGCATGAGCCACGTGCCCGCGCTGCTGCTGCTGACCTTCCCGGGCTACGAAGGCAAGAGCGCGTTCCTCGTGTTCTTCCTGGTGTTCGTGGTGCAGACCTCGGTGCTGGTGCAGCACCTGATCTCGCGGCGCATGCAGCGCACGCCGTTCGCGCCGAACGTGAGCCGCAGCTTCAACTGGACCAGCTGGGGCGTCGGCATCGTCGTGGCCAGCCTGGTCGGCGCGCTGTTCTCGTTCATCACGCCGTTCAAGTTCGGGCAGGCGCTCGCGGTGTCGATCATTGCCTGCGTCGCGGGCTCGATGGGCCACCTCGTGATGAAGGCGCTCAAGCGCGACCGCGGCATTCCGAACTGGGGCCAGAAGGGCGTGGGCGTGACCGGCGCCAACGGCCTGCTCGACCGCGTCGACGCGCTGTGCTTCGCGGCGCCGATCTTCTTCCATTCGATCCGCTGGTACTTCAACGTCTGAAGCACCGGGCGGCGGGCGATCAGGCCTTGCGCCGCACCACCCGGTCGAAGGCCTGCTTTGCGCGCCGTCCCAGGGCCTTCGTCTTCAGCGCCTGAAGCTCGCGCTTGAGCCGCGTGCGCTGCTCGGCCGACAGCGCGGTGCCGAAACGCCCGAGCGCCAGTTCCAGCGCCTCGCGCTGCGCCGCCACCCGGCCCTGCCGCCCTTCGGCCTCGGCCAGCCATTCGCAGGCATTGGCCACGCGCCCGCGCAAGGCCGCGTCGCCCGACTCGCCGAAGCGCGCGATGAGCACGCGGTAGGCCTTGGCCTGGCCCGGCAGGTCGTCCATCTTGTCGAAGGCCTTGGCCTTGTTGATCATCGACTTGGCGGCCCACAGCTGCAGCGCGCTGTCCCGCGCCATCGCCGTGCGCGCGATCACCTCGTCGTAGCTGGCCACGGCCTCGGCGAACCGACCCGTGCGGCGCAGCACGGCGCCCTTGCGGAACAGCGCACCGGCCACGCGCGCGCGCAGGTCGGGCAGCTCGGAATTGCCCCAGCGCGCAACGATCTCGTCGTGCACGCGCATCTCGTCCGCGGGCCGCGCGAGACGGTCGAGCGCGGTGCTCTTGTATTGCAGGCACAGCGCCACCTGCGACTGCATCTCGGTGGAGGCATCGGCGCCGTAGCGCGCGTCCATCGCGTCGGCGGCCTCGACGACTTCGGTGAAGTGCTCGAGCGCCAGCAGGCAGAAGGTCTTGTGCGACAGGGCGCGGGCGCACTGGCGGCGCATCAGCGGGTGCGGCGAGGCGGCATGCGCCGCGAGCACCTCGTCGAACAGCGCGATGGCCTCGCGCGATGCGCCCGCGTCACCGAGCTTGCGGCCTTCGCGGACGGTGTCGCACGCCGCATCGAAGAGCTCGGCCGGCAACTCGCCGGCGTCGAGCCCGCCGGTCTTGCGCAGGCGCTTCAGGCAGGCCTCGCGCCCGGCCATGGCCTTCACGCGCAGCTCGCGCAGTTCGGGCGTGGTGCCATCGCGCGAGGCCGCGACGAGTGGCTCGTACACCGCAAGCGCCGCCTCGGGCCGGCCCAGCAGGTCGAGCAGCACGAAGCCCTTGTGCAGCAAGGTGGTGGCCACGGTGCGCTGCACGACAGCGTCGGCGTCGTGCGCGAAAGCACCGAGCAGGCGTTCGCAAGCGGCCAGTGCGGCCTCGCCGTCGCCCTGGTCGCGCAGCCCCACGGCCCATTCGTGGGCACGCACGGCCGCGAGGCGGCGCACCTGCGCGGAGGCGTCGTGGCCGTAGCGGTCGAGCAGCCAGCCGACCAGTTCGGCGCGGCGCGCGGCCTCGTCGAGCCCGAGGCCGTCGAAGAACAGGGCCAGCGCGCGCACGCCTTCCAGCCGCAGCTCGGGCGCGGCCTCGGCCAGCCCGGTCTCGATCTGGTCGGCCACCTGCAGGCACAGCACCTGCGCCTGCGTGTGCTGCGCCAGCTCGCGCAGGTTGAGCACCGCGGCCAGCCGGGCCCGCGCCACGCGCAGAACCACGCCGGCGTCGGCGCCGCCCTCGAAGCGTTCGATGGCCGCTTCGAGCGTGGCCAATGCGTCCTGCGGCAGGCCGCGGTGGTGTTCGATCTCGGCCTTCAGCAGGCGCGCGTCGAGCCGCCACGCATCGAGCGCGGTGTCGGCCTGCGCGTCGAGCTGCTCGCTCATGAAGTCGCAGGCCTCGCAACGCGCCGCCGCGTCGTCGATGAGCCAGGTGCGCTGGTACAGCGCGTGGGCGATGTGCGCGCGGACCTCGGGCTCGCTGCGCCCGCCGTGCGCGGCCACCAGGCGGTCGAGCGTGGCCAGCGCGTCGGCCGGGCGATGCAGCTGGCGCAGCACGTGCGCGAGCAGCCGCAGCGCCTGGCAACAGGGCACGACCACGGCGGCGTCGGGCAGCGCACCGAACTCGGCGATCAGCCGGCTGCAGGCGGCGATCGCCTCGCGACGGCGGCCGAGGTCGCTCAACAGCTCCGCCTGGCGGAAGCTCGCAGCGGCACGTTCGGCAGGAGATTGCTGCAGGTGCGCGGGCAAGGCCGGGGCGTCGTTCGATGGCTTCGGTTGCTGCTGCGCGGAGGACTCGACTACATTCACCTTCGCTTCCTTGTGTGGCGCGCCCCGCGCGGAGCGGGGCGGAATGCAAGAACGGCGGATTCTGCCCGCGATCCCCCACGCATCGCGCGCGAATTCACACCTTCTTCAACCTTCCTCACCCAGGCTTAGGCCTTTACGCTTCCTTTTCATGCGGATCCTCGGCATCGACCCCGGTTTGCAGACCACCGGCTTCGGCGTGGTCGATGCGGACGGCCATGCGCTGCGCTACGTGGCCAGCGGCACCATCAGCACCCGGCATCTGGGCAGCGGCAACCTGCCGGCGCGCCTGAAGGTGCTGTTCGACGGCATCGGCGAGATCACGGCGCGCTACCAGCCCGAGGCGTCGGCGGTCGAAATCATCTTCGTCAACGTCAACCCGCAGTCGACGCTGCTGCTGGGCCAGGCGCGCGGCGCCTGCGTGACGGCGCTGGTGAGCCACAACCTCTCGGTGGCCGAGTACACGGCGCTGCAGATGAAGAAGGCCGTGGCCGGCCACGGCCAGGCTGCGAAGGCGCAGGTGCAGGAGATGGTGAAGCGCCTGCTCGACCTGCCCGGCCTGCCGGGCGCCGACGCGGCGGACGCGCTGGGCATCGCCATCACGCACGCGCAGGTCGGCCGTTCGATGGCGCGGCTCGCGGAGGCGGCCGAGCTGTCGAAGACCCATGCCGGCACCTACCGGCAAGGGCGTTCGCGCTGAGGCTTCAGCGCACGATGTAGCGCAGGTCTCCCAGGCGCCGGCGGCGCTCGCGCACCTCGGCGGCCACGGCGGGCGCATCGCCTGCCAGCGCCCGCGCGATCCAGTCGGCCAGCTGCGGCATGTCCTCGGGCGTGAAGCCCAGCCGCACGATCTCGGGCACGCCCAGGCGCAGGCCGTTGATGTCGCCGTCGACCGGCGCGATCGGCAGGCCGATGCCGCAGGCCAGCAGGCCGCCCTGGGCCAGCTGCTTCGCGGCGCGTTGCCCGCCGCCCCAGCGCGCGGCCTCGAGCGCGAACTGGTGCGACTGCGTGAAGCCGCGTGCCTTGGCGAACACCGGCAGGCCCTGCGCATCGAGCGCACGCGCCAGCGCCTGCGCGGTGTCGCGCATCGCCGCCGCATAGGCCGCGCCGTGCACCTTCCAGTCGAGCAGGCCGCGTGCCAGCGCCGCGGTGCGGCCCGCGTCCGAGTTGGCCGTGAGGCCGGGGTAGGCGATGGCGTCGATGCGCTCCATCAGCGCCGCGTCGTTCGACACGATCAGGCCGCCGGCCGGGCCGCCCAGGCTCTTGTAGGTGCTCATGGTGATCGCGTGCGCGCCGTCTTCGAGCGGCTGCGGCCAGGCCTTGCCGGCCACCATGCCCGACAGGTGCGCGGCATCGAAGAGCACCTTGGCGCCCACGCTGTCGGCCACCTCGCGGATCGCGGACACCGGGTGCGGGAACAGGTTGAGGCTGCCGCCGATGGTGATGAGCTTGGGCTTCACCTCGCGCGCGAGCTTGGCCAGCGCCACCACGTCGACCGAGTAGCCGTCGGCATCGACCGGCGCCGGCACGGTCTTCAGGCCGTAGAGCCCGGCCGCGCCCGCCGCATGGTGCGTCACGTGGCCGCCGATGGCGGGCGGCGGCGCGATGATCGTGTCGCCGGGCCGGCAGGTCGCCATGAACACGTACAGGTTCGACAGCGCGCCCGAGCTCACGCGCACCTCGGCGAAGCGCGCACCGAACACCTCGGCCGCCAGCTCGGCGGCGACGACCTCGATGCGCTCGATGGCTTCCAGCCCCATCTCGTACTTGTCGCCCGGATAGCCCAGCGACGGGCGCGAGCCCAGCCCGCGCGACAGCAGTGCCTCGGCAGCGGGGTTCATCACGTTGGTGGCCGGGTTGAGGTTCAGCCCGTCGACGTCGTGGATGCGGTGGCTGTCGGCCACGAGGCGTTCGATCTCGGCGGCCACGCCCGACGCGTCGCGCGCGGCGGCGTCGGCGGCAATGGCGAGCACGTGGTCCTCGCTGGCGGCGGGGACCCAGGAACGGCGGTGGAGAGCTGCGGGCATGCGGTGTCTCGCTGGGAGTGGTGGAAGGGAATGACCGCATGGTCGCGCCCCGTGTCCCAACGGGCAACACGGATAAACTGGGCCCGAGCCATAGAAAAACTTGGCCTCCCCACCATGTCTCTCGCCCCACCCCGCCCTCGCCTTCCGCCGCACACGGCCGTGCGCGCCTTCGAGGCCGCGGCGCGCCACGGCAGCTTCGCCCGCGCGGCCGAGGAACTGTTCGTGACGCCCGCCGCCGTCGCGCAGCAGATCAAGGCGCTTGAGACTTGGGCCGGCGGTGCGCTGTTCGAGCGGCACAGCCAGGGCATCCGGCTCAGCGCGCACGGCCGGCGCGCGCTGCCCGCGCTCAGCGCGGCGGTCGACCAGCTCGGCCTCGCGGTACAGGCGCTGCGCCAGGAAACCCAGACCGCCGCGCGCCGCAGCACGCTGCAGGTGGCGGCCCTGCCGGCCATGGCGCAACTGTGGCTCTCGCCGCGGCTCTCGCGGCTGAAGGCCGCGCTGCCCGGCGTGCAGGTGTCGGTGACGGCGCTGGAGCAGCCACCGAATTTCCGGCGCGAGCCCTTCGACCTCGGACTGTTCTACGCACGCGGCGCCGAAGCCGCCGTCGGCGCGACGGGCATCCCGCTCGCGCGCGACCGCCTCGTGCCCGTGTGCAGCCCGCGCGTGCGCGCATCACTGGAGAGCGCACGCCCGCGCCCGCTCGACGACCTCCTCGACGTGCTCGCGCGCTGCGGCGGCCTGCACGACACGGTGTGGCGCGACGACTGGTCGCGCTGGCTGCAGGCCGTGCGCCCCGACACCACGGCGGCCGAGGCCGATGCGCTGGCCGCCGGCCCGGATTTCTCGCTCTACAGCCTCGCGCTGCAGGCCGCGCTCGACGGCGAAGGGGTGTTGATGGGTCGCGAGCGGCTGGTGGCGCCGTTGCTCGCGAAAGGCCGGCTGCACGCACCCTGGGGGCGGCCGAAGGCGCTGGGAGACACGCTGATGCTGCTGGTGCCCACGCACCGCAAGGGGCCGCTGCTCGCGCAGCAAGTGCAGGCGCTGCAGGCCCTGGTCGATTGAGCGGCTCGCGCTACGCGACGCGCTCAGCGATGAGCACGGCGAAGAAGCCGAGCGCCGCCAGCACCGTCCACTTGAACACGATCCAGCCGAAGCGGCGGTACTTGACCTGCCCCGTGCCCGCATAGAACGCGAAGGACACGCCCGCCACCAGCAGAAGCAGCAGGATGGCCCAGCGAAAGAGAAGCATCGGAAAGAAAAGGCGTGCGCCGGACTTACCAGGCCCGCGCCACTTCGCCGAAGCCGCGCGGTGCGCGCTTCTCGTCCTCGAAGGTCACGACCTCGTAGGCGTCGCTGTGCGAGAGCAGCTCGCGCAGCAGCTTGTTGTTGAGCGCGTGGCCCGAGCGAAACGCGGTGTACGCGGCCAGCAGCGGCTTGCCGATGATGTACAGGTCGCCCATGGCGTCGAGGATCTTGTGCTTCACGAACTCGTCGTCGTAGCGCAGGCCACCGGCATTGAGCACCTTGGTGTCGTCCATGACCACGGCGTTATCGAGGCCACCGCCGAGCGCGAGGCCCCTGGTGCGCATGTATTCGACGTCCTTCGTGAAGCCGAAGGTGCGCGCGCGTGCGATGTCGCGGCTGTACGAGTCGGTGCCCAGGTCGAACTCCACGCGCTGGCCGGTGGAGTTGACGACGCGGTGGTCGAAGTCGATCTCGAAGCTCAGCTTGAAGCCGTGGTACGGCTCCAGGCTCGCCCACTTCTCGTTGGCGCCCTCGCCTTCGCGCACCTCGACCTTGCGCAGCACGCGGATGAAGCGGCGCGGCGCCTTCTGCAGCTCGATGCCCGCGCTTTGCAGCAGGAACACGAAGGACGAGGCCGATCCGTCGAGGATCGGCACTTCGTCGGCCGTGATGTCGATGTAGAGGTTGTCGATGCCCAGGCCCGCGCAGGCGGACATGATGTGTTCGACGGTCTGCACCTTGGCGCCGCCCGTGGAAACGGTGGACGCCAGGCGCGTGTCGGTGACCGATTCGGCGGTCATGCGGATCTCGACCGGCTCGGGCAGGTCGACGCGGCGGAACACGATGCCCGTGTCGGCCGGGGCCGGTCGCAGGGTCAGCTCCACGCGTTGGCCGCTGTGAAGCCCCACGCCCACGGCGCGGCTGATCGACTTGAGGGTTCGTTGTTGCAGCACGCCCGAGATTTTAGGCGGGCGGCGACCGTGACGCCCTATTCCCTTCGCTATGGCCGCGATAGACATGGACCGGTCAGACAAGAAAGAGCAAAGAAGCCGGGGAGCCCCCGGCGATGGACGCAAGGGGCACGAGGTGGACGCAGCGCCTAGAGCCGGGGGGCAGTCCCTTTCAGGTCTTCCCCGTCCCCTTGCGAACCCTCGTGCCCTCTGCGTTCGGTGGCGTGTCACTTCGCGAAACACCGCGGAACCGGCTTTGCCGGGCCGCAGGTGTTGCCCCCGGTAGGGGGTTGGAGAAGCGACACGAAGTGCGCGTAGCCTGGGGGCGAGCCTATTTAGTCTGCTTGACGGCGCAGGAATGCGGGGATTTCGAAGTCGTCCATGCCACCCGACGACAGTGCATCGACCTTGGCAGCGGCCATCGTGCGGTTGGTGCGCCACACGCTGGGCACGGCCATGCCGTCGTAGTTGGGCTGGCTGCCCGAACCACCACCCGCGTGGCCCACGCCGCCGAGCGTCGGCACGGTGAACGGGATGTTGTCGGTGCCGGTGCGGATCACTTCGAGCGTCGGGGCCTGGCGGCGTGCGTCGGCGCGCGACAGGCCCGTGGCCACCACCGTGACGCGCATCTGGTCGCCCAGGCTTTCGTCGTAGGCGGCGCCGTAGATCACGTGCGCGTCCGGCGAGGCGTAGGCGCGGATGGTGTTCATCGCGAGCTTCGACTCGTTCAGCTTCAGCGAACCCTTCGACGCTGTCACCAGCACCAGCACGCCCTTGGCACCCGAGAGGTCGATGCCTTCGAGCAGCGGGCAGGCCACGGCCTGTTCGGCGGCGATGCGCGCGCGATCCGGGCCTGCAGCCGCGGCCGTGCCCATCATGGCCTTGCCGGGTTCGCCCATCACGGTGCGCACGTCTTCGAAGTCGACGTTCACGCCGCCGTACTCGTTGATGATTTCCGAGATGCCGCCCACGGCGTTCTTCAGCACGTCGTTGGCATGCGCGAAGGCTTCGTCCTGGGTGATGTCTTCACCGAGCACGTCCAGCAGCTTCTCGTTGAGCACCACGATCAGCGAGTCGACGTTGGCTTCGAGTTCGGCCAGGCCGGCGTCGGCGTTGGTCATGCGGCGGCCGCCTTCCCAGTCGAAAGGCTTGGTCACCACGCCCACCGTCAGGATGCCCATTTCCTTGGCCACGCGCGCGATCACAGGTGCCGCGCCGGTGCCCGTGCCGCCGCCCATGCCGGCCGTGATGAACAGCATGTGCGCGCCGTCGATGGCAGCGCGGATGTCGTCCACCGCGGCTTCGGCCGCGTCACGGCCCTTCTCGGGCTTGCTGCCGGCGCCCAGGCCGCTGATGCCCAACTGGATGTTCTTGTGCGCGTTGCTGCGTTGCAGGGCTTGCGCGTCGGTGTTGGCGCAAACGAACTGCACGCCTTGCACACCACGCTCCATCATGTGGGCGACCGCATTGCCACCGCCGCCGCCGACACCGATCACCTTGATCTGCGTGCCCTGGTTGAATTCTTCGACTTCGATCATTTCGATGGTCATTTCTAACTCCTTGAATATTGCAGTTGCCGTTATGTGTCTATGAATATTTCTTTTGCCGTGACGTGATCAACGGGATCGCCGTCGCGATGGTGGACCGGTGCGTCGCCATCGCTCGTTGAAATGCAGCGGAGGGCCCGCGCGTGCGAGCCAGAGTGGGGAGTGGTTCATGGTCAGAAGTTCCCCACGATGAAGTCCTTGAAACGTCCGAACGCAGTCTTTACGGACCCGTTCTTCTGTGCGACCTTGAAGCCACGCATGCGTGCAAAACGTGCCTCTTCGAGCAGGCCCATCACGGTGGCCGCGCGCGGCTGCGCCACCATGTCCGAGAGCGCGCTCGAGTACTTCGGGATGCCGCGGCGCACGGGCTTGAGGAAGATGTCTTCACCGAGCTCGACCATGCCGGGCATGACGGCGCTGCCGCCCGTGAGCACCACGCCCGACGACAGCACTTCCTCGTAGCCCGACTCGCGCACCACCTGCTGCACCAGCGAGAAGATTTCTTCGATGCGCGGCTCGATCACGCCGGCAAGCGCCTGCTTGCTCAACATGCGCGGGCCGCGATCGCCAAGGCCGGGGACTTCGACCTGCGATTCAGGGTCGGCCAGCAGCTGCTTGGCGTAGCCGTGCTCGACCTTGATGTCCTCCGCGTCCTTGGTGGGCGTGCGCAGGGCCATCGCAATGTCGCTCGTGATGAGGTCGCCCGCGATCGGGATCACGGCAGTGTGGCGGATCGCGCCGTTGGTGAAGATCGCCACGTCGGTGGTGCCCGCGCCGATGTCGACCAGCACCACGCCCAGCTCGCGCTCGTCTTCGGTCAGCACCGCCTGGCTCGAGGCCAGCGGGTTCAGCATCAGCTGGTCGACCTCCAGGCCGCAGCGGCGCACGCACTTGATGATGTTCTCGGCCGCGCTCTGCGCGCCGGTCACGATGTGCACCTTGGCTTCCAGGCGCATGCCGCTCATGCCGATCGGCTCCTTCACGTCCTGGCCGTCGATCACGAACTCCTGCGGCTCCACCAGCAACAGGCGCTGGTCGCTCGAGATGTTGATGGCACGCGCCGTCTCGACCACGCGGGCCACGTCGGCGGGCGTGACTTCCTTGTCCTTCACCGCCACCATGCCACTCGAGTTGATGCCGCGGATGTGGCTGCCGGTGATGCCGGTGTAGACGCGGCTGATCTTGCAGTCGGCCATCAGCTCGGCTTCTTTCAGCGCCTGCTGGATGCTCTGCACGGTGGCGTCGATGTTCACCACGACGCCGCGCTTGAGGCCGTTGCTGGGCGCGATGCCCAGGCCGGCCAGCTTGAGCTCGCCGCCTTGCAGCACCTCGGCCACGACCACCATCACCTTGGCGGTTCCGATGTCCAGGCCTACGACCAGGTCTTTGTATTCTTTGGGCATGTAGATGTCCTCGGTATTCGCTACTTGATTTTTCTTGGGGCCTCGGGCGAGACCGTGGTGACGCCGCGCAGCCGCAGGGCATACGCGTCGTTGTGGCGCAGATCGGCGCGTTCGACGTCGGCCACCGTGCGGCGGTACTGGCCCGCGACCTGCGTCACGGTCTTCAGGAACCGCTGCAGGCGCGCCGACACCTCGTCGCTCTGGCCGCGGCCGAGCTCGATCTCGGCCCCGCTGTCCAGCAGCACCTTCCAGCTGCCGCGGCTGGACAGCCGCAGCTCGGCGATGTCGAAGTCGTAGGGCTCGAACATCGGCGCGAGCACGCGGTACATGCCCAGCACCTGCCCGGCCTGCTCGATCGGGCCGTCCAGGCGCGGCAGGTCGGCATCGACCTCGGCCACGTTGGCCTCGAACACGTCGCCGAAGCCGTTGATCAGCTTGGAGCCGGCCTCGTCGCCCCACACCGCCACCGGCACCTGCTCGGTCAGCGTCACGCGCAGCTTGTTCGGGAACTCGCGCCGCACCACCGCGCTGCGCACCCACGGCACCGTTTCGAAGGCGGTGCGCGCACGCGCCAGGTCGATGGTGAAGAAGTTGCCCTTGAGCTGCGGCGCCACGTTGGCGCGCAGCGTGACCGCGTTGTTGTGCGTGACCTCGCCGTCCACCTTGATGCCCGAGATCGGGAAGAAAGGCTGGCGCAGCACCCACCACGCGCTCGCCGCCAGCAGCATGAGCGCCACCAGCACGAACGCAACGTTCGCGACGATGTTCATCAGCTTGACGTCGAAGGGAGCGGGGATGCTGTCGGCCATGGCTTAGTTCGCGCCTCCCTTGGCATCCAGCGATGCGGACGCGAGCACGCGCACGCACAGCTCTTCGTAGGGAATGCCCGCCGCGCGCGCCGACATCGGCACCAGCGAATGGCTGGTCATGCCGGGCGAGGTGTTCATCTCGAGCAGGAAGGGCTTGCGGTCGCTGGCGCGGATCATCACGTCGGCGCGGCCCCAGCCGCGGCAGCCGAGCGTGTGGTACGCCGCCAGCGTGATGCGCTGGATCTCGCGTTCCTCGGCTTCGGGCAGGCCGCTCGGGCACTGGTACTTCACGTCGTCGGTGAAGTACTTGTTCTGGTAGTCGTAGGCGCCCTCGGGCGCGGCGATGCGCACCACCGGCAGCGCGCGTGCATCGAGCCCCTGGCCGAGCACGGCGCAGGTGACTTCCTCGCCGTCGATGAACTCCTCGCACAGCACGTCGGCGTCGAACTTGGCCGACAGCGCGACCGCATCCTGCATCTGCGAGTAGCCCTCGACCTTGGTCACGCCGATGGACGAGCCCTCGCGCGGCGGCTTCACGATCAGCGGCAGGCCCAGCACGTCGGGCACCACCATGATCTGCTCGCGGCTTTGCTGGTCGAAGGCCAGGCGCACGTACTTGGGCGTGGGCAGGCCGTCGGCCTGCCAGATGCGCTTGGTCATGACCTTGTCCATGGCCACGCTCGAGGCCATCACGCCCGAGCCGGTGTAGGGAATGCCGAGCAGCTCGAGCGCGCCCTGCACCGTGCCGTCTTCGCCGTGGCGGCCATGCAGCGCGACGAAGCAGCGCGCGAAGCCTTCGCGCTTGAGGTCGGTCAACTCGCGCTCCGACGGGTCGAAGGCATGCGCGTCGACGCCGCGCGAACGCAGGGCCTGTAGCACGCCGGCACCGGACATCAGCGACACCTCGCGTTCGGCGGAACTGCCGCCGAACAGCACGGCGACCTTGCCGAAAAGTTGTGGATCCTGAAGGCTCACGCGGCCCTCCCCTTGCGCGCAGTGCGCTCTGAAGTTGTTGATGAGGGTGCGGGCGGCGTGCCGAGTTCGACCACCTTGCCCGGCACCGCGCCGATGGAGCCTGCGCCCATGCACAGCACCACGTCGCCCGCGCGGGCGTTGTCCAGGATGGCCTGCGGCATGGCGACGATGTCGTCCACGAACACCGGCTCGACCTTGCCGGCCACGCGCAGCGCGCGCGCCAGCGTGCGGCCGTCGGCGGCCACGATGGGCGCCTCGCCCGCGGCATAGACCTCGCCCAGCAAGACCGAATCGGCCGTGCCGATGATCTTCACGAAGTCCTCGAAGCAGTCGCGCGTGCGGGTGTAGCGGTGCGGCTGGAAGGCCAGCACCAGCCGGCGCCCCGGGAAGGCGCCGCGCGCGGCCGCGATGGTGGCCGCCATCTCGACCGGGTGGTGGCCGTAGTCGTCGATGACGGTGAAGCGCCCGCCTGCCGTGTCGTTCGGCACGGCCACGTCGCCGTAGCTCTGGAAGCGGCGGCCCACGCCCTTGAAGCCGGCGAGGCCGCGCTGCACCGCTTCGTCGGCAATGCCGAGCTCGACCGCCATGGCGATCACCGACAGCGCGTTGCGCACGTTGTGCTCGCCCGGCAGGTTCAGCACGATGGGCAGGTCGGGCAGCGTCACGCCGTTGCGGCGCTGCGCGGTGAAATGCATCTGGCCGCCGACGGCGCGCACGTCGATGGCGCGCACCTGGGCGTCCTCGCCGAAGCCGTAGCTGGTGACCGGGCAGGTCACGTCGGCCACGATCTCGCGCACCGCCGGATCGTCGGTGCACAGGATGGCCACGCCGTAGAACGGCATGCGGTGCAGGAAATCGACGAAGGCCTTCTTCAGCTTCGCAAAGTCGTGCCCGTAGGTCTCCATGTGGTCGGCGTCGATGTTCGTGACCACCGCCATCACGGGCAGCAGGTTCAGGAACGAGGCGTCCGACTCGTCGGCCTCGACCACGATGTAGTCGCCGCTGCCCAGCTGCGCGTTGGCGCCGGCGCTGTTCAGGCGCCCGCCGATCACGAAGGTCGGGTCGAGCCCGGCGGCCTCGAGCACGCTGGCGGCCAGGCTGGTGGTGGTGGTCTTGCCGTGCGTGCCGGCGATGGCGATGCCCTGCTTCAGGCGCATCAGCTCGGCGAGCATGAGCGCGCGCGGCACGACGGGAATGCGCTTTTCGCGCGCGGCCAGCACCTCGGGGTTGTCCGACTGCACGGCGGTGGAGGTGACGACCGCGTCGGCGCCGTCGATGTGCGCGGCGGCATGGCCCACGAAGGTGCCGATGCCCAGGCCCGCGAGGCGGCGCAGCGTGGCGCTGTCGGACAGGTCGGAGCCGGTGATCTTGTAGCCCAGGTTCAGCAGCACCTCGGCAATGCCGCTCATGCCCGAGCCGCCGACGCCGACGAAGTGGATGTGACGGATCGCGTGCTTCATTTCGCAAGCTCCTCGCAGGCGCGGACAACCGCGTCCACTGCTTCGGTCTTCTGCAGGGTCTTGGCCTTGGTGGCCTTGTCGATCAAGGTCGCGCGTTCGGTTTTCTGTAGCAAATCAGCCAGCAATTCAGGGGTGAGGTCGGTCTGTTGCACCAGCCAGCCGCCGCCCGCGTCCACGAGGAAGCGCGCGTTGGTGGTCTGGTGGTCGTCGACCGCCGAGGGGAAAGGCACGAACAGCGCTGCTGCGCCGACGGCCGCGATTTCGGTGACGGTGCTGGCGCCGGCGCGCGCGACGATGAGGTCGGCCTCGGCGTACGCCTGCGCGGTGTCGTCGATGAAGGGCGTGAGTTCGCCCTCGACGCCGGCCGCCGCATAGTTGGCGCGCAGCTCGTCGATCTGCTTGGCGCCGCTCTGGTGCAGCACCTGCGGGCGTTCGGCGGGCGCGATGCGCGCCAGCGCCTGCGGCACGACGGTGTTGAGCGCACGCGCGCCCAGGCTGCCGCCGACCACCAGCAATTTGAGCGGTCCCGTACGGCCCGCGAAGCGCGTGGCCGGATCGGGCTGCGACGTGAACGCCGCGCGCAGCGGATTGCCCACCCACTGCGCCTTCTTCAGCACGTTCGGGAAGGCCGTGAACACGCGGTCGGCCACGCCCGCCAGCACCTTGTTGGCGAGGCCGGCGACCGAGTTCTGCTCGTGCAGCACCAGCGGCTTGCCCATGAGCACGCCCATCATCCCGCCCGGGAAAGTGATGTAGCCGCCCAGGCCCACGAGCACGTCGGGCTTCACGCGGCGCACCACGGCCAGGCTCTGCCAGAAGGCGCGCAGCAGCTTCAGCGGCAACAGGAACAGCGTGAGCGGACCCTTGCCGCGCACCCCGCCGAACTGCACCGGCTCGAAGGCGAAGCCGCGCGGGGGCACGAGTTTTTCTTCCATGCTGCCGGGCGCGCCCAGCCAGTGCACACGCCAGCCGCGCTCCCGCAGGGCCTCGGCCACGGCCAGGCCCGGGAAGATGTGGCCGCCCGTGCCGCCTGCCATGACGAGTGCCGTACGGCCGGTCATACGCGACCTCCCCGCATGAGCACGCGGTTCTCGTAGTCGATGCGCAGCACGACGGCGAGCGCCACGAGGTTCATCAAGATCGCCGAGCCACCGAAGCTCATCAGCGGCAAGGTCAGGCCCTTGGTCGGCAGTGCGCCCAGGTTCACGCCCATGTTGATGAAGGCCTGGAAGCCGATCCACACGCCCACGCCCTGGGCCACGAGGCCCGAGAACACGCGGTCCAGCGCGATCGCCTGGCGGCCGATGTGCATGATGCGGCGCGTGAGCCACAGGAACAGGCCGATGATCAGCAGCACGCCGATGAGGCCGAACTCTTCGCCGATCACCGCCAGCAGGAAGTCGGTGTGCGCCTCGGGCAGCCAGTGCAGCTTCTCGACGCTGCCGCCCAGGCCCACGCCGAAGACCTCGCCGCGCCCGATGGCGATCAGCGAGTGCGACAGCTGGTAGCCCTTGCCCAGCGCGTGCTCTTCGCTCCACGGATCGAGGTACGCAAAGATGCGCTCGCGGCGCCACGGGCTGCTCGCCACGATGGAGCCGAAGGCCACCACCACCAGCGTCGCGATCACGAAGAACATGCGCGCGTTCACGCCGCCCAAAAACAGGATGCCCATGGCGATCACGGCGATCACCATGAAAGCGCCCATGTCGGGCTCGGCCATCACCAGCATGCCGACCACCACCACCGCGATGCCCATCGGCAGCACGGCGCGGAAGAACCGCTCCTTGATCTCCATCTTGCGCACCATGTAGCTGGCGGCATAGAGCACCATCGCGAACTTGGCCAGCTCCGACGGCTGGAAGCGCATGAAGCCCATCGGCAGCCAGCGGCGCGCGCCGTTCACGTTGATGCCGATGTGCGGAATGAGCACCGCCACCAGCAGCAGCAGCGAAGCCACGAAGAGCCAGGGCGCGGCGCGCTCCCAGGTCTTCATCGGGACCTGGAAGGTCAGCAGCGCGGCGATGAAAGCGATGACCAGCGACGCCGCATGCCGCGTGAGGAAGTACGAGGCGCTGTAGCCGGCGCGTGCGAAGCGCGGGTTGTCGGGCAGCGCGATCGAGGCCGAATACACCATGATCAGGCCCCAGGTCATCAGCGCGACCGTGACCCAGACCAGCGCCTGGTCGAAGCCCAGCACGCGCATCGGCGTGGCCTTGGTCTGCGCGACGCCGGCGCCGCCCAGCCGCACAGGCAGGTGCACGGGCAGCGAATCCATGCCGCTGCGGGCGCGCCGGAACCAGCCGCCGAAACGGCTGCCGGTGCTGGTTTCCTGGCCTGCGGCTGCGGAGTTCAAATCGGGTCCTCCATCGATCCGGTGGTGGACAGCGACGCGCTGGGCACGTACGACACCACCGCGTCGTCGCCACCCACGGCCTCGCGCGGGCTGTCGGCGTAAGCCTCCACGGCCTCGCAGAACACCTCGGCGCGGTGCGCGTAGTCCTTGAACATGTCGAAGCTCGCACAGGCCGGTGACAGCAGCACGGCATCGCCGGGGTGGGCGCGCGCGGCGGCGAGCTTCACGGCCTCTTCCATCGAGCCCGCGTGCTTCAGCGAGACGCCGGTGGAAGCCAGCGCGGCCTCGATCAGCGGGGCGTCGCGGCCGATGAGCACGACGGCGCGCGCGTACTGGCGCACGGGGTCGGCCAGCGGCTCGAAGTCCTGGCCCTTGCCTTCGCCGCCGAGGATCACGACCACGCGGCGCTCCTCGCCGAGGCCGCTCAGTGCGGCCACGGTAGCGCCGACGTTGGTGCCCTTGCTGTCGTCGAAGAATTCGACCTCGTCCACGATGGCGATCGGCTCGACGCGGTGCGGCTCGCCGCGGTACTCGCGCAGGCCGTAGAGCATCGGGCCCAGCGGGCAGTCGGCGGCACTGGCGAGCGCGAGCGCGGCCAGCGCGTTCATCGCGTTGTGGCGGCCGCGGATGCGCAGCGCGTCGGCGGGCATGAGGCGCTGGAAGAAGAGCTCTTCTTCCACCACCGCGCCGCGCTTGCGCTTCTGCGTTTCGTCGGCTTCCAACGCGCGCACCAGCCAGGCCACGCCGTTGATGCGCTCGATGCCGTAGTCGCCGGGGCGCAGCGGCATCGCGCCGCCGAAGGTGACATGCGTGCGGATCTGCGGACGCTGCAGCCGCACCTTGACCGGCGGCGGCAGCATGGCCATCACGCCGGCGTCGTCGCGGTTGAGGATCATCAGGCCCTTGGCGCCGAAGATGCGCGCCTTCGCGGCCGCGTAGGCCGGCATGTCGCCATGCCAGTCGAGGTGATCCTGCGTGAGGTTGAGCACGGTCGCGGCCGTGGGCTCGAAGCCCTGCACGCCGTCGAGTTGGAAGCTCGAGAGTTCGAGCACCCACACGTCGGGCAGCGTGCCGGCGTCGAGGTGCCCCGCCAGCGTGTCGAGCAGCGTCGGGCCGATGTTGCCGGCCACGGCCACGGTCTTGCCCGCGCGCTCGACCAGCTGGCCGGTGAGCGAGGTGACGGTGGTCTTGCCGTTGGTGCCGGTGATGGCGAGCACGGCGGGCGTGTAGCCCTTGGGCGCTTCGGGCTCGGGTTCGGGTACGAGTTCGAGCTGCGGCGTGGCCTCTTCCTCGACCGCGGCCGACGCCGGGTTGGTGGCGGACAGCTCGGCGATCTTGGCGACGAACTCGGCGGCCTCGCGCGCCGCGGTGGGCACGTAGGGCTTGCCGGGGGTCGGGAGCCGGGAGACGGTGGCGGCGGGTGCGGGCGACACGGCGGGCGTTTCGGCGGCGGCTGGTGCTGCGCCGTTTTCCGTGGCTGCGTCTTCCGTCGTGGCGCCTTCGGCGACGACGTCTTCGGCGGGCGGCGTCACCGGCACGCTCAGCGATGCATCGCGCGGCATGGCTTCGGCCATGGCGGGCGGTGTGACTTCAGCGGCTTCGGTCGGTTCGACGGGAGCGACGGGTTCGGCTTCTGCGGCAGTCGCATCGACCGGCAGTGCGGCTTCGGTCGGCTCTGCCGTCGGCTCAGGAGCCACAGCGTCAGTGAGTGCAACAACGTCAGTTGCTTCAACAGGCGCAGCCGCTTCGGCTTCGCCTTCGACAACCGCAGCAGCCTCCGGCGCAGGCACTTCCGGCGTCTCGACCACCGCAGCCCCCGCCACAGGAACCTCTTCGCTCAGGGCCAGCTCGGCCTGGGCCGGCGTTTCAACGACAGGCTCGACCACGGCGGTTTCGACCGGCACTTCAGCCTCGACTTCCACCACCGGCACCTCGACCGTCCGCAGGTCGAGCAGCGCGCGCGCGAACAGGTCCAGCTCGCCGCCGACCACGAGGCCCACGGCCTTGGCGGCGTCGACGACTGGCGCCAGCGTCGCGGGCGACAGGCCCGGCGAGCGGTACACGGCGCGGATCGGCGTGCCTTCGACCAGCGCGGCCGTGAACGGCCCGCCGATGAAGGTGGCGTCGGGCAGCTCGGCCTGCAGCGTCGCGAGCGAGGCGGGCGCCTCGCGCGTGTCGGCCACGGTCACGACCGCGCCGTGGCGCGCGCACCAGCGCGCCATCGCCAGCCCGGACGCGCCGAGGCCGAGGATGAGAACGGGGAGGTCTTTCAGGTACCGCATGGTTGTGTTGTTACCGCAGCTTCAGCGTCGACAGGCCGATGAGGCACAGCAGCATCGTGATGATCCAGAAGCGCACGACGACCTGCGTCTCGCGCCAGCCGCTCTTCTCGAAGTGGTGGTGCAGCGGCGCCATCTTGAGCACGCGCCGGCCTTCGCCATAACGCTTCTTCGTGTACTTGAAGTACATGACCTGCGCCATCACCGAGATCGCCTCGACCACGAAGATGCCGCCCATGATGAAGAACACGATCTCCTGGCGCACGATGACCGCGATGGTGCCCAGCGCGCCGCCCAGCGCCAGCGCGCCCACGTCGCCCATGAAGACCTGCGCCGGATGGGTGTTGAACCAGAGGAACGCGAGGCCCGCGCCGGCCATGGCCGAGCAGAACACCAGCAGCTCGCCCGAGCCCGGGATGTTGGGGAACAGCAGGTACTTGGAGTACACCGCGCTGCCCGTGACGTAGGCGAACACGCCCAGCGCCGAGCCCACCATCACCACCGGCATGATCGCCAGGCCGTCGAGGCCGTCCGTGAGGTTCACGGCATTGCTCGCGCCCACGATCACCAGGTAGGTGAGGATCACGAAGCCGATGCCGCCCAGCGGGTAGCTCACTTCCTTGAAGAAAGGCACCAGCAGGTTGATCTTGGGCGGAAAGTCGAGGTCGAAGCCCGAGCGCACCCAGGCGTAGAACAGCTCGAGCACGCGCCAGTTGGAGCTCTCGGAAATGCTGAACAGCAGGTAGAAGCCGGCGAGCAGGCCGACCAGCGATTGCCAGAAGTACTTTTCGCGCGAGCGCATGCCTTCGGGGTCCTTGCGCACCACCTTGCGCCAGTCGTCCACCCAGCCGATGGCGCCGAAGCCCATCGTGACCCACAGCACGATCCACACGAAGCGGTTCGAGAGGTCGAACCACAGCAAGGTGGCGAAGGCGATAGCGAACAGCACCAGCACGCCGCCCATGGTGGGCGTGCCGCTCTTGGTCAGGTGCGTTTCCATGCCGTAGCCGCGGATCGGCTGGCCGATCTTGAGCGCGGCGAGGCGACGAATGACGTACGGGCCGGCCACCAGGCCGACGACGAGCGCGGTCAGCGCGGCCATCAGGGCGCGGAACGTGAGGTAGTTGAAAACGCGCAAGAACCCGAACTCGGGCGACAGCGTCTGCAGCCATTGGGCCAGGGACATCAGCATGGTGTGTTGCGCGGCTCATGCGTCATGACCGGCCTCCTTTTGTTGTTGTGCTTCGATCGCCTGCACCACGCGCTCCATCTTCATGAAGCGCGACCCCTTGACCAGCACGCTGCCCAGCTGCGGCAGGCGGGCGAGCACGGCCGCGCGGAGCGTGTCGAAATCGTCGAAATGGCGTCCATCGACACCATCGTTGTTGTTGAAAGCCGTCGCCGCATGCACGGTCTCGCCGCCCAGCGTGTAGACGGCGTCGAGCCCGCGCTGGCGCGCCCAGGCGCCGACCTCGGCGTGGAATTCCGGCGAGCGGTCGCCGACCTCGCCCATTTCGCCGAGCACCAGCAGGCGCGGCGCGGGCAGGCCGGTGAGCACGTCGATGGCGGCAATCACGGAGTCGGGGTTGGCGTTGTAGCTGTCGTCGACCAGCGTGAGCGCGTGCCCGCCGGGCAGCACGACCTCGCTGGCGCGCGAACGGCCCTTGACCGGCTCGAAGGCCGACAGGCCCGCGGCGATGGTGTCGAGCGACACGCCGGCGGCCAGCGCGCAGGCGGTGGCGGCGAGCGCGTTGCCCACGTTGTGGCGGCCCGCGATGTGCAGGCGCGCGTCGAAGGCACCCAGCGGCGTGCGCACGCGCACGCGCCAGGCGCCCTGCTGCCATTCGGCGCTGTCGAGCGCGATGTCGGCGTCGGCGTGCTCGCCGAAGGTCAGGCAGCGGCGCGAGCCGCTCTGGCGCGCCAGGTCGGTCCACAGCGAGGTGAAGGTGTCGCCGTAGGGGAACACGGCCGTGCCGTCGTCGGGCAGTTCGGCGAACACGGCGGCGTTCTCGATGGCGACCGCCTCGACGCTGGCCATGAACTCCTGGTGCTCGCGCTGCGCGTTGTTGACCAGCGCGATGGTCGGGCGCGACATGGCGGCCAGCCGCGCGATCTCGCCAGGGTGGTTCATGCCCAGCTCGAGCACCGCCAGCTGGTGCTGCGCGCGCAGGCGCATCAGCGTGAGCGGCACGCCGATCTCGTTGTTGAAGTTGCCGGCCGTGGCCAGTGCGCGGTCGGCGCGGAAGGCGGCGAGCACGGACGCGATCATCTGCGTGACCGTGGTCTTGCCGTTGCTGCCGGTGACGGCGATCAGCGGCAGGTTGAACTGCGCGCGCCAGCCGGCGCCCAGCGCACCGAGCGCGATGAGCGAATCGGGCACCTCGAGGCCGGCGAGCCCCGCGGCTTCGAGGCCGCCGTGCGCAATGGCGGCCACTGCGCCCTGCTTCTTGGCGTCGGCCAGGAAATCGTTGGCATCGAAACGCTCGCCCTTGAGCGCGACGAACAGGTCGCCGGCGGCCAGGGTGCGGGTGTCGGTGTGGACGCGGGCGATCACGGTGGCCGGGTCGCCCACGAGGCGCGACCCCGGCACCCATTGCTGCGCCTGCGCCAGCGTGAGGTTGAGCGGCGTAGAGACGGGCGTGGCCATGGCGGTCATGCGGCACCCCGCTCTGCGAGCGCGTCGAGCGCGTGGGTCTTGTCGGAGAACGGCAGGCGCTGGCCCGCGATCTCCTGCCACTCTTCGTGGCCCTTGCCGGCGATCAGCACCACGTCTTGCGGTGCGGCCTGGGCGATGGTTTCGGCGATGGCGCGCGCACGGTCGACCTGCACGCGGGCCGCCTCGACGCGCGTGAAGCCGCGCAGCGCCTGGCTGATGATCGCGTCGGGGTTCTCGTTGCGCGGGTTGTCGCTGGTGAGCACGACATGGTCGGCCTGCCGTTCGGCGACGGCCGCCATCAGCGGGCGCTTGATCGGGTCGCGGTTGCCGCCGCAGCCGAACACGCACCACAGCGCGCCGCCGCGTTGCCTGGCCAACGGGCGCAGGCCGGCGAGGGCCTTGTCGAGCGCGTCGGGCGTGTGGGCGTAGTCGACCACGGCCAGCGGCGCGCCCTCGGTCGGCTGCACGCGGTCCATGCGGCCCGGCACGCTGCTGAGGTGGGCGCAGGCCGCCACGGCCTGCGCGAGCGTGAGGCCCAGCGCGCGCAGGGTGCCGAGCACGCCGAGCAGGTTGGCGACGTTGTACTGGCCGATGAGCCCGGTCGCGAGCCGTTCGGCCGGCGCCGTGCTGCCGTGCTCGGCCACGGTGAACTGCAGGCCCTGCGCGTCGTAGCCGATGTCGCGCGCCACGAGCCGCGCGGGCTTGCCGCCGGCCGAGACGGTCCAGACGTCGAGCGCGCCGATGCCGGCGTCCAGCAGGTTGGCGCACAGGCTCGCGCCGTGCATGTCGTCGATGTTGATCACCGCGGCGCGCAGGCCGGGCCAGCGGAACAGCTCGGCCTTGGCCTGCCAGTAGGCGTCCATGCTGCCGTGGTAGTCGAGGTGGTCCTGCGTGAAATTGGTGAACACGGCGACCGCGATGCGGCAACCGTCGAGCCGGCGCTCGGCGATGCCGATCGACGAAGCCTCGATCGCGCAGGCGCCGAAGCCTTCGGTGACGAAGTCGCGCAGCGCGCGCTGCAGCATCACGGGATCGGGCGTGGTCAGGCCGGTGTAGGTGAGCTCGGGTGGCACGCCGATGCCCAGCGTGCCGACCACGGCGCAGGGCGACGGGGCGCCGCGCTCGGTGGTGCCGTCGGGGCGCATGGCGCGCACGCCGCCGGCCGCGCGCAGCGTGGACAGCGATTCGGCCAGCCACCACGCGGTGGAGGTCTTGCCGTTGGTGCCGGTCACGGCCAGCAGGTCGAGCTGGGCCGAAGGGTTGTCGTAGAAGGCGGCGGCGATCGGGCCGGTGGCGGCCTTCAGGCCGGGGTAGCTCACGATGCGTTCGTCGCCGTCGAAGCCGAAGGCGTCCACGCCCTCGTGCTCGACCAGGCAGGCCACGGCGCCCTGCGCCAGTGCGGCCGCCACGTGCTGGCGGCCGTCGGTGGCGGCGCCGGGCCAGGCGATGAAGGCATCGCCCGGGCCGACCGCGCGGCTGTCGGCCTGCAGCGCGCCCTGCACGCGCTCTTTCAGCCAGAACGCGGCGGTGGTGGGGGAAGTGAGTGTCAGCATGTCAGAAGCTCTCGGGGACGTCTTGCGTCTGCACGAGGGGTTTGACCGCCAGATCGGGCGGGACGTTCATCATGCGCAGGGTCTGCTGCACGACTTCGCTGAACACCGGCGCCGCGGCGAGGCCGCCGAAATACTGGCCGTCGGTCGGCTCGTCGATCATCACCGCGACGATGATGCGCGGCTTCTCGATGGGCGCCATGCCGGTGAACCAGGCACGGTACTTGTTGCTGGCGTAGCCCTTGCCGACCTGCTTGTGGGCCGTGCCCGACTTGCCGCCGACCGAGTAGCCCACCGTTTGCGCGCGCGTGCCGGTGCCGCCGGGGCCTGCGGCCATCTGCAGCATCTTGCGCACCGCGAGCGCGTTGGAGGGCGAGAACACCCGCACGCCGACCGGCGGCTCGGTGTTCTTCAGGATGGTGACCGGAATGATGGAGCCGTCGTGCGCGAACGAGGTGTACGAATGCGCCATCTGGAACAGCGAGGCCGACAGGCCGTAGCCGTAGGCCATGGTGGCCTGCTCGACCGGCTTCCAGGTCTTCCACGGACGCAGCCGGCCCGTCACGGCGCCGGGGAACTGAATCTGCGGCTTCTGGCCGTAGCCCAGCGCGGTGTAGGTGTCCCACATCTCGTGGGGCGTCATCTTCTGGGCGATCTTGAGCGCGCCCACGTTGCTCGACTTCTGGATCACGCCCTCCACCGTCAGCGCCCCGTAGTTGTGGGTGTCGCTGATGGTGAAGCCGCCCAGCTGGTAGCGCCCGGGCGCGGTGTCGATGATGGTCGAGGGCTTGACGCGGCCGGCCTCCAGCGCCATCGCCACGGTGATGGGCTTCATGGTCGAGCCGGGCTCGAAGGTGTCGGTGAGCGCGCGGTTGCGCAGCTGCTCGCCGGTGAGGTTCTGGCGCTTGTCGGGCACGTAGCTCGGGTAGTTGGCCAGCGCCAGCACCTCGCCGGTGGTGCTGTCGAGCACCACCACGCTGCCGGCCTTGGCACGGCGCGCCGTCACTGCGTCGCGCAGCTTCTGGTAGGCGAAGAACTGCACCTTGCTGTCGACGCTGAGCTGGATGTCGCGGCCCTCGACCGGCGGCACCTGCTCGCCCACGCCCTCGACCACGCGGCCCAGCCGGTCCTTGATGACGCGGCGCGAACCGGCCTTGCCGGCCAGTTCCTTGTTGAACGCCAGCTCGATGCCTTCCTGACCGTTGTCTTCCACGTTGGTGAAGCCCACCACGTGCGCGGCCGCCTCGCCCTCGGGGTACTGGCGCTTGTATTCCTTGCGCTGGTAGATGCCCTTGAGGTTGAGCGCCGCGATCTGCTTGGCGATGGGCTCGTCGACCTGGCGCTTGATCCAGACGAAGGTCTTGTCTTCGTCTTCGAGCTTCTTGTCGAAGTCCTTCTGCGGCATGCCGAGCAGCTTGGCCACCTGCTTGAGCTTGGCGCGCACCTCGGGGTCGTCGCGCTCCACGTCTTCGGGAATGGCCCAGATGCTGGGCGCCACCACGCTGGACGCCAGGATGAGCCCGTTGCGATCGAGGATGCGCCCGCGGTTGGCCGGCAGCTCCAGCGTGCGCGCAAAGCGCACTTCGCCCTGGCGCTGGAAGAAGCTGTTGTTGAAGACCTGCACGTACGCAGCCCGCCCCGCCAGCATGACGAAGCCGAAGGCGATGCCGGCGACGATGAACTTGCTGCGCCACACCGGCGTCTTGCTCGCGAGCAAGGGGCTGGTGGTGTAGCGCACGCTGCGGTTGCCGCGGCTCATCGGGCGGGCCTCGCGGTGGTGCCGGGCTTGGGCGGCGTGGTGGGCGGCAGCGGCGCGACGGCCGGGATCACCGAGCCGTCGGGGCGCACGTACTGCGTGATGGCCGGCGAGGCCGTGCGCATCTGCAGCTGTTCCTTGGCCAGCTTCTCCACGCGCAGCGGCGTGGCCTGGGCGCGCTTCTCGACCTGCAGGCGGTCATGCTCGGTTTCGAGCTTGCGCGTCTCCTGCAGCGCGCGGTCGAACTCCGTGTAGAGCTGGCGCGACTGGTACTGGGTGTGCACAAGGTACAAAGCCGTCGCAATGACGGCCAGCAGAAGAAGCAGGTTGATGCGCGCCATGGCTACCCGGCCTCCGTGCGTTCGGCCACCCGGAGGATGGCGCTGCGCGAGCGCGGGTTGCCGCGCACCTCTTCTTCGGACGGCTTGATGCGCTCGAGCGCGTGCAGCTTCATCACCTTGGGCGCGGCGAAGGGCGCGCGGCGGTCGTAGACCTCCTTCGAGTGCTTGGCGATGAACTGCTTGACGATGCGGTCTTCGAGCGAATGGAAGCTGATCACCGCGAGGCGGCCGCCGGGCGCGAGCACCGACAGGCTGGCCTCTAGCGCTTGTTGCAGCTCCTCAAGCTCGGCGTTGATGAAAATCCGAAAAGCCTGAAATGTGCGCGTTGCAGGGTTCTGGCCCTGCTCGCGGGTTTTGACCGTGCCAGCCACGAGCTCGGCCAGTTCGGTGGTGGTTGAAATTGCGCCCCGTTCTTGTCTGCGAGCAACAATCGCCTTTGCAATCTGAACAGCAAACCGTTCTTCGCCATAGTCACGGATCACCTCTGCAATTTGTTGAAGTTCGGCCGTTGCCAGCCATTCGGCCACGCTCTCGCCGCGCGTGGTGTCCATGCGCATGTCGAGCGGACCGTCGAAACGGAAACTGAAACCGCGCACCGGGTTGTCGATCTGCGGCGAACTCACGCCCAGGTCCATCAGCAAGCCGTTGACGCTGGCATCGGGCAATTCGCCCAGCGAGCGGAATCCCTGGTGGCGGATAGAAAAACGCGCATCCGAGATGCGCGCTGCTTCGGCCACCGCTTCTGCATCCTTGTCGAATGCGATGAGCCTGCCTTCCGGCGCCAGCCGCGCGAGGATGGCGCGCGCATGTCCTCCGCGGCCGAAGGTGGCGTCCACGTACGTGCCCGTGGCTGCCGCGCTGCCGGAAAGAAGGGCTTCCACCGCCTCGTTCAACAAGACGGTCGTGTGGGTCAGGGGGGTGTTCACGGGGCTCCTCAGAACGCGAAGTCCTGAAACACATCCGGCATCTCGCCCTGGGTGGCCTCGGCCTCCTTGGCCTCGTACGTCGCCTTGTCCCAGAGTTCGAAGTGGTTGCCCATGCCCAGCAGCAGCGTCTCGCGGTTGATGCCGGTGGCGGCGCGCAGCTCGGGCGACACCAGCACGCGGCCGGTGCCGTCCATCTCGACGTCCATCGCGTTACCGAGGAAGACGCGCTTCCACCACTGCGCCGACATCGGCAGCGCAGCAATGCGTTCGCGGAATTTTTCCCATTCGGGACGGGGGAACACCATCAGGCATCCGTGCGGATGCTTGGTGATCGTGAGCTGGCCGCCTGCCGTGGCGCTCAGGACGTCGCGATGCCGGGTCGGCACGGAGAGCCGCCCCTTGGCATCCAGACTGAGCGATGAAGCGCCTTGAAACACGACCACGAAACCCCTGTGGTGGGAGGTGCCGCGACACCCGGAAGGGGCGTTGCCCGCACTTTTTCCCACTTAACTGCACTTTTTTCCACTGTAGCAGGAAACACTTGCGACGCAACTGGGGCTCGGGGGTATTTTTTGTAATGGAATCAACGACTTAGCGCCGATTTCCAAACCTGGAAATCGGCGAATTGTGTTGAAAATGAAGTACTTAGCTCACGCAGTGAAAGTGATGCGTGAAGGACAACCCCGTTACAGGGGCCGAGGGAGGCGGCTTCAGAGGATGAAGCGCGAAAGGTCTTCGTCGTGACTTAGTGCCGCGAGGCGCTCGTCGACATAAGCGGCATCGATGCGGACCGTCTGGCCCTCGATGCGGGTGGCATCGAAGCTTACCTCATCGAGCAGGCGCTCCATCACGGTCGACAAACGGCGCGCGCCGATGTTCTCGGTGCGCTCGTTCACCTCGAAGGCGATGGCCGCCAGCCGCGTGATGCCGTCGGGCGCGAAATCGAGCGTCACGCCTTCGGTGGCCAGCAGCGCCTGGTACTGCTTCACGAGCGACGCGCGTGTCTGCGTGAGGATGCTCTCGAAGTCCGACACCGAGAGCGATTGCAGCTCGACGCGGATTGGAAAGCGCCCCTGCAGCTCGGGAATGAGGTCGCTCGGCTTGCTCAGGTGGAAGGCGCCGCTCGCGATGAACAGCATGTGGTCGGTGCGCACCACGCCGTACTTGGTCGACACGGCCGTGCCCTCCACGAGCGGCAGCAGGTCGCGCTGCACGCCCTGGCGCGAGACGTCGGAGCCCTGCGCTTCGCTGCGCGTGGCGACCTTGTCGATCTCGTCGATGAACACGATGCCGTTCTGCTCGGCATTGGCAATGGCCTGCGCGCGGATCTCGTCCTCGTTGACCAGCTTGGCAGCCTCTTCGTCGATCAGCAGGCGCATCGCCTCGGCGATCTTGAGCTTGCGCGTCTTGCGCTTGCCGCCGCCGAGCTGGCCGAACATGCCGCGCAGTTGCTCGGTCATTTCCTCCATGCCGGCCGGGCCCATGATCTCCAGCGGCGCGCGGGTTTCGGCGAGGTCGAGTTCGATCTCCTTGTCGTCGAGCTGGTGCTCGCGCAGCTTCTTGCGGAAGGCCTGGCGCGTCGGGTTGGGGCTGTCGAGTGCGGGGGCGGCGCCATCGACGCCACGCGCCGGAGGCAGCAGCGCATCGAGGATGCGCTCCTCGGCCGCGTCTTCGGCGCGGGCGCGCACCTTCACGCTTTCGGATTCGCGCGTCTGCTTGACGGCGATCTCGGCGAGGTCGCGAATGATGGAGTCGACGTCCTTGCCCACGTAGCCCACCTCGGTGAACTTGGTGGCCTCGACCTTGATGAACGGCGCGTCGGCCAGGCGGGCCAGGCGGCGGGCGATTTCGGTCTTGCCGACGCCCGTCGGGCCGATCATGAGGATGTTCTTGGGCGTGATCTCGTGGCGCAGCTTCTCGTCGACCTTCTGGCGGCGCCAGCGGTTGCGCAGCGCGATGGCCACGGCGCGCTTGGCGGCGGGCTGGCCGACGATGTGGTTGTCCAGCTCGGAGACGATTTCCTGGGGGGTCATGGACATGGTCAGAGCGCTTCCACCGTGTGGTTCATGTTCGTGTAAATGCAGATTTCTCCGGCGATCGCCAGCGATTTGCGCACGATCTGCTCGGCCGAAAGGTCGGTGTTGTCGATCAGCGCCTTGGCCGCCGACTGGGCGTAGGCACCGCCCGAACCGATGGCGATCACGCCGTCTTCAGGCTCCAACACGTCGCCATTGCCGGTGATGATGAGCGAAGTCGTGGCGTCGGCCACGGCCAGCATGGCTTCGAGCTTGCGCAGCACGCGGTCGGTGCGCCAGTCCTTGGTGAGCTCGACCGCCGCGCGGGTCAGGTGGCCCTGGTGCTTCTCGAGCTTGGCCTCGAAGCGCTCGAAGAGCGTGAAGGCATCGGCCGTGGCACCGGCGAAACCCGCCAGGACCTTGCCGTGATAGAGCCGCCGCACCTTGCGCGCCGTGCCCTTGATGACGATGTTGCCGAGAGTGACCTGCCCGTCCCCGCCGATGGCGACCTGATCGCCTTGGGGGGTCTTGCGGCGCACGCTCACGATGGTGGTGCCGTGAAACTGTTCCATCGCAGCCATCTGGGGATGGGCCCCGCCAATGCAACCCTTGCGGTCGGACAAACTGCTGGCGGAAAACACGGCCCCGCAGGGGCCGTGGAACCCCTGTTACGGGGTCAGTTCTTGCGGACCGCGACCGTGGCGTGGTCGGTGATGCCGATCAGCCCGAACAGCGCGGCAATCAGCCGGTGGGCGTCGACGAACTGCACCCGCTCGCCGTTCGCATCGCGCTCGCGGACCCAGCTCAGCAGCGTGCCGGCCGCCGTCAGGTCCATGCGCAGCAGGGCCGCGCACGAGATGACCGGTGCCGTCGTGTGGCGCAGGTCGTGGTCCAGGCGCTGCCAGCACGACAGCGAGTCGCCGCGCAGGTCGCCCGCCAGCGCGGCAAAGCCGCTGTCGGTGGACGGGAAGCTCTCGGAATCGCCCCCGACCGACAGCAGCGACCACACCGAGCTCGGCCGACTCGCCGGCGGCGCGGCCAGCGAGGTGCACTCGCCCTTCGGGTCCTGCCAGGACGGCGGCGACACCTCGTAGGTGATGCAGTAGTTGAGCGCCACCAGCTCGAAGTCGTCAGGCAGGTGCATCATGCGCAGCGCTGCGAGGCGCAGCTGCCACCAGGCGTCGTCGGGATGGCGCTCGTTGTTGGGCGTGGCCGCGGCCAGCACGGCCATGAGCTGCGAGGCGCCGAAGAAGCGCAGCTGCACCGGCGAATCGGACCAGTGCGCGAACAGGATGCGCAGCGGCGCGGCGGCCGGCGGATCGATCTCGGTGAGCGCGCGCCAGTCGAGCGTCCAGACCATGCCGGCCTGCGAGAGCGCGCGCGTGAGCGCCATGAGCCCCTCGCGCGTCAGGTGCGCGGGGCTGGCCCAGTCGGCGGCGCCGGTGGTGTCGGAGGCCGCTTCGGCGTCTTCGCTGGCGGTGACGGCCTTCACGCTGCGCGCGAGTTCGTCGAGCGAGACCCAGTCGGGCCCCATGCGCTTCATGCGCTGCGCGTAGCGCATGCGGGCGGCCGCGAACTTGGCGGCGTCGCCGGTGGCGCGGTACAGGTCGAACAGCGCGCGCCAGCGGGCGTCGTCGCGCTCCAGCGTGACGGCTGCGGTGGCGTCGTCGGCGGAGAACGCACTTTCGGCGGCCAGCGCCTGCAGCAGGATGGCCTCGGCGCCAGTGTCGTCGCCGTGCGCGAAGCGGATCACCGCCTCTTCGAGCGCGCCGTCGTGCGCGAGCCGGGACGGCTGCGGCGAGGGAGCGGCGACGGCAACCGCCGGCGCTGCGGCCACGGGTTCGGAAGCGGCCGGTGCGCCCTGCCCGACAGGCAGCTGGTCGCCGCCGCTGTCGACCGGCGGCAGCGTTTCAGCGCCCGCGTCGGGCGGCGGATTGACCAGCGTCTCGCCGTTCGGCCCGCGGCCCTTCCACCACTGCTGCGACATCTGCTCTTCGATCTCGTCGATCTTCTTGAGCGTGAGTGCGCGGCCTTCGGATTTTTCGGAGGTGCTATTGAGGTTGAACGACGACGGCGTGACCGTTGCCTCGAAGGCATGGGCCGCCGCCTCGCGCTGACGCAGCTTGCGCAGCATGTCGAACTCGCGGCGGCGCACGAAGTCGTTGCGCTGGCGCCGCTCGATCATTTCCTTCAGCATCTCGCGGCTGTAGGTCTGCTCGGGCAGCGACGAGTCGGAGGACGGCGTGTCCAGCTCCGACCAGTCTTTCAGGGGATTTCGAACGAACTTGGCCACCTTCGAGAAAAGGCGGCCTGACTCTTCCTTTGGCATTCAGAGAAGGTTATCGAAAGCGCGGGTTCCGTTCTACCGTGCAGCCGTTCAATCCCCGAACATTTTCTGCTTCAGCTCGCGGCGCTGCTGCGCTTCGAGCGAGAGCGTGGCGGTCGGGCGGGCCAGCAGGCGGCCGACGCCGATGGGCTCGCCGGTCTCGTCGCAGTAGCCGTAGTCGCCGGCGTCGATGCGCTGGATCGACTGCTCGATCTTCTTGAGCAGCTTGCGCTCGCGGTCGCGCGTGCGCAGTTCGAGCGCGTGCTCTTCCTCGATGGTGGCGCGGTCGGCCGGGTCGGGCACGACCACGGTGTCTTCGCGCAGGTGCTCGGTGGTTTCACCGGCGTTCTCGAGGATGCCGCGCTTGAGCTCTTCGAGCTTCAGGCGGAAGAACGCCATCTGCTTGTCGTTCATGTACTCGTCGTCGGGCATCGCGATGACCTCGGCGTCGCTCAGCTCGGCGGGCGTCTTGGTCTTCCAGTTGTTGGCCAGCTTCGGGTCTTTCTTGACGGCCAGGGGCGGCGGCGGCACCAGCGCGGTGGAAGGCGCCTGCGAGAAGCTGGATTTGGCGGCGGTCGAAGCCACGGATTGCGGCATCGAGGGCACGGTCAGTTGCGACAGCCGGGACACGCGGCCACCACGCGCAGCGGGAGCGGGCGTAGCGGGGATCGAGGGTGTCGCCGGGGCGGAAGAAGAGGCGGCAGCCGTTTTTTTCATGGGGGTCGGGGGAGCAGAAAGGGCGGCCGCTGGACGGCCGACCGGTTGGGATGACGTAGGCGCCGCGCCCGCGGACTTGGTTGCGGGCTTGGCGGACTTCTTGGCAGCCGCGGTCCCGGTCTTGGCCGGGGTTGCCGCAGGCTTCTTGGCAGCGCTTTTCTCTTTCGCGGCAGAGGCAGCAGCAGCGGTGGCAGAAACCTTCTTCGTCGCGGGTACAGCCTTCACAGCCGTCGCCTTCTTTGCGGCGGGCTTGGTGGCTGGCGTGGCCTTGGCGGCGGGTTTCTTCACGGTGACTGGCTCCTTGTACGAACTGGAACGCGCTTTCACTGGGTGTCTCCTCCCAAGGGAACCGTTGCGGGTGTCAGGCCGCGTCGGCTCACGTTGTCGGGGGCGTCCTCAAGTGGTGAACCCCGGGGTTATACCCCCGAAAGCCCGCCAAAAACCCTTGGCGCCCCGTGCCGTAAGTCATATCTCGCCCCTGTGGACGAAGCATGGCTCCCGGAACAGGCGCGCGATTGTATAGAGAACTCGAAACGCAAGGCCATCGGGTGACGCACTGCCCTGCTCCGTTAGCATCGCCCGGCGCCATCACAGGGGGTGGCGCAGGCACGCCGCGGGTCGGGGAGACACCGCGGCGGCCCTTCAAACAACCGATCGGAAAATAATCTTGAGCAAAAAAGCAGTATTGGGAGTCCTGGCCGCGGCCATCGCCGTCGCCTACGGCGGCAGCACCTGGTGGGCCGGCACGCAAATCAAATCGAGCTACGACGTCGCCCTGGGCGAACTGCCCAAGCAGACCGCGCTGGTGCGCGTGATCGAGCGCAGCTACGAGCGCAACTTCTTCGGCGCCGTGAGCACCGTGACGCTCGAACTGGGTTGCCCGGCCGAAGCCGAAGCCGCCACCGCCCCTGCCGCGTCGGCACCCGCCGCCGCGCCGGCCGCCGCCACGACCGATGTCGCCGAGGCCGCGACCGAAGGCGACGAAGAAGAACCCGCCGGAGACGACAGCGACGCCGCGGCCACCCCGCCCAAGCCCGTGCGCATCACCATCCGCGACACCATCCGCCACGGCCCGATCGCCGGCGCCACGCTGGCCGCGGCCGTCATCGACAGCGAACTGGTGCTCGACGCCAAGGCGCAGGCCGAGGCCGAGAAGCTGTTCGGCAAGGCCAAGCCGCTGACCGCGCGCACCAAGGTCGGCTTCGGCGGCGGCTTCACCAGCGACTTCACTGTCGCGCCCGCCAAGCTGGCCGAAGAAGGCAAGGGCGAGTTCGCCTGGCAAGGCGCGCAGGCCCGCCTGGACATGAACGCGGCCCGCACCCACGTGCGCTATGACATGACGATGCCGGGCCTGGACGTCAGCACCGCCTCCAAGGGCGTGCAGCTGAAGATGGGCAAGTTCACCGCCAAGGCCGACATGGACGGCAGCGCCGGCTGGATGCTCGCCACCGGCAAGTCCGAAGGCCGCCTCGACAGCTTCGAGTTGAACGCGCCCAAGGGACTGGGCCTGGGCGCGGGCACCGAGGCCGCCCCCGCCAAGGCGATCAAGGTGCTGCTGCAAAGCATCGACCTGACCGGCGAAGCCACCATCAAGGACGGCCTGTACGCCTCCGAAGGCGCCTTCAAGGGCAAGGGCAAGGTCAACGAGACCGCCATCGACAAGTTCGAGATCGCCAGCAGCGCACGCCGCATCCAGGCGGCCGGCTACAAGAAGCTGGCCGACGCCTGGCTGCAATCGACCGCCGGTGCCGGCTGCGGCCAGCGCAGCAAGGCCCAGAAGGACGCGATGCAGGCGCTCATCGAACAGCTCGCGCCCGACCTCAAGGCCATGGCCAAGCACAGCCCCGAAGCCGGCCTGGACCGCATGCTCGTCGAGATCGGCGGCCACAGCGCCGAGCTCAGCTACTCGGTGGCCCTCGCCGGCGTGACCGACGAAGACCTGCAGTTGCCCGGCAACGCGCTGGTGCTCAAGCGCGGCGTGCTCAAGGCCAACGCGCGCCTGCCCGTGAAGTGGATCGAGAAGCTGGCCGAAACCGGCGCCGAGAGCGGCCGCACGCCGCCGCCTGAAATGCTCGCCGGCCTGATCGAACAGGGCGAAGCCAACGGCTACGTGAAGCGCACGGGCGACGATCTGGTCAGCCAGGTCGAGTTCAGCGAAGGCCAGCTCAAGCTCCTGGGCAAGCCGATGGGGAATTTCGGCAAGTAAGCACGGCCCGCCCCATGAAAAACGGCGCTGACCGCAAGGCCAGCGCCGTTTTTATTTCGTCAGCTCAGGCGAACGTGTTCAGACCAGGCACTGCTCCAGCCCCTGCTCCAGGATCTCGCGCGGCAGCTCGATGCCGATGAACACCATGCGGCTCTGGCGCGCCTCGTCCTTGCCCCACTCCGGGCCCAGGTCGCTGCCCATCAGCTGGTGCACGCCCTGGAAAATCACCTTGCGCTCGGTGCCCTTCATGTTCAGCACGCCCTTGTAGCGCAGCATGCGCGGGCCGTAGATGTTCACGATGGCGCCCAGGAAGTCTTCCAGCTTGGCCGGGTCGAAGGCGCGGTCGGCCTTGTAGACGAAGCTCTTCACGTCGTCGTCCGTGTGGTGATGGTGGCCGTGGCCCTCGTGCTTGTGCGAGGGGTGGTCGCACGCCTCGCCATGCGCGTGGTCATGGTCGTGATGGTCGTGGTCGTCTTCCTTGAGGAAGTCGGGGTCGATGTCCAGCTTGGCGTTCAGGTTGAAGCCGCGCAGGTCGAAGATGTCCTTCAGCGGCACGTCGCCGAAATGCGCCTTCTGCTGCGGCGCGCGCGGGTTCATGTGCTTCAGGCGGTGAATGAGCGCATCGGTCTCTTCGGCCGACACCAGCTCGCTCTTGCTGATGAAGATCTGGTCGGCGAAGCCCACCTGGCGACGCGCTTCCTGGCGGTCGTTGAGCTGTTGCGGCGCGTGCTTGGCGTCGACCAGCGTGAGGATCGAGTCGAGCAGGTAACTCTCGGCGATCTCGTCGTCCATGAAGAAGGTCTGCGCCACCGGGCCGGGGTCGGCCAGGCCGGTGGTCTCGATCACCACGCGGTCGAAGTCGAGCAGGCCCTGGCGCTTCTTCGCGGCCAGCAGCTGCAGCGCCTCGCGCAGGTCTTCGCGGATGGTGCAGCAGACGCAGCCATTGCTCATCTGCACGATCTGCTCCTTCGACTCGGTCACGAGGATGTCGCTGTCGATGTTCTCCTCGCCGAACTCGTTCTCGATGACCGCGATCTTCTGGCCATGGGCCTCGGTCAGGATGCGCTTGAGCAGCGTGGTTTTGCCCGAGCCGAGAAAGCCGGTCAGGATGGTCGCGGGAATGAGGGCCATGGAAAAGTGCTCCGGAAACGGAAAACAGAAAAAGGCGGGGGATTGGCGGGCAGTTTAGCCAATGCCACTGAGTTGCGTTGCCGACGGGGTCAAGCCCTCGTTCACAGGGGCTTTCTCACCACCACCAGCCCCTTCAGGTACTCCCCTTCCGGAAACTCGATGGTCATCGGGTGGTCGGGCGAGGCGCCCAGGCGTTCGGCGATGTAACCGTCCACGCCCGCGTCGAGCCCGGCCGAGGCCACGATCTTGTGGAACAGGTCGGCGCTGATGCCGCCCGAGCAGGAAAAGGTCAGCAGCACGCCGCCCGGCTCCAGCAGCTTGAGCGCCAGGCGGTTGATGTCTTTATAGGCACGCGCCGCGCGCTCGGCGTGCGCCACCGTGGGCGCGAACTTCGGCGGGTCGAGCACGATGGCGTCGAAGGTGCGGCCCTGGTCGATGAACTCGCGCAGCACCGTGTTCACGTTGGCGTCGAGAAACTCCGTGGCAATGCCCTGCCCTTCGAAGCCGTTGAGCGCCAGGTGCGCGCGCGCCCGTTCGAGCGCGGGCTGCGACGAGTCGACCGACACCAGCGAGGCGCCCTCGAGCGCCCCGGCCGCCTTCAGGCCCGCGAGCGCCGCCACGGTGAAGCCGCCCGTGTAGCAGAAGCAGTTGAGCACGCGCCGAAAGCGCCGGTGCTGCGCCAGCTCGGCAAAGCGCTGGCGGCTGTCGCGCTGGTCGAGGTAGAAGCCGGTCTTGTGGCCGGTGGCGATGTCCAGCGACAGCTGCCAGCCGTGCTCGCGGATGGTGATCTGGGTGGGGCCCTCGCCGCGCAGCCAGCCCGTGACGGGCTTCAGGCCCTCGCGCTCGCGGCCGCTGGCGTCGGAGCGTTCATACAGTCTGGTGAGCCCCGTGGCCTTGAGCAGCGCATCGGCCAGCACGTCTTTCCAGCGCTCCACGCCAGCCGACAAAAACTGCGCCACCAGCGTGTCGCCGTAGCGGTCGACGATCAGCCCCGGCAGGCCATCGGCCTCGCCGTGCACCAGCCGCACGCCGTCGCTCTGCAGGTCGAACAGGCCGCGCGCATGCACCGCGCGCGCGCAGACCGTGGAAAAAAAAGCAGCGTCGATGCGCTGCTTCTCGTCAAAGCTCCAGGCCCGCGCCCGGATCTTGGAGGTGGGGCCGAAAGCCGCCCACGCGAGAAAGTGGCCGTCGTGCGACTCCACGCGCACCGTTTCCCCCGAGTCCGCGCCGCCGCGCGCAATGGCGGATTCGAAGACCCAGGGATGGCGGCGTTGGAGCGAGCGCTCCTTGCCCGGCTTGAGGCGGAGGGTTTTCATGGGAGATGAATGAAAGAAGAAATGAAAGACGAAAGAAAACGATGCAGGCGACGGGTGTGGTGGCTACTTGCCGTCCTTGTCCGGCCGGGCCTTGGCGCGCGGATGCGCCGCGTCGTAGACCTTGGCCAGGTGCTGGAAGTCCAGCCGCGTGTAGACCTGCGTGGTCGCGATGTTGGCATGGCCCAGCAGCTCCTGCACCGCGCGCAGGTCGCTGCTCGACTGCAGCACGTGGCTCGCGAACGAGTGGCGCAGCATGTGCGGATGCACGGGCGCAGCCAGGCCGGCCTTCAGGCTGCGCTCGCGCAGCAGCTTCCACACCGCCTGCGACGACATGCGTGCGCCGCGCGCGCTGACGAACAGCGCCGGCTCCTGGCGCTCGCCGCGCACCGCGAGCCAGTCGCGCAGCGCCTCGGCCGCCTTGCTGCCCACGGGCACGCTGCGCCGCTTGCTGCCCTTGCCGAGCACGTGGGCTTCCATGGCGTCGAGATCGACCCAGCCGAGCGCCGTGGCGCTGGCCTGGGCGTCGAGCCCGGTGAGTTCGCTCACGCGCAGGCCGCAGCCATAAAGCATTTCGACGATGGCGCCGTCGCGCGCTTCGGTCCAGGGATCGGCCTCGGGGTCGTACAGCTCGGCCAGGCGCACCGCGTCGTCCACGCCCAGCGCCTTCGGCAGCGGCCGGCCCGCCTTGGGCGCGTGCACGTCCTGCACCGGATTGAAACCGATCAGCCCTTCATGGCCGAGCCAGCGGTAGAAGCTGCGCCAGCACGACAGCACCAGCGCAATGCCGCGCGGCTCGCGCCCGGCGCTGTGCAGCTGCGCCATCCAGCGGCGGATGTGGGCCGTCTGCACGCGGTCCAGCGGCAGGTTGGCCTCGGCGGCGTGGTCGGTCAGCGCGCGCAGGTGGAAGGCATACAGCTCGACCGTGCGCGGCGCGAGCCGACGCTCCACGCGCACGTGTTCGAGGTATTTGTCGATCCATTCCATGGTGTCGTGCTCCGTGCGGCGCCCGGGCCCGTTAGCCAGAACTAGAACAGATAGCCCAGCGATGCATTGTTCACGATGGCCGCCGGCTCACGCAATGCGCCCTTGAACAGCATGCCCCAGCGGCGCCAGCACGAGGTGGGCGCGGCGACGTACTGCACGTCGAAGGCCTGGTCGAAGCCGCTGGCACGCACCAGGCGCTCGATACGCCACAGGTGGTAGGGCTCCGACACGATGATCACGCTGCGCACGCCATTGGCTTCAAGCACCGTGCGCGACAGCGACAGATTGGCGCGCGTGGACGACGACACCGACTCCAGCACCATCGGCCCCGTGTAGCCCTCGGCCGTGGCGTGGTCGCGCATCACCTCGGCTTCGATGCGGCCGTCTTCCACGTCGACGCCGCCCGAGAA
This sequence comes from Variovorax sp. GW821-FHT09D04, assembly GCF_059416405.1. NCBI lineage: Bacteria > Pseudomonadati > Pseudomonadota > Betaproteobacteria > Burkholderiales > Comamonadaceae > Variovorax > Variovorax sp. GW821-FHT09D04. Next base: position 239,109 of record NZ_JBWKPA010000008.1, read on the forward strand.
CACCAGCGTCTGCGCACGACCGGCGCGCGCCAGCACGATGCCCTGGTCGACCCGGCCCGTGAGGCAGGGGTTGGGCTTGCCGTCGAGGTAGGCGCGGTTGCCCAGCACCAGCGCCACGTCGGCCGCGCGCGGCATCGGGCCGGCCAGTGCGGCCTCGGCGCGCTGCCAGATCACGCCCGCGATGGCGGCATAGGTGAGCACGCCGGCCAGCAGGACCACGCAAAGGCCGGTCAGCCAAGGCCGGCGGCGCCACCCGCGTCGCGCGGAACGGCTCAAGGGCGCAGCCGCGACAGCGCGCCCGACGACAGCTCGGCGATGCGCTCGAGAAAGTCCGTGCCCATCTCGGCGTTGAAGCGCTGCGCGTCCGGCGAGGCCAGCACCAGCAGGCCGAAGGCCGGCGACTCGGCGTCGGGGCGCAGCGGAATCAGCGCGATCGACGCGGCGCCCTGCGGCTCGGGCAGCCAGTTGGCCGCCTCGAAGCCCGCGTTGAGCCCGCAGTACGGCGAGGTGAGCGAGGTGGCCAGCGCCTTCACGTCGTCGCTCACCCACTGGGCATAGGCTTCGTTCAGGTACTCGGTGCCGCAGTCCCACACCTTGATGGCCGTTTGCGGCACCAGGAACAGCGACTGCAGGTCGACCGCGATGCGGTACGGCAGGCTGCGCGGGTCGCGCGTGGTCAAGAGGCCCTTGGTCCAGCGCTGCAGGCGATCGGCGATGACGACGTTTTCGGTGCCGTGGCGCACCATGTCCATCAGGCGGTGCTCCAGCGCCTTGATCTTCTCGCGCAGCATCTCGGCCTGGCGCTCCTGCAGGCTCACGGCGCGGTTGCCGTGCGGGCTGGTGAGCTGCACCTGCGCCAGCAGCTGGGCGTGGCGTTCGAAGAAGTCGGGGGTGTTCGACAGGTAGTTCGCGATGTCGTCTTCGGTGATCGGGTTCATGGCGTTGTTGTCGTGGGTGAATTGGGTCATGGCTGTTCCGAAATGTCGGGCACGTCGATCTCGCCCTCGAACACCGTCGTGGCCGGTCCTGTCATGAGCACCGGCCGGCCGTCGCCCTGCCACTCGATCGTGAGAATGCCGCCGTGCGTCTGCACGTCGACGCGGGTGTCCAGCAGCCCCAGGCGGATGCCCGCCACCACGGCCGCGCAGGCGCCCGTGCCGCAGGCCAGCGTTTCGCCGGCGCCGCGCTCGAACACCCGCAGCTTGATGTGGGTGCGGTCGACCACCTGCATGAAACCGGCGTTCACACGCTGCGGAAAACGCGGGTGGTGCTCGATCTGCGGGCCCTGCTCGGCCACGGGCGCGGTGTCGACGTTGTCGACCACCTGCACCGCGTGCGGGTTGCCCATGGACAGCACCGCTACCGAAACGATAGCGCTGCCGGCCCGGGTGCCCAGGGCGAGGTGCCAGGTCTGCCAGTCGCCCCGGTGCTGCGGGTCGAGCCCGGCCGTGTCGAAGGGCACGCGCGCCGGCTCGAAGACCGGGGCGCCCATGTCGACCGTCACGCGGCCGTCGTCGCCCATGCGCGGCTCGATCACGCCGGCCAGCGTCTGCACGCGCACGTCTTTCTTCTCGGTCAGGCCGTGCTCGCTCACGAAGCGCATGAAGCAGCGCGCCCCGTTGCCGCACTGCTCCACCTCGCCGCCGTCGGCGTTGTGGATCACGTACTGGAAGTCGATGCCTGCAGCGGGCGACGGGCGCACCGTGAGGATCTGGTCGGCGCCGACGCCGAAATGGCGGTCGGCCAGGAAGCGGTACTGCGCGGCCGTGAGGCCCAGCGTGCCGCGCGTTTCGTCGAGCACGACGAAATCGTTGCCGGCTCCCTGCATCTTGGTAAAGCGGATTCGCATCGCCGGATTATCGCCACCGGCGGCGCCCTTCGCGCCGGAAGGGCCGCAGGGCGCGGCCCTTTCGACACACCCGGCCTCAGCCCTGGATGAACGCCAGCAGGTCGGCGTTGACCTGCGCCGCGTGCGTGGTGCAGGTGGCGTGCGGCGCGCCGGCGTACAGCTTGAGCTGGCTGCCCTGGATCATTTCGGCCGCCAGCTTGCCCGTGGCCTCGAAGGGCACGACCTGGTCGTCGTCGCCGTGGATCACCAGCGTGGGCACGTCGATCTTCGCCATGTCGGGGCGGAAGTCGGTCTCGGAGAACGCCGTCACGCAATCGATGGTGGCCTTGATCGAGGCCTGCAGCGCGATCTGCAGCGTCTGCTTGAACACGCCCTGCGACACCTTCGCGCCCGGGCGGTTGGTGCCGTAGAACAGCGTGCTGAAGTCGTCGATGAACTGCGCCCGGTCCGCGGCCAGCCCGGCGCGGATGCCCGCGAACAGCGACGCCTCGGGGCCCACGGGATGGTCGGCGGTCTTCATGAAGAGCGGCGTCACCGCGCTGATGAGCGCCAGCTTCGCCACGCGCGCGCTGCCCTTGCGCGCGATGTAGCGCGTGACGTCGCCGCCGCCCATCGAGAAGCCCGCCAGGATCACGTTTTTCAGGTCGAGCGTTTCGATCAGCTCGGCGATGTCGTCGGCGAAGGTGTCGTAGTCGTAGCCGGTCCAGGGCTGGCTGGAGCGGCCAAAACCGCGGCGGTCGAACGCGATGACGCGGTAGCCGCGCTCGGCGAAGAACAGCATCTGCGCGTCCCACATGTCGGCGCTCAGCGGCCACCCGTGGCTGAAGACGATGGGCTGGCCGCTGCCCCAGTCCTTGTAATAGAGCTCGGTGCCGTCGCGAAGGGTCAGTGTGGTCATGTTTTTCCTTGAGATGGACGAAAGGGTGAAAGGGAAAGAGAAGAAGAATCCGCGCCGCTCAGAGCGCCAGGAAGTGGTGCACCTCGGGCTTGCCCGGGCCGATGTGAAAGCGCAGCGCCTCGGCCTGCAGGTCGGCATCGGCGTGCGACACGCGGTGGTGCTGGCGCAGGTGCTCGGCCCACGACTCCACGAGGAACCACTCCATCACGCGCTCGGCGTCGGCCGTGTGCTCGTGCACGCCCCAGGCGTAGGCGCCGTCGCGGCGGCGCTCGAGCGACAGGCGCTTCATCGCATCGAGGAACGCCGGCCGGTCTTCCTTGCGGATGCGGTACTCGACCTGGATCATCACGGGCCCGCGGTCGTGCGCCACCGGCTCGGCCAGCAGCGGCTCGGGCCAGTGGTTCGAGGCCTGCAGGTCGGCCTCGCCGGCGGGCAGCCGCACGCGGTGGAACACCAGACCCATCACCACCAGCCCCACCGCGCCCGCCACCAGCGTGGCCGGCACGCCGATCTGCTGCGCCACCAGGCCCCAGCCCAGGCTGCCGGCGGCCATGGCGCCGTTGAACACCGTGAGGTACACGGCCAGCCCGCGCCCGCGCACCCAGTTCGGCAGGATCGACTGCGCCACCCCGTTGAGCGTGGTCAGCGCAATGATCCAGCCCAGCCCGAGCACGCCCAACATCGGCACCGCCAGCCATTGCGGCGGCGCGAACACCAGCGCGCCCATCACCGCGGCCGTGAGCAGCGAGGCCAGCAGCAGCATGCCGTCGGCATCGAGCCGCGCGCGCAGCCGCGGCATCACCAGCGCGCCGCCGATGGCGCCCGCGCCCACGGCGCCGAGCAGGATGCCGTAGAAGCTCGCCGTGCCGCCGAGCATCTGCCGTGCCACCAGCGGCAGCAGTGCCCACACCGAGCTCGCGAACAAAAAGAACACCGCCGCGCGCAGCAGCACCACATGCAGCTCCTTGCTGGCCCGCGTGTAGCGCAGGCCGGCGCGGAAGGCGCCGAAGAAGTTCTCGGACAGCCCGCTGTCGACCGCCGCCGGGCGCTTCCACCACAGCAACGCCGCGATCACGAACACATAGCTCAGCACGTCCAGCCCGTAGGTGGCGGCCGCGCCGAAGCTCGCCAGGATCAGCCCGCCCGCCGCCGGCCCGATGGAGCGCGCGATGTTGATGCCCAGCGAGTTCAGCGCCACCGCGCCCTTGAGCTCGCTGCGCGGCACCAGCTCCGGCACGATCGACTGCCAGGTCGGCCCCATGAGCGCCGCGCCGATGCCGCCCACGAAGGTCAGCGCGATCAGGTATTCGACCGTGAGCGTGCCCGTGTGCGAGAGCACCAGCAGCGTGCCGCTCACCGCGGCCAGCAGCACCTGCACGAAGATCAGGAAGCGCCGGCGGTCGAGGATGTCCGACAGCACGCCCGCCGGAATCGCCAGCAAAAAGATCGGCAGCGTCGCCGCCGTCTGGATCAGCGCCACCGCCGTCGGGCTGGCCGACAGGTCGGTCACCAGCCACGAGCTGGCCACGTCGCGCATGAAGCTGCCGATGTTGCCCAGCACCGTGGCGGCCCACAGCACGGCAAAGACCGGCTGGCGCAGCGGCGCAAACGCGCCGGCGGCTTTGGCTTGGGGCTCAGTCATCGTGGCGCTCCTGGAGGTCGAGCCAGGCGACGAGCAGGAAGCCGCCGACCAGGCCCAGGTGTTCGAAGAAGGAGTTGGCCGCCATGAAGCGTTCCTGCCCCAGCGGCATCTCCCAGAAACGCAGCGCGACGAAGGTCGCCATGAGCGTGAAGCCGCCCAGCGCGAGCGCGCCGAGCCAGCGCCAGAAGCCGGTGAGGATGAGCGCCGCGGCGCCCAGCTCCAGCACGATCACCGCCACGGCCAGCGGGCCGGCCGGCGACAGGCCGAAGTGGTTCATCTCGGCGATGGCGGCGTTGAAGTCCAGCGCCTTGTTCAGGCCGCCCTGCAGGTAGGCCGCGCACAGCAGCAGCAAGGCGATCCAGCGCACGGCGGGCGACAGGGTCCAGTGCAGGGCCTTCATCACACCGCCCAGCAGGCGCAACCCAGCGCGCCCCAGAAGCTCTTCAGGTCGGCGATGGGCAGCTTGCTGCTCCAGGCCGTCGCGTGGCTGTGGCCGTGCACGTTGCAGTCGTTGGCGCAGGCGCACGACATCGCGGCGTTGCGCATCACCTTCTGAAGCGGCGCCCCCTCGGCCGTGTCGGCCCAGCCTGCATAGCCGCCGAAGGTGCGCGCGGGCGACCAGTCGGGCATGGCGGGCGGCAGGCCGCCTTCGTCGTGTGCGGCGAACGGGCCGGCGCCGTAGACCACCCTGCCGCCCACCATCGTGAGCAGCGCCGTGGTGTCGGCAATCTCCGATTCGGCGCAGGCGAAGAAGTCGCGGTCGGGCACCACCAGGTCGGCCAGCTGGCCTTCCTGGATGCGGCCCTTCTTGCCCTCTTCGTTCGAGAACCAGGTGACGTTCTCGGTCCACATGCGCAGCGCGGCCTCGCGGTCCAGGCAGTTGCGCTGCGGGTACAGCTGCATGCCGCCCACCGTCTTGCCCGTGACCAGCCACGACAGCGACACCCACGGGTTGTACGAGGCCACGCGCGTCGCGTCGGTGCCGGCCGACACCTTCAGGCCGCGCTCCAGCATCTTCTTGACCGGCGGCGTGGCCTCGGCCGCGCCGGGGCCGTAGCGCTCGACGAAGTACTCGCCCTGGTAGGCCATGCGGTGCTGCACCGCCACGCCGCCGCCGAGCGCGGCGATGCGGTCCATCGACTTCTCGGAAATCGTCTCGGCATGGTCGAAGAACCAGTTCAGGCCGGCCAGCGGTGTGTCCTTGTTGACCTTCTCGAACACGTCGAGCGAGCGGCTGATGGTTTCGTCGTAGGTCGCGTGCATGCGCCACGGCCAGCGGTTCTGCGCCAGGATGCGCACCACGCCTTCGAGGTCGCCTTCCATCTCGGGCGCCATGTCGGGGCGCGGCTGGCGGAAGTCCTCGAAGTCGGCCGCCGAGAACACCAGCATCTCGCCCGCGCCGTTGTGTCGGAAGTAGTCGTCGCCCTGCTTGTATCTGGAGCTGGCCGTCCAGTTCAGGAAGTCGTCCTTCTCGGCCTTGGGCTTCTGCGTGAAGAGGTTGTAGGCCAGGCGGATCGTGAGCTGCCCGTCGTCGTGCAGCTTCTGGATCACCTCGTAGTCGTCGGGGTAGTTCTGGTTGCCGCCGCCCGCGTCGATGGCGCCGGTCACGCCCAGGCGGTTGAGTTCGCGCATGAAGTGGCGCGTGGAATTGAGCTGGTAGTCGAAGGGCAGCTTCGGCCCCTTGGCCAACGTGGCGTACAGGATGGCCGCATTCGGCTTGGCCAGCAGCAGGCCCGTGGGGTTGCCGGCGCTGTCGCGCACGATCTCGCCTCCGGGCGGCGCGGGCGTGTCCTTGGTGTAGCCCACGGCGCGCAGCGCGGCGCCGTTGAGCAGCGCGCGGTCGTACAGGTGCAGGATGAACACCGGCGTGTCGGGCGCCACCGCGTTCAGCTCGGCCAGGGTCGGCAGGCGCTTCTCGACGAACTGGTGCTCGGTGAAGCCGCCCACCACGCGCACCCACTGCGGCGCGGGCGTGATCGCCACCTGGCGCTTGAGCATGCCCATGGCGTCGGCCAGGCTCTTCACGCCGTCCCAGCGCAGCTCCATGTTGTAGTTCAGGCCGCCGCGAATGATGTGCAGGTGGTTGTCGATGAGGCCCGGCAGCACGCGCTGGCCCTGCAGGTCGATCACGCGGGTCTGGCTGCCGGCCAGCGGCAGCACGTCTTCGGCGCGGCCCACGCGGGTGAAGCGGCCGTCCTTGATGGCCACCGCGTCGGCCGTGGGGTTGGCACGGTCCAGCGTGGTGAAGCGGCCGTTGCGCAGGATGAGGTCGGGGGTCTGGGTGGAGGCCATGGTGGATGCGGGTGCGAGGGAGGTGGCTGCAAAGGCGCCGAGGGCGCCCAGGAAGTGGCGGCGTTGCGGGTCGGGGGCGTTCATGCGTCGCTCCGCTCGGACGGGCGGCTGCCGGCGGCGGCGGACTTCACCGCCCCGGGCTGCGCGCAGGTCGGCAGCTCGCCGAACACGTGCGGCTTGACCTGGTCATGCAGCCACGAGGTGGCGGCCGGCCGGTCGAACACCTGCCGCACCAGCGGCGGGATCTGCTCGCCGAGCAGGATGCCCAAAAGGCCCACCAGGGCGATCACCGGCGGCGCCGGCGAGCGCACCTGGAAGAGCGCGTAGATCACGCCGACCAGCAGGCCGAGCGCGAGGGAAACGACATAGGTCTTCATGGTCGGTCGGCCTTGCGGGTGCTCTGCGCTCAACCCTCGTGGGCGCCGAACATCGTCTTGGCGTACGTCACGCCCAGACCGTAGGCGCCGCCCACCTTCTTCGCAATACCGGTCGTCAACTCGTAGGTGTCGCCACGCGCCCAGTCGCGCTGCAGCTCGAGCAGGTACTGCAGCGAAGTCATCGGCTGCGCGCCGGCCTGCACCATGCGCTCCATCGCGCGGTTGTGCGCCTCGGTGGACACGTCGCCGCAGGCGTCGGCAATCACGTACACCTCGAAGCCCTGGTCCAGCGCCGACAGCGCCGGCCCCACGATGCACACGCTGGTCCACAGGCCGGCCAGCACGATGCGCGGCTTGCCGATGGCGTTCACGCGCTCGATCACGGCGGCGTCTTCCCAGGTGTTCATCGAGGTGCGGTCGAGCATCTTCTGGCCGGGGAAGGCGTCGGTGATCTCGCTGAACATCGGGCCCGAAAAGCTCTTCTCGGCCACGGTCGTGAGGATGGTCGACACCTTGAAGCCGGCCGCCGCCTGCGCCACCAGCGCGGCGTTGTTGCGCAGGTTCACGGCGTCGATCGAGTGCGTGGCAAAGGCCATCTGCGACTGGAAGTCGATCATCACCAGCGTGTGGTCGGTGGGGGTGAGCAGCTTGGCGCCGGCGGTGGGGGTGGCTTGGACGGTCATGAAAGGCTCCTTCGGCAAAGTTGGGTGCGTGGATATTCGATTCGGTTCACAATCGCTTTCGGAGGGAATCTCCTTGGCGTGGGCTGAATCATCCGGTGCACGCAGGGCCTCATCGACGAAACTTTTCACCATCAATGATCGAAGTTTTCGATCATTCCTTCTTGCTGCGAGGAACGCCCCGTGCTCAAGCTCACCCTGGAAGCCATCGAGGTCGTCGACGCCATCGCGCGCCACGGCTCCTTTGCCGCCGCCGCCGCGCGGCTGAACAAGGTGCCCTCCACCATCTCCTACGCCGTGGGCAAGCTCGAAGAGCAGCTGGGCATGCTGCTGTTCGAGCGCAACGGCCCGCGCGTGACCCTCACCGCCGCCGGCGAAGAAATGCTCAAGGAAGGCCGCTGGCTGCTCGGCGCCGCGAGCGACCTCGAATCGCGCATGCGGCAGATTGCCACCGGCTATGAATCAGAGCTGCGGCTGGTGCACGACTCGCTCATTCCCACGCAGGCCTTCATGGACGACATCCGCGCCTTCGAAGACCTGCGCTGCGGCACGCGGCTGCGCATCGGCTGCGAGGCGCTCACCGGCAGCTGGGAGGCGCTGCGCGAGGGCCGCGCCGACATCGTCGTGGCCGCGGGCGAAGGCCCGGCCGGCGGCGGCCACCAGGCCGTGGCCGTGGGCAGCCTGGCGTTCGCCTTCTGCGTCGCGCCCACCCACCCGCTCACGCGGCTGAAGCGCCCCGTGCAGCGCGGCGACCTCATCGACTGCAACGCCATCGTGGTCGGCGACACCGCGCGCACCCTGTCGGACCGCACCGTGGGCCTCATGGCCGGCCAGCCGCGCATCACCGTGCCGTCGATGGCCGCCAAGGTCGCCTGCCAGGTCGCCGGGCTGGGCCACGGCTTTCTGCCACGCGCCTGCATCACCGACGAACTGGCGCGCGGCACGCTGGTCGAGCTGCCGACCGAGGAACCGCGCGCACCCGAAGCTTTCTGGCTCGCGTGGAAGACCGGCGCGCAGGGCCAGGCGCTGCGCTGGTGGCGCGAGCGGCTGCACCGCACGCTCGTGCCCGCGCTGCTGCCGCGCTCGTTCCTCTGAGAAAAGAAAAAAGAGAGGTTGTCGCTCAGCCGCCGGCGCGCAGCTTGTCGAGCGCCCGGTCGAGAAACGCCAGCCGGTCTTGTCCCCAGAAGCGCTCGCCGTTCAGGATGAACGTGGGCGCGCCGAACACGCCCGCTTCCACCGCGTCGGCGCTGTTGGCGCGGTACACCGCCAGCACCTCGGCCGACTGCTCCAGCGCCTGCAGCGCCGCGCCGTCGTAGCCGTTTTCATCGGCGATCGCGATGCGCACCGCGGCCTGCGCCGTGTCGCGCTCCTCGGCCCACAGCGCGCGCAGCAGCGCGTGCGACAGCGGCTGCGCGTCCAGGCCCTGCAGCTGGGCGGCGATCACTATCCAGCCGGGGTACTTGTTCCAGTTCGGATCGGTCGGCGCGCCCTTCGGGTAGTGCGCGGGCTCCAGGTTCATCGGCATGCCGAGGTAATCGCGCCAGCGCGACAACTCCAGCGCGTGGTACGTGCGGCGCGGCTCGGGGCGCGTCTTCAGCGGAATGCCGCCGGTCTGCGGCACCACCGCCTGGAAGTCGTAGGGCTTGAGCGTGAGCTGCACATGGTGGCGGCGCACGATGTCTTGCAGTTGCGGGCCGCCGAGGTAGGCCCAGGGCGAGGAAAGGCTGTAGTAGCAGTCGATGGCGATCATGCGGGGATTATCTTCAGCCCTCGGCCGGCGCGCCGCGCGCTGCGGCCATACACCTCGCAACGCACCGCCTCGCGAACGCGGTGAAACTACGCCCCTTACGCGTTGCTGTGTGGTTGTGCATCGGCCGGACCTTGCCCTTGCGATGCGCCGCCGCCACTTTTCCGGGAGCCCTGATTTGCAGCCGAAGACCCAAGCCAAGATTGCCCGCATTGCCCTGTCGGCCTCGGCCGCCGCCATCGGCAGCCTGGCCGCCTACTGGACCCTGCTCGCCACGCGACAGGGCCACATCCTGTTCAACGCCCGCAAGCTGCCTGTGGTGCATCTGTCGGACGACTTCTCGACCTACTCGCACCCCGTGCCCGGCGGCATGGTGCGCGGCTACGTGTATCACCCGCAGGGCGAAGACGCGCTGCAGGACCTGTTCATCTACTTCGCCGGCCGCGGCGAAGACGTGCGCGCCACCGCGCAGATGCTGCACTGGCTGCCCGAGGGCTTCGGCTTTGCGGCACTCAACTACCGGGGCGTGGCCGACTCGCAGGGCGCGCCGTCTGAAATCGCCTCCGTGGCCGACGCCGCCCAGTTCGCCAGCCACCTGCGCCGCGCCTTTCCGCAGGCGCGCCTGCACGTGGTGGGCCGCAGCCTGGGCACCGGCGTGGCCATCCAGCTCGTGGCGCGTCAGGAGTTTGCGAGCCTGCAGCTCATCACCCCCTACGACTCGCTGCTCGAAGTCGCCAAGAAGCGCTTTCCGCTCGTGCCGCTGTCGCTGTTGCTGCGCCACCGCTTCAACTCCATCGAGCACAGCAAGGAAGTCGCCGCCAAGACCCAGGTGCTGCTCGCCGCGAAGGACGACGTGGTGCCTCACGAACGCTCCGAAAAACTCATCGCCGCCTGGCCCACGCCCGTGAGCGTGCAGACCGTGTCGAACTCGGACCACCACAACATCACCGGGCTCGAAGAGACGTGGTTGATGCTGGTGGACTTTGCGTTGACGGCGGTGTTGCCGGAGACGAAGGCGGCGTAGGGGGCGCAAGCGGCCAGGGCTTTTTCAGAGCTCCCGGCAATAGCTGCTGACGGGCTCCCGCGCCAACTCCCCCGCCAGCGCATCCCAGGCCCCCGACGCCACCGCGCCCGCAATGTGCGCCTGGTGGTGCGCCTGCGACGCCCACGATTCAACCAGCGTGAAAACGCAGTCGTTGTCGCTGCGCCCGAACAGCCGCACGCCCCGGCACCCATCCGCCGATGGCAGCGACTGCTTGACCTGGTTCATGAGTTCCGCGAACGCAGACGCGCGCTCGGGCTTGGCTTCGAAAGTGATGATGACGTTGATCGGGTCCATGGACATTTCTTCTTCGCGTTGGCTTGTGGATTCAATGAATGAATGAAAAGAGAGAGCAGGCAGGTTAGCCAGCCCCCTCTCCCGCGCCTAGGCACGAAGCTGCGAAGAAATTGACCATGGCTGCGAAGGATGCAGGCAGCCACGCTGGGGTCACCCCGGCATCACGCCGCCTGCATGCGCCGCACGTACTCCGCAGGCGTCGTCTCGAACCGTCTGCGAAACGCGCGGTTGAAATGCGCCGCGCTCTCGAACCCCACCTTGGCAGCCGCATCGCCGGGGCGCAGCCCCGCGCCCAGTATCAGTGAGCGCGCCTCTTCCAGGCGCAGGTCGCGAATGCAACGCATCGGCGTGACGCCGGCCACCTCGCGAAAGCTGTGCGCGAAGTGCGAAGGGCTCATGTGGACGTGGCTTGCGATCTCGGCCACCGACAGCGGCCGGCCCAGATGGCGGCGCATGAAGCCGATGGCCGTCTGTATGCGGGCGCCGGCCTTGGTGACGGCGCCCGCGCTGCGGATGGCGGCGGCGGCCTCGGAGCGCAACAGCCGCAGCACGATTTCCTCGACGGCCAGCGGCGCGAGCGTGCGGCGGTCCACCGGGTCATCGGCCGCCAGCAGCAGGCGTGCGAAGGCCTCGACCACCTCCGGCCCCACCGGGGCCGTGAAGTGCTCGCGCACGCGGGCAGGCTCGGCCGGCAGCGCATCACCACCGCCTTCGGCCAGTGCGAGGACCGACTTGACCAGCACGTCGGGCGGCAGGTCCAAATGAATGGCCAGGTACGGCGCCGCGGCGCTCGCCCCAACGACCGTGCCGAGGCACGCGACCTCGGCCCCGAGCACCAGGCACTGCGTGGCGCCGTAGGCCAGCGAACGGCCGCCGCCGAGGTGCGCGGTCTTGCGGCCCTGCAGGACCACCACCACGCCTGGCGTGAGGCGCTGGGTTTTCTCGTAGCGGATCGGGTGTGAAAAGCGGTAGCAGCGCAGGCCCGGGTACAGCGTGTCGGTGCGGCCGTCCGCAGGGGTTCGCGCTGCGACCATGTCGCGCAGGCGGGTCCAGGCGGCGGAAATGAAGGTGGCCTCTTCGGGTTTGTTGTTGGTGCTGTCGTCGGCGGCAATGGGCGCAACTGGCATCGGCTTTGTCGTGGAGAAGAGAGAACGCTGGAAAGCGAACGGGATGCGCAGCGTAGCCGGTCAGCGCGCGGCCGTGAGCGTGCAGACCATGTCGAACTCGGACCACCACAACATCACCGGGCTCGGAGAGACCTGGCTGATGCTGGTGGACTTTGCGGTGACGGCGGTGTTGCCGGAGACGAAGGCGGCTTGAGGGTTGCGGGCCGGTCGTGAGGCAGAGGCTTCACGCCGGCCGCCGGGGGCTAGGCCGGCTTGAGCGAGGGGTGCGCTTGCAGCGCATCGCGTACGGCGCCGGCTGTCGCGTTGACGGTGGCGATGCGGGTCATCAACGCTTCGTTGAGCAGGCGCAGCAAGGCGCTCAGTTCGGTGCGGGTGGGGGTGAGCTCTTCGCTGTCGTTGAGGGCGCTGGTGTCTACGAGCTTTTCTAGCGCGGTGTAAGCGCGCATGACCGCGTTGAGGTTGTCGGCGTCGTCGCAGGCTTGCAGGGCGAGGTCGTCGAGGGAGGCGGAAGGAATGCGAGATTGCGCGCAGGCGCGAGCGGATTCAGCCATGAGATGGACTCCAAGTTGCGCAGAGGTTCATCAGGCTTCCAAACCCGGCCGCACCACCTAGCGCGACGAGGCGAAGTATATCTATCGACCATCGCAAACTCGTCGAAATTCCAGAGGGAAACCATATGTCTGCGATGTTCCCCCATCCGTCATGCAGAATAATTAGGTTTTCTTATTGAAAATACCGACTTGGAGGAGACAAGATGAATTCGAAGCGATCGGTTAAATTTTACGCAAACGCGACACGCGCTTGGAATGTGGCAGCTCAGGGCGAATCGATCAGCCCTTTGCTAATCTCCCCCTACATTACGTCCACCATCGCCCGTACGATTGGGCGAAGACACGTTGCATCGATATACACGCTATTCGATGCGGAGCTCTTCGCCAGAGGAGCGTCATCGCTCAGCACTTTGGAAGCATTAATAAAAGACGGCCACTCCGTTTATTTTTTACCAGACGTTCATGCGAAAGTAATGCTATTTGGCAATCAAATCGCAACAGTAGGAAGTCAAAATCTGACCAGGCGCGGAACAAAAAACAAAGAATTAACTGCCGCATTTAATGACAATCAAGAAATTCTCAAAATACGCTCCTTGACAGATTCTTGGCTCACCCTTGCAGAGCCAATCACGCTAGCGATGATTCTGGCCATGAAGCAGAAGCTCCCACCTATTCGACGAGCCTTTAAAAAGATCGATCAAGCGGCCTCATTTCTAACGGAAAACATATTAGCCGATGCTCGAACTCTTCGAACACGCACTCAGGTCGCTGCCACCTTTGAGCAACATCAACGTGCGATTCGAAGAATTCAAAATTCACTCGCACATACTCAAAGGCCAGCGGAGAGAATTTTTGCGCGGGTTCATCAATTTTCGGATGGAACAACTTCGCTGCTTCGTCTATTTGCACAAGACAGCTTCACTTCTTGGAGCTTTCCCAATCAGACAGTAAATCTCCATCGAATTACTCGATATCTATGCTTGCTGGAAAAGAATGGCGCTATCGGCTGGGCACGCGTAGGAGAGTCAAGAATTTCATTTATCAATGACCGCCTCAGAATTCAATTAGAGTTCGAAGAAAAAAACTATGAAATTCTTTTCCTTGCCGACTGGAATGAGAAACGACTTTTCGCGAGAAACTTAGCAATCGAAGTATTCGATGAATCGGGCATCAAATTTTGCGAACTCCACTGCTCCTTCGAAGTAAATAAATTGAGACTACTAGAAATCACATCCGAGCCAAACTCTCGTTTTTCGAAAATTATTTCTAATTTCCGAAAAAAATTCCCTGATCTATCCCAGGTGCTTTTGAAAAAAATGCTTCAACCATTTGATTACAAATTAGCCCTCTCCGGGAAACGTCCCCTGGAGTTTGTGGGAGCAGTTGGTCAGTGCATCAGTGTCGAACTAGTAAAAATGGCAAATTACAACTTCCTCGTCCTCCGCGAAGTTCAATAAAACAACCCCTCCAGTTTTAAAAAACTCACAAGGGAAATTGTTCTTCACAGAAATTCGAATGCACACCAATATCGCGTCAATCTCATTATCAAATACATTGATATTTGAAATTCTCATAAATTGGTACGCGTAATTACCTCCGGCTTCCCATCTCGAATCATGGAGTCGCCCCGACCTCCTTAAAGGCCTCAGAGTTAGCACGCAAGAATCCACGAACTATTGCTCTGCAGGCAACTATCTTCTGCCCTAACCCCCATTTATCTGCAAAGGTAACCGCAAGACACTCCTCCTCATCCCACAAGGAGTGCTCTCATGCCAATCGCCTTACTCGCGCTGACCCTCAGCGCCTTCGCCATCGGAACGACCGAGTTCGTCATCGTTGGCCTCATTCCCACCATCGCGGCCGACCTCGGCATCGGCCTTCCCTCGGCGGGCCTGCTGGTCAGCCTCTATGCACTGGGCGTTGCCATTGGCGCGCCGGTGCTCACGGCCCTCACGGGCAAGCTGCCGCGCAAGGCGTTGCTGCTCGGGCTGATGGCGCTGTTCACGGTCGGCAACCTGCTGGCGTGGCAGGCGCCCAGCTATGAATCGCTGATTGCCGCCCGCGTGCTCACGGGGCTGGCGCACGGGGTGTTCTTCTCGATCGGCTCGACCATTGCCACCGGCCTGGTGCCGAAGGAAAAGGCGGCGAGCGCCATCGCGATCATGTTCACGGGGCTCACGGTGGCGCTGGTCACGGGCGTGCCGCTGGGCACGTTCATCGGGCAGCACTTCGGCTGGCGCGAGACTTTCCTGGCGGTGTCGGCGCTGGGCGTGATCGCCTTCATCGGCAGCTGGATCTTCGTGCCGGGCAACATCCGCCACACGCCGCCGGCCTCGCTGGCGCAACAAGCGAAGGTGCTGGCCGAGCCGCGCCTGCTGCTGGTGTATGCCAAGACGGCCATCGGCTACGGCGGCTCGTTCATTCCGTTCACGTTCCTGGCGCCGATCCTCACTGATGTGTCGGGCTTCGGCGCCGGCGCGGTAGGCTGGGTGATGCTGGTGTACGGCATCTCGGTGGCGGTGGGCAACATCTGGGGCGGCAAGCTGGCCGACCGCATGGGCCCGATTCCGGCGCTGAAGATCATCTTTGCGCTGCTGGCGGCCGTGCTGCTGGTCTTCAACTTCGCGGCGCCGCACAAGTGGCTGGCGCTGGTGGCGGTGCTGATGTGGGGCGCGGTGGCGTTCGGCAACGTGCCGGGGCTGCAGGTGTACGTGGTGAAGCAGGCCGAGCGCTTCACGCCGCAGGCGGTGGACGTGGCCTCGGGCCTGAACATCGCGGCCTTCAACCTGGGCATTGCAGGCGCGGCCTGGGCCGGCGGCTTGATCGTGACGCACCTCGGGCTGATGCACACGCCCTGGATCGGCGCACTCGTCGTGCTGGTCTCTCTGGCCCTCACGCAGTGGAGCGGCTCGCTCGACCGCCGTGCCGGCATTCCGGTGCGCGCCTCGGGGCCGGTGCCGGTCGGGCACTGAGCTTTCCTCTTCCCTTCTCTTCTTTTTCTTTCTTTGAACACAAGGAACACACACGCCATGACCACGAACAACCACACCCCCATTCCCGCCTTCGGCCTCGGCACCTTCCGCCTGCAGGGCCAGGTGGTGATCGACTCGGTGAAGAACGGCCTCGACCTGGGCTACCGCACGATCGACACAGCGCAGATCTACGGCAACGAAGCCGAGGTGGGCCAGGCCATTGCCGAAAGCGGTGTGGCCCGCAGCGAGCTCTTCATCACCACCAAGATCTGGACCGACCACTACGCGAAAGACAAGCTGGTGCCCAGCCTGAAAGACAGCCTCGCCAAGCTGCGCACAGACCATGTGGACCTGACGCTGATCCACTGGCCCTCGCCCGCCAACGCGGTGCCGGTGGCGGAGTTCATGGGCGCGCTGGCCGAGGCCAAGGCGCTGGGGCTCACGAAGCAGATCGGCGTGTCGAACTTCAACATCGCGCTGATGCAGGAAGCCATTGCCGCCGTGGGCGCATCGGCCATCGCCACGAACCAGATCGAGCTGCACCCCTACCTGCAGAACCGCAAGGTGGCGGCCTTCGCGCAGAGCCAGGGCATCCGCATCACCTCGTACATGACGCTGGCCTACGGCAAGGTGCTGAACGACCCGGTGATCGGCGCCATTGCCACGGCACACGGCGCCACGCCCGCGCAGGTGGTGCTGGCCTGGGCGATGCAGCTGGGCTACGCGATGATTCCGTCGTCGACGAAGCGCGCGAACCTCGAAAGCAACCTGAAGGCGCAGCAACTGACGCTGACCGAGGCCGAGATGGCGCAGATCGCCGCGCTCGACCGGGGCGAGCGACTGACCGATCCGCAAGGGCTGTCGCCGGCGTGGGATTGATCACCCCGGCCATTCCCGGCCGCTTTTGTGCGACCGCATTCGCGGGTCGCGCGTGCGCCGATGACGCGCTCCCAACCGGTTGACGATAGACAACAGTGTTAGCGCGCTCGCCCACATACAACGCCCCGTCATCAAACGGGAGCGTATCGAATGGAGCGAAAGATTCTTGTGGTTGGAGACCCACCAGTCCCTGGTGGTCGAATCCTTCCGTACAGCGGACCCATGTTCGACCTGCACGGGCATCGGGTCGCCCTGATCGGCGGCAGGGCCTATTGCGAGGGCTGCAACAGCGTCGGCATCATTGCCAAGGCCGGAGGGCCACGGCGCCCTCGATTCATCTCGGAGGCTGCGCTGGAGGGAGACGTGGTGGTCTGCCACTGTCCGGTGCCGCAGCCACTGGTTGCCACACTTCAGCACACGTCGACCTGCGACGACGGGGCCTGGCAGGCTGCTACGGCGCAGACGAATCTGATGGCATCGGCGATGACGGCAGTCACCGTGCCGTCAGCGGAGATGGCAGCCCTGAAGCAGGCGGTGGACGAAGGCGTCACGCATCCACCCGAAGCGGCGCAGACCGAAAGAATCTGCCCGAACATGACGAACAAGGAGTTCGCCGCCTTGGTGATGAAGCTGCGCGACATGGCGATCGACTACATCGCGAAAAAGCGGCTCCCTGAACTGGAGCGATGGGACAAGGGGGCCCAAGCCCGGGTGAGCGAATGGTTTGGCGTGGCCGATCAAGGCATCCGCGAACATCTGCAGAAAGGCCTGTCCGCATGCATCCGTGTGCTTCAAGGCATGGAAGCGAAAAACTTCATTCGATACACGGAAGACGGCAAGGTGGCGACCTGCGTTCTGCCCAGCGCGAACGGCGCCGCCGCGGCAGTCTGCAAGCCGGACACGGGCACCCACACTGTGGCGATTGCGCTTGTCTTCTGCAACTTCAGGTTCGACAACAAGACCAACTTCGACACAGGTGCCGTGCTGGACGGTGACTCGCGATTGCTCACGCTGATCCATGAGGTCACCCACTTCGACGACACCTTTGGCTCGGACGACACCTGGTACGGAACCTCGAATTCCAGAGAGCATGCGAAGGAATTCAAGTCCCGGCTGAATGCAGACAGCCTTGCGGCCTATATTCTTGGCGTTACCCGCTAAGGCACACCGTGATCAGGCATCTGAAATCTCTGAGGGGCGTGGCTCTCGCTCTGGCAACACTCGGGCCGACCGCCGTGCTCGCATGCAGTCCCATCAAGGTCTTCTACGTGTACTTCGACCGAGACTCCGCGGCCGTATCGGCCGATCAAGTGCTGCGGCTTGGCAGCTGGATGACAGAGCTTCGAACGCGCTATCCCAACCATGAGGCGATCTATGTCGGAGCCTCGGTCGAGCCCGAGGAGCGTGACCATCGCCCTCACGGGCTGGGTTTGGAACGAGGTCGCAACGTGGCCCGCGTGCTTCGGGAGAACCTGCAATTCACCGCCAGGATCGATCTTCCGAAAACCAGCCACGTTGTCGGCCGTGAGCCGTCTGCGAACAAGTCGGTAGAGAACCAGCGGGCCCTCGGCGTTCAGCTCGACTTCTTGCCGGCCTGTCCGCATGAATGCACCTGCCAGATGGGTGACCCGCTCTACAAGGCACCGGCTCCGCGGCACTCGACCGGGGCGAGCGGCTGAGGTCCGAAAACAGAAATGACGCCGCGCGGCAGAATGCAGTGCCCCCTCGGGGCGCCTCCACCGACGCCCTTTTCTTCTGCTTCTTTTCCCTGCCAGCCATGACCGACCTCCACACCCGCATCTCCGACAGCTTCAACGCACAGGGCCTGATGGCCACGCTCGGCGCGCGGCTGGTGCATGTGGGCGACGGCGAGGTGCACATCGAGATGCCGTTTTCAAAAGCGCTGTCGCAGCAGCGCGGCTATGTGCATGCGGGCGCGGTGACGAGCATCGTCGACAGCGCCTGCGGCTACGCGGGCCTCACGAAGGCGCCGCAGGGCTGCGACGTGGTGACGGCGGAGTTCAAGATCAACTTCATGCGGCCCGCGCTGGGCGAGCGCTTCCTGGCGGTGGGCCGCGTGCAAAGCTCGGGCAAGCTGCTCGCGGTGTGCACGGGCGAAGTGCGTGCCTTCGCGAAGGCGGGCGACACCGACTACAAGGTGGTGGCGATGATGCAGGCGACCATCGTGAACGTGCCGCAGTGAACGAACGACACGCCGCTTCGCGCGGCTAGCAGCGCGGCGTGGTGACTTCGCTCTGGTCTTGTTGCTGCTGCTTCTGCTGCTCGGCGATCACCGCGCGGCACAGGGCCTGCAGTTCGGCCGCGACGATGTCGGGCGCCTTGCGCAGCTCGGCAATGTCGCGCTCGCCGACGCAGTGGCCTTCGAGGCGCACGTAGATGCGACTGAAGTTGCCGCCGAGCGCGCGTGCAATGTCGCGCAGGCAATCGGCCACACTGGCAAAGCCGGTGTGGCTGTACGAGCTGGGCGGGATCACGCCCTTGGAGCGCGGCGCGCGCACGGAATACAGGTACGACGCGCCTTCAGACCGCAGCTCCACCACGGGCTGCAGACCGCGCTGAACGTCGTTGCTTCCTTGCTTTCCTTGCATGGGGCGGAGTGTAAATCTGGCGAAGGCAGAATCTACCGACCAGGCCGAAGGCCGCTTCGCGAGGGGTGGCACTTCTTCATTCTTGTCACGGCGACGCGCTCGCATTGCAGCCGCCATTCACACTTTGATTCATGGCCAATCGCTCTTACCTCTACAGCCTCACCAACCGGCCCGCGGCGTACACGGACCGGCCCGAAACCATCTCGGGCATCTCCGAATGGAACTACGACATTCCGTTCATGTACCGACTGCTGATGTCGGGCGATCCGCAACTGTGCGCGTCGCTGATCTCCGACGGACTCGACAGCGACGAGGGGGATGAGAAGGTCCGGCTGTACGCGATCAGCGGCCGCTTCGAGCCGGGCTTTGCGCGGGTGAAGCGGCTCATCGACATCATGCGGTACCTGGCGGCGCAGGCGCCGGAGCCTCCGCCCGCGCCCGCAGCGGCGCCCGTCGTGGCCGCGCCGAAGGCCACGTCGTTCGTCGACCGGCTCAAGGGCTGGTTCTCGCCGCCCGCCGCACCGAAGGCACCGCCTGCAGCTGCCGCGCCCGCAGCGGCCACACCCGCGACGGGCTCGACGCAGCTGCCGGGCTGGCTGGACGAGACCCTGGCTTTTCTCGAAGCCCACCGCAACGAGCACCTGCTGCTGGAGACGGTCGAGCTCGACACCATGACCGAATCGGAAGAGGCCCCGCTGCGGGCCTGTGTCGAGAAGGAGCTTGCCCGCTGCCAGCAGGCCGGCGCCGCGCTCGATGCGCTGCCGCAAGACATCGCGGCGGCGGCGCAGGTGCTGCGCGAAGCCGGTGCGAAAAAGCAGGCGGCCCCGCTCGATGCGTTCTTCGGGCTGCGCTTCGACGACGACTGCGACAGCACACGCAGCCGCGCCACGGAATATCCGCTGGGGCTGCAGTGGTACGACGTGCTGTACTTCGGCCTGCTCAACCGCGCCGAGTTCGAAGCCGCAACGCGCGGCGACGCTGCTGCCGCGTAGCGTGTCAGTTGCCGCGTCGCGGCTCGGCCCACGCCGAGAGGATGCGCACGGCCTCGGCGTCCATCTTCTGCTCGGCCGGCTGCGCACGCGCGGCCAGCGGCGCGCCGGCTTCGGTGCGCAGCACGTCGACGTCGATCGGGTGGCGAGCCGCCACGGTCACGCCCTTGAATGCGTCGCCCGACTGCGCGAGCGTGGCCGCGTAGTACAGCTGGCCGATGCCCGCGATGTGCATGGCCGCCACGCACATGGCGCAGGGCTCGCACGAGGTGTAGAGCTCGCAGCCCGACAGGTCGACGGTGCCCAGCCGGCGGCAGGCATCGCGAATGGCCTCGACCTCGCCGTGCGAGGTGGGGTCGTGGTGCGCGACGGAGTGGTTGAAGCCCTCGCCCACCACCTCGCCGTTCTTGACGACGACGGCGCCGAAGGGCTCGGTGCCGGGTTCCTGGAGCGCCCGGGCCGAGAGGGCCAGGGCGCGCT
Source organism: Variovorax sp. GW821-FHT09D04 (assembly GCF_059416405.1). Lineage (NCBI taxonomy): Bacteria > Pseudomonadati > Pseudomonadota > Betaproteobacteria > Burkholderiales > Comamonadaceae > Variovorax > Variovorax sp. GW821-FHT09D04. Next base: position 259,540 of record NZ_JBWKPA010000008.1, read on the forward strand.
GCATGAAGTGTTCGTTGTACATGGGTCGGATCTCCTTGGGTCTCAGGCCTTGCGGGCCTGCTCGATGGGGGACGGCGCGGATGCAGTCTGCGCGCCGAACAGGCCGGCGGTGGCACTCGCGTAGCGGCGCGGATCGAAGCGCAGCACGGCGGGCAGCAGCAGCACGGTGACGGCGGCCAGGTAGGCCCAGGCCATGGTGAAGCCGCCGGTCTGCTCGCGCACCCAGCCGGTGACGAAGGGCGCGAGCGCCGCGATCATGAAGCCCACGCCCTGCATGAAGCCCGCGAGCGCACCGGCCTGCGCGGGGTCGGTCCGGTGGTCGAGCGCCAGCACCATGCACAGCGAGAACGCACCGCCCAGGCCCGCGCCGAGCACGACGGCGATGACGGCCGCCGGCACGGGCAGCGCAAGCCCGAGCGCCGCAAAGCCCGCGAGCTGCGCCAGCAGCGCGCCGACCAACCAGCGCCGCAGGTCGCGCTGGCCGCCGCGCCGCGCGAGCGCCGGCAGCGTGAGCGCGCCGACGACCTGCGCCAGCGTCATGAGCGCGAGCACGGCGCCGCCCTGCTGCGCCGTCCAGCCGCGCTCGGCGTGGAAGTAATGCGGCAGCCACGCGACGAGGCTGGTGTAGCCGCCGTTGATGAGGCCGAAGCACAGCGCCAGCAGCCACGCGCGGCGGTGGCCGAAGCAGCGCAGCCAGGCGCGGTCCAGCGACGGGTCGGTGGCGCCTCGCGCAGATGACGGCGCGGACGGCAGCTGGCGCGCACCGCGCAGCCACGCCGCCAGCGCCACCACCGCGAGCACCGCCCACATCGCGAGGCCGGCGTGCCAGTCGAGTTGCACATCGCCGCCCACGGCGCGCGCGAGCCACGGGCTGGCCATGGCACCGAGCCCACCGCCGCCCATGATGGCGGCCGAGTAGAGCCCGGTCATGAGGCCCAGCCGCGCGGGGTAGGCCTGCTTGACCACGCCGGGCATGAGCGCCTGCACCAGCCCCACGCCCGCGCCCGCGAGCGCGGCGCTCCACAGCAGCGCCGCGGCGCCGCCCGCCACGTAGCGGCCGGCGCAGGCCAGCGCGATGGCGCCGAGCCCGAGCGCGATGCCACCGCGCGCGCCGAGGCGCTGGCCCACGGCCGCGCCCGACAGCGACACGGCGCCCATCGCGAACATCGGCAGCACGGTGAGCAGCGCGACGGCGTGAAAGCCGATGCCGGTGGCGGCGCGGATCGGTTCGAGCAAGGGGCTGCTCGACGTGAGAAAGGCGCGCAGGTTGAGCGCCACCAGCACCACCACGCAGGCGAAGAAGACCGGGCCCGCGCCGGTGCGCGGGTTGTCGGAGGCGGGGAGTGTGGCGCGGCTCACGCGGGCACGGCGCCGGGCACGAGCGTGCCGTGGCGCGCGACCACGCGGCCGCCCGACACCACGAGCTTGCGCACGGGGCGGCCCACCACGGCCTGCGCGGGTGTTTGCGCGTCGACCAGCACGAGGTCGGCGCGGCAACCCACGTCGAGCCCGTAGGCCGCGAAGCCGCAGCCGCGCGCGCCGGAATGGGTGACGGTGTCGAGTGCCACTTCGAGCTCGTCGTCGCGGCGCAGGTTGTAGCGCAGGCCGATGAGCATGGCGCGCTCGAGCATGTCGGGGTTGCCGTAGGGCGACCAGGTGTCGCGGATGCCGTCGTTGCCGCCGAGCACGGTGACGCCGGCCGCGCGGCACGCCATGAGCGGCGGCACGTTGCGCGAGGCCGGCGCGCTGGTGATGAGCACCACGCCGAGCTTCGCCATGCGCGCGAGCAGCACGTCGCGCTCGCGTTCGCTCACGTCGCCCAGGCAGAAGCCGTGGCTGATCGCGACCTGGCCCTGCATGCCGAGCGCCTCGGCGCGCTGCAGGATCAGCTCGAGCGAGAAGGCGCCCATGGCGCCGGGCTCGTGCAGATGGATGTCGACGGGGCGCTGGTGCTTGTGGGCGATGCCGAACAGCACGTCGAGCGACTTCACGGGGTCGCCGTCGATGGCGCAGGGGTCGAGGCCGCCGAGCACGTCGGCGCCCAGGGCCAGCGACTGGTCGAGCAGCTCGGCGGTGCCGGCGCGCCCGAGCAGCCCAGACTGCGGAAACGCGACGACCTGGATCTGCTGCACCTCGCGCAGCGTCTCGCGCGTGCGCAGCGTGCCTTCGAGGTGGCGCAGGCCGGCCTGGGTGTCGACGTCGACGTGCGTGCGCAGGCGCGTGGTGCCGAGCGCGAGAAAAGCCTTGGCCAGCACCAGCGACTGCGCGGCGGCGTCGTGCCCGCTGGCGTGGCGGAAGGCGCGCTCGTTCTCGATCTTGTCGGTGAGATTGGTGCCGACCTCGTTGCGGTACCAGTCCATGCCCCACATGGTCTTGTCGAGGTGGGTGTGGCCTTCGACGAGGCCGGGCAGCAGCAAGGCGCCCTCGCCGTCTTCGACGGTGGCGCCGGCCGGCGCGGCCAGCGCCGCGCCGATCTCGGCAATGCGGCCGTCGTGCACGCGCACATCGACAGGAGACGCACCCAGGGGGCGCACGTTGCGGATCAGTAGCTGGGTCATTCGGTTTCGTTCGTGGGTCAGAGGCAAGAGAAGACCGGTCAGGCGGGTTGCGCCGCCACGGTGCGCGGCAGCACGCGCGGCGTGACGAGTGCCACCGCCACGAAGACCAGCGCGTTGACCGCCAGCGCCACCAGCCCGGTGTTGAGCGACTTGAAGACCACGGGCGCCGCCGGGAACAGCGTGCCGAGGTTCGCGCCGGTGGTCATCGTGAAGGCCAGCACCGCACCGCCCGCGAGGATGCCCGCAAAGGCGGCGTGCTTGCTGCCGAAGGGTTTCTTCAGCAGGCTGAACAGCAACGAGGGCAGCAGCTGCGTGAGCAGGCTCGACGCGAAGATGGCCACGGCCACGATGGTGGTGCCGCCGCGCAGTACGAAGTACACGGCCACCAGCGCGAACAGGGGCAGCACGCCGCGCGCCACGCGCGAGACCTGCTTGTCGGTGGCGTGCGGCGCGAAGCCTTCCTTGTAGACGTTCTTGCCGATCACGGTGGAAGCGGTGAGCAAGATCATCGAGCCCGGCACCAGCGCGGTGAGCACGCCCGTGCCGCCGATGACGCCGACGAACCACGGGTCGAAGGTGTGCTTCACGAGGCCGAACAGGGCCAGGTCGACCTCGGAGCCCTTGAGCCCCGGCACCTGCAGGATGGCCGCGAAGCCCACCAGGAACAGGAAGGCGATGACCACCTGGTACAGCGGCATCAGGATGGTGTTGCGGCGCACCGCGCTCGCGCTGCGGGCGGCGTACACCGAGGTGAGGTTGAACGGGTACAGGTAGTAGCCCAGCGCCGTGAGCAGGATGGTCGAGTTGTACCAGGTGAGGTTCAGTCCCTCTTTCGGAAACTCGAAGAAGCTGGGGTTGGCCGCGTGGATGGCGCTGAACATCGGCGTGACGCCGCCGTAGTAGTGCCACGGCAGGTACACGCCCAGGAACACGGCGAGCACGAGGATCAGGATGTCCTTCACGATGGCGATGCTGGCCGAGCCGTGGATGCCCGAGAACAGGATGTAGCTCACCATGACCAGCGTGCCGATCCAGATCGCCACCTGCGGCGCGATGGAGCCGTACGAGGCCTCCGACACGATGATGCCCAGCCCGCGCAGCTGGATGGTGAGCAGCGCCACCATGCCCATGAGCGCGACCACCGACACCAGCACGCCGAGCGGGCGGCTGTCGTACTTGTGGGCGAAGAAGTCGGAGAACGACACCAGCTTGTGCGCGGTGGCGTAGCGCCAGATGGCCGGCAGCATCCAGAAGGCCATGAGGTAGGCCAGGCCGCCGTATGCCAGGATGTAGAAGGCCGGCGAGCCCTTGCTGTACGACCAGCCGCTGGCGCCCAGGAAGGTGAAGGTCGAGAACGACTCGCCCGCCATGAGCAGGAACACCATGATCGTGCCCAGCCCGCGCCCGCCCAGCGCCCATTGCTCCAGGCTCATGGTGCGCCCGCGCCGCGCGAGCACGGCCAGGCCCAGGGCGCCGGCCACGAACAGCGCGATCACGCCGAGTGCGGCGTTCATCGCGCGTCTCCTGCGGCCCGGGCGGCCTGCGCATCTTGCGCGTCGAGGTCGCCCTCGGCGCGGTCGATGACCACCATGACCAGCGAGGTCAGCACCAGCCAGCTCACGTTCCAGACCATCAGGAAGGGCATGCCGAGCACGAAGGTGGGCGCGACGGACGACAGCCATCCCCCGCCGAAGAAGGCGGCGACCGGCAGCAGGGCCAGCCATTTGGCGAGTTTCATGGGATGTCTCTGTGTGTTCGGGTGGTTGGAAATTCGATCTTATTTTGGTTAACCATTTTAAATATTTTGGTTAACCAAACGGCGCGAATGGTACGGAGACGGGCGGGCCGCGTCAATCCGGGGGCTTTCCCGGAGGTGGCGGGGTGCAGGCAATAATCCGCAGGCCCATGCCTGCCGCCACCCGCCGATCCGCCGCGCCCGCCCCTTCGACCGAACCCATCGAGTCCGCTGACGACACGAACGTGGACGAGCGCGTCTACGCCGCCGTGTCCAAGGCGCTGCTCAGCGGCAAGCTGCGCCCCGGCACGCCGCTGCGCGAGCGCGCGCTGGCCGAGGCGCTGGGCTGCACGCGCGGCGCGGTGCGCAAGGTGCTGGCGCGGCTGGGCTCCGAGAAGCGGCTGGTGCTGGAGCACAACCGCGGCGCTTTCGTGCCCAACCCGTCGATCGACGACATGCGCGGCATCTACCGCGCGCGCCGCATCGTGGAGGCCGGGCTGGTCGCCACGCTGTTCGGCCGGCTGGCGCGCGAGCAGGTGGCCGCGCTGCGCAAGCACGTGCAGGCGGAGCAGAAGGCGTTCAAGGAAGGCCGGCGCGAGGACGCGATCCGCCTGGCCGGCGACTTCCATCTGCTGCTGGCGCAGATGGCGGGCAGCGACGAGCTGCTGTCGTACATCCGGCGGCTGATTGCGAACACCGAGCTGTACAAGGCGCTGTACGACTCGGCCGAGGCCGCGAGCTGCGCGCCGCGCGAGCACGAACAGATCATCGAAGCACTCATGGGCGACTCGCTCGACGCCGCGCTGGCCGTGGCGCTGGAGCACCTGGACGAGCTGGAGCAGCGCGTGATCGCAGGGGCGGCGGCGGAGCAGGAGGTCGACCTGGCGGCGCTGCTGAACGGCGCTGCGCCGGCGCGAAGCCACGGGCACGATCACTGAGGCTTCGCGCGCACGTTTCGCCCACGTTTCGTCCGTCAGCGAAGTGTCGAGGGGCCGGTCTCGCGAAGATCGGCGCACCATGCCAACGACCCCGCTCGCCGCCTCAGTCCGACCCCACGCCCCTGCCTTCGAATGGGCGCTGCTCGCGGTGCTCGCGACCTGCTGGGGCGCCTCGTACACCTTCATCAAGATCGGCGTGGCGACGATCCCGCCGGTCACGCTGATCGCGGCACGCACCCTGATCGCGGGGTTGCTGCTGCTCGCGGTGCTGCGCCTGCGCGGCGTGCGCTTGCCCAAAGACGGCGCGACGTGGCGGCGCTTCGTGCTGCAGGCTGGTCTGAACAGCGTGCTGCCGTTCACGCTGATCGCGTGGGCCGAACGCAGCGTGGATGCGGGGCTGGCGACCATCCTCAACTCGACCTCGCCGATCTTCATCTTCCTGCTGGGCTGGGGCCTGGGCGGCGCGGGCAAGCCTACGCTGCAGCGCCTCTTCGGCGTGGGGGCGGGGCTGGCGGGCATCTGCCTGATCGTGGGCTTCGAGGCCCTGCAGGGGCTGGGGCATTCGCTGCTGGCGCAGCTGGCGCTGGTGGTGGCCGCCGTCTGCTACGGCTGCGCCGCGATGTTCGGCCGCGTGTTCAAGGGCCTGGACCCGATGGTGCCCGCGGCCGGCTCGCTGCTGAGCGGCGCGGCCCTGCTCGTGCCCGCGAGCCTGGCGATCGACAGGCCCTGGACGCTCGCCCCCTCCGCCGCCTCGATGCTCGCCGTGCTGGCGCTGGCGGTGCTGTCTACGGCGCTGGCCTTCACGATCTACTTCCGGCTCATCAAAACGCTGGGGCCGATGTCGACCTCGGCGCAGGCTTATCTGCGCGTGCCCATCGGCGTGACGATCGGCGTGGTGTTTCTGGGCGAGACGCTGGCGGCCACGGCGTGGGTCGGGCTGGCCTGCGTGGTGGTGGGCGTGGTCGCGATGACGATGCCCGACACACAACTTTTGCGCCGGGGCCTTCGTTTTTTACGCGGCTTTTAGACCCGCGCTTCTACGCTGCCGGCTCCTCCATCCGTTAGCGAATTCTTTCGATGAAACATCTCCTTCGCACCGCCTTGCCGGTGCTCGTTCTTCCCACCCTGTTCGCCCTGCCCCTGCTCGCCAACGCGCAGCTCACGGGCAACGTGGCGCTGACCACGAACTACAAGTTCCGCGGCCAGGACCAGGACATGCTGGGCAAGAACGACTACGCCAAGACCCGCGGCTTCAAGCCCGCCGTGCAGGGCGGCTTCGACTACGCCTTCGGCGACAGCGGCTTCTACATCGGCAACTGGAATTCGAGCGTCAACTGGCTCAAGGGCAACAGCCTTGAAAGCGACCTCTACGGCGGCTACAAGTTCAAGGCCGGCCCGCTCGACATGGACGTGGGCGCCCTCACCTACCTGTACCCGGGCAATTCGACGGGCAACACGACGGAGCTGTACGCCAGCGCGGGCTACACCGACGCCACGCTCGGCTCGTTCACGCTGAAGTACTCGCACACGGTGTCGAAGGACTACTTCGGCTATGCCGGCGCCAAGACCGGCTCGGGCCGCACGGGCCGCAACACCGGCTACCTGAACCTGGCCTATAGCAAGGAGATCGTGCCCAAGGTCACGCTGAAGGCGGCTGTCGGCTACACGAACATGTCGAGCGACATCCGCAGCCTGGGCTACAGGAGCTACGTGGACTACAACGTCGGCGCGACCTACGACTTCGGCAGCGGCCTCACGCTCACGGGCTCGGTGCAGGGCGCGAACAAGAAGAGTTCGTACGTTTCCGTGGCCAACCCGGGGATCGAGATCCCCGAGTTCGGCACCTTCGGCCAGACGACCTACTCGCCGAACAAGGCGCACTTCATCCTCACGCTGACCAAGACCTTGTGATCAGTCGATGCTGATGTTCGCCGCCTTGGCGACCTCGGCCCACTTCACGCGGTTGGCGTGCACGGTCTTCTTGAACTGCGCGGGCGACTCGATGCGCACGGTGTTGCCCTGGCTCTCGAAGCGCTCGCGGATCTCGGACTGCTCGAGCACCGTCTTCACGGCGGCGTTGAGCTTGTCGACGATGTGGGCGTCGGTGCCCTTGGGCGCGAAGATGCCGAACCAGATGGCGCTGTCGAAGCCCTTGGTGCCGGGCAGGCCGCTGGAGGCGATGGTCGGCACCTCCTTCACGGCCGGCACCGCCGTGGCGGTGGTCACGCCCAGCAGGCGCACCTTGCCGGCCTTGTAGTGCGGCAGCACGGTCTGCACCTGGTTCATGATGCAGCAGGTCTCGCCGCGCACCACCGAGGTGATGGCCTCGGGGCCGCCCTTGTAGGGCACGTGGACCATGTTCAGGCCCAGGCGCGAATTGAACTCGGCAAAGGCCATGTGCGTGCCCGCGCCGTTGCCGGTGGAGGCGTAGTTGTACTTGCCGGGGTTGGCCTTCACCAGCTCGACGAACTCCTTGAGCGTGCGCACGTTGATCACGTCGGGGTTGATGGTGAGCACGTTCGACACGTCGAGCACGGGCGCCACGGGCACGAAGTCGGCCTCCACGTCGAAGGGCAGCTTCTTGTACAGCGCGGCATTGCTGCCGTGGGTGGCGGCGGTGCCGAACGAGAGCGTGTAGCCGTCGGGCTTGGCATGCGCGACGTACTCGCTGGCGATGTTGCCGGCGGCGCCCGACTTGTAGTCGATGATCACCGGCTTGCCGAGCTGGCGCGACAGCGGCTCCTGGATGGCGCGGGCGACCACGTCGACGCCCGAGCCGGCCGGGAAGCCCATGATCAGTGTGACGGGTTGTTGCGGCCAGTCGGGCTGGGCCAGCGCCAGGGTCGATGCGGCGGCGGTGCAAAGCAAGGCGCCAGCGGCCAGCAGGGCGCGACGCGGGAAGGGAGAATGGGCCATGTCGGTCTTTCTTCGAGGCGGACGGTGCAGGCGCCGATTGTGGCGCGCGGCTGATATCTGTTTGCACATGTGCTTATGCACCGCGCCCCTTGCCTCTCCATAATCGCTCCATGGTCCGCCCCACACAACAACTCCACACCCATCGCGAGCCGGTGCCCGTGCGCGCCGCCGCCACCGTCCTGCTGCTGCGCGACACCGACGCCGGCCTGGAGGTCTTGATGACCCGCCGCTCGGCCACCGCGAGCTTCGCACCCGGTGCCTACGTCTTTCCGGGGGGCCACATCGACGCGGCCGACGCCGCTGCCGCGCGCATCGCGGCGCGGCGTGCCACGCAAAGCGACACGCAGCACACGCAGGCCATCGCCGCGATCCGCGAGGCCTTCGAAGAACTCGGCATCCTGCTGGCCCGCCACGCCGACGGCCGCGCGGTGACTGCCGGCGAGGTCGCCGCCATGGACCGCAACGCCACCGCCGGCACGGCCTTCGCCGACCAGTGCGCGGCGCGCGGCCTGGTGCTGTCGGCCGACGAGGTCTTCACCTTCGCGCACTGGATCACCGACCGCGACCTGCCCAAGCGCTTCGACGTGCCCTTCCTGGTGGCGCGCATGCCCGAGGGCCAGGAGCCCACGGCCGACGAGAGCGAGCAGTTCGAGCCCTGCTGGGTGCGCCCGGCCGATGCGCTGGCGCGCCACGAGGCGGGCAGCTTCTTCATGATCTTCCCGACCATCCGCACGCTGCAGCGCATGGCGGCCTACGCGACGGTCGATGCGGTGCTCGCGGCCTGCGCGCCCGGGGCCGACGGCCAGGAGAAGCCGCTGTGGACCAGCTGTCCGCGCGCCGGCCTGCTCAAGGGCGAGGACGCGCGCTACATGGAACACGAGTCGCCCTTCGGCGAGCTCGCGCTGGTGTGCCCCGACGGCCAGATCGCGCACGCGCTCGACTGGCAGAGCACGCAGCCCGTGGCGTTGCTGAAGAACGTGCAGCGCCTCACGGCGCCGAACCCCAGCGCCATGACCGGCCCGGGCACCAACACGTATCTCGTGGGCGACGCGGCCACCGGCTACCTCGTGATCGACCCGGGCCCGAACGACGCGACGCACCTCGCACGGCTGATCGAAGCCACGCAGGGCGACATCCGCCTGATCGTCTGCACGCACTCGCACGCCGACCACTCGCCGGGCGCCGCGCCGCTGCAGGCGCTGTGCGCCGCGCAGCGCAAGCCGCCGATCCTCGGGCTGTCGTCCGCGCCCACAGCACGTTCCACCGCGCGCTTCAGCGCCGAGCGCGAGCTGGCCGACGGCGAACGGCTGGTGCTCTCGGGCACCGCGCCCGACGGCACGCCGCTCGTGCACACGCTGCGCGCCATCCACACGCCCGGCCATGCGGCCAACCACCTGTGCCTGGTGCTCGAAGAAGACGGCCTGCTGTTCTCGGGCGACCACATCCTCAACGGCAGCACGACGGTGGTCGATCCGCCGGACGGCGACATGACGGCGTACCTCGATTCGCTCGACAAGCTCGACGCGGCCTGCGCGGCCGGCGGCATCGACTTCATCCTGCCGGCGCACGGCTACGTGATCGGCTTTGCGCGCACGGCCATCGCGCACCTGAAGGCGCACCGCCTCAAGCGCGAGGCCAAGATCGCCGCCGCGATGCAGCGGCTGCCCGACGGCACGCCCGAGCAGTGGCTGCCGCTCGCCTACGACGACGTGCCCGAGCGCATGTGGCCGGTGGCGGCGCGTTCGCTGGCGGCGCACGTGGCGCGCATCCGGCAACTGGCCGACGCGCAATGAACCGCTCGAACCGCCCCTCTGCGCCCGACGACGAAGGCGTGCGCCTGGCCAAGCGCGTGGCCGCGCTGGCCCAGGTGTCGCGCCGCGAGGCCGAGCTGCTGATCGAGAACGGCGCGGTGCGCGTGGACGGCGTGCCCGCCCTGCTGCCGCAGTCGCGCGTGCAGCCGCACCAGCAGGTCGAGATCGCGGCCGGTGCGCGGCCCGAGCCGATCGTGCCGGTGACGCTGGTGCTGTACAAGCCCGCCGGCATGCCGACCGACAACGCCCACCAGCTGCTGGTGGCCGCCAACCACCACGAGCCCGAGCGCGAGGGCCAGCGCTTCCTGCCGGCGCATGCGCGCGGCCAGCGCTGCATGACCCCGCTCGAAACCGGCGCCAGCGGCCTCGTGGCCTACACGCAGGAATGGCGTATCGAGCGCAAACTGCAGGAAGACGCGGGCATCCTCGAACACGAAGTGATGGTCGACGTGGCCGGCCCGGTGAGCCCCGAGGTGCTGGCGCGGCTGGAGCGTTCGCCCGCGCGCGTGAGCATCGGCCGGCAGTCGCCCGAGCAGACCGGCCTGCGCTTTGCACTGAAGGGCGCGCGGCCCGGGCAGATCGCGCACATCTGCGACGGCGTGAACCTGCGCATCGTCGCCATGCGGCGCCTGCGCGTGGGCCGCGTCTCGCTGGCCGGGCTGCAGCCGGGCCAGTGGCGCTACCTGGCGCCGAACGAGCGTTTTTGAAAGCGGCTTGAGGACGACGAGGCAGCACCGCAAACTGCCACCTGAAGACAGCGGCCCCGCGCCGCACACGGGAGATACCAGCACCATGAAGTTCGGCACACCGATCCGCACCCTGGCCTGCACCCTGCCCCTGACGCTGCTGGCGGGCTGCAGCTACCTCACGGCCCTGCTGTTCCCGGACGCGCCGGTCGGTTCGCCGACCGAAGCGACAACAGCCGCCCCACCCGCCGTGGTTTCCAAGGACGGCCTCGCGCCGATCACCGCGGTGCAGGTGGAGCGCATCCGCGAAGCCGTCGGCGGCAAGCCCCCGAGCCCCGCGGTGGGCAAGGTGGTGGGGAGCGCGTCGCCGACCATCGAATCCTTCTTGCGTACCGAAGGCTGCATCACGGCGCGCAACGGCGCGGTGCTCAACCCCTTCGCGGCGCCCGGCCGGCTGTTCGACGGCACGGGCTTCCAAGGCGGGCCGATGGCCGAGATGCAGTACCACGACAAGACCGCCTGCGTGACGGTGCAGCGCATCCAGAACTGGAAGCTGGTGTCGCCCCGGCTGCTGCGCTTCGACGTGGTCTACGTGGGCGACGACGGCGAGGAGCGCGCCATCAAGCGCCACGAGCTGACGCGCCAGCCCAAGGGCGGCTGGCTGTTCACTCGCTGAGCGTTGCGGCCGGCGAGCGGCACGTGCCGCTCAGCGGACGGTCGTGGCGGGCTTGCCTTGTTGGCCTTGCGCGACCGCGTCATCGGCCGGCTCCCAGCCGCCGCCGAGCGCCATGAACAGCACGACCTGGTCGTCGGCCAGTTGCGCCTCGCTGGCGGCCAATGCGGCGTCGGCGCCGGCCAGTGCGCGTTCAGCGTCGAGCGCGTCGAGGTAGGCGGTGCGGCCGTTGCGGTACAGCTGGCGCGCCTGCGCGGCGACCTTGGCGCTTTCGTCGCGCGAGGCCTGCAGGGCGGCGCGGCGGTCGAGCTCGCGGGCGTAGGTGCCGAGCGCGGTCTCGGTCTCGCGCAGCGCCGTGAGCACGGTGCCGTCGAACTTGGCGAGCGCGGCGCGCGTGCCGGCCTCGGCCTGTGCGATGCGGGCCTGCGCGGCGCCGGTGTTGGGCACGGTCCACGAGATCAGCGGGCCGACGCTCCAGGCCAGCGTGTCCTGGCGGCCGAAGCCGGTGGCATGGCCGGCCGACGAGCCCGACAGGCCCAGCGTGACCTTCGGATAGAGGTCGGCCGTGGCCACGCCGATGCGCGCGGTGGAGGCAGCCAGGCTGCGCTCGGCCTGGCGGATGTCGGGGCGGCGGCGCAGCAGCGCGGCGCCGTCGCCCACCGGCAATGCGCCGGCCACGCGCGGCGGCGTGGTGCAGTCGGCCACCTCGCGCGGAAAGTCTTGCGGCAGCGCGCCGGTGAGCGTGGCCAGGCGGTAGAGCGCGCCCTGGCGCTGGGCCTTCAGCGGCGGCAGCGCGGCGTCGAGCTGCGCGAGCTGGGCACGCGCGCGGCCGGCGTCGATGGCACCGGCGCGGCCTGCGCGTTGCAGGCGTTCGGTGACGTTCACGGCGTCTTGCTGCAACGCGACCGACTTCTGCGCGATCTGCAGCCGCAGGCCGGCCGAGCAGGCTTCGGCGTAGGCGCGCGCGGTGCCGGCCGCGACGTTCACGCGCACGAGGTCGAGCGCGGCTTCGGCGGCCTGGCTGCTGGCGGCCGAGGCCTCGATGGCGCGGCGGATCTGGCCGAACAGGTCGACCTGGTACGACAGCGACGCGCCCGCGCTGTAGTTGAAGGTGTTCGGCGGCTCGTAGCCCTTTTGCAGCAGCGACAGGCCCGAGACGTGGCCGAAGGACGGCCCGGCGTTCACACCGATGGTGGGGTACTTGGCACCGGCCACTTCGGTTTCGATGGCGCGTTCGCGCTCGAGGTTGGCGACGGCCTGGCGCAGGTCGGTGTTGTGCGCGAGCGCTTGCGTGACGAGCCGGTCGAGCAGCGGGTCGTGGTACAGGCGCCACCAGTGCGCGGGCAGCGGCGCGGCATGGGCCGGTGCTTCGGCGAAAGGCTTGCCGGCAGCGGGCTGGCTGGCCAGCGCTTCGGGCGGCTGCCGGTAGTCGGGGCCGACCGCCGCGCAGGCCGCGAGCCCGGCCGCGACCGCGAGCGAAGCCATGCGAAAGGCGAAGCGGGTCATGGCGGTCATCCCTTCTTCGGTGCGGCAGCAGCGTGGGCCGCGTCGTGTTCGAGGACCTGCACCGTGACCGTCTGGCCGGCCACGAGGCGCGCGCCTTCGGGCAGCGGGTCGAGCTTCACGCGCACCGGAATGCGCTGCGCCAGCCGCACCCAGTTGAAGGTCGGGTTCACGCTGGGCAGCAGGTTGGCGCTGGTGGAGCGGTCGCGGTCGGCGATGCCGGCGGCCACGCTGTCGACCGCGCCTTCGAGCACCGCGCCGCCGCCCATCGGCGTCACGCGCACGCGGTCGCCCAGGTGGATGCGCGGCAGCTTCGTTTCTTCGAAATAGCCCTCGACGTAGAACGACTGCGCATCGACCAGCGCGAGCACCGGCCGGCCGGCGGCGGCGTAGCTGCCCTGGCGCAGGTCGAGGTTGGTGACGAGGCCGTCGGCCGGCGCGCGCACTTCGGCGCGCTGCAGGTTCAGGCGCGCCGAATCGAGCGCCACCTCGGCCTGCGCGACGGCGGCCTGCGCCTGCTCGACGCGGGCGCGGGTCTGTTCGCGCGACTCTTTCGACACCAGCTCGTCGAGCCCCGTGTTGCGCGCGTTCTCGCGCTGGGCCTGGGCGCTCACGGCGCGCTGCGCGGCGAGCGCGGCCTGCGCCTGGCGCACGGCGAGGTCGTAGCGCGCGCGGTCCACCTCGAACAGCAGCGTGCCGGCGGCGACCGGCTGGTTGTCGCGGATCGGCACGGCCGTGACGAGGCCCGACACGTCGGGCGCGATCTGGACCACGTTGGCGCGCACGCGGCCGTCGCGCGTCCACGGCGCGAGCTCGTAGTGGTCCCACAGGCGAAAGCCCGCCCAGACGGCGGCGGCCACCACGGCCACGGTGAGGAGAACGCGCAGCAGGCTCTGGGCCCGGGGGTTGTCTGCGAAGGGGTTGGCTTTCATGGGAATCTCTGTGTGGTTTGCGTTGTCATTGCAGGTGCGCCGTGAGGCGGCTCAGGCCGTACAGCAGCAGCAGGTACAGCGCCATGTCGAACAGCGCCGGGTGCCACACCCAGCGGTACAGGCCGGTGGCGGCGAGCAGCCGGCGCACGCCCCACAGGGCGAGCAGCGCGGCGCCGGCCAGCAGCATGAGCCAGGGCACGTAGAGCCCGTAGAAACTGGCTTCGCCGATCATGCGGAAGCTCCTTGCGGTGAAGAAGACACGCCTGCCAGCGAAGGCGGCGCGTCGGGGAACAGGTTGCGGCGCAGGCCGACCAGCGCGGTGACGGCGGCGCGCGACGCGGTGGAGGTGTCGCGCGCGGCGAGCACCGCCGCCAGCGCCTCGTCGATCTGCGGCAGCAGCGCGGCCGGGCGCGGCGCCATGCGGCCTTCGCCGCGCTGGCGGAAGAAGCGCGCGATGCCGCCGAGCAGCGCGGCCGAGGTGGCCATCGGCAGCTGGGCACGCACGCGCTGCAGCACGGCGATGTCGGCGCCCATGCGCAGGTCGCGCAGCGCGTCGTTCGCGGCCACGCCTTCCACTGTGCCGCCGGCCTGCGCGATGCGCGGCGCCAGCAGGCCGATGCGGTCGAGCATGCGCACGGCGTAGGCGTCGCTCTGCGCGTACTGCGGCTGGGTGGAGGCGGCCATGTCGCCGAGTTCGCGCCAGGTGGCGCGCTGGATGCGGCGCGCGCTCCAGTCGGCGCCCACCGAGCGCACCAGCCGCGTGACGCGCGCGGCCATCACCACGCCGACGATCTGGCCGGTCATGCTGTTGATGAAGCTCACGAGGTCGGCGCTGGCGGTGTCGTGCATCGCCAGCGTGCCCGACACGCCGAAGACCAGCGCCATCGCGGCCATGAAGTGCGTCGGGCGCGGCAGGTACAGGCCCAGCACCAGGAACAGCGGCGCGCAGACCAGCGCGAGCATGCCGAAGTCCTGCACCGTGGGCATGAGCACGAGCACGTAGACGGCCGAGATGGGAATGGACCACAGCGTCCACTTCAGGAAGCCGTGCATCGCGGGCACGGGGTCGTCCATGGTGGCGAAGAAGCAGCAGAAGACGGCGGCCATCATGGTGGCGGCCGAGCCCATGGTCCAGCCCGTGAGGATCCAGAACGCGCCGCACACGCAGATGGCGATGACGGCGGCCAGCGCCGACAGCAGCGCCATGCCGTGGTCGCGGTGCATCGCGCGCTGGCCCAGCGCGGCCGTGCGGCGCAGCGGCGCGCCGCCCTTCAGGCCTTCGTCGATGTCGCGGCGCAGCCGGGCGCAGGCGGTCCAGCCGTCGACCAGTTCTTCGAGCCGCCCCGCCAGGCCGATGCGCAGCGCGCGGGCCCAGGGCGTGAACCCCGCGCCCTGCGCACTGCCCAGCGCGGCGATCGCCTGGCGCAGCGCCTGCAGGCGGGCCGACGCATCGACGGCCGGATCGCTTTCGTCGCGCAGCCATTGCGCGGCCAGCGCCAGCACGGCGGTGACGTCGGGCGCGAGGCGGCCTTCGGCCTGCGCCAGCGCCTGCAGCCGGTCTTCCACCGCCGACAGCGCGGGCGTGAGCGCCGCCACGCGGTCCTGCATGGCGCGGATCGCGCCGGCGGTCCAGCGCAGGTGCGTGGTGTCGAAGGGCACGTGGGTCGAGAGCAGGCGCAGTTGCGTGATGTCGCCGGCGAGGCGGCGGCGGTCGTCGTCCAGGCGCTTGGGGTCGGCGTCCTTGGGCGTGCTGCGGTCGCCGGGCTGGAACAGGTCGCCGATCCACTGGCGCGCGTCTTTCAGCGTGCGGTCGAGCAGGCCCAGCACGGTGGGCGCGAGCCCGGCGGGCAGCACGAGGCTGTGGACCAGCGTGGCGCAGAAGATGCCCAGGCCGATCTCTTCCACGCGCGCCACGGCGGTGTCGAACAGCACGAGCGGCGTCTGCACCGACGGAAAGCCGATCAGCGCCGCCGTGTAGCCCGCGAGCATGAAGACGTACGAGCGCGGCGTGCGGTCGAGCAGCGACACATACAGGCACAGCCCGACCCACAGCGCGAGCACCAGCGTGAGCAGCTCGGGCGCGTTGGACAGCGCGGGCACCATGAGCACGGTGGCGACGCTGCCGATGAGCGTGCCGCAGAAGCGGAACACCGCCTTGGAGCGCACCGCGCCGGCCAGCGGGTGGGCGACGACGTAGGTGGTCATGAGCGCCCAGAAGGGGCGCGGCAGGCCGGCGCGGCTGGCCAGGTACATCGCCAGCATCGCGGCGGCAAAGCTCTTGACGGAAAAGAGAACTTCCGCGCGGGTGAAGCGCGGCAGGGCCATCGACAGTGCCATTTACTGGCCGCGCCCTTCCTGCTGCAGGCTCTGCATGCCGGCGGCACTGCGGCCGAGCTTGGCCTCGAGCGCGCCGAAGACGCGCAAGGTGGCGGCGATGTCCTCGTCGGGAATGCCGTCGAACAGCGCGGCGCGCATCTGGCGCAGCGCGGCCTCGATGGGCTCGCAGACGGCGCGGCCGGCGGGCGTGAGGTGCAGCGTCTTGGCGCGGCGGTCGGCCGGGTCTTCGCGGCGCTCGACGAAGCCGGCCTCGACCAGTTGGTCGAGCGAGCGCACCAGCGACGGCCCTTCGATGCCCAGCGCCTCGGCCACCGTGCCCTGGCGCACGCCGTCTTCCATGCGCCCGAGCACCACGACCGGCCAGGCCAGCGTCTGCGACAGGCCCACGTGCGCCACCGCCTTGTCGGCCGCCGCGCGGTAGCCGCGCTGGAGCACCGACAGCGAGGTGCCGAGCCGCATCAGCGCGTGTTCGCGCAACGGGGAGATGGGTTCGGTATCGGCCACGGCGTTATCAATTAGTTAGCTTGCTAACAATTGTACGGGTTTCTACCGAGTTCTGCACGCGGCCGCGCACGACGTCAGCGCGCGGCCCAGGGAAAAGGGGAAGAGAAAGAAAAGTGTGAAGCTCGCCGATAAGCCGGATTCTGTGCACCGGGGCCCTCTTGCGAAGACCCCGGCGTGACCGCCATTACTCTGGGCCGTTTGTCGCCAAACGGCTCGATGCCACCTACCCGCCAGCTCAGCGGAACCACCTCAATACTGGCCTACTTGGTGTTGCTGCGCGCAGAGATTGCCCGTTTCACCCGAACTGAATCGGCTCGTCTCTGTTGCTCTGATCCTCACCTCACGGTGGAGAGTCGTTAACTCCTGCGCTGTCCTGTGCAGTCCGGACGTTCCTCCAGTGCGATCTTTCGACCCGATGCTGTTGCCCGAGGGCAGAGCATCGTCCCTTTCGGGCTTGCACCAGCGGCGGTCTGGCGTGCTTCACCGCTCGATTATCGCCCGCCCCATCAATGACCCTTCAAGCGGTGTCGCGCGCCGGCTGTCAGCCGGGCGTTTCGCCGTCGCCGGCCTGCACCAGGCCCAGCTTGCGCAAGGTCCGATGGAAGTTGCTGCGGTCGATGCCGGCCTCGCGCGCGGCGCTGGCCACGCGGCCGCCGTGGCGGGCCAGCAGTTCCGAGAGCCAGGCCCGCTGGAAAGCCTCGGTCGCCTCGCGCAACGTGCCGCCCGCGATGGCAGGCCCCGCGTGTTCATTCGCCGGGGCCTGCACGGGCGCTGCCACGGCGCTTCCCACGACGGCGGCGCTGTCCAGCGCCAGGTGATGCGGCTCGATGGCCGTCCAGCGCGAGCCGCGCGGCTGCTCCCGGAACGCCCGCAGCGAGGCGCGGCTGATCACGTGCTCGAGCTCGCGCACATTGCCCGGCCAGCCGTGCGCCAGCATGGCGGCCTTCGACGCCGGCGAGAGCCGCAGGTTGCGCGCGCCCAGCCGGTGCTGGTTCTCCTCGAGAAAGCTGCCGGCGAGCACGAGCACGTCGCGCCCCCGTTCGCGCAGCGGCGCGACCACGAGCGGATAGACCGACAGCCGGTGGTACAGGTCGGCGCGAAAGCGCCCCTGCGCGATCGCCGCGGGCAGGTCGCGGTTGGTGGCCGCGATCACGCGCACGTCGACCTTGCGCAAGCGGTCGCTGCCGGGGCGTTGCACCTCGCCGCTTTGCAGCACGCGCAGCAGCTTGGCCTGCACGCTCAGCGGCAGTTCGCCGACCTCGTCGAGAAAGAGCGTGCCGCCATCGGCGATCTCGAACTTGCCGTCGCGGTCCTGCACGGCGCCGGTGAACGCGCCGCGCTTGTGGCCGAAGAGCTCGCTGTCGGCCAGCGACTCGGGCAGCGCCGCGCAGTTGACCTGCACCAGCGGCTGCTCGCTGCGCCGCGAGCGCGCGTGCAGGCGCTGCGCGACCAGGTCCTTGCCGACGCCGGTCTCGCCGAGCAGCAGCACCGTGAGGTCGGACACGGCGACGGTGTCGATCTCGTGGCACAGCTGCTTCATCGCCGGGCTGCTGCCCAGCAGCTCGCGCGGCGCGCCACGCCCCGCACGCAGCGCCTGGGCGACGGCCTGCTCGCGCATCGCGCGCGCCTGCATCTCGCGGATCGTGTGGGCGGCCTCGATGCCGGTTTCGACGAGCGCGATCAACGCCTCCATCTGCGCCGGGCCCACGGCGTCGAAGGCGTGCGGCTCCAGGGCGTCCAGCGTGAGCAGGCCCCAGACGGTGCCGCGCAGGCGCAGCGGCGCGCCCATGCAGTCGTGCACCGGCAGGATGCCCGGCTGGCCGGCGACGAGGCCGTCGTACGGGTCGGGCAGGTTGCTGTCGTGGGCGAAACGCAGGCCCCGTTCGCTGTCGAGCAGGCGCGCGAAGCGCGGATGGGCGGCCACGGGAAACTGGCGCCCGAGGGTTTCATCGCTCAGGCCATCGACTGCGACGGGCTTCAGCACGTCGACGTCGAGCTGCAGCAGCGCGGCGGCATCGCAGCGGACCAGTCCGCGCGCGGCGGCGAGCAGCGATCGGTAGCGGGCGGCCTCGGCTTCGGGCTCGGGCTCGGGTGGTGAGGCCTCGGTGGTCGAATCGACACGCAATGTGGTCATAAGTACAACGCTGAAGTTGTTGTGAATTTGACCACGCCCAATAAATCCCCAATGGCGTCAAGCACTTGCAGAGGCCTTCCGGCTGGCACGGATCGTGAGAAGACAAAGGCATCTCAACAGAGGAAGCGCCAGACCATGAATCCGCAAACCATCGCCATCGTCAAGTCCACCGTGCCCGCGCTCCAGGCCCACGGCGAGGCCATCACCAGCCACTTCTACAAGATCATGTTCGAGGGCCATCCGCAGGTGAAGGCCTTCTTCAACGAGGCGCACCAGGCGGCCGGCACGCAGGCGCGCGCGCTGGCGGGCGCGGTCATCGCCTATGGCGCGCACATCGACCGGCTCGAAGCGATCGCCGGCGCCCTGCCCCGCATCATCCAGAAGCACGCCGCGCTGGGCGTGCTGCCGGAGCACTACCCGATCGTCGGCCACTACCTGCTGCGCGCCGTGAAGGAGGTGCTCGGCGATGCCGCGACCGACGAGGTGATCGCCGCCTGGGGCGAGGCCTACGAATCGCTGGCGGGCCTGCTCATCGCCGCGGAAGACGCCGTCTACAGCGCCAATGCGGCGCAACCCGGCGGGTGGCGCGGCACGCGCGAATTCCGCGTGGCCCGGCGCGAAGACGAAAGCGAGGTCATCACCTCGTTCTACCTGGAGCCCGTGGACGGCGGCGCGCTGCTGGCGTTCACGCCGGGGCAGTACCTCACGCTGGTGCTGGAGATCGACGGCCAGCCGGTGCGGCGCAACTACTCGCTGTCCGACGCGCCGGGCAAGCCGTGGTACCGCATCAGCGTGAAGAAGGAAAAAGGCGGCCGCGCCTCGAACTGGCTGCACGAGTCCGCGACGATCGGCACGCGGCTGCAAGTGCAGGCGCCGTGCGGCGACTTCGTGCTGCAGCCCGCCGGCGAGCTGGCACGTCCCCTCGTGCTGGTGACGGGCGGCGTGGGCATCACGCCTGCGATGAGCATGCTCGAATCGGTGGCCCACACGGGCCGGCCGGTGCACTTCGTCCATGCGGCGCGGCACGGCGGCGCGCACGCGTTCCGCGCCCGCGTCGACGCGCTGGCGCAGCGGCATGCGAACGTGAAGCCGCTGTATGTCTACGACGCGCCGCGCGACACCGACACGCCGCACGCGACCGGCTTCGTCACCCGCGAGCTGCTGGCCGGGCTGCTGCCGGAAGACCGCGACGTCGACCTGTACTTTCTCGGACCGAAGCCCTTCATGCAGGCGGTGTATGCCAACGGGCTGGCGCTCGGCGTGCCGAAGCAGCAGCTTCGCTACGAGTTCTTCGGGCCGCTGGAAGCCCTGGAGGCCTGAACCGCAACGGCCTGCCATCACCTCGTGCTGAAACGGTCGCGGGCCGGGTGCAACCCGGCCCAGGGGGCGCCACAATGCGCGCTGACCATCCGACCCTCGCACCCAAGGAGATTCCATGAAGGCCCAGAACATCCTCCAGACCATCGGCAACACGCCGCACATCCGCATCAACCGCCTGTTCGGCCATGCGAAGCAGCAGGTCTGGATCAAGTCGGAGCGCGCCAACCCCGGCGGCTCGATCAAGGACCGCATCGCGCTGTCGATGGTGGAAGACGCCGAGAAGAGCGGCGCGCTCAAGCCCGGCGGCACCATCGTCGAGCCCACCTCGGGCAACACCGGCATCGGCCTGGCGATGGTCGCGGCCGTCAAGGGCTACAAGCTGATCCTGGTGATGCCCGACAGCATGTCGGTGGAGCGCCGCCGCCTCATGCTGGCCTACGGCGCCACCTTCGACCTCACGCCGCGCGCCAACGGCATGAAGGGCTCCATCGCCCGCGCCGAGGAAATCGTGGCCGGCACGCCCGGCGCGTGGATGCCGCAGCAGTTCAACAACCCCGCCAACGTCGACGTGCACGTGCGCACCACGGCCGAGGAGATCGCGGCCGACTTTCCCGAGGGCATCGACGTGCTCATCACCGGCGTGGGCACGGGCGGCCACATCACCGGCGTGGCGAAGGTGCTCAAGAAGAAGTGGCCCAAGCTGCAGGTGTTCGCGGTGGAGCCCGTGGCCTCGCCCGTGATCTCGGGCGGCGCGCCGGCGCCCCACCCCATCCAGGGCATCGGCGCGGGCTTCATCCCGAAGAACCTGGACACCTCGCTGCTCGACGGCGTGCTGCAGGTCGACGCCGAACCGGCGCGCGAAATGGCGCGCCGCTGCGCGGTCGAGGAAGGCATCCTGGTCGGCATCTCGTCGGGCGCGACGCTTGCGGCCATCGCGCAGAAGCTGCCCTCGCTGGCGCCCGATGCGGTGGTGCTGGGATTCAACTACGACACGGGCGAGCGCTACCTGTCGGTCGAAGGCTTCCTGCCCGCCTGATCCAGCTACAAGTTTCATAGCGCCTCGGGCGCTTAAAATCGTCGGTCTGCTTGATAACCACAAGCCCCACGACATGCTGCGAATCTCCGAACTCAAACTCCCGCTCGACCACGCGCCTGACGCGCTGGCCACCCTGATCGCCCGAACGCTCGACGTTCCACCTGAAGCGATCGCCTCCCACACCGTCTACAAGCGCAGCTTCGACGCCCGCAAGGTCGACCTGCTCACGGTCTACATCTGCGACGTGCAGCTGGCCGACGCCGCGCTCGAAGCCGCGCTGCTGGCCAAGCACGCCAGCCACCCGCACATCCAGCCCGCACCGGACATGCGCTACACGCCCCCGGGCCAGGCGCCCGCGGACGCCACGCGCCCCGTGGTGATCGGCTTCGGCCCCTGCGGCATCTTCGCGGCGCTGATGCTCGCGAAGATGGGCTTCAGGCCCATCGTGCTCGAACGCGGCAAGACCGTGCGCCAGCGCACCCGCGACACCTGGGGCCTGTGGCGCAAGAGCGTGCTCAACCCCGAGTCGAACGTGCAGTTCGGCGAAGGCGGCGCCGGCACCTTCTCGGACGGCAAGCTCTACAGCCAGATCAAGGACCCGCGCTTCCTCGGCCGCAAGGTGATGGAAGAGTTCGTGAAGGCCGGCGCGCCGCCCGAAATCTTGTACGTCGCGCATCCGCACATCGGCACCTTCAAGCTGGTGAAGGTGGTGGAGAACATCCGTGAGCAGATCGTCGCGCTCGGCGGCGAGATCCGCTTCGAGCAGCGCGTGACCGACGTGCACATCGAAGACGGCCACCTGCGCGGCCTGACGGTGCTCGACCAGACGACGGGCCAGAGCAGCGAACTGCGCGCCGACCACGTCGTGATGGCGCTGGGCCACAGCTCGCGCGACACCTTCGAGATGCTGCACGCGCGCGGCGTGCACATCGAGGCCAAGCCCTTCTCCATCGGCTTTCGCGTCGAGCACCCGCAGGGCCTCATCGACCGCGCCCGCTGGGGCCGCCACGCGGGCCATCCGCTGCTGGGCGCGGCCGACTACAAGCTGGTGCACCACGCCAGCAACGGCCGCTCGGTCTACAGCTTCTGCATGTGCCCCGGCGGCACCGTGGTCGCGGCCACCAGCGAGCCGGGCCGCGTGGTCACCAACGGCATGAGCCAGTACTCGCGCAACGAACGCAACGCCAACGCGGGCATCGTGGTGGGCATCGACCCGCGCGACTTCCCGGGCGATGCGCTCGCGGGCATCGCGCTGCAGCGCCAGCTCGAAAGCAACGCCTACGTGCTCGGCGGCAGCAACTACCACGCGCCCGGCCAGCTGGTGGGCGACTTCATCGCCGGCAAGCCGTCGACCGCGCTCGGAAGCATCATCCCGTCGTACAAGCCCGGCGTAACACCGACCGACCTGCACCAGGCCCTGCCCGCCTACGCCATCGAGGCGATGCGCGAAGCCTTCCCGGCCTTCGGCCGCAAGATCAAGGGCTTCGACACGCACGACGCCGTGCTCACGGGCGTGGAAACACGCACCTCGTCGCCGATCAGGATCACGCGCGGCGACGACTTCCAGAGCCTCAACGTGCGCGGCCTCTACCCGGCCGGCGAAGGCGCGAGCTACGCGGGTGGCATCCTGTCGGCCGGCGTGGACGGCATCAAGGTGGCCGAGGCCGTGGCGCGCAGCGTGCTCGGCAGCGCCGTTTGACGATGCACTTCCACCGCCCCACCACCGGCCAGCTGGCCGTCGCCACGCTGGCGATGGCCGCCGTGGTGCTCGCGTCCAACCTCCTGGTGCAGTTCGCCATCAACGACTGGCTCACCTGGGGCGCCTTCACCTATCCGGTGGCCTACCTCGTGAGCGACCTCGTCAACCGGCGCTTCGGCCCCGGCATGGCGCGGCGCGTGGCGTGGGTCGGCTTCGCGGTGGCCGTGGCGGTGTCGCTGCTTCTCGCGCCGGCGCGCATCGCCGCCGCTTCGGGCCTGGCCTTCATCGCCTCGCAGCTGCTCGACATCCGCGTGTTCGACCGCCTGCGCCGGGGCCTGTGGTGGCGTGCGCCGCTGGTGGCCACGGTGATCGCGGCCGTGCTCGACAGCATCGTCTTCTGGGGCATCGCCTTCGCGGGCACCGACGGCCCCTGGCTCACCTGGGCGCTCGGCGACCTGGGCGTGAAGCTCGGTGTCGGCGTGCTGATGCTGCTGCCGTTCCGGCTGCTGATCGGGCGGCAAGCCGCTGACCGAGGCGCTGCACGCGCATGACGATCCGCCCTGACAATACCCGCAGGATGTTCCGGCCGCGCTGACCGCGCGGGACCGGTTGTTCTTTTTCTTCCCTTTCCATCCCTCGCGCCCATCGCCGAGCCTTCCGTATGACCGACGCATCCACCGCCGCCCCGAACACGAACTCGCGCAACGCACGGCGCCAGCGCCCGGACATGGCCGAGCAGCTGCAGCAGCTGAAGTCCGGCGCGGGCAGCACCGACGCAGGCGCTGACGCGTCGGCGGCGCAGCCCGCTCCCGCGCAACAGCAACAACAGCAACGCCCGCCGCGGGCGAAGCAGCAGCGTCCGCACGGGCAGCAACAGCCGCAGCAGGGGCGCAAGCCGCGCGGCCCGCAGCAACAACAACAGCAGCCCGAAGCCCAACGCGCACCGCGCAAGGTCAACCCGGTGCTGGAACGCCTGTTCGCGCTCTATCCGCAGCTCTTCGGCGCACGCTTCGTGCCGCTGAAGCTCGGCGTATACGAAGAGCTGATCGCGCGCCATCCCGAAGACTTCAAGGCCGAAGACCTGAAGATCGCGATGGGCCAGCATGCGCGCTCCACGCGCTACCTCGAGAGCGTGGCCGCCGGCCATGCGCGCCACGACCTGGACGGCAACGCCCTCGACCCGGTCGCACCCGAGCACGTGCACCACGCCATCCTCGAGCTGCACCGCCGCCGTTCGCACCGCAACCCCGGCGAAGACCTGCGTCCGCAGCTGGTGACGCGCATCGCCAAGGCCATCGAAGCCTCGGGCCTCGACCACGAGGCCTATGCCGTGCTGGTGCGCTCGCGCGACGCCAACAACAACGCCGTCGTCGACGAAGCCCTGGCCGAACTCGCCCAGCAGGCCGCCAAGCGCGAAGCCCTGCTGCGCGCCTTCGAAGCCAGCGGCCGCAGCGAACAGGAGTTCGCCGACATGTACGGCATGAAGCCCGGCGACGTGACGCGCACACTGCAGCGCGTGCGGGACGACAAGAAGCGGGCCGAGGCGGCAGCCGCTGCCGCAGCGGTGGCCGCCGAAGCGGCAGCCGCAGCGCCTGAAGTGCAGGCAGCGCCCGAAGCAGAAACCGCCCCAGCGGCCCCCGAAGCACCCGCCGCGGACTGACACCACACGCCCGCCCCAACCGGAATGATCTAGCTGTTGCACAAGACATCTCTCAAGGGAAATGAAACCCTTGAGGGATGCCAAAAAATCGCGACTACACGAACCTTCGTCGGACCCCTTCCTCGATGGCGTGGTTGATCAGGACGCGCGCAGTTCATCAGGGACGGCTAGACCAGCTTCTGAAACATCAAAGCAAACTCACGCAGCAAATGAAGGTGATCGAGAGTGAGCTTGCAGCGATCGATGCTGTGATCCCCTTTCACGAAGTGAAAGTTGATGCGGCAGGTATCGTGGGCGTTCAGCCGAGGAGCAAGCGACTTGTGCCTCATGGGCAAATGACCAAGGTGATCATTCGCTGCTTAAGAGAAGCAAAAGGAAGAGCGGTTCACACTGAAGAGATTGCGCAATTCCTGGCCCGCGATATCGGAGTCGATTTGGAGCAGTATGGGACGGCGACGATGAACATCCGGGTTCGCACTCGTCTCAAGGTGCTATGCAATGAAGGTCGAGTTCAGCGGCATCACCTCGGGGCAACAGGGAGTACAACAGGCAGCTGGTCCCTCATCCTCGATCAGTCTTAGGATTTGGACGCGCGCGCTGATCAAATATCAGTTCACTTGATCGGTGATGGCCTTGCCAGTAGCCGCGCCACCATCGTGATCGACCATTGTTGAGTACTGCGTCGAGAAGCAATTCCATTTGCGTGACCGTGTCTTTCCTTCGAACATCTTCGCGCCATGCAATCTCGTTCATGTAGTCGAGCATGTACTTTGGAGTCATGCGATGAATGGCGCCCCACACCAAGCGCCTGCTGCGCGCGAAAAAGCTCTCCGCCTGATTTTCGTTCACGCCATCATCCGTCGAAAACTCAATGCTGTGGTTGACGGTGAAGTGCTCGTAGTGGTCTCCCAACCTGCTGAAGGCATTGCTTTCATCCGTATGCACGATCGCGCCCTTCTTGATGTACTTCCGTGCCAATGGCGTAACGTGGACTTCGGCCTCCGCGGGGACCACTTCGACAATGGTGCGAGTAGCACCCTGTCCTTTGATCGGTGAAATTTCCCGGAGAACCATCACGATCCGCCGGTTGGGATGCGTCGCATACGATGTCTTGCCTTGCTTGGCCCGGGCGGGTATCGCGGTGGCCTTAATCTTTTTTCTAGGTTTACGGATTCGGCCCGAAAAATGGCCTCCGTCTATTTCGACATGACGCTCAAGCGGGTTGAGATTTCGCTGATCGCAAAGCCCCTCTCGAAACTTGTGCAGAAGAACGAATGCAGTTTGATAGGCGATACCCAGCTTGCGCGACACCTCGAGGGCGGACACCCCCTTCACACTCGTGACATAGAGCCAATGCGCTTGACGGATTTTTCTTAGCGGTATCTTGTGGTCCTGAAACTTGGTTCCCGATGTCACCGAGAACGTACGCCCGCATCCCCACGCTGTTGGATTCCGCCGACCTCTGACCCTAGATTTCCATTCAATACTGACCCACCCGCTTTGTGAGCCTGACGGCTTCACGGTGTGGATAAGTGCTTGATGTTCTCCTTTTTAGATTGAGGCTTGGCGGAACTGGTTTTGAACCGGAAGCTGTCGTTTCCGGTCTCCAGGATGTGGCATCGGTGCGTCAATCGATCCAGCAATGCAGTCGTCATCTTCGCATCACCGAAGACGCTCGCCCACTCCCCGAAGCTAAGGTTGGTGGTGATCACAACGCTGGTTCTCTCGTAAAGCTTGGAGAGCAGGTGGAACAGGAGCGCACCTCCAGACTCGCTGAAGGGCAGGTAGCCCAGTTCATCCAAAATCACCAGGTCCACGTGCAGGAGCTTGTTGGCAATCTGACCTGTATGTCCGTTGGATTTCTCCACTTCCAGAGCGTTGACCAGTTCAATCGTCGAGAGGAAGCGGACTCGGTGACGGTGATGTTCGATGGCCTGCACCCCGATCGCGGTTGCGAGGTGGGTTTTTCCCGTTCCGGGCCCGCCAACGAGGACAACGTTGTGCGCCTGGTCGAGGAATTCGCATCTGTGCAACTGGCGCACCGTCGCTTCGTTCACTTCGCTGTGTCCGAAGTCGAACCCGACCAGATCCCGGTACGCGGGGAACTTGGCCAGCTTCATCTGATATGCCAATGAGCGCACTTCGCGTTCAGCCGTTTCAGCTTTGAGTAGCTTCGACAAGATCGGTTGGGCCGCTTCGAAGGCTGGGACGCCCTGGTCGCCCAGCTCCGACACCGCGTGGGCCATGCCGTGCATCTTGAGTCTCTTCAAGAGGCTGACGATCGCGATCGTGGTCGAATCATGTGCCATGGTGCGCCCCCTTGCGAGGCTGCGCTATCCGCAGAGAGTCGTAGCGCAGTACGTTCGCCTGCGGCTCTGTGGAGAGTTTGAGCGCTTGTGGTGCAACCACGTCAGGAACAGCAGACTTTCCGTCGACCAGGCGATGCAGGATGTTCAGGACGTGCGTCTTGGTCCCCACGCCAGCCTCCAATGCTGCCTCGACCGCGGCCAGGACCATGTGCTCGTCGTGATGCAGCACCAGCGCCAAAACTTCCACCATCTCTCGATCACCCCCGGGCTTCTTCAGCAGCATCGCCTGCAGTCGTTTGAACGGCGTCGGTAGCTCTGCAAACGGTGCGCCGTTTCTGAGTGCACCGGGTTTCCTCTGGAGTACAGCCAGATAGTGGCGCCAGTCGTAGATGGTCTGGCCAGTCACGTCGTGCCGCCGATCGATGACTCTGTTGTGCTCGCATATCACCTGGCCTTCAGCCGCCACGACCAATCGGTCGGCGTACACCCGTAGGCTGATCGGCCGATTCGCGAACGATGCGGGGACGCTGTAGCGCGTCCGGTCGAAGGTAATCAAGCAGGTCGGGGATACACGTTTGGTGTGCTCCACGAAGCCGTCAAACGCAGGCGGCGGAGGCATGAGGAAGGGTTTTTCCTGAGCCCAGATATCAGCGACAGTGCCCGGCAATTGGCCGTGGGCAATCTCCTTCCACAGTGCCTTGCACCGGACCTCGAGCCAATCGTTGAGCTCGGCCAGTGTCGGGAATGCAGGAACGGGCTGCCAGAGGCGATGACGGGCATCACGCACATTCTTTTCGATCTGGCCCTTCTCCCAGCCTGACGCCGGGTTGCAGAACTCGGCCTCGAAGAGGTAGTGGCTCACCATCGCACTAAATCGGACGTTGACGTCCCGATCCTTGCCGGTGCGGACCTTGTCCACAGCCGTCTTCATGTTGTCGTAGATCCCACGTTTGGGCACGCCGCCCAGCACGCGGAAGGCATGGTTGTGCGCGTCGAACAGCATCTCGTGGGTCTGCAAAAGGTAGGCACGCACGGTGAATGCTCGGCTGTGGCTGAGCTTCAAATGCGCGACCTGCAGCTTGGTGCGCTCGCCTGCGATCACGGCCCAATCCTCGCTCCAGTCGAACTGGAATGCCTCGCCGGGACCAAAAACCAGCGGCACGAACGTGCCGCGGCCGGCAATACGTTGTGCCTCCTGCCGATCGGCCTGCCATTTCCGGCAGAAGGCTGCCACGCGGCCGTAGGAGCCCTCGAAGCCCAACGCGACCAGGTCTGTGTGGATCTGCCGCAGATTGCGCCGCTGTTTCCGCGATTTGGTGGCCTCGATCGCGAGCCAGGTTGCGAGCTTCT
>NZ_JBWKPA010000009.1:0-239004 GCF_059416405.1 Variovorax sp. GW821-FHT09D04
CTCGCAGCTGTTTGAGCGAAGCGAGTTCTGCGAGACCCCGCGAAACGCGAGCACCGCAGGTTGCCCGTAGCGAAGCGCAGGGTCGCAGACAGTGGGGTCGCCTTTTCTTTGCTTACTTTCTTTTGGCGAAGCAAAAGAAAGTAAGTCGCCCGCCGGGGCGAGTCCCGGCCTCGGAAAGCAAACCCACAACAGGAATTCAACGAGCCAGCAAAGCAGGCAAAGCCGAAGCCAACATAGCAACCCCAGACAACGTCAACAAGCTCAACACGATCTTGCGAAACGCCGCTTCACTGATCCCGATATACAACCGAGCCCCTAACAACACCGGCACTGCAACAGCCGCAGCAACGAGCACCAGCAACGGCACAACTGAACGCCCAATGCTCCCGCTAGCCACATGCACCGCAAAGGCCACAGCCAGCATCGAGAGGTTGAAGTTCTGGATCACAGCGCGCTGCGTGTCACGCTGGAAGCCCCGCAGCGTGCACCACAACGTAGGCACGACACCCGAGAAGCCGCCGATGCCCGCCATCACGCCGCCGATGGCACCCGCAACACCGTCCGCCGCGCGACCGCCAAAAGTGATCTTCGGCAAGTGCTGCGACATCAGCATCGCCGGGCACCACAGCACCAGCAGCGTGCCCAGGCACACCTTGAACAGCACGATGTCCAGGTGCGGCAGCAGCCAGACACCGAACGGCACGCCGACCAGGCCGCCGAGCACGAAGGGCCAGAGGATGCGCTTGTCGAAAGTCCGCCGCACCGTGAGCGCCGCGATCACCTGCCCCGTCAGCGCCCCGAACAGGGCGAGCACCGCAGCCAGCTGCGGCTCCAACGTCCAGGCCCACACAGACATCGCGACCATGCCGAAGGCAAAGCCCGACAGGCCCTGCACGAACCCCGCCAGCACAGCGCCGACGATCACATAGACATACAAGGCTTGCATGCGGCCGATGATAGGGGGCCGCCCCCCGCGCCCAAGTCGCTTACGCCGACGCAGGCACCAGCGCCGTGCGCCGCACGCGCCGCACATTGAACGCGCTGGCGATCAGCACACCCTGCACCAGCGCCAGCCCGACGATCACGCTCGTGTACTGGCCGTGGTCCATCAGGCGGCCGAACACCAGCGGCGCCACGGCCTGGCCGATGTCCAGGCCCGCATACACCACGCCGTAGACACGCCCCGTGGCATTGGGCGGTGTCGACTTCTTCACCAGCAGGTCGCGCGACGGCCCGGCGATGCCCGAGACGAAACCCATCGCGCCGAACAGCACCGGCACCATCACCGGCGGAAACTGTGCAAAGGCCAGCACCAGCGCCAGCGCCGCCGCCACGCCGAAGCCCGCGCCCACGATGCGCTCGCAGCGCGACGGATCGGAGGCCAGGAAGCCGCCCACCACCATGCCGGCCGCGCTCGCCACCATGTAGACCGTGAGGCACACCGCCACCAGCGCCACAGGCACGGCGTGCAGATGGCCGGCCGCCACGGGCGCGAAGGTCTGCACCACGCTGATCACGGCGGCGTAGAAAAAGAAGAAGCCGAAGCACATCCACACGGCCGGGATGCGCAGGAAGTCGAACTCGCCGCCCACCGGCGCGGGCTCGCCGTGCCCCGTGGCCTTGTGCACGGCCGCAGCATCGAGCGCCAGCACGCTGCGGTAGATCCACAGGATCAGCAACACCACGATCGCCACCACGCCGGCGGAGGCCAGCGCCACGCGCCACGAGAAGGCAATGGCGATCGGCACCACGAAGGCCGGCGCCAACGCCCAGCCCAGGCTGCCGGTGATGCCGTGCACGCTGTAGGCATGGCCCAGGCGCGTGGGCGCGACCTTGCGGTTGAACAGCGTGTAGTCGACCGGGTGGAACACGCCGTTGCCGATGCCGCCGACCACGGCGCACGCCAGCAGCATCCAGTAGCTCTGCGCCATGGCATAGCCGAAGGCCGCGAGCCCCAGCGCGCCCAGCCCGACGAACAGCACCGGGCGCGGGCCCAGCTTGTCGACGATGAAGCCCGAGGCCGTCTGCACGATGCACGAGACCACGAAGAACACCGTGAGCACCGCGCCGAGTTCGACATAGCTCACCTGGAACGCGTCCTTCAGCCACGGGAACAGCGGCGCCAGGATGAGCTGGCTGAAATGGCTCACCGCATGCGCCAGGCCGACCAGCCCGATCAGTTGGGCGTCGGTGCGCAAAGTGGTGGCGGGAACGGCTGTCGAGGAAGTGGATGACATGGATTGCTACAAAAAACCGGTGCGGGCACCGATGCTATGCGGCACCGACGCGGCAGAATGGCGATACAGCGACAACATTTGTCGAAACCATGCCAAGCGCCGCTCCCCCCCACGCTCCGCCCGCTCCCGAGCCCGCCTCCCCCGCCAAGGCGCGCGGAACGCCCACCGCGCCGACCAACAGCGTGGGCCCGCTCACGCCGCACCTGTACGCCCCCGACGCGGTGCGACCGCTGCGCGCCAAGGAACATTTCCTGAGCGCCGACACGCTGGTCGAGCTGCACGAGCACCCGTGGCCGCAGCTCACGTTCTCCACGCGCGGCGTGATCCGTTTGAGTACGCAGGACGGCAGCTACATCGTGCCGCCGTCGCGCGCGCTGTGGGTGCCGGCCAACATGCCGCACAGCATCACGCTGATCGAAGACGCCGAGCTGCGCACCGTCTACCTGCACGCCTGGATCGCGCCCACCTGGGAGAAGTGCGAGGTGCTCGAGATCAGCCCGCTGCTGCGCGCCCTGATGCTTGCGCTCGACACCACGCCCGACGGCCTGCCCCCGGCCGACCCGCACGCGCCGCAGCGCGAACGCATGATCGCGCCGCTGCTGGTCGACGAGGTCGAGCGCGCCACGCAGATCCGCATCGACGTGCCGCTGCCCTCCGACAAGCGCCTGCGCCAGCTGTGCGAGACGCTGCTGCGCAACCCGGCCGACCGCGCCACGCTGGCCGAGCGCGCCGCCGCCATCGGCGCCAGCGAGCGCACGGTGGCGCGGCTGTTTCGCGACCAGCTCGGCATGAGCTGGCAGCAATGGCGCCAGCAGGCCGTGATGGCGCACGCGCTGCCGCTGCTGGCACGCGGCATGGCCGTGAGCCAGGTGGCGTCGGCCAGCGGCTACGCCACCGACAGCGCCTTCTGCGCCATGTTCAAGGCGGCCACGGGACGCTCGCCCACCTCGTTCCAGCACCGCAAGCGACCGGCCACCCTTTGATGCCGCAGGGCATGGACGGGGCACGCCATGGTGCTCTGGCAAGATCGGCGACCGACACCGACACCATGCACTCACCGATCCCCCTGCACATCGCGGCCGAGGCCAGGCCTGCAACGTGGACCGCCGACATCTGGCTGCGCATCCGCCGCCATTTCCTGCTGAAGGCGGTCGGCACCACGGCCTTCACCTGGCTGTTCTTCATCGGCTACTTCCACCTGCTGCGCAACCCGGCCTTCCCGGTCACGGTGATGCCGCTGACGGCGCTGGACCACCTGATTCCGTTCCAGCCCTACACCCTTGGCGCCTACCTGTCGCTGTGGGTGTACGTGGGCTTTGCGCCGGGGCTGCAGCTCACCTTTCGCGAGCTGGTGGTCTACGGGCTGTGGATCGGCGCGCTGTGCCTGAGCGGCCTGGGCCTCTTCTACTTCTGGCCGACGCAGATCCCGCCGCTGGACATCGACGTCTCGGGCTACCCAGGCTTCGCGATGCTGCAGGGCGTGGACGCGGCGGGCAACGCCTGCCCGTCGATGCACGTGGCGGTCGCCATCTTCACCGCCGTGCGCCTGGCCGACGTGCTGCGCGCGGCGCGCACGCCGTGGCTGTTGCAGGCGATCAACTGGGCCTGGTTTGCCGCCATTGCCTATTCCACGCTGGCGGTCAAGCAGCATGTGGTGCTCGACGCGGTGGCCGGC
Source organism: Variovorax sp. GW821-FHT09D04 (assembly GCF_059416405.1). Classification (NCBI taxonomy): domain Bacteria; kingdom Pseudomonadati; phylum Pseudomonadota; class Betaproteobacteria; order Burkholderiales; family Comamonadaceae; genus Variovorax; species Variovorax sp. GW821-FHT09D04. The sequence goes on from NZ_JBWKPA010000009.1 coordinate 3,913, forward strand.
GCGCTGCTCGGGCTGGCCTTCGCGCTGCCCTCGTTGCGCTGGCGCCCCGGCCCCCGTTGATCCGGGGCCGCCCCGAGGATTTCCCTAAGGTCGAAGCGGATATCATCAATCACCATTGATCATCAACACAGGCCGAACGAGGAAGGGATCGACCCCGTGGCCCGCCACCCGCAAGGGACAGGCAGCCCATCGATCAACGGCGGCACAAGACGACAGGCATCGCAGATGAGTTCGCTGAAGGAATTGCAGGACCTGATCCACGAGAAGTACGGCATCGAACCGTCCAAGCTCGACCCCCACGCCTCGATGCGTGAAACCGGCGGACTCGATTCGCTGGCCCTGGCCGAATTCCTGTTCGCCATCGAAGACCATTTCGGCATCACCATGCCCGACGACGACGCGAGCATCGACACCCTGGCCGAGCTCGCGCAGCTGGTCGACAAGGTCCGTGCCGCCAAGACAGCGTGAGCACGCACGAAGTCGCCGTCACCGGACTGGGCGTCATGGCGCCGCATGGCGACGCGCCCGACGCGCTGTTCGACGCGCTGTTGCAGGGCCGCTCGGCCATCGCCCCGGTCTTTCCCGAACTCCCCAAACCCGCCGCAGCCGCCACGGTCGCCTTCGACGAGACGCGCTGGTTCACCAAGCTGCAGCTCGCGGGCGTCGACCGCGTGAGCCAGCTGGCCGTGGCCGCCGCCGACCTCGCCCTGCGCGACGCGGGCCTGGCGATGAGCGATACCGGCGTCGATGCCGAGCGCGTCGGCGTCTACGCCGGCTGCGGCATGGGCGGCGCCGCCGCGCTCGAGGCCGCCTACCGCGGCAACGGGCGTGTCTCGCCGCTCACCATTCCCGCCTTCATGCCCAACGCGCCGGCCGCCCACGTGGCGATGCGCAACGGCGTGCTGGGCCCGGTGCTCACGTACTCGGTCGCCTGCGCCTCGTCGTCGGTGGCCATCGCCGAGGCCGCCAAGGCGGTGCAGCGCGGCGAGGTCGACATCGCCATCGCGGGCGGCAGCGAAGCGCTGATCGTCCCGGGCGTGGTGCTGGCCTGGCAGGCCATGCAGACGCTGGCCGGCTTCCAGCCCGGCGAAGCGGCCGGCGCGGTGCGCCCCTTTGCCACCGACCGCAGCGGCTTCGCACTGGGCGAAGGCTCGGCCTTCCTCATTCTCGAATCGGCCGAGCGCGCCCGCGCGCGCGGCGCCCGCCGCTACGCCACGCTGGCCGGCTGGGGCCTGAGCAGCGACGCCACCCATCTCACCAAGCCCGACGCACCGGGCCAGGCCCGCGCCCTGCGCGCCGCGCTGCGCCAGGCCGGCCTGCAGCCGCGCGACGTGGGCTACTGCAACGCCCACGGCACGGCCACGCGCATCGGCGACGTGGTCGAGCGCAACGCGCTGGCCGAGGTCTGGGGCGCCGACTTCGACGCCCTGCGCGTCAGCTCGACCAAGGCGCTGCACGGCCACATGCTGGGCGCGGCCGGGGCCATCGAGGCGCTCATCACCGTGCTGGCGCTGCACCGGCGCGAGCTGCCGCCCAACGCGAACTGCCGCGACATCGACCCCGACTGCCGGATGAACCTCGTCGCCCCCGGCGACAGCGCCGCCCCCGGGCTCGAGGCCGCCATCAGCAACTCTTTCGCCTTCGGCGGCACGAACTCCGTGCTGCTGTTCCGCCGGGGCTGAACTGCGTGCTTTTGCGGGCCGTGCGCACCCCGTGGCGCTGTGCCCCGCGCGATAGAGACATTCCGGGCTCTCCGGTATGCTGGTGGGCGCTTCTTCCCCCATGTCCGTCCCAGGAGGCCACCATGCACGTTCGCTCCACATTCGTCGCCCTCGCCCTGCTCGCCGCAGGCGCCTCGGTGCAGGCCAACAACCTGCTCGACCAGCTGAAGGAACAGGCCGGCGCGGCGGTCAACTCGCAGGGCAGCAGCAACAGCGGCGCAGGCGGCTCGGCGCTCAGCAACCTCAGCCTCGGCGGCTTCAAGATGCCCGCCATCGGCTCCAGCACCGTCGGCAGCGCGGCCGGCGTGCTCGAGTACTGCGTCAAGAACAACTACCTCGGCGGCGATGCCGCGTCCGTCAAGGACAAGCTGCTGGCCAAGATCACCGGCCAGAAGAAACAGGAAAACGACTTCGCGAGCGGCGCCAAGGGCCTGCTCAAGGGCGGCGACGGCAAGTCGCTCAACCTCAAGGGGCTGTCGTCGAAGGTCAAGGAAAAGGCCTGCGACTACGTCCTGAAGAACGCGACCTCACTGATCTAGGCTCTTTCTCTCTCTCCCGCTCTCCGCGCGCGGCGTGCCCGCCGTGCGCGCGCCCCGCTTCATGAATCCGGCTTCCCCCTCCTCTTCCCCCGCACCGTCCCTTCGCCAGCGCCTCGCACGCTGGGTTCCCTGCCTCGGCTGGCCCCGCCCGTCCGCCGCGCTGCTGCGCAACGAGGCCATGGCCGGCATCACCGTCGCGCTGATGGTGCTGCCGCAGGGCGTGGCCTATGCGGCGCTGGCCGGCATGCCGCTGGTCACGGGCGTGTACGCGGCGCTGTTCCCGGCGCTCATCGCCGTGATGTTCAGCTCGTCGCAGCGGCTGTCGGTAGGGCCGACCGCGCTCACCAGCCTGCTGGTGGGAGCGTCGCTCGCGCCGCTGGCGGTGGCGGGCAGCGACGAGTGGGTGGCGATGGCGGTGTGGCTCACGCTGATGTCGGGCGCGATCCAGATCGTGCTCGGCGCGGGGCGCTTCGGCTGGCTGCTGCGGCTGGTCAACTCGCCGGTGCTGATCGGCTTCACGCAGGGCGCGGCGGTGCTGATCGCGATCTCGCAGCTGCCTGCGCTGCTGGGCTTCACGGGCCGCACCATCCCGCAGGTGCTGCAGGGCGGGCCGCTGCCCGACCTGACGGCCATCGCCTTCGGCCTGGGCAGCATCGCGGTGCTGTGGCTGGGCAAGCGCTGGGTGCCGCGCTTCCCGACCACGATGGCGCTGGTGGCCGGCGCGGCCGCCATCAGCTGGAGCATCAACTACGCGCTGCGCGGCGGCGCCGTGGTGGGCGCCCTGCCCTCGGGTCTGCCCTCGTTCTACTGGCCCGGCCTGCTGTCGGCGCACACCTTCAGCGCGCTGGTGCTGCCCGCGCTGATGATCACGCTGGTGAGCTTTCTCGAAACCGCGTCGAGCGCCAAGGTCGACAACGGCCGCGCCGGCACGCTGTGGAACGAAAACCAGGACCTGATCGGCCAGGGCCTGGCCAAGCTGGCCTCGGGCTTCACGGGGTCGTTCCCCACCAGCTCGTCGTTCTCGCGCTCGGCCATCACGCTCTATGCGGGCGCGCAGACCGGCTGGGCGACGCTGTTCAGCGTGGCGGTGGTGGCCGGCGCGCTGCTGTGGCTCATGCCGCTGCTGTACCACGTGCCCCAGGCGGTGCTGGCGGCCGTGGTGGTCACGGCCATCCTCGGGCTGGTGAAGCCGTCGAGCTTCACGGCGCTGTGGCGCGTTTCGCGGCTGGAAGCCGGCATCGCCTTCGGCACCTTCGTGCTCACCATCGCCACCGCGCCGAGCATCTACTGGGGCGTGCTGGGCGGCCTGCTCGCCAGCCTGGCGCACTACATGTACCGCCACCTGCACCCGCGCATCATCGAAGTGGGCCTGCACCCCGACGGCAGCCTGCGCGACCGCCACCTCTGGAAGCTGCCGCCGCTCGCGCCGCAGCTGTATGCGGTGCGCATGGACGCCGAACTCGACTTCGCCTCCGCCTCCACGCTGGAACGCGCGCTCACAGTCGCGCTGGCCGAGCGCCCCGACCTGACCGACGTGTGCCTGTTCGCGCAGCCGATCAACCGCATCGACATCACCGGTGCCGAGGTGTTCGGCTCGATCCGCCGGATGATGGAATCCAAGGGCGTGCGCCTGCACCTGAGCGGCATGAAGCTGCCCGCCATGCAGGTGCTGGAACGCGCCGGCCTGCTGGCGCCGGGGCCGATGCTCTTCAGCTACCGCACCGACGCCGAGGCGCTGGCCGCGTTCATGCCGCGCATCGACATGCCCGAAGAGGCCGAAGCCGCGGCCTGACCGCGCGCGCCTCTTCCCCCACACGGGCGCCATGAAAACCACCATCGAAGAACTGGTCGCCTTCCGCGCCGTGGTGGACACCGGCTCGATCACCGCCGCGGCCGACCAGCTGGGCCAGACCGTGTCGGGCATCAGCCGTGCGCTGAGCCGGCTCGAACAGAAGCTCGGCACCACGCTGATGCGCCGCACCACGCGGCGGCTCGAACTCACCGAGGAAGGCGCCGCCTTCCTGCAGCGCACGCGCGCCATCCTCGACGCGATCGACGACGCCGAGGAGCACATGGCCGCGCGCCGCCAGCAGCCCGCCGGGCGCCTGCGCGTGAACGCGGCCTCGCCCTTCATGCTGCACGCCATCGTGCCGCTGGTGCCGGAGTTCCGCCGGCTCTATCCGCAGATCAGCCTCGAACTCGACACCGACGACCTGCCCATCGACCTGCTGGAGCGACGCACCGACGTGGCGATCCGCATCGGCCCGCTGCGCGATTCCACGCTGCACGCGCGCCCGCTCGGCACGCACCGGCTGCGCGTGCTCGCGAGCCCCGCCTACCTCGAGGCCCACGGCAAGCCGCGCAAGGTCGACGAGCTGGCCGGCCACGCGCTGCTGGGCTTCACCCAGCCCGAGTCGCTCAACCGCTGGCCGCTGCGCGGCGTGCATGGCGACGAATGGACCATCGCGCCCACCGTGGTCGCGTCGAGCGGCGAGACGCTGCGCCAGCTCGCGCTGGCCGGCGTGGGCATCGTCTGCCTGTCGGACTTCATGACCGCCGCCGACCGCGCCAGCGGCGCGCTGGTGCAGGTGCTGCCCAAGGACACGGTCGACGTGCGCCAGCCGGTCAATGCGGTGTACTACCGCAACACGCAGCTGTCGGCGCGCATCACCTCGTTCCTCGATTTCCTGTCGCAGCGCATGGGCTGAGTTCAGCCCGGCGGCATCCGCTCGAACTTCGGCAGCGCCGGGTCGAGGAAGTCCCAGGCGTGCCCGCGCACCGCGTACGTGACCGCCTGCGGCCGGTAGCGCCCCGGGTCGTCCAGGCTGGCGGCATGCACGGTGAAGACGCCGGGCATCGCCGCGAAGGTCATATACACGGGCGAGCCGCAGGTCGGGCAGAACGCGCGCGTCTTCATGTTGCCGCTGTCGCCCTTGAGGCTCCACAGCGTGGCCTCGCCGGTCTGCTTCACCTCTGCGCCCGCGAAGCTGAGGTATGAGCCGTGGCCCGTGCCGCTCTTGTGCTGGCAGTCCAGGCACTGGCAGTCGTTCTGGAACACGGGTTCCCCTGAAATCTCGTAGCGGATGGCGCCGCATGCGCAACCGCCGGTGTAGGCCGGGTTCATGGTTCTTGTCCTTTCGAAGTGGTGAAGGGCAATCTAGCCGCGCGAGGGCTGGAGCGGGGAGTAACAAGATCGTCGTGAATCCGGGACGCGCCAGAATCCGGCAGTCACGAAGACGCATCCCCAAGGAAATGCCATGCACGTCGATCTGGTGTCCGAAGCCCAACACGATTCGCTCATCGAGCTGCTGGCCGAACTGCACGCCTTCTACAACGAAGGCGCGCGCGTGCCGCACGACCTGGTGCGCGAGCACCTGCTGGGCAATCTCCTCGCCCCCGGGTCGCCGCACCAGCTGGTAGTGGCATCGACAGACGCACGCACCGTGGTCGGTCTGGCCGCGATCACCTGGGTCTTCTCGCTGGTCGACTTCGCACCGGAACAACGCAGGCACTGCCAGCTCAAGGAGCTCTATGTGAAGTCGGGCCACCGCAGCGCCGGGGCGGGCCGCGCCCTCATGGCGTGGGTCGCGGCGCGCGCCGTCACCCAGGGGTGCCACCGCATCGACTGGCCCGTGAAGGCGACGAATGCGCGGGGCATCGCGTTCTATGAAGGGCTCGGCGCGTTCCAGGTGGCCGAGCGGCTGAGCTACCGGCTGCTGCAGCCGGCCCTGGGCGAACTGGCGGCCTTCACGGCCCCTGCGTGACCGCCACCCGCTCGACCGCCGCCGACGCGATCTCGTAGCCGCTCACGCCCATGTCGGCCGATGCGTAGCGCGCCGCCTTCAGCGTGCCGCTCACGCGCACCGTGTCCATGGCGTGCAGCCCCTTCACGGGCGCGGGCGCGATCACATGGACGATCTGGTTGGCGGGCGGTGGCGGGGTGTGGATGCAGGCGCCGAAATACGGCACCAGCAAAAACTCGCGGATGCCGTCTTGCGTGGCATCGAGCGGCACGACGAAACCCGAGAGCCTGGCGGGCTTGCCGTCGAGCGCGACGTTGACCGGCGCGTTGTCCCAGACGGCCCGCATCTCGTCGAGCATCTGGATCGCGCGCGGGTCGTTGTCGCGCAGCGCTTCGAGGCTGATGTTGCGGTAGCGCTGGGTCGGGTCCCACTCCTTGGGCACCAGCGCGTCCCAGGCCATCTCCTGCGCGGCCGGCGCGCTGGCCGCGCCCTGCCCCTGGGCCGCGTCCGGGCTGCAGGCGGACAGCAGGCTGCCCGCGACAGCCATCAGCAGCACCATTCCCGTGCGACGAACAAAAACACTCATGGCCCCGATTGTGCTTGCCGAAGGTGACACAGCGCTCGGGGCGGGCCGGAAGACCTGCCCTGAAACGAATGGGCACACATGGCAAAAAGGCGGGCGCCGCGCCAGAATGCCGCACCACGACCACGAGGAGATCCGCATGGCACCCACAGGATGGCTTGGATTGACGTCACTCGGCACGGTTCACACCGCGATCAGCCTGATCGCCGTGTTCGCAGGCATCTGGGCCCTGCTGCGCTACAAGGAAATCACCCTGCGCACCGGCCTGGGCCAGGTCTTCGTCTGGGCCACGGTGCTGACCTGCCTCACGGGCTTCGGCATCTTCCAGCACGGCGGCTTCGGCAAGCCGCATGCGCTGGGCATCATCACTTTGGTGGCGCTGGCCGTCGGCGCGCTGGCGGGGTACGGGCGGCTCGGGCCAAAGTCGCGCTACATCGAAGCCGTCGCCTATTCGGCGAGCTTTCTCTTCCACTGGATTCCGGCCTTCACCGAGACGCTGACGCGCTTTCCGCTGGGCGCGCCGCTGCTGCCGAACGCCGAGGCGCCCGAACTGAAGGCGATCACCGCGGTGCTCGGCGCGCTGTACGTGGTCGGCGTGACGCTGCAGATCAAGCGGCTGCGCGGCGACAAGCCCGTCAGTCCTGCACCCGCCCGCGCAGGCTCTTGATCTGCGAACGCTGGCTCTTGCCTTCGAGCCGGCGCTGCTTCGAACCGTAGGTGGGCTTGGTGGCGCGCCGCACGCGCGGCGGCGTGGCCACGCTGTCGATCACCGCCTGCAGCCGCGCGAGCGCGTCGGCGCGGTTCATCTCCTGCGTGCGGTGCTGCTGCGCCTTGAGCACGAACACGCCTTCCTGCGTGATGCGGCTGTCGCGCAGGGCGAGCAGCCGCTCCTTCACGTCGGCGGGCAGCGAGCTGGCGTGAATGTCGTAGCGCAGGTGCACCGCGCTCGACACCTTGTTGACGTTCTGCCCGCCCGCACCCTGCGCACGGATGGCGCTGATCTCGACTTCGTCGGGGTCGATCAGGAGTGGGGGGCGGAGCATGCCCGCGAGTGTGCCCTCAAACGCGCTCGAAGACGGCGGCAATACCTTGGCCGCCACCGATGCACATCGTGACGAGCGCATAGCGGCCGCCGGTGCGGTGCAGCTCGGCGATCGCCTTCGTCGTGATGATCGCGCCGGTCGCGCCCACCGGGTGGCCCAGCGAAATGCCGGAGCCGTTGGGGTTCACCTTGGCGGGATCGAAGCCCAGCTCCTTGATGACCGCGCAGGCCTGCGCCGCAAAAGCTTCGTTCGACTCGATCACATCGAAGTCGCCGACCTTCAGGCCCGTGCGCTCCAGCACCTTGCGCGTGGCCGGCACCGGGCCGATGCCCATGTACGCCGGCTCGACGCCCGCGTGCGCATAGCCCACGAGGCGCGCCAGCGGCTTCAGGCCCAGCGCCTTCACGCGGCCACCTTCGGCCAGCACCACGGCGGCGGCGCCGTCGTTGATGCCCGAGGCGTTGCCGGCGGTCACGAGGCCGTCCTTCTTGAAGGCGGGCTTCATCTTCGACAGCGTGTCGACGGTGGTGTCGGCGCGCACGTGCTCGTCGGTGTCGAACAGCACGACGCCCTTGCGCGTCTTCACCTCGACCGGAACGATCTGATCCTTGAAGCGGCCCGCGGCAATGGCGGCGGCGGCGCGCTGCTGGCTGGTCACGGCCAGTTCGTCCATCTGCTCGCGCGTGATGCCGTAGCGCGCGGCCACGTTCTCGGCCGTGATGCCCATGTGGATCTTCTCCCACGGGTCGTGCAGGATGCCCAGCATGTAGTCGACCAGCACCGCGTCGCCCATGCGTGCGCCGTAGCGGGCCGAGGTGTCGAAGTACGGGCCGCGGCTCATCGATTCGGAGCCGCCGCCGATGGCGATGTCGCAGTCGCCCAACGCAATGGCCTGCGCCGCCGACACGATGGCCTGCAGGCCCGAGCCGCACAGGCGGTTGACGTTGAAGGCCGGCGTCTCGATCGGGCAGCCCGCGTCGATGGCGGCCACGCGGCTCAGGTAGGCGTCCTTCACGTCGGTGGGGATCACGTTGCCCATGACCACATGGCCGATGGCGTCGGCGGCCACGCCGCTGCGCTCGATGGCGGCCTTGACGGCGGTGGTGGCCAGTTGCGTGTTGGGCACGTCCTTGAGCGCGCCGCCGAAGGTGCCGATGGCGGTGCGGGCGGTGCCGACCACGAAGATGTCGCGTGAAGTCATGGGATGGATCTCCTAGATTGAAAAAACGAAAACAGCGAATGCTTCAGCGGCCGGTGAAGGCCGCGGGCTTCTTGCCGAAAAAGGCATCGAGGCCGATGCGGAAATCGGCGGTGGCGGCGCACGACTGGAACGCGGCCGACTCGGCGTCGAGCTGGCTCGCCAGGTCGCGGTCGAGCGAGCCACGCATCAGCCGGCGCAGGTGGCCCAGCGCCACGGTCGGGCCCTTGGCCAGCCGCTGCGCGAGCGCCATCGCCTCGGCTTCGAGCTCGGCCGCGGGCACCACGCGGTTGATGAGGCCCATACGCTCGGCGGCGGCGGTGTCGTAGGTGTCGCCGAGCATCGCGATCTCCAGCGCGCGGCGCATGCCGACCAGGCGCGGCAGCGCCCACGAGGCACCGACGTCGCAGCTGGTGCCGACGTTCACGTACGCCAGGTTGAAGCGCGTGCCCTCGGCCGCGAGCACGAAGTCGGCCTGCAGCATCAGGCTCAGGCCGGCGCCGGCCGCCACGCCGTGCACCTGCGCGACCAGCGGCGCGTCCATGGCGTCGAGCACGGTCAGCGCTTCATGCAGCGGGCCGATGAGGTCGGCCGCGCCCTGCTTCGGGTCGGCGCTGAGCACGCCGAGGTCGCCGCCGGCCATGAAGCCCTTGCCCGCGCCGCTCAGCAGCACGGCGCGCACGCTCCTGTCGGCAGCCAGGGTGCGGGCGGCGGCGAGGAAGGCGGTGGCCATCGGCACGTCGATGGCATTGAGCGCGGCCGGCCGGTTGAAGCGCAGCGTGGCCACCGCGCCTTCGCGGCCCACCAGGAGGGGCGAAGAAGAAGTCTCTGAAGTCATGGGTTCGCTTTCGTTGGGGCGCGCTGCAGCACGCCGTTGAGCAGCAGCTCGATGCCCTGGTCGGCGATCTGGTCGGGCGTGAGGTCGCCGTCGGGGCGGTACCAGCGGCCGATCCAGCTCAGCGCGCCGGCCAGCATGAAGGCCGCCATCTTCGGGTCGCAGGGCGCGAGCGCGCCTTCGGCCACGCCCTCCTCGATGAGGCGGCGGAAATGCCCGTCGATGCCGGCCTTGAGGCGGCGCAGTTCCTTCTTGAGCGGATCGGGCAGCGGGTCTTCGCCGATGCGGATCACGCACATGCCGAAGTCCTGCGTGACCACGCCCGAGTAGATGCGCATGCAGGCCTTGAGCTGGTCGATCGCGCTGCCGCCCGCGGCGCGCACCTCGCCGATGCCGGTCTGCATGAGGTCCAGCGCCATCTTCACGCACTCGAGCAGGATCTGGTCCTTGTTCTCGATGTAGTAGTACAGCGTGGGCTTGCTCACGTTGAGTCGCTCGGCAATGTCGTCGAGCGAGGTCGCGTGGAAGCCGCGCTCGTTGAAGAGCTGGGCAGCCGTGCGCAACACGGCCATGCGCTTGACCTCGCGCTGCTGCGCACGGCGGTCGGCAGGCGCCCACGGGGAGGCTGAAGCAGGAACGGCGGTGGAACGGGGCATGGGGTTTGTGCGGGCGGGGAAAGTCCCGATGCCGCGAACTGCGGCGAACACGGACATTACCGGCCAGTAGGAATTTTACGGGCCAGTAGCATTTCGCTGCTGGACACAAACCCTGACCTTGCGGCGCGCCCCTTAGCCATGCCTGACGAGACTCGACGGGATACCTCCATGTCCGCACCTTCCGCCACGGCCCCGGTGCTGCAGGCCGAGGCGTTGACGCTGGCATTCGGCGGGGTGAAGGCCTTGACCAACGTCGGCTTCAGCGTCGCGCCCGGCTCCATCACCGCGGTGATCGGGCCCAACGGCGCGGGCAAGACCTCGCTGTTCAACACCATCTCGGGCTTCTACAAGCCCTCGCAGGGCCGCGTGCTGTTCGAGGGCGCCGACATCACCCGCCTGCCCGCCCCCAAGCGCGCCGCGCTCGGCTTGGCGCGCAGCTTCCAGAACATCGCGCTGTTCCGCGGCATGACCGTGCTCGACAACATCAAGCTCGGGCGCCACGCGCACCTGAAGACCAATGTGTTCGACGCCCTCTTCTACCTGGGCCGGGCACGCCGCGAAGAGGCCGAGCTGCGCCGCGACGTCGAAGAACGCATCATCGATTTCCTCGAGATCGACCACATCCGCCACGCCTCGGTGGCCGCCCTGCCCTACGGCCTGCAGAAGCGCGTGGAAATGGCGCGTGCGCTGGCCATGCAGCCCAAGGTGCTGATGCTCGACGAACCCGTGGCCGGCATGAACCGCGAAGAAACCGAAGACATGGCGCGCTTCATCCTCGACGTGCGGCGCGAGTGGGGCATCACGGTGCTGATGGTGGAGCACGACATGGGCATGGTGATGGACCTGTCGGACCACGTGGTGGTGCTCAACTTCGGCCAGGTCATCGCGCAAGGCACGCCCGCGCAGGTGCAGGCCGACCCGGAAGTGATCCGCGCCTACCTCGGCGCAGGCGACGTGGGCGAGCTGCGTCGCCGGCTGCGCGGCGAAGCTGCCGTGGGAGCCGCCTGATGGATTGGGCTTACCTCTTCGAGATCGCACTCACCGGCATCGCCGGCGGCGGCCTGTATGCGCTGGCGGCGCTGGCCTTCGTGCTGGTCTACAAGGCGACGCGCGTGGTCAACATCGCCATCGGCGAGATGCTGATGGTCGGCGCCTACCTGTTCTTCACCTTCGCCGCGAGCTTCTCGCTGCCGATCTGGATGGCGGTGCTGGGCTCGGTGATCGGCACCGGCCTGCTGGGCGCGGTGATCGAGCGCACCATGATCCGCCCGCTGCTAGGCGAGCCGCCGATCTCGGTGTTCATGGTGACGGTCGGTCTCGCGTCGATCCTCGTCGGGCTGGTCGAAATCATCTGGACCGCCGACCAGCGCCGCCTGCCCGAGTTCCTGCCCAACACGCCCGTGATGATCGGCGAGGCCTTCCTGGCGCCCAAGATCGCCTACGGCGCGCTGATCGCCGTGGTGCTGATCGGGCTCGTGCTGCTGCTGTTCCGCTTCTGGCGTGGCGGCGTGGCGCTGCGGGCCACGGCCTCGGACCAGGCCGCTGCGTACTCGATGGGCATCCACGTGCCGCGCGTGTTCTCGCTGGCCTGGGTGGCCTCGGCCATGATCGCGGCGGTGGCCGGCATCATCGTGGGCGCCATCGGCGGCATCTCGTCGTCGATGGGCGTGTTCGGGCTGTCGGTGCTGGTGGTGGTGATCGTCGGCGGGCTCGACAGCGTGCTGGGCGCACTCGTCGGCGGCGTGCTCATCGGGCTGATCGAGGCGCTGGCCGGCTCCTACCTGGGCGGCGAATACAAGCTGCTCGCCACCTTCATCGTGCTGGTGTTCGTGCTGATGGTGCGGCCGTACGGGCTCTTCGGCACGCACGAGATCGAGAGGCTCTAGCCATGCGCATCGGCACCCTCAAGCAAAGCTACATCGCCGACGCGGCGCTGTTCGATTCGCGCACGCAGAAGGTGTGGCTCGCGATCGGCACGGCACTGCTGGTGCTGTTTCCCTTCATGGCCAGCGACTACTGGCTGTACCTCGCGTGCCTCGTCGCCATCAACGTCGCAAGCGCCACGGGCCTGAACATCCTCACGGGCTACACGGGCCTCGTGAGCCTGGGCCAGGCCGCGTTCATGGGGCTGGGTGCGTACACCGTCGCGATCATGCAGACGCGGCTGGGCACGCCCTTCCTGCTGAACATCCTCGCGGGCGGCGTGGTCGCCATGCTCGGCGGGCTCGTCGTCGGCATCCCGTCGCTGCGCGTGAAGGGCCTGTACCTGGCCATCGCGACCATCGCCGCGTCGTTCATCACGCACTTTCTGTTCGCCAACCTCAAGCTCACGGGCGGCACCACCGGCATCTCGCTGCCGCCCGCGCAGCTCTTCGGCCTGCCGCTGGACACCTCGTTTCGCCTGTACTGGGTGATCGTGCCGGTGATGGTGCTCATGGTGCTCGGTGCGGCCAACCTGTTTCGCACGCGCGTGGGGCGCGCCTTCATCGCCATCCGCGACCGCGACATCTCGGCCGAGGTGCTGGGCATTCCGCTGCTGCGCTACAAGCTGCTGTCCTTCGGGCTGTCGTCGTTCTACGCGGGCGTGGCGGGTGGCCTGTGGGCCTACTTCTTCCGCGTGGTCACGCCCGAGAGCTTTCCGCTCCTGATGTCGATCTTCTTCCTGGCCGCCATCATCGTCGGCGGCATGGGCACCATCCCGGGCGGCATCTTCGGCGCCGTGTTCATGACCATGGTGCCCGAGCTGCTCAAGCTGGTGGTCGACCTGCTGCCGGGCGGCGTCGAGATGACCGTGTTCCTCTCGCCGGTGCGCACCGTCGTCTTCGGCCTGCTGATCGTCGGATTTCTGGTGTTCGAGCCGCACGGGCTCGCAGAAGTGTGGCGGCGCCTGCGCCGCTTTTTCCATCTATGGCCGTTTCGTAACTAGAACCAGGAGACACACATGCCCAAGACAACGAAGAAGCTTTCCCCCCAGCGCCGCGCCCTGCTGATCGCCGCGGGCCTGGCCGCCGCCGTGCCGTTCGCGGCGAACGCGCAAGGCAACGAAGACATCGTCATCGGCGGCTCGATCCCGATGACCGGCGTGTTCGCCTTCGCGGGCGTGGGCATCAACGCCGGCATTGCCGACTACGTGAAGATGGTCAACGACGCGGGCGGCATCAAGGGCCGCAAGCTGCGCTACGTGCCGGAAGACACGGGCTACAAGGTCGACGTGTCGGTGGCGGCCTTCAAGAAGATCACGAGCCAGAACAAGGTCAACCTCTACTACGGCGACTCCACCGGTTTCTCCAAGACCATCAACCCCGAGCTGGACCGCGGCGGCCAGATTTTGATGGCGGGCGCCTCGTTCGCCACCGAGCTCAACGACCCGGCCAAGTACCCGAATCAGTTCCTGGTCGGCCCCGACTACACCGAGCAGATCGGCATCCTGCTGCGCCACATCGCCAAGGAAAAGCCGGGCGCGAAGGTGGCCTTCGTGTACTCCGACTCCGAGTTCGGCCGCGACCCCATCGAGGCCAGCGAAGCCGCTGCCAAGAAGCTGGGCCTGAGCGTGCCGGTGAAGCTCATGACGCCCGCGGGCAGCGTCGACGTGTCGACCGAGGTCATCAAGCTGCGCCGCGCCGCGCCCGACTACACGATCTTCCACGGCTACATCCTGGCGCCCATTCCCGAGTTCGTGCAGCAGGGCAAGCAGATGGGCATGACCAGCAAGTGGATGGGCACCTTCTGGACCATGGACAGCTCCACCGTCATGAAGATGGGCGAAGGCGGCGACGGCTTCATGGGCGTCATGCCCTACCGCTACTACTACGACACCTCGGCCAAGGCGCCGATGCTCGACAAGATCCGCGCGCTGCGGCCCGAGTACCAGAGCACGGCCTACACGCAGGGCTTCCTCACGGCGATGCTGTTCACCGAGGCCGCCAAGCGCACGCTCGACGCCGGCAAGCCGCTGGACGGCAAGAACCTGAAGGCCGCGCTCAACACCATCAAGGACTTCGACACCGGCGGGATCATCGGCACGCCGATCACCATCAAGGGCAATTCGATTCCCGTGGGCCGCGTCTACAAGGCCGACATGAAGGCCCAGAAGATGGTGCCGGCGTCGGACTGGATCGCACTGAACTGATCGATCGACACGATGGACGCGCGCGCGGCACCGCCTGACCTCGTTCTGGAGGTCAACAACATCGAGGTGGTCTACAACAAGGTCGTGCAGGTGCTGCGCGGCCTGTCGCTGGCCGTGCCGCGCGGACAGATCGTGGCGCTGCTGGGCAGCAACGGCGCGGGCAAGTCGACCACGCTGAAGGCGGTGTCGGGCCTGCTCGCGCTGGAAGACGGCGAGGTCGAGGCCGGACGCATCGTGTTCGATGGCGCACCGACCGAGCGGCTCGCGCCGCAGCAGCTGGTGCGGCGCGGCCTGAGCCATGTGATGGAAGGCCGGCGCGTGTTCGAGGACCTCACGGTCGAAGAGAACCTGGTCGCCGCGACCTACGCGCTGACCGGGCGCACGGGCGTCGCGCCGGCGTCGCGCAACTTCGACGACGTCTATGCCTACTTCCCTCGCCTGCACGAGCGCCGCAAGGGCCTTGCGGGCTATCTTTCGGGCGGCGAGCAGCAGATGCTCGCCATCGGGCGTGCGCTGGTGGCGCAGCCTCAATTGATATTGCTCGACGAGCCCTCGCTGGGCCTGTCGCCCAAGCTCGTCGAAGACATCTTCACGATCATCGCGCGCATCAACGCCGAGCGCGGCACCTCGATGCTGCTGGTGGAACAGAACGCCAGCGTGGCACTGGCCATCGCCCACACGGGCTACATCATGGAAAGCGGCAAGGTCGTGATCGACGGCAGCGCCGAGCGCCTCGCGGCCGACCCCGATGTGCGCGAGTTTTACCTGGGCGTGGGCGGCAGCGGCGAATCGCGCAGCTTCCGCGAGCTGAAGCACTACAAGCGCCGCAAGCGCTGGCTGTCATGACGACGAACCCGCTCCCTTCGCTCACGCTGCCGCAGATGCTGCGCGAGCAGGCACGCCTGCAGCCGCAGCGCATCGCGATCCGGCAGAAGGACTTCGGCATCTGGCACCCGCTGGACTGGGCCGGCTACCTGCAGCGCGCCAGCCGCTTCGGCCTGGGCCTGCACGCGATGGGCCTCGCGCCCGGCGGGCACCTGGGCGTGATCTCGGAGAACCGCGTCGAGTGGCTGCTCGCGCAGATGGGCGCGGGGCTCATCGGCGCCGTGACCGTGGGCGTGTACCCCACCAGCCCGAGCAACGAGGTCGCCTACGTGGTCGGCCATGCGGACATCGAGGTGATCGTCTGCGAGGACCAGGAGCAGACCGACAAGGTGCTCGACGCCCTCGACCAGTTGCCGCGCCTGCGCAAGATCGTCGTGATCGAGACCAAGGGCCTCGCGAGCTACCCACCCGAAGTGCGCGAACGCATCGCGACCTTTGCGGAAGTCGAGCAGGCCGGCACCGAGGTGCTGGCACGCGACGGCACCGCGCTCATCGACGCCGCGCTGCAGCGCCAGACGCTGGCCGACATCGGTTTGATGATCTACACCTCGGGCTCCACGGGCAAGCCCAAGGGCGCGATGATTTCGTACCGCAACATCCGCGGGGTCGTGCCCGGCATCGTCGATCGGCTCGGGCTCGACGGCAGCACCACGCACCTGTCGTACCTGCCGCTGTGCCACGTCGCCGAGCAGATGCTCACGGCCTTCGTGCCGCTGTACCTGGGCTCGCAGGTCAACTTCGGCGAATCGATCCGCACCGTGCAGGAAGACCTGCGCGAGGTGGCGCCCACCATGTTCCTCGGCGTGCCGCGCATCTGGGAAAAGCTGCACGCGGGCATCAGCATCAAGATGCAGGAAACCGGGCGGCTGCAGCGCGCCCTGTTCCACAAGGCCATCGAGGCCTGCGCGCCGCTGGCCGAGAAGCCGCGCAGCGCCTGGACGCTGGCCGAGCGCGGCCGCTTCGCCCTCGCCTACTGGACCGTACTGCGCGCGCTGCAGAACTTCATCGGCCTGCGCCGCGTGCGCATCGCGCTCACGGGCGCCGCGCCGATTCCCGCGGACGTGGTGCGCTTCTTTCGCACGCTGGGCGTGCCGCTGGTCGAGGTGTACGGCCTCACCGAATCGACCGGCATGGTCTCGGGCCACCGCGCGGACGCCGTGACCATCGGCACCGTCGGGCCACCGACGCTGGGCACCGAGCACCGCGTGGGCGAAGCCGGCGAGCTGCTGGTGCGCGGCGACATGGTGTTCGAGGGCTACTACAAGAACCCCGAGGCCACGGCCTCATCGATCCGCGATGGCTGGCTGCACACGGGCGACGTGGTGCGCGAGGAAGCCGGCGGGCAGCTGCGCATCGTCGACCGGCTGAAGGACATCATGATCACCGCCGGCGGCAAGAACCTCACGCCCTCGGAGATCGAGAACACCATGAAGGGCAGCCCCTTCATCAAGGAATGCATCGTGGTGGCGGACGGCCGCAAGTTCGTCGGCGCGCTGCTGCAGATCGACTACGAAACGGTCGGCAAATGGGCCGAAGCCCAGCGCCTGCCGTTCACGCATTTCCGCTCGCTGGTGGAAGAACCCAAGGTGCGCGCGCTGATCGAGGCCGAAGTGGCGCGCGGCAACGGGAAGCTGGCGCAGGTGTCGCAGATCAGACGTTTTCATCTGCTCACCAAAGAGTTGGACCATGACGACGGTGAAGTCACCGCAACCATGAAGGTGCGGCGCTCCAGCATCTACAAGGCCTACGCCAACGAGATCGAGGCGCTGTACAGCGCCTGATCGGGAAGCAAGAAGCTCAGTCGCCGCGCACGGGGCGGGCCCGCACGTCGGTCACATCGTCGGCCGGGCCCAGCACGACCGGGCTGCGCACCGACTCGCCGCGCGCACGGGCGCTGACCACGTCGGCCGCCGTGGGCTCGGCCGGCTGTTGTGCCGCATGGCGAAATCGGTCGAAGCCCGAGCGCGGGTTGAAACGCATGACCCAGGGCGTCACGGGCTTGCCCGTGAGGCGCCCCCAGGCGTAGCGCACACCCCATACCGCCGCCAGCAGCAGGGCCGCCACGGCCAGGCTGGCCGCGAAGACCAGCCCCAGGAGCAGAAGAATGACGCGAAGAATGAAGTTCATCATCCGACTTTAGGCCGATGCAGCCGCCGTTGGTTCCCCGCCCTTGCGGAACGAGAACTGGCCCGGCGACTGGATCGGGTCGGTTTCGACCTCGATCGTGTCCTTCGGCCCGAAGCTGCCGTCCAGCAACAGCTTCGAGAGCGGGTTCTCGATGCGCTGCTGGATCGCGCGCTTGAGCGGACGCGCACCGAACACCGGGTCGAAGCCGACCTTGGCGATCTCGGCCAGCGCCGCAGGCGACACCTGCAGGCCCAGGTCCATCTTCGCCAGGCGCGCCTGCAGCACCTTGAGCTGGATCGCGGCGATCGATTCGATGTTCTTCGCGTCGAGCGCGTGGAACACGACGGTCTCGTCGATGCGGTTCAGGAACTCGGGGCGGAAGTAGTTCTTCAGCTCGTCCCACACCGCCTCCTTGATCTCCTCGCTCGGCTGGCCCACCATCGCCTGGATGATCGGCGAGCCGATGTTGCTGGTCATCACGATCACGGTGTTCTTGAAGTCCACGGTGCGGCCCTGGCCGTCCGTGAGGCGACCGTCGTCGAGCACCTGCAGCAGCACGTTGAACACGTCGGGGTGGGCCTTCTCGACCTCGTCGAGCAGCACCACGCTGTAGGGCTTGCGGCGCACGGCTTCCGTGAGGTAGCCGCCCTCTTCATAGCCCACGTAGCCCGGCGGCGCGCCGATGAGGCGGGCGACCGAATGCTTCTCCATGAACTCGCTCATGTCGATGCGGATCAGGTGGTCTTCGCTGTCGAACAGGAAGCCCGCGAGCGCCTTGCACAGTTCGGTCTTGCCCACGCCCGTGGGGCCGAGGAACAGGAACGAACCCGTGGGGCGGTTCGGATCGGAGAGGCCCGAACGCGAGCGGCGGATCGCATTGGCGACCGCACCGATGGCCTCGTCCTGGCCGACCACGCGTTCGTGCAGCTTGTCTTCCATGACGAGCAGCTTGTCGCGCTCGCCCTGCATGAGCTTGGCGACCGGGATGCCGGTGGCGCGCGCCACGACCTCGGCGATTTCTTCCGAACCGACCTGCGTGCGCAGCAGCGTGGGCGCACTGGACTTGCCCTTGCTCGCTTCGCTTTCCTCGGCTTCCTTCAGGCGCTTCTCGAGCGCCGGCAGCTGGCCGTATTGCAGCTCGGCGACCTTGTTGAAGTCGCCCTTGCGCTTCCACTCTTCGATCTGGAACTTGATCTTGTCGATGTCTTCGCGCACGTGCGCGCTGCCCTGGGCCTGGGCCTTCTCGGCCTGCCAGATCTCGTCGTAGTCGGCGATTTCCTTTTGCAGCTTGGTGATCTCGTCCTCGATGAGGCCGAAGCGCTTCTGCGAGGCTTCGTCCTTTTCGCGGCGCACGGCTTCGCGCTCGATCTGCAGCTGGATCAGACGCCGGTCGAGGCGGTCCATGACCTCGGGCTTGGAGTCCATCTCGATCTTGATCTTGGCCGCGGCTTCGTCGATGAGGTCGATGGCCTTGTCGGGCAGGAAGCGGTCGGTGATGTAACGGTCACTCAATTCGGCCGCGGCCACGATGGCCGGGTCGGTGATCTGCACGCCGTGGTGCACTTCGTACTTCTCCTGCAGACCGCGCAGGATGGCGATGGTGGCCTCGACGCTGGGCTCGCCCACGATGATCTTCTGGAAGCGGCGCTCCAGCGCGGCGTCCTTCTCGATGTACTTGCGGTACTCGTCCAGGGTGGTGGCACCCACGCAGTGCAGCTCGCCGCGCGCGAGCGCGGGCTTGAGCATGTTGCCCGCGTCCATCGCGCCTTCGGCCTTGCCGGCACCGACCATGGTGTGCAGCTCGTCGATGAAGACGATGGTCTGGCCTTCGTCCTTCGCGAGTTCGTTGAGCACGGTCTTCAGGCGCTCTTCGAACTCGCCGCGGAACTTGGCACCGGCCAGCAGCGCGGCCATGTCGAGCGACAGCACGCGTTTGCCCTTCAGCGACTCGGGCACTTCGCCCGCGACGATGCGCTGGGCCAGGCCTTCGACGATGGCGGTCTTGCCCACGCCGGGTTCGCCGATGAGCACGGGGTTGTTCTTGGTGCGGCGTTGCAGCACCTGGATGGCGCGGCGGATTTCCTCGTCGCGGCCGATGACCGGGTCGAGCTTGCCCAGGCGGGCGCGCTCGGTGAGGTCCAGGCAGTATTTCTTGAGGGCTTCGCGCTGGCCTTCGGCGTCGGCGCTGTTCACGCCCTGCCCACCGCGCACGGCCTCGATGGCGGCCTCGAGCGACTTGCGGCTCAGGCCGTTGTCCTTGGCGATCTTGCCGATGTCGGCCTTGCTGTCGGCCACGGCGAGCAGAAAGAGTTCGCCCGCGATGAACTGGTCATTGCGCTTGATGGCTTCCTTCTCGGTCGCCTGCAGCAGCTTGCCCAGCTCGGGGCCGACCTGCACGATGTCGTGGCCCTGCACCTGGGGCAGTTTCTTGATGGCGCCTTCGGCGGCCTGCAGCAGCCCGGGCACGTTGACGCCGGCACGCTCCAGCAGGGCGCGCGGGCCGTCGTCCTGGCGCAGCATCGCGACCAGCAGGTGGGCCGGTTCGATGTAGGCGTTGTCGCTGCCAAGGGCGAGCGACTGGGCGTCGCTCAGTGCTTCCTGAAATTTGGTGGTGAGTTTGTCTTGTCGCATGGTGGTATTCCTGCATCCAAAATAGGGCTGTTCGGGCACGATTCAAGGTTGCGAATCGGATTTGCACCCTGGGCACGGGTATTGCACCGGGCCCCGCACCTTCCTGCCGTAGGCATTTCTCTCTTTCTTCGAATGGAGTCGATCATGGTTTTTTCAATGCAGCGCGTCCAACCGATGCGCCGCGCGTTCAGCGTGGGTCTCTTGGCTGCGGCCATGGGCATGGCCGGCCTGGCACAGGCCCAGAGCGGCACGCCGGTGCGCCTCTTGGTGGGCTTTCCCGCCGGCGCGGGCACCGACGCCATTGCGCGCACCCTGGGCGAAAAGCTCAAGGACGTGCTGGGCGTGCCCGTGGTGGTCGAGAACCGCGCAGGTGCAGGCGGCCAGATCGCGGCGCAGGCGCTGAAGGCCGCGCCGGCCGACGGCCACACGCTGTTCCTGTCGCATGACCACTCGATCTCGATCCTGCCGCAGGTGGTGAAGAACCCGGGCTTCAACCCCGCGACCGACTTCGTGCCCGTGGCCGGCTTTGCCACCTTTGCCAACGTGCTGGCGGTGTCGGGCGGCACGCCGGCCAAGAGCATCGACGAGTACGTGAAGTGGATCCGCACGCAAAAGGGCGGCAAGGAAACGATCGGTGTGCCGGCGCCGGCGTCGATCCCCGAGTTCCTCGTGAAGATGATCTCGGACAAGTACAAGATCGACGTGCAGCCCGCGCCCTACCGCGGCAGCGCGCCCATGACGGCCGACATGCTGGGCAACCAGATCACGGCGGGCATCGCCTCGGTGCCCGACTTCATCGAGAACCACCGCGCGGGCAAGGTGCGCATCGTGGCCTCCATCGGCGCCAAGCGCCAGGCCCTGCTGCCGAACGTGCCGACCTTCACCGAGCTGGGCTTTGCGAACCTGGAAGACCTGCCCTACTACGGCATCTTCGCGCCGGTGGGCACGCCGCAAGCCGTCATCGACAAGTATGGCGACGCGCTGCAGAAGGTGCTGGCCATGCCCGACGTGAAGCAGAAGCTCACCACCATGGGCCTGACGGTCGGCTACGAGCCCCAGGGCCAGTTCGCGGGCCGCGTGCGCACCTACACGCAGACCTGGGAAAAGATCATCCAGGCGAGCGGCTTCAAGCCCTGAGCTGCGCGACCTGGTACGGCCCGGCACGGCCGTCACCTGGGTGATCTTCCGGCCGGGCGGAGCCCCTCTACGATGGGCCCTCGCCTTCCAACAACAAAGCCGGAGACACATCCCTCATGCGATTCACGACCCTCGCCGCCTCGCTGGCGGCCGCGCTGCTGCTCGGCGCCTGCGGCAGCACCGCGCCGATCTCCCCCGCCGAAGTCGGCGAATTGCGCCCGGGTTCGGGCTACCTCAAGGGCTACCTGCCGGCGGCCGAGCTGCCCGACAGCCTCGCCTTGCTGCCGGCGCCCCCGGCCGAGGGCTCGGCCGCGCTGGCGGCCGACGGCGCCACCTTCCGCGCGCTCACGGCCCTGCAGGGCACGCCGCGCGGCGCACTGGCGGTGCAGGACGCCAACCTCAAGTTTCCGAAGGCCGCCGAGGTGTTCTCGTGCGCGCTGGGCATGCCGATCTCCGAGCAAGCCACGCCGAACCTGAACATGCTGCTGCGCCGCACGCTGGCCGACGCCGGCACGGCCACCTACAAGGCCAAGAACACCTACAACCGCACACGCCCCTTCGTCGCCTTCAAGACCGGCAGCTGCACGCCCGCCGAAGAGGCCTCGCTGGCCAAGGACGGCTCCTACCCCTCGGGCCACTCGGCCGTGGGCTGGGCCTGGGCGCTGGTGCTGACCGAACTCGCCCCCGAACGCGCCGATGCGCTGCTGCAGCGCGGCCGGGCCTTCTCGCAGAGCCGCGCGATCTGCGGCGTGCACTGGCAGAGCGACGTCGAGAACGGTCGGCTGGTCGGCGCGGCGACCGTGGCGAAGCTGCACACGAACCCGGTGTTCCAGGCGCAGATGGCGGGCGCCCGGTCGGAGATCGCAAAGGCACGCGCGGCAGGTGCGGTGCCCGCTCAAGATTGCGGTGCGGAAGCCAAGGCGCTGGCGACCTCGGCACTGATCGCGCCCTGAGTCTCGAACGCGCCGCTCAGGTGGCGCTATTCGAGGCCGCGATGCCCCAGCGCGCCAGCGCCTCGTCGTCGGTGACGCGGGCATCGACCCAGCGCGCGCCCTCGGGCGTCTGCTCCTTCTTCCAGAACGGGGCCTGGGTCTTCAGGTAGTCCATCAGGAACTCGCAGGCCTGGAAGCTCTGGCCGCGGTGGGCGGACACCACCGCCACCATCATGATCTGGTCCAGCGGCTGCAGCAGCCCCACGCGGTGGATCACGCGCGCGCCGAGGATGTCGAAGCGCTTGTGAGCCTCGTCGATCATGGCCTCGATGGCCTTCTCGGTCATGCCGGGATAGTGCTCCAGCTCCATCGACGCGATGGTGCTGCCGTCGTTGCGGTCTCTGACCGTGCCGATGAAGCTGCAGACGGCGCCGACGCGCGCGTCGGCCGCGCGCAGGGCGGCGATCTCGGCACCGGCGTCGAAGTCGGCCGTCTGGATGGAAACGCGAGGGAGCGAGGACATGCCCAAATTGTGGCACTGCCGCCCTACACTGCGCCGATGCCGGCCCCCACGTCGCAGCCCCTGACACCCGACGATGTCGAGATGCTGCGGCGCGTCGACCTTGCCGCGCGCACCCCGGCCGCCGGCCTGACGGTGCTGGCCGTGCTGCTGGCGGGTTGCGCCCTCGTCTTCGTGGTGATCGGGCGGCTTCCCGGCGCCCCGGCGGGCCTAGCCCTGGCGATGAACGCGGCGGCGCTGGGCACCTTGCTGCTGGGCGTGTGGCTGTTCACCCATCGGGCGCGGATCGACCGGCGCCGGGCCCAGGCCACCCGCGAGGCCCTGGCGAAAAACAGCAAGTTCACCGTGGCCGGCACCGTGGACCACGTGGCCGCCCTGCCCGGCGGCGCGCTGCGCTACACGGTCGACGGCCAGTTCCACATCGACGTCGTGCCGGTGCTGGGCCTGGACGCGCCTCGCAGCCACGCCGTGGGCCGGCCGCTGACGGCGGTGCGGCACCTGGCGCAGGCGCCCGTCGAGATCGAATGCGTGGCGCGCGACAACGCCGTGCATCTGCTGCTGCGCACGCGTTATCCGATGGCACGCCAGGCCACGCGCACCGAGCGGCCGGCCACCTCGCGCGACCGTCGGCGCGCCGGACGCTCGGACCGCCGCTTCATGGGCGTCGTGCTGGCGGGGGGCGCGGTCCTGGCGATCGGGACGGCGTGGGCCGACGGTTTTCGCCCGGGCTTCGGCCTGTTCATGGCGGGGTACGCGGCCGCCATCTGCACGCTGGTGTTCGTGGTCGGCGTGCTGCCGCAGCTGCTGCGCGCACGCCGGTTCACGCACCTGCACACGGTGAGCGGGCCGGTCACCGAAATCCTCACGGCCCAGGTGCCGCAGGGCAAGCACACGGCGGAGGTGCGCTGGTTCCGGGTCGACGGCCAGCTGTTCGGCGCACTCGACCTCAAGACCGACGCGCAGCTGGGCAACCAGGTCACCGTCGAGTTCCTGGGCAATGCCCGCGCCGCCGAGGGCGGCCGTGTCGTGAGCCTGCAACGCAGCGCCACCGCACCGCCGGCCTAGGCGCGACAATGCAGCCCATGCCTTCGCGCCGCACGCCCACCCGCCTCTCGCCTTCGTTCGAAGGCCAGGCACGCGCGCGCCAGGGCAACAAAGCCAAAAAACCAAAGCTCGTCTGACCGGAGCCGAGGTTCCGTCGTCGGATGAGCGACGGAACCTGCCAAGGCTTTGGCCCCTCTTGGGTTGCGCGCGCATCGGACGGTGGTTCTTTCCATCGGTCGATTCCTGAAAGGAAGCCTGCGTGCCACATCAACAACCAACCGCCGACACCCCCGATTTCTCGGGCCTGTGGGTCGCCCTCGTCACCCCGTTCCGCGACGGCGCGGTCGACCACACCGCGCTGGCCGCGCTCGTGCGCCGGCTCGCCGACGACGGCGTGACCGGCTTCGTGCCCTGCGGCTCCACCGGCGAGGCCGCCGCGCTCGACGAGGCCGAGCAGCTGGCCGTGCTCGACACCGTGCTGACCGCCGCCGGCGGCCTGCCGGTCGTGATGGGCGTGTCGGGCTACCACCTGGGCAAGGCCACGGCGTGGGCCCGCAAGCTCTCGGAACGCCCGTTGGCGGGCCTGCTGGTGGCCGCGCCGCACTACATCCGCCCGTCGCAGGCCGGCGTGCTCGAGTGGTTCCACGCCATCGCCGATGCCAGCACGGTGCCCGTGCTGGTCTATGACATCCCCTACCGCACCGGCGTGACCATCGCGCGCGAGACGATGCTGGCGCTGGCCGAGCACCCGCGCATCCGCGGCATCAAGGACTGCGGCGGCGACATGGCCAAGACGCGCGCGGTGATCGCCGACGGCCGGCTGCAGGTGCTCACGGGTGAAGACCACCAGATCTTCGCCACCATGGCCGAAGGCGGCGTGGGCGCCATCGCGGCCAGCGGCCATGTGCAGACGAAGCGCCTCGTGCGGCTGGTGCGCCTGCTGGCCGAGAACCGGCTGGCCGAGGCGCGCGCCGAATGGCAGCCGCTGCAGCCGCTGCTGGAGATGCTGTTTGCCGAACCCAACCCGGGCCCGCTGAAGGCGCTGCTGGCGCATGCGGGCGAACTGCGTGACGAGCTGCGCTCGCCGATGACGCGCGCGTCGGACGGCCTGCGCGAGCGCCTCGTGGCGCTGGACGCGCGGCTCAGCCGCCCGTGACGGGCGGGAAGAACGCGACTTCGCAGTCGTCGTTCAGCGCGGCGGCCTCGTCGCTCATGGTCTGGTCGAGCGCCATGCGCACGGCCTTGCCGCGTGCGAGCGCGCCGGCGTAGGCCCCGCCGCGGGCGATGAGCTCGTCGCGCAGGGACGCGAGCGTGCCGGCCTGCGTGTCGACGGTTTCGCCGCTGTTGGACAGTGCCTCGCGCACTGAGGCGAAATAACGGATGCGGACCTTCATGGGGAGATTCAGCCGAGCAGCGATGCGAGAGGAATGAAGTTCACGGTGTCGCCGGACTGGATGGTCCGGCCCGCCGGGTTGTCGACCAGGCCGTCGCCCCAGACCATCGAGGTGAGCACGCCCGAGCTCTGGTTGGCGAACAGGTCGAGCCCGCCCGCCGCGTTGCGCCGCACGCGCAGGAACTCGCGGCGCTTGTCCGCACGCGGCCAGTCGAAATCGGCGCGCAGCGGCACGGCCGCGGGCGCCACGCGCGTGGCACCCTGCAGCGCGAGCAGGAAGGGCCGCACGAGCATCAGGAAGGTCAGGAAGCTCGACACCGGATTGCCGGGCAGCCCCGTGACATGGCAAGCGCCCTGCCCGTTTCTGCGCGCGATCGAGCCGTAGGCGAAGGGCTTGCCGGGCTTCATCGACAGCGACCACAGCTGCAGCTCGCCCAGCGATTGCAGCGCGGCGCGGATGTGGTCTTCTTCGCCGACCGAGACACCGCCGGTGGTGATGATCAGGTCGTTCGCCTCGGCCGCCTCGCGCAGCGCGGCGATGGTGGCTTCGCGGTTGTCGGGCACGATGCCCAGGTCGTTCACCTCGCAGCCCAGGCGGTGCAGCAGCGCGCGCATGAAGAAGCGGTTCGAGTTGTAGATCGCGCCGGGCTTCATCGCGTCGGGCGCGACCTCGCCGGGCATCACCAGCTCGTCGCCGGTCGAGAGCATGGCCACGCGCGGCTTGCGCGCGACCTGCAGGCGGTCGAAGCCGACGCTGGCGGCCAGGCCGAGCGCGGCGGGCGTGAGGCGTTCGCCGCGCTGGAGCACCACGTCGCCCGAAGCCACGTCTTCGCCTGCGCGGCGCACCCACTGGCCGGCCACGGGCGCGATGGCGATGCGCACCGACCCCAGACCGCCCTCTTGGGGCGTGGCGGCCGTGTCTTCCTGCATGACGACCGCGTCGGCGCCTTCGGGAATCTGCGCCCCTGTGAAGATGCGCGCCGCCATGCCGGCCGCGAGCGGCGTGCCGACGGTGCCGGCGGGAATGCGCTGCGTCACCCGCAACTCGGTGCCGGGCGTGGCGCAATCGGCCGCGCGCACGGCGTAGCCGTCCATCGCGCTGTTGTCGCGCGGCGGCACGGTGAGGCCCGAGACGAGGTCCTGCGCCAGCACGCGCCCGTCGGCGTCGAAGGTGCCGACGCTTTCGGCCGGCAGCAGCGGCCGGGCCTTGGCGAGCAGCACCGCGATCGCTTCATCGAGCGGCATCAGCGGCGGGCGCGAGGACGAGGCGGCGAAGGGAACGGGAGAGGAATCAGCCATGGTGTCCGGGGTTGTAGTCGAAGCGCTCGCCGCTGTCGATCAACCACGTGGCAATGGCCTCGGCGTCGTTGAGGTCGAGCACCGGGCGCGCCGTGGCCTCGGGCAGGCCGGCCGGCGCATCGGTGGCGATGGCGGTGACAAAGGGGTCGTCGATGTAGAGCGCGGGGCGCGGCGCCTCGCCGTCGCCGCTCGGACGCCAGACCTCGATCTTGAGCACGTCGCTGTGACGGAAGCCCTCGATCAGCGCCCAGTCGACCGCCGGATGCAGCTCGGCGAGCAGCTGGTGCACCGTGAGCTCGACCGGCACCTCGAACTCGCGCATCAGCGCGAGCCGCTGGTCGGACGCGACGACCACCTCGAAGGCCCCGGCCTGCCGGTGGCGCCAGGTGTCCTTGCCGACGTGGTCGATGTCGAAGCGGTGGTGCGCATGCTTGACCACCGACACGCGCAGTCCGCGCTGCTTGAGCACGGGAATCAGGCGCTCCACCAGCGTGGTCTTGCCAGCGCCGGAATACCCGGCGAAGCCGACGACCTTCATGCCGCGGACGCCCCGGTCAGTCGCAGTGCTGGGCGATGTAGGCCTTGACGGCCTCGGCATCGGCCGGCAGCTGGACCACGCGCTTGGGCAAGGCTTCGATGCCTTCGAACTTCTTCGGGCGCGCGGGCTCCTCGCCCAGCGCCTCGACCACCGTGGCCGCGAACTTGATCGGCAGCGCGGTCTCGAGCACCACCATCGGCACGCCGGGCGTGAGCTGCTCGCGCGCGGCCTTGAGGCCGTCGGCGGTGTGCGGGTCGATCAGCGTGGCGAAGCGCTTCTCGGTGTCGCGGATCATCGCGAGCCGGTCGGCGTGCGTGCTGCGGCCGCTGCGAAAGCCGAAGCGCTCGGCAGCCTGCTTGAACGCCGGATCGGCGCTCAGGTCGAAGCTGCCCGTCAGGCCCAGGTCGTCCACGAACAGCTGGCGCAGACGGGCGGGATCGCGGCCGACCAGGTCGAACACGAAGCGCTCGAAGTTGCTGGCCTTGCTGATGTCCATCGACGGGCTGGAGGTTTCGTGCGTGTCGACCGCCGCGCGCACGCGGTACACGCCGGTGCGGAAGAACTCGTCGAGCACGTCGTTCTCGTTGGTGGCGACCACCAGCGTCTGGATCGGCAAGCCCATCATGCGTGCCACATGGCCCGCGCAGACGTTGCCGAAGTTGCCCGAGGGCACGGTGAAGCTCACGGGCTTGTCGTTGCTTGCGGTGGCCTGGAAGTAGCCCGCGAAGTAATAGACGACCTGTGCCAGCAGACGCGCCCAGTTGATCGAGTTGACCGTGCCGATGCGGTACTTGCGCTTGAAGCCCAGGTCGTTCGACACGGCCTTGACGATGTCCTGGCAGTCGTCGAACACGCCGGTGATGGCGATGTTGTGGATGTTGGCGTCCTGCAGGCTGAACATCTGCGCCTGCTGGAACGGGCTCATGCGGCCGTCCGGCGAGGTCATGAAGACACGCACGCCCTTCTTGCCGCGCATGGCGTACTCGGCCGCGCTGCCGGTGTCGCCGCTGGTGGCGCCCAGGATGTTGAGCTCGGCGCCGCGGCGGGCCAGTTCGTACTCGAACAGGTTGCCCAACAGCTGCATCGCCATGTCCTTGAAGGCCAGCGTGGGGCCGTTGGACAGGGCTTCGAGGTACACGCCATCTTCGAGCTCGCGCAGCGGCACGATCTCGTCGGTGCCGAACACCTCGGCCGTGTAGGTCTTCGCGCAGATCGCCTTCAGGTCGGCCGCAGGAATGTCGTCGATGTACAGCGAGAGGATTTCGAAGGCCAGCTCGGCGTAGGGCAGCGTGCGCCACTTGGCGAGCGTGGCGGTGTCGACCTGCGGGTACGTCTCGGGCAGGTACAGGCCGCCATCGGGCGCCAGGCCTTCGAGGAGGATTTCGCAGAAGCGCTTGCGGTCGGCGTGGCCGCGGGTGCTCAGGTAGTTCACTTCAACTCTTCCTTGCGGATGCGCACGATGGGCTCGAGCACGGTAGGCAGCGCCTGCAGCTCGGCCATGACGTCGTCGACGGTGCCTTCGCGCGCGTCGTGCGTGAGGATGATGAGGTCAGTCTGCGTCGAACCCTCGCCGCCCACTTCGTCGGCTTCGCGCTGCAGCACGGCGTCGATGCTGATGCCGGCGGTGGCCAGCAGGCCCGTCACCTTGGCGAGCACGCCGGCCTGGTCGGCCACGCGCAGGCGCAGGTAGTAGCTGGTGACGACTTCCGACATCGGCAGCACCTTCAGGTCGCTCATGGCGTCGGGGTGGAAGGCCAGGTGCGGCACGCGGTGTGCGGCGTCGGCGGTGTGCAGGCGGGTGATGTCGACGAGGTCGGCGATCACGGCGCTGGCGGTCGGCTCGCTGCCGGCGCCCTTGCCGTAGTACAGCGTGGTGCCCACGGCGTCGCCGTGCACGACCACGGCGTTCATGGCGCCTTCGACGTTCGCCAGCAGGCGCTTGGACGGCACGAGCGACGGGTGCACGCGCAGCTCGATGCCCTGGGCAGTGCGCTTGGTCACGCCCAGCAGCTTGATGCGGTAGCCGAGCTGCTCGGCGTACTTGATGTCTTGTGCAGCGAGCTTGGTGATGCCTTCGACGTGGGCCTTGTCGAACTGCACGGGAATGCCGAAGGCGATGGCGCTCATCAGCGTGACCTTGTGCGCGGCGTCGACGCCTTCGATGTCGAAGGTGGGGTCGGCTTCGGCGTAGCCCAGGCGCTGGGCTTCCTTCAGCACGGTGGCGAAGTCCAGGCCCTTGTCGCGCATCTCGGACAGGATGAAGTTGGTGGTGCCGTTGATGATGCCGGCCAGCCACTGGATGCTGTTGGCCGTGAGACCTTCGCGCAGCGCCTTGATGATCGGGATGCCGCCGGCCACCGCGGCCTCGAAGGCCACCATCACGCCCTTGGCATGCGCGGCCGCGAAGATCTCGGTGCCGTGCACGGCGAGCAGCGCCTTGTTGGCCGTGACCACGTGCTTGCCGGCCGCGATGGCTTCGAGCACCAGCTGCTTGGCGATGCCGTAGCCGCCGATGAGTTCGATGACGATGTCGATGTCGGGGTTGGCGATGACTTCGCGCGCATCGGCGACCACCTTCACGCCTTCGCCGGCCACTTCGCGGGCGCGGGCGGTGTCGAGATCGGCCACCATGGTGATCTCGATGCCGCGGCCGGCGCGGCGCTTGATTTCTTCCTGGTTGCGCTGGAGCACCTTGAAGGTGCCGCTGCCGACCGTGCCTGCGCCGAGCAGGCCTACTTGGATGGATTTCATGGGAGGGGTCGCGTTCATGGTTTGGATGGGGTGAGAGGCGGTGCTGCGGCGTCCACGAGGCGGCTGACGTAGCGCGGCAGGCTCCAGGCGCCGCCCGCGAAGCCGCGGCACATGCCGTCGCCGGCCGCGCCGGTGCGCACGAAGGTCGTGCCGTTGAAGTGCCAGGTTTCGCTCGACCAGCAGTCGCCGATGCCGCGGCCCTTCATGGAAGAGGTGACGCTGGCGTCTTTCTCGTCGAACTCGCCGCTCGCTTCGAGCGACACGGGCGCATAGGGCGGCTTGTCGTTGGCGGTCCAGAGCAGCGTGGTGTAGTTGTACGCGCCCACGCCGCAGCCCAGTGCCAGGAGCACCTTGCGGTCGTTCAGGCGGTGAACCTCCACCGACTTGGCGTTGACCTGGTCCTGGTTGTTGCACCGCTCGCGCGCTTCTTTCAGGTCGAGCGACGGAAAGATGCGCGCGGCCAGCGTGTCGTCGCCAGGCCGCGCCTTCGGCGGCTTGACCACATGGACGACGGGCATGGGCACCGGCGGCTGCACGGAAGACTCGGGCTTGGCGCCCTTGCGCACCAGCGCACCCGGGGTGCCGACGCGGCCCTGCGCTTCGTCCATTTTCAGCAGCACGGCGTTGAGGCCGGCGAGCGACAGCGTCCACTTCTTGCCGCCGTTGGCCGTGACGGTGGCGTCGTCGCTCTTGAGCAGCTCAGGCAGCACGGCGCGGATCTGGCCCTGGTCGAAGCTGGCGGTTCCCGCGTCGAGGCCGGACAAGGCGGCCTTGCCGACCTTGAAGCGCAGCGGCCCCTTGGCACTGCCGTCATCGCCGATCTGCAGCTGGATGTCCAGGGCCGTGTTCGGCCCGGCCGCGCGGGTGATCAGCATCGACACCTGCTGGTGCTCCCCGCCGTCCGCCTGGTAGCCGGCGGCGCGGCAGGTCAGCGTGTTGTCGCAGACCAGTTCCCAGTCGTTGTGCGAGAACGAGACCGGCTCTTTCTTCCCGGTCGCGCCGACAGACAGTGCGCCCAGCAACAGCGCGGCAGCGACGCAGGCGGATTTCATGGTCCCGTCTTGCGACGCAACCGGTACTGCTCCAGGAACTTGGCGATGCGGTTGATGGCCTCGCGCAAGTCGTCTTCGTGGGGCAGGAACACGATGCGGAAGTGGTCCGGCGTGGCCCAGTTGAAGCCGGTGCCCTGCACCAGCATCACACGGGTTTCCTTCAGCAGCTCGAGGAAGAACTGGCGGTCGTCCGCGATCGGATAGACCTCGGGGTCGAGCTTGGGAAACATGTAGAGCGCGGCGCTGGGCTTGACGCAGCTCACGCCGGGAATGGCGGTGATCAGCTCGTAGGCCAGGTCGCGCTGGCGGCGCAGGCGCCCGCCTTCGCACACGAGGTCGTTGATGCTCTGGTAGCCGCCGAGCGCCGTCTGGATCGCCCATTGGCCCGGCACGTTGGCGCACAGGCGCATGTTCGAGAGCATGTTCAGGCCCTCGATGTAGTCGCGTGCGCTGCGCTTGTCGCCCGACACCACGAGCCAGCCGGCGCGGTAGCCGCACGAGCGGTAGCTCTTGGACAGCGAATTGAAGGTCAGCGTGAGCACGTCGGTCGACAGGCTGGCGATGGCCGTGTGCTTGACGCCGTCGTACAGCACCTTGTCGTAGACCTCGTCGGCGAAGATCACGAGGCCGTGCTCGCGGGCGATCTCGACGAGGCTCTTGAGCAGCTCGTCGGAATACAGCGCCCCGGTCGGGTTGTTCGGGTTGATGACCACGATGCCCTTGGTGCGGGGCGTGATCTTGGCGCGGATGTCGGCCAGGTTCGGCATCCAGCCGTTGTCCTCGTCGCACAGGTAGTGCACCGGCGTGCCGCCCGACAGGCTCGTGGAGGCGGTCCACAGCGGGTAGTCGGGGGCCGGCAGCAGCAACTCGTCGCCGTCGTTGAGCAGCGCGTTGGTGGACATGGCGATCAGCTCGCTGGCGCCGTTGCCCAGGTAGATGTCGTCGAGCGTGACACCCGCGATGCCCTGCTTCTGGGTCTCGTGCATCACGGCCTTGCGCGCCGCGAAAACGCCCTTGCTGTCCGAGTAGCCCGCCGAGGTCGGCAGGTTGCGGATCATGTCCTGCTGGATCTCCTCAGGCGCATCGAAGCCGAACACGGCCAGGTTGCCGATGTTGAGCTTGATGATCTTCTGGCCTTCTTCCTCCATCTGCTTGGCGGCGTCCATGATGGGGCCGCGGATGTCATAGAGGACGTTGGCCAGCTTGGCCGATTTCTTGAGCTGCTTCAAAGGGGCCCTCCCGGGCGGGTTTACTCGAAGGTCAAAGGCCCCTGCGGGCCTCGTGTCACTAGGGAAAACCTATAATTTGACCACAGTTCCCAGTGCCCCGATGAAGCTCCAGCCCGACAAATCCGACGTCCAGACCCTCACCGCACACGGCCCCGGCTGGGTCGCGATCAACAACGAAAAGGTGGAGGGCAGCGTGGTCGTGGGTTCGCGTGGCGAACGCTTTGCCTGGGATTGCACGCGTTTCGACCAACTGGGCCCCGAACAATTCGCGCAATTGGCGTCATTGGGCGCCGAATTGGTCATTTTCGGCAGCGGCAACCGCATCCGATTTCCCCAGCCCGCATGGCTGCAGCCCCTGATGGCGCAACGCACCGGCGTGGAGACCATGGACACCCCGGCAGCCTGCCGCACCTACAACATCTTGGCCGGTGAAGGCCGGCACGTCATCGCCGCCCTGCTCGTCGAGAGCCCGGCGGGTGGCTGAGAGAGGGGTTTTCGAGGTAAAATACCGGGTTGCGAACCGGCCAGCTACCCCAAGTTAGCAACGACCAATCCTCCGTTCATCGAGCAAGCCCGAAAAAGGCTGAGAGGGCTCGGAGAACGGAATCTAACGGAGAAAACAAGTTTCATGGCGATCGTTGTCAACAAACCCATTCCTGAATTCGACGCCAACGCCACGGGCGGCATCAAGGTTTCGAACACCTCGCACCTCGGCCACGTCATGGTCATGTATTTTTACCCGAAAGATAACACTCCGGGTTGCACGACCGAAGCGATGCAGTTCCGCGACCACTACAAAGACTTCGAAAAAGCCGGTGCCACGGTCTTCGGCGTGTCGCGCGACAACATGAAGTCGCACGACGAATTCAAGGCCAAGCTCGAACTCCCCTTCGAACTGATTGCCGACACCGAAGAAAAAATGTGCCACATGTTCGGCGTGGTCAAGAACAAGATCATGTACGGCAAGAAGGTCAAGGGCATCGAGCGCAGCACCTTCCTGATCGGCGCCGACGGCATCCTGAAGGCCGAATGGCGCGGGCTCAAGGTTCCAGGCCATGTCGAAGACGTCCTCAAGGCCGTCAAGGCACTCAAGAAGGCCGCCTGATCGCGCCGCAAGGCACCGGACGTGCGCTTTTGCATCAAGTCGTGGGAATTGCCCCACGCGGCGTGCAAAGAGCCTCTGGTGCGTCTTTTGCGGTGTGCATAATGGCCTCATGCCGTTGAGCTCCACGACCGCATCCTCCGAACGAAGCCGCCTGGGTCTACAGGCGGCTTTTTCGTTTTCCGGCCCTCCTCTTTCTTCCTTGCGAGCGACCTGACCCATGCCATTGCCTCCCGCCCCCACGAAACGCGCCGCATTGCTCTCGCCGGACGCGATCGACGCACCCGCCCGTCCCTCGCACAGAAACTCGCGCCGTTCCGGCGATTCGCGCGACGACGCCCCCGCCAAGAGCGGACCGCAGCCGCTGGAGCTGTTCGACAACCTCGGCACGGAAGGCGGCGGCGATGCGCCCACTGCACGCCCAGCGCGTCCGGCACGCCGCTCGAAAACCAAGGCTGCACCCGCCCCGGCGCCCACGTCGGCACCGGTGAGCGCACCGCAGCAGCAACAACCCGCGATGGTGCAGGTCGAGACGCGCGTGCCCACGCCCGCCCCGGCAGCCGCCACGCCCGTCGCGGCGCCCCAGCAGGCGCCGGCACGCCCCAAGCGCAAGTCCACCGGCCCCGCCAAGCTGTTCGTGCTCGACACGAACGTGCTGCTGCACGACCCGATGTGCCTGTTCCGCTTCGAGGAACACGACATCTTCCTGCCGATGATCGTGCTGGAAGAGCTCGACGGCCACAAGAAGGGCACGACCGAAGTCGCGCGCAACGGCCGCCAGACCAGCCGCACGCTCGACGCGCTGGCCGCCGCGCAGGACGCCGACATCGACAAGGGCCTGAAACTCGACACCACCGGCCACCGTGAAGCCGGCGGGCGCCTCTTCTTCCAGACCGCCCCGCTCGATTACTCGCTGCCGATCAGCCTGCCCCAGGGCAAGGCCGACAACCAGATCCTCGGCGTCGTGCACGCGCTGCGCGACGAGTACGCCAAGGACCGCCCGGGCAAGCCGAAGCAGGAGGTGGTGCTGGTGTCCAAGGACATCAACATGCGCGTCAAGGCGCGCGCGCTGGGCCTGGCTGCCGACGACTACCAGAACGACAAGACGCTGGAAGACGGCGACCTGCTCTACGCCGGCTCGCTCGCGCTCCCGCCCGATTTCTGGACCCGCCAGAGCAAGACGGTCGAAAGCTGGCAAAGCGGCAGCAACACCTTCTACCGGATCAGCGGTCCGCTGGTGCCCAACCTCTACATCAACCAGTTCGTCTTCTTCGAGGCGCCCGGCGAGCCGAGCATGTACGCGCGCGTCACCGAGATCCGCGACAAGACCGCGGTGCTCAAGACGCTCAAGGACTACAGCTCGGGCAAGAACGCGGTCTGGGGCGTGAACACGCGCAACCGCGAGCAGAACTTCGCGATGAACCTGCTGATGGACCCCGAGATCGACTTCGTCACGCTGACCGGCACGGCCGGCACCGGCAAGACGCTGATGGCGCTGGCCTCCGGCCTCACGCAGGTGCTCGACGACCGCCGCTACACCGAGATCATCATGACCCGCGCCACCGTGAGCGTGGGTGAAGACATCGGCTTCCTGCCCGGCACCGAGGAAGAAAAGATGGGCCCCTGGATGGGCGCACTCGACGACAACCTCGAGTTCCTGGCCAAGGGCGACGGCGGCGGTGCCGGCGAGTGGGGCCGCGCGGCCACCAACGAGCTGATCCGCAGCCGCATCAAGGTCAAGAGCATGAACTTCATGCGCGGCCGGACCTTCCTGAACAAGTACGTGATCATCGACGAGGCGCAGAACCTCACGCCCAAGCAGATGAAGACGCTGATCACCCGCGCCGGCCCCGGTACGAAGATCATCTGCATGGGCAACCTCGCGCAGATCGACACGCCCTACCTCACCGAAGGCTCGTCGGGCCTGACCTTCGCGGTCGACAAGTTCAAGGGCTGGCCGCATGGCGGGCACATCACGCTGGCGCGTGGCGAACGCTCGCGACTGGCCGACTTCGCAAGCGACGTGCTCTAAATTCGTCGGCTCTGACCGACACCGGCCCGCGCATGCTCCCGGAGCATCGCGGGCTTTTTTTCGCCCGCCATGACAGGCTACTGACAAGACGTTGTCAGGAGGCGGCTCGCACCATCCAGGCTCCTTCCAACGCAACGAACGAAAGAGAGCACTTCATGACCACCCATGCCATCACCTGGTTCGAGATTCCGGTCGCCAACCTGGACCGCGCCCAGGCCTTCTACGAAACCGTGCTCGCGCGCAAGCTGCGCCGCGAAGACTTCGGCGGCAACCCCCTGGCCGTGTTTCCCTACGACGACCCCGCCACCGGCGGCGCGCTGAAGCCCGGCGCCAACACCAGTGCGCAGGCCGGCAGCGGCATCCGCGTCTACCTCGACTGCATGCCCAGCATCGATGCTGTGCTCTCGCGCGTCGAAGCGGCCGGCGGGCAGATCGTGGCGCCCAAGTCCGCGCTGCCGCCGGGCATGGGCTTCATCGCCCACCTGCGCGACACCGAAGGCAACGAAGTCGGCCTGCACGCCCCGGCCTGAGACACCATGGCACAACGCAACTGGATTGCGGTCGCCAGCGCCGAGCACGCCCGGCGCGGCCGGGACCACCGGCCGCTCGGGTTCATGCAGGTGGGCCACGGCAAGCTCGCGCCACTCAAGCGCGTGGCGGCGGGCGACCGCGTGGCTTACTACGCACCGGCCACGGTGTTCGGCGGCACGGACAAGCTGCAAAGCTTCGTGGCGCTGGGCATCGTCCAGCCTGGCGACCCCTACGAGTTCGACATGGGCAACGGCTTCGTCCCGTGGCGCCGCGACGTGGCCTATGTCGCCGCGCACGAGGCGCCCATCGCCCCGCTGATCGAACGCCTTGCCTTCATCGAAACCCCGAAGCAATGGGGCTACAAGTTCCGCTTCGGCCTGTTCGACATCACCGACATCGACATGAAACTGATCGCGCAGACGATGAAGGCCGAACCGAAGGCGCTCCTGTTTTGAGCGCTTTCGCCCTCCTCATCCGCCACTTCCGGAGAAACAACGCATGGACCCCATCCGCCAACCCCACGACGCCTTCCGCGTCGCCGGCCTCACGGTACGCACCACCAACCGCGAAGAGATCGACCCCGCCACCGCACGCATCGGCGCGCTGTGGAACCGCTTCTTCGGCGAACAGACCTACGAGTCGACGCCGCACCGCACCAGCGACACGCGCATCTTCAGCGTCTACTCCGCCTACGAATCGGACGCGCACGGCGCCTTCGACATGACGGCCGGCGTGGCCGTCTCGGATGGCGCCAACAGCGTCGCCATCGAAGCCGGCGACTACCTCGTGTTCACCGGCCGCGGCGAGATGCCGCAGATGGTGATCGCCACCTGGCAGCGCATCTGGCAGTATTTCGAGGCGCACCCGGAAATCGTTCGCCGCTACCGCAGCGATTTCGAAGCCTACGAGGGGCCGGACGCAGTGGCGATCCACATCGGAGTCTCATGAGCACACGCAAGGGCTGGCGCGACAGGCTGGCCGGCTACCCGAACCTGCCGAACGTGAAGGCCATTCCCCCGGCCATGCGCGCGCGGCATGGCGAGGGCACCATCGCCACGCCCTCGCCCGCTGAAGTCGAGGAGGCCATGCGCGGCGTGCCCGAAGGCCGGCTCGCGACCGTGCTCGGTATCGGCGAAGACATCGCGGCGCGCCACCAGGCCACCATCGGCTGCACCGTGACCACGGCCATCTTCGCCCACATGGTGGCCCACGCCACCGAGGAAGCCATGACGACCGGCGCCGGCCGCGCGCCAGGCACGCCGTACTGGCGCACGCTCAAGATCGGCGGCGAGCTCAACCCGAAGTACCCGGGTGGCATCGAGGCCCAGATGTCGCGCCTCGAGGCCGAAGGCCACACGGTGGTCCAGCGCGGCAAGCGCTACTTTGTCGAGGACTTCGCCAGGAAGCTCGTCGGAACGCGTTGATGCGCCGCGCCGACCGCCTCTTCCAACTCGTGCAGCTCATCCGCGGCCGCCGGCTCACCACGGCCGCCTTCCTGGCGCAGCGCCTGGAGGTGTCCGAGCGCACGGTGTACCGCGACGTGGCCGACCTGCAGCACCAGGGCGTGCCGATCGAGGGCGAGGCCGGCGTCGGCTATCGGCTCGGCGCGGGCTTCGAGCTGCCGCCGCTGATGTTCACGCAGGACGAGGCATCGGCACTCGTGGCCGCCGCACGCATGACCCAGAGCTGGGTCGATCCCGCGATGGCGCGCAACATCGAGACGGGCCTGGGAAAGATCCTGTCGGTGCTGCCACCGGCGGCGCGCGTGTCGGCCGAAGCGCTGGCGCTGTATGCACCCGCGCTCGGCCTCGACGACGCCCTGCGCACCCGGCTGCAGACGCTGCGCGAGGCCGTGCAGGCGCACCAGAAGCTGCGGCTGCACTACCGCGACGTCTCGGGCGACGCCAGCGAGCGCACGGTGCGGCCGCTGGGCTGCTTCTATTGGGGCAAGGTCTGGACGCTCTCGACGTGGTGCGAGTTGCGCAACGATTTCCGCGGCTTCCGGGTCGACCGCATGGAGGCGGTGGAGGTGCTCACCACGCGCTTCCAGGACGAGCCAGGCAAGACGCTGGCCGACCTGCTGCGGCAGGTGAAGGCCGAGGCACAGCGCCACAAGGTGTGGGAGCAGAAGCCGCCGGCCTCGACGTCCGAGCCCGGCGGCGATGCCGGCTGACGAGTTGCCCTGCGGTCAGTACTCGTCGTTGTTGCTGTAGCCGACGAGGTTCTCGAACTTGGTGATCGGCTTCAGGAAGGCCAGCTTCACCGTGCCGGTCGGGCCGTTCCGGTGCTTGCTGATGATCACCTCGGCCACGCCCGGCTCCTTCGACTCCTTGTTGTAGTAGTCGTCGCGGTAGATGAACATGATGATGTCCGCGTCCTGCTCGATGGCGCCGGATTCGCGCAAGTCGCTCATCATGGGGCGCTTGTCGGTACGCGCTTCCACGCCGCGGCTGAGCTGCGACAGCGCGATCACCGGGCACTTCAGTTCCTTGGCCAGCATCTTTAGGCCGCGCGAGATTTCGCCCACGGCCGTGGCGCGGTTCTCGTCGCCCGAGCTGCTGGTGGACATGAGCTGCAGGTAGTCGACCACGATCAGCCCCAGGCGCCCGTACTGGCGCGCCAGCCGGCGCGCATTGGCGCGCAGTTCGCTGGACGAAAGGCCCGGCGTCTCGTCGATGTGCAGCGACACCGTGCGCAGCTTCTCGATGGCCTCGGTCAGGCGCGGCCACTCCTCGTCGCTGAGCTTGCCGGTGCGCAGGTGGCCCTGGTCGATGCGGCCGATGGAGCCCACGATACGCACCGCCAGCTGGGCAGCGCCCATTTCCATCGAGAACACCGCCACCGGCAGCCCCTCTTCGAGCGCCACGTGCTCGGCGATGTTGATCGCCAGCGAGGTCTTGCCCATCGATGGACGCGCGGCCAGCACGATCATGTCGCCCGGCTGCAAGCCCGAGGTCATCTTGTCGAAGTCGTTGAAGCCGGTGCGCACGCCCGTGATGTCGTTCGGGTTCTCGGCCATCTCGGTCACGCGGTCGAGCAGTTCGACCACCAGGGAATCCATGCTCTGGAAGCCCTGCTTCATCCGCGTGCCTTCTTCGCCGATGTTGAAGATCTTCTGTTCGGCTTCGTCCAGGATCTTGTCGACCGGCTTGCCCTGCGGATTGAAGGCGTTGGTCGCGATCTCGTCGGCGGCGGTCACGAGCTTGCGCAGGATGGAGCGCTCGCGCACGATCTCGGCGTAGCGCCGGATGTTGCTCGCGCTCGGCACGTACTGCGCGAGCGAGTTCAGGTAGACCAGCCCGCCGATGTCGTCGGCCTTGCCGAGGTTCTGCAGCTGCTCGAAGACCGTGATCACGTCGGCCGGCTTGCTGGCATTGATCAGCCCGCCGATGGCCGCGTAGATCAGCTTGTGCTCATGGCGGTAGAAGTCGCCGTCGACCAGCAGGTCGCCCATGCGGTCCCAGGCGCCGTTGTCCAGCAGCAAGCCCCCCAGCACGCTGGATTCGGCCTCGATGGAGTGAGGCGGAATGCGCAGTTGCGCGATCTGGCGGTCGGCCGACGAATCATTGTCGGCATAGGAGAAAACGGCGGACATGGACTTCCCTTGCAACCCTGCATGCTAAGCCGCGCAGGGCACGGCGTGTGTGGACAAGGTTGTTAATAAACAGTGAACTTCCGGTGCGGCGAGGTGGACAACTCGCGCGCAGAAAAGAAAAAGCCGCCCGAAGGCGGCTTTCTTGCGTCAGCGCACCGGGCGCTGTGAACGATCAGGCGGTTTCGCCGTAGACCGTGACGGTGATCTCGACGACCACGTCGGTGTGCAGCGAGACGCTCACGGTGTTGTCGCCAACGACCTTGATCGGGCCGTTCGGCAGACGCACTTGCGACTTGGCAACCTTGTAGCCCTGCTTGTTCAGCTCTTCGGCGATGTCGCCGTTGGTGACCGAACCGAACAGACGGCCGTCCACGCCAGCCTTTTGGGTCAGCTTGACGGTCGAGCCAGCGAGCTTCTCGCCCTGGGCTTGCGACTCGGCCAGCTTGGCGGCCGCAGCCTTTTCGAGTTCGACGCGCTTGGCTTCGAATTCGGCCTTGTTGGCAGCGGTGGCGCGACGAGCGCGGCCCGAGGGGATCAGGAAGTTGCGTGCGTAGCCGTCCTTGACCTTGACGATGTCGCCCAGGCCGCCGACGTTCAGAACCTTGTCCAGAAGAATGATTTGCATGGTGTGTGCTCCTTCTTAGACGCGGTGCTGGTCGCTGTACGGCACCATGGCCAGGAAGCGCGCGCGCTTGATGGCGGTGTTCAGCTGACGCTGGTAGATCGCGCGCGTGCCGGTCAGGCGTGCGGGGATGATCTTGCCGTTTTCGCTGATGAAGTCACGCAGCGTGTCGATGTCCTTGTAGTCGATTTCTTCGACGCCAGCGACGGTGAAACGGCAGAAGCGCTTGCGCTTGAACAGCAGCGACTGGGTGTTGCGCTTCGGGCGCTTGTCTTTGTTGAATTTCTTGAACGTGGCCATTGGGGGACCTCTTGTCGAAAATTAATCTTGCTGAAAATCCTGGATGTGCAGGACCGGATGCTTGCCGTTGCCCGGTGTCGCGAGAAACCCCTGGAATCGCCAGAGACTTCCCATCGACTGCGCTGCGAGCCGCTCGGCGATGGCGCCGAACGCAACGGCCTTAAGGGCCGTCTTCACCTGCCGGGGCTTTCCCGCCTCCTGGAGCGTCGACTCATGGTCGAGCTTCAGATCGAGGGCGGGCAGGCCGGCTGGCGTGTATCGCAGGGTTCCGAGTTCGGCGACAGAGGCGGTCAGCAGAAGCTGGTTGACCCCGGTCGCCGCAGCGGCAGCCGTCACGCCATCAGTTGTTGTTGGCGGCGTATTCGGCCTGCTGGGCCTTGCGGGCCTCTTCGCGCTCGACCGTCTTCATCATCGACGAAGGACCGGTGTCGGCCTTCTTCTTCTGAACGGTCAGGTGACGCAGCACGGCATCGTTGAACTTGAACGCGTGTTCCAGTTCGCCCATCACGGCTTGTTCAGCTTCGATGTTGACGCACAGGTAGTGGGCCTTGTTGAGCTTGTTGATCTGGTAAGCCAGCTGACGGCGGCCCCAGTCTTCAACGCGGTGGACCTTGCCGCCGCCGGCCGTGATCAGGCCCTTGTAACGCTCCAGCATGGCCGGAACTTGTTCGCTCTGATCCGGGTGGATGAGCAAGATGATTTCGTAGTGACGCATGGCACTCCTTGTGGATTCTTCCGTGGAAGAGGAAAAGCCACCCGCAGCGTCGGGCGCGGTATGGCAAGGCAAAGCCGGCGATTATAGCCCTGTGTTGCGCAATCCGGCAAGACACCTCAGTCGTTGAGGGCCTTGTCGAGGGCAGCCGCCTTCTCCGCGCCAACGGCGGCGCGGATCTTGGGCGCAAGTGCCAGGAGGTCTTCGTAGCTGGTCGTGCCTTCGACCTGGAGGTTGAGCCGGAAGCCCATCAGGCCCAGGCCGCCGGTCAGCTGGGTGGCAATCGGATACGCGTCCTTGTAGCGCTGCTGCCGGCTGCGGCCGGAAGGTGCAGCAGGCGCCGGGGCCGCCGAAACCGCGGGCGCCACGGCTGGCGGCTGGCCGGCCAGAGGCGCCAGCAGGCCCAGCGCGACCATCTGATCGACCTCCTCGCGCCCGATGCCCAGGCCCGAGGCCAGCACGTCGTCGATTGAGCGCTTGCCGTCGAACTGGATGAAGGCCGAGCGCTGGCGCGGCGTCAACGGCACCGAGCGGTCCTTGAGGACCTGCTGTCCGGCTTCCGTCTTGACAAGAATCATGGGGGTCTCCGGCGAAGTGCTGACACAGGCCCTGACGGGCCCACATCACCTCAGGCAGGCAGCCGGATTGCGCCGCCTGCGAATGTCACGAGTCTGACACCGGAAACGCACTTTGTTTCATTTGCACGGGCGGGCACGGGGGAATCCCCCATGGGGATTTCCGCCATTCGCCGTGCTGCGTCACGCGGCGGTGCATGCCCGCCGCGCGCTGGCTCAGCCTCTCTGGGCGAGTTGCTGCCAGGTGTCGATCACGCTGTCCGGGTTCAGCGAGATCGATTCGATGCCCTGCTCCGCCAGCCACAGCGCGAAGTCCGGGTGGTCGCTGGGGCCCTGGCCGCAGATGCCGACGTACTTGCCTTCGGCCTTGCAGGCCTTGATGACGCGGCTCAGCAGCGCCTTGATGGCCGGGTCGCGCTCGTCGAAGTCGGCCGCCAGCAACTCCAGGCCGGAGTCGCGGTCCAGGCCCAGCGTGAGCTGGGTCAGGTCGTTCGAACCGATCGAGAAGCCGTCAAAGAACTTCAGGAACTCTTCCGGCAGCACCGCATTGCTCGGCACCTCGCACATCATGATCAGCTTGAGCGCGTTCTCGCCGCGCTTGAGGCCATGCTCGCCCAGCAGCGTGGTCACGCGCTCGGCCTGGCCCAGCGTGCGCACGAAGGGCACCATGATCTGCACGTTGGTCAGGCCCATGTCGTTGCGCACGCGCTTGAGCGCCTCGCATTCCATGGCAAAGGCCTCGCCGAAGTCGGCGCTCAGGTAACGCGCCGCGCCGCGGAAGCCCAGCATCGGGTTTTCTTCTTCGGGCTCGTAGCGGCTGCCGCCGATCAGCTTGCGGTACTCGTTCGACTTGAAGTCCGAGAGGCGCACGATGACGGGCTTGGGCCAGAACGCGGCGGCGATGGTCGCGACGCCTTCGGTGACCTTGTCAACGTAGAACGCGCGCGGCGAGGCATGGCCACGGGCCACCGACTCGACGGCCTTCTTCAGGTCGTTGTCGACGTTCGGGTAGTCGAGGATCGCCTTCGGGTGCACGCCGATGTTGTTGTTGATGATGAACTCGAGGCGGGCCAGGCCCACGCCGTGGTTCGGCAGCTGCGCGAAATCGAAGGCAAGCTGTGGGTTGCCCACGTTCATCATGATCTTCAGATCGATTTCGGGCATCACGCCGCGCTGCACCTCGGTCACTTCGGTCTCGAGCAGGCCGTCGTAGATGAAGCCGGTGTCGCCCTCGGCGCAGCTCACGGTGACGAGCGTGCCGTCCTTGAGCAGGTCGGTGGCGTCGCCGCAGCCGACCACGGCCGGAATGCCGAGTTCGCGCGCGATGATGGCCGCGTGGCAGGTGCGACCGCCGCGGTTGGTGACGATGGCGGCGGCGCGCTTCATCACCGGTTCCCAGTTGGGGTCGGTCATGTCGGTGACGAGCACGTCGCCGGCCTGCACCTGGTCCATCTCGCTGATGTTGTGCACGATGCGCACGGCACCGGTGCCGATCTTCTGGCCGATGGCACGGCCTTCGGCCAGCACGGCGCCCTTGCCCAGCAGCTTGTAGCGCTGCTCGGCCTTGCCCTGCTGCTGGCTCTTCACCGTTTCGGGACGCGCCTGCAGGATGTAGAGGTGGCCGTCGGTGCCGTCCTTGCCCCACTCGATGTCCATCGGGCGGCCGTAGTGCTCTTCGATCACCAGCGCGTAGCGGGCCAGCTGCTCCACGTCGGCGTCGCTGAGCGAGTAGCGGTTGCGCTGCTCGGCCTTGACGTCGGTGGTCTTGACCAGCTTGCCGCTCGCCTTCTTTTCTTCGGGCGTGGCGAACTCCATCTGGATCAGCTTGGAGCCGAGGTTGCGGCGGATGACGGCCTTCTTGCCGGCCTTGAGGGTCGGCTTGTGCACGTAGAACTCGTCGGGATTCACCGAGCCCTGCACCACCGTCTCGCCCAGGCCATAGCTCGAAGTGATGAACACGACCTGGTCGAAGCCCGACTCGGTGTCGATGGTGAACATCACGCCGGCGGCGCCGAGGTCGGAGCGCACCATGCGCTGCACGCCGGCCGACAGCGCGACCACGTCGTGCTCGAAGCCCTTGTGCACGCGGTAGCTGATGGCGCGGTCGTTGTACAGGGAGGCGAACACCTCCTTCATCTTGTGCAGCACGTCGTCGATGCCGACCACGTTCAGGAAGGTTTCCTGCTGGCCGGCGAACGAGGCGTCGGGCAGGTCTTCGGCGGTGGCCGAGGAGCGCACGGCGAACGAGGCGGCAGGGTTGCCGGCGCTCAGCGTGGCAAAGGCTTCGCCGATGGCTTTTTGCAGATCGGCCGGGAACGGCTGGGCCTCGACCATGGCACGGATTTCGGCGCCGGCCGCGGCCAGGGCGCGCACGTCTTCGGTGTCCAGCGCGGCCAGGCGCTTGCTGATCTTGTCGGCCAGGCCGTCGTGCGCCAGGAACTGGCGGAACGCGTGGGCCGTGGTCGCAAAACCGGTCGGCACGCGCACGCCCTGTGGCAGCTGCGAGA
Source organism: Variovorax sp. GW821-FHT09D04 (assembly GCF_059416405.1). Classification (NCBI taxonomy): domain Bacteria; kingdom Pseudomonadati; phylum Pseudomonadota; class Betaproteobacteria; order Burkholderiales; family Comamonadaceae; genus Variovorax; species Variovorax sp. GW821-FHT09D04. The sequence continues at coordinate 47,874 of NZ_JBWKPA010000009.1, forward strand.
TCATTTCGCCGAGGCTGGCGTTCTTGCCGCCAACCGACTCGACGTCGGTCATCCTCAGGTTTTCAAATGGCACGACCAGTGCGGTCGCCTCGAAAAGTGCAGACATGGGGAAGCTCCAGAAGTTGAAACCGGCGCTGCATGCAGACGGCGCAGCACGATCGTTGTCGTTGCTTTGGGTGCGGTCGCGGTGTGCATGGAAAGAATTCGAGGGGGTTGGGAAAGCGGATTCCCGATAATGGCCCGGATTGTAGGCGTGGCAGGTCGCGCGCGCCGCAGGACTCCGCCGCAAAAGCAACACCATGCATACACGCACCGTTTTCTTCGTCTCCGACGGCACCGGCATCACCGCCGAAACCTTCGGCAATGCCGTTCTGGCCCAGTTCGAGATGAAGCCGCGCCACGTGCGGCTGCCGTTCACCGACACGGTCGACAAGGCGCACCAGGCGGTGCGGCAGATCAACCACACGGCCGAGGTCGAGGGCGTTCGGCCCATCGTCTTCACCACACTGGCCAACATGGACGTGCTGGGCGTGATCGAAACCGGCTGCAAGGGCATGCTGCTGGACATGTTCGGCACCTTCGTGCGGCCGCTGGAAATCGAGCTGGCCATGAAGTCGAACCACCGCATCGGCCGCTTCAGCGACGTCAGCAAGAGCAAGGCCTACAACGACCGCATCGCGGCCATCGACTTCAGCCTGCAGCACGACGACGGCCAGAGCCACCGAGACCTGGAAGGCGCCGACGTGATCCTGGTCGGCGTGAGCCGCAGCGGCAAGACGCCCACTTCGCTCTACCTGGCGATGCAGCACGGCCTGAAGGCGGCCAATTACCCGCTGATTCCCGAAGATTTCGACCGCCGCCAGCTCCCGCCGGCGCTGAGCCCGCACCGCAAGAAGATCTTCGGCCTGACGATCCAGCCCGAGCGGCTGAGCGAGATCCGCAACGAGCGCCGGCCCAATTCGCGCTACGCCAGCCTGGAGAACTGCCGCCACGAAATCAGCGAGGCCGAGGCCATGATGCGGCGCGCCGGCATCCGTTGGCTTTCGACGACCACCAAGTCGATCGAGGAAATCGCCACCACGATCTTGCAGGAGCTGCGGCCGGAGCGGTTGGTCTACTGATTTGCTATCTTTTCAGTAGCAATCACCACCCGCCCGACGGACTATCCGAACAGATACTGCGTGACGCCGTCCGCGCCGGTCACCGGCTGGCAGGGCATGCGCCACACGGCCTCGATCAGCGCGGGCTGCAGCAGGTCGGCAGTCGCCCCCTGGCGCAGGCCGTCAGGCGCACCCAGCACCACCACCTCGTCGGCATAGCGCCGCGCCAGGTTCAGGTCGTGCAGCACGGCCACCACGCCCACGCCCCGCGCCGCCCAGGCGCGCAGCAGGCGCATCGCCGAATGCTGGTGCGCGAGGTCGAGAGCGGCGGTCGGCTCATCGAGCAGCAGCCAGCGGCTCGCGCCATCGGGACGCGGATGCCAGAGCTGGGCCAGCGCCCGCGCCAGGTGAACCCGCGCCTTCTCGCCGCCCGACAGCGTGTTGAGGATGCGCGGCGCCAGCGCCGTGACGTCGGTCAGGGCCATCGCCTCGGCCATGATCGCGTCCTCGTCGCGGGTCGGCGCGCGACGGTGTGGGTAGCGGCCGAGCGCGACGATATCCTGCGCCGTGAAGTCGAAGGCGACCGCGCTTTCCTGCGGCATCAGGGCCCGGCGCAATGCCAGCACGGGCATTCCGTGGTCTGACAGTGGTCGGCCGTCGAGCGTCGCCCTGCCCTGCGTCGGCTCGCGCTGGCCGGCCAGCACCGACAGCAGCGTCGACTTGCCCGCGCCGTTCGGGCCGAGGATCGCGGTCACGCGGCCCGGCGCCAGTTCGACCGATGCATTCGCCAGCAACGTCTTGGCGCCGATGCGCACCTCGACGCTGGCGCACGCCAGCGCCCCGTGTCCCCTCGCCGTCGTCATATGCGCCCCCTGAAATGCCGCAGCATCAAGAGGAACATCGGCACGCCGATGAAGGCCGTGAGCACGCCCAGCGGCAGCTCGGCCGGCGCCATCACGGTGCGCGCCACCGTGTCGGCCGCGAGCACCAGCGCCGCGCCCAGCAGCGCCGAGGCCGGCAGCACGACGCGGTGGTCGGGCCCGGCCACCATGCGCACCCAATGCGGCGCGATCAGGCCGATGAAACCGATGATCCCAGTCGTGGCCGTCACCGCGCCCACCGCCACCGCGGTGATGACCACGGCACGTCGCTTGGTGCGTTCCACGTCCACGCCGAGCAGCGCCGCCTGCGCCTCGCCGAGCGCGATGGCGTTCAGGGGCGAAGCGAGCGACGCCGCAGCCCAGCACGAGAGCAACACCGCCACGCCCACCAGGATGACCGCGCTCCAGCGCGCGCCGCCCAGGCTGCCCAGCAGCCAGAACTGCAGGCTGCGCAGCTGCTCGTCGGTCGCCATCACGCTCAAGAGGCCGAGGCCGGCGCCGGCCAGCGCGTTGATCGCGATGCCCGCCAGCAGCATCAGCGCCATGCGCGTGCCGCCTTCGCTGCGCGACAGGCCGTAGATCAGCAAGGTCACGACGAAGCCACCGCCGAAGGCCATGAGCACCAGCGTCCAGCTGCCGAGCGTGCGCGGCAGCATCGGCCAGAACGAGGCGCCCAGCACGATGGTGATGCCGGCCGCCAGCGCTGCGCCGCTGCTGATGCCGATCAGCCCCGGGTCGGCCAGCGGATTGCGGAACAGCCCCTGCATCAGCGTGCCCGCCATGCCGAGCCCCGCGCCCGCCGCCACGCCGAGGACCAGGCGCGGCAAGCGGATGTTGAGGAACACGAGGTGCTCGGGCGACTGGCTGCTTGCGCCCTGCCCCAGCGAGGTCAGCACGTTCCACAGCTGCGAAAGACTGATGGCGTAGGCGCCCGACACGGCGCCCATAGCGAAGGCTGCGGCGAGCAGCACCGCGCTGCCGCCCAGCACGGCACGCGCCCCCAAGCGCTGGCTCATGCGAGCGCGGCCCGGAACTTGTCGTGCAGCTCGCCGATGGCGGCCGGCAGGCGTGGGCCAAAGCCCAGCAGCAGCAAGGCGTCCTGCGTGATCAGCGCGCGCTTCTTGTACGCCGGCGTGAGCGCCAGCTCGGGCCGCTGCCAGAAGCGCTCGACGCCGCCGTGCGCCTCGATGCTCTGCGTGCTCGTGAGGATGATGTCGGGCGCCGCACTGGCCATGGCCTCGGCCGTCATCGGCCGGTAGCCGTGGAAGCCACCCAGCGCGTTCACGCCACCCGCAAAGCCGATCACCGCATGCGCCGCGGTCTTCTCGCCGGACACCTGCGGGCTCGCGCTGTGCGACAGCACGAACAGCACCTTCGGCTTGCGGCCCTTCGCGCCGCCGATGCGCTGCAGGACCTGCGCCCATTCGGCATCGAGCCGGCCTTGCAACTCACGCGCCTGTGCTTCCTTGGCGGCAGCGCGACCCACGGCCTGCACCTTGCGCTGCACTTCGGCCCAGGTGTGATCGGCCTCGATGATCTCGACCTTGACGCCGGCCGTGCGAATCTGGTCGAGCACGACGGTCGGACCCGACTCGTTGGTCGCGATGATCGCGTCGGGCTTCAGTGAGAGCAGCCCTTCGGCCGACAGCTGACGCATGTAGCCCACCTTGGGCGTGGCGCGCGCAGCGGCGGGAAACAGGCTGGTCGTGTCGGTGCCGACCAGCTGGCCTTCGGCGCCGAGTGCATAGACCACCTCGGTGATCGCGCCACTGACCGTCACCAGCCGCGGCAGGCGCTTGCTGTCCTGTGCGAACGCGGGCCACGCGCCCGCGCCGAGCGCTGCAGCAGAAAGCAGGCGCAGCGCATCACGGCGACGCGGCACGGAAGAAGAAAGAAAAGAGAGATCTCGTGGTTCAGTCATGGGGTCACGGACAGCGAAAGAGAAAGACGCGCGTCAGCCGCGCCGGGGAATGTTGTGGGCGATGCGCCAGAGCACGCCGCTCGGGTCGGTCAGCGTGAAATCGACCATGCCCCACGGACGCTCGGCGGGTGGCGTGGTCTGCACGGCATAGCGTTCGGTCAGCCGCTGCGCCTGCACGCGCGCCCACCAGGCCAGCGCGTCGTCGACCAGCAAATGCATCATGAAATTCTCTGCGTGGGCCTGGACGTAGAAGTCCTGCAGCAGGAAGCTGCTCCCGCCGCTGAAGAAGTACGCAATGCCGTCCTCGTTCGAGGCCAGCGTGAAGCCCAGGTCCTGGTAGAAGGCCACGGACAGCGCGAAGTCCTTCGCCGGCACGAAGGCCTTGATCTCGACCACGCCCGGAAAGGTGTCAGCACTCATCGCGCTGGCGCTTCCGAGGTGGCCAGGCGCGAGAGCTTGGCCACGATCTGGCGCCACTCCGCGCGCTCGGGCACGCCCGGCTTGCGCGCACCGAAGAACATCGCCATCAGCTCGCCATCGCCATCGAAGGCCTCGACCGAGGTCACGATGCCGTCGCTGGTCGGCTTCTGGACGATCCACACGCTCGCGATGCGGTCTTCGCGCAGGTGCAGGTTGAAGCCGGGGTCGAGCACGTTGAGCCACTGCATGCCGTGCATCTCCATCGGCTCGATGCGCACGACCGGCCCCGAGTGGATCTGGATGCAGCCGGGGCTGCCGACGAACACCATGATCGGCGTGCCGTCGAACGAAGCCTCGAGCAGCAGCTCGCGCACGGCGCTGGTTTCGGCTCGCTGCGTGAACTCGCCTTCGGTGAGGCGAAAGCTCTGCTGGCGTTCCACGTCGAACTTGTTCAGCAGGCTGAAGAACTCGTGCGTGTCCTGCATGCCGCGCCAGGCGTCAGCCAGTGCGACCGCATCGATGGCAGCGTCGTCGCGCGGCACCACCTTCTTCTCGGCGGGCACGAACTGCACCGGTGCGTCGGGCACGGCGGTGTAGGTGTCGATGACCGACTGGAACGCATCGCGATCGGTCGCGTCGCGCACGAAGATCTTGTGCACCGCCACGCCCTGCGGGTTGAAGAACTGCAGGCTCAGCGACGGCGGCACGCCGGCATTGGCCGCCGCCTCGCTGACCGCGAAGCCCGCATGCCAGCGGCTGAAGAACAGGCGCAGGTCGATGACCTCGCCCAGCGCGAGCCCCATCGCGTCGCTGCCGGACACCTTCTCGTAGACGCCGGTCTTCTCGTGCACCGTGGTCTCGTTGCGCGTGAGCGCCAGCACGGGGCCGCACAGCTCCAAGGCTTGCAGCAGCTCGACCCACGAGCCCTTCAGCCGCGTGGCGCGCAGCGCCTTGTCGTGCGCGCCCGTGTGTGCCGCAATGGCGGCGCCTTCGCTCAGGCCCATGGCCGCGGCCGCGTCCTTGTGGCGCATGCCCTTGGCGCGCAGTTCGGCGAAACGGGTGCGGATGTCTTCGGCATTCATCGGGTGTCCTTTATTTGGAGAGAAGTGGCGGTGCGGCTCAGAAGTCCGCCACGAGCGAGACGTTGAAGCTGCGGCCCGGCTGGGTGTAGGCGTCGCGGATGGCCGAGGTGGTCGTCACGCCGCGCACATCGCTCCACATCCAGTAGCGCTTGTTGGTGAGGTTGGTCACCGACGCGTTCAGGCGCAGGTCCTTGCGGATGCGCCACTGCGCGCTGATGTCCAGCGTGGTGGCCGCCGGCGTGCGGAACTGCAGGCCCGTGGTCACTTCGCTGCGATCGACGTCTTCCCACTCCTTGGCGCCATGATGAACCGCATCGAGGCGCACGCTCCAGGCCGGCGCCTGGTACTTGAGTCCGGCGCTGAACTTCTGCGGATCGATCGAGTTGAGCGGCCGGTTGTTGGTGCGGTCGCGGCCCTGCGTGCGGCCGTAGGCGAAGGGCACGGAGAAGCCGTTGCCGTTCTCGGTGAAGTCGAGCTCGCCCTTGATCTCGAAGCCGCTGATGCGCGCGCGCCCGACGTTGACGGTCTGGTAGATCAGCGGGTCGATGCGCGGAATGCCGCGCCCACCCACGAGCTTGTCGTTCTCGATGAGGTCCTTGTAGTCGCCGGTGAAGGCGGCCACGTCGAAGCTCAGGAGGCCGGTGCGCCCGCGCACGCCCAGCTCGATGTTCTGGCTCTTCTCGGGCTTGAGGTTCGGGTTCGGGATCGTCTTGTAGCCCGAGATCACGTTCTCGAAGAAGTTGTTCACCTGGAACGCGTTGGGCGCCTTGAAACCCGAGGCGTAGTTGCCATACACGCTGAACTGCGGCGTGGCGCGGAACAGCACGCCCAGCTTGGGCGACACGGCCGAGCCCGACAGCGACACGGCCTGCGCGTTGAAGCCCGCCTGCTTCGCATCGAGCGAGAAGCGGTCGAAGCGGATGCCGGGCGTGATGCTCCAGCGGTCGTGGATGAACTCGTCCTGTACGTAGAAAGCCGTCGAGGTTTCGCGCGTGTCGGGAAAGCGCTTGAGCGGGTAGCTCTCGCCGGCCGGCGGCACGAGGCCGGTCTGCAGGTTCTCGACGTTGGTGCGCGTGTAGTCCAGGCCGTAGGTGATCTTCTGCGCCCAGCTGCCCATGCGGATCGTCTTGTCGGCCTGCAGGCCGAACTGCCAGGTGTTCTCGTCGTAGGTGACGTCGCGCGTGCGGTCGGCCGCGGTGAAGCGGTCTTCGTAGATGTACTCGCGCGAGCCGGCCTTCTGGTAGCTCACGACGGCGAGCAGGTTGTCGGCCACGACGCTGTTCAGGCGCAGCCGGCCTTCGTAGGTCAGGCGGTCACGGTCGAGGTCGGTCTTGGCATTGAGGCCGATCACCGAGGTGGATGCATACGGCGGCTTGGCCACGCCCGACAGCAGGTTGTAGCGGCTGCGCTTCTCGACGTGCTCGAAGGTGAAGGCGTGGCGCTGGTCGGCGTTGGGCGTGAGGATGGCCTTGGCCAGCAGCGAACGGGTCTGGTCGCGCTGCGGATTGGGCGCGGTGCGGTCGAGGTTGGGCACGTTGAGCGAGCCCCGGTTCTCGAGTTCGCTGGCGTGCCCCAGGTTGGCGGACACGAGCCACTCGAGCACGTCGTTCGCCTTGCCCGCGAGCGTGACGCCGCCGCGCACGCCGTTGTCTTCACCGCTGTAGCCGATGTTCGCGCTGCCGCCGAAGGTCTTGCCCTCGCGCAGGAAGGACGAGGGCTCGCGGGTGATGAAGTTGACCAGCCCGGCCAGGCCGTCCGAGCCGTACAGCGCCGAGGCCGGGCCCTTGATGATCTCGATGCGCTCGACCAGGCTGATGTCGAAGTAGTCGCGGCCGAACGCATTGGCGCTGAACACGTAGCTGCGTGGCGTGCGGATGCCGTCGGTCAGCAGCAGCACGCGGTTGCCGTCCAGGCCGCGGATGTTGAAGCCCGCGTTGCTGTCGCGCCCGGTGTTGCCCTGCGCCAACCCGAAGCGCGCGGGCGAACGCTTGACCGACACGTTGGGCAGGTCGCGCACGGCATCGCGGATGTCGTGGATCTGCTTGCTCTCGATGTCCTGGCGGTTGATGACCTCGATGCTCAGCGGCAGGTCGTCCTTGGCCTGCTCCGAGCGCGATCCGCTCACCACCACTTCGCCGAGCGCCGCGAGTTGCTGGGACCACGCGGGCGCGGCGGCCATGCCGAAGGCAGAGGCGATCAGCCAGGGCAGCAGCGCGGGTCGATGGGAAGACGGTCGAGGGAAATGAGCGGTCACGAAAAAGGTCCAGAAAACAGTTGAAGAACTGCTTGCTGGACCTTGAGGCGCAAAGGGTTGCGCGAGTGACCTGGCTGGCAATGAGGGGCAGCGGTGTGCCCGTGTTTTTATTTTATGAGAATAATTCTCATCTTCACAACTTCAGGCACTTAAGACTTACTCACGCAGGGGCCGTCGTGCGGATCAGGTGGTCGAACGCGCCGAGCGCCGCCTTCGCGCCGTCGCCGGCCGCGATGATGATCTGCTTGAACGGCACCGTGGTGACGTCACCCGCCGCGAACACGCCGGGCACCGAGGTCTGGCCGCGCGCGTCGACAACGATCTCGCCGTGCTTCGTCAGCTCGACCGTGCCCTTGAGCCAGTCGGTGTTGGGCACCAGGCCGATCTGAATGAACACGCCTTCGAGCTCGACCTTCTTCAGCTCGCCCGATGCGCGGTCCTTGTAGACCAGCCCGTTGACCTTCTGGTCGCCGGTGATCTCGGTGGTCTGCGCGTTGGTGAAGATGTCGACGTTCTTCAGGCTCTTGAGCTTGCGCTGCAGCACGGCGTCGGCGCGCAGTTGCGTGTCGAACTCGATCAGCGTCACGTGGCCGACGATGCCGGCCAGGTCGATAGCGGCCTCGACACCCGAGTTGCCGCCGCCGATCACCGCCACGCGCTTGCCCTTGAACAGCGGGCCGTCGCAGTGCGGGCAGTAGGCCACGCCCTTGTTCTTGAACTCGTGCTCGCCCGGCACGTTGATGTTGCGCCAGCGGGCACCGGTCGAAATGATGACGGTCTTGCTCTTGAGCGAGGCGCCGCTTTCGAGCTGCACCTCGATCAGGTCCTTGCCGGGCACCAGCGCCTTGGCGCGCTGCAGGTTCATGATGTCGACGTCGTAGTCGCGCACATGCTCTTCGAGGGCATGGGCGAACTTCGGTCCTTCGGTTTCCTTGATCGAGATGAAGTTCTCGATGCCCAGCGTGTCGAGCACCTGGCCGCCGAAGCGCTCCGAGGCAACGCCCGTGCGGATGCCCTTGCGTGCGGCGTACACCGCGGCAGCGGCACCGGCGGGGCCACCGCCGACGATCAGCACGTCGAACGCATCCTTGGCGGCGATCTTGGCAGCTTCGCGCTCGACGCCGCTGGTGTCGATCTTGGCGAGGATTTCTTCCAGGCTCATGCGGCCCTGGCCGAACTCGGTGCCGTTCAGGAACACGGTCGGCACGGCCATGATCTGGCGTTCCTTGACTTCGTCCTGGAAAGTGCCGCCCTCGATCATCGTGGTGCGGATGCGCGGGTTCTGGATGGCCATCAGGTTCAGCGCCTGGACCACGTCGGGGCAGTTGTGGCAGGTGAGCGAGACGTAGATCTCGAACTCGAAATCGCCGTCGAGCGCCTTGATCTGGTCGAGCACGGCCTGCTCGACCTTCGGGGGGTAGCCGCCGATCTGCAGCAGCGCAAGGATCAGCGACGTGAATTCATGGCCCATCGGCAGGCCGGCAAAGCGCGGGCCGTGGTTTTCGCTCGGGCGGTTGACCGAGAACGAGGGCTTGCGGTGGTTGTCGTCGCGGCTTTCGGTCAGCGTGACCAGCGGCGAGACTTCGGCAACGTCCTTCAGCAGCGACAGCATTTCGCCCGAAGCCTTGCTGTCGTCGAGCGAGGCAACGATCTCGATCGGCTGCGTGGCGCGTTCGAGGTAACTCTTCAATTGGGCTTTGGTGCTGGCGTCAAGCATGGCGGACTCTCTTTCGATAACTGGAAACTATCAACTGGGGACAAAAAAACCCGGGGCCTCGTGAGCGCCCGGGCTTTGCGCGGGGCGCTTAGATCTTGCCGACGAGGTCGAACGACGGAGCGATGGTCTTGTCGCCGTCATTCCACTTGGCCGGGCAGACTTCGTTCGGGTGCTCGGCGGTGTAGACCGCTGCCTTGAGCTTGCGCAGGGTTTCCTTGACGTCGCGGGCGATTTCGTTGGAGTGCACTTCGGCGGTCTTGATGACACCGTCGGGGTTGATCACGAAAGTGCCGCGCAGTGCCAGGCCTTCTTCGGGGATGTGCACGCCGAACGCGTTGGTCAGCGTGTGGGTCGGGTCGCCCACCAGGGGGAACTTGGCCTTGCCGACGGCCGGCGACGTGTCGTGCCAGACCTTGTGCGAGAAGTGCGTGTCGGTGGTCACGATGTAGACCTCGGCACCCAGCTTCTGGAACTCGGGGTAGTGGTCGGCCGCGTCTTCGACTTCGGTCGGGCAGTTGAAGGTGAAGGCCGCCGGCATGAAGATCAGCACAGACCACTTGCCCTTGAGCGTCTCGTCGGACACATCGATGAACTTGCCGTTGAGGTAAGCCTGGGTCTTGAAGGGTTGGACTGCGGTGTTGATCAGGGACATGTGATTCCTTGGATGCTGCGGTTGGAAAAATAAGCGTGAGCCATGAGTATAACTACCAATATATCGTTTTTGATAGATATCAACTATTGAAAGTATTGGAACCCGCTATGTTTGCCATCGCCTCGCGCATCGCCTTGCGCCAGGTCAATACGAACGTGTATCACCATCACACGCATGCAGACCGGCGCAGCATGGGTTTGCTTGCAAGCGTGTGTTCGCCCCTCCGACAATCACCGCTTTCAGAACAAGGAAAATAATCATGAAGGGCGACCCCAAAGTCATCGAACACCTGCAGGCGCAGCTCAAGAACGAGCTGACCGCGATCAACCAGTACTTCCTCCACTACCGCATGCTCAAGCACTGGGGCCTGGACAAGCTGGCAAAGAAGGAATACGAGGAATCCATCGGCGAGATGAAGCACGCCGACAAGCTCATGGACCGCATCTTCATGCTCGACGGCCTGCCCAACCTGCAGGACCTGGGCAAGCTGAACATCGGCGAAGACGTGCCCGAGCTGCTGCGCTGCGACCTCGGCGCCGAAACCGGCGCGCAGGCGACCATCAAGGACGGCATCGCGCATTGCGAATCGGTGCGCGACTATGTCTCGCGCGACCTGCTGCAAGAGATCCTGGACGACACCGAGGAGCACATCGACTTCCTGGAGACGCAGATCGACCTGATCGACCGCGTCGGCCTGCAGAACTACCTGCAGTTGCAAGTGGGCGAGCTCGAGTAAGCACAACGCAACACCGCCACGGCATTGCAAACAAACGGGGCTTCGGCCCCGTTTTTTATTGCTCTTTACTTAACTTCATAGCCACTGAATAGCAGTCATTCTCATTCGCGCGACTACAATTCGCGCTTTCGATGACTGCCCCCGCCCGTTCCGACAACCGCCGCCGCGCCTATTGGCTCAAGACCCTCCACGAGTGGCATTGGGTCAGTTCCGCCATCTGTCTCGTCGGGATGATCCTGTTCAGCGTCACGGGCTTCACGCTCAACCACGCGGGCCAGATCGAGGCCAAGCCGGTGGTCACCACGCACCACGGCACGGTCGACGACGCCTTGCGCGCCCGCCTCGAACAGCAGCTGCCGGCCGCCAAGGCTCAGCAAGGGAAGGCCCCGCTGCCCGCCGAACTGCAGGCCTGGCTGCGCAAGCAATGGGACATCGACACCGCCGGCCGCGAAGCCGAGTGGTCCGACGACGAAATCTACCTCCCGCTCCCCCGCCCCGGCGGCGACGCCTGGCTGCGCCTGAGCCTGCCCGAGGGCGAGGTCGAATACGAGCGCACCGACCGCGGCTGGCTCTCCTATTTCAACGACCTGCACAAGGGCCGCAACACCGGCACGGCCTGGAGCTGGTTCATCGACATCTTCGCAGCCGCCACGCTGGTCTTCTCGGTCACCGGGCTGTTCATTCTCAAGATGCACGCAGGCAACCGCCCCTTCACCTGGCCCATGGTGGGCATGGGGCTGGTGGTGCCGGTGCTGCTCGCGTTGCTGTTCATTCACTGACCGATCCGATCGACGGATCGGCCGGTGCGTTGTCTTTGCTGATTCAGGAAGAAAGAGGTTTTCCCGTGCACCTTCGCTACTCGCTCGCACCGATCGCCATGTCGGCGTTGTTCGCGGCCCCGGCCATCGCCGCTGGCCTGTCGGTCAACATCGAGATTCCCCGGCTCAACGTGTCGGAGTACCACCGCCCCTACGTGGCGACCTGGATCGAACGCGCCGACAGCACGATGGCCGGCACGCTGGCCGTCTGGTACGACGTGCGCACCAAGACTAACAACCCCGAGGGCGAAGGCACCAAGTGGCTCAAGGACATGCGCCAGTGGTGGCGCCGCGGCGGCCGTGAACTGGCGGTGCCGGTCGATGGCGTCACCGGCGCCTCCAAGCCCGCGGGCAAGCACCAGCTGAGCTTCACCGAGGGCTCGGGTGCCATGCCCAAGCTCGCGCCCGGCGCCTACAAGCTGGTGGTGGAAGCCGCCCGTGAAGTCGGCGGCCGCGAGGTCGTGACCATCCCGTTCCAGTGGCCGCCCACCGCGGCCGCGCAACCGGTCGCGGCCGGCAAGGAAGAGCTCGGCGAAATCAAGCTCGAACTCAAGCCCTGAACGCCGCCGTCACCCACACCGCCCGCCCACTCATTCCAAGGACCACCATGACCCGCTTCACCCTGCGCGCCGCCGGCCTCGCCCTCGCCCTTTCGGCCGTTGCTTCCGTGACCCAGGCGCACAACGCCTGGCTGCTGCCCTCGACCACCGTGCTGTCGAAGGCCGACACCGTGAGCGTCGACGCCGCCGTGTCGAACGACCTGTTCGTTGCCAACCACGCGCCGCTGCGCCTGGACGGCCTGCAGATCACCGCGCCCGACGGCAGCACGGTCAAACCGGAATCCGAAGCCAAGCTCAAGCTGCGCAACGTGTTCGACGTGAACGTCGCGCAGCCGGGCACCTACCGCATCGCGGTGGTCAACAACGGCGCGTTCGCCGCCTGGAAGGACAAGGCCACGGGCCAGAACAAGCGCGCCCGCGGCACGGCCGAAACCATCGCCAAGGAAATCCCGGCCGACGCGCAGGACGTGACCATCACCCAGTCGGCCGGCCGCATCGAGACCTTCGTGACCGTCGGCAAGCCCTCGGCGCTCAAGCCTATCGGCCAGGGCCTGGAGCTGATCGCCGCCGGCAGCCCGACCGACCTGGCCAAGGGCGAGAAGGCCACCTTCACGCTGCACCTGGACGGCAAGCCCGCCAAGGACCTCGAAGTGACGGTGACCGCCGGCAACACCCAGTACCGCGACAAGCTCGACGAGCTCAAGCTCAAGACCGACGACAAGGGCCAGTTCAGCGTGACCTGGCCGGCCGCCGGCATGTACTGGCTCGACGCCAGCACCAAGGACAGCAAGACCACCGTGCCGCAAGCCAAGGAACGCCGCCTGAGCTACGCGGCCACCTTGGAAGTGATGCCCTGACCCTGCGTTTTTCCTTGGGCCTTTCCTTCAGCACCTGGCGCGCGGGCGGCTACGCCAACGCGGCCGTTCCCCGCCCCGCCGATCCAGCCAGCCTCCAGCAGCTCGGCGGGCAGACGATGGGCACGACCTGGTCACTGCGCTTCGACAACCCGCGGATGCTGCCGCTCGCACAGGTGCGCGAGGCGGTCGAGGCCGCGCTCGCGCGCGTGATCGACCAGATGAGCCACTGGGAGCCCGACTCCCTCATCAGCCGCTTCAACGCCGCGCCCGCCGGCTCGCGCCATGCGCTGCCAGCCGAATTCGCACAGGTGATGCGGTGCGCCCTCGCGTGGGCGCAGGCCAGCGGCGGCGCGATCGATCCGACGGTCGGTGCGCTGGTGGCGCGCTGGGGCTTCGGCCCCGCAGCATCACAGGACAACGCCCTGCCCTCGCCCGACGCGCTGGCCGCGATCCACTCGAACGTCGGCTGGCAACGGCTGACCTTCGATGCGCCCAACCACACGCTCCTGCAACCCGGCGGCGTGCAGCTCGACCTGTCGGGCATCGCCAAGGGCTTCGCGGTGGACCACGGCGTCGACGCGCTGCGCGCGCTCGGCCTCACCGACCTGCTGTTCGAAATCGGCGGCGAGCTGCGCGGCATCGGCCGACGACCCGGCGGCGCGCCGTGGCAGGTGCAGGTCGACACCGAGATGCCGACCCCGCAACGCATTGCGCTGGCCGACATGGCCGTGGCCACCTCGGGCGACCGCTGGCATCGGCGCGCCATCGAAGGCCGCAGCTGGTCGCACACCATCGATCCGCGCGACGGCGAGCCGGTGGCGCATGCGCTGGCCAGCGTCACGGTGCTGCATCCGCAGTGCATGCAGGCGGATGCGCTCGCCACCGTGCTGACCGTGCTCGGCCCCGACGAGGGGCTGACCTTCGCGCAGCAGCGCGACATCGCGGCCCTGTTCATCGCCCGTGCCGACGACGGATCGATCTCCGAGCGCGCCACGCCCGCGTGGCAGGCGCAGGCGGGCGCATGACCGAGACCCTGTGGCGTGCGCTGGGCGCCAGCGCGACGGTCACGGCCTATGCCGCGCTGTGCCTGGGCATCTACGCACGCCAGCGACGGCTGCAGGCCACGGCCGCACGCGAAGCCGCGGCCCTGTCGGCCGGTGACGGCGCGCAGGCGTCGCCCACCCTCGTGCTGTTCGCCAGCCAGACCGGCCAGGCGGAAACCATCGCGTGGCAGACCGCGCGACGGCTGCGCGCGGCCGGCACGGCCGTGCGCGTGATGGCCCTCAACGCCCTCGACAGCGCCACGCTGGCCTCGGCCCGCCGCGCCCTCTTCGTGGCCAGCACCTACGGCGAAGGCGATGCGCCCGACGGCGCCAGCGTGTTCGCCGAACGCGTGATGGGCGCGCCGCTCGCGTTGCCGTCGCTGCGCTACGCCGTGCTGGCGCTCGGCGACCGCCAGTACGCCCACTTCTGCGGCTTCGGCCGCGCACTCGACGCGTGGCTCCACACGGCCGGCGCCGTGCGCGACTTCGATCCCATCGAGGTCGACAACAGCGATCCCGCCGCGCTCGCCGATTGGCACGCCCGCTGGGGCGATGCGCCAGAGGGCGGCGACGACGCCCCGGCGAGCTTTGCGCCCTGGAAGCTCACGCGGCGCGAACTGCTCAACGCCGGCAGCACGGGCGGCCCGGTCTTCCACCTCGGCCTCACGCCGCAAGCCGGCGCCCTGCCGCACTGGGCGTCGGGCGACCTGGTGCAGGTCGCCGTCGCGAGCGATCCGGCGCGGCCACGCGACTACTCGATCGCCTCCCTGCCCGCCGATGGCGAACTGCAACTGCTCGTGCGGCAAGAACAGCATCCCGACGGCTCGATGGGCGCCGCGTCGGGCCTGCTCACCTCGACGCTTTCGGTCGGCGACTCCGTCGCGCTGCGCCTGCGGCCGCACCGCGGCTTCCGGCTCGAGGGCAACGAGAACCGTCCGCTGATCCTGATCGGCAACGGCACCGGACTGGCCGGCCTGCGCGCTCACCTGCGCGCACGCGCCGCCGCTGGCCGAAAAGACAACTGGCTGGTGTTCGGCGAGCGCCAGTCCGCCCACGACTTCCTCTGCCGCGAAGAAATCGAAGCCTGGCAGGCCGACGGCACGCTCGCGCGGCTCGACATGGTGTTCTCGCGCGACCAGGCCGAGCGCTTCTACGTGCAGCACCGCCTGCTGCAGATGGCCGACACGCTGCAAGCCTGGCTGCGCGATGGCGCCGCCGTCTATGTCTGCGGCAGCCTCCAGGGCATGGCATCGGGCGTCGACGCGGCGCTGCGGCAGATCGCCGGCGACGACCTCTGGGCCGAGCTGTCGGCCAGCGGACGCTACCGCCGCGACGTCTACTGAACGGCCCGCGCAGCCTCGTCAGTTGCGCGCCGGCAACGGAGCGGGCGAAACTTTCTGGTTAAAAGCGGCCAGTTGAGCACCTTGGTATTGAGAAGCAATATCATTTGCATCGATTTGCAAAAACCCTTCGCAAATCAGCTCACCCAGCCAGTCTTGCCGCCCTTTTTCTCCCCGAGAGTGCGTCGCCCGGACCCAGCCAGTCGAGCTCTGCCCGCCCGCCCTTTCTGGAGAAAACAACATGGCCTATATCAAGAGCCGCAAACACGCCGTCGCACGCGCCGTTCCTCACCTTTCGGGTGCCGCCGCAGCCACGCTGCTGGCCATCGCAGCCCCCGCCGCCTTTGCCCAGACCGGGCGGGCACTGCCTGAAGTCCGCGTGCAGGATTCGAGCGCCGCCGACTACAAGACCGACACCTCGGCCAACCCGAAGTTCACGGCCCCGCTGGTGAACACGCCGCAGACCATCCAGGTGATCAAGGAACAGATCATTCGCGAGCAGGGCGCGACCACGCTCACCGAAGCGCTGCGCAACACCGCCGGCGTCGGCACCTTCTTCCTGGGCGAGAACGGCAACACGAACACCGGCGACGCCGTGTTCATGCGCGGCTTCGACAGCTCCAGCAGCATCTTCGTGGACGGCATCCGCGACCTGGGCTCGGTCTCGCGCGACATGTTCAACATCGAGCAGGTCGAAGTCGTGAAGGGCCCGTCGGGCACCGACGTGGGCCGCACCTCGCCCACCGGCTACATCAACCTCGTCACCAAGAAGCCGAAGCTCGAAGACAGCTTCCTGGGCTCGCTCGGTTTCGGCAGCGCCGACTACAAGCGCGGCAGCATCGACTGGAACAAGTCGCTCAGCAGCGCCAATGGCATCGGCGCCGCCTTCCGCCTGAATGCGGCGATGGAAGACTCGGGCGTGCCCGGCCGCGACTTCGTCAAGAACAAGCGCACGGCCATTGCACCTTCGATCGCACTCGGCCTGAATTCGCCCACGCGCTTTTACTTCGACTATCTGCACGTCGACCAGGACAACGTGCCCGATGGCGGCGTGCCGACCATCGGCCTGCCCAGCTATTCGAACCCCGATCCGGTTGCCCTGGGTGCACGTCGCCGCAGCTTCCTGAACTACGCGGCACCGGTCGATCCGAAGAACTTCTACGGCACCGCCTACGACTTCAACAAGGTGACGGCCGACATGTTCACCGCGCGCGTGGAGCACGACTTCACGCCCGACATCACGCTGCGCAACACGACCCGTTACGGCAAGACGAAGCAGGACTACATGCTGACGGCGTTCATGCTCGGCGGCCTGGGCACCAACGGCAACCCGCCGCCCTCGGGCAACACCGCGTTCCTCAGCACGCCGATCCCGGGCCTGCCGTCGACCTGGACAACCACGCGCAACCTGCCGACCAACAAGAACCAGGAAAACACGATCTTCGTCAACCAGACGAACGTGACCGCCAAGTTCAACACCGGCAGCCTGAGCCACTCGCTCAGCGCGGGCGTCGAGCTGATCCGTGAAGAGCAGTCGAGCCTGGGCTACTTCAGCCCCGGCGCCACGTTCAACGGCAAGGTCGTGCAGAACGGCGCCTGGCCCGTGGCCAACCTGTACGCGCCGAACCCCTACGTGAACGGCTACAACCGCATGCTCAGCGGCGCCGACAGCAAGGGCGTGACCAACACGGTCGGCCTGTACGCCTTCGACACCGTCAAGCTCAACGAGCAATGGCAGATCACCGGCGGCTTGCGCTTCGACCACTACAGCACCTCGTTCCAGAGCGCGACGCTGTCGACCGCAACGACCAACCCCGGCCTGCCGGTCGGCACGCTGGTGCCCTCGTCGCTCAAGCTCTCCGACAACCTGTTCACCGGCAAGATCGGCGTGGTCTACAAGCCCGCGAAGAACGGCAGCATCTACGCGGCCTACGGCACCTCGGCCCAGCCCCCGGGCGGCGCGAACTTCTCGCTGTCGGCCGCCGGCACGGGCAACAGCGCGGCGCGCACCGACTTCCTGCCGCAAAAGGCCAAGACCTTCGAAGTGGGCACGAAGTGGGACGTGCTGGACGACAAGCTGTCTCTGACCGGCGCGGTCTATCGCACCGACGTGACCAACGAAGTCGTGCAGGACCCGACCAACACCGCGCTGTACTACCAGAGCGGCAAGAAGCGCGTGCAGGGCATCGAGCTGGGCGTGGCGGGCACCATCACGGAACGCTGGGGCATGAGCGCCGGCTTCACGACGATGGACACCAAAGTGCAAAGCGGCCCCAACGTCACCGCCGACGGCACCAACGTGCTGACCTACACGCCGAAGAACTCCTTCACGGCCTGGACCACCTACCAGTTCCCGTTCGGCCTGACGGTCGGCGGCGGCGCGCGCTACAACGGCAAGCTGCACCGCGGCACCGACGGCGCGGTGGGCACACCGGCGTACATCGACTCCTACTGGGTGTTCGATGCCATGGCGTCGTACCGCATCAACAAGAACGTCGACATCCAGCTGAACATCGCCAATGTGTTCGACAAGCAGTACGCGGCTGCCATCAACAAGAGCGGCTACCGCTACACGCCGGGCATCCCTCGCTCGGCCAAGATCACCGCGAACTTCGCGTTCTGATCCCGACGACCGCGTCGCCTCTGTGCCGGCCCTTGCGGCAGGCGCGGTGCGACACTCGAGCCCCGGCCTGCGCCGGGGCTTTTTTCTTGTGGAGTTCACCGAAATGATGCTGCATGTGCCCGACGTGCTGAGCCCGGACCAGGTGCGCGAGATGCGCGCCGCGCTCGATGCCACCCATTGGGTCGACGGCCGCGAAACCGTGGGAGACCAAGGCGCGCAGGTGAAGCGCAACCGCCAGTTGCCGGAGTCTTCGCCGGTCTCGCGCGAACTCGGCGCGACCATCCTGGCGGCGCTCTCGCGCCACGCGCTGTTCTTCTCGGCGGCGCTGCCCGCGCGTTTCGTGCCGCCGCTGTTCAACCGTTACGAGGGTGGCGAGCACTACGGCGTGCATGTCGACGGCTCGGTGCGCGCGGTGCCGGGCAGCAGCCAGCAGCTGCGCACCGACCTGTCGTGCACCCTCTTCTTGAGTGATCCGGAGGATTACGACGGCGGCGAGCTGGAAGTGATCGACACCTACGGCTCCCACGAGGTCAAGCTGCCGGCCGGCGACCTCATCCTTTATCCGGCGAGCAGCCTGCATCGCGTGCACCCGGTCACGCGCGGGGCGCGGGTGTGCTCCTTCTTCTGGCTACAGAGCATGGTGCGCAGCGACGCCCAGCGCGGCATGCTGTTCGAACTCGACCAGACCATCCAGAAACTGCGCGCCCGCCTGGGCGAATGCGAGGAAACCGTGGCGCTCACCGGCCACTATCACAACCTCTTGCGGCTCTGGGCCGAGGTGTAACACCGGCTTGCAAACTCCGACTGCATGTCAGTCATAGTGATTGCAAATGCGATGGATTCTTATTTATAATGAGTCACATCCAACAGCCAGCCAACTGCCGCTTTCACCGCCATGATCGTTTGCGTCTGCCGCCGAGTCTCTGACCGTGAAATCGCACGTCATGTGCGCGCGGGCATGACTTTCGACGAAGTCCAGTTCGAACTCGGCGTGGCCACCCAGTGTGGCCAGTGTGAAGGTTGTGCCCGCGACATCGTGGCGCAGTGCAGTGTCTCTCACCCGGTCGCCGCCCTGAACTGCGAATCGGCGCCGAGAGCGATCCAGCTTGCCAACTCCATCAAGGAAAGCAAAGCATGGAACTCGTCTCGGCTCTCGGCGGCAGCCTGATCCTCGTCGCCGGCTCTGTCTGGTGGATTTTTCGCAAGTAGCGTCTCTGTAGCGGTTTTGCTGCAATCGGGGCACGATTTGTAGTGCCCGCATTCGAATGGTTGATCGTGTCTGACCGCTTTGCCCCCCCTCCCTCCTTTCTTGGCCTGTCGCGCACTGTCGTCATTGCCGGCGGCGTGATCCTGTTTCACGGCGCCGCGCTGTGGGCGCTGCAAAGCGGCCTGCTGCGTCGGGCCGCCGAAGTGGTGATTCCCGTCGAGATCCTGAGCCAGTTCGTCGAACCGCCGAAACCCAAGGCCGATCCGCCGCCCCCGCCTCCTCCGCCGCCGCAACCCAAGGTGAGCAAGGCGCCGCCGCCGCCGCGTCCGCAGGCCATCCGCGAACCCAAGCCGACGCCCGCGCCGAACGCGACCTCGGGCACCACCGAGCCGCCGCCTCCACCCGCGCCCCCGGCACCGCCCGCGCCGCCGGCCCCTCCCGCACCGCCGCCGTCGCCCCCAGCGCCGCCCGCTGTGCAACTGCCGTCGAGCAATGCCGACTACCTGCAGAACCCGAAGGCGGTCTATCCCGCCATGAGCAAGCGGCTCGGCGAGCAGGGCAAGGTGATCGTGCGCGTGCTCGTGGGCGCCGACGGCCTGCCCAAGAGTGCGGAGGTCAAGAAGTCCAGCGGCTTCGACCGCCTCGACGAGGCCGCCGTCGAATACATCATGAAATGCCGGTTCGTGCCCGGCAAGGTCAACGGCGTGGTGCAGGCCATGTCTTACGACGCCCCCGTCAACTACGTCCTGAACTAATTTTTCTCTGGAGCAACTTCGTATGGATTCCCAATTTGGCTTGATGAACGTCTGGAATCAGGGCGACTTCGTCACCAAGGCTGTCGCGGTTCTGTTGATCGGCATGTCCCTCGCATCGTGGATCGTGATCATCGTGAAGGCGCTCGACGTCATCAAATACAAGCGCCTGGCCAAGCACTCGCAGGACTTCTGGCACAGCGAAGACTTCGCCACCGCCCTGAACAAGCTGGGCACCGACGACAGCAACCCCTTCCGCGCCCTGGCGCTCGAAGGCCGCGAAGCCGCCGCCCACCACCGCAACACCAAGGCGCACCTGCATGACGCGCTCGACGTGAGCGACTGGATCACGCGCGCCCTGCGCAACGGCATCGACGCCTTCACGGCGCGCCTGCAGACCGGCCTGGCCATCCTCGCTTCGGTGGGTTCGACGGCGCCGTTCATCGGCCTGTTCGGCACGGTCTGGGGCATCTACCACGCGCTGATGAGCATCGGCTCGGCCGGCCAGGCGACCATCGACAAGGTGGCCGGCCCGATCGGCGAAGCGCTGATCATGACGGCCCTGGGCCTGGCGGTCGCCATTCCCGCCGTGCTGGGCTACAACGCCCTGGTGCGCGGCAACAAGTTCGTGCTGACCAAGCTCAACAGCTTCGCCCACGACCTGCACGCCTACTTCGTGACCGGCGCCCGCGTGCAAAGCGGCAGCGGCGAAGCCGTCGTGGTTCCGCTCAAGAAGGGCTGAGCAGCATCATGGCTTTCGGAACTCAAGACGAACCCGATGAGGTGATGAACGAGATCAACATGACGCCGCTGGTCGACGTCATGCTGGTGCTCCTGATCATCTTCATCATCACCGTGCCGGTCATGAAGCACGCGGTCAACATCGACCTGCCCCGCGCCAGCAGCGAACCCGAGCAGCCCAAGCCGCAGAACATCCTGTTCAGCGTCACGGCCGACGGCGCCTACTACTGGAACGAACAGAAGATCGACGACAGCGAGCTGCCGAACCGCTTGGCCGCCGAAGCCGCCAAGGAACCGCAGCCCGAGCTGCACATCCGCGGCGACAAGGCCGTGCGCTACGAGCGCGTGGCCAAGGCCATGGCCGAGGCGCGCGAAGCCGGCGTGCGCAAGATCGGCTTCATCACCGAGCCCGACACGAAGTGATCTGAACGGGTGAATGACGGATCGAAAAAAAGTTGATCGCGACGATTGACTTTATATTGAGAATCATTATCATTCACTCATCGCTTCCATAAAAGGGAACTCCAGATGCCAGCCACCCCGAATGCCTTTTCTGTCCTGAACCACCCTTCGCTCGACCAATCGGGTGGCGGTCATGCATCGATCCAGGCAGCGCGTCCGGCGCCGATGGTCGAAAGCACGGAGCTTCTGAAAGGAAGCAAGACCGTGGGCATCATGCACAACGGCTCGCTCTACCGGCTTCAAGCCACCAAACTCGGCAAGCTGATCCTGACCAAGTAGGTCGTTCAGCCCGCCCCTCGCGCAAGTTTCATCGTGGGGCGACTCGAGGAGATTCATCTCCGAAGGGTCGTTTTTTGCTAGCCAACGGTTCGCCGACTAGCCAAGCTTTTTTTCACGCTGAAGCCCCGAAAAAGAAAACGCCGACCATCTGGTCGGCGTTTTGCTTTGGGCGAATGAAAAGGCTTACAGGCCGAGCGCGGCGATGCCGGCCTTGGCGATCTGCGCGTCTTCGTTCGACTTCACGCCGCTCACGCCCACGGCGCCGATGACGTGGCCGTCCTTGACGATCGGCACGCCGCCTTCGAGCAGGCCTTCCACCAGGGGCGCCGTCAGGAACGCGGTGCGGCCGCCGTTGATGATATCTTCATAGACCTTGCTCTCGCGACGGCCCATGGCGGCGGTGTGTGCCTTGGCCGGAGCGATGTGCGAGGACAGCGCGGCGGCGCCGTCCAGGCGCTGCAGCCAGAGCAGGTTGCCGGCGTCGTCGGAGATGGCGATGGTCACGGCCCAGTTGTTCTTCAGGGCCTCGGCTTCCGCTGCAGCGGCGATGGCCTTGACGTCGGCGAGTTCGAGGAATGATTTGGTCTTCATGGATAGGCTCAGGTTGCGTCGAAACCCGACAGCATAACGGCGGGGCGCCGCAGCGTCCCGCGGGGGCTTAAGAACAACGGGCATACGGTCTTTGCAAGGCCCCCTCTTGCAGCCCCCTAGAATGCGCCCAACTGCGTGTCATTGCATGCAGCAACCTCAGGAGCTTCGGCCATGAACGACCGTGTGACCACCCTCGACACTTCCACCGGCTACGGCCAGACACTGCCGCAGGCCGAACGCCAGCGCGTGCTGCGCAATACCTACTGGCTGCTGGCGCTGAGCCTGCTGCCCACCGTGCTGGGCGCCTGGATCGGCGTGAGCACCGGCATCACCCGCTCGCTCACCGGCGGACTCGGCCTGATCGTCTTCCTCGGCGGCGCCTTCGGCTTCATGTTCGCGATCGAGAAGACCAAGAACTCCGCCGCCGGCGTGCCGGTGCTGCTGGGCTTCACCTTCTTCATGGGCCTGATGCTGTCGCGCCTGCTCGCGATGGTGCTGGGCTTCAAGAACGGCCCCGAGCTGATCATGACGGCCTTCGGCGGCACCGCCGGCGTGTTCTTCGTGATGGCCTCGCTGGCCACGGTCATCAAGCGCGACCTGTCGGGCATGGGCAAGTTCCTGTTCGTCGGCGCCCTGGTGCTGATGCTCGGCGCGGTCATCAACGTCTTCGTGGGCTCGAGCACCGGCATGCTGGTGATCTCGGTGGCGGCCATCGGCATCTTCTCGGCCTACATGCTCTATGACCTGAAGCAGATCATGGACGGTGGCGAGACCAACTACATCAGCGCCACGCTGGCCCTGTACCTGGACATGTTCAACGTGTTCCAGAGCCTGCTGGCCCTGCTGGGCATCTTCGGCGGCGAGCGCGACTGAGCGGCTTGCTCCGACCCCAAGAAAAAAGGCCCCGTGGGGCCTTTTTTCATTCCAGCTCGAAGACCGCGATCGACTCGACGTGCGCCGTGTGCGGGAACATGTTCACCACCCCCGCGAAGGTGCAGCGGTAGCCCGCTTGGTGCACCAGCAGGCCGGCATCGCGCGCCAGCGTCGACGGGTTGCAGCTCACGTAGACGATGCGCTTGGGCGGCGTCCAGCCACCGGTGCGCAATTCAGGCTGCTGATGCAGGTCGGCCATGGCCTTGGCCAGCGCGAAGGCACCTTCGCGCGGCGGATCGACCAGCCACTTGTCGGCACTGCCGTCGGCCACCAGCATCTCGGGCGTCATGTCGAACAGGTTGCGCGCCACGAACCGGGTGGCCGAGAGCGCACGCCGCTCGGGCGTTGCAGGCTGGTTTCTCTGGAAGTTGTCGGTGGCGCGTGCCACCAGCGTGTCGCTGCCCTCGATGCCGAGCACCTCGCGCGCCTGGCTCGCCAGCGGCAGCGTGAAGTTGCCCAAGCCGCAGAACCAGTCGATCACGCGCTCCTCGGGCTGCACGTCGAGCAGGCGCAGCGCCTTGCCTACCAGCGCACGGTTGATGTGCGGGTTGACCTGGGTGAAATCGGTGGGCTTGAACGGCATCGTCACGCCGAACGCGGGCAGGCGGTAGGCCAGCGGCGTGCCGCCCTCTTCCAGCAGCTTCACGGTGTCCGGGCCCTTGGCCTGCAGCCACCATTGAACGCCCTCGTTCTCGGCCGCGAACGCCTTGAGCCGCCCGATGTCGGCGCCCGACAGCGGCTCCAGGTGCCGCAGCACCAGGGCGATGGTGCCCAGCGCGGTCGAGTCCGGCGCGTCGCCGCAGGCCAGCTCGATCTGCGGGCAGGTGTCACGCGCGTCCATGGAACCGATCAGCGCGCGCAGCGGCATCAGCATGGCGCTGACTTGCTTGGGCAGCACGGGGCAGACCTGCATGTCGGCCAGGTAGCGGCTCTTGCGCTCGTGGAAGCCGATCAGCACCGTGCCCTTCTTGACCACGTGGCGCACCGACAGGCGCGCACGGTAGCGGTAGTGCCAGGCCGGGCCCTCGAGCGGGCGCAGCAGGTTCTCGGGCTTGACCTTGCCCAGGTGCCAGAGGTTGTCTTCGAGTGCACGCTGCTTCACCGCCACCTGGGCGGCGGCGTCCAGGTGCTGCATCTTGCAGCCGCCGCACGCGCCCGTGTGCAGGCCGAAGTGCGGGCAGCCGGGGCGCACGCGCTGCGAGGATTCGCGGCGGATCTGCGTGACCGTGCCCTGTTCCCAGTTGTTCTTGCGGCGATGGACGTTGAACTGCACCTCCTCGAAGGGCAATGCGCCTTCGATGAACACGACCATGCCGTCGGACTTGTGGGAGACGCCTTGCGCGTCCAGGTCGAGCGACTCGACCTGGAGCCATTCATCGGCGGGGCTCGCGGGGACTTTCTTTTCTTCGATGGATTCCGTCATCCCCCGATTGTCTCAGCGTGGCCGGGGTGGTCCCGGCGCGACGGGTTACCTTCTTTTCTTCACACCGCTAGAACAGCGCGTCGCGGCCGACGCCGGAGCGCGCCAGCTGCTTGCGCATCTTGGCCAGGGCCTCGTTCTGGATCTGCCGCACGCGCTCGCGCGTCAGGCCCAGCCGCACGCTCAGCACCTCGAGCGTCTCGGGCTCCCGGTCGTGCAGGCCGTAGCGGCCTTCGAGCACCTCGCGCTCCCGCGCGTTGAGGGCCTGCACCCACTGGTCGAGCAGGCGCTCCACCTCGTGCGTGTGCGTCACGCCGGCAGGGTTGCCCTGCTCGTCGTCGGAGGCCACGGTGTCGGCCAGCGTGAAGCCCTCTTCGCCGCGCGCGTCGCCCGCATCGAGCGAACGCGGCGCCTCGGCCAGCGCCAGCAGGTCGGCCACCGCCTGCACCTCGCGACCGAGCAGCGCGGCCACGTCCTCGACGCGCACGCCGTCCGGCCGGCTCGCGAGGAACTCCGCGTCGCCCTCGAGCGTGCGGCGCGCCCGCAGGACCTGCTGCAGTTCGCGCACGACATGCACCGGCAGGCGGATCGCCCGCGACTGCGTGATGACGGCGCGCTCGACCGACTGGCGGATCCACCAGGTCGCATACGTGGAGAAGCGAAACCCGCGTTCGGGCTCGAACTTCGTGATGGCATGCATCAGCCCGAGATTGCCTTCCTCGATGAGATCGGACAGCGGCATGCCGCGCCCCAGGTAGTTCTTGGCGATGTTGACCACGAGCCGCAGGTTGTGCTCGATCATCGATTGCCGCGCCGCGAAGTCGCCGGCGCGTGCGGCGCAGGCGGTGGTGTATTCCTCGGCGGGAGTGAAGAGCCCGGTGCGCCGGACCTGGCGCAGGTAGATGGTCAGGGCATCGGCGCCCTCGCCGCCCATGACCTCGGCGGCGGTGCCGTGAGGCGGGGCCGATGCTGCGGAGGGAATCGACGGATCCGCTGCGGGGTCGTCGGGAAGAGCGTCCGTGCTCAGCGGCTCGTCGCTGCTGTCCTGATGGCCATTGCGGCCACCGTTGCTTCGAGGTGAAGGGCTGCCCTGCCCCGCCAGCCCACGCACGGGCAGTGTGCGAAGAGGGCGGGAGGCAGCCATGGCATCACCGGTTGGGCAGGTAGCGCGACGGGTCGACGGGCTTGCCCTGGCGGCGGATCTCGAAATGCAGCTTCACGCGATCGGCGTCGCTGTTGCCCATTTCGGCGATCTTCTGGCCCTTCTGAACCGACTGGTCTTCCTTCACGAGCAGCGTCTGGTTGTGCGCATACGCCGTGAGGTAGGTGTTGTTGTGCTTCAGGATGATCAGGTTGCCGTAGCCGCGCAGGCCGGCACCGGCGTAGACCACACGGCCATCGGCCGCGGCCAGCACGGGGTCGCCGGCCTTGCCGCTGATGTCGTAGCCCTTGTTCTTGGCTTCGTCGAAACCGGCGATCAGCGAACCGCTGGCAGGCCAGATCCAGCCCAGGTCGTCGTCGCCCGAGCTGCTCGGGCCCGAAGGCGAGGCCGTGACAGGCGGCTTGGTGGTGCCGCTCGCGCCGCTGGCCGGCACGGCCGGCGTGACGGACGCCTGCGGAGCCACAGGCTTGGTCGTCGCCTCGGTGGCCGCAGCAGGCGCAGAGGTGGACGGTGCGGTGGCGACCGCCGTGCTCCCGCCGGTCGGTGGAATCACGCGCAACACCTGGCCGACTTCGATCAGGTCGGGGTTGTCGAGGTTGTTCCAGCGCACGATGTCCTGCCAGCGCTGGCCCGTTTCGCTGCCGATGCGGCGGATGGAGTCACCGGGGCGCACGGCGTAGTAGCCGGGCTTGCCGTAGTTCTCGATACCGGGGAGCGGTTTGCCGGACGCGTCGGTCGTGATGGGAGGACCGCCGGGCGTCGTTGCCCCGGGTGCGCGCGTCATGGTGCCCCGGTCTTCGACCGGTGCGGGACCGCGCGGTGCGGAGCAGCCCGCGATCACGAGCACAACAGCCAACGTGATGCCTGCGAACAAACTCCGATTGCCAAAACCCTGCATTTGTTATTCCTTCAAGCGATGCCCGATTTTAGGGGGACAAAGTGAACCGCCTCAAGAATGCGCCGCTCGAGCCCACGGGGGGTCTTGTCGATCACGACGAGGGCCTGTCCACCCGTGGCGGAATGGGTCGGCGCGACGATGCGCCCGCCCACCGCGAGCTGCGCGATCCAGGCCTCGGGTACGGCCTCGCCGCCTGCCGCGGCGATGATGCCCGCGTACGGCGCGCCCTTCGCGTAGCCGATCATGCCGTCGCCCAACATCAGGTGGACGGTGGCCAGGCGGAAGTGCCGCAGATTGGTGCGCGCGCGCTCGTGCAGTCCGCGCAGGCGTTCGATGCTGTAGACCTCGGTCGCCACCTCGTTCAGCACCGCGGCCTGGTAGCCGCAGCCGGTGCCGATCTCGAGCACGCGGCCCAGCCGCTCCTGCGGCTTGCCGGCCAGCGCCGGCGCGCCCAGCAGCAGCTCGATCATGCGGGCCACCACATTGGGCTTGGAAATGGTCTGCCCCAACCCGATCGGCAGGCTGGTGTCTTCATAGGCCTGGTTGACCAGCGCGCTGTCGACGAAGCGATGCCGCTCGACGGTGCCCATGGCGCGAAGCACGCGCGCATCGGTGATGCCCTGCGCCGCGAGCTTTTGCACCATGCGCGCCCGCACGGCGTCGGAAGCCATCGAGGGCGTGGACGGGACCATCGGCTTGACCGGCACAGCGGGCATGCGCCCGCGCGTGGCGGCCGAAGCGGTGGGGGTCAGTCGAACCGGGAAACTGGGCCGCGGAGGGGTCGCCATGTCGTCAATTGCCGAGACGGGCAACCGTCTCGCGCCATTGGCCCAGGTTGGCATGGTCGGTCAGGTCGATCTGCAAGGGCGTCAGCGCGATGTGGCCGGCCGCGGTCGCGTGGAAGTCGGTGCCCTCCCCGCTGTCCTTGGCGCTGCCTGCACCGGCGATCCAGTACATGGTTTCGCCGCGCGGGCTGTCCTGCGTGATCACCTTTTCGGCCGCGTGGCGGCGCCCGAGCCGGCACACCTTGACCGGTTTCAGTTCGTCGAACGGGCGGTTCGGCACGTTCACGTTGAGCAGGAAGGCGGGGCCACCGAGCATCTTCTCGCGCTCGATCTGCTGCACCAGCCGTCGCGCCACCTGGGCCGCCGCATCCACGTGCGCCCAGCCCTTTTCGATCTGCGAGAAGGCGATGGCCGGGATGCCGAACAGGTAGGCCTCCATCGCCGCGCCCACGGTGCCTGAATAGATGGTGTCGTCGCCCATGTTGGCGCCGTTGTTGATGCCCGAGACCACCAGGTCGGGCCGGTAGTCGAGCAGGCCCTTGAGCGCGATGTGCACGCAATCGGCCGGCGTGCCCGTCACGTAGCGGAAACCGTTGTGCGCCTTGTGCACATACAGCGGTGCGGCCAGCGTGAGGGCGTTCGACTTGGCGCTGTTGTTGTGCTCGGGTGCCACCACCTCGACGTCGGCGATGTCCTTGAGTGCGTCGTGCAACGCGACGATGCCCGGCGCCTGAAAGCCATCGTCATTGGAAATAAGTATCTTCATGGTGCTTCTGGGTGCAGCGGATTGTAGGTGCGGGGTGCGTCGCAGCAGGGACAACGCCGCACCACAGCGCCGCCTATCATCGCCCCGAATTCATTGCCCACACGACTCATTCGAAGGAGACCCCGAGCATGCACGCATGGCTTTGCGAAAACCCCACCGGCGTCGACGCGCTGACCTGGAAAGAACTGCCCACCCCCACGCCGGGCCCGGGCCAGGTGCTGATCGAGATCAAGGCCGCCAGCCTGAATTTCCCCGACCTGCTGATCGTGCAGAACAAGTACCAGATGAAGCCGCCGCTGCCCTTCGTTCCCGGATCGGAATATGCGGGCGTGATCCAGGCGGTGGGCGAAGGCGTGACGCACCTCAAGGTCGGCCAGAACGTGGCGTGCCTGTCGGGCACCGGCGGCTTCGGCACCCACACGCTGGCACCCGCCGCGCTGTGCATGCCGCTGCCCGAAGGTTTCGGCCATGTCGACGCAGCCGCTTTCATCATGATCTACGCCACCTCGTGGCACGCACTGATGGACCGCGCGCAGCTCAAGGCCGGCGAAACCGTGCTGGTGCTCGGCGCGGCCGGCGGTGTGGGCACCGCGGCCATCCAGATCGCCAAGGCGGCGGGCGCCAAGGTGATCGCCGCGGCATCGACCGACGAAAAGTGCGAACTGTGCCGCTCGATCGGCGCCGACGCGACGATCAATTACACGACGCACGCACTGCCCAATGGTTTCCGCGACGCCATCAAAGCCGCGACCGATGGCAAAGGCCCGGATGTGATTTACGACCCCGTGGGCGGCGATTTCGCAGAACCCGCATTCCGCTCGATTGGCTGGCGCGGTCGCTATTTGGTAGTCGGTTTTGCATCGGGCCCGATCCCGTCGCTGCCATTGAATCTCACGCTGCTCAAAGGCGCGTCGCTGGTGGGCGTGTTCTGGGGCGATTTCGCCAAGCGCGAACCCAAGGCCAATGCGCAGATGATGGCCGAATTGGCCCAGTGGTACGGCCAGGGAAAAATCAAGCCGGTGATCGACAGCACGATGCCGATGGCCGAATTGAAGGCCGCCTATGCGCACATGGGATCGCGCGGCGTCAAGGGAAAACTGGTGATGGTGAACTGATCGGACGAGCGCGCATCGCCGTGCGCGCCATCCAATAAAAAAGCCCGCCGAAGCGGGCTTTTTTATTGGGCGAATGTCCAACTGATTCTGCAGGCAATCACTTGATCTCGTAATCGGAGAGCGACTTGCCGGCTGCCAGGGCTTCCGTGACCCAGCGCGGCTTGCGGCCACGGCCGCCGGACCAGGTTTCGCCCGTCGGGCCGCGGTATTTGGCGGCGGCCTTGGCGGCTGCAGGACCTGCGCTGCGCTTGGTTGCGGCGGCGCGACCACCACCCAGCTTCAGATCGGAAGCGGTCAAACCGTATTCCGCAATCTTCCTGCGCACTTCTTCGATCACGCCGGCCCGTTCCTGGTTGCGCAGGTCTTCGGCCTGCTTGCGCAATTGCGCAATCTGCTCGTCGTGCTTCTGGATCTGGGAATTGATATCGGCGAGTGACGAAGCCATTGTTGGACTCCTGTTGTGAATTGAAAACGGCTGAATTCTAATTCAAACCACTTTTGCCACAAGCGCCTTTTCAGCAGAAAAATGCAGGCGCATTGGCGGAATGCAACAACCCGCAACACATGCGCACCATTTTGGGTACTTTCAAAATCGCGGGTAGCGGGGAAAGAATGCGGCGTGCAACCTGGCGCTTGAAGCGACGGCGAAGCCAGAAATGACAACGCCGGGCAAGCCCGGCGTTGGAATCCCTTGGGTGCTATTGAGAAATAGCGCTGGGACTGAATTTTTTGGGGTGGCTGATGGGACTCGAACCCACGACGACCAGAATCACAATCTGGGACTCTACCAACTGAGCTACAGCCACCGTAGAGCCTCTGATTGTAGCGTTAAAAATCGCAGCTTTCGCTTCCGCGATCACCAAAGACGCCGAAATGCCACACCGACATGCAGCCCAGCGCCTTCAGAGACCGTCCGCGATGGCCTGCCACCACACATGCGCCCTGCCCCATGGGCATAACTTCGCAGTCACCCGTTCGATGTGGCAGGCCGACGCCGACGCGCGAATGGCTCCGCTATCATGAATGCGAGCGGCCCGACCGGGCCCGGCTTTCGCCACTTCACTTCATCAAAGGAACTTCTTCATGAGCATCGTCTGGACTATCCTGATCGGGTTCGTAGTGGGTCTCGTGGCGCGGGCCGTCAAGCCGGGCAACGATTCCGCCGGCTTCATCGTGACCACGCTGATCGGCATTGCAGGCTCGCTGGGCGTGACCTACCTCGGCCAGGCGATGGGCTGGTACACCGCCGGCCAGGGCGCCGGCTTCATCGCCTCCGTGCTGGGCGCGATCGTGCTGCTGATTCTCTACGGCCTCATCAAGCGCAAGAGCTGATGCCCCTGACGCCGTGCCGCGCAATGCGGCCGGCGGTTCTTCCGGCTGCCTGGGCCCCACACTTCTTCAGCCAGCCTCGCGAGGCCTTCCCGTCGATGCCCCGCAAACCACGCGCCCGTCACCACGTCTATGTGGTCGAACTCGACGACCGCGTCTGGAACAACGGCCGCTTCCGGCGCGCCAACCCCGACTACCAGCTCGGCAAGCCCTTCGTCTATGTCGGCATGACCGGCCTGGACCCCGACATCCGTTTCGACAAGCACAAGGCCGGCATCCAGGCCAACCGCTTCGTGCAGGAATTCGGCCTGCGGCTGCTGCCCGCGCTCTACGAACGCTACAACCCGATGCCGTACGACGATGCGCGGCTGATGGAGGTCGACCTGGGCATCGCCCTGCGCCGCGCCGGCTACGGCGTCTGGCAGGCCTGACGCGGTTCAGGAGTAGGTGACCCAGTCCTCGTACGCCGGGCCGTCGAGGTGCGGCAAGGTGTTGTAGGTCACGAGCATGTGCCGCTTCGGCGTGAAGGCGAACTCGGTCACCGAGCTGTTGCGGATGCGCAGGTTGAGTTCGATGGTCGTCTCGGCGCTCGTGCCCAGCACGTGGCCGACCGCGGTGCTGATCGGCCCGCCACTCGACACGACCAGCACCTTCGTGCCGTGGTGCCGCTCGCGCACATGGTCGAGCGCCGTGGTCACGCCGGCCAGGAAGTCGACGTAGCTCGGCATGCCGACCGGCGCCGTGCGCCCCTGCATCCACGCGCCGAGCCCATCGCGCAGCAGACGGAAATGATGGCGGTACATCTCGGGCGAATCGGGCTTCTCGAGCTTGCCCTGGTGCACCGTGGCAATGACGGCTTCGCTGTCGTACTCGTTGAGTCCCGGCCATGGGAGCACGTCGTCACGCGACAGCCCGAGCCCCTGCGCGATGCCCTCCCAGGTCTGCTTGTGGCGCTTCAGCGTGCCGGTGATGACGGCATCGAAACGCATGCCGCGCTCGCGCCAGTATTCACCCAGGCGCACGGACTGCCGGTGTCCGAGTTCGCTCAGGTTGTCATAGTCGGCAGCACCGAAACTGGCCTGCCCGTGGCGCACGAGGTAAAGGGTTCCCATGCGCCGGATTCTGGCAAGAAGCGCGACACGCGCTTGTCCCTCGTGCGACCAAAAAAAAGCCCGGGTCGTCGAACCCGGGCTTGTGGCGAGCAGCAGTTGCCCGTCTGTCTCAGCGCGCCGCGGCAGCAGTCGGCAGCGTGTCGGCCGGCTTCGGCACGAGGATCTCCACCTTGAAGCGTTGCTTCAGCAGCTCGTAGTAGGCAGCGGCTTCGGCGGCAGTCACCGACTGGGCGATCTGCATGCTTTCCTGCTGTGCCTGTTCGGCCGTCGGCGGCGTGCGAGGCACGACCTTGGTCACGCGGACCACTGCGTAGCCTTGCGTGCCGAGGTCCACGCCGAGCAGCGCGGGCAGCTTGGCGCCGTCGGCACGCAGTGCGGCGTCGATCACCGGCGTCGGTTGCGACTGCGCATCGATGCGCGACACCGTGACCGGCGCGCCGAAAGTAGCGCCGTCGGCCTTCACCTTCCAGGCGGCGAGCTTGGCTTCGCCCTCGGTCTTGGCCAGTGCTGCGGCGCGCTCGGTAATGAGCTGTGCGCGGATCTTGTCCTTCACCTCGGCCAGCGGAATCGGATGCGCGGCCGTGTACTGCGTCACGCGGCCCGATGCGAGCTGGTTCGGACCGACTTCGATGGCTTCGGTGTTCTGCTTGCGGTCGAGCGAGTCGGAGGCATACAGCGCCTGCAGGAAGTTGCGGCTGGCGAGCGGGCCGGTGGCGCCCGGCGCGGGCGTGCGCGGCACGTTGGTGGCAGTCTGGATCGTGAGCTTCAGCTTCTCGGCGGCCGGCTTCAGGCTCTCGGGTTGCTGATAGACGGTGTCCGTGAAAATTTCCGCAGCCTTCGCGAATTCCTGCGTGGCTTGTTGGGCGCGCACGTCGTTCTCGATGGTCGCGCGCACCTTCTCGAAAGGCGGCACCACGGCCGGCTTGATGTCGGTCAGCTGGATGATGTGATAGCCGAACTCGGTCTCGACGAGGTCGCTGATGTCGCCCTTCTTGAGCGCGAACATCGCGTCTTCGAAAGGCTTGACCATCGCGCCGCGCGTGACGAAGTCGAGGTCGCCGCCCTTCTCGGCCGAGCCGGGGTCCTGCGAGTTCTTGCGTGCCACGTCGGCGAAGGTGGCCGGTGCCTTCTTCACGTCGGCCAGCAACTGCTCGGCCTTGGCCTTCGCCTTGGCGCGGTCGCCGCTGGACATGCTGGCCGGCGCCGTGATCAGGATGTGGCTCGCGCGGCGCTCTTCCTTGGTGCCGAAGCGCGCGGTGTTCTGTTCGTAGTAGGTCTTGAGGTCGGCTTCGTTCGCGACGATGTTCTTCTTCGCGGCTTCGAGGTCGAGCACGAGGTACTCGATGCTGGCCTGCTCCGGCGCCTGGAACTGCGACGTGTGGTCCTTGTAGTAGGCCTCGATGTCGGCGTCGCTCACCGTGACCTTCGACGCGAAGCTTTCGGGCGCGAAGCGCGCGACCTGGATTTCACGGCGGTCGTAGAAGGCATTCACCGTGGCCGCGGTCAGCGCCGCCGGTGCGAAGCTCGTGCCGGTCACGCCCAGCAGCACCTGCTGCGAGGCCATGTCGGCGCGCACCGACGCTTCGTACTGCTCGGGCGTGCGGCCGGTGGCGCGCAGGAAGGCTTCGCGGTCGAACTTGCCGTCGGCCGTGCGGAACGCGGCCAGGCCGGCGTCCTGCGCGAACATGCGCGTAAGGCGGTCTTCGGACACCGACATGTTGGTCTTGACCGCCGCGGCCGCCAGCACGCGGTCGCGCACCATGCGTTCCAGCGTGGCGTAGCGCAGCGCATCGGAGTCGAGCAGCGTCGGATCGACGTTGGGCGACTGCTGGCGGATGCGGTCGGTCTCGACGCGGTGCTGCTGGTCCCACTCGGGCTTGGTGATGTCATGGCCCTGGATGCGGGCCACCTTCTCGTCGCCGCCCATGCCCTGGTAGCGCTCGACACCAAAGAAGACGAACGAGGGAATGATCAGCAAGAACAAGAAAATCATCACGACTTTGTTGTACTTGCGGAAGGTATCAAACATGCTTGAACACTCTTTTTCGACGGGCGCCGGACGGCAATAAAAAAGGCGAACCGGTGTTCGCCTTTGCATCGGGTGGTGGTGGGTGCTGAGGGGCTCGAACCCCCGACCTACGCCTTGTAAGGGCGCCGCTCTACCAACTGAGCTAAGCACCCCACCTGGAATACTCTCCGAGTCTACAGCCTCAGTTCAGCGCGTCTTTGAGCGCCTTGCCGGGACGGAACTTCGGGATCTTGGCTGCCTTGATTTTAATCGCGTCGCCGGTGCGGGGATTCCGGCCGGTGCGGGCTGCGCGTTTGCCGACTGCGAAAGTGCCGAAACCGACGAGCGACACGGAACCGCCCTTCTTGAGCGTGGTACGAATGGCGCCAATGGTGGATTCGAGCGCACGGGTCGCTGCGGCTTTGGAAATATCGGCGTTCTTTGCGATGTGCTCAATCAGTTCGGTCTTGTTCACAAGGGCCCCTTGTCGAAAAAAAGTTGGTCGGCTTTCGTCAGCTGCGACCTGGCCGCGACGGGAGCGACTCAAGAACATGGCAGGCCTGACGCCTCGGCAGCGCACTGCCAGCGAGGATTACAACCACTGGTCTGCGGGGTGTCAATAAGACACAACGCACTGCAGCCCAGCGGAGCGCGCGATTTTAGGGGCGTTTCGCGACGTACTTTTCAAAGGGCCTCGGCAATTGCCTTTCCGAGGTCGGCCGTGCCCGCCCGACCGCCGATGTCCGGCGTGCGCGGTGCGCCGCTTTGGGGCGCGAGCACCTTCTCGATGGTCGCCAGGATCGCGTCGTGCGCGTCCTTGTGGCCGAGAAACTCCAGCATCATCGCGCCGCACCAGATCTGCCCGATCGGGTTGGCGATGCCCTGCCCGGCGATGTCCGGCGCCGAGCCGTGCACCGGCTCGAACAGCGAAGGCGTGGTGCGCTCGGGGTTGAGGTTGGCGCTGGGCGCGATGCCGATGGTGCCGGTGCAGGCGGGGCCGAGGTCGGACAGGATGTCGCCGAACAGGTTGCTCGCCACCACCACGTCGAAGAAGTCGGGCCGCTGCACGAAGTGCGCCGTGAGGATGTCGATGTGGAACTTGTCCAGCGTGATGCCCGGGTAGCCCTTGGCCATTTCCACCACGCGCTCGTCCCAGTACGGCATGGTGATCGAGATGCCGTTCGACTTGGTGGCGCTGGTCAGGTGCTTCTTCGGCCGCGACTGCGCCAGCTCGAAGGCGAACTTCAGCACGCGGTCGACACCCACGCGCGACATCACGGTTTCCTGCACCACGATCTCGCGCGGCGTGCCCTGGTACATGCGCCCGCCGATGCTCGAGTACTCGCCCTCGGTGTTCTCGCGCACGATGTACATGTCGATCTCGCCGGGCGCGCGCGGCGTGCCGTCGCGGCGCACCACGGGCGCGACGATGCCGGGCATCAGGCGCGCGGGACGCAGGTTGATGTACTGGTCGAACTCGCGGCGGAACATGAGCAGCGAGCCCCACAGCGACACGTGGTCGGGAATCTTCTCGGGCCAGCCGACCGCACCGAAGAAGATGGCGTCGTGGCCGCCGATCTGGTCCTTCCAGTTGTCGGGCAGCATCTGGCCGTGCTTCTCGTAATAGTCCCAGCTCGAGAAGTCGAAGTGGTCGAACTTCAGGTCGATGCCGAATTTGCGCGCCGCCGCATCGAGCACGCGCAGCCCCTCGGGCATGACTTCCTTGCCGATGCCGTCGCCGGCGATGACTGCGATTCTGTGGGTGCTCATGGATGGGCTCCTGGGTGTTCGGGGGAAACAAAAAAATTCAGCGCCTCGGCCAGCAAGGCCTCGGGGGCTTCTTCGGGGATGTAGTGGCCGCAGGGCAGTGCGCGGCCCGACACGTCGTCGGCCCGCTCGCGCCACAGCGAGAGCACATCGAACGCGCGCCCCACCGCCCCGTGCTCGCCCCACAGCACGCGCAGCGGCTGCGCGAGGCGGCGGCAGGCGGCGATGTCGGCGCGGTCGTGCACGAGGTCGATGGTGACGGAGGCGCGGTAGTCCTCGCAGATGGATTCGGCGGTGCCCGGGATGGCAATGCAGCGTTCGTACTCGGCCAGCACCTCGGGCGCGAACGGCGCGAGCCCCGCGTGCCGCCCGCCCATCACGCTGCGCACGTAGCGCACCGGGTCGGACGCAATCAGCGCCTCGGGCAGCGGCGGCGGCTGGATCAGGAAGAACCAGTGCCAGTAGGCCTTGGCAAACGCTTCGGAGGTGTGTTCGTACATGGCCAGCGTCGGCGCGATGTCGAGCAGCAGCATGCGCTCGACGGCGCCGGGATGGTCGGCCGCGAGCCGGTGCGCCACGCGCGCGCCGCGATCGTGCGCGAGCACGGCGAAGCGTTCGAAGCCATGGTGCTGCATGGCGGCCAGCGCGTCGCGCGCCATCTCCCGCTTGCTGTAGACCGCGTGTTCGGCGTCGGCCGCCGGGCGGCCCGAGTCGCCGTAGCCGCGCAGGTCCACGGCCACCACCGTGAAGCGCTCGGCCAGCGCGGGTGCCACGCGGTGCCAGATCGCATGGGTCTGCGGGTGCCCGTGCAACAGAAGCAAGGGTGCGCCCTGCCCGCCGATGCGACCGTGGATGTGCACGCCATCGCGGACGATGTCGAAGCGGGGGAAGTCGAGGAAAGAGGCCGTCACGCCACGATTGTGCGTTGCACCCTGGCGACCATCAAGCAACAATCAGCCAATTCATACTTTCCTCTTTGGCATGAATCCCCACGCGATGGAACGCGGCGATCTCGAACTGGTGCTGGCCATCCGCGACCAGGGCAGCCTGGCCGGCGCGGCCGCCACGCTCGACGTGGTGCCCTCGGTCA
Source organism: Variovorax sp. GW821-FHT09D04 (assembly GCF_059416405.1). Taxonomy (NCBI): domain Bacteria; kingdom Pseudomonadati; phylum Pseudomonadota; class Betaproteobacteria; order Burkholderiales; family Comamonadaceae; genus Variovorax; species Variovorax sp. GW821-FHT09D04. The sequence goes on from NZ_JBWKPA010000009.1 coordinate 84,295, forward strand.
TCACCAAGCGGCTCGGCGCGCTGGAGGCCCGGCTCGGGCAGCGGCTATTCGACCGCACGACGCGGCGGCTCAGCGTCACGGCCGAGGGCGAGGCCGTGTGCCTGCATGCGCGCACGCTGCTCGAAGGCTTCGCGGCGCTCGAAAGCGAACTCGGCGAGCGGCAGAACGCACTGATCGGCACGGTCCGCCTCGCGGCCACCTTCGGCTTCGGCCGCTGCTGGCTCGGCCCGGCGCTGGCGGACTTCCAGGCGCAGCACCCCGGCCTGCAGGTCGAGCTGCTGCTGACCGAGCAACTGCCCGACCTCGGCGCCGAAGGCTACGACGGTGCGGTCTGGCTGTGGGCGGTGCAGCAGCACCGCGCCGCCGACTGGACCACGCGCCGCATCGCGCGCAACCAGCGCGTGCTGGCCGCCTCGCCCGACTACCTGGCGCGCCGCGGCACGCCGGCCGCGGTGGAAGCGCTGGCCACGCACGACTGCCTGATCGCGCGCGAGAACGGCGACGCCGCCCAATCGCGCCAGTTCGCGCTCTGGACGCTGCGCCACGCGCGCGACGGCAGCACGGCGCGCGTGCGGGTGCAAGGTCCGCTCACGAGCAATTCAGGTGAGATGGTGCGCGACTGGTGCCTCGCGGGCCACGGTGTCATGCTGCGCAGCCTCTGGGACATCGCACCGCAGCTCGCAAGCGGCGAGCTGGTGCGCGTGCTGCCGCAGTACGGCATGCCCGACGCCGACATCCACTGGGTCGCGCCGTGGCGGCCGAAGACGCCGCGCCGCGTGCGCCTGCTGGTCGATCACCTCATCGAGCAGTTCCGTTCGGAGCCCTGGAAGCCGGCCAAGCCGGGCGGGCGCTGAAAGAAGAAAGCGCCGTCAGCGCTCCGCGCGCACCACGAGGCTCACGCCGACGGCCGTCAGCCCGATGCCCAGCACCGTGGTCCAGGTGATCGGTTCGGCGAACAGCAGCCAAGCCATCAGCGCCGTGCACGGCGGCACGAGGTACAGCAGGCTGGTGACGGCGGTGGCCGTGCCGCGCTGGATCAACATATAGAGCAGCGAGCTGCCGCCCAGCGACAGCGCCAGCACCGACCAGGCCATGGCGCCGATCGAATGCGTGTTCCATTCGATGGCCTGCGCCTCGAGCGCGGCGAAAGGCAGGGTCACGAGCAGCGCAGCGGCCATCTGCACCGCGCTGGCGCTGCGCACGTCGCAAGGCGCGACGAAGCGCTTCTGGTACAGCGTGCCCGCCGTGATCGACAGCAGCGCCATCACGGCCAGCCCCATCGTCAGCGCGTTGACCTCGGTGCCCTGCCCCAGCTTGCGCGACACCACCAAGACCAGCCCGGCGAAACCCAGGGCCAGCCCAGTCCACTGCCGTCCCGAAATGCGCCCACCGTTGAAAGAAAGCCAGACCGCCGTGAGCACCGGCTGGATGCCGACCAGCAGCGCCACCAGCCCCGCGCCCATGCCCGCATGCACGGCCGCCCAGACGCCGCCCAGGTAGCCGGCCTGCATCAGCACGCCCGTGACCGCCAGGTGCCCCCATTGCGATCGCTTCGCCGGCCACGCCACGCGTGCGAGCACGACCCACACGCCGAAGCAGGCGAGCGACAGCGCATAGCGCACGGCAAGGAACTTGAGGGGTGGCGCGTAGGGCATGCCATAGCGCGCAACGATGAAACCCGTGCTCCAGATCAGCACGAAGACCGCCGGCATCGCCCGCAGCCAGCCTGCGTTGCGGACCGAGACGGCCGCGGTCATTTGGAGTGGGCCCGGATCTCGGGAATGGCCTTTTGCAGGTAATAGACCATCGACCAGACAGTGAGCACCGCCGAGATCCAGATCAGCCACTGGCCCCAGAGGCCGGTGTCGATCACCTTGAAGAGGTGCCCGTCATAGAGCAGGAAGGGAATCGCGACCATCTGCACGGTCGTCTTGACCTTGCCGATCATGTGGACCGCCACGCTCTTGCCGGCGCCGATGCGCGCCATCCATTCGCGCAGCGCCGAGATGGCGATCTCGCGGCCGATGATGATGAGCGCAACAAACACATCGGCGCGCTGCAGATGCACCAGCACCAGCAGCGCGGCGCAGACGAGAAACTTGTCGGCCACCGGATCGAGGAAGGCGCCGAAGGAAGAGGTCTGGTTGAGCTTGCGCGCCAGATAGCCGTCGAGCCAGTCGGTGGCGGCGAACACGATGAACATGACCGTGGCGATCAGGTTGCGCGTCGGTTCGCTGATCGGCAGGTAGAAAACGCCGACGATCAACGGAATCGCGACGATGCGCGTCCAGGTCATGATGGTCGGTAGGGTCCAGAACATGCGGGCGATTGTGTCATGCACGCGTGAAGCGCCGGAAGGACGGGGGCAATCCCGGCTTCAACGCAGCGCGCGATAGATTTCCTCGGCCAGTTCGGTGGCAATACCTTCGACCGAGGCGAGGTCTTCGACGCTCGCCGCCGCCACGCCGCGGATGCCGCCGAAACGCTGCAGCAGGCGCGCGCGCCGCTTCGGCCCGATGCCCGGGATGTCTTCGAGCTGGCTGCCGCCCACGCGCACCTTGGCGCGCTTGGCGCGCATGCCGGTGATGGCGAAGCGGTGCGCCTCGTCGCGGATCTGGGCCACGAGCATCAGGGCGGCCGAATCCTTGCCGAGGTAGACCTTCTCGCGGCCGTCGGCGAACACCAGTTCTTCGAGCCCGACCTTGCGGCCCTCGCCCTTCTCGACGCCGACGATCAGCGACAGCGGCAGGCCCAGCTCGCTGAACACCTCGCGCGCCATCGACACCTGGCCCTTGCCGCCGTCGACCAGCACCAGGTCGGGCATGCGCGCGGCCGGCGTCCGGGGCGGCGGCGCCTCGACGCCCTCGGCCCCTTCGCTCTCGGCATCGCCCGGGGCCAGCGCCTGCGTCTCGGCCGCCATCGCCTCGGCCAGCTTGCCGTAGCGGCGGTGCAGCACCTGACGCATGGCGGCGTAGTCGTCGCCGGGCGTGATGCCCTCGATGTTGTAGCGGCGGTACTCGCGGTTCTGCATCGTGTGGTGCGCGAACACCACGCACGAGGCCTGCGTGGCCTCGCCCGCCGTGTGCGAGATGTCGAAACACTCGACGCGGAAGTTCTCCAGGTCGTCCGATGCCAGCTCGAGCGCGTCGGCCAGCGCACGGGTGCGTGCCTGCTGCGAGCCCTCTTCGGCCAGCAGCCGCGCCAGCTGCAGGCCGGCATTCGTCTCTGCCATCTCGAGCCAGTGGCGGCGCTGCTCGTGCGGCTGGAACACGGCCGTCACGCGCGCGCCGGCCTGCTGCGAAATCGCCTCGATGAGCGCCCGGCTCACCTGCCGGCCCAGCACCAGCGTGGCGGGCACCGGCACGTCGATGTAGTGCTGGGCGATGAAGGCCTCGAGCACCTGGACCTCGATCGGGTCGGCGACCACCGGGTCGGCACCTTCTTCGGCGTCGAGCTCGCCATGGTGGATCTGCGCCGCGTCGTCCACGTGCACCGGGAAGTACGCGCGGTCGCCCAGGTGGCGCCCGCCGCGCACCATCGCGAGGTTGACGCAGGCCTTGCCGCCCTGCACCTTGACCGCGAGGATGTCGACGTCCTTGTCGGACACCACCTCGATCGACTGCTGGTGCAGCACGCGCGAGATGGCCGACATCTGGTTGCGCAGCTCGGCCGCCTGCTCGAACTCGAGCTTCTCGGCGTGCGCCGTCATGCGCTGTTCGAGTGTGGAGAGCACGCCCTGCGTGTCGCCGAGCAGGAAGGCCTCGGCGCTGGCCACGTCCTGCGCGTAGGCCTCGGGCGAAATGAGGCCCACACAGGGGCCGCTGCAGCGCTTGATCTGGTACAGCAGGCAGGGTCGCGTGCGGTTGGCGTACACCGTGTCCTCGCAGGTGCGCAGGCGGAACACCTTCTGCAGCAGCTGGATCGACTCCTTCACCGCCCACGCGCTCGGGTACGGCCCGAAGTAGCGGTGCTTCTTGTCGACCGCGCCGCGGTAGTAGGCCAGCCGCGGAAACCCGTGCGAGGCGATCTTCAGGTAGGGATAGCTCTTGTCGTCGCGAAACAGGATGTTGTAGCGCGGCTTGAGCGTCTTGATCAGGTTGTTCTCGAGCAGCAGCGCCTCGGCCTCGGAGCGCACCACGGTGGTCTCCATGCGCACGATCTTCGAGATCATGTGGCCGATGCGGGTGCCGCCGTGGCTCTTCTGGAAGTAGTTGGCGACCCGCTTCTTCAGGTTGCGCGCCTTGCCCACATACAGCACGGCGCCGGCCGCGTCGAAATAGCGGTAGACGCCCGGCAACTGTGGCAGGGCCGCGACTTCGCTGAGCAATTGATCGGAATGCACGTCGGACATGACGGCTATTGTGGCGCGCGGCGTGAGGCCCGGTGGCGCCCCCGGCGAAACCCCGACACGGCGTGGAACGAAATGTGCTGATGATCGGAGCGGGCGCGAGGAGCGCCCTTTGTCTTTCTTGTCTTTCGAATAACAGCAAAGGGAAATATTCATGAAGAAAAACTCCACGCGCGCGTGGTGGGCGCTGACGCCCCTCGCGCTCTCCCTGGCCGTGGCCGGCTGCGGCGGCAACAGCAACAACAACGCGCAGAACAACGCCGCACTGGTCGCCGCCATTGCCGCGATCAACGCGGCCAACCAGCCCACGCCCACAGCCCCGCCCGCCGCCGACAACGGCTGCCAGATCCCGAGCAGCGGCACCTCCGTGGTCGTCGGCTCGGGCGACCCGGGCGATCCGGCCGCGCCCGAGCCGGCGTCGGGCTACGTGCCCGGCCACAAGCTGGTGTACGCCAAGAACTACATGGTGGTCGCGAACCATCCGCTGGCCACGCGCGCCGGCTGCGACGTGCTGAAAGCCGGCGGCAGCGCGGTCGATGCGGCGGTGGCGGTGCAGGCGGTGCTCGGCCTGGTCGAGCCGCAGTCGAGCGGGCTGGGCGGCGGCGCCTTCATGCTTCACTACGACGCGGCGACGAAGAAGGTGCAGGCCTATGACGGTCGCGAGACGGCGCCTGCCGCGGCCACCGAGAACTACCTGCGCTGGATCGATGACACGAACGACCAGACCGCCCCCAAGCCCGGCGGCGCCCGAGCGAGCGGCCGCTCCATCGGCACGCCCGGCGCCGTGCGCATGCTCGACATCGCTTATCAAGACCACGGCAAGCTGCCCTGGAAAGACCTGTTCGGCTATGGCATCACGCTGGCGTCCGACGGCTTCCTGATCGGCGGCCGCATGGCAACCGCCATCGCGGGTTCCGCGTCGAGCCTGAAGCGCGACGCCGACGCCACGGCCTATTTCTTCAACGCCGACGGCACGCCGAAGGCGCTGGGCACCAAGCTCACGAACCCGGCCTACGCCAAGACGCTGAACACCATCGCCACACAGGGCGCCAACGCCTTCTACACGGGCGACATCGCCAAGAGCATCGTCGACAAGATCGGCGTCACCACGGCGGCCAGCGACGGCTCGGCCATCACGCCCGGCAAGACCACGCTGGCCGACCTGGCCAACTACAAGGCCAAGCGCCGCGACCCGGTCTGCAGCACCTACCGCGAGTACTACATCTGCAGCATGTCGCCGCCGTCCTCGGGCGGCATCGCGGTGGTGGCGACCCTCGGCATCCTCGAGACCTTCAACCTGGGCCTGTACAAGCCGACCGCCATCGACCTCGAAGGCGGCAGGCCGAGCGTGATGGGCGTGCACCTGGTGAGCGAGGCCGAGCGGCTGGCATATGCCGACCGCGACAAGTACGTGGCGGACACCGACTTCGTGCCGCTGCCCGGCGGCAGCCCCGCCATGCTGATCGACAAGTCCTACCTGCAGGGCCGCGCCAGCCTCATCAGCCTGACGAAGAGCATGAATCTCGCCAAGGCTGGCGACCGGGGCGATGTGCCGCTGGGCATCGACAAGACCGAAGAGCATGGCACCACGCACTTCACCGTCGTCGACAAGCAAGGCAACGTGGTCGTGATGACCACGACGGTGGAAGGCAGCATGGGCTCGTTCCACATGACGCAGGGCTTCCTGCTGAACAACCAGCTGACCGACTTCGCACTCAACCCGATCGACACCTCGGTGACCCCGAACGTGAAGTTCGCCAACCGCGTCGCCCCCGGCAAGCGCCCGCGCAGCACGATGGCGCCGACGCTGGTGTTCAAGAAGAACGCCGACGGCAGCATGGGCGAATTCGTGATGGGCACCGGCTCGCCAGGCGGCGGCACGATCATCCAGTACGTGGTGAAGACGCTGGTTGGCGCGCTCGACTGGGGACTCGATGCGCAACAAGCCACGTCACTGGTCGACTTCGGTGCCACCAACACCCCACCACCGACGCCCCCCGGCGCCACCTACAGCCTCACCAACGTGGGCGGCGAGCACCCGGCCATCGACACCTCCAACTCGGGCAACAACGACCCGCTGATCGCCGGCCTGCGCGCGCTCGGCCACACGGTGAACCTCGGGGCGCAGTCCAGCGGCGTGAGCACCATCATCCGCACGAACGTCGGCGGCAAGCCGGCGCTGACCGGCGGTGCAGACCCACGCCGCGAAGGCATCGTGCTGGGCGACACCTTCACGCCCTGAACGGCCAAGGGCCGGCGCAGCCTTCACCGCGCCGGCCCTTTGGCCTGATCACTTATCTATCTATTTACTTCGCGACTTCCGACACCAGCCGGTACAGGAACTCGCGCCCGTCGTACAGACGCTGGATCTCGATGCGCTCGTCCAGCCCGTGCGCACGCGCATCGGCCGGCTCGAGGAACATGCCGGTCACGCCGTACATCGGGATGCCGGCGTTGCGCAGGAAGCGGCTGTCGGTGGCGCCGGTGCTCATGGCGGGCACCACGGGCACGCCGGGCCACATCTGCTGCGTGAGCGTCTCGACCGTCTTCACGAGGTCGCCGTTGAGCGGCGAGGCCGGGCTGCGCAGCGGCTTGCCCATGTTGCGCACCACGATCTTGTCGTTGCCCACGGCCTGGGTCAGCAGGCGCTCGACTTCTTCAGGGTCATCGTGCGGCAGGATGCGGCAGTTGACCGTGGCCTTGGCCGATTGCGGCAGCGCGTTCTCGGCATGGCCGGCCTGCACCATCGTCGCCACGCAGGTGGTGCGCAGCTGCGCGTTGTAGGCCGGGTTGGCCGTCATGCGCTCGAGCACGCCGGCGTCGGGGTTGCCGCTGCCGATGGCGCGCATGTCGTCGGCCAGCTGGCCGGTGGCAAAGGGGGCGCTGCGCGCGAAGTAAGTCTTGGTGACGTCCGCGAGCTTGATCGGGAAGGCGTAGTTGCCCAGGCGCTCCAGGCCGGCCGAGAGCGCGTAGATCGGGTTGGTCTTGGTGGGCACCGAGCTGTGGCCGCCCACGTCGCGCGCCTCGAGCATGTAGGTGGTGTACATCTTCTCGGCCACCTGCATGCGGTGCAGGTTCGGCTTGCCGCCGCGCAGCTCGCCGCCGCCGCCCTCGTTGATGCCGAACTCGGCCTGCAGCAGCTCGGGCTTGTTGTTGATGAGCCAGAAGGCGCCGTTACTCAGCGCGTCGCCGCGCTCCTCGTCGGCGGTGAGCGCCAGGATGATGTCGCGCTTGGGCTTGAAGCCTTCCTGCTTGAGCTGCCCCAGCACGGAGACCAGCGCCGCGGCCATGGCCTTGTCGTCGATGGCGCCGCGCGCCGTGAAGTAGCCGCCGGTTTCCTGCAGCTTGAAGGGGTCGGTCTTCCAGTCTTCGCGGCGGGCCTCGACCACGTCGATGTGGGCCAGCAGCAGCAGCGGCTTCTTGCTGCCGTCGCCCTTGAAGCGCAGGACCAGGTTCCCCTTCTTCGGGAAGGGCTCGAAGATCTGGATGTCGCCGGGCGCGAAGCCCGCGTCGACCAGCCGCTTTTCCATGGCCCGCGCCGCGACCGTGTTGTCGCCCACCGAGTGTGTGGTGTTGATCTCGATCAGTTCCTTGTAGATCTCGCGAAAGCGCTGCTGCTGCGCGGTGAGCGGCGCGGTCTGGGCCTGGGCGCCGGCGATGCCGGCCAGGGCCAGCGAGAGCGCGAGCACGCCGCGTTTGGCGCTGCTCAAGGGCGAAGAAGAAAACGACGAACGGCGGCGGGTCTGCATCCTCATGGTCTGGCTCTCTCCGATGGTTGTTGTGGCGAGGGGCAGCATAGCAAGCGGGCCACGTTTTCGCCCGCGCCTGAGCGACCGCGAAGACAGGCACACTCGCGGCCATGGGCACGCGCATGCAATGGGACATCTTCTGCAAGGTCATCGACAACCACGGCGACCTGGGTGTCTGCTGGCGCCTGGCCAGCCAGCTGGCGGCGGCGGGTGAACGCGCGCGGTTGTGGGTCGACGACCCGACGGCACTGCACTGGATGGCACCGGCCGGTTGCGACGGCGTGCAGGTGATCGACTGGTCCGACGCCGAAGCCGTGCGACGCGCCGTTGCCGATTCGGTGCCTGACGTGTTGGTCGAGGCCTTCGGCTGCGACCCGGAGCCGGAACTCATCGCGCGTTTCGCGCAGGCCCCGGGCCCTGCGCAGGCCTGGATCAACCTCGAGTACCTGTCGGCCGAGCCCTATGTCGAGAAACTCCACCGGCTGCCCTCGCCCGTGTTCAAGGGCCCGGGCGCCGGGCTGACGAAACGTTTCTTCTACCCCGGCTTCACGCCCGCGACCGGCGGCCTGCTGCGCGAGCCCGACCTGATGGCGCGCCAGGCGCGCTTCGACCGGGCGCGCTGGCTGGAGGCGCAGCAGATTCCCTGGCAGGAAGGCGAGCGCCTGGTGTCGCTCTTCTGTTATGAGCCGCCCGCGCTGGCCGCACTGCTCGCCCAGCTGGCCGCCGACCCGGTGCCCACGCGGCTGCTCGTCACCGCGGGCCGGGCCGCGCATGCGGTGCAGGCCTGCCTTGCGAACACCGACACGCCCGATCGCCCGCCGGGCGGCCGGGGTTCGCTATCAATTTCATACCTCCCCTACCTCAGCCAGGCGGATTTCGACCACCTGCTGTGGGCCTGCGATCTCAACTTCGTGCGCGGCGAAGACTCGCTGGTGCGCGCCCTCTGGGCCGGCGCGCCGCTGGTCTGGCAGATCTACCCGCAGGACGACGACGCGCACCACGTCAAGCTCAACGCCTGGCTCGACTGGCTCGGCGCCCCGCCGGGGCTGCGGCTTTTTCACCACGCCTGGAACGGCTTCGGCGGCGCGCCCCTGCCCGCGCCCGGCCCGCTGGAGGCCTGGCGCGAAACCGCCCGTGCGGCGCGCGACAGGCTGCTCGCGCAGGACGATCTGCTGGCCCAGTTGCGGCAGCTGGTCGCCGGAAAAAGCTAAAATAGCGGGCTTTGCGGAATTCAGCCCTGGCCGCCACGGTCGGGGACGCCTTTCGCCAAACCTGCCGCGGGACATGTACGGCGGGGCCAGATACGACGGCATGCAGCGCCGAGGGCCCCGCGCACCGAGCGGCCAACATCCAGAGAACCTGATATGAAAATCGCTCAAGAAATCCGCGCCGGCAACGTCATCATGCACGGCAAGGACCCGATGGTCGTCCTCAAGACCGAATACAGCCGCGGCGGCCGCAACAGCGCCACCGTGCGCATGAAGATGAAGAGCCTGATCGCCAACTTCAACACCGAAGTGGTCTTCAAGGCCGACGACAAGATCGACCAGATCGTGCTGGACAAGAAGGAGTGCACCTACTCCTACTTCGCCGACCCGATGTACGTCTGCATGGACGCCGAGTACAACCAGTACGAAGTCGAAGCCGAGAACATGGGCGACGCCCTGAACTACCTCGAAGACGGCATGGCCGTCGAAGTGGTGTTCTACGACGGCAAGGCCATCTCGGTCGAACTGCCGACCAGCGTCGAGCGCGAAATCACCTGGACCGAGCCGGCCGTCAAGGGCGACACCTCGGGCAAGGTCATGAAGCCCGCCAAGATCGCCACCGGCTTCGAAGTCGGCGTGCCGCTGTTCGTGTCGCAAGGCGACAAGATCGAAATCGACACCCGCACCGGCGAATACCGCAAGCGCGTCTGAGCGCGTCTGCACCCGGCTGACCACCACCACGACGAAGGCTCCGCAAGGAGCCTTTTTCGTTGGCGGGCACGCGGGTTGCATCGGCGCACAATGCCAAGCCAATTCCGTTCGACGACCGTTTCATGAACAACACGCACAACATTCACGACAAGCGCCTGGCCGATGCCTGGGCCACGCTGCAGTCCCATTCCGACCGGGGCCTGCCCCTCGACCCCGATCCCTCGCGCCTGGCCTTCGCCGACCCCGAGTTCCTGCTGCGCCGCGAAACGCGCGGCATCCGCATGCAGCTCGAGCTGATGAAGCCCGACCTGGAGCAGCGCGCCCACGGCATCGAGAACACGGTGGTGGTCTTCGGCAGCGCGCGTTTCCGCAGCGAAGACGAGGCCGCCGCGCTGGTCGCGCAGGCCGAGGCGGCCGGCGACACGGCCCTGGCCGAGCGCTGGCGCCGGCTCTCGCGCAACTCGCACTACTACGAGAAGGCGCGCACCTTCGGCAAGCTGGTCGCGCAGTACAGCGAGAAGAAGGAGCCGCAGGACAAGCTCTTCGTGTGCACCGGCGGCGGCCCGGGCATCATGCAGGCGGCCAACCGCGGCGCGCACGAAGCCGGCGGCCTCTCGGTCGGCCTGGCGATCGCGCTGCCGATGGAAGAAGAAGCCAACCCCTACGTCACGCCGGCGCTGAGCTTCAAGTTCCACTACTTCGCGATCCGCAAGATGCATTTCATGATGCGTGCGAAAGCGCTGGTGGCGTTCCCGGGCGGCTTCGGCACGCTCGACGAGCTGTTCGAGGTGATCACGCTGGTGCAGACCAAGAAGTCGAAGCCGGTGCCGATCGTGCTCTTCGGCTCGGACTACTGGAAGAAGCTGATCGACTTCGACTTCCTGGTCGACGAAGGCGTGATCTCGCCTGGCGACGTGAAGCTCTTCGAATACGTCGACGCGCCCGAAGACGCGTGGGACGCCATCAAGCGTTTCTACAAACTCTGACCGCCCCGGTCAGGCGTCGTCGCTGTCGTCGGGCCGCAGGGCCTGCTCGAAGAAGCGCGTGAGCGCGCGGGCGCGGCGGCGGCGGTCGGCCACGGGGTTCGCGTGCGGCCCCATGGCCACGGCATCGTCGGCCACGCCGTGCAGCGCATTGAAGAGGATCACGGCCGTCAGCGTCGCGTCCTCGACCTCCCACACGCCCGCGGCGTCGCCCTGCTTCAGCAGGGTGACCAGCTGCGTGATGACGACGTTGTCGTTGCGCATGCGCCGGTCCTCGGGCCGGTACTCGTGGAACACCACGTCGTGCAGCGCGACGTTGTCCAGGTAGGTCTCCAGCCCCGCTTCCACCCAGGCCTTGAGCCGCGCGCGGTACTTGCCCGGCGCGTGGCGGTCCATCGCCTCCTGCAGGCGCGCACAGAAGGTGTCGACGAAGCGCTGCTGCAGCGCGCCGAGCAGCGCCTCCTTCGACGGAAAGTACAGGTAGAAGGTGCCCTTGGCCACCTGCGCACCGGCCGCGATGTCGTCGATGCTGGTGGCGGGGATGCCCTTGGCGATGAACAGCTGCTCGGCGGCGTCCATCAGCGCGACGGCGCGGGTCTGCGGCGCCTTGGTGCGGCGGCGCGCGGCGGTGGCGGGGGCGTCGTCGGGGCTGCTGCTTGTCATGCTCAGGTACCGGCGCGTGCCGTGTCGATGGCGGCGTGCACCGCCGCAGCATCGAGACGCAGCCCGCGCGGGGCCAGCACGCGCTCGCGCAGCCAGGCCAGGGCCTCGTCGGTGCGGGCGAAGGTGCTGGCGGGAATGCCGAAGAGTTTTTCGACGTTCATCTTGCTGATCTTCTCGAACTGGTCGGCGGGCACCACGCTCGCCATGCCCATCATATGGCGGCGGATGTCGGCGCCGCGCGCCTGCAGCCACTGCCTGGCGCTTTGGGCGCTGCCCTCGGGATGCACCAGCGCGTCGGCGTCCGCAAACACGCGCAGCGAGACAAAGGGCTCGCCGCGGTCGAGCCAGCGGTTCCAGTCCTCGGTGAAGGCCTGCAGGCTTTCCAGCGTCTGCAGGCCTGCGGACACGCTGATGACCAGCGGCCATTGACTGAGTTCGTGACGGATCATGAAAGACTCCTTGTAGACAACCGGAAGGCGCCGGGCACTGCGGCGCAGGAAGGGAATGCGGACGGCGGGCATGGCGAACGGCTCAGGCACGCGTGGGGGCGGCGAGCGCGGCGGCACGCGGCCTGACACGCAGCAGCAGCCCCGCCGCCACCAGGCCGGCCACGCCGGCACAGGCCATCGCGGCATGGAAGCCGCCCGCGAGCGCATCGCTCAGGAGCCGCTGCGCCATGCCGGGGTCGAGCGCGGCCAGCGCGCCGAGGTCGTGGCGGGACACCGCCGCCACGGCCGCCTGCGGTGCATCGGGCACGCCGGCACGCGCGAGCGAATCGGCCATCAGCGCGGTGGCGCGCGTGCGCATCAGCGTGCCGAGCAGCGCGATGCCGATCAGCATGCCGCCCTGGCGCAGCGCGTTCATGGTGGCCGAGGCCATGCCCGAGCGCTGCGCGGGCACCGAGGCCATCACCGCCGTGCTCGTGGCCGGCACGGCCAGGCCCGCGCCCGCACCCAGCGCCACGAAGAGCAGCGCCAGCGGCAGGTACGGCGTGTCGGCCGAGAACAGCGTCAGCAGCAGCATCGCCACGCCGATCAGTCCGTAGCCCGCGACCATCAGCGTGTGCACCTCGAAGCGGCGCGCCAGCCGGCCGAACTGCGAGGCCACGAGGCCCGTCGCCACGAACTGCGGCACCAGCCGCCAACCCGTCTCGCTGGCCGACCAGCCCTGCACCTGCTGCAGGAACAGCGAGAAGAAGAACAGGCTGGCGTAGGTCGAGAAGCCCAGCACGAACGAGGCGAAGTTGGTGACCGAAAAGCGCGCGTCGCGGAACAGCGCGAGCGGCAGCAGCGGCCGCTCCACGCGCGCCTCCACGGCCAGGAACAGCGCCAGCCCGACACCCGCCGCGACGAGCGCGATCACCGCGTGGCGCGAGCCCCAGCCGTGTTCGCCCGCAGCGATCAGCCCGTAGGTCAACGCGCCCAGCCAGAGCACGCTGAGCACCTGCCCCGCCGGGTCGAGCGCCGCATGCTCGGGGTGCGAGGACTCGCGCAGGCCCCACATGCCCAGCGCCACGGTCAGCACGCCGATCGGCAGGTTGATGAGGAAGATGCTCTGCCAGCCCGCGTGGTCCACCAGCAGCCCGCCGAGCATCGGCCCGAGGATCAGCGACAGCGCCGTGAACGACGACCAGCCGCCGATCACCCGCGCGCGGCTGGCCGGCTCGGGAAAGGCATGCGCCAGCAGCGACAGCGCGCCCGGGATCATCAGCGCACCGGCCACGCCCTGCACCGCGCGGCCCGCCAGCAGCATCGGCAGCCCCGACGCCATCGCGCACATCGCCGAGCCCACGGTGAAGACCACCACGCCGGCCAGCCAGGCGCGCTTGCGGCCGTAGCGGTCGCCGATCGGGCCGGCCGACAGCATGAAGGCCGACAGGCACAGCGCGTAGATGTCGATCACCCACTGCAGCCCGGCCAGGTCGGTGGCGAGCGCGCGCTGCAGCGTGGGCAGCGCCACGTTGACGATGCTCACGTCGAGCGTGGCGATGAAGCTGCCGAGATAGACCGCCGCCACCAGGGCCAGGCGGCGGCGCGGGTCGGCCGCGGCCGACGGGGAATGGGAGTCCATGGACGCCTTCGGGTCAGGAAGAAAGAAGGCGTCGATACTGACTTTGAGTCAGTATTTTGTCAATCAAATGAGAATTACTGTCATTTGCAACGTGGGATTCAAACCGCCGTCACAGCTTCAATCCCCAGGTTGCCTTGGCGCCCAGCGCCAGCACGCCGCCCACCACCCAGAACACGCCGGCAATGCCGATCAGCGCACCGAGCGAGCCGAACAGCATCGGCATCGCGACGCTCGATGCGTTGATGGTCATCAGCCGCAGCCCCAACGCCTCGCCATGCCGCGCATGCGGCGTGATCTGGTGCAGCATGCTCATCACCATTGGCTGCACCGCGCCGAGTGCGAAGCCCAGCACCACGGAGCAGATGCCCATGGTCCACGGTGAATTCAGCAGCGGGTAGATGGCGAACACGGCCGCAGTGACGACGGTCGAGCTCAGGATCACGCTGCGCTCCGACGCACGCGACGCGATCAGCGGCAACACGATGCGGATGACCGCCGCGGCGATCGCGAAGGCGCCGAGGATGGAGCCGATCACCGAGGCGCTGATGCCCCGGTCGTGGCCCAGCACCGGCAGCACGAAGGCGTGCACGTCCCAGCTCGACGACTGCAGCCAGTTCACAAACAGCAGGCGGCGGAACATCGGCTCGCGCAGCAGGTCCCAGGCGCGCGTGGGCGCGGCGCCCGGCACCGGCGCCACCCGCGGCGGCTCGTGCGCGCCGCGCGCCAGCAGCCAGCACAGCAGCGGCAAAAAGGCCATCACGGCGAAGCAGATGCGAAAGGCCAGCAGGTCGGCCGGCGCGCGGCCGGCGTGGTCGATCAGCATCCCGGCCAGGAAGGGCCCGACGAAGTTCGCCGCCGCCGGCGCGATGGCCAGCCAGCTGAACACGCGCTTGAGCTGCGTCGGGTCGGTGGCCGAGCGCCCCACGTGCCGCTGCAGCGCGATGACGGTCGCGCCGGTGGCGCCACCGGTCAGCAGCGCGGCGATGCACATGACGGGGAACACCGGAAAAACCAGCGCCAGCCCTGCCCCGCCCGAGGCCGCGATCACCGACAACCACAGCGGTCGCTTGAGCCCGTGCCGGTCGGCGAAGCGCCCGGCCGGCAGCGCCAGAAACACCTGGGTCAGCGCGAACAGCGCGATCAGCAGGCCGACGGCCGCTGCGCTGTAGCCTTGCTGCAGCGCGAGCAGCGGGGTGGCCAGTCGCATGCCCGCCATCGTGGCGTGCAAACAGACCTGCGCCACGATGACGCGCAGCAGTTCAGAACCTTTCACGGGGTGTCGTCGGCCTCGCTGTCAGTGTCGGCCGTGGGCGGCAGCAGCGCCTGCGACTGCGCCTCGGGCAAGGCCTCGACCTTGCGCAGCGCCAGGCGCATCTGCTTGGCGCGCGTGTCGGCCTTGTCGATGGTGTCGGAGGCCTTGGCCACCTGCTCCTTGATGCGCGCGACCCACTCGCCGTAGCGCTCGAACTCGGTCTTGACCGCGCCCAGCACCTTCCAGACCTCGGAGGCCTGGCGCTCCAGCGCCAGCGTGCGAAAGCCCATGTGCAGGCTGTTGAGCATGGCGAGCAAGGTGGTCGGGCCGGCCAGCGTCACGCGGTGCTGACGCTGGATGGCGTCCATCAGGCCGGGGCGGCGCAGCACCTCGGCGTAGAGGCTTTCGACCGGCAGGAACAGGATCGCGAAGTCGGTGGTGTGCGGCGCCGCAAGGTAGTTCTCGGCGATCGATTTGGCCTCGACGCG
This sequence comes from Variovorax sp. GW821-FHT09D04, assembly GCF_059416405.1. Lineage (NCBI taxonomy): Bacteria > Pseudomonadati > Pseudomonadota > Betaproteobacteria > Burkholderiales > Comamonadaceae > Variovorax > Variovorax sp. GW821-FHT09D04. The sequence continues at coordinate 99,767 of NZ_JBWKPA010000009.1, forward strand.
GATGCGCGTCTCGAGCGCCTTGGCCGCGGCCTCGGCACCGGCCGCATCGGCGCGCTCGTGGGCGTCGATGAGGCGTTCGTAGTCGTCGCGCGGAAACTTGGCGTCGATCGGCAGCCACACCGGCGCGCCGTCGTCGCCACGCCCCGGAAAGCGGATCGCGAAGTCGACGCGCTGGCCGCTGCGCGGCTTGGTCTCGACCTGGCGCGCGTACTGCTCGGGCGTGAGCACCTGCTCGAGCAACGCCTCGAGCTGCACCTCGCCGAACACACCGCGCGTCTTCACGTTGGTCAGCACGCGCTGCAGGCTGCCCACGCCGACGGCCAGCGTCTGCATCTCGCCCAGGCCCTTGTGCACCTGCTCGAGCCGGTCGGCCACCTGCTTGAAGCTTTCGCCCAGGCGCGCCTCGAGCGTGCTCTGCAGTTTTTCGTCGACGGTCTTGCGCATCTCGTCGAGCTTGGCGGCGTTGCTCTGCTGCAGCTGGGCCAGCTGGGTTTCCATGGTCGTGCGCACCTCGGAAAGGCGGCGCGCATTCGATTCGCTCAGGCCCTGCAGCTGGGTGTTCAGCGTGTCGGCCAATGTCTTCTGCAGCGACGCGAGCTGCAGCGCGAAGGCGTCGAGCTGCGCGTTCTGCGTGCGCGTGGCCTCGGCGCCCTGCTGCACCAGCGACTGCTGGAAGGTGGCGAAGGCCTGCGCGGTTTCCTGGCGTGCACCGCGCGAGCTTTCGCCGATCTCGTGGCGCAGCTCGCGCTCGGTGCGTTCGTTGGCGCGGCCCATGGCGGCGAGCACGCCCAGCATTTCGCTGTGGTCAGGTGGGGGTGGCCGGCGGGCCAACAGCCAGATGACCAGCACCAGCTGCACCACGGCGAATGCGGCCAGTGCGAGAAGAATCAGATCCGTCAGTTCCAAGGTGGGGGCGTGTCGCGCTCGCGGTCAGGTTTCGGGTTACTTCGTGGCCGCTGGCACCGGCGTGACCGGCGTCAGAGGCCCCTTGCCGGTGCCCCAGGCGATGAGGTTGTCGGCCGCCAGGTCGGCCATGGCGCGGCGCGTGGGCACGGTGGCGCTGGCGATGTGCGGCGTGAGCACCACGTTGGGCACGGTGAGCAGGTCGGGGTGGACCTTGGGCTCGCCCTCGAACACGTCGAGGCCGGCGGCGGCGATGCGCTTTTCGCGCAGCGCCACGGCCAGCGCCGCGTCGTCGACGATGCCGCCGCGCGCGATGTTGACCAGCGTGGCGGTCGGCTTCATGAGCGCGATCTCGGCCGCGCCGATGGTGTGGTGCGAGGCCGGCGAGTACGGCACGACCAGCACGACGTGGTCGGCGGTCTTGAGCAGCTCTTCCTTGCCGACGTAGCGGGCCTTGCATTCGGCTTCGAGCGCGGCGTCGAGGCGCGAACGGTTGTGATAGATCACGTTCATGCCGAAGCCGTGCGCGCCGCGCCGGGCAATGCCCTGCCCGATGCGGCCCATGCCGATGATGCCGAGCGTCGAGCCGTGGATGTCGGAGCCGGCGAACATGTCGTAGCTCCACTTCTCCCACTTGCCCGCGCGCAGGAAGTGTTCGCTCTCGGTGATGCGGCGCGCTGTGGCCATGAGCAGTGCGAAGCCGAAGTCGGCCGTGGTCTCGGTCAGCACGTCGGGCGCGTTGGTGCCCAGCACGCCGCGCGCGGCCATGGCGTCGACGTCGAAGTTGTTGTAGCCCACGGCCATGTTGGCGCAGATCTTCAGCTCGGGGCAGGCGTCGAGCACCGCGGCGTCGATGCGCTCGCTGCCGGTGGTGAAGGCGCCCTGCTTGCCCTGCAGCTTCGCGATCAGCTGGTCCTTGCTCCAGGTCTCGTCGGCCTGGTTCGACTCGACCTCGAAATACTGCGCCAGGCGCGCGAGGGTCTCGGGGAACACCGCGCGCGCGACCAGGATCTTGGGCTTGCTGCTGCTCATGGAACGTGTCTCTTTCTTTGAAGGGCTGGAAGGATCAACGGAAGAAGATGAAGGTGCACAGGACGAACAGCGGGACCAGGATCGCCCCCGACCACGCCATGTAGCCGAAGAAGCTGGGCATGCGCACGCCGCGGCTTTCGGCGATGGCCTTGACCATCAGGTTCGGCGCGTTGCCGATGTAGGTGTTGGCGCCCATGAACACGGCGCCGGCCGAGATGGCGGCCAGCGTGCTGGCATACGTGGTCATGAGCGCCGCCGGGTCGCCGCCCGCCGTGTTGAAGAACACGAGGTAGGTCGGCGCGTTGTCCAGGAACGAGCTCAGGATGCCGGTGGCCCAGAAGTACATGGCCGGGTCGGGCTGGCCGTCGGCGCGCGTCACGGCCGCGACGATGGCGCCGAACGGGCCCTGCGTGCCGGCCTTGAGCATGGCGATCACCGGGATGATGGTCAGGAAGATGCCGGCGAAGAGCTTGGCCACCTCGGCCATCGGGCCCCACTCGAACTGGTTGTCGGCGTGCACCTTGGGCGCCGTGAGCTTGTACGAGACGATGGCGATCAGCGCCAGTCCTACGTCGCGCACCAGGCCCGGCAGGCCGACCTCGGTGCCGAACACGTCGAACACCACGGGCGATTTCCAGAAGCCGCTCAGCAGCACCAGCGCGACGATGCCGCCCAAGAGCCAGAAGTTGGCCGCGCCGTCGAAGCCCAGGCGCGGGGTGTCGGGCGTCGGGTCGACGGGCAGCACGCCGTCCTTGCGGTAGAAGTGGCGGTCGATGGCATAGAACAGCGCCAGCAGCACGGCCAGGATGAAGATCGTCTCGGGCAGGATGTGCTGCGCGGTCCAGAAGAAGCCCACGCCCTTGAGGAAGCCGAGGAACAGCGGCGGGTCGCCCAGCGGCGTGAGCGAGCCGCCCGCGTTCGACACGATGAAGATGAAGAACACGATCACGTGCACCTTGCGCTGCCGGTTGTCGTTGGCCCGGATCAGCGGCCGGATCAGCAGCATCGAGGCGCCCGTCGTCCCCATGAAGCTCGCGAGCACCGCGCCGATGGCCAGGATCGCCGTGTTGAGCCCGGGCGTGCCGTGCAGGTTGCCGCGGATGTGGATGCCCCCGGCCACGGTGAAGAGCGCCGTGAGCAGGATGATGAACGGGATGTACTCGGCCACCAGCGCATGCACGAGCTGCACGCCCGCCAGCCCCGCGCCGTAGGTCGCGGCAAAAGGCAGCAGGAAGGCCAGCGCCCAGGCGGCGGAAATCTTGCCGTAGTGGTGGTGCCAGAACGAGGGCGTGGCCAGCGGCAGCAGCGCGATGGACAGCAGGATGCCGGCGAACGGCACGCCCCACAACGGCGAGAGCGCGGCACCGTCGAAATCGGCGGCGAAGGCCAGGGCGGGAAAGAGCATCGGCAGCGCCGCGGCTGCCGTCAGTCGGATCGTTTTCTTCATGGGGGCTGTACCGTACCAGACAGGTCAGTACAGCCTTCAAACGGGGGGTTGTTCGATCTCGAACACCTGGCGCAGGTAGGCCAGGTACTTCTCGTCCTCGCACATGTTCTTGGACGGCGTGTCCGACAGCTTGGCCACCGGCTGGTCGTTGCACTGGATCATCTTGATGACGATCTGCAGCGGCTCGTAGCCCAGGTCGTTGGTGAGGTTGGTGCCGATGCCGAAGGCCAGCAGGCAGCGCCCGCGGAACTGCTGGTACAGCTCGATGGTGCGCGGCACCGTGAGGCCGTCGCTGAAGATCAGCGTCTTGGTGAGCGGATCGACCCGGTTCGCGTGGTAGTGCGCCAGCATGCGCTCGCCCCACTGGAACGGGTCGCCGCTGTCGTGGCGGGCGCCGTCGAAGAGCTTGCAGAAGTACAGGTCGAAGTCGCGCAGGAAGGCGCTCATGCCGTACACGTCGGACAGCGCGATGCCCAGGTCGCCGCGGTATTCGCGGGCCCAGCTCTCGAAGCCGAAGATCTGGCTGTCGCGCAGGCGCGGGCCCAGCGCCTGGCAGGCCTGCAGGTACTCGTGCGCCATGGTGCCCAGCGGAATGAGCCCCAGCTTCATGGCGTACAGCACGTTGCTGGTGCCCGCCAGCTGCGGCAGCCGTTCGCCCGCGGGCGACTTGGCCGGCGGCGAGGCCACGGCGCCGAGCCGCTGGGTCAGGGTGCGCAGCACTTCCTCGTGCCAGTCTTTCGAGAAGCGGCGGCGCGTGCCGTAGTCGGCGATCTTCAGGTCGCCCAGGCCGGCTTCCTGCAGCTGGCTGATCTTGAGGTCGAGGCGGCGGCGGCCTTCCTCGAAGTCGGGGTTCTTCTGCGTGTTGCGAAAGTAGACCTCGTTCACGATGGCCAGCACCGGGATCTCGAACAGGATGGTGTGCAGCCACGGCCCCTTGATGCGGATCTCGAGCTCGCCCGAGGGCTGGGGGATGACGTTGATGTACTTCTCGTTGAGCCTGAACAGGCCCAGGAAGTCGACGAAGTCGCTCTTGATGAAGCGCATCGAGCGCAGGTAGGCGAGCTCGGCGTCACGAAACTGCAGCGAGCACAGGCTGCGAATCTCGTCGCGGATCTGTCCCGCGAACTGCGCGAGGTTGACGCCCGGGTTGCGGCACTTGAAGCGGTACTCGACCCGCGCCCCCGGAAAGTGGTGCAGGACCACCTGCATCATCGTGAACTTGTAGAGGTCGGTGTCGAGCAGGCTGTGAATGATCATGGTGCGGTGCGCGGTGTCTCGGGTCTCTGTCGTCGGCGTCCGTTCCATTATCACGGCCAGCGTCGGCCTGTGCCTACGAGGGCCGGCCTGCACGTCCTACCGGCAGGGGGAATCACCCACGCGACATTGGTTTCACGGCGGCGGCATGTTCCGCCGGGTCATCACTCTTTCTCAAGGAGATTCGCATGAACAAGGACACCATCGAAGGCAACTGGAAGCAGCTCAAGGGCAAGATCAAGGAGCAGTGGGGCAAGCTGACCGACGACGACTTCGACGTCATCGCCGGCAAGCGCGACCAGTTGCTGGGCCGCATCCAGGAACGCCACGGCATCAGCCGCGACGAGGCCGAGAAGCAGGTCAAGGACTGGGAATCTCGCGACGGCCGCTCGCCGGACGCACTCTGGTTCGAGAAGAACTGAGAAAGAAGCAGGCACCCTGCGCCCTTTTCTTCTCTTTCCCTGTCATTCACCGCAAAGGACACACACCATGAAAAAACAACACCTCGTCATGCTCGCCCTCGCCTCCTCCTTCTTCGTCGCCGGCCAGGCCGGTGCGATGACCAAGGACGAGTACAAGGTCGCCAAGGAAAAGGTCGAGGCCGACTACAAGGTCGCCAAGGCCCAGTGCGACACGATGAAGGACAACGCCAAGGACGTCTGCCAGAAGGAAGCCAAGGGCAAGGAAGAAGTGGCCAAGGCCGAGCTGGAGCAGCAGTACCAGCCGAGCGACAGCCATGCCCGCAAGGTGGCCGAAGAAAAGGTGAAGGCCACCTATGAAGTCGCGAAGGAAAAGTGCGACGACCAGAATGGCGCGGCCAAGGACGCTTGCGTGAAGCAGGCCAAGGCTGATGAAGCCCAGGGCAAGGCCGACATCAAGGCCATGAAGAAGACGATGTAAGCGGGGCTGCGGCCCCTCTCACGGACGGCGCCTGCGGGCGCCGTTTTTCATGGGCGCTCAGGCGCGCAACGAATCGACCACCTGCTGCAGCGCCTCGGGCAATGGCACCGGCCGCTGCGTCGCGCGGTCGACGTACACATGCACGAAGTGCCCCTGCGCCGCGGCGGTGTCGGAACCCTCGGCGAACAGCGCGATCTCGTAGCGCACGCTCGATCGGCCCGCCTGCGCCACGCGGATGCCCGCCTCCACCGTCTGCGGGAAGGCCACCGGCGCGAAGTAGTTGCACTGCGTCTCGACCACGAAGCCGATGGTCTGGCCGCCATGGATGTCGAGCGCGCCGCGCTCGATGAGCAGCGCGTTCACCGCGGTGTCGAACCAGCTGTAGTAGACGACGTTGTTGACGTGGCCGTACATGTCGTTGTCGGCCCAGCGCGTCGGGATGCTGCGAAACGCCCGGTAGGCGCTGCGGGTGTGGGGCGTGGGCTTGGGGGTTTGTGCGGGTGTGGTGGGGGCGCTCATCGCGCGGCATTTTGCCAGCGGCGCCAGTAGTCCAGCGCCACCCGGAAGGTGCCCAGCTGCACCTGCACCGTCTCGGCGATGTCGCTGGCGTAGCCGCCGGCCATCGCGAAGGCCGTGGGGATGCGCCGCTGCCAGGTCCAGTCGAACACGCGGCGGTCGCGCGCCTCCAGCCCGTCGAAGCTCAGCTTGAGGCGGCCCAGCCGGTCGCGCTCGAAGGGGTCGGCGCCGGCCAGGTAGATCACGAGGCCGGGCGAGAAGCGGCGGTCGAGCTCGTCGAGCGCGTGCTCCAGCGCCGCCAGGTAGTCGGTGTCGCCGCAGCCGTCGGGCAGCTCCACGTCGAGGTCGCTCGCCTCCTTGCGGAACGGAAAGTTCTTCTGGCCGTGCACCGACAGCGTGAACACGCTCGGGTCGCCCTGGAAGATGCGGGCGGTGCCGTTGCCCTGGTGCACGTCGAGGTCGATCATGGCCACCCTGAGCAGCCGGCCGGCGCGGGCCTGCTCGACCTGCATCAGCCGCGCGGCCACCGCCGCGTCGTTGAAGACGCAGAAGCCGCTGCCCTTGTCTGCATAGGCGTGGTGCGTGCCGCCCGCCATGTTGGCCGACACGCCGCCCGCGAAGGCCGCGCGGCAGGCCGCGATGGTAGCGCCGGTGGAGCGGCGCGAGCGCTCGACCATCGCCTCGCTCCAGGGAAAGCCGATCTCGCGCATGGCCTGCGGGCTCACGCGGCCTTCGCTGACGGCGGCGATCCATTCGGGGGTGTGGGCCAGCGCCAGCTCGTCGTCGGTGGCGCGCGGGGCCGCGTCCATCTCGACGGCCGGCAGCTGCTCCTGCAGGCGATCGCGCAGCATCGCGTAGCGCGACATGGGAAAACGATGGCCCGGCGGCAGGGGCAGGACGAACTGCCCGGAATAGAAAGCACGCATGGCCGCATTCTGGCCGCGCAGGCCGGATTTAGAAGGCCGCTTCTAAATTGCTGCAGAGCAGCAAAAACCACTTGATCGCCGCGTTCAGCTGCCTATACTTGAGGCCATGCTGCACCGCAACATAGACGACGAGGCGCAGCGCAACGTGAATCGACCACCCCATCATCCTTTCTGGAGATCTCAAATGGCCCTGACCGCTGACCAAATCCTCGCCGCCCAAAAAGCCAACCTCGAAACCCTGTTCGGCCTGACCACCAAGGCCTTCGAAGGCGTTGAAAAGCTGGTCGAACTGAACGTGACCGCTTCCAAGGCCGCCCTGACCGAAGCTCAGAGCACCGCTCAAGCTGCCCTGAACGTCAAGGACGCCCAAGAGCTGCTGACGCTGCAAGCCAGCCTGTTCCAGCCCCTGGCCGAAAAGACCGCTGCCTACAGCCGTCACCTGTACGACATCGCCCAAGGCACCAGCGCCGAATTCTCGAAGGCTTTCGAAGCCAAGGCCGCTGAAGCCCAGCAAGCCTTCGTCGGCCTCGTCGACAGCGCTTCGAAGAACGCCCCCGCCGGTTCGGAAACCGCCGTCGCCGTGCTCAAGAGCGCCGTGGCCGCCGCCAACAACGCTTTCGAATCGGTCCAGAAGGCCGTCAAGCAAGCGTCGGACGTCGCCGAAGCCAACTTCAACGCCGTGTCGACCCAAGCCGTCGCCGCTGCCAAGACGGCCACCGCTTCGCGCAAGCGCTAAGCACCGACCACCACCAGTTGTCTCCTTGGGTCCTCACGGATCCAATTCAGGGCCTCGTCTCACGACGAGGCCTTTTTTTTTCGTCCGGCGGCCGTCTTCGATAATGCGGGTCTCATTTCAGGAGACTCTCAATGCAGATCGACGGCAAAGTTTTTATCGTGACCGGTGGCGCTTCGGGCCTCGGCGAAGGCACGGCGCGCATGCTGGCCGCCAACGGCGCCAAGGTGGTGATCGCCGACATGCAGGCTGACAAGGGCGAAGCCGTCGCCCGCGAGATCGGTGGCGTGTTCGTCAAGTGCGACGTGAGCCAGGAAGCCGACGGCCAAGCCGTGGTGGCTGCCGCCGTCAAGCTCGGCAAGCTGATGGGCCTGGTCAACTGCGCCGGCATCGCGCCGGCCGAGAAGACCGTGGGCAAGAACGGCCCGCACGCGCTGGCCGTGTTCAGCAAGACCGTCACGGTCAACCTGATCGGCAGCTTCAACATGATCCGCCTGGCGGCCGACGCCATGGGCAAGAACGAGCCCGAGGCCACCGGCGAACGCGGCGTGCTGATCTCGACCGCCTCGGTCGCGGCCTACGACGGCCAGATCGGCCAGGCCGCCTACAGCGCCTCGAAGGGCGGCGTGGTCGGCATGACCCTGCCCATCGCCCGCGACCTCGCGCGCAGCGGCATCCGCAACATGACCATCGCCCCCGGCATCTTCGGCACGCCCATGCTGTTCGGCATGCCCCAGGAAGTGCAGGAGGCGCTGGCCGCCAGCGTGCCCTTCCCGTCGCGCCTGGGCACGCCCGAGGACTACGCCAAGCTGGCCAAGCACATCATCGAGAACGACATGCTCAACGGCGAGGTGATTCGTCTGGACGGAGCGATTCGATTGGCCCCTCGCTGAGCTCGGACGCCGGCAGCTTCGTGCTGCCGGTGCGGTCCAGGCGCTCGTAGTTCGCGATCACCTGAGCCCCGAGCAGCACCAGCATGGCGGCGATTTCCAGGCTCAGCAGCACCACGATCGCCGTGGTGAGCGAGCCGTAGACGATGTTCACCTGCGACAGCGTCGAGAAATACCAGATCAGCACGCGCCGCGTGGCCTCCCACAAGAGCGCAGCGGTCACGCCGCCCAGCAGCGCATGCCGCAGCGACATGCGCCCGGCCGGCATCACGAGGTAGAGCGAGGTCAGCATGAAGATCTCGCCGCCCAGCCCCAGCAGGTACAGCAGCAGGCCCGAAATGCCCGACAGCGACCAGCTGCGCCCCAGCAGGTCGACGCTTTCCTGCCCCACCAGCTGCAGCGCCCCCGACACCAGCGTGACCAGCAGCAGCCCCGCGCACAGGCTCAGGATGTAGAGGTACGGCATCGCCACCGACACGAGAAAGTGGCGCTTGTGATCGTCCTTGCGGTGGTGAAAGATCACCGCCATCGCGCTTTCGAGCACGCTGAACGCCAGCGAGCTGAAGAAAATCATCGTCACCAGCAGCACCGGCCCGAGCACGGAGCGGTGGTCCAGGAAGCTCGACAGCTCGGCCACGATCGCTTTCGACTGCCCCGGCAGCAGCCATTCGAGGTAGCGCCCGATGGTGCGCAGCAGCTCGGCCTGGTCGATCACGTGCGACAGCGCCATCACGCTCACGATCAGCAGCGGCACGATGGACAGCAGCGCGTAGTAGGCGACGGCCCCCGCCAGCAGCAACCCCTGGTTGGCTCGGAAGTCCTTGAGCGCGCCCCAGACGAAGCGCAGCGGATGGCGCAGCAGCGGCGCGGCGTGTTGCAAAGGCAGTGGCGTCTTCATGCGTGATGTGGATTTGCGGCGGGGTTCAGTATGCCGCCCGTGCGCTTGCGTATGATTTGCCGCTCCCCGCAGCCATGACCATCCCCGCTTCATTCATCCAGGAACTCATCGCGCGCGCCGATGTGGTCGAAATCGTCGGCCGCTACGTCCAGCTCAAGAAGGCCGGCGCCAATTTCATGGGGCTGTGCCCCTTCCACGGCGAGAAGTCGCCCTCGTTCTCGGTCAGCCCGACCAAGCAGTTCTATCACTGCTTCGGTTGCGGCGTGCACGGCAACGCCATCGGCTTCCTCATGGAACATGCGGGCATGGGCTTCGTCGAGGCCGTGCACGACCTGGCCGGCCAGTACGGCCTGGTCGTGCCCGAGGACGACGTCTCGCCCGCCGAACGCGCCCGCGCCGCCAGCCAGCGCCAGAAGCAGGCCACGCTGACCGACGTGCTCGAGAAAGCCGGCGACGCCTACCGCAAGGCGCTGCGCCAGGCGCCCGGCGCCATCGACTACCTCAAGGGCCGCGGCGTGTCGGGCGAGATCGCCAAGCAGTTCGGCATCGGCTATGCGCCGGCCGGCTGGCGCGCGCTGGCCAGCGTGTTTCCCGACTACGACGATCCGCTGCTCGCCGAGAGCGGGCTGGTGATCGTCAACAACGAGGAAGGCAAGCTCAGCGACGAGGAGGCCAAGCGCTACGACCGCTTCCGCGACCGCGTGATGTTCCCGATCCGCAACGTCAAGGGCGAGTGCATCGGCTTCGGCGGGCGCGTGCTCGGCGACGAAAAGCCCAAGTACCTGAACTCGCCCGAGACGCCCGTCTTCAGCAAGGGCCGCGAACTCTACGGCCTGTACGAAGCCCGCGCCGCCTTCCGCGACCGCGGCTACGCGCTCGTCACCGAAGGCTACATGGACGTGGTGGCGCTGGCCCAGCTCGGTTTTCCGAACGCGGTGGCCACGTTGGGCACCGCCTGCACCACCGAGCATGTGCAAAAGCTCTTCCGCTTCACCGAATCGGTGGTGTTCAGCTTCGACGGCGACGCCGCCGGACGCCGCGCCGCGCGCAAGGCGCTCGACGGCGCCCTGCCCTACGCCACCGACACGCGCAGCATCAAGTTCCTGTTCCTGCCGGCCGAGCACGACCCCGACAGCTACATCCGCGCGCACGGCGCCGAGGCCTTCGCGGGCTTCGTGGCCGAGGCCACGCCGCTGTCGCGCTTCATGCTCGAAGCCGCGCGCGAAGGCTGCGACCTGAGCTCCGCCGAGGGCCGCGCCCACATGACGAGCAATGTGCGCCCGCTCTGGAGCGCGATGCCCGACGGCGCGCTCAAGCGACAGCTGCTCAGCGAGATCGCCACGCTGGTCCAGCTCGACGCCGCGGCGCTGTCCGACCTGTGGGCCACCGCCGCGCCCGGTCCGCGCAAGAGTGGCGGCAGCAGCCAGCCATCCCAGGCGCCGCAGCGCCACAGCGAACCCGACAGCTACGGCAACGACCCGGGCGACTACTACCCCGACCTGCCGCCGACGCAGGACTACGAGCCGCCGCGCTACGAAAACGAGAGCAAACCCAAGTTCCAGCCGCGCAAGTTCACCAAGGGCAAGCGCTGGGGCGGCAAGTTCGAGGAGCCCATCGAGCCGCTGCGCGGACGCGGCAAGCCGCCGAGCCGGCCCGACGTGGCGGTGCGGCTGGTGCTGTCGAACATGGCGCAGTGGGAGGCGCTGTCGCACGAGCTGCACGTGATGCTGTGCGACCTGCCGGGCGAGCACGGCGCCCTCTTCACCTGGCTGGACAGCCAGCTGCACGAGCACGGCGTGCAACCCTGGGCGGCGCTGCGCGAAGGCCTGCGCGGGCTCGATTTCGCGCCGCTGGCCGAGCGCCTCATGAGCGTTTCCGAGGCCGGGCCGGTGCCCGAGGGCGAGGAAGAACAGCACCTGGCCGAGGCCGCCAAGGAGCTGGGGAGCGTGCTCGACTTCATGCTCGACGACCGGCTCAAGGCCCAGCAGAGCGAGGCCATCGCTTCGGTTGGAAAAGACCCGAAAGCCCTGGAACGCTACAAGGCGCTGGAAGCCCGCCGGCTCGAATTGCGAGGCCGCATTCGCGCGTCGGGGACAGATACTGCTTGAAATTTGCGCAACAGGCTATAATGTAGGGCTTCGCAACTGGCGAAATTAGGCAAGAGCGACAGCAGCACCTCCGGGCCGACCCCTAGCGCAACGCACTCCAACGGTAAATTCCGGCGGAAAGGGTCAATAACCGCAAGGACTGCACACCAAATGTTCGCCCGACATCTTGCCTGGTGAGGAATTAATTCCTCGTTTCCCAATTGTTTTGTCCGTGCCTGTGCACGGGCATGGTGGTGCTGTCCGCGTGGCAGCGCGCCTGTGATCCCGCTTGTCTTTTCTTGTCGTAACGAGGTCGTATGCCCAGTTCAAAGAAGCCTGCTCCTTCACTTGCCAAAAGCGCCAAGAGCGTCGCCACCAAGCCCGCAGCAGAGAAACCGCTGAAAGCCGGTGCCAAACCGGCAACCAAGACGGCTGCCGCCGCGTCCAAAACGGCAGCCGCAACGAAAGTGAAAACCGTGCCCACGAAATCGACCTCTCTCGACGATCCCAAAAAAGCCGCGGCCACTGCCACGGCTGCCCCCGCTGCCAAGAAAGTTGGCCGTCCGCCCAAGGCCGCCGGCGCTGCCGCTGCGCCCGCCACCGGCGCCAAGCGCGGGCGCAAGCCCAAGGCCGCCAAGGAAGCCGGCGAGAGCGACATCGACCTGTCGGACATCGAGGAAGACCTGGCCGGTGACGAGCCCGCGGCCGTCGCGACCACCGAAGAGAAGGTCAAGCCGCTGCGCATGAAGATCAGCAAGGCGAAGGAACGCGCCTTGATGAAGGAGTTCGGCCTCGACGAGACCGTGCTCTCCGAAGAAGACCTGGCCAAGCGCCGCTCGCGCCTGAAGACCCTGATCACGCTGGGCAAGACCCGCGGCTACCTCACGCACGGCGAAATCTCCGACCACCTGCCCGACAAGCTGGTCGACGCCGAGACCATGGAAGTCGTGGTCACCATGCTCAACGACATGGGCGTGGCGGTGTACGAGCAGACGCCCGACGCCGAAACCCTGCTGCTGAACAACACCGCGCCCACCGCCACCACGGTGGAAGAAGCCGAGGAAGAAGCCGAAGCCGCTCTCTCCACGGTGGACAGCGAATTCGGCCGCACCACCGACCCGGTCCGCATGTACATGCGCGAAATGGGCACGGTCGAGCTGCTGACGCGCGAAGGCGAAATCGAAATCGCCAAGCGCATCGAAGGCGGCCTGATGGCCATGATGGAAGCCATTTCGGCCTCCCCCGCCACCATCGCCGCGATCCTCGAAATGGCCGCGACCATCCGTGAAGGCAAGGTCGTCATCTCGACCATCGTGGACGGCTTCTCGAACCCCAACGAGGCCGACGACTACGTGGCCGAAGAAGACTTCGACGAATTCGACGAAGAAGACGACGACGACGGCAAGGGCGGCTCCAAGGCCCTGACCAAGAAGCTCGAAGAACTCAAGAACGAAGCCCTCTCGCGCTTCGACCGCATCGCCGAGATGTTCGAGAAGATCCACAAGATCTACGAGAAGGAAGGCTACGGCACGCCCGCGTACACCAAGGCCCAGCAGGCCGTGTCCGACGAGCTGATGACCATCCGCTTCACGGCCAAGACCATCGAGAAGCTGTGCGACCTGGTGCGCACGCAGGTGGACGACGTGCGCAAGAAGGAACGCGAACTGCGCCGCATCATCGTGGACAAGTGCGGCTTCCCGCAGGACGAGTTCATCCGCGACTTCAGCGGCTTCGACAAGAACGGCAACCGCATCGCCTCCAACCTGCTGAACCTCAAGTGGGTCGAGAAGCAGGCCGCGGCCGGCAAGCCCTGGAGCGCCGTGCTCGCGCGCAACATCCCGCCGGTGCAGGAACTGCAGCAGAAGCTCACCGACATCCAGTCGCGCGTGGTGGTGCCGCTGACCGAGCTCAAGGACATCAACAAGCGCATGAACGAGGGCGAATCGTCCTCGCGCGATGCCAAGAAGGAAATGATCGAGGCCAACCTGCGCCTCGTGATCTCCATCGCCAAGAAGTACACCAACCGCGGCCTGCAGTTCCTGGATCTGATCCAGGAAGGCAACATCGGCCTGATGAAGGCGGTCGACAAGTTCGAATACCGTCGCGGCTACAAATTCTCGACCTACGCGACGTGGTGGATCCGCCAGGCGATCACGCGCTCGATCGCCGACCAGGCGCGCACCATCCGCATCCCGGTGCACATGATCGAGACGATCAACAAGATGAACCGCATCTCGCGCCAGCACTTGCAGGAGTTCGGCTTCGAGCCCGACGCCGGCATCCTGGCCGCCAAGATGGAGATCCCGGAAGACAAGATCCGCAAGATCATGAAGATCGCGAAGGAGCCGATCTCGATGGAAACCCCCATCGGCGACGACGACGATTCGCACCTGGGCGACTTCATCGAGGACAGCAGCAACACGGCCCCCATCGAGGCCGCGATGCAAGCCGGCCTGCGCGACGTGGTCAAGGACATCCTCGACTCCCTCACGCCGCGCGAAGCCAAGGTGCTGCGCATGCGCTTCGGCATCGAGATGAGCACGGACCACACGCTGGAAGAAGTCGGCAAGCAGTTCGACGTGACCCGCGAGCGCATCCGCCAGATCGAAGCCAAGGCACTGCGCAAGCTGAAGCACCCGTCGCGTTCCGACAAGCTGCGCAGCTTCATCGACACCCTGTAATCCAGGTTCGCTGAAGCCCAAGCGCCCGCCTTGCCCCTCACCCGGGCGGCGGGCGTTCTCGTTTTTCCACCGACACACTACAAGTACAACGGAGCCGCCTTTCCATGAATCCCGACGCAGACAAACTCTGGCAGGCCCCGCGCTGGGCGCTTGCCGTGCTGCTCGCCGTGCTGGGCATGCTCGGGCCCTTCTCCATCGACACCTACATCCCGGCTTTCTCGGGCATCGCGAAATCGATCGGCGCCACGCCGGCCGAGATGCAGCAGACGCTGTCGGCCTACCTGTTCGGCTTTGCCTTCATGAACCTGTTCCACGGCGCGCTGTCGGACAGCTTCGGCCGCCGGCCCGTGGTGCTGTGGGGGCTGGCGGTGTTCACGCTGGCCTCGCTGGGCTGCGCGCTGTCGCAGAACATCACGCAGCTGGTGCTGTTCCGTGGCCTGCAGGGCCTGTCGACCGGCGCCGGCATCGTGGTGTCGCGCGCCGTCATCCGCGACATGTTCCCGCCGGCCGAAGCGCAGCGGGTGATGAGCCAGGTCACGATCTACTTCGGCGTCGCGCCGGCCATCGCGCCCATCGTGGGCGGCTTCCTGTTCGTGCACGCGGGCTGGCACTCGATCTTCTGGTTCCTCGTGGCCGTGGGCGTGGTGCTGTTCGTCGCCAACTACAAGTTGCTGCCCGAGACGCTGCACAAGGACCACCGCCAGCCCTTCCAGGTGCGCCACCTGATGCGCGGCTACCGCGACCTGTGCTCCGACCCGCGCTTTCTCTTGCTGGCCTTCGCGAGCGGCGTGCCCTTCAACGGCATGTTCCTCTACGTGCTGGCCGCGCCCGCGTTCCTGGGCGACCACCTGGCGCTGCAGCCGCAGCAGTTCTTCTGGTTCTTCCTGCTGACCATCGGCGGCATCATGCTCGGCGCGCGCGCCAGCGGCCGCATGGCCGGCAAGGTGGCGCCCAAGCGGCAGATCCGTGACGGCTTCCTGATCATGATGGTCACCTCGGTGGTCAACGTGGTGGCCAACATCTTCTTTCAGGCGCACGTGGCCTGGGCCGTGTGGCCGCTGGCGGTGTTCGCCTTCGGCTGGGCGCTGATGGTGCCGGTGGTCACGCTGCTGGTGCTCGACCTGCACCCCGAGCGCCGCGGCATGGCCTCGTCGCTGCAGGCCGTGATCGGCTCCACCGCCAACGGCGTCGTGGCCGGCGCGGTGGCGCCGCTGGTGATGCACTCCACGCTGGCACTGGCCCTCACCTCCGCGCTGATGCTCACGATCGGGCTGGTCGCCTGGGTCTGGCTGCACCACCGTTGGCCCGACATCGGGCGTCGGGTGGCACACGAAGAAGCCTGAAGGGGACGGGGGATGCGATTCGCCGCACTGTGGACTTATCTGCGCGCCTGGCTCCCGGGCCCTTCCAACGTCAACGCGCGCGAGCGCCTGCGCGCCGTGGGCGGCGCAGGCATCGGGCTGCTGATCACCGGCCTGCTGTGCCGCTGGCTGTCCGTGCCGCTGGAGCATGCGGTGTGGCTGGTCGCGCCGATGGGCGCCACCGCCGTGCTGGTGTTTGCCGTGCCCGCCAGTCCGCTGGCGCAGCCCTGGTCGGTGATCGGCGGCAACACGCTGTCGACGCTGGTGGGCATCGCCTGCGCCAGCTGGATTCCCGACACCGCCGTGGCTGCCGCCGTGGCCGTGGCGCTGGCCATCGGCCTGATGTTCTTCACGCGCTGCCTGCACCCGCCCGGCGGCGCGGCGGCGCTGCTGGCGGTGCTCACGCACACCACCGATTTCTCGGCGGCGCTGTTCCCGGTGCTCGTGAACTCGCTGCTGCTGGTGCTGGCTGGCGTGGCCTACAACACGCTCACGGGGCGGCGCTATCCGCACGTGCAGGTGGCGCGCCCGCCCTCGCCCGACGCGCGCTTCAGCCAGGCCGACATCGACGCCGTGCTGGCGCGCTACAACCAGGTGCTCGACATCAGCCGCGACGACCTCGAGTCGCTGATCCAGCAGACCGAGCTCGAGTCGTACAAGCGCCGCCTGGGCACGCTGCACTGCGCCGACATCATGTCGCGCACGCCGATCTCGGTGGAGTTCGGCACGCCGCTGCAGGAGGCCTGGACGCTGATGCACCAGCACCGCATCAAGGCACTGCCCGTCATCGATCGCACGCGCCGCGTGGTCGGCATCGTCACGCAGGCCGACTTCTTCCGCCAGCTCGACCTGCAGCACCACGACGGCATCGCCGGCCGGCTGCGCGACCTGATCCGCGCCACGCGCACGGTGATGTCGAACAAGCCCGAGGTGGTCGGCCAGATCATGACGCGCCAGGTGCGCGTGGCCAGCGCCGACCGGCCGGTGGTCGAGCTGGTGCCGCTGTTCTCCGAAGGCGGCCACCACCACATTCCGATCATCGATGAAGAGAAGCGGCTGACGGGGATGATCACGCAGTCGGATTTCGTGCGGGCGCTGTACCGCGCGGTGAGTCCGGCGTAGGGCCCGCACGTTGCCTTCCCCTTCTCGCGAAGGGGAAGGCGCAAGACCTTCATTCCAGCACCACGTTCGCCTTCTTCACCAGCGCCGCATAGCGCGCGGCCTCGCTGCGGAAGTAGCTCGCGGCCTGCTCTGGCGACGTGGGCTTGACGATGTTGCCCTGCTTGTCCATCGCCTCGCGCACCTCGGGCGCGGCAAAGGCGGCCACGATGGCCTCGTGCACGCGCTTCACGTCGGCCGGCTGCATCTTCGGCGGGCCGATCACCGCGAACCAGCCTTCGACCGCGTAGTTCGGCAGCCCCTGCTCCGCGATCGTCGCAATCTCGGGCGCGGCCGGTGAGCGCGCCGGGCCGCACAGGCCGATGGCGCGCAGTGCGCCGCTCTTCAGATGCGGCTGCACCGCCGGCAACGCGACCACGCCCATCTCGACCTGCCCCGCGATCATGTCGGTCACCATCGGCCCGGTGCCCTTGTACGGAATGTGCCGCGCCTTCACGCCGGCCTCGTCCATGAACATCTCGCCCGCGAGGTGGATGATCGTGCCGTTGCCCGACGAGGCGTAGTTGTAGCCCTCGGGTTTTGCGCGCAGCAGCGCCACCAGCTCCTTCACGTTCTTCGCCGGCAGCTTCGGGTTCACGGCCAGCACCAGCGGCGTGGCGCCGACCACGCTGATGGGCGTGATGTCGGCGATGGCGTCGAAGGGCATCTTCTTGAACACGCTCGGGTTGATCACGTGGTTGTTCGACACCATGCCGAGCGTGAACCCGTCGGGCGGCGCCTTGATCACGGCCGAGGTGCCGGTGATGCCGCCGGCGCCCGGCAGGTTCTCGATCACCACCGGCTGGCCCAGCGCCTTGCCGAGCGCGACCGAGGCGGCGCGCGCAATGGCGTCCACTCCCGAGCCCGCGCTGATCGGCAGGATGAAGCGCACGGGCTTGTCGCCGCCCTGCGCGAACACCGGGCGGGCGGCCGACAGCACGACCGCCGACGCCCCCAGGCCGAGCAACGCACGGCGGTTGAATGAAGAAGAGGAAAACGGAATCGGGCTCATGGGTCTTGTCTCTCTTTGTCTTTGTCGGTGCTTGAAGGATCAGGCCACGGCCGCTTCGGCATGCAGCGCCTCGACCTGTTCGTGCGCGTAGCCCAGCTCGGCCAGCAGCGCGCGCGTGTGCTCGCCCAGCGTCGGCGGATGCAGGCGCACGCCCAGCCGCTCGCCGCCGAGCGTGATCGGGAACAGCGTGGTCTGCGCCATCTCGCCGGCCCGCTCGCCGTCGGGCAGGCGGATGTCGGCGAGGCCGCCGGTGGCCTGCAGGTGCGGATCGGCATACAGGTCTTCGGGCCGCGTGATCGGTGCGAACGGCAAGCCCCGCGCCTCGAAGATCGCCGACAGCTCGGCGGCCGAACGGTCGGCCAGACGCGTGCGCAACGCGGCCAGCAAGGTCGGGCGCAGGCGCACGCGGTCGTTGTTGGTCTGCAGCGTGGCGTCGGCCTTCAGGTCGTCGAAGCCCAGCGCATCGCAGAAGGTCTTCCACTGCGCGTCGCTCACGGCCGCCAGGAAGATCTGCTCGCCGTCCTTCACGGTGAACACGTCGTACAGCGCCCAGGCCGAGATGCGTTCGGGCATCGGCGCGGCCGCCTGCCCCGTGATGGCGTACTGCAGCATGTGCTGGCCGACCAGGAACACGTTGTTCTCGAACAGCGCCGACTGCACCTCCTGCCCCCGGCCGGTGTCGGCGCGCTGCATCAGCGCGGCGATGGCGCCGATGGCGCCGAACATGCCGCCCATGATGTCGTTCACGCTCGTTCCCGCGCGCAGCGGATCGCCGGGGCGCCCCGTCATGTAGGCCAGGCCGCCCATCATCTGCACCACCTCGTCGAGCGCGGTGCGATGCTCGTACGGGCCGGGCAGGAAACCCGTGTGGTTCACGTACACGAGGCGCGGATTGAGCTTGCCCAGCGCGGCATAGCCCAGGCCGTACTTGTCCATCGTGCCGGGCCGGAAGTTCTGCGCCACCACGTCGGCCGTGGCGCACAGGCGCAACGCGGCCTCGAGCCCCTGCGGATGGCGCAGGTCGAGCGCGATGCTCTTCTTGTTGCGGTTGAACATCGGGAAGAAGCCCGCACCCGCGCCCAGCAGGTGCCGCGTGCGATCGCCGTCGATGGGCTCGACCTTGATGACCTCGGCGCCCAGGTCGGCCAGCACCATGCCGCAGGTCGGCCCCATGACCATGTGCGTGAACTCGACCACGCGGATGCCCGCGAGCGGCAGGCGTTTTTCTTCCGTGCTCATGCCGCGACGCCTTCCGCCGGTGCAAAGGTCTTCGGAAAGCCCGCGCGCCACACCGTGCCCTGCAGCGTCTCGCCGTCGAGCCAGCCGGCCACGCGCTGTCTCAAGTCGAGCAGCTTCGGCAGGTCGACACCCGTCGCCACGCCCATGCTCTCGAGCATGAAGACCAGGTCCTCGGTGTCGACGTTGCCGCTCGCGCCCGGTGCATGCGGACAGCCGCCGATGCCGGCCAGGCAGGCGTCGAAGCGCGTGATGCCGACCTCCAGCGCGGCGTAGACATTGGCCAGGCCCAGCCCGCGCGTGTCGTGGAAATGCCCGCACCACAGGCGGTCGCCCGCGATGCGCAATGCGCGCTCGAACAGGCTGCGCACCATGGCCGGATCGGCGTAGCCCACCGTGTCGGCCAGGCTCACGCGGTCGGCGCCGGCGTCGAGCAGCGCCTGCATCAGGCGCAGCACCTCGTCGGGGTCGACATGGCCCTGCAGCGTGCAACCGAAGGCCGTGCCCACGCCGCCGTCGATCAGCGTCTTCGAGCCCGTCGCGTCGCGCGCCGCGCGGATGCGGCCGACCTCGGCCACCACCTCGTCGGGCGTCTTGCGCAGGTTGGCCAGGCTGTGCGCGTGGCTGGCCGACAGCGGCACCATCATCAGGTCGGCCTCGCCCGCGATGGCGCGCTCGGCGCCCTTCAGGTTGGGCACCAGCACCGAGGCGAAAAGCCCCGGCAGCGTCTTCGCAAAAGCCAGCAGCTCGGCCGTGTCGGCCAGCTGCGGCAGCAGGTGCGCCGGCACGAACGAGCCGACCTCGATCTCGCGCTGGCCGGCCGCGTGCGCGTCGCGGATCCATTCGAGCTTGCGTGCGGTGGGCAGCACGCGGGCAATGCTTTGCAGGCCGTCGCGCAGGCCCACTTCGCGGACGACCGCGCACGGCGGCAGGAAGGCGTGAATCAAGAGGGTGTCTCCGTCGTGAGGAACTGAATGACGCCGATCGTAGAAGTTCCGATTCAGTCGTGAAGGTATATTTTGGAAGCCATCGGCTTCCAAACTGGAACTTCATGAGAGACCTCGACCTGACCACCCTGCGCCTGTTTGTCGCCGTCTGCGAGAGCCGCAGCATCGCGCGCGCGGGCGAGCAAGCGAACATCGTCGGCTCGGCGATCAGCAAGCGCCTCGCGCAGCTCGAAGACACGGTCGGCACGCCGCTGCTGCTGCGCAAGCGCCGCGGCGTGGTGCCCACGCCGGCCGGCGAAACGCTGCTCGAACACGCACGCGCCATGCTCGGCAGCGCCACCCGCATCGAGCGCGACATGGCCGCCTACGCGGGCGGCGCGCGCGGGCATGTGCGCATCCTGGCGTCCGCGTCGGTCATGGCCGAATCGCTCGCCGAGGACGTGGCGGGCTTCCTGCAAGACCCGGCGCACCGCAACATCCGCGTCGACATGGAAGAACGCGTGAGCCCCGAGATCGTGCGCGGCATCCGCGAGGGCATCGCGTCCATCGGGCTGTGCTGGGACGCGGCCGACCTCGACGGGCTGGAGCGGCGCGACTACCGCTCGGACCACCTGGCCATCGTGGCCCACCCGTCGCACCCCGTGGCCCGCCACGACGCGGTGCGCTTCGAGCAGGTGCTCGACCACGAATTCGTCGGCATGCCCGCGCTCAGCGCCGTGCAGCTGATGCTCGCGCGCGAGGCGGCCGTGGCCGGCAAGCCGCTCGTGTACCGCGTGCTGGTGTCCAACTTCGATGCGGCGCTGCGCGTGGTGCGCGCCGGGCTGGCCATCAGCGTGGTGCCGGCAGAGGTCGCCCGGCCCTTCACCGAGGCCTTCGGACTGCGGCTGATGCCGCTCACGGACGACTGGGCGCGCCGGCGCTTCGCGATCTGCTTTCGCAGCGAGGCGGCGCTGTCGCCCTCGGCGCAGCTGCTGGTCGCGCACCTCGAGCGGTGCGCCACGGACCGCGCGGAAGCCGCCTGATTCGTCCGATAACCGAAACGATCCATTGTGCTGGCGGTGGTTTTTGTTTCGTTTCGCGCAACCTAACATTCGGTCTGTTCACGCTGTCACCCTCAACTCAACCGATCGAAAGACACCGCCATGTTCCGCAGAACCCTCGTTGCCGCCGCCGCCCTGTCCGCCGCATTCGCCCTCGCGCCGCTCGCCGCCCAGGCTGCCCAGCCGCTCAAGATCGACGTCTACAACCCCGGCACGAAGTCGATGTTCCCTGTGTCGTCGGTGCTGGTTGCCGGCGCCACCGACGCCGTGCTGGTCGACGCTCAGTTCCAGCGCAACGACGCGCAGGCGCTGGTGCAGAAGATTAAGGACAGCGGCAAGAAGCTGACCACGGTCTACATCAGCCACAGCGACCCCGACTACTACTTCGGCCTGGACGTGATCCGCGCCGCCTTCCCCGACGCCAAGATCGTCGCCACGCCGCAGACCGTCGCCGCCATCCAGGCATCGAAGGACGGCAAGCTCGCGCACTGGGGCCCGATCCTCAAGGACAACGCGCCCCAGGCGCTGGTGGTGCCCGAGCCGCTGGCCGGCGACAGCCTCGTGCTCGAAGGCAAGAAGATCCAGGTCGTCGGCCTGGACGGCCCCTCGCCCGCGCGCACGTTCGCGTGGATTCCCTCGCTGAAGGCGGTGGTCGGCGGCATTCCGGTGTCGGCCAACATCCACGTCTGGGTGGCCGACACGCAGACGGTGCAATCGCGCCGCGACTGGCTCAAGACCCTCGACCGCATCGCCGCGCTGCATCCCAAGACCGTGGTGCCCGGCCACTACCTGCCGAACGCCGACGGCTCGGCACCCTACACCGTGGCGTCGGTGAAGTTCACGCGCGACTACCTGAAGGCCTTCGAAACCGAAGCAACGAAGGCCAAGGACTCGGCCGCGCTGATCGCCGCCATGAAGCAGCGCTACCCGAAGCTCGAGGACGCCTCGTCGCTCGAATTGGGCGCCAAGGTCATCAAGGGAGAAATGAAGTGGCCGCAATAACCGACAACAACGGCGATACCGCCACCCTGCACTGCATCTTCGATCCGCTGTGCGGCTGGTGCTACGCCGCCGCGCCGCTGGTCGAGGCCGCGCGCACCGTGCCGGGCCTGCGCGTCGAACTCCACGCCGGCGGCATGATGACCGGCGCCAACCGCCGCCCCATCACGCCGCAGTGGCGCGACTACGTGATCCCGCACGACCGTCGCATCGCCGAACTCACGGGCCAGCCCTTCGGCGAGGCCTACTTCGAAGGCCTGCTGCGCGACACCGCCGCGGTGATGGACTCCGAACCGCCAATCACCGCCATCCTCGCGGCCGAATCGCTGCGCGCGGGCGGCGGGCTGGACATGGCGCACCGGGTGCAGCAGGCCCACTATGTCGAGGGCCGGCGCATCGCGGAGGCCGGCGTGCTCGCCGAACTGGCGGTCGAGCTCGGCTTCGACGCCGAAGACTTCGCTGCGGCCTTCGAGCAGCACACGGGTGACGCGACCGCACAGCACATCGCCGCGAGCCGCGACTTGCTGCAGCGCGCGGGCGGCCAGGGCTTTCCGACCTTCGTGCTGGCGCAGGCCGACGGCAGCGCCGGCCGCATCGACATCGGGCCGTGGCTGGGGCGTGCCGACGACTGGAAGGCGCAGCTCGCCACCTTCGTCGCACCGGCGCCTTCTGCAGCTGCGCCGGAAGCCTGCGGCCCTGACGGCTGCGCAATCTAGCCGCATCGCCGGTCTGGGCCGGCGATGGCCCCGTTCGCCACAGAACGGGGCCGATTCGGGTATGCCGCCATCAAATGAGAACTATTCTCGACAATAATTCTCCTGCGATTCGCGCGCCACACCCCAGCCCATGTCCGCCCAACTCTCCTCCAGCCCGCTGCTGAAAGCCTTCCAGGACAGCTACCAGGAACTGGTGCGCTTCATCGCGCGCCGCACCGGCAGCCCGCACGAGGCGCGGGAACTGGCGCACGACACGTGGGTCCGGCTGGCCGAGCGTGCGCAAGCGCGGGACGACACCACCGCCGACCCCGCCCCGCCCGAGGCCGCCGTGCGCGCCTACGTCTACACCGTGGCAGAGAACCTCGCCATCGACCACCTGCGCCGCCGCCAGCGCAGCGCGGAGCGCTTCAGCCCCGCCCCCGTCGACCTCGACACCGGGCTGACGACGGGACACGACCACCACAGCACACGGGACGTGGCCGATGGCGTCGCCCACCGGCAGGCACTCGACGCGGTGGATGCCGCGTTGCGGGCCCTGCCGCCGCGCAGCCGCGACATCTTCCTGGCCGACCGGCTCGACGGCGCCTGCCATGCCGAACTGGCGCGCCGCCACGGCGTGTCGATCAAGACCGTGGAGCGCGAGGTGATGCGGGCGCTCGACAGCGTCGAGGCCGCGCTGCACCGCTGGCGCGGCGACGTGGCGCCGGCGCGCACCGGGCGGCGCCGCGCGCTGTCGGCCCTGCTCGGCGTGGGCGGCCTCAGCGTCGGCAGCGCCGCGCTCTGGCAGGCCTGGCGCCAGTGGATGCCCGGCTACAGCGCCACCCTGGCGACCGCCATCGGACGCATCCAGGCGCAGGCGCTGCCCGACGGCAGCCGCCTCACGCTCGACGCCGCGAGCCGCGCCGAGGTCCAGTACTTCGCCGCGCGCCGCACCGTGCGGCTGCTGGCCGGCAGCGCGTTCTTCGACGTGGCGCGCGACGAGGCGCGCCCCTTCATCGTCAGCGCGCTGGGCC
Organism: Variovorax sp. GW821-FHT09D04; assembly: GCF_059416405.1. NCBI lineage: Bacteria > Pseudomonadati > Pseudomonadota > Betaproteobacteria > Burkholderiales > Comamonadaceae > Variovorax > Variovorax sp. GW821-FHT09D04. The sequence continues at coordinate 123,516 of NZ_JBWKPA010000009.1, forward strand.
ACGAGATCACGGTGCTGGGCACGCGCTTCGAGGTCGCGCTGCAGGACGGCGGCGTGCGCGTCGCGGTGGAATCGGGCCAGGTGCGGGTGCGCAGCGCGAGCGGCGACGCGCGCGTGCTCGGCGCGGGCGACCGCGCCTTCATCGACACGGCGCATCAGCTGTCTGCGGCCCAACCGGCCGCGAACGCCGTGAACAGCGCCGTGGCCCCGTGGCGCGACGGCTGGCTCGACTTTCATCACCAGCCGCTCGGCGAGGTGGTGGAGCGCCTGGCGCGCTACAGCCCGCGCCCCCTGCGCGTGGCGCCCGAGGCCGCGCAACTCCCGGTGTTCGGGCGCGTGCGCATTGCCGAGGCGGGCACCTGGCTGCGCCTGCTGCCCAACAGCCTGCCGGTGCGGGTGCGCGAAGACGACAGGGCGGAGCGTGCCCTGGTCATCGAACGCCGCCCGATCTCCTGACGCCGGCATCCGCCTGCTGGCCTTGCCTTGTCTTTCTTGCGATCTGCATGAGGGATTGCGCTCGCTCGGTCGTATCAGTCCATGGAGCCCGGAACAACCGCCCTGCGGACGTCCCGGAATTTTCATGACCCCGACCTGAACCGAGAGAACCGCATGCCCTCCCGCCACCTTCTTCTCCCCGCCGGCCGGCGCCACCTGATCGCGGCAGCCGTGCTGTGCCTGGTCGCTCAAGCCAGCCAGACCGCCTGGGCCCAGAGCGCGACACCGCCTGCCGCCGGCGCAGCCATCGCCTTCTCGATCCCCGCCCAGCCGCTGGACCAGGCGCTGAACCAGCTTGCGCGCCAGGCCGGCGTGCAGCTGCTGGCGGCGCCGGGTCTGCTGCAGGGCCTGCAGGGCCGCCCGGTGCAGGCCAGCCTCAGCGTGCAGGCCGCCGCCGCGCAACTGCTCCAGGGCAGCGGGCTGGCCGGCCGCGTAGCGGGCAGCACGCTGGTGATCGAGAAAGCGCCAAGCGCCGCCGGCGCCACCTTGCCGGCCGTGACCGTGAGCGCCACCGCCGAACTCGAAACCAGCCTAGGCCCGGTGCCGGGCTATGTCGCCCGGCGCAGCCAGAGCGCCACCAAGACCGACACGCCGATCCTCGAAGTGCCGCAGTCGATCTCCGTCATCGGCCGCGAAGAACTCGAAGCGCGCGGCGTGCAGACCGTGATGGAAGCCGTGCGCTACGCCCCCGGCGTGGTTGCCGGCAACTGGGGCTACGACGCACGCGGCATCGACTGGCTGCTGCTGCGCGGCTTCGACGCCACCGCAGGCAACGCCATGTACCGCGACGGCCTGCTGCTGCCGGCCTACTCGCTGACCGAGCCCTACGGCGTCGAGCGCGTCGAGGTGCTGCGCGGCCCGTCGTCGGTGATGTTCGGTCTGGGCGATGCAGGCGGCATCGTCAACCGCGTCAGCAAGATGCCGAGCAGCACGCCCACGCGCGAGATCGAAGTGCAGTACGGCAGCTTCCAGCGCAAGCAGCTGGCCGTGGACCTGGGCGGCGCCCTGAGCGACACGCTGAGCTACCGCCTCGTGGGCGTCGAGCTGGACAGCAACAGCCAGCAGCGCTATCCCAACGGCGCCCCCGCCGAAGTGAAGCGCAGCTACCTCGCGCCTTCGCTGCGCTGGCAGCCGTCGGCCGCCACCTCGTTCACCCTGCTCGGCGAATTCCTGAAGAGCGATGCCAGCGACGACACCTTCAACGTGACCGACGCGAAGGGACGCGACACCGGGCTCATCCAGGGCGAACCGAACTACAGCCGGATCAAGCAGCAGCAATCGTCGCTCGGCTACCTGTTCGAACACCACATCAACGACGACTGGACGGTGCGCCAGAACACGCGCTACTTCAGCTTCGACACCGACAAGCACCACGTGGTCGTCAACCTCGCGCCCGACGGCTACACGCTGCGGCGAACCGCGCGCTTCGCCCCCGAGTGGGTCAACCAATGGACCGCCGACACGCAGCTGCAGGGCCGCGTCCGCACCGGCGACGTCGAGCACACGCTGCTGTTCGGCGTCGACTGGTCGCGCGTCCGGTACACGGCCAAGCAGTTCTCCGGGCCGGCGCCGAGCCTGGATCTGCGCTTTCCCGTCAACGGCCTGCCGGTGGCGGAACCGTTCCGGCCCGACAGCAACTTCACGCAGACCACCGAGCAGCTCGGCGTGTACGCACAGGACCAGATCAAGTTCGGCCCCCACTGGCTGCTCACGCTCGGTGGACGGCAGGACCACGTCAAGTCCGCCACCTACGATCGGCTGAAAGGCGAGCGCACGACACAGACCGACGACAAGTTCAGCGGCCGTGCGGCCCTGAGCTACCTCGTCGGCAACGGCTGGGCGCCCTACCTCAGCTACGCCGAATCCTTCATGCCGACCAGCGGCGTCGACCTGAACAGCACGCCGTTCCGGCCGAGCCGCGGCAAGCAGGTGGAGGCCGGCGTCAAGTTCCAGCCCGAGGGCACGCGCGCGCTGTTCACCGCGGCCGTGTTCGACCTGCGCAAATCCAACGTGGTGACCTACGACCAGAACACCTTCGAGGCGCGCCAGATCGGCCGCATCCGCTCGCGCGGGCTCGAACTCGAAGCCAAGGCCGAGCTGGCGCGCGACCTGAACCTCACGGCCTCCTACACCTGGCTCGACACCCAGGTGCGCGAAAGCGCCAACGAGACCGAGCGCGGCAAGACGCCGATCCAGGTGCCCCGCAACACGGCCTCGCTCTGGCTCGACTACACGATGGGCAACGGCTTCGGCTTCGGCGGCGGCGTGCGCTACATCGGCAAGCGCTGGAACGACGTGGGCAACACCTCGTCCGAAGGCGGCGTCGCGCTGCTCGACGCGACGGTGCACTACAAGCGCGGGCCCTGGCGCTTCGCCTTGAGCGCCACGAACCTGGCCAACCGCCAGTACGCCGCATCGCGCGCGTACAGCAAGTACTACCCCGGCAGCGACCGCGCGGTGGTCGCGAGCGCGAAGTACCAGTTCTGAGGCCGGCGCCTAGGCGACCTTCTCCAGGAACACCAGCCGGATCGGCGCGTCCAGCAGCGCGTCGAACCGCTTTTCGAAGGCCTGGAAATACGGCGTGGCGAAGTGCGCGTCCAGCGCGGCCTGGTCCTGGAACGACTCACGCATGTAGAAGCTGCCGGGCTCGTCGCGCAGTTCGAACAAGGTGTAGTCGAGGCAGCCGGGCTCCTGCCGCGTGGGCGCCACCAGCGCGCTCAAGGCGTCGCGCAGCGCCTCGCGCTGGCCGGTCTTGGCCTTCAGGACGGCGATGCTGATGAGGGGCGTGGTGCTCATGGGTCGGTGCGTTGTGGAGTTCGGATGCCTGCAGTCTGCGGTGACACCCGCACATGAAAAAGCCCCCTCGCCCCGAAACTCCTTCAACCGCCCCTTGAAGATCGCGGCCTCTTCAAGCGAACGCTACCGGCTGCACTGGAAGCTCGCAGCCTGCGACGCATCCCCACTCACATAACGCGGCCACAGCGGCCACTCGCACAGCGGACGCGCACGGGTCGTCTTGAACGGCGGCTGCACTTCTTGTTCAAGCAGCTGCAGCCCCGACGGCGCACGCCCACGCTCGACCCAGTCGGCCAGCGCGCCGAGCATGTCGACGTTGGCCGGTGCGCCGCTGCCCACATGGTCCACACCGGGCGCGGTGTACAGGCGCATGAAGCGGTCCACGTTCTCGCGGCCCATGCGTGCCACCACCGACTCGTAATAGCGGATGCCCGCGAACGGGCTCTGCGCGTAGTCGGCCATGTGCTCCAGCATCAGCAGCTTGCCGCCGCGCGCATGGAAGGCGCTCAGGTCGGGGTTGGTCGAGTCCATCAGCTGCGACACGGTGGCGATGCGCGCGGCGAAGTCTTCGGCGCGGTAGTTGCGCACGTCGAGCGACGGATTGCGCGCATAGAAATACTGCAGCGCCCCGCTGCCGTAGAACCACGCGATGCCGTTGCTCGGCTCCGGCGGCACGGTCGGTGCAGCGGTGCCAGTCCACCAGGCGTTCCATCCGCCCATCGACGCGAAGGCCGGCGTGCCTTCGCCGCCGATGCCCCAGCCCGGGTAGTCGGTGACGCCATGCGCCAGCGGCACGGGCGAGCGCCACGGCGAGCGCAGCGTGCGCACCGCCTGCACCTGCGCGTCGTTGAGGCAGTTGTCGCCGCTCGTGCCCGATGCGCAGCGCAAGGTGGCCGGGTCGAAGCGCTGCAGGCAGGCCACCGGGTTCGACACGATGCGGTCGGCCACGCCATCGGCCGCATCGCATGACGCGAGCACCGCGTTGTGCACCAGCTGCACCTGCGCGGGCCGCAGCCAGCCTTCGCCGAAGGTGGCGATGCCGTTGCGCGTGCCCGCATGCTGCAGACCGGTCCAGTTGATCACCGGCACGCGGCTGAAGATGCCGTCGAAATCTTGCGGATAGCGCTGCGCCATCGTGAGCGCCTCGCGCCCGCCTTCGGAGCTGCCCATGAAGTAGAGCTTCTGCGGCGCGTGGCCGTAGGCGCGCTGCGTCAGCGCCACCGCCACGTCGCGCACCTTCTTGTACGAGGCATGCGCGAAGTTCACGAGCGCCTCGTCGTTGAGCGCGAAGGCCTGCGGCGGCTGGCCCTGCACGTTCTGGTGACCGGAGTCGGTGCCGTAGGTCACGTAGCCCTGCGCGAGCGGCGTGGGCAGGTCGAAGCGCGCGGCAGGCACCAGCGCCAGGCCGGTGATCAGCGTGCCGTTGAAGCCTCCGCCGCCGTACTGCACGCTGCGCCCGTTCCATGCGAGCGGCAGGTTGACCTGGAACAGGATCGGCGGCGCGCTCGCGTCGACCGGTGCGATGCGCCCGAGCACCTTGCAGTACGCAGGCATCGCCGGCGTGATGCGCGACGCGGGGCTGGGGCCGCGCTCGGCCACGCCCAGTGCAGACGCCGGCACGAGCGCTGCCGAATCGATCGTCGCCGCGCCGCTGGGCAGGCCGATCGCGGTGGCCGCCACCGGCGCGGTGAGCGCCGCGCAGGCGGGGGCCGGATCGGCGCCGAGGCCCAGGCGTGTGGGGCCGGTCGGCGCCGTGCCGCATGCGGCGAGCAAGGCGGCGGTCGCCAGCATGGCGCCCCCGCTGAACACTGTCTGGGGGATCGCCATCTGTCTGTCTCCTGGTTGTTTTGTGTGATCGGCCGCCGCTACCGCGCCACGCCCAGCAGCCGGTCGAGCACTTCCGGCTGCGCGCGCAGCGCCGCCGCGGTGTCGGCATGCACGATGGTCCCGTGGTCGAGCACCACGGCCTGGTCGGAAATCGCGAGGATCGCCTGCGGGTGCTGCTCCACGATGATCGCGGCCAGCCCTTCGCCCTGCGTGATGCGGCGGATGGCGCGCAGCAGCTCTTCCACGATGATCGGTGCGAGGCCTTCGAGCGGCTCGTCGAGCAGCAGCAGCTTGGGGTTGAGCACCAGCGCGCGGCCCACGGCCAGCATCTGCTGCTCGCCGCCCGACAGCTGCGTGCCCAGGTTGGTCTTGCGCTCGGCCAGGCGCGGGAACATCTCGTAGACGCGCTGCGGGTTCCACTGGCCCGGGCGCTCCACGGCCGTCAGGTTCTCGTGCACCGTGAGCGACTTGAAGATGTTGCGCTCCTGCGGCACCCAGCCGATGCCGGCCGCCGCGCGCTGGTGCGGCTGCAGCTTGTGCAGCGCCGACTGCCCGCCGAGCGCGATGGTGCCGCCGTGCTGGCGCGTGGCGCCGGCCAGCGTGTTGATGAGCGTGGTCTTGCCGGTGCCGTTGCGGCCCAGCAGCGCGAGCGTCTGGCCCTCGCCGAGCGTGAAGGCCACGTCGTGCAGCACCACGGCCTCGCCGTAGCCGGCGCTCAGGTTTTCGATGCGCAGCAGTTCAGACATGGGCATGTTCTCCGTGGCCCAGGTAGACCTCTTTGACCTTCGGGTCATTGGCGATCGTCTCGGGGTCGCCTTCGGTCAGCAGCGCGCCGTTGACCAGCACGGTCATGCGGTCGGCGAAGCTGAACACCAGGTCCATGTCGTGCTCGATGAGCAGCACCGACACGTCGGCCGGCAGCGCGGCCACGGTCTGCAGCAGCTCTTCGCGCTCGCCGGCGGGCACGCCCGCCACGGGCTCGTCGAGCAGCAGCACGCGCGGCTCGCAGGCCAGTGCGATCGCGATCTCCAGCAGGCGGCGCTTGCCGTAGGCCATGAACTTCGTCTGCTGCTGCGCGACGTCGGCGAGGTGGAACTGCTCCAGCAGCTGCCCGGCCCGCTCGGCGATGCGCTTGTCCGCACCCAGCGGGCGCCACCATTGCGCGCCGATGCCCTGGTGCTGCGACACCACGAGCGCCAGCGTTTCCAGCGGCGTCATCGAGTCGAAGAGCTGGTTGATCTGGAAGGTGCGCACCAGCCCGCGCGCCACGCGCTTGTGCGGCGCGAGCGTGGTGATGTCTTCGCCGAGCAGCGAGATGCGGCCTTCGGTGGGCGTGAGCACGCCCGTCAGCAGGTTGATCAGCGTGGTCTTGCCGGCGCCGTTCGGGCCGATGAGCGCATGGCGCGCGCCGCGCTTGAGTTCCATCGTGACGTTGTTCGTGGCGGTGATGCCGCCGAAGCGCATCACGAGGCCTTGGGTCGAGAGCACGGTGTCGGTGGTCATGCCGCACCGCCCTTCTTCTTTGCAGCGCCGAACCAGGTCCACGGCTTGAGCAGGCGGTCGCGCCCCACGAGCACCAGCAGCACGAGGATCAGGCCGATCCAGAACATCCAGTACTGCGGCGTCACCGACGACAGCCAGGTCTGCAGCAGCTTGAAGACGATGGCGCCGGCCACGCCGCCATAGAGCCAGCCCACGCCGCCGATGACCAGCATCAGCAGCACGTCGGCCGAGCGGTCGAAGGCCAGCACGTCGAGCGAGGCGAAGCCGGTGGTCTGCGCCAGCAGCGCGCCCGCGGCGCCCGCGATGCCGGCGGCCACGGTGTAGACCACGGCGAGCCGCGACACCACCGGGATGCCGATGGCCATGGCGCGCAGCCGGTTGTCGCGGATGGCCTTGAGCGTGGCGCCGAAGGGCGAATGCACGATGCGGCGCATCACGAGGAACAGCACCAGCATCACGGCCAGCGAGTACCAGGCGGCCGTGCGGCCATACAGGTCGAATTCGAAGAGGCCGAGCACCGGCCCCATGACCACGCCCTGCAGGCCGTCGGCGCCGCCGGTGAGCCAGTCGAGCTTGTTGGCCAGTTCGAGCAGCAGCAGCGCGGTGCCCAGCGTGACCATGAGCCGCGTGAGGTCGCTGCCGCGCAGGATGGTCACGCTGGCCACGAGGCCCAGCACGGCCGACAGCACGGTGGCGAACACGAGGCCGACGGTCGGGTCGGGCATGACGAGCTTGGCGAACAGCGCGGCGGCGTACGCACCGAAGCCGAAGAAGGCGGCATGGCCGAGCGACACGATGCCGGTGTAGCCGAGGATGAGGTCGAGCGACATCGCGAACAGCGCGACGATGGCGATCTCGTTGACCAGCAGCGAGTGCGAGGGCATGGCCAGCGGCAGCGCGAAGGCCACGGCCCAGACCACGAACTCCCAGGGGCGCCAGCGCGCGGTGCGCAGCAGGGCCGATTCATAGGCAGGCGCGCTCATGTCAGCGGCCTCCCTTGCGCGTGAACAGGCCCTGGGGCCGCCACATGAGGATCAGGATCATGAGCAGGTAGACGGTGAACGCGCCCATCTTCGGAATGAAGTACTTGCCGGCCACGTCGGCAATGCCGAGCAGCAGCGCGGCGGCGAGCGGCCCGGTGATCGACGAGGTGCCGCCGACCGAGACGACGATGAGGAAATAGATCATGTACTTGAGCGGGAAGGTCGGGTCGAGCCCGAGGATTTCCGCGCCCAGCGCGCCACCCAGCCCGGCCAGGCCCGAGCCCACGGCGAAGGTCAGCAGGAACACGATGTTGACGTTGATGCCCAGCCCGGCGGCCACGCGCGGGTCGTCGACGGCGGCGCGCAGGCGGCTGCCGAAGCGGGTCTTCGAGAGGATGAGCTGCAGCACCACGGTGAGCACGGCGCACACGGCGATGATGAAGATGCGGTAGTGGCCCATGCCCAGCAGGAACGCGCCGTCGCCGAATTCGCTGCGCCCGCGCAGCCACTCGGGCAGCTGCAGGTTCTGCTGCGACGAGCCGACGAAGTAGTCGACGGCCGCGACGGCCATGAACGCCAGCCCGATGGAGAACAGCACCTGGTCCAGGTGCGGTTTGCCGTACATCGGCCGGTAGAGCGTGCGCTCCAGCAGCGCGCCAGCCAGCGCGACGACGATGAACGCGAGCGGCAGGCAGGCCAGGAACGGCACGCCGAACTTCTGCATCGCGAACACGGTGAGATAGCCGCCCGCCATGGCGAAGGCACCGTGCGCGAGGTTGATGAAGTTCATCAGCCCGAGCGTCACGGCCAGCCCCACGGCGAGGACGAAGAGCAGCATGCCGTAGGCGATGCCGTCGAAAAGAATGGTCAGCATGTCGGTTGTCTGGGTCTGGTGCGGTCGTTCAGGATGCTGCTATTCGGGGTACGTGCACAGGCCACCGGATACTTCCCTCCGCGAATGTCCCCCGGGCTTCGCCCTCCTCCTTGATTTCGCTGCGGGAAGCACCCAGTGTCCTGCGCACGGGACGCGGCGGTGGTGCGCGGCCGATCAACAACCGCTCTGAACCCGCTCACGTCGATGGGGTGCCTTGCGCAGCGAAATCAAGGAGGAGCCCGAAGGGCGGGGGACATTCGCGGAGCAAGGCACCCCGTCGGCGGGAGCGCCGCCCTGAACGGCAACGTTCCCACCGGCGAAGCGAAATTACTTGGCTTTACCCGGGTCCTTCACGCCCTTGAGCACGTCGAACTCGACGTTGTAGAGCTGCCCGTCCTTCTTTTCAACCTTGCGCAGGTACACGTCCTGCACGATGTCGCGCGTCTGCGCATCGATCAGCACCTGGCCGCGCGGGCTTTCGAAGACTTGGCCCTTCATGGCCGCCAGCAGCGCTTCGCCGCCGCCCTGGCCCTTGGTGGTCTTGAGGGCTTCGTAGATCACGCGCATGCCGTCATAGCCGCCCACGGCCATGAAGTTGGGGCGCATCTTGGGGTTGGCTTTCTGGAAGGCCTCGACGAACTTCTTGTTCAGCGCCGAAGGGTGCGCGGCCGAGTAGTGGTGCGAGGTGACCACGCCCAGCGCGCCGTCGCCCATGTCGTTCAGTTGATCGTCATCCGTCACGTCGCCGGTGGCGATCATCTTGATGCCGGCCTTGTCCATGCCGCGCTCCAGGAACTGCTTCATCACCGCCGCGCCCGCGCCCGAGGGCACGAAGACGAACAGCGCGTCGGGCTTGGCGTCGCGCACCTTCTGCAGGAACGGCGCGAAGTCGGGGTTGCGCAGCGGCACGCGCAGCTTCTCGAGCACCTTGCCGCCGTTGAGCTGGAAGCGGTCGCTGAAGAACTTCTCGGCGTCGTTGCCCGGGCCGTAGTCGGTGACCAGCGTGACCACCGACTTCACGCCGTTCTTGGGCGCCCAGTCGCCCATCACCACCGACACCTGCGGCAGCGTGAAGCTGCTGCGCACGATGTAGGGCGAGGCCTCGGTGATGCTCGAGGTGGCGGCGGCCATCACGACCTGCGGCGTCTTCGACTGCGTGGCCAGCGGCGCGGCGGCCAGCGCGGCGGGGGTGATGCCGAAGCCGGCGATCACGTTGACCTTGTCGTTGACGATGAGCTCCTGCGCCAGGCGCTTGGTCACGTCGGGCAGGCCGGTGTCGTCCTTCACGATCAGCTCGACCTTCTTGCCGGCCACGGTGTCGCCGTTCTGTGCCATGTACAGGCGCGCGGCGGCCTCGATCTGGCGGCCGGTGGAGGCCGACTGCCCCGTCATCGGCAGGATCAGGCCGATCTTGAACTTGTTGTCCTGGGCGCTGGCCACAGGCAGCGACAGCGCGGTGGCGAGCGCAATCGCCGAAAGGCCGGCGGTCTGGATGAGATGGCGTCTTTGCATGGAATTTTTCCTTTGAGGGACGGAACGCGAAACCGGGCGTATTTTGAACAATTCGCAACAATTGACGGAGCAGGCAACCACCTACCCACCCGCCGCACGGGACTTTGTTGCGCGATCAGTCGAATGGTTGCGCGATGATCGCGCAACCGATGTTTTCAACGGTCGGGGCGGTACGCGGAATCGAGCGTGAGCGTACCCACGGCGCGTGACACGCAGGCGCAGATGCGCGTGGTGGCCTGCTTCTCGTGCGGGCTCAGGAACACGTCGCGGTGGTCGACTTCGCCGTCCACGGCCAGCACGTCCATGGCGCACAGGCCGCACTCGCCGCGCTTGCAGTCCGACAGGGTCTGCACGCCGGCCGCGTCGAGCGCGTCGAGCAGGGTGCAGTCGGCCGGCACGGTGATCGACAGGTCGTGGCGCGGAATGCGCACGGTGAAGGCCTGCGTGGCGAGGCGCCCGCTGCTGCCGAAGGTCTCGAAGCGCAGGTCGGCGAGCGGCCGGCCGGCCGCGGCCCAGGCGCGCTTGACGGCTTCGAGCATCGGCACCGGGCCGCAGGTGTAGAGCTGGCCGCCGGGCGGCAGCGCGGCGATGGCGGCGTCGAAGTCGATGGGCGCGGCGCCTTCGTGCGCCTGCACGCCGGCCTCGCCCAGCGCGTCGCGCAGGGTGTCGAGGTAGCCGAACTCGCCCGCATGGCGCGCGCCGTACAGCATGGCCACCGGCACGCCGCGGCGTCGGGCCAGCGCGCCCAGGCGCTGCGCCATCAACACCAGCGGCGTGATGCCGATGCCGCCCGCCACCAGCAGGTAGCCGGGCGCCGCGAGGTCGAGCGGAAAGTGGTTCTGCGGCGCGCTCACCTGCAGCCGGTCGCCCTCGGCCAGCCGCCACATCGCGCGCGAGCCGCCACGGCCGTCGTCCAGCCGCTTGACGGCGATGCGCCAGCAGTTGCCGTCGCCCTCGCCCACCAGCGAGTAGGAGCGCGTCTGCACGCGGCCCTGCTCGGTCATCACCTGCACCTGCAGGTGGGCGCCGGGCTCATGCGCGGCAACGAAGTCGGTGTCGGGGCGCAGCGTGAACTCGCGCACGGTGGGCGTGACGTCGCGCAGCGCCACCACCTGCGCCTGCATCCATTGAAGATCGCTTTTCATCGGGGAACACCAGCGGGGAAAGAGAAGAAAAAAAGAAGTCGTCGATCAGCCGCGACGGCGGATCAGTTGCACGCCCGGCAGCGGACGCTGTTCGGCGCTCGGCGTGCCGTGCAGCGCCTCGCGCAGGTTGCGCCGCGCGATGCGGCTGTGCTCGCGCATCAGCGCCTCGGCGCGCGAGCCCTCGCCGGACTCGATGGCGTCGAGCACCTGCAGGTGCTGGTCCTGCGCGATCACGAGCATGTCGCGCGCGGCCGGCGAATTGGCCTGCACGATGACGAAGCCCGAGGGCGAGGCGAACGGCAGGTTGACCACGCGCTCGAGCTGCTGCGCGATGACGGGGCTGCCCGCCATCTCGCACAGCAGCGCGTGGAATTTCTCGTTGTGCGTCACGTAGCGCGAGAAGGCCGCGTCGTCGAGCGCGGGCTCGCGCAGCAGTTCGTCGATGCGCGTGAGGCAGGCGCGCGCTTCGCGCAGCACCACGGGCGCCGCGCCACGCTCGGCCGCCAGCCGCGCCACCAGGCCTTCGAGCGTGCCGCGCAGCTCGATGGCGTCGGCCACGTCGCGCTCGGAAAAGGTGCGCACCGCATAGCCGCCGTTGGGCAGGGCTTCGAGCAGGCCTTCCTGTTCGAGCCGCATCAACGCGCTGCGCACCGGCGTGCGCGACACGCCGAGCTGTTCGGAGATGGCGACCTCGGCAATGCGCGCGCCGCCGGGCAGCTCGCCCGCCAGGATCATTTCGCGCAGCCGCAGCTGCGCCTTCACGGCCTGCGAACTGCCGCTGTCGCCGGGCTCGGCGGGAGAGACGGTGGCGACCTTCATCACGCGGCCTGGCTCTCTGGGACGGGACGGATCGGGATCGCGGCGCGCGCGGGCCGCTCCTTCTCGATCATGCGGTCGATGAGGCGCCGCGCCCACATCGAGCCGGCGTCGATGTTGAGGTTGTAGAACTGGTGGTCGGGGTGCTCGTCGATGGCTTTCTGCTGTGCCTCGAGCACGATCTCGTCCTCGCGGAAGATGCCCGAGACGCCCTCGCGCAGCTCGTGCGTGAGGCGCTGTTCGCCCAGGCAGTAGTTGCGCGAGAAGGCCCAGAAGTACAGGCAGGTCTTGTCGGTCTCGGGCGTGATGGTGTTGAGCACATAACCGTTGACGCCCTTGCTGCGGTCGCCTGCGTTGTCGTTCGACGGCACCGCGCCGCTGCCCGCCTCGGCCACGCCGACGTCGATGTTCACCGTGCACGGACCTTCGAAACGGATGATCTGCCAGCGGTCGACCTTGCCCGTGTAGCCGCGCGCGTGGCGGATCTGGTTGCCCCAGAACGGCGGCGCGTCGATGTTTTCCATCCAGCGCGTGACGGTGGCCGAGCGGTCGCCGTGCGTGGCCACGAAGGGCGCCTCGGCCACTTCGCGGTTGCCGATCGACGAGCCGTGCACGAAGGTCTCGTGCGTGAGGTCCATGAGGTTGTCGACCACGAGGCGGTAGTCGCAGTTGACGCGGATCATCTTGCCGTCGCCGGCCCAGGCCGGGTCGTCGTTCCAGTGCATGTCGGGCACCAGCGCCGGGTCGGCCTTGGCCGGGTCGCCGGGCCAGATCCACACGAAGCGGTGCTTCTCGACCACCGGAAAGCTGCGCACGCAGGCCGAGGGGTTGAGCGTTTCCTGGCTCGGCATGTGGGTGCAGCGGCCCTGGCTGTTGTAGACCAGGCCGTGGTAGCCGCAGACCAGCTCGTCGCCCTCGAGGCGGCCCAGCGACAGCGGCATCAGCCGGTGCCAGCAGGCGTCTTCGAGCGCGGCCACCTGGCCGTCGGTGCGGCGAAACAGCACCACTTTCTGGTTGCAGATGGTGCGTGGCAGCAGCGCGTGACGCACTTCGACGTCGTAGGCGGCGGCATACCAGGCGTTGAGCGGAAAGGCGGTCGTGGGCGTCTTCATGAATACGCAATGTATACATAACAGAGAGAAATTCCAGTATGAAACCCCTTATTCGAGGGTAAATACTGACGTCTACGTATACAAACAGGCTTTTCACGAAGGCGCTAGGATTCCGCTCGTTCACAGTCACGACGGAGTTCATTCCATGTCCCAGCATGCCGCCCTGCCCGCCCGCTACGACCACGTGGGCAGCTTCCTGCGCCCGCAGTACCTGCTCGAAGCCCGCGAGCAGAAAGCCAAGGGCCAGATCACGCCCGAGCAACTGCGCGAGGTCGAAGACAAGGCCATCACCGAGATCGTCCGCTTCCAGGAGGACATCGGCCTGAAGAGCATCACCGACGGCGAGTTCCGCCGCACCTACTTCCACATCGACTTCCTCGACCAGCTCGGCGGCGTGAAGACCGACATCCCGGTCACCATCCGCCGCCCCGACGGCACCGAGGAACTGGCGCCGCCCGCGATGCGCGTGATCGACAAGGTGCGCCACGTGAAGGACATCCAGCTCGCCGACTTCCAGTACCTGAAAAGCCAGGTCTCGGCCGGCCGCACGCCGAAGGTGACCATCCCTTCGCCGACGATGCTGCACTTCCGCGGCGGACGCGCGGGCATCAGCAAGGACGCGTACCCCGAGCTCGACCCCGTGTTCTATGACGACGTGGCCAAGGCCTATGGCGACGAGCTGCGCTCGCTGGCCGCGGCCGGCTGCACCTACGTGCAGATGGACGACACCAACCTCGCCTACCTGTGCGACGAGCACATGCGCGAAGCCGCCCGCAAGCGCGGCGACGACCCGAACGAGCTGCCGCACCGCTATGCCGCCTTCATCAACAAGGTGGTGGCGCAGAAGCCGCCGGGCATGCTGCTGGCCATGCACCTGTGCCGCGGCAACTTCAAGAGCACGCACGCCGCGGCCGGCAACTACGAGCCGGTGGCCGAGGCGCTCCTGAAGGAGATGGACCTCGACGCCTACTTCATGGAGTACGACGACGCCCGCTCGGGCGACTTCAAGCCGCTGCGCTACCTGCCCAAGGGCAAGACGGTGGTGCTCGGCCTCGTGACCACCAAGTTCGGCGAGATGGAAGACAAGGACGAGCTCAAGCGCCGCATCGAGGACGCCAGCAAGTACGCCTCGCTCGACCAACTCGCGCTGTCGCCGCAGTGCGGCTTCTCCAGCACGGTGCACGGCAACAACATCGCCGTCGAAGCGCAGCGCAACAAGCTGCGGCTCGTGGTCGAGACGGCGCAGGAGGTCTGGGGCTCGACCTGACGCGCCGTTTCTGTTGAAGTCGGGGGCATGACGACGACGCAGATTTACTCCGGCCCCCTCAGCATGTTCGGCGCGAAGGTGCAGATCGCCGCGTACGAAAAAGGCATCACTTTCGAGCTCATCATGGTGCCGTTCACCACCGACGACGCCTACGAGCCCAAGCATCCCGAGGTGCTGCGCGTGAACCCGGTGAAGCAGCAGGTGCCGGTGCTGGTCGACGACGAGGTGGCACTGTTCGACTCGACGCAGATCTTCGAGTACCTCGAAGACCGCTACCCGCAGCCCGCGCTGTGGCCCGAAGGCATCGCCGACCGGGCCCGCGCGCGGCAGCTGGAGCAGAAGTCGGACGAGGTGTTCTTCCCCAACGTCATCAAGCTCTTCGGCCTGCAGGACGCCATGCAGAGCGCGCCGGCCGTGGCCGCATGTGCCGGCTGCGCGCGCTTCTACGAAGAGATGGAAGGCTTGCTCGCCACGCGCGAATACCTGGCCGGCCCTTACTCCTTCGCCGACATCGCCTTCTACATGGCGCATGTGTTCGCCGACCGCAAGGGCGCCGGCATGACCAGCGCCACGCCGCGCCTCGTGGCCTGGCGCGAGCGCGTGGGCGCGCGGCCCGCCGTGCGCGCGGTGGTCGATCCGATGATGCGGTTCCTGGCTTCGCAAGGGCGCGGCGTGCCGGCCTTCCTGCAGCGCTGAGCGGGCACCGAGGCATCACCCGCCCATGCCGGACACCCTCTTCGACTGGCTGCCCTCCCCTTCGCAGCATTTTCTTGTCGTCACTTTCGCGTTGCTGGTCTATGTGCTGACCACGCGCACGCGCCGCGAGCAGCGCGCCCCCACCACCGCCATCGCGTGGGTCATGGGGCTGGTGCTCATGCCGTACGTGATCCTGCCGATGTACCTGCTGTTCGGCCA
The DNA here is from genome assembly GCF_059416405.1 of Variovorax sp. GW821-FHT09D04. NCBI lineage: Bacteria > Pseudomonadati > Pseudomonadota > Betaproteobacteria > Burkholderiales > Comamonadaceae > Variovorax > Variovorax sp. GW821-FHT09D04. The sequence continues at coordinate 138,760 of NZ_JBWKPA010000009.1, forward strand.
GCGCAAGCTGCGCCCGGCCGGTGCGCCCCGGCCGCCGCGTTCGCTGCCGCCGGGCCACTGGGCGGCCGACCTGATCGAGAGCTTCGGCCTGGCGCCGCCCGGGCGCTGCGCGATCCGCATGCACGCCGACGGCGAGGCCGCGCGCGAGGCGCTGTTCGAGGTGATCGACGGCGCGCGCCAGCGCCTGGACGTGTGCACCTTCATCATCGGCGACGACGCGCTCGGCCATGCCGTGCTGGCGCGGCTCGCGCAGCGCGCGCGCGAGGGCGTCAAGGTGCGCGTGCTGCTCGACGGCTTCGGCGCACTGTCGCTGCCGCGCCATCACTTCGACCGGCTGCGCGCGGCCGGCGGCGAGGTGGCGGTGTTCCGCCCCTTCTTCAGCCTGCGCCGCATCGGGCCGCGCAACCTGCGCAACCACCGCAAGCTCACCATCGCCGACGACCGCTGGCTGTGGTCGGGCGGGCGCAACCTCGCGGGCGAGTACTTCTCCGGCAACGACAAGCACCCCGAAGCCTGGCACGACCTGTCCTTCGACCTGCAGGGGAGCGTGGCCGCCGCCGCCGCGCGCCAGTTCGACCACGACTGGAGCTCGGTGCGCGGGCGCAAGGCGCGCGCCATCACCGCCGCCGACGTGCCCGCGGGGCCCGGCTGCGCGATGGCCCAGTTCCTGCCGAGCGGCCCCGACCAGACCGAGGACACGGCGCATGCGCTGCTCATCGACGCCTGCTTTCGCGCCGAGCACCGCATCCTCGCGATCACGCCCTACTTCGTGCCCGGCGATGGCCTGCGCGATGCGCTGCGCCTCGCCGCGCGGCGCGGCGTGCAGGTGACCATCGCGATGCCCGCGCAGTCGAACCACCGGCTGGCCGACTTCGTGCGCGCACGCGCCATGCGCGACCTCGCGCGCGCCGGCGTGAGCTTTCGCATGCTGCCCTTCATGGCGCACGCCAAAGCCGTGGTGGTCGACGACGAACTGGCGATGTGCGGCTCGATCAACCTCGACCTGCGCAGCCTGCTGCTGAACCACGAGGCGGCGGTGGTGTTCTACGGCCACGACGACATCGAATGGCTGGCCGAATGGATCGAGACCACCGCCTCCGCCGGCGAGCCCTACCGCGCGCGGCGCCCGGGGCTGCTGCGCGACGTGGCCGAAGGGCTGCTGCTGACCGTCGCGTTCCAGCTGTAGACGGGCGGTGCATCGCCCAAGGTGCACGAATGCAACACAATTGCAACCAATTGAACATTCACACTAGAATCGCCACCGGTTCCGGTGGATGACCGTTCTTCCGGAGCCCCCTGCATTGCGGGGCAGCCCGCTCCGGCCCGGCCTCATGGGGCCCACCGAAGCGCCATTCGTACCGCCGTTGTCGTGAGAAAGTGCCCAAATAACAGGCACCACTACAGCGAGGCCAGTTCCCTTCCTACGAGCCCAGAAATTAAGATAAAGGTTCACTGATTGTTGCCACATCGTGTGGAGGAATGAGCGGTCCGCCCGCCCTCTGCACTGAATGAGCAACCAGTAGTCCCCCCGCACTTCAGAAGCATCGGCGTCCGTCAGGGCGTATCGCCTTCGGCGACCTCGATGCGATGCAGGAGCGTGACCGGCAAAGGCGGTCGCGGCGGGGTTTGAGCGCTGGGCGCCGGGCGACACCTTCGCGCGGCCCCAAGCGATCCCCTTTGTTGTCGATCACTGCCGGATTCCCCTGAGCACGGGGAGAAAAATCGATGCCTTTCATTGATTCGCTGCTGGCGCTCGCGCGCCGGCTGGGCGCAGCCTTGCCTGTCGTTTTGGCCCTGCTGCTGCCGTTGTCCGCCGCTCCCGCCTGGGCGGCCCTGAACGAAGTCGGCCGCGCCACGCCGAGCGTGCACCGCCTGCGCTTCTTCATCGACCCGCAGCTGGCGGCCGACATCGGCGCGCCCGAGGCCGGCCGCCGGCTCGCGCAGTACGTGGCCGACCTCAACACCGTGTTCCAGCGCGAGACCGTGCGCAGCTTCACCTTCGACCCCGCGAAAGACCTGCAGATCGTCGCGCCCGGCGCGGCGCCGCCCTGCGGCTTCAACGGCGTGGCCGGCGGCGAGATCGTGCTGTGCGTCGGCCCCTCGAAGCGCGGCTACAGCCACGGCGGCCTGACCACCAGCACCACCTTCCCACCCACCGGCGTGACCTGGAACCTGAACTGGACCGCCATCCACGACCCGCTGCGCCTGTCGCGCGCCATCACGCCGGCCGCGCCCGAGTCCACCGAGAAGGACTACCTCGGGCGCCAGCTCAAGACCCTGCTGCACGAGCTGGAGCACGTGTTCGGCGCCGGCTCGGGCGAGTACTACAACGCCATCGCCGTCGCCGACACCACCGAGACCGCGCCCGCCAGCGACCTCGCCCTCGTGAAGCACACCGACCGCTACTGGTGGACACGCCAGCACTGGCGCCTCGACCCGTTGCTGGGCACCGTGTTCGAGCAGCGCTACGACCCGGCCGCCAACCGCGTCGCCACGCTCGGCCTGATCCGCTTCACCGAAGGCAGCAAGGCGCAGATCAACACCGACTGGCGCGACTGGCCCAAGCTCGGCAGCTCGAAGTTCATGGCCGCGACCACCGCCACGCAGGTGCGCGTGACCGAGCGCGAGAGCGGCGCCGCGCTGGCCGGCGCACCGGTCTCGGTGTGGCGCGACCCGGGCGCCGGCAAGCCGCTGGAGCCGATCGCGCAGGGCTCGACGAATGCCGAAGGCCGCTTCGTGTTCGACTGGCGCTGCGGCTTCAGCTGCTTCGCCGTCGGCAAGACCACGTTGCTCGTGAAGGCCCAGGCCCCGGGCCGCGCACCGGGCGCCACCTGGTTCACCATCTTCGACGCCTTCGAGCAGAAGGCGGTGCAGGGGCAGGCGGCCTTCACCATCGACCTGCCGCTGGGCGTGCCCGACAGCCAGAAGCCGGCCGTGTCCCTGGCCGCCCCCGCGATGGCGACCGTGGGCCAGCCCGTGGCGCTGGCGCCCGTGGCGGTCGACAACGTCGGCGTGTTCGGCGTGAAGGTGATCGGTACCGACAGCCTGCCGATCTGCACCTTCACCGCCCCGCCCTACACCTGCCACTGGACGCCGACCGCGCCGGGCGTGCAGATCGTCCGCGTGATCGCCATTGACGCCGCGGGCAATGCCGAGGTCGCGTCGGCACAGGTGATCGTGCGTGCGCCCGCCGACACCACGGCGCCGACCGTCACGCTGAACGTGCCGCCCATGGCCTCGTCGGCCGCCGGCCTGCCGGTGCGGCTGTCGGCCAGCGCGAGCGACGACACCGGCGTGGCCGAGCTGGCCTTCATCGTCGATGGCAAAACCGTCTGCGCGCTGCGCGCCGCGCCTTACGCCTGCAGCTGGACGCCCGCGCGCGCGGGCCTGGCGAACATCGAGCTGCGCGCCACCGATGCGGCGGGCAATGTCGCCACCACCTCAGCCACTGCGCGCGTCGGCGCGGAGTTGCGGCCCGAAGACCTGTAAGAGGTAGCGCTCAACGCCGGTTGGTGAAGCTGGCGTTGCCCAGCCCGGTGCCGATGGTCAGCACGCCCCAGTGGCGCACGTCGCGCATGAAGGGCAGCTCGCTCAGGCCCTGCACCACCGCGTCGTTGTGCATGAGCACCAGCGTCGCGCCCGAGCCGATGATCGGCAGCCGCCGCCACAGCGCGGCCGGCAGGTGGAAGGCCCGGCTCTCCCAGTCGCCCGGCAGGTTCTGCGCACCGCGCGCGATCGAGCCGTCGGAACGGATCAGCCCCGGGCAGCCGATGCCGATGAAGGGTGCGAGCCGGATCTTGCGGCGCTCGGCGTAGATCACCATGTCCTCGAGCATGTCGGCGATGCGCTCGACCATGTGGCTGCGGTTCGGGCCGTCGTCGGCGTGGCGCCACTTTTCTCGCTTGACCACTTTCGCGCGCGAGAAGTCGGGCGCCTTGCGGTGGCGCGTCTTCACGATGCCGCAGCGCACGTTGGTGCCGCCGATGTCCACGGCCAGGATGGCGTCGTGCCCCTTCAGCAGCGGTGGCGGCGTCAGGTGCGCCCAGCCGATCAGCCCGCCGTCGTCCACGTTGTGCGACAGCCGGCCCAGCTGCACATGCACGCCCAGGTCTTCGAGCATCGCGCCCGCCTCCAGGATCGCGCGCTCGCCCACGTCGCTCTCGGGAAAGCCGCCGCCAACCACGATGCGCTGCACCTTGCGCCACGAGGGCTGGCGCACGAAGCGCTGGACCACGAAGGCCAGCTCTTGCGCGAACTCCTCGATGGCGCCGTGCATCACGTCGCCGGCGGCCGTGGCGGTCTTTCCCTGCAGCGCGCGGTCGAGCTGCTTCTTGCTCAGGTCGCGCGAATGGGCCGCGCCCAGCGGGTCGCGGCCGGCCTTGCGGCGCCGCTTGCGCCAGCGCTCGAGCAGTTCGCGAAACGCCGTCTGGCTGGCCTGGTCGCCGACGAAGCCGTCCTTGTCGCGCAGCTGCAGGCTGTAGCCGTCCACGCGCAGGCCGGGCAGCTCGCGCAGGCCGTGGATGTCGGGACCGGGGGGCGCGTGCCTGGTTTTTTTCATGACGGCCACTATGGGCCGCCGCGCGGCCCGGGCGCATCGGCTTCGCGCACCACGGCGTGTAGGAGACGGACGGGTACGGCTGGCGCGGCGATGCCGATACACTGATCCGGATGCACCTGCCTCGCAGCTTCTGGCACCCCGCCCTGTGGCTTTTCGCGATGCTCTGGCTGGCCGCCGCCGCACCCCGCGCGCAGGCCGCCGACGAGACGCTGCGCGTCGGCTCGAAGCGCTTCACCGAGTCGTACATCCTGGCCGAGGTGCTGGCGCAGACCGCCGCGCCGCACACAACGTCGCCGCCCGTCATTCGCCAGGGCCTGGGCAACACGGCCATCGTCTACGAAGCGCTGCGCTCCGGCGCCATCGACCTCTACGCCGAATACACCGGCACCATCGCGCTCGAGATCCTCAAGGGCTCGCCCGCCGACACGCGCGAGGCCATGAACGCCGCGCTCGCGCCGCTCGGACTGGGCGTGGCGATTCCACTGGGCTTCAACGACGGCTACGCGCTGGCCGTGCGCGCCGCCGACGCCGACAAGCTCGGGCTGCGCACGCTGAGCGACCTGGCCAAACACCCCGAGCTGCGCATCGGGCTGTCGAACGAATTCATCGGCCGCGCCGACGGCTGGAAGGGCCTGGCTGCGCGCTACGGCTTCACGCAGACGCCGACCGGGCTCGACCACGGCCTGGCCTACGAAGCGATGACGGCCAAGCAGATCGACGCCATCGACATCTACACCACCGACGCCAAGATCGACCACCTCGGCCTGCGCGTGCTCGTGGACGACAAGCAGTACTTTCCGCGCTACGACGCGGTGGTGCTCTACAAGCTCGACCTGCCCGCGCGGCTGCCGAAGGCCTGGGCCGCGTTGCAGGCGCTCGAAGGCAAGATCGACGAGCACGCGATGATCGCAATGAACGCGCGCGCCGAACTGCAGGGCGTGCGCTTCGACACCATCGCGCGCGACTTTCTCGCCGGCGCCACCAAGGACGGCAAGACGCCACCGAGCGCCGCGCGCGGCTTCACGGCCAAGCTCTTTGGTCCCGACCTCTGGCCGCTGGCGCGCCAGCACCTGCTGCTGGTGGCGGTGTCGGTCGGCGTGGCCATCCTCATCGGCGTGCCGCTCGCGATCCTCGTGTTTCCGCATCTGCGGCTGCGCGCCGTGGTGCTGGGCTTCGCGAGCGTGATGCAGACCGTGCCGTCACTGGCGCTGCTCGCGGTGCTGATCTCTTTGCTCGGCGCGATCGGCGCCCTGCCCGCGCTGATCGCGCTCACGCTGTATTCGCTGCTGCCGATCATGCGCAACACCGTGACCGGGCTGGCCGAAGTGCCGAATGGACTTCGACTGGCCGGCACCGCGCTGGGCATGACACCGCCGCAGAGCCTTCAGTTGGTGTTGCTGCCTCTCGCGTTGCCCACGCTACTGGCGGGAGTTCGCACCGCGACAGCCATTGCCATCGGCACGGCCACCATCGCGGCTTTCATCGGCGCGGGCGGTTTCGGTGAGCGCATCGTGACGGGGCTGGCACTCAACGATCGCGAGCTGTTGATGGCGGGTGCGTTGCCGGCTGCCGCGATGGCGCTGATCAGCGAAGGCATCTTCGAGCTGATCGAATTTCTGATGCGTCGCAGCCGCAGGGCGCCATTGGCCTGAGCTGTTCGGGGCGACGCTCCCGCCGACGCGGTACCTTGCTCCGCGAATGTCCCCCGGGCTTCGCCCTCCTCCTTGATTTCGCTGCGCAAGGCACCGCATCGACGTGAGCGTGTTCAGAGCGGTCGTTGATCGGCTGCACCCCACCGCCGCGTCCCGTGCGCAGGACACTGGGTGCTTCCCGCAGCGAAATCAAGGAGGAGGCCGCAGGCCGGGGGACATTCGCGGAGGGAAGTACCCGGTGGCCTGCGCACGCGCCCCGAACCAAGCGGACATAAAAAAGCCCCCAAACAGGGGGCTTTCAACGAGACAAGAAGAAGCGTCAGGCCAACGTGTAAGCCGTCTTCACCGTCGTGAAGAACTCCTGCGCGTACTTGCCCTGCTCACGCGGCCCATAGCTCGACCCTTTGCGTCCACCGAACGGCACGTGATAGTCCACCCCCGCCGTCGGCAGGTTCACCATCACCATGCCCGCCTGGCTGTGGCGCTTGAAGTGCGTCGCGTACTTCAGCGAGGTCGTCGCAATGCCGGCCGACAAACCGAACTCGGTGTCGTTCGCCGTGGCCAGTGCCTCTTCGTAGTTCTTCACGCGGATCACGCTCGCCACCGGCCCGAACACCTCCTCGCGGTTGATGCGCATGTTCGCGGCTGACTCGCTGAACAGCGCCGGCGACATGTAGTAGCCGTCCGTCTCCAGCGTCAGCAGCTCACCGCCGGCCGCCAGCGTGGCGCCCTCGCCCTTGCCGATGGCGACGTATTCCATGTCCTGGTCGAGCTGCGACTTCGACGACACCGGCCCCACGTCGGTGCCCTGTGCGAGCGCGTCGCCGACCTTGATCTTCGCCATGCGCGCCTTCATCGCCTCGATGAACTTCGGGTAGATGCCCTCGGTCACGATGAGGCGGCTCGACGCCGTGCAACGCTGGCCGGTCGAGTAGAACGCGCTCTGCACGCTGAGCTCCACGGCCTGCGCGAGGTCGGCGTCGTCGAGCACCACCTGCGGGTTCTTGCCGCCCATTTCGAGCTGCACCTTCTTGTGGTTGGTGACGCACTGGATCGCGATGTTGCGGCCCACGCCCACCGAGCCCGTGAAGCTGATCGCGTGGATGCCGGGGTGGTTGACCAGCGCATCGCCGATCACGCTGCCGCGGCCCATCACGAGGTTGAACACGCCGGCCGGAATGCCCGAGCGGCTGATGATCTCGGCCAGCGCCCACGCGCAGCCCGGCACGAGGTCAGCGGGCTTGAGCACCACGCAGTTGCCGAAGGCCAGCGCGGGCGCGATCTTCCAGGCAGGAATCGCGATGGGGAAGTTCCACGGCGTGATGAGCCCGACCACGCCGACCGGCTCGCGCGTGATCTCCACGCCGATGTTCGGACGCACCGACGGCAGCACCTCGCCCGACAGGCGCAGGCACTCGCCCGCGAAGAACTTGAAGATCTGCCCCGCGCGCGTGGCCTCGCCGATGCCTTCGGCCTTGGTCTTGCCTTCTTCGCGTGCGAGCAGCGTGCCGAGCTCTTCCTTGCGCGCGAGGATCTCCGTGCCGATCTTGTCGAGCGCATCGGAGCGCGCCTGGATGCTGCCCGTCGCCCATGCGGGGAAGGCGGCGGTGGCAGCAGCCACGGCCGCATCGACCTGGCCCTTGTCGCCCTGCGTGTACTGGCCCAGCACGTCGGCCAGGTTGCTGGGGTTGATGTTGGGACTGTAGCTTTGGCCAGCCAGCCATTCGCCATTGATGAGGTTGTTGAATTCAGTCATCGTCGATGTCCTTGTGTGCGTGTTGCGGTGAGGAGGTTGGAAAGTCTGAAGGCTAGGTGGCGCCTTCGGACTCCACGTAGAGGGCGTACAGCGAATGGCTGGCCGCCATGTAGAGGCGGTTGTTCTTGGGGCCGCCGAACGTCAGGTTGGCACAACGTTCGGGCAGGCGGATGAAACCGATGGGCTTGCCTTGCGAATTGAAGATCTTGACGCCATCGAGGTCTTCGGATTTCGCCTGCGGCTGATAGACCTTCATGCCGTTGCCGGCATCGACGGGTTCGGGAGCGACGGCGCCGCTCCAGCCCCAGCCCATCCAGAGATTGCCGTCACGGTCGACGCGAAAGCCGTCGAGCGCCGCAGCGCCCGTGCCATCAATGAGCTTCAGCTTGTTCGACACGCTGCCGTCGGCCGCCACGTCGTAGCTCCAGAGGCTGCGGTTGGGCGTGCCCTTCCACTCGATGACGTAGAGCTTTTTCTCGTCCGGCGAGAAGGCCAGGCCGTTCGGGTTCACCAGGTCGGTGATCACCGCCGAGAGCTGGCCGTCGGGCGTGAGGCGGTACACGTTGGTCGTCGCCTGCTCGGACGCGGCCTTCTCGCCTTCCCACGTGCCCGAGATGCCGAAGAGCGGGTCGGTGAACCACACGGTGTCGTCCGACTTCACAACCACGTCGTTCGGCGAATTCAGCCGCTTGCCCTGGTAGCGGTCGGCCAGCACGGTCATGCGCCCGTCGGCCTCGGTGCGCACCACGCGCCGCGTCACCGAGTGCTCGCAGCTGATGAGGCGGCCCTGCCGGTCGCGCGTGTTGCCGTTGCAGTAGCCGGCGTTCGCCTTGTGGACCTTGAACTCGCCGGTCTTCTCCTCGTAGCGCATCAGCCTGTTGTTCGGGATGTCGCTGCACACGAGGTAGCCCTCGCGCGGCAGGTACACCGGGCCCTCGGCCCAGCGCATGCCGGTGCCGACCTGCTCGAGCGTGCTGCTGTAGATGCGGTACTTCGCAAAGCTGGGGTCGAGGATCAGCACCGACGGATCGGGATACCGCTGCTGCGGCTTGTAGGGAAACGACTGGGCGCCCGCGGCGGCGGCCACGGCGCCGAGTGCCGAGCCGGCAGCCGCTTGCAGCAGGCGACGGCGATCCATGTGCTTGTTCATTCAGTCTCCTTGGATGTTTCAGCCGTCAGCGCACGAAGGCACCGGGCGCTCAGCGGACCATGCAGGGGCGCTTGTTGTCGAAGGTCCAGTTCGGAATGAGGAACTGCATCGCCTGCGCATCGTTGCGTGCACCGAGGCCATGCTTCAGGTACAGCTGGTGCGCCTTCTCGACCTCGGCCATGTCGAGCTCGATGCCCAGCCCACCGCGCGTGGGCACCTGCACGAGGCCGCCCTCGATCTGCAGCGGCGCCTTCGTGAGGCGCTGGCCGTCCTGCCAGATCCAGTGCGTGTCGATGGCCGTGACCTTGCCGGGTGCGGCCGCGGCCACATGCGTGAACATCGCGAGCGACACGTCGAAGTGGTTGTTCGAATGCGAGCCCCAGGTCAGGCCCCAGGCCTGGCACAGCTGCGCCACGCGCACCGAGCCCTGCATGGTCCAGAAGTGCGGGTCGGCCAGCGGAATGTCGACCGACTGCAGCGAGAGGCTGTGCACCATCTCGCGCCAGTCGGTGGCGACCATGTTGGTGGCGGTGGGCAGGCCGGTGGCGCGGCGAAACTCGGCCATCACCTCGCGGCCCGAGAACACGCCCTCGGCGCCGCACGGGTCTTCGGCATAGGCCATCACGCCGTGCAGGTCGCGGCACAGGCGGATGGCGTCGGCCAGCAGCCAGCCGCCGTTCGGGTCGAGCGTGACGCGCGCCTGCGGAAAGCGCGCGTGCAGCGCGCGGATCGCCTCGACCTCTTCCTCGCCGCGCAGCACGCCACCCTTGAGCTTGAAGTCGGTGAAACCGTAGCGCACGTGCGTGGCCTCGGCCAGGCGCACGATGGCCTCGGGCGTCATCGTTTCTTCGTGACGCAGGCGGAACCAGTCGTTGTCGGCGCCGGGGTCGGTCTCGTACGGCAGGTCGGTCTTGGTGCGGTCGCCCACGTAGAAGAGGTAGCCGAGCATCTGCACCGCATCGCGCTGCTGGCCTTCGCCGAGCAGCGCCGCCACGGGCACGCCCAGGTGCTGGCCCAGCAGGTCGAGCAGCGCGGCTTCGGCGGCGGTCACGGCGTGGATGGTCACGCGCAGGTCGAAGGTCTGCAGGCCGCGCCCGCCGCTGTCGCGCGCGGCAAAGGCGCTGCGCATGCGGTTGAGCACGGCGTTGTGGTTGCCGATGGGCTGGCCCACGATGAGGTCGCGCGCGTCTTCGAGCGTCTGGCGGATCTTCTCGCCGCCCGGCACCTCGCCCACGCCGGTGTGGCCGGCGCTGTCGGTGAGGATCAGCAGGTTGCGCGTGAAGAACGGACCGTGCGCGCCGCTGAGGTTCATCAGCATGCTGTCGTGGCCCGCGACGGGCACGACGCGCATGGCGGTGACGACGGGCGCGCCCGACACGACATGGGAAACGGATTCAGGACTTGTCATCTTCGGGCTGTGGCCTCAATCGGCAGTGATGTGGCGGGTGTCGATCAATGTCTTCCATCGCGCCCACTCGCGCAACTGGAAGGCGGTGAAGTCTTCGGGCGTGCTCGCGACGATTTCCAGGCCCTGGTCGAGCATGCGCTTCTTCGTCTCGGGGTCCTGCATGGCGGCGATGACCGCGTCGCTCAGCTTCTTCTTCGTGGCGGGCGGCAGACCCTTGGGTGCGGCCATGCCCTGCCACGAATAGACCTCGGCGCCCTTCACGCCGGCTTCGGCGAGCGTGGGCACGTCGGGCAGCACGGGCGAGCGCTTGTCGCCGGTGACGGCAATCGCGCGCAGCTTGCCGGCGCGGATGTGCGGCAGCACGGCGTTCACGTTCTGGAACGAGAAATCGACCTGGTTGCCCAGCAGGTCATTCACCGCCGGCGCGCCGCCCTTGTAGGGCACGTGCACGCCTTCGGTCTTGGATTGCTGCCAGAAGAGTTCAGCCGACAGGTGGTCGGACGAGCCGTTGCCCGAGCTCGCGAACGAGACCTTGCCGGGCGTCTTGCGCAACAGCGCGAGCACGTCGGCCACGGTGTGTTCGGGCCGCGCGACATTGGCGACGAGCACGTTGGGCGCCTGCACGGGCACGCTGATGTAGTCGAAGTCTTTGGTCGCGTCGTAGGGCACGCTCTTCTGCAGATGCGGCGTGACGACGAAGGCGCCGAGCGACGACACGAGCAGCGTGTAGCCGTCGGGCAGTGCGCGCCGCACGAAGCCGGTGCCGATGGTGCCGGTGGCGCCGGGTCGGTTGTCGACCACGAAGCTGCCGCCGAGCTTGCCCTGCAGCTGCTGCGCCAGCGCGCGCGCCACCATGTCGGTGGAGCCGCCGGCCGGGAACGGCACGATGATGGTCACGGGTTTCTGCTGCGGCCATGCATCGGCCTGCGCCGAAGCGTGCAGCGGCGACAGCAGCGCGGTGGCGGCGAGCGCGAAGCCCGTCGCCAAGAATTGCATTCTCTTCATGCGCGGTGGTCCGATCAGGAAGGAAGGCGCACAGCCTGGCGCGCGAGCAGCTTCCACTCGCCGCCCTGCTTCTGCCAGACGCCGAGGATCTTCAGCGCGACCTTGCCGGGCTTGCCCGAGTCGTTGGTGTCGGCCGTGAGCGTGTGGCGCACGATGGCGGTGTTTCCGTCGACGACCTTGATGGTCTGGTCGGTGATCGCGATGGTCACGAAGTCCGACTTGCGGTCGAGCAGGTCGGCGATGAAGCTGGCCTGCGTGTCGACCTTGCCGCCCGAATGGCCGTAGCTCAGGTCGTCGGCCACCAGCGCGCGTAGCGCGGCCGGCGTCGGGTCGACCATGGCGACGCGCAGCCGCTCGGCGGCCGCCGCAACTGCGGGTTCGGCCGCTGCGCCGCTGCTGCTGCCACCGCTGGCGGCACAACCCGCGAACACGGCGGTCGCTGCGGCGGCGAGCAGGAATTTTCTGATGAGCATGTCGTTGTCTCCTGTTTGTCTTGTGGTGCGGTCGACTGCGATCAGTGCGGGCTTACTGCGGGCCGAGCGTGTCGATGAGCGCCTTCAGTGCGTCCATCTCGTCGGGCTTCAGGTCGGTCAGCGGTGCGCGCACGGGGCCGGCGTCGTGGCCGACAAGCTTGGCGCCCGCCTTCACGATGCTCACGGCATAGCCGGGCACGCGGTTGCGCAGCTCCAGGTAAGGCATGAAGAAGTTCTTCAGCAGGCGGTGCTGCGTGGCCATGTCGTCGTTGGCAACCGCGTGATAGAAATCCATCGCCGTCTTCGGAATGAAGTTGAAGACCGCCGACGAGTACACGGGCGTGCCCATGGCCTTGTAGGCCGCGGCATACACCTCGGCCGTGGGCAGGCCGCCCAGGTAGGCGAAGCGGTCGCCCATCTTCTGGAAGATCGCGACCATCGCTTCGATGTCGCCCACGCCGTCCTTGAAGCCCACGAGGTTCGGGTTGCGCTCGGCCAGGCGGGCCAGCGTGTCGGGCTTGAGGCGGCTCGAGGCGCGGTTGTAGACGATCACGCCGAACTTCACGCTCTTGCACACGGCCTCGACGTGCGCGGCCAGGCCTTCCTGGCCGGCTTCGGTGAGGTAGTGCGGCAGCAGCAGGATGCCGTGCGCGCCGGCCTTCTCTGCCGCTTGCGCGCATTGGATGGCGAAGCGCGTCGGGCCGCCGGCACCGGCAATGATCGGCACCACGCCGCGGCAGGTGTCGACCGCGGTCTGGATGATGCCGGGGTACTCGTCACCCGTCAGCGAGAAGAACTCGCCCGTGCCACCCGCGGCGAACAGCGCGCTCGCGCCGTAGGGTGCCAGCCATTCGAGGCGCTCGATGTAGCCCTTCTTGTTGAAGTCGCCGTTGCTGTCGAAGTCGGTCAGCGGGAACGAGAGCAGGCCGGAGCCCATGATGGTCTTGAGTTCTTGCGGGTTCATCGGAAGTCGTCCAGTGAAAAAAGAGAAATGAGGAAAAGAAGAGAGAGGAAGAAGGGGCCGCTCAATCGAGCTTGAGATTGGCCTGCTGGATCACTTGCGCCCAGCGCGCGCGTTCCTTGGCGAAGAACTGGTCCTGCTCGGGCGCGGTCATGGTCACGACCTCGGCGCCCTGCCCCGCAAGGCGCGCCCGGATGTCGGGCGTGCGGATGATCCGGACCAGTTCCTTGTTGAGCCGGGCGATCACCGCGTCAGGGGTGCCGCGCGCTGCGACCACGCCCTGCCATGTGCCCGACTCGTAGCCGGGAACGCCCTGCTCCGCGATGGTCGGCACGCTGCCGATCAGCGGCATGCGCGTCGACTTCGACACGGCGATGAGCTTGAGCTTGCCGCTTTGCACATGCGGGTAGGTGGCCAACATGCCGTTCATGAGCACCTGCGTCTGGCCCGCGACGGTGTCGAGCACGGCCTGCACGCCGCCCTTGTAGGGCACGTACTCCCACTTGGCGCCGCTCTTGCGCTGCAACTCGACGCCGGCCAGGTGCGCGGTGCTGCCGCTGGCGGTGACGGCGAAGTTGAGGTCGCTCTTCTTCGACAGCTCGACCAGCTCCTTCAGCGTGCTGGCCTGCACCGACGGGTGCACCACCAGCAGGTGCGGCGAGTAGGCCAGCATGGCCACGCTGCGCAGGTCCTTCGACGGGTCGAACGGCAGCTTGGGGTACAGCGACGGGCTGATGGCCAGCGCGCCGAGGTCGCACAGCATGAGCGTGTGGCCGTCGGCCGGCGCCTTGGCCAGCATGTCGGCGCCGAGGTTGCCGTTGGCGCCCGCGCGGTTCTCGATGACCACGGGCTGGCCCAGCGCCTCGGACAGCGGCTGGCCGATGGCGCGCGCAATGATGTCCGACGAGCCGCCCGGCGGGTACGGCACGATGAGACGGATGGGCTTGGAAGGCCAGGTGCCGCCCGCCCCTTGCGCAAACGCGTGCAAGGGCAGGCTGGCGGCCAGTGTGGTGGCGAGGGCGGCGCCGAGCGCGCCGCGTCGGTTGACGGTCATGGGGGCTGTCTCCTGAAGTTCGATGCAGGCATGCGGGGCCGCGATGGCGCCGCATGTTATCAGTCATCGTACAACTAGAAAATCAGCTTGTCCAGACTTGAGCCCCGAAAACCCGGGGAGAACTCAGCGCGAAGGGGTGTTGTCGGACGAGGCGGCGCCGTGGCCGGCCGCCTCCGCCCTGGCTTTCTGTTGCTGAGCGGCTTCCTGCGCCATGCGCAGCCGCTCGCGGCTGTTGGTCAGGTGGATGCGCATCGCGGCGCGTGCCGACTCGGGGTCGCGGCGCGCGATGGCCGCGTAGATTTCCTCGTGCTCGCGGTTCACGCGGCTCAGGTAGCTGCCGTCCTGCACGCGGATCGCGCTGATGCGCGTGCGCGGGATGATCGTCGTGCCCAGGTGCCGCATGATGTCGGCGAAGTAGGGGTTGCCGGTCGACTGCGCGATCTCCAGGTGGAAGGCGAAGTCGGGCGCCACGGTGTCGCCGCCCACCTTGACGTTCTGCTCGAACGCGTCGAGCGCCTGGCGCATCGCGACCAGCTGCTCGTCGGTGCGCCGGCTCGCGGCCAGCCCGGCGGATTCGGTCTCCAGGCTGATGCGCAACTCGAGCACGGCGAGCACGTCGACCGAGGTCGCGATCTCGCCGGGATCGAGGCGGAACACCCCGCCCATGCCGCCCGGGCGCGGCTGCAGCACGAAGGTGCCCACGCCGTGCAGCGTCTCGACCAGCCCGCCCGCCTGCAGCTTGGACAGCGCCTCGCGCACCACGGTGCGGCTCACGCCGTAGGCCTGCATGATGGCCGACTCGGTCGGCAGCTTGTCGCCGGGGCGCAGCGACTGGCTGCGGATCTTCTCGCCCAGGTCTTCCACCAGCCCGTTCGCCAGGCCGCGCGCGCGCTGGCGCGGCCGCCCCACGAAAGCGGCGTTGCCCGCCGGGTTGTCAGCGGTCGTTGTCTGAACTTCGGGATTACCCGCAGTCGTTGAGGCCATGACGACGATCATAATCCCCTCACAGTTGTACGACAACAGATAACTTATCACCTAAAAACGGTGACGACGTTGTCCACCTCCTCCGCTTCCCCTCACACATCCCGAAGACATGTCGACGCCTGAAGCCTCCTCCCCCCAGCTTGGCCGCCTGCTGCTGACCGGCGCCGCCGGCGGCCTGGGCCGCGTGCTGCGCGAACGGCTCGCGCCTTTTGCGAACGTGATCCGCCTTTCCGACATCGCCGACATCGCGCCGGCCACGGGCGCGCATGAAGAAGTCGTGCCCTGCGACCTGTCCGACAAGGCCGCAGTCGACGCGCTGGTGGCCGGCTGCGACGCCATCGCCCATTTCGGCGGCGTGTCGGTCGAGCGCCCGTTCGAAGAAGTGCTCGAAGCCAACATCAAGGGCGTGTTCAACCTGTACGAGGCCGCGCGCCGTCACGGCGTGAAGCGCGTGGTGTTCGCCAGCTCGAACCACGTGATCGGCTTCTACAAGCAGGACGAGCACATCGACGCGCACGCCGCGCGCCGGCCCGACGGCTACTACGGCCTGTCGAAGTCCTTCGGCGAGGACATGGCGCAGTTCTACTTCGACCGCTGGGGCATCGAGACGGTGAGCATCCGCATCGGCTCGTCGTTTCCCGAGCCGCTCAACCGCCGGATG
Source organism: Variovorax sp. GW821-FHT09D04 (assembly GCF_059416405.1). NCBI lineage: Bacteria > Pseudomonadati > Pseudomonadota > Betaproteobacteria > Burkholderiales > Comamonadaceae > Variovorax > Variovorax sp. GW821-FHT09D04. The sequence goes on from NZ_JBWKPA010000009.1 coordinate 154,422, forward strand.
ATGAGCACCTGGCTCAGCTACCGCGACCTCACGACGCTGATCGAGAAGTCGCTCTTCACGCCCGGCGTGAAGCACACGGTGGTCTACGGCATGTCGGCCAACCGCGACCTGTGGTGGGACAACGCCGCCGCCGCGCACCTGGGCTTCGTGCCGCAAGACAGCTCCGAGGTGTTCCGCGACAAGGTCGAGGCGCAGCCGAAGGTGGCGCCCACCGATCCGAACGCCATCTACCAGGGCGGCGCGTTCACCGCGCAAGGCCCGTTCGGCGACTGAACAGGCCGCACCACCGCATGCAAGCCGAACTCGTTCTCGACGCGCGCAACGGCACGGGCGAAAGCCCGGTGTGGCTGGCCGCGCAGCAGGCGCTGTACTGGGTCGACATTCCCGCGCGCACGCTCAACCGCTGGCACGCAAGCGAAGGCCATGCGCAGTGGCTCGCCGACGAAATGATTGCCTGCATCGCACCGCGCGCGGACCGGCCCGGCGAATGGATCGCCGGTATGGAAAGCGGCCTGTTCTCGCTGCGCGAGCGCACCGACGGCACGCTCGCGGCCGCGCCGCTCGCCCCGGTGGCGCACGCCGCGCCGGGCATGCGCTTCAACGACGGCCGCTGCGACCGGCAAGGCCGCTTCTGGGCCGGCACGATGCGGCTGGACATGGCCGCGGGCGCGCGCGTCGGCCGCCTGTACCGCTACGGCCCCGGCGACGACGGCGCGGCCTTGCAACTGGACGACCTGATCGTTCCCAACGGCCTGGCCTTCAGCCCCGACGGCCGCACGATGTACCTATCGGACTCGCACCCGAGCGTGCAGGCCGTCTGGGCCTTCGACTACGACACCGACACCGGCACGCCGAGCAACCGCCGTCTCTTCGTCGACATGAATCCCCTGCCCGGCCGCCCCGACGGCGCGGCGATGGACGTCGACGGCTGCTACTGGATCTGCGGCAACGACGCCGGCCTGGTGCATCGCTTCACGCCCGATGGCCGGCTCGACCGCTCGCTCGCCGTGCCGGTGAAGAAGCCCGCCATGTGCGCCTTCGGCGGCCCGACGCTCGACACGCTGTTCGTCACCTCGATCCGCCCCGGCGGCATCGACCTGTCGGACCAGCCGCTGGCCGGCGGCGTGTTCGCGCTGCGCCCCGGCGTGGCGGGCGTGCCCGAGCCGGCCTTCGGCGGCTGACCCTTTTCTTTTTCTTTCATTCACGACAACCACCAAGAGGACGAGACAAATGAAGCTCTACAAGACACTCATCGCACTTGCTGCCGGCGCGGCAGCCGCGTTGACCACGCTGGCTGCCGGCGCCACCGAGTTCCGCTCGGCCGACATCCACCCCGACGACTACCCCACCGTGACCGCCGTGAAGTTCATGAGCGAACGGCTCAAGGCGCTGTCCGGGGGCAAGCACAGCATCAAGGTCTTCAACAACAGCGCGCTCGGCAACGAGAAGGACACGATCGAGCAGACCAAGATCGGCGCGCTGCAGATGGTGCGCGTGAACATCGCGCCCATGAACAACATCTGCCCCGAGACGCAGGTGCCGACCATGCCCTTCCTGTTCCGTTCGGTCGAACACCTGCACAAGGTGCTCGACGGTCCGGTCGGCGAAGAAATCCTGAAGTCGTGCGAGAAGCAGGGCTTCGTGGGCCTGGCCTACTACGACAGCGGCGCGCGCTCGATGTTCACGGCCAAGAAGCCGGTGCGCAACTTCGCCGACATGAAGGGCCTGAAGGTCCGCGTGCAGCAGTCCGACCTGTGGGTGTCGATGCTCGAGGCCATGGGCGCCAACGCCACGCCGATGCCCATGGGCGAGGTCTACACGGGCCTGAAGACCGGCCTCATCGACGCCGCCGAAAACAACTACCCCACCTACGAAAGCGCGCGCGCCTTCGAGGTCGCCAAGTACTACAGCAAGACCGAGCACTCGATGGCGCCCGAGATGCTGCTGTTCTCCAAGCGCGCGTGGGACAAGCTCTCCACCGAAGAGCAGGGCTGGCTGCGCCAGGCCGCCAAGGAATCGGTGCCCTACATGCGCAAGCAGTGGCAGGAGCGTGAAGTGAAGTCGCTGGCCACGGTGAAGGCCGGCGGCGCCGAGATCATCGACGTCGACAAGGCCCCGTTCCAGGCCGCGATGAAACCGGTGTACGACAAGTTCATCACCGACGCGAAGCTGAAGGACCTGGTCAAGCGCGTCCAGGACACGAAGTAAACAGGGCTCGCCCCCAGGCTTCGCGCACTTCGTGACCCTGCACCCCTGCCAGGGGCCACGAAGAGGCGGAGCCTCTCCATTTTTCGCGCTGGAAATATGTACACCAAACTTTGCCGCACGCTCGCCCGTGCCTGCATGTGGTTGGGCATCCTCGGTCTCGTCGCGGTGATCTGCGCCGTGAGCTGGCAGGTGTTCGGCCGCTACGTGCTCAACAACACTCCCACCTGGGCCGAGAGCCTCGCGCTGCTGCTGGTGCTCTACGTGACCATGCTGGGCGTGGCCGTGGGCGTGCGCGACGCGGGCCACATCGGGCTCGAATCGTTCCTCGTGCTCGCACCCGACTGGCTGCGCCTGAAGATGGAATACCTCATCCACGCGCTGATCCTGCTGTTCGGCCTGGCCATGGCCTGGAACTGCGCCTCGCTCGCCGAATCGGTGTGGGACTACCGCCTGCCCACGCTGTGGATTTCCGAAGGCTGGAAGTACGTGCCCGCCGCCGTGTCGGGCGTCCTCATCGTGATGTTCTCGATCGAACACATCATCGCGCTCGCTCAAGGCCGCGAAGTCGAACCCGCCTGGGGCTGAACCTCATCATGACGACCCCTCTTCTCATTCTCTGCCTCTCGTTCACGCTGTTCCTGCTGCTCGGCGTGCCGGTGGCGTTCTCGATCGGCCTCTCGGCCCTGGCCACGCTGCTGTACGAAGGCCTGCCGCTCGCGGTGGGCTTCCAGCAGATGACCTCGGGCATGGGCATCTTCTCGTTCCTGGCCATTCCCTTCTTCATCTTCGCCGGCGAGCTGATGCTCTACGGCGGCATCGCGGACCGCATCGTCAACTTCGCGCGCAACCTCGTGGGCCACGTGCGCGGCGGCCTCGGCATGTCGAACGTGGTGGCCTGCACCCTGTTCGGCGGCGTCTCGGGCTCGCCCGTGGCGGACGTCTCGGCCATGGGCGCCGTGATGATCCCGATGATGAAGAAGGAGGGCTACCACGCCGACTACGCGGTCAACGTGACGACCCACGCGGCCCTGGTCGGCGCGCTGATGCCCACCAGCCACAACCTCATCATCTATTCGCTCGCAGCGGGCGGCAAGGTGTCGATCGCGGCGCTGATTTTGGCGGCGCTGCTGCCGGCGGCCGTGCTCACGCTGAGCAACCTCGCGGCCGCGTACCTCGTGGCCGTGAAGCGCGGCTACCCGGCCGGCAGCTTCCCCGGCTGGGCCATCGTGGCGCGCTCGTTCGCAGCGGCGCTGCCGGGCCTGTTCATCGTGGTGCTGATCCTCGGCGGAATTTTGTCGGGCATCTTCACGGCGACCGAATCGGCGGCGGTGGCGGTGCTCTATGCGCTGGCGCTCACGATCTTCGTGTACCGCACGCTGAAGTGGGAGCACTTCATCAAGGCGGCTTCGAAGGCCGTGCGCACCACGGGCGTGATCCTGCTGCTGATCGGCATCTCGAGCACCTTCGGCTACCTCATCAGCCTGTACGGCGTGGCCGAGCTCACGGGCCAGATGCTGTCGCAGGTGACGACCACGCCGTGGATGATCTTCCTGCTCATCAACATCATCCTGTTCGTGCTGGGCACCTTCCTGGACATGGCCGCGACCATCCTGCTGTGCACGCCGATCTTCCTGCCCATTGCACAGCAGTACGGAATGACCTCGGTGCAGTTCGGCGTGGTGATGCTCATCAACTGCGCGCTCGGCCTGAACACGCCGCCGGTGGGCACCACGCAGTTCGTCGGCTGTGCCATCGGCGGGGTGTCGGTGGGCACGGTGATGCGCACGATCTGGCCCTTCTACGGTGCGCTGATCTTCGCGCTCGGCGTGGTCACCTTCGTGCCGGCGTTTTCCACCTGGCTGCCCAGCCTGTTCATGGTGGTGAAGTAAAGAAAAGAGAAAGGGCCTCCCGATGGCCGATGCGAACACCCGACCGCCGCTGTACATCCGCATCCACGCGGCCGACAACGTGGCCATCGTCGCGAACGACGGCGGCCTGAAGGCCGGCACGGCCTTCGACGACGGCCTGGTGCTGGTCGACACCGTGCCCCAGGGCCACAAGGTGGCACTCGCCGACCTGGCCGAAGGCGACGCCATCCGCCGCTACAACGTGGTGATCGGCTACGCGCTCAAGGCGCTGCCGCGCGGCAGCTGGGTGCACGAGCGCGTGATGCGCATGCCGGTCGCGCCGGAGCTCGACGGCCTGCCCATCGCCACGGTCAAGCCCCCTGCCCTGCCGCCGCTCGACGGCTACACCTTCGAGGGCTACCGCAACGCCGACGGCTCGGTGGGCACGCGCAACATCCTCGCGATCACGCAGACCGTGCAGTGCGTGGCGGGCGTGACCGAGTTCGCCGTGCAGCGCATCAAGGCCGAGCTGCTGCCGAAGTACCCGCATGTGGACGACGTGGTGGCGCTCGAACACGGCTACGGCTGCGGCGTGGCCATCGACGCGCCCGACGCCATCGTGCCGATCCGCACCCTGCGCAACATCAGCCTCAACCCCAACTTCGGCGGCGAGGTGATGGTCGTGAGCCTGGGTTGCGAGAAGCTGCAGCCCGAGCGGCTGCTGCCGCCCGGCACCATCCCCATCGCCGACCAGCGCGGCACGCCCGCCGAAGAACTCGACGTGGTCTGCCTGCAGGACGACGCGCACGTGGGCTTCATGTCGATGATCGATTCGGTGATGCGCCAGGCCGACGCGCACCTCGCGCGCCTGAACCAGCGCCGGCGCGAGACCGTGCCCGCGAGCGAGCTCGTCGTGGGCGTGCAGTGCGGCGGCAGCGACGCCTTCTCGGGCGTCACCGCCAACCCGGCCGTGGGCTTTTGCACCGACCTGCTGGTGCGCGCGGGCGCCACCGTGATGTTCTCGGAAGTCACCGAGGTGCGCGACGGCATCGACCAGCTCACGTCGCGCGCGTCCACGCCTGAAGTGGCCGACGCCATGATCCGCGAGATGGCCTGGTACGACGCCTACCTCGACAAGGGCCGCGTCGACCGCAGCGCCAACACCACGCCGGGCAACAAGAAGGGCGGGCTGTCGAACATCGTCGAGAAGGCGATGGGCTCGATCGTCAAGTCGGGCTCGTCGCCGATCACCGGCGTGCTCGCGCCCGGCGAGAAGCTGACGCACAAGGGCCTCATCTACGCCGCCACGCCGGCCAGCGACTTCATCTGCGGCACGCTGCAGCTGGCGGCCGGCATGAACCTGCACGTATTCACCACCGGCCGCGGCACGCCCTACGGGCTGGCCGAGGTGCCGGTGATCAAGGTCGCCACGCGCAGCGACCTCGCGCGCCGCTGGCACGACCTGATGGACGTGAACGCAGGCCGCATCGCCGATGGCGAAGCCAGCATCGAGGACATCGGCTGGGAGATGTTCCGCCTGATGCTCGACGTGGCCAGCGGCCGCAAGAAGACCTGGGCCGAGCACTGGAAGCTGCACAACGCGCTGGTGCTGTTCAACCCGGCCCCGGTCACCTGATCGAACCACCCTCACGGAGCACAGCCATGGAAGACCTCAAGGACAAGACCGCCCTCGTCACCGGCGCCAGCACCGGCATCGGCGCCGCGGTGGCCATCGCGTTCGCCGCGCGCGGCATGCGCGTGGCCGTGCACTACAACAGCTCGGCCGATGCGGCGACCCGCGTGGTCGACACCATCCGCGCCGCCGGCGGCACGGCCTTCGCGCTGCAGGCCGACGTGCGCGACACGGCCGCGATCCGCGCCTGCGTGCAGGAAACCACGGCGCAGTTCGGCCGTATCGACGTGCTCGTGAACAACGCCGGCAGCCTGGTCAAGCGCATGCCCATCGCCGAGTTCGACGATGCGCTGTTCGACGAAGTGATGCACATCAACGCGCGCTCGGTGCTGGCCTTCTGCCGCGAGACGGTGCCGCAGATGCGCAAGCAAGGCAGCGGCGCCATCATCAACGTGACCTCGGTGGCCGCGCGCACCGGCGGCGGGCCCGGCGCCTACCTGTACGCGGGCGCCAAGGGCTTCGTGAGCACCGCCACGCACGGCCTGGCAAGGGAACTCGTGGGCGACCGCATCCGTGTGAACGCGGTGGCGCCCGGCGTGATCCAGACGCCGTTCCAGGACCGCTTCTCGACGCCCGCAATGCTCGAGACCTTCAGGACCGGCATCCCGATGGGACGCCTGGGCACGGCCGACGAATGCGTGGGCGCCTTCCTGTACCTGGCCTCCGAGCAACTCTCGGGCTACGTGACCGGGCAGGTGCTCGAAGTGAACGGCGGGCAGTACATGCCCTGACGCACTCCCCCGCCTTCTCAGCACAACAGATCAACAACGGAGACAGAGACACCATGCAAAGAAGCCAGTTCGTCCGCGGCCTTGCCGCCCTTTCGGCCACCGCCGCCCTCTCGCTCGGCCTGGCCGCGCCCGCCGCGGCGCAAGCCAACGATTTCCCGAACCGCACCATCGAGCTGCTCGTGCCCTACCAGCCCGGCGGCGGCACCGACGGGCTGGCGCGCGCGTTTTCCGAAGCGAGCCGCAAGCACATCTCGCAGAGCATCGTGATCGTCAACCGCCCTGGCGCGGGCGGCGCCATCGGCTGGACCGAGGTGATCAACGCCAAGCCCGACGGCTACAAGCTCGCCGTGCTCACGGTGGAGCTGCTCACGCTGCCGCACCTGGGCCTGGCCAAGTTCAACTACGACGACTTCCAGCCCATTGCGCAGCTCAACGCCGACCCGGCCGCGATCACCGTGAAGGCCGATGCGCCGTGGAACACCATCGAAGAGTTCCTCGCCGCCGCGAAGAAGTCGCCCGAGAGCATCCGCGTGGGCAACTCGGGCAACGGCTCGATCTGGCACCTGGCCGCCGCCGCGCTCGAAGACAAGACCGGCACCAAGTTCGGCCACATCCCGTTCCAGGGCGCCGCGCCCGCCGTGCTGGCGCTGCTGGGCGGCCACATCGAGGCCGTGGCCGTGAGCCCCGCGGAAGTCACGACGCACGTGCAGGGCGGCAAGCTCAAGGTGCTGATGGTGATGGCCGACAAGCGCGTGAAGGGCTTCGAGAAGATCCCGACCGCCAAGGAGCGCGGCATCGACCTGTCGATCGGCACGTGGCGCGGCCTGGGCGCGCCGAAGAACACGCCGCCCGAAGTGATGGCCAAGCTGCGCGAGATCACCGCCAAGACCGCCGCTGAGCCACTCATGCACGAGGTGATGGACAAGCAGAACCTGGGCTACGTCTACACCGACGGCGCGGCGTTCAAGGAAACGCTGGCCAAGGACAACGCCTACTTCAAGGCGCTGATCACCAAGCTGAACATCAAGCCGTGAACGCGACACGACAAGGAGACACAGCCATGCAACGTCGCACACTCATCCAGTCCGCCCTCGCCGCCTCGCTGGCGGCGGCCCTGCCCGCCTTCGCGCAGGGCGGCAGCACCTGGCCCACGGGCAAGGCGATCACCTACCTCGTGCCCTTTCCCGCGGGCGGCACCACCGACGTGCTGGGCCGCCTCATCGGCCAGAAGCTCGGCACCGTGCTGGGCACGAGCGTGATCATCGACAACAAGGGCGGCGCCGGCGGCAGCGTCGGCTCGGAGATCGGCGCGCGCGCCGCGCCCGACGGCTTCACGCTGGTGGGCGGCACGATCAGCTCGCACGCGATCAACGTGAGCCTGTACCCCAAGCTGGGCTACGACCCGCAGAAGTCGTTCGCGCCCGTGACGCTGATCGGCACCAACCCCGTGGTGCTGGTGGTGAACCAGGCCAGCCCCTACAAGACGCTGAAGGACGTGATCGCCGCGAGCAAGGCCAAGGCCGGTGGCCTCTCGTCGGCCTCGGCGGGCACGGGCACCTCGCAGCACCTGGCGCTGGAGCTGCTGGGCTACAAGTCGGGAGTGAAGTTCACGCACATCCCGTACAAGGGCAGCGGCCCGGCGATCCAGGACGTGATCGGCGGCCAGGTCGACATGATGTTCGACACCACCGTGGTCGCCGGCCCGCACATCCAGAGCGGCAAGCTGCGCGCCATCGCCGTCACCTCGGCCAAGCGCCTGGCCTCGATGCCCGACGTGCCCACGGTCGCCGAGTCGGGCGTGCCCGGCCTGCAGGACTTCGAGGTGGTGTCGTGGCAGGCGATCTTCGTGCCCGCGGGCACGCCGGCGCCCGTCGTCGATCGCCTGCACACCGAGATCCGCAAGATCCTCGCGACGCCCGAGATGCAGGACAAGCTCAAGGGCTTCGGCATGGAGCCCGCCGATATGACGACCGCGCAGATCGCCGCCTTCCAGAAAACGGAAGTGGAAAAGTGGGCGCAGGTGATCAAGGCCGCAGGCATCAAGGCCGACTGACCTCCCCCTCCCCCGCATCCGACAGCATCCACACCCCCACAAGCGCCCGGTGGGCGGTGCGGTGCGGACGGCCCCTCTGTGCCGCCGAGGCGCGCAGTGTTTCGCGGATCAGGGCTCGCAGCTGTTTGAGCGAAGCGAGTTCTGCGAGACCCCGCGAAACGCGAGCACCGCAGGGCAGCCGCGAAGCGGCCGGCACAGTGGGGCCGACCGCGCCGCGCCGCCCGCCGGGCGCGTGCCCCGCAAAGAGCGCCCACCCTCGCGAACCAAGGGAAGCTTCCTACGTCCCCAAGGAAAAGCGCTTTATAGAATGCCCGTCCGATTCCGCATTCCAGGCCTTTCACAACGTGTCCGATCGCTCCGCAGTTCTGCCCCAATACCTGTTCCCCAAGCAGGCCCTGACCAATTTCGCCGGCTGGGTCGCAGGCAAGGAACGAGGCGCGGTCACCACCTGGATCATTCGCCGCTTCGTTGCCAAGTACAACGTCGACATGGGCGAAGCGCTCGAGTCCGACATCCATCACTACAAGAGCTTCAACCAGTTCTTCACGCGCGCCCTCAAGCCTGGCATGCGCCCGCTCGCGCAGGCCGACCTCGTCTGCCCCGTGGACGGCGCCATCAGCCAGTTCGGCGCCATCGAGGGCGACCAGATCTTCCAGGCCAAGGGCCACAACTACACGACCACCGCGCTGGTCGGCGGCGACGCCGCGCTGGCCGCCAAGTTCGCGCACGGCAGCTTTGCCACGCTGTACCTGAGCCCCAAGGACTACCACCGCATCCACATGCCCTGCGACGGGCGGCTGGTGCGCATGATCCACGTGCCCGGCGACCTGTTCTCGGTCAACCCGACCACCGCGCGCGGCGTGCCCGGCCTGTTCGCGCGCAACGAGCGCGTGGTGTGCGTCTTCGAATCGGCGAACGGCCCCTTCGTGCTCGTGCTCGTGGGCGCCACCATCGTCGGCAGCATGGCCACCGTGTGGCACGGCGTGGTCAACCCGCCGCGCGTGGGCGAGCTGCGCGAGTGGCACTACAACGACCAGCAGATCGACATCAAGAAGGGTGACGAGATGGGCCGGTTCTTGCTGGGCTCCACCGTCGTCATGCTGTTTCCGGCGCCCGCGCTGGCCTTCAACCCGGACTGGTCGCCCACCCGCGCGATCCGCCTGGGCGAAGCCATGGCCAACTACGCCTGATTTGTGAAGCTTTGTCTCGAAACCCGCATGCTGCATGCCTGCACAGCTATAAAACCAGTAGCATCCTGATCCTTCGCGCTATAGTCGTCGGCCAGCCAGACGGTCCATGACGACCAATCACAAACAAGAGTGCGCCGCCCCGGCCCGCCCCCGGCCGACGGTCCGCCCAGCTTCGAGGAGATGATGTCGATGAGTACCAAGGAAAACGCAGCCATCAGCCAGTTGCTCGCCCTGCTCGAAGCCCGCTATGCGCTGCGTGTGCTGTGGGCCCTGCGCGACGGCCACGCCCAGACCTTCCGGCTGCTGCAGGACAGCGTCGGCGGCATCACTCCCAACACCCTCAACACCCGCATCAAGGAATTGCGCGAAGCCGGCGTCGTGAGCCACGGCAGCGACGGCTACTGCCTCACGCTGAGCGGGCAGGACCTGCTCAAGCGCCTGTCCGACCTGCAGGCCTTCGCGGCCAAGTGGCAGCTCGGGCAGAGCAAGAAGGCCGCGGGGCCCGCCGCCGCTCAGCCTGCATCGGCCGAGGCCTCCTCGCCCGCGGCACCCGCTGCGCCGGCGCCTTCCGCCCCCGACGAAGCACCTCCCGCAGCCACGCCGCCCGGCTCCGACAGCCAGGGCTGAAGCGGGGGCCCGCCGGGCCTCGGTAAACTCCGCGCCTCCGATTCCTCTCCCATTTCATCGACGCAAGGAGCGTTTCCCATGCCCACCACCCCCTCCGGCCTGCAATACGAAGACACCGAAGTCGGCACCGGCGCCGAAGCCAAGGCCGGCCATCACGTGCATGTGCACTACACCGGCTGGCTCTTCAACGACGGCGTGCAAGGCGCCAAGTTCGACTCCAGCCGCGACCGCAACGACCCCTTCGCGTTCTCGCTGGGCGCCGGCCAGGTCATCAAGGGCTGGGACGAAGGCGTCGCCGGCATGAAGATCGGTGGCAAGCGCACGCTGATCATCCCCGCCTCGCTGGGCTACGGTGCCCGCGGCGCCGGCGGCGTGATCCCCCCGAACGCCACCCTGAAGTTCGACGTCGAGCTCCTCGACGCACATTGAGGCTCGCCCCCAGGCTGCGCGGCACTTCGTGTCCGCTTCGCCAACCCCCTACCGGGGGCGACACCTGAGGCCCGGCGAAGCCGGTTCCTCGGTGTCTCTCGCGAAAGCCACTTCGCACCCCTCTTGCGGCCGCTTTGGCCGCATTTTTACGCTTGAAAAGCCCTAGAGCAGCCCCAAGTGGCTGGCTGTGTTTGTTTTCCGGCGCACGCCGGTTCTTTGAAAAATGTCTGACCCGCAACAATCCGCACAGAATTCTCAAATGCTGCAAGGCGAGCCCAGTCCCGAAGAACTGGAGGCCGCGCAAGCCGCCAACGAAGCCGAGGCGCTCGACGCCCTGGCCGTGGCACAAGGCGAGCTGGCTGCCCTGCAGACCAAGAATGCCGAGCTGGCCGACCAGTACCTGCGCGCCCAGGCCGACGTGCAGAACGCCCGCCGCCGCGCCGACGACGAGATCACCAAGGCCCGCAAGTTCGCGGTCGAAGCCTTTGCCGAGAGCCTGCTGCCGGTGACCGACAGCCTCGAAGCCGGCCTGGCCGTCAAGGACGCCACGCCCGAGCAGATCCGCGAAGGCGCCGAGGCCACGTTGCGCCAGCTCAAGAGCGCCCTCGAACGCAACAAGGTGATCGAAGTGGCCCCCGCTGCCGGCGACAAGTTCGACCCGCACCTGCACCAGGCCATCTCGATGGTGCCCGCCGACCAGGACGCCAACACCGTGGTCGGCCTGCTGCAAAAGGGCTACACGATCAACGAGCGCGTGCTGCGCCCGGCGCTGGTCACCGTGGCCGCCCCGAAGTAAATCGGCACTGCCCCACAAGATTCCCACAGGAAATCCCCGCGTCGTCCCTTGAATCGCACCGGGTTATCCACAAGTTCATAACAACATATTTTTCCGAATTTCAGGAGTAAGAACATGGCAAAGATCATCGGCATCGACCTCGGCACCACCAACTCGTGCGTGTCGATCATGGAAGGCAACACCACGCGTGTGATCGAGAACTCGGAAGGTGCGCGCACCACGCCGTCGATCGTCGCGTACCAGGAAGACGGTGAAGTCTTGGTCGGTGCCTCGGCCAAGCGCCAGGCCGTCACCAACCCCAAGAACACGCTGTACGCGATCAAGCGCCTGATCGGCCGCAAGTTCGAGGAAAAGGAAGTCCAGAAGGACATCGACCTGATGCCCTACACCATCGCCAAGGCCGACAACGGCGACGCATGGGTGGAAGTGCGCGGCAAGAAGATGGCTCCGCAGCAGGTCAGCGCCGACATCCTGCGCAAGATGAAGAAGACCGCCGAAGACTACCTCGGCGAAGCCGTGACCGAAGCCGTGATCACGGTGCCGGCGTACTTCAACGACGCACAGCGCCAAGCCACCAAGGACGCCGGCCGCATCGCGGGCCTGGACGTCAAGCGCATCATCAACGAACCCACCGCTGCAGCCCTGGCCTTCGGCCTGGACAAGCAGGACAAGGCCGACCGCAAGATCGCCGTGTATGACCTGGGCGGCGGTACCTTCGACGTGTCGATCATCGAGATCGCGGACGTCGACGGCGAGAAGCAGTTCGAAGTGCTGTCGACCAACGGCGACACCTTCCTGGGCGGCGAAGACTTCGACCAGCGCATCATCGACTACATCATCGGCGAGTTCAAAAAGGAACAAGGCGTCGACCTGAGCAAGGACGTGCTGGCCCTGCAGCGCCTGAAGGAAGCCGCTGAAAAGGCCAAGATCGAGCTGTCGAACAGCGCGCAGACCGACATCAACCTGCCGTACATCACGGCCGATGCCACCGGTCCGAAGCACCTGAACATCAAGCTCACCCGCGCCAAGCTGGAAAGCCTGGTCGACGAGCTGGTCGAGCGCACCATCGCGCCTTGCCGCCTGGCCATCAAGGACGCCGGCATCAGCGTGAGCGACATCAACGACGTGATCCTGGTCGGCGGCATGACCCGCATGCCCAAGGTGCAGGAAAAGGTGAAGGCCTTCTTCGGCAAGGAACCGCGCAAGGACGTGAACCCCGACGAAGCCGTGGCTGTCGGCGCCGCCATCCAGGGCCAGGTGCTCTCGGGCGACCGCAAGGACGTGCTGCTGCTCGACGTGACCCCGCTGTCGCTGGGCATCGAGACCATGGGTGGCGTGATGACCAAGATGATCACGAAGAACACCACGATCCCGACGAAGTTCGCACAGACCTTCTCGACCGCCGAAGACAACCAGCCGGCCGTGACGATCAAGGTGTTCCAGGGCGAGCGTGAAATCGCTTCGGGCAACAAGGCCCTGGGCGAGTTCAACCTCGAGGGCATTCCGCCTGCATCGCGCGGCACGCCGCAGATCGAGGTGAGCTTCGACATCGACGCCAACGGCATCCTGCACGTGGGCGCCAAGGACAAGGGCACCGGCAAGGAAAACAAGATCACCATCAAGGCGAACTCGGGCTTGAGCGAAGACGAGATCCAGAAGATGGTGAAGGACGCCGAGCTCAACGCCGAAGACGACAAGAAGAAGCTCGAACTCGTGCAGGCGCGCAACCAGGGCGAAGCCATGGTGCACAGCGTGAAGAAGTCGCTCGGCGAGCATGGGGCCAGCCTCGAAGCCGCCGAGAAGGACGCGATCGAAGCCGCGATCAAGGACGTCGAAGAAGCCCTCAAGGGTGAAGACAAGACCGCGATCGAGGAAAAGACCAACACGCTGATGACCGCGAGCCAGAAGCTCGGCGAGAAGATGTATGCCGAATCGCAGGCCGCCGCGGCCAGCGCCTCGGCAGCCACCGGCCCGGCAGGCGCGGAAGCTGCGGCACATGCCCAGGCTGACGACAACGTGGTCGACGCCGAAGTCAAGGAAGTGAAGAAGGGCTGATCCCCTGCCCTTCATGCAAGGCTGGAACACCTGAACAGGTGCTCCAGCCTTTCTCGCTTCCAGTTCCCCGAGTTCCCGCCGCCCGACCGAATCTGCTGCCATGGCCACCAAACGCGACTACTACGAAACCCTCGGCGTTCCCAAGAACGCGAACGAGGACGAAATCAAGAAGGCTTATCGCAAGCTTGCGATGAAGCACCACCCCGACCGCAACCACGGCGACACCAGCAAGGACGCCGAGGCCAAGTTCAAGGAGGTGAAGGAAGCCTACGAGATGCTGTCGGACGGCCAGAAGCGCGCCGCCTACGACCAGTACGGCCATGCCGGCGTCGACCCCAACATGCGCGGCGGTCCGGGCGCGGAAGGCTTCGGCGGCTTCGCGGAAGCCTTCGGCGACATCTTCGGCGACGTGTTCGGCGGTGGCGGCCGTGGCCGCACCAGCAGCGGACGCCAGGTGTTCCGCGGCAGCGACCTGAGCTACGCGATGGAAGTCACGCTCGAGGAAGCCGCGGAGGGCAAGGACGCCCAGATCCGCATCCCGAGCTGGGACGACTGCGGTACCTGCCACGGCTCCGGCGCCAAGCCCGGCACCAAGCCCATCACCTGCACCACCTGCCACGGCGCGGGCGCCGTGCAGATGCGCCAGGGCTTCTTCAGCGTGCAGCAGACCTGCCCGACCTGCCACGGCAGCGGCAAGATCGTTCCCGACCCGTGCACCGTGTGCCACGGCCAGGGCAAGATCAAGAACAACAAGACGCTCGAAGTGAAGATTCCGGCCGGCATCGACGACGGCATGCGCATCCGCAGCACCGGCAACGGCGAGCCCGGCACCAACGGCGGGCCGCCCGGCGACCTGTACATCGAGATCCGCCTCAAGAAGCACGACCTGTTCGAACGCGACGGCGACGACCTGCACTGCGTGGTACCCGTGAGCGTCACCACTGCAGCGCTCGGCGGCGAGATCAACGTGCCGACGCTCAAAGGCGCGGCCGCCATCGACATTCCCGACGGCACGCAAAGCGGCAAGCAGTTCCGCCTGCGCGGCAAGGGCATCAAGGGCGTGCGTTCGAGCTACCCGGGCGACCTGTACTGCCACGTGCGCGTGGAAACGCCGGTGAAGCTCACCGAGCACCAGCGCAAGCTGCTCAAGGAACTCGACGAATCGCTCAAGAAGGGTGGCGAGAAGCACAGCCCGACCGACAAGGGCTGGTTCGACAAGGCCAAGGAATTCTTCAGCTGATGTTGCTGCTGACGCGCTGACGACGCTCGTCAGCGACGGGCCGACGCCCTGTCGGCCCGCTGCGTGCCCTCTTTCGGCCGCCTCCGCCCTCCGGCGGCGCGCCAGGCACGCGAACGGTGCTCCCCGCACCGTTGCGGAACGCCGCCGACCGGCGCCCGCGTTGTCTTCCCACGTTGCCATGCGCCAGCCACTCGCCACAGGAGTGGCGCGGGGATTGCTTTAATGTTTTTTTGGATATGCAATAAACCAAACGACAGGTCGCGCGTTATTGCTGAAAGGCATCGGCTTTATTGAACCCGGGTTCAATTAGGAAAGGTGTTCGCCACAGAATTTCAATGAGGACGATAGCCATTCGGCATAGTCATTTCATCCGGGGACAATTACGCGAGCGCGAGCTTTTCAATTTAACAGAAACACGAATAGAAGTTCCTTGTTTTCCGAGGAACTTTACTCGGCAGAGGGGTTCAGAATAAATAAAACATTTGCCCGGTTCATTCTTTGCTTTATGCTGATTGAACCGATTGTGTAGATAGTGTGTAAGGGAGTTTTCCACGGCATACGGCCATGGGCGGGGCCCCTCTTCCAAGAGGAGCGACGCAGTCTCTGGCTGTAGGCATCGGGGTCAAAAGCCCCGCCGACCTGAAGGAGGCGCGACCATGGACGTGATCAGCAACTTTGCAGCCCGCTACGAACGCACCCGCGAGGAAGTTCTCTCGCTGCAGGAATATCTGGATATCTGCAAACGCGATCCGACGGCATATGCAACGGCCTCCGAACGAATGCTCCAGGCCATTGGCGAGCCGGAACTGGTAGATACCCGCAATGACCCCCGTCTTTCGCGCATCTTCGCGAACAAGGTCATCAAGATCTATCCGGCGTTCAAGGAGTTCTATGGCATGGAAGATGCCATCGAGCAGGTGGTGTCCTATTTCCGCCACGCCGCGCAGGGACTCGAAGAAAAGAAGCAAATCCTTTACCTGCTGGGGCCCGTCGGCGGCGGCAAGAGCTCGATCGCGGAGCGCCTGAAGCAGCTCATGGAGCACGTGCCCTTCTATGCGATCCACGGCTCCCCGGTGAACGAATCGCCCCTCGGGCTCTTCGACACCCTCGAAGACGGCGAGATCCTCGAAAAAGAGTACGGCATCCCCGTGCGCTACCTGAACCGCATCCTGTCGCCCTGGGCCGTCAAGCGCCTCGAGGAGTACGGCGGCGACATCCGCCAGTTCAAGGTGGTCAAGCGCTACCCCTCGGTGCTGCGCCAGATCGCGGTCGCCAAGACCGAGCCCGGCGACGAGAACAACCAGGACATCTCTTCGCTGGTCGGCAAGGTCGACATCCGCAAGCTCGAGACCTACGCCCAGGACGACCCCGACGCGTATGCCTACTCCGGCGGCCTGTGCCTGGCCAACCAAGGCCTGCTCGAGTTCGTGGAAATGTTCAAGGCGCCCATCAAGGTGCTGCACCCGCTGCTCACGGCCACGCAGGAAAGCAACTTCAAGGGCACCGAAGGCTTCGGCGCCATTCCCTTCGACGGCATCGTGCTGGCCCACAGCAACGAGAGCGAGTGGAAGGCGTTCCGCAACAACAAGAACAACGAGGCTTTCCTCGACCGGATCTACATCGTGAAGGTGCCGTACTGCCTGCGTGCCTCCGAAGAGATCAAGATCTACGAGAAGCTGGTGCGCAACTCCTCGCTGGCCAAGGCCCCGTGCGCGCCCGGCACCTTGCGCATGATGGCGCAGCTGTCGGTGCTCACGCGCCTGAAGGAGCCCGAGAACTCCAGCACCTTCAGCAAGATGCAGGTGTACGACGGTGAGAACCTGAAGGACACCGACCCCAAGGCCAAGTCGATCCAGGAGTACCGCGACTACGCGGGCGTCGACGAAGGCATGAGCGGCGTCTCCACGCGCTTCGCCTTCAAGATCATCTCCAAGGTCTTCAACTTCGACAGCACCGAGGTGGCCGCCAACCCGGTGCACCTGATGTATGTGCTCGAACAGCAGATCGAGCGCGAGCAGTTTCCGCCGGAAACCGAGCAGAAGTACATCAGCTACATCAAGGAGCTGCTGGCGCCGCGCTATGCCGAGTTCATCGGCAAGGAGATCCAGACCGCCTACCTGGAAAGCTACAGCGAGTACGGCCAGAACATCTTCGACCGCTACGTGACCTACGCCGACTACTGGATCCAGGACCAGGAGTTCCGCGACGTCGACACCGGCGAAGTGTTCGACCGGGCCTCGCTCAACGGCGAGCTCGAGAAGATCGAGCGGCCCGCCGGCATCGGCAACCCGAAGGACTTCCGCAACGAGATCGTCAACTTCGTGCTGCGCGCACGGGCCGGCAACGCGGGGCGCAACCCGGCGTGGACCAGCTACGAGAAGCTGCGCGCAGTCATCGAGAAGAAGATGTTCTCCAACACCGAAGAACTGCTGCCGGTGATCAGCTTCAACACCAAGAGCAGTGCCGACGAGCAGAAGAAGCACGAAGACTTCGTGACCCGCATGGTCGAGAAGGGCTACACGGCCAAGCAGGTCCGGCTTCTGTGCGAGTGGTACCTGCGGGTGCGCAAGAGTTCATAGCGGACAGCGGGAACAACGGACGCGTGCGAAGGACCTAACCAGCGCACCGTCCACCGTTTTGCAAGGAGCTTTGAAAACATCGTGGCCATCCTGCAGCAGATCATCGATCGTCGGCTCTCGGGCAAGAACAAGTCCATCGGCAACCGCGAGCGCTTCCTTCGGCGCTACAAGGGCCAGATCCAGGAGGCGGTGCGGCGCGCGGTCAGCGGGCGCAACATCCGCGAGCTGGAGCAAGGCGAAGACGTGACCCTGCCGCGCCACGATGTCTCCGAGCCGGTGTTCGGCCACGCGCGCGGCGGCGACCGCGAGTACGTGCACCCCGGCAACCAGGAATACCTCAAGGGCGATCGCATCGCGCGCCCCGAGGGCCAGGGGGGCGGCGGCTCGGGCAGCGGCGAGGCCAGCGACAGCGGCGAAGGCGAGGACGACTTCGTCTTTCGCCTCACGCGCGAGGAGTTCATGCGCGTCTTCTTCGACGACCTTGCGCTGCCCCACCTCGTGCGCACCCAGATCGCCGAAGTGCCCGAATGGAAGAGCCACCGCGCCGGCTTCACCAGCGACGGTTCGCCCAACAACCTGCACGTGGTGCGCTCGATGCGCGGCGCGCTCGCGCGGCGCATTGCATTGGGCGGCGAACCGCGCAAGGAGCTGAAGCGCCTGGAGGCACACCTCCTGGTCCTGAAAGCGCATCCACAGGTTGAGACCGCGCTGATCCAGAAGGAAATCCGCGAGACCGAGGATCTCATTGCCGAGCTGCGCCGCACCATGCGGCACGTGCCCTACATCGACCCGATCGACCTGCGCTACCGCAACCGCGTGAAGACGCCCGTGCCCAGCGCCAAGGCCGTGATGTTCTGCCTCATGGACGTGTCGGGCTCGATGGACGAGGCGCGCAAGGACATGGCCAAGCGCTTCTTCATGCTGCTGTACCTGTTTCTCACACGGCACTACGAGCGCATCGACCTCGTGTTCCTGCGCCACCACACGCAGGCGCAGGAAGTGACCGAGGAAGAGTTCTTCCACGCCACAGAGACCGGCGGCACCGTGGTGTCGAGCGCGCTGGTGCTCATGGACGAGATCATCAAGGCCCGCTACGCCAGCGGCGAATGGAACGTGTACGGCGCCCAGGCCAGCGACGGCGACAACTGGCACCAGGACAGCGGCCGCTGCCGCGAACTGCTGGTCGACAACATCCTGCCCGTGGTGCGCTACTACGCCTACGTGCAGGTGGCCGAGACCGAGCAGAACCTGTGGCAGGAGTACCAGCAGCTCGAAGGCGTGGCGCCCAACTTCGCCATGCGCAAGGTGTCGGACGCGCAGGACATCTACCCGGTGTTCCGCGACCTGTTCAAGAAGGAAGGGGTGCCCGCATGATCACCACCGAACGCCCTCCCGGGGCCCCTGTCCTGCCGCGCAGCACCGACCTGCCCACCTCCCGCCTCGAGCGCCTGCCCAGCCCGTCCGACTGGACCTTCGAGCTCATCGAGACGTACCACACCGAGATCGCCAAGACGGCGAGGAGCTTCGGCCTGGACACCTACCCGAACCAGCTCGAGGTGATCACGGCCGAGCAGATGATGGACGCCTACGCCAGCGTGGGCATGCCCATGATCTACAGGCACTGGTCGTACGGCAAGCAGTTCATTTCCACCGAGAAGAACTACAAGCGCGGCCACATGGGGCTGGCCTACGAGATCGTCATCAACTCCGATCCGTGCATTGCCTACCTCATGGAAGAAAACACCATGGCCATGCAGGCCCTGGTGATCGCGCACGCGGCCTACGGCCACAACAGCTTCTTCAAGGGCAACTACCTGTTCCGCATGTGGACCGACGCGTCGTCGATCATCGACTACCTCGTCTACGCGCGGCACTACATCGCCGAGTGCGAGGAACGCCACGGCCTCGATGCGGTGGAAGACCTGCTCGACTCCTGCCATGCGCTCATGAACTACGGCGTCGACCGCTACCGCCGTCCGCAGAAGCGTTCGCTGGCACAGGAGAGCGCGCAGCGCACCGACCGCGAGCGCCACATGCAGCAGCAGGTGAACGACCTGTGGCGCACGCTGCCGCGCAAGAGCGAACAAGCCGCCGAGTCGGAAGCCGCGCGCCGCTTTCCGCCCGAGCCGCAGGAGAACCTGCTCTACTTCATCGAGAAGAACGCCGCCCTGCTCGAGCCGTGGCAGCGCGAGGTGGTGCGCATCGTGCGCAAGATCGCGCAGTACTTCTACCCGCAGCGCCAGACCCAGGTCATGAACGAAGGCTGGGCCACCTTCTGGCACTACACGCTGCTCAACACCATGTACGACCGCGGCCAGCTGGACGACGGCTTCATGATGGAATGGCTCAGCTCGCACACCAGCGTGGTGTTCCAGCCGCCTGTGGGCCACCGCGCCTACAGCGGCATCAACCCGTATGCGCTGGGCTTCAAGATGTTCACCGACCTGCGCCGCGTCTGCGAAAAGCCGACGGACGAAGACCGCCGCTGGTTCCCCGACTTCGCGGGCACCGACTGGGTCAAGACGCTCGACTACGCGATGCGCAACTTCAAGGACGAGAGCTTCGTCGGCCAGTTCCTCAGCCCGAAGACGATGCGCGATTTCCGCCTGTTCTCGATCCGCGACTACCAAAGCGAATCGGAGCTCGAGGTGTCGGCCATCCACGACGACAGCGGCTACCAGGCTTTGCGCGAATCACTGTCACGCCAGTACGACATCGGCAACCGCGAGCCCGACATCCAGGTCTGGAGCGTGGCCACGCGCGGCGACCGCTCGCTCACGCTGCGCCACACGCAGCGCAACAACCTGCCGCTGAACGACAACGCCGAAGAAGTGCTGAAGCACGTCGCAAGGCTCTGGGGCTTCGACGTGCACCTGGAAAGCGTCGACAGCGCAGGCCGGGTCAGCCGCAGCTGGAAGGCTGCCGCACCCAAGCAGACCTACTGAGACGCTGCGATACAAAGAGAGCGGCTGTCTATCAGCCGTTCACCCCAGCAGAGCGTGCCCTCGTGCGCAGGGCACCGGGTGCTTCCCGCAGCGAAATCAAGGAGGAGCCGAAGGCGGGGGACATTCGCGGAGGGAAGTACCCGGTGTCCTGCGGACGCCCCCGAAGGCAACCTCAGGGAACCAGCGCAGCAATCGCCAGCGTGTACCCCTTCACCCCCAGCCCCACGATGATCCCGCGCGCCGCAGGCGAGATGTACGAGTGGTGGCGAAACTCTTCCCGCGCATGCACGTTCGAGATGTGCAGCTCGATCAGCGGCACGCTCGCCCCCTTGATGGCGTCGTGCAGTGCAATGGATGTGTGGGTGTAGGCCCCCGGGTTCATCACCACGCCCAGCATGTTCCCGGCAGCCACTTCGCGGCCCGCCTCCTGAACCCAGTCGATCAGCACGCCTTCGTGGTTCGACTGGCGGCACTCGATCTCGACACCGAGTTTCGCGCCCGTCTCCTTGCACAGGCGTTCGACGTCGGCGAGCGTGTCGCGGCCGTACTGTTCGGGCTCGCGCGTGCCGAGCAGGTTGAGGTTGGGGCCGTTGAGGACGAGGATTTTCTTCATGATGGATCGGTGAAGGAAGCTGGCGGATGCAGGAAGAAGAAAGCCGATTATGGTCGCGCCGCCGACCGCGCCCGGCGCGCGGAAGGCGACACCGCCGCGGTCGACCCCACGTAGTGGTTGTACGAGCCGATGTCCGCCACGCAGCGCGCCATCAGGTCGACGAACGCCCGCAGTTTCTGCCCCATGTAGCGCTGCCGCTGGTAGGCGCAGTACAGCCGCCGCGCCTCCGGCGGCCACTGCGGCAGCACCGGCACCAGCACGCCCTGCGCCACCTCGGGCCCGGCGAAGAACACCGGCAGCGGCGCGATGCCCAGGCCGTCGATGCAGAAGGTCTTCATCACCCAGTGGTCGTTGGTCTCGAAGACCGGCTCCGTGCGCACCACGTGGCGCCCCGAGGCCTGCTGCGACACCAGCCGCAGCGGCGACGGCGGGCCCGAGGGCTCGCGCATCGCGATCATCCGGTGCTGCGCCAGCGCCTCGGGCGTGTGTGGCGTGCCGTGCCGCGCCAGGTACTGCGGGCTGGCGTACAGGCCGTAGGCCAACCGGCCCAGCAGCTTGGCGACCAGGTCCGGCAGGTCGGGCGGCGCCGAGCCCACATAGCAGTCGACCTCGCCGATCTGCGGGGCCTGCGCGCCGTTCGCCACGTCGAGCTGGCAGCGCACGTTCGGGTGCGATTCGAGAAAGATCCGCACCACATGGCAGACGAAGGAGGTGCTGAACTGCGTGTCCGACAGCAGCGTGAGCCGCCCCGACACCCCGCCCGTGAGCTCCTGCACCTCGGTGCGCGCCGTTTCCAGCCGGCCGCTCACCTCGCCGAGCAGCCCCTCGCAGCGTGCGAAGAACGCACGCCCAGCTTCCGTGGGGGCGATGCGGCGCGAGCTGCGCAGCAGCAGCTGGGCGCCGAGCAGTTCCTCCAGCCGCGTGAGCTGCCGGCTCAGCGTCGCCTTCGACACGCCCGACAGGCTCTCGGCCTTGGTGAGGCTGCCGCTCTTCATCACGAGCACGAAGGCCTCGACCAGCGCGAGGTCGATGCGCCCTGCGGTCATGGACGCCACCGCCGCGCGGGCCGTCGTTGCAGGAATGAAAAGGAGCGTCTTGGCATGGGGCTTTCATCGGTGCGGCGGACACGCTACGGTAGGCGGCACCGCCGACAAGGGCATGGCCGATGCTATGCCGATTCGCGGCGCCCTTTCCCGCTGCCCCACGATCAAGACCCATGAACCCTTCCGCCACCTGGCACCCCGTCACGCCCTCCGCCGAGGTGCGCGCCGGCGCCAACATCGTCGCCGGCTTTGCGCAAGGCCAGGAGCTCGCGCTGTGGCGCGCGGCCGATGGCTCGCCGCAGGCCTGGGAGAACCGCTGCCCGCACCGCAGCGTGCGCTTCACGCTCGGCCAGGTGACCGGCGGCGACCGCCTGGCCTGCGCGTACCACGGCTGGCAGTACGAGGCCGGCAGCGGCACCTGCGTGCGCATCCCGGCGCACCCGGCCATGCAGGCGCCGCGCAACGTCTGCGCCAAGGTGTTCGCCACGGCGGATGCGGCGGGCATGCTGTGGGTGCGCCTCGCGGCCGACGGGCCGTCTGCGCCGGCCGAGCTGGCCGACGCCGTGCCCGCCGGCTGGCACCTCGCCCGCACGCTGACGCTGCGCGCGGCCGCGTCCGAGGTGCGCGCTGCGCTGGCGCCGCATGGCTTCGCACCGACAGGAACGCCCGATGCATGGCAAGGCACGCTGGGCGAATCGCCCGTCGCCGCGCTGCTGCTCGACGCCCAACCGCAGCTGAGCTTCCTGCACCTGTGGACCGACGCGGCCCCCGGCTCCGACGCGATGGCCCGGGTGCACCGCGCGGCGCGCCAGCTGCGCAGCGACATCGAAGCCGCCGCCTCGCACTGAACAGGAAGAAAGAAGCAACATGCCCTTCGTCACCGACGATCCCAACATGCTCGACGACTGGCTCGTCGTCGGCCCCGTCGGCGGCTTGCCACGCACGGTACGGCTGCTCGGCGAAACCCTGCAACTGCAGACCGACGCCGACGGCACGCCGCACGCCCGGCTCGGCACCGACGCGCTGACCGTGCAATCGCGCTACGGCTTCCTCTGGGTCTGCCCCAGCGGCCGCCCGGCGCGCCCGCTGTTCGCCTTCCCCGAATACGACGAACCCGGCCGCCGCATCGTCGACTGCGGTGGGCTCGGCGTGGCCGTGTCGGGCTTGCGCGTGATCGAGAACTTCCTGGACATGGCGCACTTTCCCTTCGTACACCCCGACTACCTCGGCAAGGTGCCGCACACCGAAGTGGCCAAGTACAACGTCGAGGTCGACGCCGCCACCGACGAGATCTGGGCCACCGACTGCCGCTTCTGGCAACCCCGCGCCTCCGCCGCCCACGACACGGGCAGCGAGGTGTTCTACAAGTACCGCGTGATGCAGCCCTTCTCGGCCATGCTCTACAAGTCGAGCCACCGGCCCGACAAGCTCGACGCCATCGGCCTCTTCTTGCAGCCGGTGGACGACGAGCACGTCATCGCCCACACGCTGCTGGCCTACTTCGACGACGTGTCGACCGACGCCGAGCTCATCGCCTTCCAGCACACCATCTTCGGACAGGACAAGCCGATCCTGGAGAACCACGCCTTCAAGCGCATGCCGCTCGAAGGCCGCGCCGAAACGCCCACGCGCGGCGACACCACCTCCGTCACCTACCGCCGCTGGCTGCGCGAGCGCGGCATGCGCTTCGGCACCGCGAGGGCCGCCGCATGACTGTCCAGCTCTACGACTACCCGCTCTCGGGCAACTGCTTCAAGGTGCGGCAGATGCTGCTGTGGCTCGGCGTGGACCACGCGAGCGTGCCGGTCGACTTCCATCCGGGTCGCGAACACAAGTCCGCACGATTCCTCGCGCAGATCAACCCGCTCGGCCAGCTCCCCGTGATCGACGACGAAGGCTTCGTGCTGCGCGACGCGCAGGCCATCCTGGTCTACCTCGCGAGCCGCTACGACGACGCACGGCAGCGCTGGTACCCCGCCGACCCGAAGCTGCGCGGCCAGGTCGCGATGTGGCTCGCCATGGCCGACGAGATCACGCGCACCGCCTCGGCCGCCCGGCTGCACGACGCGCTGGGCTACACGCACCTGGACATCGAGACCTGCCGGCGCGGCGCGCGCGCGGCCTTCCGCGTGCTCGACGACCATCTGGCCGAGCAGCACGCCGCCACCGGCCTGCGCTGGCTCGTGGCGGCGCCCGAGCCGACCATTGCCGACCTCGCCTGCTTTCCGTACGTGGCGCTGGCGGGCGAAGGCGGCATCTCGCTCGACGAGTTTCCCGCGTTGCGCCGCTGGGTCTGGGACTTTCGTCACCTGCCGGGCTTTGTGGGCATGTCGGGTATCTTCCCGGCTGGCCCCGCCTGAAGGCTCGCCTGAGTATCCTTGTCCCCCTCCGCTCTCTGAAGAACCGAATCCCATGAAAACCAAAGCCGCCGTCGCCTGGCAAGCAGGCCAACCCCTGACCATCGAAACCGTGGACCTCCAGGGCCCCAAGTTCGGTGAAGTGCTGGTCGAGATCAAGGCCACCGGCATCTGCCACACCGACTACTACACGCTCTCGGGCGCCGACCCCGAAGGCATCTTTCCCGCCATCCTGGGCCATGAAGGCGCGGGCATCGTGGTCGACGTCGGCCCCGGCGTCACCACGCTGAAAAAGGGCGACCACGTCATTCCGCTGTACACGCCCGAATGCCGCCAGTGCAAGTTCTGCCTGAGCCGCAAGACCAACCTGTGCCAGCTGATACGCGGCACGCAGGGCAAGGGCCTCATGCCCGACGCCACCAGCCGCTTCAGCCTCGACGGCAAGCCCATCTTCCACTACATGGGCACCAGCACCTTCAGCAA
The DNA here is from genome assembly GCF_059416405.1 of Variovorax sp. GW821-FHT09D04. Classification (NCBI taxonomy): domain Bacteria; kingdom Pseudomonadati; phylum Pseudomonadota; class Betaproteobacteria; order Burkholderiales; family Comamonadaceae; genus Variovorax; species Variovorax sp. GW821-FHT09D04. The sequence continues at coordinate 179,311 of NZ_JBWKPA010000009.1, forward strand.
CTACACGGTCGCGCCCGAAATCTCGCTGGCCAAGATCCGCGAAGACGCGCCCTTCGACAAGGTCTGCTACATCGGCTGCGGCGTCACCACCGGCATCGGCGCGGTGATCTTCACGGCCAAGGTGGAAGCCGGCGCGAACGTCGTGGTGTTCGGCCTGGGCGGCATCGGCCTGAACGTGATCCAGGGCGCCAAGATGGTGGGCGCCGACAAGATCATCGGCGTCGACCTGAACCCCGAGCGCGAAGCCATGGCCCGCCAGTTCGGCATGACGCACTTCATCAACCCCAAGACCACCGAGAACGTGGTCGACGCCATCGTGCAGCTGACCGACGGCGGCGCCGACTACAGCTTCGAGTGCATCGGCAACACGCAGGTGATGCGCCAGGCGCTCGAATGCACGCACAAGGGCTGGGGCCGCAGCATCATCATCGGCGTGGCCGAGGCCGGCGCCGAGATCAGCACGCGCCCGTTCCAGCTGGTCACCGGCCGCAAGTGGGAAGGCTCGGCCTTCGGCGGCGCGCGCGGACGCACCGACGTGCCGAAGATCGTCGACTGGTACATGGAAGGCAAGATCAACATCGACGACCTGATCACGCACACCATGCCGCTGGAAGACATCAACAAGGGATTCGACCTGATGAAGCGCGGCGAATCCATTCGTGGCGTGGTCCTGTACTAAGCCCGAGGAGGCGCCCGCCATGAACCGCATGGAACCCCTGCGCACCATCGAAGCGGGCGTCCTCGAGATCGCCTATTACGAAGCCGGCCCCGCCGACGGCCCGCCCGTGCTGCTGATGCACGGCTTTCCGTACGACATTCACACTTACGCCGAAGTCGCGCCGATGCTGGCCGATCAAGGCTGCCGCGTGATCGTGCCGTACATGCGCGGCTACGGCGCCACACGCTTCCTCGCCGACGCCACGCCGCGCTCGGGCGAACAGGCGGCCTTCGGCGCCGACCTGCTCGCGCTGCTCGACGCGCTGAAGATCGAGCGTGCCGTGCTCGCCGGCTACGACTGGGGCGGCCGCGCCGCCTGCGTGGTGGCGGCGCTGTGGCCCGAACGCTGCGCGGGGCTGGTCTCGCTCAACAGCTACAACATCCAGAACATCGCCAAGGCGATGGAACCCGACACGCCCGCCAACGAGCACAGTCTCTGGTACCAGTACTACTTCCACAGTGAACGCGGCCGCGCCGGCCTCGCGAAGGACCGCAAGGCCCTCACGAAGCTGCTGTGGCAGCTGTGGTCACCGACATGGCGGTTCGACGACGCCACCTTCGATCGCAGCGCCGCCGCCTTCGAGCACCCCGACTTCGTGGACGTGGTGATCCATTCGTACCGCCACCGCTTCGGCCTCGTGCCCGGCGACCCGGCCTATGCCGACATCGAACGCCGCCTTGCCGCGCAGCCGACGATCACCGTGCCCGCCATCACCTTCGACGGCATCGACGACGGCGTGCGACCGCCCGCCGATGCCTCGGCCCATGCGCACCGCTTCAGCGGACCGCGTTCGCACCGCCTCGTGCCCGGCGCAGGCCACAACCTGCCGCAGGAAGCACCGCGCACCTTCGCCGACGCCGTGCTCGAACTCGTGCCCGCGCTGCGCAGCCAGACGATCTCTTCTTCATGACCGACACCGCCCCCACCCTTCTTTCCGAACACCACGCCTTCGGCGGCGTGCAGCGCTTCGTCGAGCACCCCTCGCACGAGATCGGCCTGCCGATGCGCTTCTCGGTCTACCTGCCGCCGCAGGCCGCGCACACGCGCGTGCCCGCCCTGCTCTACCTTGCCGGCCTGACCTGCAACGAAGAGACCTTCGCGGTGAAGGCCGGCGCGCAGCGCATGGCCGCCAGCCTGGGCGTTGCGCTCATCGCGCCCGACACCAGCCCGCGCGGCACGGAACCCGAAAGCCTGCCGGGCGCAAAAGACAGCTGGGACTTCGGCATCGGCGCCGGCTTCTACCTCGACGCCACCGCCGAGCCCTGGGCCACGCACTGGCGCATGGAAAGCTGGATCGTGCACGAGCTGCTGCCGCTGGTGGCCCGCCACTTTCCCATCGACGGCGAGCGCATCGGCATCTTCGGCCACTCGATGGGCGGCCACGGCGCGCTCACGCTGGCGCTGCGGCATCCGGGGCGCTTCAAGTCGCTCTCGGCCTTCGCACCGATCTGCGCGCCCACCCAGTGCCCGTGGGGCCAGAAGGCCTTCGCCGGCTACCTGGGTGAACCGGGCGACGACCGCGCGCAGTGGCTCGCGCACGACGCCAGCGCGCTGATGCAATCGCAGACCGTGGCGCCCTATCCGCAGGGCATCCTCATCGACCAGGGCCTGGCCGACAAATTCCTCGCCGAGCAGCTGCACCCCGAGGCCTTCGAGGCCGCCTGCTTCGCCGCCGGCCAGCCGCTCACGCTGCGCCGCCATGCGGGCTACGACCACGGCTACTACTTCATCCAGAGCTTCATGGCGGACCACATCGCGCACCATGCGCAGACGCTGAACGGCTGAGCACAAAGGGGTGCGGTCCGCACCCGGCGTGGCTATCATGGTCCGCATGTCCGCTGCCCAGATTCCTGCCTTCCAGCTGCGCTCGCGCGATGGCGGCGCCGAAGAGAACATGGTGCTCGCGGGCATCTGGCGCCGTGCCTGGGTGTCGGCCAACCGCAGCGCCGTCCACGTCGAGCCCATCGGCCACTGGCTGCGTCGCGTACAGACCGAATTCATCCCGCCCGCCGACGTGGTGCTGGCCGAGCGCGACGGCCAGGTACTGGCCTTCATGGTGCTGCTCACGGCGCGCGAGTACGTGGCTCAGCTGTTCGTCGAACCGCACCTGCGCAGCCAGGGCCTGGGCAAGGCGTTGCTCGACGAGGCCTGCGTGCGCATGCCGCACGGCTGGCGGCTGCACGTGGCCGTCACCAACACCGAGGCGCAGCGCTTCTACGAACGCTACGGCCTCGTGCGCGGCGTGGTCGACCGGCACCCTGGCAGCGGGCGCGAACGCATCGCCTACCATTGGTCGCCCACCCGCGCGCCCTGGCGCACGGGCTGACACCCTCCGCACTTCCTTCCTGCCCCATGCGCATCCGCATCGACCACATCGCCCTCTGGACCACCGACCTCGAACGCTGCAAGCGCTTCTACGTCGACTACTTCGGCGCCACCGCCGGCGCCGGCTACGTCAATCCGGCCAAGGGCTTCGCCTCGTGCTTCCTGAGCCTGGGCGACGGCGCGCGCATCGAGGCCATGACGACGAGCACCCTGTCTCCCGTGGTCGCCGAGGCCGGTGCGCAGCGCATGGGCTGGACGCACCTGGCGATCTCGGTCGGCTCCGACGCCGAGGTCGATGCGCTCACGCAGCGGCTGAAGGCCGACGGCTATCCGCTGCTCGACGGACCGCGCCGCACCGGCGACGGCTACTACGAGAGCGTGGTGCTCGACCCGGACGGCAACCGCATCGAGATCACGGCATGAGTGCGTTTGTTCAAAGCCTGCACGAGACCTTCGAGCGCCTCGGCCGCATCGAGACCCGCCGCATGTTCGGCGGCCACGGCGTGTGGCACGAGGGCCGCATGATCGCGCTCGTCGCCAAGGACACGCTGTACCTCAAGGCCGATGCCGGCAGCGCCGCGCACTTCGATGCGCTGAACCTGCCGCCCTTCACCTACGTGCGCGAGGGCAAGGAGATGCCGATGTCGTACCGCCTCGCGCCGGCCGACCTGTTCGAAGACCGCGAGGAAGCCGCGCGCTGGGGCCGCCTGGCCTACGAGGCTGCGCTGCGTTCGGGCCAGCCGCCGAAGCCGAAGAAGCCCAAACCCAAGACAACCCCCAAGGCCGCGAAGGCGAAGACCCGGTGAACGCCCCCCACAACAACAGCCACCGGCTCCCGCCCCTTCCCGAACGTGAACAGATCGCGCTGCTCGACCCCTTCGACAGCCTCGACCTGAAAGACATCGTGGTCGTCACCTCGCTCGCCGAAGCCGAGCGCGCCGCGGGCGAATTGCTCGACGCCGGCGTGGCGGGCTTCGACACCGAGTCGCGCCCCACCTTCGCGAAGAACGAAGTGTCGACCGGCCCGCACGTCGTGCAGTTCGCCACGCGCGACACGGCCTGGCTGTTCCAGCTGCACCGCGACGAATGCAACCCCGTGGTCGCGGGCCTGCTCGCGTCCACCGAACTGCGCAAGGTCGGCTTCGGCCTTTCGAGCGACCTGTCGCTGATCCGCCTGCGGCTGGCGATTGCGCCGCAGGCCGTGTTCGACATCGACGACGAGTTCCGCCGGCGCGGCTACCGCCGCTCGGTGGGCGTGAAGACGGCGGTGGCGCTGATGTTCAACCGCCGCTTCGCCAAGTCGCGCAAGGCGACCACCTCGAACTGGGCGCACAAGCAGCTCACCGAGTCGCAGATCCGCTACGCGGCCAACGACGCCTATGCGTCGCTGCGCGTGTTCGACGCGCTCTTCCCGAACGGCTGACCGGGCGCCTTCCGTCAGTCGCGCCCCGCTTCGAGGATCGCCTGCGCCAGCCGCTGCGGGTTCGAGAAGAACATCTCGTGGCTGCCCGGGCACTCCACGAGCCGGAACAACCCCAGCCGCTCCGACAGCCGCGGATGCCACGGCAGGCTGTGCGGCAGCGCCGTGTCCTGCTGGCAATTGACGTACGACTTGCCCAGCGCCAGCGCCGCCAGCGGCTGCTTCAGCTGGATCTTGTCGGTGAAGGTGCGGTACGGGTGCGGGTTGAGCTTGTCGTAGGCGGACTGCGCCAGCGGCAGGTCGGCGTCGTTGATGAAGGCCTCGCGCCAGATCTCGAAGGGCAGCATCACGGCGTTCTTGTTGGCGGCCGCCACCGCGTCGAACATGGTCACGTAATGCGGCGGCACCATGTCGTTGAGCGCCTCGCCGTCGAGCGGCACGAAGGCATTGATGTAGACCAGCCGCCGCAGCCGCGCCGCGATACGGTCGGCCACGCCCGAAATCACCATGCCGCCGTAGCTGTGGCCCACGAGCCGCACCTGCGTGAGGTCCTTGCCCTCGATGAAGCGGACCACCGACGCAATGGCATCGGCCAGGCCGGTGCCCGCGCGGTCGTCGCCGGGGTTGTTGCCCGCCACGGTGGGGCAATGCACGGTGTGGCCGGCCGCGCGCAGGCCGTCGGCCACGGCCTCCATTTCGGCGCCGGTGTGCCAGGCGCCGTGAACCAGAACATAGGTGTCGGACATGGGTGTCTCCTTCGTTGAATGCGTCGTTGGGGGATGAGCCGAAGGCGACTGTAGAAAAAGCGGTACGTCGTGGATGGCCGCTGCCTGCCAGGGCGATGGCCGATTCGTGCCACCGGTCTCTTGGTCTTTCGGGTTGCCTCGATTCAATAATTCAAAGATACTTGAACAATGGAAGAAAACGATGTGGTCCGCGCCCTGGGCGCACTCGCGCAACCCGTGCGCCTGCGGGTGTTCCGTGCCTTGGTGGTCGCGGGGCCCGACGGGCTGACGCCGGGTGCGCTGACCGAAGCGCTGGCGGTGTCGGCCACGGGGCTGTCGTTTCACCTCAAGGAGCTGGTGAACGCGAGCCTGGTCTCGCAGGAGCGCCAGGGGCGCAACCTCATCTACCGCGCGTCGTTCGAGCGGATGAACGGCCTGCTCGGCTACCTCACCGAGAACTGCTGCCAGGGGGAAGCCTGTCTTCCGGCGAGCACCTGCGACTGCTGACCATGAAAGCTTGTGCTGTTGCACGCAGCGTGCGTGCGCTCTGGCGTGCTCCCGCCGACGGGGCACCTTGCTCCGCGAATGTCCTCCGGCCTGCGGCCTCCCCCTTGATTTCGCTGCGCAAGGCACCCCATCGACGTGAGCATGGGGCAGTGCAGTCGTTGATCGGCGCACACCAACAGCGCGTCCCCGTGCGCAGGACACCGGGTGCTTCCCGCAGCGAAATCAAGGAGGAGCCCGAAGGGCGGGGGACATTCGCGGAGGGAAGTACCCGGTGGCCTGTGCACACGCCCTGAACAGAAGAACATGATCCCCGCCCTCCTCATCTTCATCTTCACGCTCGTGCTCGTCATCTGGCAACCACGCGGTTTGGGCATAGGCTGGAGCGCCTCCCTGGGCGCCGTCATCGCCCTGCTCTTCGGCGTGGTGCAGCTCACCGACATCCCCGTCGTCTGGGCCATCGTCTGGAACGCCACCGCGACCTTCATCGCGGTCATCCTCATCAGCCTGCTGCTCGACGAAGCCGGCTTCTTCGAGTGGGCCGCGCTGCACGTGGCGCGCTGGGGACGCGGCAACGGCCGGCGGCTGTTCGCCTTCATCGTGCTGCTGGGCGCCGCGGTCTCGGCCCTCTTTGCCAACGACGGCGCAGCACTGATCCTCACGCCCATCGTGATGGCGATGCTCGTGGCGCTCGGCTTCACGCCGGCCACCACCCTGGCGTTCGTCATGGCGGCGGGCTTCATTGCCGACACGGCCAGCCTGCCGCTCATCGTGTCGAACCTCGTGAACATCGTGTCGGCCGACTTCTTCGGCATCGGCTTCAACGCATACGCCTCGGTGATGGTGCCGGTCAACGTCGCGGCCGTGCTCGCGAGCCTGGGCGTGCTGCTGTGGTGCTTCCGGCGCGACATTCCCGCCCACTACGACATGGCCCGCCTCAAGAAGCCCGCCGACGCGATCCGCGACCGCGACACCTTCCGCGCCGGCTGGGTCGTGCTCGCGCTGCTGCTCGTGGGCTTCTTCGGCCTGGAGCCGCTGGGCGTGCCGGTGAGCGCCGTGGCCGCCTTCGGCGCGGTGATCCTGCTCGCGGTGGCGGCGCGCGGCCCGGTGATCGGCACGCGCCAGGTGCTGCGCGGCGCGCCCTGGCAGATCGTGGTCTTCTCGCTGGGCATGTACCTCGTGGTCTACGGGCTGCGCAACGCCGGGCTCACCGGCCAGATCGCCACGCTGCTGAACCTGTTCGCGCAAGGCGGCGTCTGGGGCGCGGCCATGGGCACCGGCTTTCTCGCGGCGGTGCTCTCCTCGGTCATGAACAACATGCCGACCGTGCTGGTCGGCGCGCTGTCGATCGAGGCCTCAGGCGCGGTCGGCCTCGTGAAGGAGGCCATGGTCTATGCCAACGTGATCGGCTGCGACCTCGGTCCGAAGATCACGCCCATCGGCAGCCTGGCCACGCTGCTGTGGCTGCACGTGCTCGCCAGGAAGGGCATGACCATCACCTGGGGCCACTACTTCCGCATCGGCATCGTGCTGACCCTGCCCGTGCTGGCCGCCACGCTCGCCGCGCTGGCGCTGCGCCTCAGCCTGGGCTGACCCATTTTTCTTTCTTCTTCTCCAACGAGCCTGCCATGAGCGACATCACCATCTATCACAACCCTGCCTGCGGCACCTCGCGCAACGTGCTCGCGCTGATCCGCAACACGGGCGACGAGCCCACCGTCATCGAGTACCTGAAGACCCCGCCCGACCGCGCCACGCTCACACAGCTCATCGCGGCAATGGGCGTGCCCGTGCGCGAGGTGCTGCGCCAGAAAGGTACGCCGTACGACGAACTGGACCTGGGCGATCCGAAGTGGAGCGACGAACAGCTCATCGACTTCATGCTGCAGCACCCGATCCTCATCAACCGCCCCATCGTCGTCACGCCACTGGGCACGCGCCTGTGCCGCCCTTCGGAAGCCGTGCTCGACATCCTGCCCAGGCCGCAGCAAGGCGCGTTCGCCAAGGAAGACGGCGAAGCCGTGATCGACGCGAAAGGCCAGCGTGTCGCCAAGCCCTGATCTGCCACACGTCGACGCCGATGCGTTCCATGTTCCCCGCCTGCAGGAGCTTCTGCCCGCCGAACGCGCCACGCACGCGCCGCGCATCCTGTTGCTGTACGGATCGCTGCGCGAGCGCTCCTACAGCCGCCTGCTGACCGAAGAGGCCGCGCGCCTGCTGCGCGCGATGGGCGCCGAGCCCCGCATCTACGACCCGCGCGGCCTTCCGCTGCCCGACGGCGAACCCGAAGACCATCCGAAGGTGCAGGAGCTGCGCGATCTCGCGCAGTGGGCCGAAGGCATGGTGTGGACCTCGCCGGAACGCCACGGCGCGATGACCGGGATCATGAAGGCGCAGATCGACTGGATTCCGCTGGCCGTCGGCTCGGTGCGGCCCACGCAGGGCAAGACGCTCGCGGTGATGGAAGTGTCGGGCGGCTCGCAGTCGTTCAACGCGGTGAACCAGCTGCGCGTGCTGGGCCGGTGGATGCGCATGATCACCATCCCCAACCAGTCGTCGGTGGCCAAGGCCTTTCTCGAGTTCGACGACGCGGGCCGCATGAAGCCCTCGCCCTACTACGAGCGCGTGGTCGACGTGATGGAAGAGCTGGTCAAGTTCACGCTGCTCACGCGCGACTGCGCGGACCATCTGGTCGACCGCTACAGCGAGCGGCGCGAGAGCGCGGAGGCCCTGTCCAAGCGGGTCAACCTGCGCAGCATTTAGACACAGGGCCGGCAAGCTTCTTGCAACGGGGACGCCCGTTGCCCGGGCAACTCCCATGGCGGCGCGCGGCGCACCCACGTAGATTCCAGCGTAGAAAAAAGCGTCCGTTTCCGTCGCTTTCCCCCACTTTGGCCCCGCAGGAGTGTCCATGGACGCATGGTCGAGTCAGCAACTGTCCCCGCTGTACAGGCGCGAGGTCTTCCGCTCGCGCGAGGCCGAAGAGACGCACGCGCGCGTGGCCCATGAGCTGAAGCCGCACCGCAGCGTGTGGCGCTCGGGCGATGTCGATGCGATCTTCTGCCGCGCCGAGATGAGCGCACTGTCGCTGTGCATCCTGCGCTACGGCTGCGATGTCGACATCGAGCCCGACGCGCTCGGCAACTTCGTGCTGGTGCAGATGCCGCTGCGCGGCCGTGCCGACATCCACACCGGCGGGCAGACGCTGCAGATCCACCCCGGCCAGGGCGCCATCATTTCCGCCCACAAGCCGGTGCGCCTGCGCTGGCACGCCGACTGCGAACAGCTGATGCTGAAGATCGAACTCAGCCGCCTGCAGGAGGTGGCGCGCCATGCCTTCGCGCTGCGCGGCGGCGACACCGTGGGCGAGATCGATTTCGACATGCCCCTGCGCCTGGACGACGCGGCGGGCACGCAGTGGTGCCGCATGGTGGCGAGCCTGGCTTCGCTGCTGCCGCCCACCGAGTTCGAGCGTTACGACCCGCGCTGGCTCGCGCACTGCGAAGACAACCTCATGCTCTACCTGCTGTGCCACCGGCCGAACTCGGTGCTGCAGCGGCATGCCGACGCGCAGCGCGGCAGCGAGGAAACCAGCCTGCGGCAGCTGCGCCGGGCCGAAGAATTCATGCGCGAGCGGCTCGACTCGCTGCTCTCGCTCGAAGACGTGGCACAGGCCGCGGGCGTCACGCGCCGCGGCCTCGCACTGCTCTTCAGGCGCCACCGCGACCTCTCGCCCGGCGAGGTGCTGCGCAACATGCGGCTCGATGCCGCGCACGCGCAGCTGGCGCGGCACGACGGCGCCAGCGTCACCGAGGTGGCGCTGAACTGCGGCTTCTCGCACCTGAGCCGCTTTGCCGCCTGCTACCGCGAGCGCTTCGGGCAGCTGCCGCGCGACACCTCACGCGACCCCGCGCGGCTGCCTGCCGCGCGGCACTGAACACACATCCTCAGGACTTCATCGCGCACTGCGCGGCGGTGCGGTCCTGGTAGCGCTCCAGCACGGTGCCGATCACCTTGTTGGCGATGCGCCCGCTGCCGTCCTTGGCGACCACGCGCAGGTAGTAGTTCTGGATCGGGAAGTTGTTGGGGCCGTAGCGGAAATCGCCGCGCACCGACTTGTAGTTCGCCGCCTTGATCGCCTTGAGCAGCGCGGGCTTGTCGGCCACCTTGCCGCCGACGTCGCGCACGGCCGCATCCATCGCCATCAGCACGTCGTAGGCTTGGCCGGCATAGAACGACGGGTTGCGCCCGTTGTTCTGCTGGCGGAACGCGGCCACGAAGCGCTGGTTGGCCGGGTTGTCGAGGTCGAACGACCAGTGCGCGGTGTTGAAGAGGCCCAGCATCGGCTCGCCGACGGCGGGGATCATGTCCTCGTCGGCCGAGAAAGCGGTGGAGATCAGCGCCACGTCTTTCGACAGCCCCGCGCCGACGAACTGCTTGATGAAGCTCACGCCCATCGCACCGGGCAGGAAGAAGTACAGCGCATCGGGCTTCGACGCACGAATCTGCGCCAGCTCCGCCGAGTAGTCGAGCTGCCCGAGCTTGGTGTACAGCTCGTCGCCCACGGCGCCCTTGAAGGTGTGCTTGAAGCCGTTGATGGCGTCCTTGCCGCCGGGGTAGCTGGGCGCGATCATCGCGACCTTCTTGAAGCCCTTGTCGCTCGCGAACTTGCCGGCCGACTCGTAGTACGCGTCGTTCGGGTACGAGGCGCCGAAGAAGTACGGGTTGCAGCGCGCGCCCGAATAGTCGCTCGGGCCGGTGTTGCTCGACAGATAAGGCACCTTGGCGGCGAAGAGCGGCGGGCCGACGGCCAGCGCGACCGACGAGCCGACGGGCCCGGTGAACAGGTCGATCTTGTCGCGCAGCAGCATGCGCTCGACCACCTGGCGCGCCATCTCGGGGTTGCCGGCCGTGTCGGCCTCGACGAACTCCACCGGCACGCCGCCGAGCTTGCCGCCCAGCTGCTTCATCGCCACGGCGAAGCCGGCCTTGGCCTCGGCGCCGCCGACGGCGAACGGGCCGGACAGGTCCATCGCCAGGCCGACTTTCACGGTCTGCGCCTGCGCGGGTAAAGCCAGCGCGCCCACCAGGACGGTGAGCGCGCACAAGACGGATCGGGGCGTGGCCTGCGACATGAAAGGTCTCCTCGGGGTGAGTTCGTTGAACGTGGGGGGGGCAGCAAATGCAGGGCGCAGTCTCTGTGCGGCGGCGACGCCCCGCTATCCGTTTCGTGCGGCGCAAACCGCTGCACGAAATGGACAGACAACGCCCCGGCGCGCTCCCCAGAATCGCCGCCGACCCCACCACTTCGAGAGACGAACCGATGAGCGACACCATCGACATCCCGGCCGGCGACGGCACCCAGACCTTTGGCGGCTACCTGGCCCTGCCGGCCTCGGGGCGCGGCCCCGGCATCGTGCTGTGCCAGGAGATCTTCGGCGTCAATGCCTACGTGCGCGAGGTGGCCGACCTCTACGCCGAAGAAGGCTACGTGGTGCTCGCGCCCGACCTGTTCTGGCGCATGGAGCCCGGTGTCGATCTGGGCTACTCGCCCGAAGACTGGCAGCGCGCCTTCGGCTTCTTCCAGAAGTTCGACATCGAAGCCGGCGTGGCCGACGTCACGGCGAGCGTGAAGGCGCTGCGCGCGCACCCGGCCTGCACCGGCAAGGTCGGCGCGCTGGGCTTCTGCCTCGGCGGCAAGCTGGCCTACCTGGCCGCCGCGCATTCGGGCGTGGACGCGGCCGTGGGCTATTACGGCGTGGGCATCGAAGGCGCACTCGACCTCGTGCCGCAAATCAAATGCCCGATCGCCCTGCACTTCGCCGAGCTCGATCAGTTCTGCCCATCCGAGGCCCGCGCCCAGGTGCTCGAAGCCTTCGCCGGCCAGCCCGATGCGCAGATGCATGTCTACCCTGGCGTCGACCATGCGTTTGCGCGCACCGGCGGCGACCATTTCGACAAGCCCTCCACGCTCATGGCGCACCAGCGCTCGATGGCGCTGTTCAAGGACGCGATCGGCCCGGTGTACGACCTCTCGGCGCTGTGGGACAAGCACTGCGAGTACGAGTTCGCCACGCGCGACGTGGTCGCCACCATGGCCACGATGGTGAGCGAGCCCTACGTGAACCACATCCCGACCATGACCGGCGGCGTGGGTGCCAAGGAGCTGTCGCGCTTCTACAAGCACCACTTCATTCCGAGCACACCGCCCGACACGCGACTCACGCCCATCTCGCGCACCGTGGGCGCGACGCAGATCGTGGACGAGATGCTGTTCAGCTTCACCCACACGGTCGAGATCGACTGGCTGCTGCCGGGCATCGCGCCCACCGGCAAGCCGGTGGAGATTCCGCTCGTGGCCATCGTGAAGTTCCGCGGCGACAAGCTGTACCACGAGCACATCTACTGGGACCAGGCCAGCGTGCTGGTGCAGATCGGCCTGCTCGATCCGAAGGGCCTGCCCGTGGCCGGCGCCGAGACGGCACGCAAGCTGGTCGACGAGACGCAGCCGTCGAACACGCTGATGCCGCGCTGGGAAAAATCGACCGGCCTCACCATCGCCGACCCGGCGCTGCCCTTGGGATGAGCGGCGCCTCCGACATGCTGGCGCTGGTCGTGGACGCGGTCACGCCGCTCACGCCGGCCATCAAGGCCTTCGTGCTGCGCTCGGCGAATGGCGAGCCGCTGCCGCCGTTCACGCCGGGCGCGCACCTGGGCGTGCAGGTGGTGCAGGCCAACGGCCACCCGGGTCAGCGTGCCTACTCGCTCGCCAAGCCGCACGACGGCTCCGACCGCTGCGAGATCGCGGTGCTGTGCGAGCCCCAGGGCGCGGGCGGCTCGGCCTGGATGCACGCGCTGCAACCGGGCACCGCGCTGGCCGCGCACGCACCGCGCAACGACTTCGCCTTGCACGCGGGCAGCGCGCCGCCGCTGCTCATTGCCGGCGGCATCGGCATCACGCCGCTGCTGTGCATGGCGCGCTCGCTCGCGGTCGAAGCGCGCCCCTTCGAGTTCGTCTACGCCACGCGCAGCGAAGAAGCCACGGCCTACCTGCACGAGGTTCGCGCGCTCGGTGGCACCGTGGTGCACGACGGCGGCGACCCGGCACGCGGCCTCGACCTGCGCGCGCTGCTGGCCGCGCCCGTGCCCGGTCGCCACCTGCATGTGTGCGGTCCGCGCGGCATGGTGCAGGCCGTGGTCGACACCGCCCGCGCGCTCGGCTGGCCCGACGACCACGTGCATTTCGAACTCTTCGCCGGTGCCATCGAGCAGGCGGGCGACGCGCCCTTCGAGGTGCGCACGCTGCGCTCGGGCAAGACGCTGACCGTGGCGCCCGACCAGAGCCTGCTCGACGTGCTCATCGCCGCGGGCCTGGACCCGCTGTACGACTGCCGCCAGGGCGACTGCGGCGTGTGCGTGGTGGACGTGGTCGAGGGCGTGCCCGACCACCGCGACCACAACCTCAGTCCGCGCGAGAAGGCGGACGGCAAGACCCTGTGCACCTGCGTGTCGCGCGCCAAGACGCCGCACCTGGTGCTCGACATCTGACGACGTTTCAGGAGACCCACCCGATGAATTCCGTGATCCCCATCATCCCCATGGCGGCGACCAACCCGATCGACATCCAGTCGCTCGTGCAGCCCGACCGCGTGCACAAGCGCGTCTACACCGACCCCGCCATCTTCGAGCTGGAAATGGACCGCGTGTTCGGCCAGGCCTGGATCTACATCGGCCACGAAAGCCAGGTGCCCAAGCCCGGCGACTACTTCACCACCCGCCTGGGCCGCGAGCCCGTGGTGATGGTGCGGCACACCGACGGCCAGGTGCATGTGATGTTCAACCGCTGCCCGCACAAGGGCGCCAAGCTCGTGCCCGACGGCAGCGGCAGCGCCGGCAAGTTCCTGCGCTGCCTGTACCACGGCTGGACCTTCAAGTGCGACGGCAGCCTGCTGTCGGTGCCGCTGCGCAGCGGCTACGAATGCACCGCGCTCGACCTGAAGGACCCGCAGTACGGCGTGCGCAAGGTGGCGCGCGTGGCCTCGCACCGCGGCTTCGTGTTCGCGAGCCTGTCGGAAGACGGACCCGAGCTGAAAGAGTTCCTGGGCGGCGTGGCCACGTCGCTCGACAACTTCTGCGACCGCGCGCCCGAGGGCGAAGTGGAAGTGGCCGGCGGCGTTCAGCGCGTGATCCAGCGCAACAACTGGAAGATCTTCTTCGAGAACCTGCACGACACCATCCACGCCGTGGCCACGCACGAGTCGTCGTGGCGCGCGGCCAAGGAAGAGCACGAGGCCATGCCGGCCGGCACGCCCAAGCCCTTCGAGGTGGTGATCGTCGACGGCAACGGCGAGCCGCTGGAGTTCTGGGAGAAGCTGGAGCTCAAGGGCTACGACCACGGCCACGGCTTCATGGAAGGCATCTTCGTGCCGCCGACCGACCCGGTGAGCCTGGCCTACGTGGCCTCGCTCGAAGCCGCGAAGGGCGCCGAGCGCACCGACGAGATCCTGCGTGTGAACCGGCACAACACCATCGTGTACCCGAGCTGCTCGCCGCACACCTCGTTCCAGCAGATCCGCGTGATCCGGCCGCTGTCGGTGGACCGCACGCTGGTCGAGATCTTCAGCTTCCGCCTGAAGGGTGCGCCCGAGGCCACCTTCCAGCGCACGCTCAAGTACACCAACATCGTCAACTCGCCCTCGTCGAACGTGATGCCCGACGACCTGGAGGCCTACAACCGCGTGCAGGAAGGCCTGGGCTCGGACGGCGGTGACTGGGTCAGCATGCACCGTGCCGCCGGGCGCGACCAGCCGCTGCCGGGCGGGCGCGCGTCCAACGGCAACAGCGAGATGCCCTCGCGCAACATGTTCGCGGCGTGGGCCGGGTACATGGGCGTCGACACGGGTGCACAGGCTGGGAGCGCCGAATGAACTTCCGCGACTGGAACGAACAGCAGGACCTCACACAGTTCCTGCACCACGAAGCACGCCTGCTCGACGAGCACCGCTGGGACGAATGGCAGAAGCTCTTCACGCCCGACGGCCTGTACTGGGTACCGCTGGTGCACGGCCAGGCCGACCACCTCAACCACGCGTCGCTGTTCTGCGAGGACGCCCTGCTGCGCTCGATGCGCGCGCGGCGGCTCGAGCAGGCCCGCGCCTATTCGCAGCAGCCGCCCACGCGCACCGTGCACGTGCTGGGCAACATCGCGCTCGAAGCACGCGACGACGTAGGCTGCACCGTGCGCTCGACGTTCCTGCTGCTGGAGTGGCGCAAGACCGAACAGCGCACCTTCGGCGGCAGCGTGCTGCACACGCTGCGCCGCGCCGACGACGGCTGGCGCATCCAGACCAAGCGCGTCGACCTCGTGAACTGCGACGCACCGCACGAAGCCCTGCAGGTGTTCCTGTGAAGGCCGCGCTGCTGGCGATGCACTACCAGAACGACGTGCTGCACGTCGACGGCAAGGTGCGCGTGGGCGTGGCCGCCGACGACCCGGCGCGCCCGCGCCTCATCGCCTCGGCCGCGCGGCTCATCGCCGGGGCGCGCGCGAACGGCGTGCCGGTGATCTTCGTGCGCATCGCCTTCGCGCCGGACTACGCCGACTGCCTGCGCAACTGCACGCTGTTCCGCCGCGTGGCCGAGAGCGGCGCGGTGCAGGAAGGCAGCTGGGGCGCGGGCTTCTACGACGAACTCGCGCCGCGGCCGGGCGAGGCCGTCGTCACCCACAAGCGCAACAACCCCTTCTGGGCCAGCGGGCTCGAAGACGCCGTGCGTGCCACCGGTGCCAGCCGCCTGTACGTGGCTGGCATCGCGACCAACCACGTGGTCGAGCACGGCGCGCGCCATGCGAGCGACCTGGGCTACGACGTGGCGGTGGTCGCCGACGCCTGCAGCACCGCGCAGGCGCACCTGCAGGCGGCAAGCCTGGAAACCCTGGCGATGCTCGCGGACGTGGTGCGCGTGGATGAGGCCGTGGCGCAGATGGGAGGCCACGCATGACCCCGCTGCAGGGCAAGGTCGCGATCGTGACCGGCGCCGCCGCGCTGCTGGGCAGTGCCATCGTGCGCGCCTTCGTGCAGGCCGGCGCGCGCGTGGTGGCAGTCGACATCGACACAGCGCGCGGCGCCGCGCTGGCGGCCGACGTGGGCGCGGGCTGCCGCTTCGTCGCCTGCGACATCGCCTCGGACGACGCGCTCGATGCGCTCGTGGCTGGCACGCTGCGCTCCGAAGGCCGCATCGACTTCCTCATCAACAACGCCGTGGTCTACGGCGATGCAGGCCTGGATGCCGCGCGCGCCGACTGGCTGGGCGCGCTGAACGTCAACTTGGTCTCCGGCGCGATGCTGGTGCAGAAGACCGCCGACGCGCTGGCCGCGCACGGCGGCGCCATCGTGAACATGGGCAGCGTCGGCGGCAAGTTCGGCGCGGCGGGCCGGGCGCTGTACCCGGCGGCCAAGGCCGCCATCCTGCAGCTCACGCGCAACCAGGCCGCCACGCTGGCGCCGCGGGGCGTGCGGGTGAACTCGGTGTCGCCGGGCTGGACCTGGTCGGACGCGCTGTCGCGCATGGCGGACGGCGACCGCGCACGGGCCGACCGCGTCGGCGCGCCGATGCATCCGCTGGGCCGCGTGGGCGACGGCGACGACGTGGCGCAGGTGGTGCTGTTCCTGTGCTCGGACGCGGCGCGCTTCGTCACCGGTGCCGACATCCCGGTCGATGGCGGCTTTTCGATGCTGGGGCCGGACCAGGGGCGGTCGGCACGCGACTGGTTCGAGGCGTAGCCGGCGCTCAGCCGCGCGACTGCCGCAGCGCCCCCGGCGTGCCGCCCAGGTGCCGGCGGCACAGGCGCACGAAGTGCGAGGCGTCGGCCAGCCCGACGCGCAGGCCGATCTGCGCCACGCTCAGACGGTCGAAGCGCGCATCGGCCAGCATGCGCTGCGCCACCTGCATGCGGCAGGCGGCCAGCGCGTTCGCGAACGTCGTCGCGCCCTCGCCCCCTTCCGCGAGACAGCGATGCAGGCTGCGCTCCGAGATGCCGAGCCCCTGCGCCACGGCCGCGGCCGTGAGGCCCGGCTCGGCATGGCGCTCGCGGGTGGCGTCGAGCACGCGCTGGCGCAAGGCGGCGCGGCCGCACGGGTCGGGCATCGCCCCACCGCCTCCCGGGCCGAGCGCCAGGGCCAGCAGGCCGCCGAGCTGGTCTGCCAGCAGCGCCGCCGGCAGCGGCGGCCGCAGGGCCACCTCGGGCGACAGCGCCTGCGCGAAGCCGCTGAGTGCCGCGCCCCAGCCGCTGTGGCCGTCGATGCGGCGTGCCACGTGGTCGCCGGCGTCGGGCAGCCACGACTCGACCCACGCGGTCGGCAGCTCGATCGACACCGTGTCGGCCGACTGCTGCAGGTGGAAGGCGTAGCAGCGCCGCGAATCGACCAGCACCGCGTCGCCGGGCAGCAGGCGCGCCGAGCGCTCTTCCTGCACCGCGACCCAGGGCGAGTCGGCCTTGCACAGCAGGTAGTAGAAGTTGTGGCGGCTGTGGGCGATGGCGCGGCGCGTGCGGTACACGTCCTGCGCGCTGCCGCGCACGCGGTTCACGTGCAGCGGCCCGAGCGGCGCGGATTCGAGCGAGGCGCCGAAGCCACCGGCCAGCGGGCTGGTCACGTCCATTTCGAGAAAGCCTTCGCAGACCGCGCCGATCCAGTAGTCCAGCCGCTGCGGCGGCGGCACGGTGTCGGTCGACCAGGTGTGGATCGCAGCAGGGGCTGCGGGCATGGCGGCGGAAGTCATCCCGCCAACATAGCCAGCCCGGGCCCGTTTGCCAAGCGGGTATAGACGCCCTCCGACGCCGCACCGCGCAGGCGCCCGGCACAATGGCCCGCTTCATCCACCGCACACGCACGAAGGGCCCGGCACACATGAGCAAGCAAAGCGATTTCGGATTGATCGGCCTGGCCGTGATGGGACAGAACCTGGTGCTGAACGTGGAAAGCCGCGGCTTCCAGGTCAGCGTCTACAACCGCACCGAGGCCACCACCGAGGCCTTCCTTGCCGCCCACCCCGGCAAGCAGCTGGTGGGCGCGAAGACGCTCGAAGAATTCGTCCAGAGCCTGGCCAAGCCCCGCAAGATCCAGATCATGGTGAAGGCCGGCGCGCCGGTCGACCAGGTGATCGAGCAGCTCATTCCGCTGCTCGACAAGGATGACATCGTCATCGACGGCGGCAACAGCCTGTACACCGACACCGAACGCCGCGACGCCTACCTTGCGAGCAAGGGCCTGCGCTTCATCGGCGCAGGCGTGTCGGGCGGCGAGGAAGGCGCGCGCAAGGGGCCGTCGATCATGCCGGGCGGCCCGGCGTCGACCTGGGAGGTGATGAAGCCGATCTTCGAGAGCATCGCGGCCAAGGTCGACGGCGAACCCTGCGTGATCCACATCGGCCCGGGCGGCGCGGGCCACTACGTGAAGATGGTGCACAACGGCATCGAGTACGGCGACATGCAGCTGATCTGCGAGGCCTACAGCCTGTTCAAGGCGGCCGGCTTCACGACCGACGAGATGGCCGCGATCTTCAACGAATGGAACGAGGGCGAGCTGCAGAGCTACCTGATCCAGATCACCGCCAAGGCGCTCGAGCAGAAAGACCCCGAAACCGGCCAGCCGGTGGTCGACCTCATCCTGGACAAGGCCGGCCAGAAAGGCACGGGCCAGTGGACGCTGCTGAACGCGGCCGAGAACGCGGTGGTCATCAGCACCATCAACGCCGCCGTCGAGGCGCGCGTGCTGTCGTCGCAGAAGAAGCAGCGCGTGGCGGCCAGCCAGCTGCTGCAGGGGCCGAAGATCGCACTGTCGCTGGAAAAAAAGGCGTTGGTGGCCAAGGTGCACGACGCGCTCTACGCCTCGAAGGTCATCAGCTACACGCAGGGCTTCGACCTGATCCAGACCATGGGCGAGAAGAAAGGCTGGCCGCTCGACCTGGGCGGCATCGCCTCGATCTGGCGCGGCGGCTGCATCATCCGCGCGCGCTTTTTGAACCGCATCACCGACGCCTTCCGCCGCGACCCGGCGCTGGGCAACCTGATGCTCGATCCGTTCTTTCAAGACCTGCTGAACCGCACGCAGCAGAGCTGGCGCGAAGTGGTGGCGCTGGCGGTGAGCAACGGCATTCCGGTGCCGGCCTTCAGCGCCTCGCTGGCCTACTACGACAGCTACCGCACGGCGCGCCTGAGCGCGAACCTGCTGCAGGCGCAGCGCGATTTCTTCGGGGCGCACACGTACGAGCGTGTCGACAAGCCGGAGGGCCAGTTCTTCCACACGGACTGGCCCGAAGTCATCGAATAAATTGGGCTCGCCCCCAGGCTTCGCGCACTTCGTGTCGCTTCGCCAACCCCCTACCGGGGGCAACACCAGCGGCCCGGCAAAGCCGGTTCCGCGGTGTTTCTGGTGAATGCCCGCTCGCCGCCTCTTCAGGTGATGCGACTCAGCCGGCGTCGGCCAGCCAGTCGCGCACCACGCCGACCGACTGCGCCAGCGGCGCCGTCGCATCCACCGCCAGCACGCCGGCCTCGCCCACCGGCGATTCGAGCGTGGCGAACTGGTTGGCCACGAGGCTGGCCGGGAACATGTGCAGCCCGGCGCCCGCGCGCGCGGCCACGCGGCGCTCGGCTTCGGCGCGGTCGATCTGCATGAACACGAAGCGCAGGCCCGGCGCGGCGGCGCGCAACTGGTCGCGGTAGCTGCGCTTGAGCGCGGAGCAGGTCATGACGGCGCCCTGCGGCGCGTCGGCCAGGGCGCGGCCCAGCGTGGCCAGCCAGCCGGCGCGGTCGG
This sequence comes from Variovorax sp. GW821-FHT09D04, assembly GCF_059416405.1. Classification (NCBI taxonomy): domain Bacteria; kingdom Pseudomonadati; phylum Pseudomonadota; class Betaproteobacteria; order Burkholderiales; family Comamonadaceae; genus Variovorax; species Variovorax sp. GW821-FHT09D04. The sequence goes on from NZ_JBWKPA010000009.1 coordinate 198,817, forward strand.
CGTCGGTGAGCGCGATGCCGCGGCTCATCTTGTCGACGTTGGCGGGCGGGTGGTGGTCATCGCCCTCGATCAGCGGCAGCCCGAGCGCCGTGGCCAGCGCCGCGCCCATGCTGGACTTGCCGCAGCCCGAAACCCCCATCACCACGAGCCAGACCCTGTTCATGCGCACCCTTGACCTTTGTTGAAGCTGACAGGCGCGTGCCGGAGCCGGCACGCGCGGTCACGAATCTACCGCGTCGGCGCCCGGGTGGGCGCAAAGCCGGTGCCGGCCACGGCTCAGACGAGGTGCCAGCGCCGGCTGTGCGGCCCCTGCTTCGCGAACACGTGCGCAAGGTGCTTCTTGACCGTGTTGACACTGATGCCGAGCCGCTCGGCGATCTGCTTGTTGGTCATGTCCCGGTGCATGAGCGACAGCACCTCGTCTTCCCGTGCGGTCAGCCGGAAGGCCGGCGTGGTGCCGCCGGACGCCGGCCGCCCGCCGCTGGCCTTCGCGCGCAGCACGCACAGGTACAGCGCCTGCACCACCGGCCCCGGAAAGCCCAGGGTACCCGCCAGCACGGCATCCAGCGATTGCGCCAACTGCTCGGCGCTCGCGGCCCACTCGACGCTGCCGCGCGCCTGGCTGCGGATCGCAGCGTCCAGGCCCTGCGGGGACGGCGCCTCCCACCCGAGGAGCCAGTCGGTGGCGGGAAAGCGGCGGCGCAGACCGTCCAGGCTGGCGACGCTCTCCGGCGCCATCAGCGCGATGTCCACCAGCAGCAGACGAGGCGCCTGCGGCCGGCAGCGGGCTACCAGCTCGAAGAGGCTGTTCACCTGCACGCACGCGACCTCGTACATGCGCCCTGCCCGCTGCCGCGAGGCCAGCAGGCCCTGCCCGAACCGCGGTGACGCGCGGCCGGTGCCGGTGGCGACAAGCACCGGCACGCGGAGATCGGCCGCAGGGCAAGGGAGGTCGGGGAACGCCGGTTGAAAGCAGTCCGATGCCAACAGCGCGGGTGGCACGGAGGGCGCGAATGGCGACAGGGGACGCAAGCCCTGCATGAACGGCAGCGGGTCTGCGTTCCACGCAGGTTCCAGCCCAGCAGACGGCAGTGGGACTTGTTCCATGGTTTCCCTCCGAGGTGCCTATTGGGAGGCAGCCGGAGCTTAATGATAAAGACCACAAATTTGCACCGACAGGTCTGCCGACCTCGCAAGGTATCAAAGGGTAAGGGCGCGCGATCGGCGCGGCACATCACCCAGTGGGTGACAACTTTTATCCTATGGACAGGGCGCAGCCCGGCGGTTCAGCATCCCTTTCTGCTGATATGTGAACGTGGTTGATCGCCAGTGCATGCAGGTCAATCGGGAGCACTGATTCCAGTCGGCGCATCTTTTCAACCAAGGAGTTCCCATGGCTGCGCTCAACCTGACGGCCGGCTCGACCGTCACCCTGGATGAATCCGCCAATTTGCAGAACCTTGCCGCTACTCCCGCTGCTGCCGGCGACAGTAACGACAATGACATCTCCGCAAGTTCGCTGCCCACCGCCTTCAGCACCCGCCTGGCGGCCCAAGGCGTCGGCACCGCCATCAACGCGGCGTTGAGTGGCTACAACGGGACCAACACCGGCACCAACGCCTTCACGTTCAGCGTGACGGGCACGGTCACCGACATGTCCTTCACGGACGCGAACGGCGCGCCGCTCAACGGCCTGGACAGCGGCCTCAACACCGCCGACGGCGAAGACATCTTCCTGTACACCGACGCGACCAACAACAACGTCGTCTACGGAAAGACCGCCCTCAATGCCGTCGTGTTCGCCGCCTACCTGGAAGAAACCGGCAGCCCGGTGAACGGCGCCAAGATCTGGACCGTCCAGTACGAAGCGATGTCGAACCCCGACGCGGCCAACGCCGACGATCCGATCGACCTGACGGACAAGGTCTTCGTCAGCGTCAGCCAGGACACGGAGTTCAACCTCGCGGACGCGCCCTCCGGCCAGAACCTGTTCCTGATGTTCACGACCGGCAGTCCGACCATCGTCGATGGCCGGATCTCCAACGTGTCGATCATCGCGACCGGCAAGGACCCGGCCAACCAGTCCGGTGCCAACCCCAACAGCACCGCCGACGACATCAACATCTCGACCGGCGACACGATCAACACCAGCAAGGCGGGCGGACCGACCACGTTCGGCACCAACAGCCAGATGATCACCGAGCAGGAAGGCATCCGCTTCACGTTCGTGACGGGCGCCCGGGCGGACGTCACCATTCCGAACCTGGACCAGAACGAGGCCGACCTGGAGTCGAACATCGACTTCACCGGCATGTTCGGCGCGAGGACCGCCGACTTCGACGTGGTGCAGCTGCAAAGCGGCAAGAGTGCCCAGGTCAAGATCTCGGCCTTCAGCACGGCGGCGGAGTCCGGCAACAGCTTCATCGATGGCTATGCGGGCGACGCGACGGTGGCGATCACCAGCGTGCGCGTGCTCAATTCCGTCACCGGGGCCGTGCTCGAAACCTTCTCGGCCGGTGCCGAAGGCGGACTGAGTTCGAGCCTCGCCATCAGCATCACCGGCGGCGTCGCGACCATCACCGGCGTGGTGGCCGGCCAATCGATCGAATACACGACGTCGGCGGACCACAACCGCGTGCTCATCGAGAACGGGGCGGCCCTCAATGCCTCGGGCAACACGCACGCGGACTTCGACATCGGGGGCTTCCGGCTGCTGAGGTCGTCCACCGCCACGGCGCAGATCGGCTCGCAGATGATCTTCGAGGACGACGGCCCAAGCATCGCGGTGGCCGACACGGCGCCCCCTGACGCATTGACGGTGGACGAGAGCGCCCTGGCCACCAACGCGTCGGCCAGCTTCGCCGACAACTTCTCCAGCACGCCGAGCTACGGCGCGGACGGCGCAGGCACGGTCAGCAGCACCTACGCGCTGAGCCTGAAGACCAGCGGCGCGGACTCCGGGCTGGACGACGTGGCCACCGGCAACAGCGTGTTCCTGTTCCTCAATGCCTCGGGCGTCGTCGAGGGACGCCAGGGCACGGACGCCGCGGCGGCCGCCACGGGCGACATCGTCTTCACGGTGAGCGTCAACGCCGCCGGCACGGTCACGCTCGACCAGGTGCGTGCGATCGTGCATCCGAACACCGCCAACCCGGACGATTCGAAGACGCTGGCCGCGGCCGACCTGATCGTGCTGACGCGCACCGACACCATCACCGACAGGGACGGCGACCCGAACACGGGTTCGGACTTCCTCAACATCGGCCAGGCCCTGAACTTCAAGGACGACGGCCCGAGCATCGCGGTCGCCGACACGGCACCGCCCGACGCATTGACGGTGGACGAAACCGCCCTGGCCACCAACGCGTCGGCCAGCTTTGCCGACAACTTCTCCAGCACGCCGACCTATGGCGCGGACGGCGCAGGCACGACCAGCAGCGCCTACGCGCTCAGCGTCAAGAGCGCGGGCGTCGCTTCGGGCCTGGTCGACACCCTGACGAATCAGAGCGTGGTGCTGACCGTCAACGCCGGCGTGGTCGAGGGGCGCACCGCCATCAGCGGTGCGCTGGTCTTCACCGTCAGCGTGGACGCTGCGGGCCTCGTCACGCTCGACCAGCTGCGTGCCGTCGTGCATCCGGACGCCACCAACCCGGACGACTCGAAGACGCTGGCCACGGCCGATCTGGTCGTGCTGACCCGCACCGACACCATCACCGACAAGGACGGCGACCAGAACACCGGCTCGGACTTCCTGAACATCGGCCAGGCCCTGAACTTCGAGGACGATGGCCCGAGCATCGTGGTCGCCGACACGGCGCCCCCCGACGCGTTGACGGTGGACGAGAGCGCCCTGGCCACCAACGCCTCGGCCAGCTTCGCCGACAACTTCTCCAGCACCCCGACCTACGGCGCCGACGGCGCAGGCACGGTCACCAGCGCCTACGCGCTGAGCGTCAAGAGCGCGGGCGTCGCCTCGGGCCTCGTCGACACCCTGACGAACCAGAGCGTGGTGCTGACCGTCAACGCCGGCGTGGTCGAAGGGCGTACCGCCATCAGCGGTGCGCTGGTCTTCACGGTCAGCGTGGACGCTGCGGGCCTCGTCACGCTCGACCAGCAGCGCGCGGTCGTGCATCCGGACGCCACCAACCCGGACGACTCGAAGACGCTCGCCGCGGCCGACCTGATCGTGCTGACGCGCACCGACTCCGTCACCGACAAGGACGGCGACCAGAACACGGGCGCGGACTTCCTCAACATCGGCCAGGCCTTGAACTTCGAGGATGACGGGCCGAGCATCACGGTGGCCGACACGGCGGCCGCCGATCCACTGACGGTGGACGAAACCATCCTGGCCACCAACGCATCGGCCAGCTTCGCCGACAACTTCACCAGCACGCCGACCTACGGCGCGGACGGCGCAGGCACGGTCACCAGCGCCTACGCGCTCAGCGTCAAGAGCGCGGGCGTTGCCTCGGGCCTGGTCGACACGCTCAGCAACCAGAGCGTGGTGTTGACCCTCACCGCCGGCGGCGTGGTCGAAGGGCGCACGGTCGGCAGCGGATTGCTGGTCTTCACCGTCAGCGTGAACGCCGCGGGCCTCGTCACGCTCGACCAGCAGCGCGCCGTCGTGCACCCGGACGCCACCAACCCGGACGACTCGAAGACGCTGGCCGCGGCCGACCTGGTCGTGCTGACCCGCACCGACACCATCACCGACAAAGATGGCGACCAGAACACGGGCTCGGACTTCCTGAACATCGGCCAGGCCCTGAACTTCGAGGACGACGGCCCGACCATCCTGGCCCGCACCGACCTCATCTACGCGAACACCAGCAACCCGTCACCTGGCGGCACCGGCACCTTCGACTACGAGATCGGCGCCGACGCGCGGTCGAGCTACAGCGTCTCCAACTCCGACTTTTCAGCGATCACGCTGACCGGCACGGTGGGCAATGCGGCGATCACCAGCCCGACGGTGACCTGGTCGTCCGAGACGGCGACGGGCGCCTCGTTCGCCGTCAGCTTCAGCTACAAGCCGGACCCGGGCTCGGCCACCACCACCAACGCAACCGGCACGCTGAGCTTCGACAAGGTGAACGGCACCTACTCGCTCGCGCTGAATGCGCCCATCGCGGGCTTCAACACCGTCTCGACCGGCCAGGCGCTGGGCTTCACCGGCTACACGGTGGGCACATCGACGGTCGACCAGACGCAGCCCGACGTGTCGGTGGCCCAGTTGAGCAGCAACTTCTTCGTGCAGTTCACCGGCTACAGCGAACCGGGCGGCGGCACCGGTGCCAACAACATCCAGGCGATCGCTCCAGCAGCCCCGTTGGGCACGGCCAACGGAACCGCCTTCGTGAACGGCGAGTTGTTCAAGCAGGCAGGGACGTGGGTGAGCGTGTCCAACCTGGCCAACGGCGTGGCGGGCGACACGATCCAGCAGGGCGAGGTGCTGGACCTCGACTTCTTCGCCGCGAACCCGTTCGGCTTCACGACTGCGACGCCGACCACGCAGGCCGCCGGCATGTTCCTCAAGTTCGACGGCATCGGCAGCGAGGACCTGGTGCTCGTGCTCAAGCTGGTGGACCCGGACGACGGCAGCCGCACGACGAAGGCCATCATCATCGACAACGCCGACATCATCAAATCCGGCGGCACCATCCCGGCCCCGTACAGCATCTCGCTGGACAACAACGACGGCGCGGTCATCATCGAGTCGAACGACTTCAACACCGGCACCGAGAACTACGTCATCGAAGGGGCACAGCTGCTGGTGTCGACCGAAGGCGTGACGGGCACGGCCATCAACCTCAATGCACTGACCGGGGCCGGCGGCAACAGCACCACGCTGCAGGAATTCTCGGGAACACCGGGCACGGCCAACCCCGAAGCGGCCACGTCCGACAACGACGTCATCAAGATCTCGGACATCGGCTTCGTCACCCTCAACAGCGGCCAGCTCGACGCCAACCTGCAGTTCTCGCTGGCGGTCAAGGACGCCGACGGCGACGCCACCGCGACGCAGGTGCTGGACGTCGGCATCGTCGGCGGCACCGCCTTCACCGGTGGCGCGGACAACGAAGCGATCCAGGGCAGCACGGGCAACGACACGCTCAACGGCGGCGGCGGCAACGACACGCTGACCGGCGGACTGGGCAAGGACTCGCTCACCGGGGGCGATGGCAACGATATCTACGACTTCAATGCCGTGGCCGAGAGTGCGGCCGGTGCGAACCGGGACGTGGTCACCGGATTCATGAGCGGTGCGGACACGCTCGACCTGTCGGGCATCGACGCCATTTCGGGCAACGCGAACGCGGACGACGCCTTCAGCTACCTCGGCGATGCGGCGTTCACCAACGTGGCCGGACAGCTGAGGTTCGACGTCGCCACCCAGACGCTGCAGGCCGATATCGACGGCAACGGCACCGCCGACTTCGAAGTGCAGCTGGTGGGTGTCGTGGCGCCGCCACCGCTGGACGACTTCTTCATGTAGGCCCGGGCATTGCGTGGAAGCGAGGGCGGCCCTAGCGACCGCCCTCGTCAGCCGCAGCGGCCGGGCCGGGGCGCGTCAGCGTTGCTCGCACTCAGAACAGGCTGCCCTGCCCTTGCGCGCCGGGCGGGCGGAACGCGCCGGTGTCGAGCGCGATCCGCTCGCGGTTGAAGCCCAGCCGGTGCGTCGCCTTCTGGAAGCGCTGGTGGATCAGGTCGGCCCACAGGCCGCTGCCCTTCATGCGCGTGGCGAAGTCGGCGTCGTAGTCCTTGCCGCCGCGCATCTCGTGGATGCGCGCCATCACGCGCTCGGCGCGCTGCGGGTAGTGCAGTTCGAGCCATTCCTTGAAGAGCGGCGCCACCTCCCATGGCAGCCGCACCACCGTGTAGAAGGCGCTGCGCGCGCCGGCCTCCCAGGCCGCTTCGAGCACCTGCTCCATGTCTTCGGTGATGAAGGGAATCTGCGGCGCCACGCTCACGCCCACCGGCACGCCGGCCTCGGCCAGGGTGCGGATGGTGCGCAGCCGCCGGTGCGGCGCGGCGGCGCGCGGCTCGAGCTTGCGCGCCAGTTCGCCGTCGAGCGTGGTGATCGTGACGTACACGGCCGCGAGCCGGTCGGCGGCCATGGGCGCGATCAGGTCGAGGTCGCGCTCGACCGCGCTCGACTTGGTGACCAGCGCGAACGGATGCCGCACCTCGCTCAGCAGCTCGATCACGCCGCGCGTGAGCCGCAGCTCGCGCTCGATCGGCTGGTAGCAGTCGGTGGCGGTGCCGATCGCGAGGTTGCTGGGACGGTAGCCCTTGCGCCCGAGTTCGGCGCGCAGCACCTCGACGAGGTTGCGCTTGGCGATCAGCTTGGTCTCGAAGTCGAGGCCGGGCGACAGGTTCAGGTAGCTGTGAGTGGGCCGCGCAAAGCAGTAGATGCATCCATGCTCGCAGCCGCGGTACGGGTTGAGCGAGCGATCGAAGGGGATGTCGGGCGACTCGTTGCTGCTGAGCACCGACTTCACGTCCTCGAAGCGCACCTCGGTGGCCAGCGGCAGCAGCCCTGCGGCCTCGGCTTCGCCGTCTTCCAGCGTGCCCCAGCCGTCGTCGAAGGCGTCGCGTTCGTCCTTGGAGAACCGGTGCGCGAGCCGCGTGGCCGCGCCTCGGCCCTTGATGATGTGGATGGGAACCTGGGCGGCGGGCATGGCGAGTCCTTGGAAGGAAACAGGAAACAAGTCGAACAACTGTTTATTCATACAGTATTTCACTTTTGCGGCCACCATGCAGCGGTTTTTTTGTTTCTGTCTTGACAGAAATTCAGGAATTCCTAAACTCGGCGCCATGGAACTCACCGACATTCAACGCAAGTTCGTCCTGCACTGGGGCGAGATGGGCTCCATGTGGGGCGTGAACCGCACGGTCTCGCAGATCCACGCCCTGCTCTTCGCGCACGGCAAGCCGATGCACGCCGAAGAGCTGTCGGAAACGCTGGGCGTGGCCCGCTCCAACGTCAGCAACAGCCTGAAGGAACTGCAGGCCTGGAACCTCGTGCGCGTCACCCACACGCTGGGCGACCGGCGCGACTACTTCGAGACCAGCGTCGACGTGTGGGAGTTGTTCCGCACCGTGGTGCGCGAGCGCAAGGAGCGCGAGTTCGACCCCACCATCCGCGTGCTGCGCGAGATCGTTTCCAGCCCCGATTTCCAGAAGGAGCCGCCCGATGCGCAGGACCGCATCCGCTCCACCATGGACCTCATGACCAAGCTCGCCACCTGGGCCGACGAGATGCTGCGGCTGTCGCCCGGCACGCTCGACAAGGTGCTCACGCTGGGCGCCAGCGTGCAGAAGTTCGTGCGCGGCGACAGCGCACCGCCCCCCGCCCCTCCTGGCGCCGGCAAGGGCGACGACCCCGACGCGCACCACGCCAGCCTGCCCATGATCTGAGAAAGGCCGCGTCCTTTTTTTTGCCTTCTTATTTCTGTTTTGACTGAAATATCGAGAACCAAAAGCACCATGACCCGCTTCGCCCCCGCCACCTACCCGCTCACGGTCTACTTCGACGCCACCTGCCCGCTGTGCACGGCCGAAATGGGCGCCATGCAGGCGCGCGACAGTGCCGAGCGGCTGCGCCTGGTCGACTGCTCGCCCGCCGGTTTTTCGGACGGCCCGGCGCCGCGCGAGGCGCTGATGCGTTCGCTGCACGCGGTCGATGCCGCAGGCCGGCTGCGCGTGGGCGTCGACGCCATCCGCGCCTGTCGCGCCGCGGTGGGCCTGCCGGCCGGCGGCGCCGTGCTCGACCTGCCGGTGGTCGGCCGGCTGGCCGACCGCGCGTATGCAGTGCTGGCCCGCAACCGCTACCGGCTGCCGCGCTGGCTGGTCCTGCGGCTCGCGGGGCACGGTGCGATCGCGCCAGCGACATGCGCCGACGACCACTGCAAGCTCTAAAAAACCCACGCTGTCACACACCACCCGCTCACGCCTGAAGGAGTTTTCGATGCCCGACGTCTTCCAGCCCGACTTCCGCCTGCCCGGCACCGCGCGGCCTGCGCCGCCTGCCGTCGAAGGCCACGTGAGCCGCGAGGACACGCAGGACTATTTCACCGAGGTCGCCGACGACTACCGCGCCTGGAGCCCCAGCTACAACATGCACTTCGGCTTCTGGCGCCTGGGCCTGAACCCGCTGCGGCGCGAGGGCATGCTGATCGAGATGAACCGCACCGTCGGCCGCGCACTGTGGCTCGACACGGCCACCACCGGCCCGCGCTGCGTGCTCGACCTCGGCTGCGGCGCCGGCGCCACCTCGCGCACGCTGGTCGGCGACGACCCCACGCTGCATGCGGTCACCGTGACCAACGTGCCGGTGCAGAACGGCATCGCCGCGCGGCTCGACGCGCGGGCCGGCGTGGCCGACCGCGTCGCGCACGTCGAGGCCGACTACACCCGCACCGGCCTGCCCGCCGCCCAGGCCGACGGCGCCTGGGCGCTCGAAAGCGCCTGTTATGCCGAGGGCACCGCCAAGGCCGACTTCGTGCGCGAGGCCGCGCGGCTGCTCAAGCCCGGCGCGCGGCTGGTGGTGGTCGACGGCTTCCTGCTGCGCCGCCGGCCGGGCCGCCTCGCGGGCTGGCTGCACCGCCTCTGGGCCGACAGCTGGGCCGTGCCCACGCTGGCCCAGCGCGAGGACTTCACGGCCGCGCTGCGCGCGCACGGCTTCGAGGACATTGCATTCACGTCGCTGCGCTGGCGCGTGGCACCGAGCGCGCTGCACATCCCCGTGCTGGCCACGCGCTTCACGCTGGCCGAACTGTGGAAGGCCCGCGGCAGGCTCAGCCCCTGGCGCCGCAAGCACATCGTCGCCAGCTACTGCGCGCTCGCGCTGGGCATGTTCTGGCGCGACTTCGACTACGCCATGGTGACGGCCCGGCGCAGTGCCAGCTGAAAACGCACAAAACGAGGAGAAGAAATTTCCATGCGCACAGACCCCGAAGAAAGCAAGCTCGCCGACCTGCCAGCCAACGCCGAAGTGCCGGCCCCCAAGCCCGTGCGCGGCATGCCCTTCGGTTGGTTCTGGCCCATGTTCGCCGGCGCGGCGCTGGCGCTCGTGCTGCGCCTCGTCTTCAGCGGCGGCCCCGGCAAACCCTTCTCGGCCATGCTGGGCTCCTTCGTCTACTTCGCGCCCGCGGCATGCGGCGCGGTCACGGTGTACCTGGCCGAGCGCATCGAGCGGCGCAGCTGGGGCTACTACCTCTGGGCGCCGTGGGTGGCCACCGCGCTGTTCGTCGGTGGCACGCTGATGGTGTTCATCGAGGGCATCATCTGCGCCGCCTTCATCGTGCCGCTGTTCGCGGTGATGGGCAGCGTCGGCGGGCTGGCCATGGGCATCGTGTGCCGCATCACCAACTGGCCGAAGCCCGCGCTGTACAGCGTCGCCCTGGTGCCGCTGCTGCTCGGCGGCATAGAGCCGCAATGGCCCAACCCCGACCAATTCTCGAACACCTCGCGCACGCTCTTCATCGCAGCGCCGGCCGACCGCGTGTGGCACGAGCTCAACGCCGCGCGCGACATCCGCCCCAGCGAAGTCGGCGACGCATGGGCCTACCGCGTCGGCGTGCCGATGCCGGTGTCGGGCGTGACCGTCGACACGCCCGAGGGCCGCGTGCGCCAGGTGCAGTGGCAGAAGAACGTGCACTTCGAAGAGGTCGTCACCGAGTGGCAGCCAAACCGCCTGCTGAAGTGGCGCTTCCGCTTCACGCCCGACTCCTTCCCCGCCGGCGCGCTCGACGACCACGTGATGATCGGCGGCCAGTATTTCGACCTGCGCGACGCCACCTACACCCTGACCCCGCGCGACGGCGGCACCGAGCTGCGCGTCGCGGTGTCGTGGCGGCTGAGCACGCGCTTCAACTGGTATGCGGACCCGGTCATGCAGTTCCTGCTGGGCGACGCCTCCGAGAACATCCTGCGCTTCTACAAGGCGCGCAGCGAAGCCACCCAGGCGGTGGCGGGATGAGCAGCGCGCCCCCCGTCTTCCAGCAGGCACTCGGCCCCGCATGGGACCGGCTCGGCGACGTGATTCGCCGGCACTACACGATGGCGCCGTTCTCCGACGACTACGTGTGCGTGCGCGGCACGATGAGCGAGGTCTGGCACGCCCCCTGGGCCGCGCTGCTGATGCCCTTCGGCCGGCTGTTCGGCGCGCTGGTTCCGCACCAGGGTACCCAGGTGCCGATCGAGGTGCACTACCGCTGCCACCCTGACAACGCCCACCTCTACTGGGACCGCGTCTTCCACTTCCCGGGCAGGCCGCCTTTTCATTTCCGATCGCACATGGAGCACGACGCGGCACAGGGCAGCGAGGTGATCGAATACGTGCGCTTCGGCATCGGCATGCGCCTGGCGGTGAGCGCGGAAGACGGCGCGCTCGTGTTCCGCGACCGGGGCTACATCTGGCGCCTCGCGGGGCTGCGCATTCCGCTGCCGCTGGGCCTCTTTCTCGGCACTGCCTACGTCGAGGAGCGGCCCGATCCATCCGATCCCGAGCACTTCACGATGAAGATGCTGTTGCGCCACCGCTGGTTCGGCGACGTGTTTCGCTACAGCGGACGCTTCCGCCTCGGTTCACAATGAGCCCACCATGCCGCGCCGCCCCGAAAACCTCTACGCCCAGTACCACGCCCACATCTACTTCGCCCCCGCCACGCTGGCGCAGGCGCGCGAACTCAGCGAGCGCGCCGGCCGCGAGCTGATGGTGGTGGTGGGTCGCGTGCACGAACGCCTCGTCGGCCCGCACCCGCACTGGAGCTGCCAGCTGGCCTTCGACGCCGCCGAGTTCGACGAGGTCATCGGCTGGCTCGACGCCAACCGCAACGGCCTCGACGTGTTCGTGCACGGCGTGACCGGCGACGACTTCGCGGACCACACGGCGCATGCGATGTGGCTGGGCGAAGAGAGCGCGCTCGATCTGCGGATGTTCCGGCGCTAGGCCTGCGCCAGCAGCGCGCAGACCTCTTCATCCGTCGTCTGCGAGAAGTCTTCATACCAGGCGCCAACCGCCCGGAACACCGTGGGACAGCGCACGCACAGCACGTCGTCGGCTTCGCGCTGCAAGGTCTCACAGGCCTCGGGCGACGCCACGGGCACGGCGGCGATCACGCTGCCGGCGCCCTGCCGCCGCAGCCCGCGAACCGCGGCGCGCATCGTGGCACCGGTGGCGAGTCCGTCGTCGATCACGAGCACCGTGCGGCCGCGCACATCGCACTCAGGGCGATCGCCGCGATAGACCTGCGTGCGGCGCGCCAACTCGGCGAGTTCAGCACGGACCACGGCATCGATCTCCGAAGGACGCAGGTCCAGCGTGCGCACCAGGTGTTCGTCGATCTCGGGCACGCCGTCGCCCGCGAGCGCGCCGAAGGCGTACTCGGGTTGTTCGGGCAGACCCAGCTTGCGCACCACCAGCACGTCGAGCGGCAAGCGCAGTGCACGGGCCACCTCGAAGGCCACCGGCACGCCGCCGCGCGGCAGCGCCAGCACCACGGCGTCCGCAAAACCGCCGCGCCGCTGCAACAACGCAGCGAGCTGGCGGCCGGCCTGTGCGCGATCACGAAACTTCACGGCGTGTGCTCCCGACAGGGGATGTTCACACGCTGTTCGCGTCGAGGCGAGCCCCGGCGCAAAGACCCGGATCGCGGCGTGCGTTACGCAGCCTCTTGCGTTTCCACCTCGGCGTCCGATGTGCCGCCGTGGACCTTGAAGAACTGCGCCCCTTCGACCTTCTGCCCGATGGCCTGCTCATACGCCGCGCGCACGTCGTCGGGCTGCCCGGCCTGCCCGAAGAAGTCCTTCAGGTACGGCCCCAGCAGCGGATGCGCCGCCAGCTCCTCGCGCGACAGGCCGTGCAGCATCTCGTCGCGGCAGGCCGAGGGCAGGTACACGTCGCGGTTCCTTTCGGGGTCGCGGATCAGGCCCTTGGGCTCGTGCGCCGGGTCGGACTGCATCGACTCGAGTTCTTCGAAGAAGCGCCGGCGCATCATCACGATGCCCTTGTCGCTCTGGCCCAGCTTCTCGCGCGTGCGGTCGGTCACGGTGCCCTGCCCCACCCACACCACGAAGTCCTGGTTGGCGACGTGGCTGGTGATCCAGCGGCCCGTGGCCGGGTCCTTGATGGGGCCGTACCACGAGGGAATGCGTTCCTGCACATAGGGCTCCTGCTCGGTGGGCACGCGGCTGAGCACCCACAGCACGCTCAGCGTGTGGTGGTCGTCGATGGGCACGCGCCATTCGAAGTGGTGGCCGAGGAAGAAGCCGTTGGGCCACAGGGTGACGCGGCCGGTGGTCCACATCACGTTGTCTTCGCGCTCGCCGCCGCGCAGGCGCTTGTAGACGAAGCCGTGCTCGAACTCCTCGAAGGCGAGCTTCAGGTGCGTAGGCACGTAGGGGCCTTCGTCGCCCTGCAGGCGCGTGGTCCAGTTGTTGTGCGTCCACTCGAAGTGCACGGGGTCGATGGAGTTTTCCTGGCACTGGAACCAGTTGCAGGGAATCTCGGCGAACACGGCCTGCGCGAAACCGTTCTTGCAGTTGAAGAGTTCCCAGTCGGGCAGCAGCGGCGCGGGCTGCGGGCCCATGTAGGCCCACAGCAGGCCGGCCTTTTCCTGCACGGGGTAGGCCTTGATCTTCGTGTTCTTGCGCATGCGCGCGTCGGGGTCCAGCGTTTCTTCGAAGGGCTGGTGGATGCACTGGCCGCTGGTGTCGTACTGCCAGCCGTGGTAGCTGCAGCGCAGGCCGCACTTCTCCACGTAGCCGTACGACATGTCGGCGTTGCGGTGCGGGCAGCGGCGGTCGACGAGGCCGTAGTTGCCGCTCAGGTCCTTGTAGAGCACGAGGTCCTCGCCGAGGATGCGCAGCGGCTTCACGGCCTTGTCGTCGAACTCGCTGGCGCCGGCGATCGGGTGCCAGTAGCGACGCAGGTAATCGCCCATGGGCTTGCCCGGACCGACTTCGGTCAGCAGGCGGTTCTTTTCTTCGCTCAACATGCATCGTCTCCTTGTCTGAGGGTGTGTAGGGTCAGTCGGCGCGGATGCCGAACTCGCGCACCAGCCGGCCGAAGCGCTGGTCGTCGTCGGCGATCTGGCGGGCCAGCACGGCCGGCTCGCCGCCCACGGGCTCGATGCCCAGCGCGGCCATGCGGGCCTGCACGTCGGGCATCTTCAGGATCTCGTTGACGTGGCGGTTGAGCGTCTGCACGACCTCGGCCGGCATCGCCTTCGGGCCGAGCAGGCCCATCCAGGCGCTCACGTCCATGTCGCGGTAGCCCAGCTCCAGGAAGGTGGGCACGTTGGGCATGAGCTTCGTGCGCTGGCGCTCGGCCACGGCCAGCGGCACCAGCTTGCCGGCGGCAATGTGGCCCGCCACCGCGCCGGGCGTGATCCAGCCCACGCTCACGTGGCCGCCCAGCGTGTCGTTGACCACCGGCGCCACGCCGCGGTACGGCGCATGCGCAATGGCCACGCCGGCGTCCTTGTTGAAGAGCTCGCCCGCGATGTGCATCGGCGAGCCCGCGCCCGGCGTGCCGTAGGTGAAGGCCTTGCCGGCCTTGGCGCCGGCCACGAGCTGCGCCACGTTCTGGATGCCGCTCGTGGGCGCCGTGACCATCAGCACCGGGATGTTGCCGGTCTTGACGATGGGGGTGAAGTCTTTCACCACGTCGTGCGCCACGCCGGGGCCGGCCTTGAGCACGTGCTGCGCGATAGGGAAGGTGCTGGGCGTGAAGAGCAGCGTGTAGCCGTCGGCCGGCGCCTTCGCGACCCAGGCGTTGCCGATCATGCCGCTCGCGCCGGGGCGGTTGTCGACCAGCACCGGCTGGCCCAGGCGCTGCGCGAGCTTCTCGGCGTAGGTGCGCGCGATGGCGTCGGTGTCGCCGCCGGCCGGGTAGGCGACGACCAGCGTGACCGGCTTCGCGGGCCACGATTGCGCCAGCGCCGCTGTCGCGGCGCACAGCAAAAGAATGGCTCCTGCAGCGGCACGGACCATGTTTCGTTGGTGGAACATCTTGCGTTTTCCTTCTCGGTGAGACGACGTGGGGGTGTCGTCGGACTGTAGGAATGGCGCCGCGCGGCCAGAAGATATAGTTTCACTGAGTGAACCTTTTTTCTTCGGAGGCGGCATGTCGGACACCAGCGGCGCGCACAGCGTGAAGTCGATCGACGCCCTGCGCCGTGGGCTCGACGTGATGCTGGCCATCCAGCGTTCGTCGGCCGTCACGCTGCAGGAGCTGCACCGGCAGACCGGCCTGTCGAAGGCCACGCTGCTGCGCATCCTGAAGACGCTGCAGCAGGCCGGATGGGTGGAGCGCAACGAGTTGGAGAAGCGCTACGTGCCCACCTCGGCCACTGGCCAGTCAGGGGCTGCTGCAGCGTGGCGCACACGCCTCACGGCGTTGGCCGCATCGCCGCGCGCCACGCTGCAGCGGCTGGTGCCGTGGCCGATCGACCTGGGCGTGCGCGACGGCACGGCGATGCTCATCCTCGACACCGACCGGCCGCGCAACGGCCTCGCGGTGAACTACCGCGCGCTGGGCTTTCGTCCGCCGATGCTGTTGTCGTCGCTCGGGCGCTGCTACCTCGCGTTCTGCCCCGAGGATGAGCGACGAGAAATCCTCGCCGCGCTGGCGCGTTCACCGAACGACTTCGACCGCGGCGCGCGGCGCCCCGACAGCATCCGCCGCATGGTGGCGCACGCACGCGACCAGGGCTACGCCGCGCGCGACCCCACGTCCACCAGCCTCGATTCGCCCGACCGCTTCGGCGCCGTGTCGGTGCCGGTGCGGCTGGGCGAGCAGGTGGTGGGTTGCCTCAGCTGCGCGTGGCTGCCGGCGGTGAAGAGCGAGCGCGAGATCGTGTCGGCGCACCTGGGCGACCTGCAGCAGGCCGCGCAAAGCATCGAGCGCCGGCTGCGGCAGGACGGCCTCGGCCTGCCGCCCGCGAGCGCGTGAAGAAGCAGCCTCAGAACTCCGCGTCGAGCTCGTCGATCTCGTCGGGCTCCTGCAGCGCGGCGGCCACCCATTCCTTCATGGCGGGCAGCTCCATCACGCGCTTGCAGTACGCGGCGCACACGCTGTCCAGCGCCACGTCGTAGCTCAGGAAGCGCGTGACCACGGGCGCGTACATCGCGTCGGCCATGCCGGGCTGCTTGCCGAACAGGAAGGGCCCGCCGTAGGCCTTCAGGCACTCGCGCCAGATGGCGACGATGCGGTCGATGTCGCCTTGCGCGCGCGACCACACCTTGAAGTTCTTGAAGCGGGCCTTGATGTTCATCGGCAGCGCGCCGCGCATCGAGGCAAAGCCCGAGTGCATCTCGCCGCAGATGGCGCGGCAGTGCGCACGCGCCGCGGCGTCGGCGGGCAGCAGGCCGGCCTTGGGCTTGATCTCGTTCAGGTACTCGCCGATGGCCAGCGTGTCCCACACCTTGATGCCGCCGTGCTGCAGCGAAGGCACCAGCATCGACGACGACAGCAGCAGCATCTCGGCCTTCATGGCCGGGTCGTCGGGCGGGATGACCTTCTCGCTGAAGTCCAGCCCCGCGAGCCTGCACATCAGCCAGCCGCGCAGCGCCCAGGCGCCGTAGTTCTTGCTGCTGATCGTGAGAACGGGTTTGGCCATCGCGACACTCCTTGGACGATGCGTGCTGTGTGCAAGCGCCGTGCCACGAGTTGCCGTGCGTGTTGGCCCGCAACTTGCCTGCAGCCCGTGCATGCTGTACCGCGCTTACCAGAACCAGGCCGACCTGCTCTCGCCATGGCGGCTCACCGCGCAGTACCTGGGCCGCGCCCTCTGGCAGGACGGCACCGAGCGCACCGCGCTGCGGCGCATGGCCGCGCGCTGCGAGGTCTTCTCGCGCATGCGGCTCACCCACACGCGGCCGGCCTACGGCATCGACAGCGTGGTGGTCGACGGCACCGAGGTGCCCGTGCACGAAGAGGCCGCGCTGGTCTCGCCTTTCGGGACGCTGTTGCACTTTCGCAAGGCGCACACCGAAGCGGTGCACCCGCGCGTGCTGCTGGTCGCACCACTGTCGGGCCATTTCGCGACCTTGCTGCGCGAAACCGTGCGCACGCTGCTGCGCGACCACGACGTGTACCTGACCGACTGGCACAACGCACGCGACGTGCCGCTGTGGCAGGGCCGCTTCGGGCTGGACGACTACACGCTGCAACTGATGCGCTTCGTCGAGGCCGTGGGCCCGGGCGCGCACATGGTGGCCGTGTGCCAGCCCTGCGTGGCCGCGCTGGCCGCGACCGCACTCATGGCGGAAGACGACCACCCGGCCACGCCGCGCAGCCTCACGCTGATGGCGGGCCCGGTCGATTGCCGCATCAACCCGACCGGCGTGAATGTGCTCGCGACCAGCAAGCCCATCGACTGGTTCCGCCGCAACCTCATCAGCCATGTGCCGTGGCCGCATGCGGGCGCGATGCGGCGCGTGTACCCGGGCTTCCTGCAGCTCACGGCCTTCATGAGCATGAACCCCGAGCGCCACAAGAAGCAGTTCGAGGACATGGAACGCCTGCTGGTCGAGGGCGAACTCGACAAGGCCCGCACCATCGCCGACTTCTACGACGAGTACCTGGCGGTGAACGACCTGCCGGCCGAGTTCTACCTGGAGACCGTCGAGCGCGTGTTCCAGACCTACGACCTGCCGCGCGGCGTGCTCACCGTGGCCGGGCGCACGGTGAACCCCGCGGCGATCCGGCGCACCGCGCTGCTCACGGTGGAAGGCGAGCGCGACGACATCTGCGCGGTCGGACAGACCGTGGCCGCGCAAGACCTGTGCAGCGGCATCCGCCCGTACCTCAAGACGCACCACCTGCAGGCCGGCGTGGGGCACTACGGCGTGTTCAGCGGCAGCAAATGGAACACGCAGATCTACCCGCGCGTGCGCGAGACGATCCACGCGGCCGACGAACTGCACTGAGCGCAACCCGCGTTCAATCTGGCAGAGACCGCGGGGGCTTTGGTTGCCCGAACACCCCCGGCTTCCTACAATCGACCCTATGAACGTCATGGTTTTCATCCCCGGTTTCGATCGCGCGGCGGCCTCTGCGGCCCCGGGCGACGCGCGCGTGCGCGCACCCGCGGCGATGACGGCGAGGTCGCAGCAGACCCTCGCACATCCCTGAGCCCGGCGGTCAGCCTCCTTTTTTCTTCAGCGCACATCGACCGTCGGGCACCCGCCCCGCGCGGTCGCGCGTCCTGGCTCTGATCCGCCCGGGCGACGCACCACTTCCCCCAGCGTCCGACCTTCTTCCCGCCTCCGGCCCCGTGCCGTGCGGAAGGACCTCGCCCGCTTCGCCGTCGTGTTTCGTCGTGAGGATTTCCCCGTGGTGGCTCTTGCCTGCTCCCCTTCCGTTCCTTTTTCGCCTTCGCCTGCCCTGCCGCCCTGGCCCGCGTGGCTGTCGTTCGACGCGCTGCGCCGCCGCCTGCTGCGGCCGGCCGAGCTGCGCATCGACGTCGATCCGAAGAAGGGCCGCCCGAGCGAGCCGCTGACGCCCGTGTACGAGCGCATGCGCGCCATGGGCGAGCGCGTGCAGGACCTGCCCGCGCTGCGCCTGGACGACCCCGACCTGCGCGCGCGCTTTCGCGAGGCCGATGGCGAGACCTACGTGTACATCGAGGACGTGCGCCACCAGCGGCTGGTCGGCTACACCGTATTCAACCGCCTGATCGAACTCGACCGCCGCGCCGACCGCCACATCCGCGCGCCGCATTCGCAGTACGACCCCGCCTACCAGCGGCGCGGCCTGGCCACGGCCGTGTACCGCTGGGCGCTGGGCAGCGGCATGTGCCTGATGAGCGGCGCGCGCCAGTCGCCGGGCGCGCACGCGCTGTGGCTGCGCCTGGGGCGTGACTACACGACGGGCTTCGTCGATCTGCGCGAGAAGCGCTTGAGTTATCTCGGCGACGAGGTGGACGGCGACACGCTGTCACAGCTGCACACGCGCATGTTCATGCTCGGCGAAGGCTGGACGCTGGAGCGCTTCGGCAGCGAAACGCGCATGGCAATGTTCGAGACTGCCTAGGCCTGCGGCAACCGCTCACGCAAAAACCCGATGAGCTCCTGCGCCGCCACGTTGCGCATCGGCCCCGGCAGGTAGGCCAGCACCACGCGCCGCTCGATGCGCGGCGCCGACAGCGGCACCACGGCCAGCTCGGGGTCGCGCAGCGACGAGGTGTACAGCTGCGGCATCAGCCCCAGCGCCTGCCCGCTGCGCACCAGTGCGTAGAGCGTTTCGGAATAGCTCACGCGGTACGGCTGCGCGCCCTGCGCGAACTGCGCGCGCGCCGGGTCGCCCAGCGCCGGCATGCTGCCGCTTTCGAACAGCACGAGGCGCTCGCTGCCGATGGCCTCCCAGCGCGCCTCGCCGGCCACCGCCAGCGCATGGTCGCTGCGCACCACGAGCACCAGCGGGTCGCGGAACAGGTCGATGCATTCCAGGCCACCCGGCGGCTCGGTGATCGCGGCCACGGCCATGTCGAGCTGGCCGCTGCGCAGCTCGGCCAGCAGCACCGTGGAGGGCGCGTCGCGCCAGGCCAGCTCCATCTCGGCGCGCTGCTGCAGGAACCCGGCCGCCGCCGCCGCGACGCGCGCGCTGGCCGAGGGGATCACGCCCACGCGCACATAGGCCCGGCCGCGCTGCACCGTGCTTTCGATGTCGCGCAGCGCCACCTCGAAGGTGTGGACCAGGAAATTGGTGCGCGCCAGCACCTCGGCGCCGACGGGCGTGATTTCGAGCCGGTGGGTGGAGCGGGTCAGCAGCTCGGTGCCGAGCAGCTTTTCCATCTGCTTGATCGCGTTGCTCAGCGCGGGCTGCGTGATGGCGAGCCGGCGCGCCGCGCGGCCGAAGTGCCCTTCCTCGACCAGCACCGAGAAACACTGCAGCTGGCGCAGCGTGAGCGCACGCAGGGGCAAGGCGGCCATGGGCGTCCTGGTTATCGATTCAATGAATCAAATTATAGAAATTCAAAATTTTCCTTATGAGCACGCACTGCCTAGACTGCGCCGCATGACCCTTGCCGCGCCTGCGCCCGCCGCCGCTCCTTTCACGCTCGAAGCGATGCTGCGCGCGATTCCCAAGGTGGAGCTGCATTGCCACCTCTTCGGCACCGTGCGCCACGACACCTTCCGCCAGCTCAACCGGCGCGCCGGCGCGCCGCTGGCCGACGCGGAAATCGACGGCTTCTACACGCGCGGCGAAAAGCCCGTGGGCGTGCTGCGCGTGCTGCGCGCGCTCGACGCCCAGCTGGTGCGCAGCGCCGACGACCTGTACCAGCTCACGCTCGAATACCTGCAGGACGCGGCCTCGCACCAGGTGCGCTACGCCGAGTTCTTCTGGAACCCGACCGGCACGGTGCACGGCTCGGGCATTGCCTACCCGCTCGCGCAGGGCGCCATCGTCCGCGCGATCCACGATGCGCAGCAGGCGTTCGGCATCACCGGACGGCTCATCGCCGCCATCGACCGCGAGGCCAGCGCCGAAGCGGCCGTGGAGATGGTCGAGTGGGTCCGGGCCCACCGCTGCGACGAGGTGATCGGCATCGGCATCGACTACCGCGAGAACGACCGGCCGCCCGAGCTCTTCGCCCGCGCGTATGCCGATGCGAAGAAGGCCGGCCTGAAGACCACCGCGCACGCCGGCGAGTTCGGCATGCCCTGGACCAATGTGCGCACCGCGCTCGAGCTGCTGCAGGTCGACCGCATCGACCACGGCTACACGGTGGTCGACCAGCCCGACTTCGCGCGCCAGTGCGCCGAGCGCGGCGTGATCTTCACCGTGGTGCCGACCAACTCCTACTACCTGCGCACGCTGCCGCCCGAGCGCTGGGCGCTGGACCACCCGATCCGCCGCATGCCCGGCCTGGGCCTGCGCATCCATCCGAACACCGACGACCCGACGCTGCACCAGGTCACGCCCACGGGCGCCTGGCTGATGATGGTGCGCGACTTCGGCTTCGGCCTGGACGACCTGCGCGGCTTCATGCACAACGGCCTGGACGGCGCCTGGATCGACGACACGCAGCGCCGCCAGTGGCGCGCCGAATGGAGCGTCGACTTCGACGCGCTGCGCGCCCGCCTGCCCTGCGAGCCCACGCCTTCCGCCACTCCCTTCCCCGGATGAACCCCGCCATGACCACGAACCGCCGCCTGATCCTCGCCGCCGCAGCGCTTTGCGCCGCCCTGCCCACGGGCGCCCTCGCCCAGCAGGCCTGGCCCGCCGCCAAGCCCCTCACGCTGATCGTGCCCTACACGGCCGGCGGCAGCGTGGACGTCAACGCCCGTCTCGTGGCGCAGCGCCTGGGCGAGCGACTCAAGCAGTCGGTGGTCATCGAGAACGTGAGCGGCGCGGGCGGCGCCATCGGCGTGGCCAAGGCCGTGAGCGCGGCGCCCGACGGCTACACGCTGGTGGTCGGCCCCGACAGCGCCATCGCCATCGGCCGGCTGGTCAACCCCTCGGCCTTCCGCTTCGATCCGCTGAAAGACCTGGCGCCCGTCGGCCTGCTCAACACCGCGCCGATGGTGCTGGTGGCGCGCCCCGGCCTCGATGTGCGCAGCTACGCCGACTTCGTGAAGCTCGCCAAGGCCCAGCCGGGCCACTACAACTACGCCACCTCGGGCGTGGGCACCGTGCTGCAGCTGGCGATGGAACTGCTCAAGGAGCGCAGCGGCATCTTCGTGACCCACGTGCCCTACCGCGGCGGTGCGCAGATCGCCACCGACGTCATCGGCGACCAGGTCGACCTCGCGATGCTGGTGAGCACCAGCGCCATCCCGCACGTGAACGGCAAGCGCCTGAAGGCCCTGGGCATCACCGGCAGCCAGCGCCTGCCGGCGCTCGCGCAGGTGCCCACCTTCAACGAGATGCCCGGCCTCAAGGGCTACGACATGGTGAGCTGGACCGGCATCTTCGCGCCCGCGAAGACGCCGCCGGCCGTGGTGGCGCGGCTCAACCAGGAACTGAATGCGGTGCTGCAGGAGGAAGGCGTGCGCGCCAAGCTGGCGGAGCAAGGCGCATTGCCGGGCAGCGGAACGCCGGAGGCGTTCGGGAAGTTCGTGCAGTCGGAGTACGCACGCAACAAGAAGATCGTAGAGACCGCCAACATCAAAGAGTAGGCGGTCCGGCCGGCCGGGCTCAGCCGGCCTTTTCGTTGCTCTCGTCTTCCGGCCAGTCGCGGATGTAGGCCTTGAGCATCTTGTTCTCGAAGTTCTGCGCGTCGACCACGGCCTTGGCCACGTCGTAGAAGCTGATCACGCCCATGAGCATGCGCTTGTCCATCACGGGCATGTAGCGCGCGTGGCGCTCCAGCATGATGCGGCGGATTTCGTCGAGGTCGGTTTCGAGCGTGCAGGTGACCGGTGCGTCGTCCATGGCCTTGCGCACCAGCGTGGTCCCGACCTGGCCGCCGTTGTTGACGACCGCCACGATCACTTCACGGAAGGTGAGCATGCCGACCAGGTCGCCGTGCTCCATGACCACCAGCGAACCGATGTCCTTGTCCGCCATGGTCTTGGCGGCTTCCGCCAGCGGGTCGTCCGGCGTGGTGGTGAAGAGCGTGTTGCCCTTGACGCGAAGAATGTCGCTGACTTTCATGGTGGTGCTCCTCTCGGGGATTCGTCGTTCTCGGCGTCGTGCCGATTTGAATATAGCCCACAATCGACGCCGACCCGAACGCCCCTGTCGCCTGTGCAAGCATTGCCGGCATCACGGGGCATTGCGAAGAGACAACAGAAAGGCCTTCATGCCCGGTTATTCCGACCCCGGTTTCGACACCCTCGCGCTGCACGCCGGCGCCGCCCCCGACCCCACCACCGGTGCGCGAGCCGTTCCCATCCACCTGACGACCTCCTTCGTCTTCGAATCCAGCGACCACGCGGCCGCGCTGTTCAACCTGGAACGCGCCGGCCACGTCTACTCGCGCATCAGCAACCCGACCAACGCGGTGCTGGAGCAGCGCGTGTCGGCGCTCGAAGGCGGCATCGGCGCCATCGCCACGGCCAGCGGCCAGGCGGCGCTGCACCTGTCGGTGGCCACCCTGATGGGCGCGGGCTCGCACATCGTGGCCAGCACGGCGCTGTACGGCGGCTCGCAGAACCTGCTGCACTACACGATGCGCCGCTTCGGCATCGAGACCACCTTCGTGAAGCCCGGCGACCTCGACGCCTGGCGCGCGGCGGTGCGCCCCGAGACCAAGCTCTTCTTCGGCGAGACCGTGGGCAACCCGGGCCTCGATGTGCTCGACATTCCCGCCGTGAGCGACATCGCCCACGAAGCCGGCGTGCCGCTGCTGGTCGACTCCACGCTCACCTCGCCCTACCTCATCAAGCCCTTCGATTGGGGCGCCGACCTGGTCTACCACTCGGCCACAAAGTTCCTGTCGGGCCACGGCACCGTCATCGGCGGCGTGGTGGTCGACGGCGGCAGCTTCGACTGGGAGAAGTCGGGCAAGTTCGCCGAGCTCACGCAGGCCTACGACGGCTTCCACAACATGGTGTTCAGCGAGGAAAGCACCGTGGGCGCGTTCCTGCTGCGCGCGCGCCGCGAAGGCCTGCGCGACTTCGGCGCCTCGATGAGCCCGCACACGGCGTGGCTCATCCTGCAGGGCATCGAGACGCTGCCGCTGCGCATGGAGCGCCACATCGACAACACGCAGAAGGTGGTCGAGTTCCTGGCCAACCATCCGTTCGTGTCCCGTGTGGGACATCCGCTGATCGAGTCGCACCCGAGCCATGCGCTCGCGCAGAAGCTGCTGCGCCACGGCGCGCGCGGTGCCGGCGCGGTGTTCAGTTTCGACATCAAGGGCAGCCGCGCGCAGGGCAAGGCCTTCATCGAGGCGCTCAAGCTGTTCAGCCACCTGGCCAACGTGGGCGACTGCCGCAGCCTGGTGATCCACCCGGCCAGCACCACGCACTTCCGCATGACCGACGAGGCACTGGCGGGCGCGGGCATCTCGCAGGGCACGATCCGCCTGTCGATCGGCCTGGAAGACCCGGCCGACCTGATCGACGACCTCAAGCGCGCGCTGAAGGCCGCGGAAAAGGCGGGTGCCTGAGATGAACTACACCGTCAACGGCCACGACACCTACTGCTACACCGCCGGCAAGCCCTTCGATGCGGCCAAGCCCACGGTGGTGTTCATCCACGGCGTGCTCAACGACCACAGCGTGTGGATTTTGCAAAGCCGCTGGTTCGCCAACCACGGCTGGAACGTGCTGGCGGTCGACCTGCCGGGCCACTGCAAGAGCGCCGGCGCACCGCCGGCCAGCGTGGAAGAGGCCGCGCAGTTCGTCATCGCGCTGCTCGACGCGGCGGGCGTGCAGAAGGCCGCGCTGGTCGGCCACAGCTTCGGCTCTCTGATCGCGCTCGAAACCGCGGCGCGTGCGCCGGAGCGCATCACGCAACTCGCGATGGTCGGCACGGCCTACCCGATGGTGGTGTCGCCCGCGTTGCTCGAAAGCTCGGTGAGCGATCCGCAGCGCGCCATCGCCATGGTCAACACCTTCTCGCACTCGCTGCTGGCACCGCCGCCCTCCTCGCTCGGCCCGGGCACCTGGCTGTACGGCAGCTCGCGCGCGCTGATGCGCCGCGTGCTCGCGAGCAACCGCGAGGCCAACGTGTTCCACATCGGCTTCAAGGCCTGCAACGACTATGCCAACGGCGAGGCTGCGATGGAGAAGGTGCAGTGCCCCGTGCTGTTCCTGCTCGGCGACGCCGACCAGATGACGCCGCCGCGTGCCACCAAGGCGCTGGTGAGCAAGGCGCGCAATCCCAAGGTGGTGACGGTGCACGCCGGCCACGCGCTGATGAGCGAGGCGCCGGATGAGGTGCTGTTCGCGCTGCGCGACTTCGTCGCAGGCTGAAAAGCTGCGACGAACGCTGGGCGGCCTAGCTGCCCAGCGCGTTGATGTCCGCCGGATCGAGCAGCACCTTGCGTGCGCCCCGGCGCGCCACCGTGAGCATCGCGCGGCCCACCTTCTCCGTGGTGGTCACGCGGTCGGGCCACCAGCGGTGGGCCAGCCCGAGCACGGGCTTGAGCACCACGATCGCGGCGTCGTACAGCGGCGTCTTCGAGCGCACGCCGTGCAGCGGCTGGATCATGCCGGGCCGGAACATGTAGGACGCGCGAAACGGCAGGCGCATCAGCGCGTTCTCGGTCGCGCCCTTCACGCGCGCCCACATGCGTTCGCCGCGCTCGCTGCTGTCGGTGCCCGCGCCCGTCACGTAAGTGAAGGTCATGCCCGGGTTGAGCCGCGCCAGCACGGTGGCGGCGGCCATCGTCAGGTCGTAGGTGATGCGCTTGTACTCGGGCTCCTTCATGCCGACCGACGACACGCCCAGGCAGAAGAAGCAGGCATCGAAGCCCGTCAGCTGCGGCTCGATGGCGCGGTAGTCGAACATGTCGGTGTGGACCAGGTCCTGCAGCTTGGGATGCTGCTGCCCGGTGGCGCTGCGTCCCACGGCCACCACGCGTTCCACGTCGGGCGCCAGCAGGCACTCGCGCAACACGCCCTGCCCCACCATGCCGGTGGCGCCAAAGATCAGGATGTTCATGGGAGGGAAGCTCCGAAGCGGTCAGACCGCGAAGGCCGCGGGCTTTTTCTCGAGCACGGCCAGCAGCAGGTCGACGTCGAGGCTGGAAGGCTGCGGCGGCTGCAGCGCGCCGAGCAGGCGCGATAGCGTTTCGATGTGCGGCAGCAGCGGACCGAGAAAGC
Source organism: Variovorax sp. GW821-FHT09D04 (assembly GCF_059416405.1). Classification (NCBI taxonomy): domain Bacteria; kingdom Pseudomonadati; phylum Pseudomonadota; class Betaproteobacteria; order Burkholderiales; family Comamonadaceae; genus Variovorax; species Variovorax sp. GW821-FHT09D04. The sequence continues at coordinate 224,551 of NZ_JBWKPA010000009.1, forward strand.
GCGTGCCGTCGGCGCCCGCCACCAGCAGGGTCGGGAAGGTCTCGACGTCGAAGGCGTCGGCGATCTCGGCGTGGTCCTCGATGTCGACCCAGGCGAAGCGGAACTGCGGGTGCGCCTTTGCCAGCTCGACCAGCAGCGGCCGGTAGTCGCGGCAGGTGCCGCACCATTCGGCGCACAGGCAGACGACCCACAACGCGTTGGCATCGGCGGAAGAATCGACGGGGACGACGGGAACAGCGCTCAAGGTGGATACGGCGAAGGTGGGATGGCGAACCCGGGTGGTGCGGCCGCGGGGTCGTGGCTATTATCAACAAAGCCCCTGCGGGGCGCAGGAGACCCACGATGAACACCTCCACCCCTGCCGCACCGGACGCGCCGGCCCCGGTCGATCCGCGCCGCTTCACGAGCTTTGCCGAGTTCTATCCCTTCTATCTGACCGAGCACGCCAACGTCACCTGCCGGCGGCTGCATTTCGCGGGCTCGACGATCTCGCTGCTGTGCCTCGTGGCCCTGGTGGTCACGCTCAATCCGTGGTGGCTGCTGGCCGGGCTGGTGGCGGGCTACGGCTTCGCCTGGGTCGGGCACTTCGGCTTCGAGAAGAACAAGCCCGCCTCGTTCAAGCGCCCGCTGTACTCCTTCATGGGCGACTGGACGATGTACCGGGACATCTGGGCCGGCCGCGTCAAGATCTGACGGCCCGAACGCCAGGACGCTCCTAGATCAATAGCACGTCGCCCAGCCGCAGCGTGCGCAGCGGGCCCTTCTGCCACAGGTCTTCGAGTGGTTCCGCGCGCGGCATCAGCAGCTCGCGCAGCAGCGGCTCGATGGGTGTCGACGGGTCGGCCAGCAGCACGTAGCGCGGGTCCTGGTTGGCGGGCTCCTCGGCCAGCGGCGCGATCCAGTCGAGCCGCACCAGCGCCTCGAGCACCGGCGCCAATTGCAGCCCGTCGACGCGCATGCGCGTCAGCAGCTCGCTCGCGCCCATGCCCTTGGCCGGCGTGGCCTGCGCGCGCGCCAGGTGCTGCAGCACCTCCATCGCGAGCTGCATCGGCCAGCCCGCCGCGCCGCCCCGGCGCGCCACGCCCGTCAGCAGGCTCGGCAGGTAGGCCGCGATGACGGCGCCCAGCAGCACGATCACCCAGGCCACGTAGATCCACACCAGCAGGATCGGGAAGGTGGCGAAGGCGCCGTACAGCACCGAGTAGGTCGGCACCAGGCTCAGGTAGTAGCCCAGCACGCGCTTGGCGATCTCGATGGCCGCCGCCACGAAGAGGCCGCCGGCCCAGGCGTGCGACCAGCGCACCGTGGTGTTCGGCACGTAGTGGTACAGCCCGGCCATGCCGGCCGCGAGCAGCAGGAATTCCAGGGTGTCGAAGGCCAGCTTGACGATGCCGCCGCCCACCACGTCGCGCGAAGCGGCGAACACGTACGAGGTGGTCGACAGGCTCACCGCGAGGATCAGCGGCCCCAGCGTGATGGTGGCCCAGTAGATCAGCACCCGCTGCGCGAGCGGCCGCGGCGTGCGCACGCGCCAGATGTTGTTGAGCGTCTTGTCGATCGTGAGGATCAGCGCGATGGCGGTGATCAACAGCACCACCAGGCCCGCGATGCCGAGGCCGCTGGCCTTGCTCGCGAACTGGTTCAGGTAGCCCAGCACCTGGCGCGCGATGTTGTCGGGAATCAGGCTCTCGATCAGCCAGCGCTGCAGGCGGCCCTGCATGGTGGCGAACATCGGAAACACGGTGAAGAGGGCGAGCGCCACCGTGAAGAACGGCACCATGGCGATGGTGGTGGTGAAGGTCAGGCTGCTGGCCGTGAGGCCGAGGCGGTCTTCGCGGAAACGCTCGCCCAATACCGCTGCGGTGTTGCGCCAAGGAAAGCGCGAAAGATCCCTCCAAAGCTGCCGACGATTCATGCCCGGTATCATGCCATCCGCTCTTTCCAGAGGCGCTCCACACCCCGGTGCGCCCCCTCTTCCTCTTTCGCCGCCACTGTGTCCGACACCCCACTCCCGCCCTCTTCCGTCCGCGCCACCCGATGGGCCGCCGTGGGCAGCCTCGTCGGCCTGATCGTGCTGGGCCTGGCCTGGGAGCTGTGGCTGGCGCCGCTGCGCCCGGGCGGCTCGCTGCTGGCGCTGAAGGTGCTGCCGCTGGTCATTCCGCTCGCGGGGCTCTACAAGAACCGCATGTACACCTACCGCTGGGTCAGCCTGATGATCTGGCTCTACTTCACCGAGGGCGTGGTGCGCGCCTGGAGCGACACCAACGGCGTGGGGCAGGTCCTCGCGCTCGTCGAGGTGCTGCTGTGCCTCGTGCTCTTCGCGGCCTGCGCGTGGCATGTGCGCCTTCGCCTGCGCCACGCCAAGGCCGCTGCCGCTGCCCGTCCCCTGGAGGCTTCCGCCCAATGACCACCTCTTCTTCCCTCATCGACCAACTGCGCGCCATCGTCGGCGCCACGCACGTGCTGACCGAGGGCGACCTCGCGGCCTACGAGCAGGACTGGCGCAAGCGCGCGCGCGGCAAGTCGCTCGCCGTGGTGCGCCCGGCCAATGCGCAGCAGGTGGCCGACGTGGTCAAGGCCTGCGCCGCGGCCGGCACGGCCGTCATTCCGCAGGGCGGCAACACCGGCCTGGCGGTCGGCTCCATTCCCGACGACAGCGGCACGCAGGTGGTGCTGAGCCTGCAGCGACTGAACGCCATCCGCAGCATCGACGCCGCCAACCTCACGATGACCGTCGAGGCCGGCTGCATCCTGCAGACCCTGCAGGAGACGGCCGAGAAAGCCGGCTACCTGTTCCCGCTGAGCCTGGCGGCCGAGGGCAGCTGCACCATCGGCGGCAACCTCGCGACCAACGCGGGCGGCACGCAGGTGGTGCGCTACGGCAACACGCGCGACCTGTGCCTGGGCCTGGAAGTGGTCACGCCGCAGGGCGAGATCTGGGAAGGCACGAGCGGCCTGCGCAAGGACAACACGGGCTACGACCTGCGCGACCTGATCGTCGGCAGCGAAGGCACGCTGGGCGTCATCACCGCCGCCACCATGAAGCTGTACCCGCTGCCCGCCGCGCAGCTCACGGCCTGGGCGGCCGTGCCTTCGCTCGACCACGCGGTCACGCTGCTGGGCCTGGCGCACAAGCACCTGGGCTCGGGCCTCACGGGCTTCGAGGTGATGGGCAAGTTCGCGCTGAGCCTGGTCGACAAGCACATGCCGCAGCTGCGCGTGCCCTTCATCAATGACGAGGCCGTGCCGTATTGCGTGCTGCTCGAGAACTCCGACAGCGAGTCCGAGGACCACGCCCGCGCGCGCTTCGAGGCGCTGCTCGAAACCGCCTTCGAAGACGGCTGCGTGACCGACGCGGTGGTGGCCGAGAACCTCACGCAGGCGCACCAGCTCTGGCACATCCGCGAGAGCATTCCGCTCGCGCAGGCCGAAGAGGGGCTGAACATCAAGCACGACATCTCGATCCCGGTGTCGCGCATTCCCGCCTTCGTGGAAGCTACCGACGCACTGCTGAAACGCGAGATCGCCGGCGTGCGGCTGGTGAACTTCGGCCACCTGGGCGACGGCAACCTGCACTATAACGTGCAGGCGCCCGAGAACATCGACACCAAGGCGTTTTTGAAGAACGAGGAAGAGCGCATCAACACGCTGGTCTACGACGCGGTCGAGCAGTTCGGCGGCTCGTTCTCGGCCGAGCATGGCGTGGGCTCGCTCAAGGTCGACAAGCTCGAGAAGCACAAGTCGCCGGTGGCGCTGGAGATGATGCGGGCGATCAAGCGCGGGCTCGATCCGAAGAACATCCTGAACCCTGGCCGCGTGATCCGCGTCTAGCCCGGAAAGTCTTCGCCGCGCAGCTCGATCGGCTGCCCGTGCGGCGTGCGCTCCGCCGCATGGTCCCAAGCGTGGCGGTAGCGGGCCAGCTCGTCGCCGGAACTCGCGCCCTTGCGGGCCACGAGGCCTTCGAGCGCAGCGAGCCAGTGGCGGTAGTAGGTGTCGCCCGTGTCCGGGTCGCCCGCGGCCTGCGCGGCCGTGATCTGGGTGGCCAGCGCCTCGGCCCATTCGACCCAGCTGAACAGCCCGCGCTCGTGCAGCGCGAGCGTCATCGCAAAGGCCTGCGCCTCCCACGGTTCCCTGAACACCGGCCCGTCGGCGTCGCGCGGCATGCCCGGGGCGAGTGCGAGCGGCGGCATGTCGTTCGCCTTCATGCCGCGGGCTCCAGGTAGCTTTCCCACGCATCGACCGACACGGCCAGGTTCTGGCGCGGCGCGGCGTCGCCCCACAGCTCGGCCTCTTCGAAGACCACGGTGTAGAGCCATTGCGGCTGCTCGCCCAGGCCCTGCGCATTCGCATCGGCGAACACGTGCGCGCCGTGGATGTGTTCGATGGTGCCGCGCTTGCCCTGCACGTAGCCCGGCAGGCGCGTGTGGTGGTCGACGCGGCCGAGGTGCATGCGCACGACCTGGCCAACCGCAAAGCGCGCGGGCGCCGGCGCGGGGCGTTCGGTGCCCGAGCCCTTGGCGAGCACGGCGGGCACGTTCGCGGCCTGCAGCACGCGGGCGACCGGCGCGGCCGGATGGTGCATCTGCCCGGATTCGATCTCGTCCGCGAAGACCTGGCCGCGTTGCAGCATCAGCTGCTCCAGCGCGCCGAGCCAGATCTGGTAGTAGCTCAGGTCGCGGTAGTCGGGCAGCGTCTCGCGCGCGGCGCGGCTGGTGTCGATGTTCCAGGAGCCGGTGGCGCCCATGGCCAGCGTGAGCGCCAGCGCGCGCGGCTCCCAGGCGCCGTGGAACAGCTCGCCTTCGGGCTCGGGCGTGACGGGGCCGAAGCCGGGTTGTCCGCCGAGGTCGGCGTGGGTCGTGTAGGTCATGCAGCACTCCTTGCCGAGGGCGCCTCGACCACGCGCGTGCCGATCATCGAATCGCGCGAGACCAGCGCGGCGAGTTCGTCTTCGCTCCAGCCCTCGGTGCCCGCCGGGCGCCGCGGGATCACGAGGTAGCGCACCTCGGCGGTCGAGTCCCAGACGCGGATGCGCGTGGTCTCGGGCAAGGTGGTGCCGAAGTCGGCCAGCACGCCGCGCGGGTCTTTCACGGCGCGCGAACGGTACGGCGCGCTCTTGTACCAGGTGGGCGGCAGGCCGAGCACGGGCCAGGGGTAGCAGCTGCACAGGGTGCAGACGACCATGTGGTGCTGGTCGTCGGTGTTGGCCACCGCGACCATGTGCTCGCCTTGTCGGCCTGTGTAGCCCAGCGAGGCGATGGCCGCCGTGGCGTCGGCCATCAGCCATTCATGGAACGTCTGGTCGACCCAGGCCCGCGCCACCACCCGTGCGCCGTTGCGCGGGCCGATGCGGGTCTGGTAGGTGTCGATCAGCGCGTCGAGCGCGGCGGGGTCGATGTAGCCTTTTTGCGTGAGCACGCTTTCGAGGGCGCGCACGCGCAGGTCCATCTCGCCGAGTTCGCTGTGGTCGTGGGAATGGTCGTGGGAGTGGTCATGGCCGGTCATCGGCCGATGCTAGCGCCGCCCCGTAAAATTCCCAACATGACCCTCCCTGCCCGCCCCGTCCGCTCCCAGTACGAAGATTTCATGCGCCACGTCGACACGCACGGCGTGTTCAAGAGCGACCGCACGGGCACGGGCACCAAGAGCGTGTTCGGCCACCAGATGCGCTTCGACCTGAACGAGGGCTTTCCGCTGGTGACCACGAAGAAGGTGCACCTCAAGTCCATCATCCAGGAACTGCTGTGGTTCCTGACCGGCTCCAGCAACAACAACTGGCTCAAGGAACGCGGCGTCACCATCTGGGACGAATGGGCGCGCGAAGACGGCGACCTGGGCCCCGTGTACGGCGTGCAGTGGCGCAGCTGGCCCACGCCCGACGGCGGCCACATCGACCAGATTTCCGACGTCATCAAGACGCTGAAGACCAACCCCGACTCGCGCCGCATCATCGTGAGCGCCTGGAACGTGGCCGAGCTCTCGAAGATGGCGCTCATGCCCTGCCACGCCTTCTTCCAGTTCTACGTGGCACCGCCGCAAGCCGAGGGCGAGCGCGGCAAGCTCAGCTGCCAGCTCTACCAGCGCAGCGCCGACATCTTCCTGGGCGTGCCCTTCAACATCGCCAGCTACGCGCTGCTCACGCACATGGTCGCGCAGCAGTGCGACCTCGACGTGGGCGACTTCATCTGGACCGGCGGCGACTGCCACATCTACAGCAACCACGCCGAGCAGGTGAAGCTGCAGCTCAGCCGCACGCCCTTCCCCTACCCCACGCTGCACATCAAGCGCAAGCCCGATTCGATCTTCGACTACCAGTACGAAGACTTCGAAGTGCTGGACTACAAGCACGGCGATCCGATCAAGGCGCCGGTGGCGGTGTGAGTGCCATGAGTGCCACCACGCCCCGCATCAACCTGATCTTCGCGCGCGCCGCCAACGGCGTGATCGGCGTGAACAACACCATTCCCTGGCACCTGCCCGAGGACATGGCGCACTTCAAGCAGCAGACCGCGGGCGCGCCCGTGGTGATGGGCCGCAAGACCTGGGATTCGCTGCCGCCGCGCTTTCGCCCGCTGCCGGGCCGCCGGAACATCGTGGTCACCAGGCAAGCCGATTGGCAGGCCGAAGGCGCGCAAGCGGTCGGCAGCCTGCCCGATGCGCTGTCGCTGTGCACGCCGTCGGACGCACCCGAAGTCTGGGTGATCGGCGGCGCACAGATCTACGCCGAAGCCGAGCCGCTGGCCCAACGCGCGGTGGTCACCGAGATCGCTCGCGACTACGAAGGCGACGCGCACGCCCCCGTGCTCGACGCCGCCGTGTGGCGCGAGACGCAGCGCGAGTCGCACGTCTCGGCCAAGGACGGCCTGCCCTTCAGCTTCGTGACCTACGAACGCATCGCGGCATGACAATCAAGCACCGCGCGCCCGGTACCTCGCCACAACTGTCGCGTCGCACCGTGCTGGCCGGTGCCGCCCTGCTCGCCGGCCTCGCGCCGCTGCAGGCCCTGCAGGCCGCCGGGCCGCTGGAGTCGGACGAAGAGGCGCTGTTCATGCCCGGCACCGCGCGCCCCACGGCCGACGGCCGGCTCGAGGTCGACGTGCATGCCTGGGTGTTCGAGCGCGAGCACCGCTGGGGCCTGGACGCCGCGCTCGCGCGCTACCTCGGCATGAACCTGAAGAAGCTCACGCCGGCCGCGCGGCTGCGCTTCAGCCAGCGCACCGCGCTGTTCCATGCCGAGTCGGAAGAAGACAAGGTGATCGACGTCGTCTTCGACGGCTCGGCCACGCGCCTCACGATGCCGCCCACGGGCGCCGACGGCCGCAGCAACCTGCGCGCGGTCGTCGAGGCCTCGCACATCCCGGCGTCGCAGGAGTGGCTGCCCTTCCATGGCGTGACCGGCCCGGGCGAGCTGCTGCCGCGCTTTCGCGGCCGTGCGCAGATTGTGCCGGCGCAGGGCGTGTCGGTCATCTCGGACATCGACGACACCATCAAGCGCACGCAGGTGCGCGACCGGCGCGAGATGCTGCTGAACACCTTCGCGCGCCGCTTCGAGGCCGCGCCGGGCATGGCGGCGCACTACCGCGCGCTGGCGCAGGCGCCCGGCACGCGCTTTCACTACCTCTCGGGCAGCCCGATCCAGCTGTACCCCGCGCTCACCGACTTCATTCGCGACGCCGACTTCCCCGCCGGCAGCATGCACCTGCGCGAGAGCACGACGTGGCGCACGCTGATCCCCAGCGCCGAGGATTCGCGCGCACACAAGCTCGGCGTGATCGAGCGGCTGCTGGCCGAATTTCCGCAGCGCCGCTTCCTGCTCGTGGGCGATTCGGGCGAGGCCGATCCCGAGATCTATGCGCAGGTGTTCCGTGCGCATCCGCAGCGCATCGACGGCATCGTGATCCGCGACGTGACCGACGAGAACCGGCTGTCCGACCGCTACCGCGCCACCTTCGAAGGCATCGCGCCCGTGGTCTGGCACCTGCTGCGGCCCGACACCACCGCCTGGCCCATTCAACCGGCCAATCGATAGCGGCGGCTCACGCCGTGCGCGCCCCCAGCCAGCGCCGGTAGCGCTTCGTCAGCCGCTTCGTGCGCAGCTGATCGAGCACCAAGGTCAGGAAGGGCGAATGCACAGGCGCGCTGTTGCGGCCCGTACGCAGCGTGCGCAGGCGGCGCTTCACCAGCGCCATGCGCGCCAGCGCGGCCATGACCTGGTCCTTCCAGTCGACCTGCGGGCTCTGCGCCGCCGCGTCTTCGCCCGCGCGCCAGCGTGCGGGCAGGTCGGGCGCCACGGCCAATGCGGTGGCCATGCCCACCACGGCGACGCCTTCTCCCAGCACCCGTTCGGCGACGGCGCGGCGCACGATGCCGCCCGTGGTCATGACCGGCATGCGCGCCTCGGCGGCCAGCTCCCGGGCGAACTCCAGGAAGTAGGCCTCGCGCGCCAGCGTGCGGCCGTCGGCGGTGCGGCCCTGCATCGCCGGGCTCTCGTAGCTGCCGCCCGACAGTTCGACCAGGTCCACGGCCTCGTCGTTGAGCCAGCGGATGACCTGCTTCGCATCGTTCTCCGAGAAACCGCCGCGCTGGAAGTCGGCGGAGTTGAGCTTGACGGCCACGGCGAAGCCAGGCGCCACGCGGGCCCGCACGGCACGCACCACGTCGAGCAAGAAGCGCGCGCGGTTCTCCAGGCTGCCGCCCCAGGCATCGGTGCGCTGGTTGGTCAGCGGCGACAAGAACTGCGAGAGCAGGTAGCCGTGCGCCGCATGCACCTGCACGCCGGTGAAGCCCGCGCGCTCGGCGGCCTGCGCCGTGGCAGCGAAGCGGTCGACGGTCTCGGCGATCTCCGCCTCGCTCATGGCCCGGGGCTGCACGAAAAGCTTGCTGTGCTTGCCCAGATCGAGCGCCACCGACGACGGCGCCCAGGCCGTGCCGCCCATGTTGCTCTGCACCTGCCGGCCCGGATGGTTGATCTGCATCCACACCTGCGCGCCGCCGCTGCGCGCGGCCACGGCCCATTCAGTGAAGCGCTCGAGCGGCGTATCGGCTTCGAGCACGACACCGCCCGGGCCGGTGAGCGCGCGGCCGTCGATCATCACGTTGCCCGTGAGGATCAGGCCCGCCCCGCCCTGCGCCCAGACGCGGTACAGGTCGTGCAGCGCCGCGCCCGGCAACTGCCCGGCGTCGGCCATGTTTTCCTCCATGGCGGCCTTGGCCAGGCGGTTGGGCAGGACGCTCCCGTTGGGCAGGGTCAGCGGCAGGAAAAGCGGCGAGGAGTTCACGATGAGGACCGGGTGGTGAAGTGGAAAAACCCGATGCTAAGATTCAAGCCAACTTGAAGGTCAAGCGATATGAAAATCGGTGAACTGGCAGACAAGACCGGCATGGCGCCCTCGGCCATCCGCTTCTACGAACAAAGCGGCCTGCTGCCCGCGCCCGAGCGCGGCGCCAATGGGTACCGCGTCTACACCGAGGCCGCGCTCAAGCGACTGCAGCTGATCCAGATCGCGCAGAACCTCGGCTTCTCGCTGGACAGCCTGCGCAGCGCCTTCGCAGGCTGCGAGGTCTTCTCGGGGGACGACCTGCTCGAACGGCTCGACGGCCGCGTGCGCGAAATCGACCAGCTCATGGCCGGCCTGCGCGCGCAGCGGCGCGACCTGACCGACCTGCGCACCACCTTGCGCCAGACCTGGGCCGATGGCGAATGCATGGACCCCGCCACGCTGGCCGAAAGCATGGCTACGACCAGAAACAAAGTGGCACGTCCCTCGCGCCCGCAGAAAGAACTGGAAACTTCGGTACACGCCTCGAAAGGCATGCGCGGCGCAGGGTTTAGACAGCGCTAATTGTTTGTGCGCACAATGTCCGAACCGCCCTCCCCTCAACACAAGGAGACGACCCATGTCCATGGAATTTCTTCGGACCCTCGCCGAGCAGAAATTGCCATACGTCCTCCACACGCCCGCAGACATCGACAGGCTGCGCGTGCTGCGTGCCGCCGACCTCGTGACTGCCTTCATTCCGCCGTCGGAGCACGCGCCCGACGAGCGCGCGATCCATCAGCTGGCCCAGGTGGAATCGATCACCGCGAAGGGCCGCCTGGCCCTGAACAAGGCGACCTCTTCGTTCATCGAACTCTGAGGTGCGCCCGCACGCTCAGGCAACGCTCAGACCACGCCCTGCGCCAGCATCGCATCGGCCACGCGCACGAAGCCGGCGATGTTCGCGCCATCCACGTAGCTCACGCTGCCGTCGGCGCGCGAACCGTAGTGCAGGCACGACTCGTGGATGCCCTGCATGATCTGCAGCAGGCGCGCATCGACCTCGTCGCGCGTCCATGACAGCCGAGCCGCGTTCTGGCTCATCTCCAGGCCCGACGTGGCCACGCCGCCCGCGTTGCTGGCCTTGCCCGGCGCGTACAGCACGCCGTGGCCTTCGAGCACCTTCACGGCCTCGATGGTCGAGGGCATGTTGGCGCCTTCGGCCACGCACACCACGCCGTTCTTCACCAGCGTGCGCGCGTCTTCCTCGTTGAGCTCGTTCTGCGTGGCGCTGGGCAGTGCCACGTCGACCGGCACGTGCCACGGCGTGGCGCCGGCCACGAAGCGGGTGCCGGTGCGCTCGGCGTAGTCGCTCACGCGGCCGTAGAGGTGGTTCTTCACGTCCATCAGCACGGCCAGCTTCTCGGGCGTGAAGCCTTCCTCGTCGACCACGGTGCCGCTCGAGTCGGACACCGTGACCACCTTGGCGCCCAGCGCCATGGCCTTCTCGATGGTGTACTGCGCCACGTTGCCCGCGCCCGAGACGCTCACGCGCAGGCCGTCGAAGCTGCGGCCCTTGCGCTTGAGCATTTCCTGCGCGAAGTAGACGTTGCCGTAGCCTGTGGCTTCAGGACGGATGAGCGAGCCGCCGAAGCTCAGGCCCTTGCCGGTGAACACGCAGTCGGCGCGGTTGGTGAGCTTCTTGACCATGCCGGCCATGAAGCCGACCTCGCGGCCGCCCACGCCCACGTCGCCGGCCGGCACGTCGGTGTCGGAGCCCACGTGGCGGAACAGCTCGGTCACCAGGGCCTGGCAGAAGCGCATCACCTCGCCCTGGCTCTTGCCCTTGGGATCAAAGTCGGCGCCGCCCTTGCCGCCGCCCATGGGCAGCGTGGTCAGCGCGTTCTTGAAGGTCTGCTCGAAGGCCAGGAATTTGAGGATCGACAGGTTCACCGAGGGGTGGAAGCGCATGCCACCCTTGTAGGGGCCGATGGCCAGGCTGTGCTGGATGCGGAAACCGCGGTTGACCTGCACCTCGCCGTGGTCGTCCACCCAGGACACGCGGAACATGATCACGCGCTCGGGCTCCACCAGCCGCTCCAGCAGGCTGTGGCTCGTGTACTTGGGGTGCTTCTCGATGTAGGGCCACAGGCTCTCCATCACTTCGGTCACGGCCTGCAGGTACTCGGGCTGTCCGGGGTTGCGTTGTGCGACGTGTGCGAGGAACCCCCCGACGGATGCGTGCTTCATTCCAATCAATCCTCTGTTTTCCAAAACGGTGCATAACCTTATGCGAATCCTGCATTTTGCCGGATCAGAGAACCAGATTGAGGCGCAAAGCCCTAACAAGGTGCGTTGTTTGGGGCGAGTGGCGTGGAGAGGCCCCAACTTGGAACATCGCCGGAGCGCACCGGCGCCCGGAAAAAGCGGTCAGAATCCCGCCCCGCGCGCCCTCCCGCACGGCCCGTCTCGGAATTCAAAGATGCAGATCAGCTACCGCTTCCAGTTCTCGCAGGCGCATGTGCTCACCGGCTTCCTGCGCAACCTGCAGCAGGTCTGGTGGGTCCGGTTCAAGTGGCCGTTGGCGCTGCTGTTCGCCCTGGCCCTGGCCGTGTGCGTCTTCGAAGGGTTGCCCGTCCTGGCGGGCGTTTTCGCGGTCGGCATCGCGCTGCTGCTGAGCGCGCCGGCCATCGCCCGACTGGCCCTCCATCGCTTCAGGCAGAGCCCCTTCTACAACGACGAGATCGACTTCTCGCTGTCGGAGAGCGGCTCCCATGCGCGGGGCCGCCACAGCGAGGTGCGCCACGGCTGGGAGGCCTACACCAAGGCCCGCCGCTTCAAGGACGGCCTGCTGCTGTGCCACGGCCCGGACGCCTTCCACTGGTTGCCCGATGCGGCCGCGGCCGATCCGGCGGCCGTTGCAGCGGCGCAGCGGCTCGCACGCGCGCGCATCCGGGACTACCGCGAGCTCTGACCGGGAACCGGGGACGATGAAGGCAAGGCGCCCCGGATCAAGGGCGCGCTCGCCTGCTACTTGCGCGCCTTCTCGATCTCCGCCATCAGTTCCTTGACGGTGGCCTCGCCGACCGAGGCCGTGTACTTGTCGATCACCGGCTTCACCTTGGCGCGCAGCTTCGCCATCTCTTCGGGCGGCAGTTCGGAGACCGTCATGCCAGCCTTCTTGAGCGCATCGAGCGCGCTGTCGGCGGCGCCGCGCGAGGCCTGGCGCTGGAACGTGGTCGCCTCCGCGGCGGCCTCGTTGACGATCTTCTTTTCGTCGGCGCTCATGCCGTCCCAGGTCTTGCGGCTGATCAGCAGCGCCTGCGGGTTGTAGATGTGGCGGGTCTGGGTGATGTACTTCTGCACTTCCGCGAATTTGGACGACAGGATGGTCGTGTTCGGGTTCTCCTGGCCGTCGACCGCCTTCTGGTCGAGCGCGGGATACAGCTCGGGGAACGGCAGCGGCGTGGCGTTGGCGCCCAGTGCGCTGAACATGTCGATGTAGATCGGCGACTGGATCACGCGAATCTTCAACCCCGCGATGTCGTCGGCCTTGACGATCGGACGCTTGCTGTTCGTCAGGTTGCGAAAGCCCAGGTCCCAGTAGCCCAGGCCGTGCAGCGCCTTGTCCTCCAGCTTGGCCATCAGCTTCTGGCCGAAGGGGCCGTCGGTGACGACGTCGGCTTCCTTGCCGCTGTTGAAGAGGAACGGGAAGTCGTAGGCCGCGAACTCCTTCACCTGCGCCGACAGGATGCCGGCGTTGAGCACGGTCATCTCCACGGTGCCGCCCTGCAGCGCCGACACCGTCTGCAGGTCGCCGCCCAGCGTGCCGCCGGGGAACAGCTTCACGGTGATCTTGCCGCCCGACTTCGCGGCCACGAGGTCGGCGAACTTCTGCGCGCCCTGCGCCTGCGGATGGCCGGCCTGGTTCTGGAACGCGAACTTGATGGTGCGCTCCTTGAGCTGTGCGAACGCACCAGGGGCGGCGAACGCGAGGGCCGCCGCCATGGCGGCCAGCAGCAGGGTGCGCTTCGAATGCTTCGTCTTCATGGTGATGTCTCCTTCTCTTTGTTGGGGATGGTGCAAACGGCTGGGCCTACGCCCTCTTCTTGAACAACGCCGAGGCCCCGCTGGCGCGCGCCACCTCTTCGGCGGCCTGGCACAGCGCCGGTCCCAGCGCCTCCATGCGCTGCGGCGTGAGCCGCACCGACGGGCCCGCGATGGTGACGACCCCGATCGCCGTGCCATCGGCGCCGAACACGGGCGCGGCCATGGCGGTCATCGCGGGGGCGAACACCTCGTTGATCATGCTGAAGCCGCGCTGGCGCGCCGCCTTCACGAAAGCCATCACGGCCTTGAGCGACGTGGGGGCCTTGGGGCCGTAGTCCTCGGGCTTGCCCAGCCCCTTCTTGGCGACGAGCGCCATCGCGTCGTCCTCGCCCATGGTGGACAGCCACGCGTGCCCGGCGGCGCTGCACGAGAGCGCCACCGACAGGCCCATGTCGGGGTCGTAGCGAAGGCCGTGCGTGGCGCCCTGCGCCTTGGCAACGAAGGTCAGGTCTTCGCCGTCGACCACCGCCAGGCGCACGAGCTCGCCCGAGGTCGAAGCCAGCTGGTCGAGCAGCGGCTGCGCGATGTCGACGATGCCCGAGCGGCTGAGGAACGACAGGCTGATCGAGACCAGCTTGATGGTCAGCACGTAGTGGCCGTCGCGTGCCTCCTGCCGCACGTAGCCGCAGCGGATGAGCTCCGCGAGCAATCGGTGCGATGCACTCAATGGAATCTGCAATTCGCTGGCCAACGCCGACAGCGCGCACCCCTCGGGATGCTCCGCCAGATGTTCCAGCACCTTGAAGCTGCGTTCCAGTATTCCGCTCATTTCGTCCTCCAGATGTCGTCTCGTCAACGCGGGCGATGCGGCCCGCCACTCAGGGTCCGCCAGCGTAGCAGAACTCGGGGAAGGGATTTCCATTATGGAAATTCTTTCCAACAAAAATACGATCGCCTCCGTCCGGCATTTTTTCCTTCCCCCTTTCTTCCTTCCTGCCTGAGGACCCTTCGTGAAACTTCTTCGTATGCTTGCCGTGGCCGGCCTGTGCGCCGGCCTCACCGCCCCGTCGTGGGCGCAGCAGGAGCGCGTGATCCGCTTCGGCCACCTGAACAACGCCGACCACCCCGTGAGCTTCGGCGTCAAGCGCTT
>NZ_JBWKPA010000010.1:0-238837 GCF_059416405.1 Variovorax sp. GW821-FHT09D04
AGGGTCGCCTTTCTTTTGCCTACGTTTCTTTGGCGAAGCAAAGAAAAGTAGGTCGCCTGCCGGGGCGAGACCCGGCCTCGGGAAGCAAACCCAAAACGGCGTTCACCTAGCAGGAGCAGGTCAATGACCGACAACGCCCTTCCCCCGGAAGACGACCGCACCCGAGTCGTCTCACGCACGCCCACAACCGAAGCTGACACAGGCGGGGCCACAGTCATCACAGCCGGCGGCTTCACCACAGCCTCAGGCACCCCGGTAACAAGTCCCGCCACAGCCACCCACGACGCAGGCCTCCTCCCCGTAGGCAGCCGCCTCGCCGAATTCGAAGTCACCCGAGTCGTAGGCCAAGGCGGCTTCGGCGTCGTCTACGAAGCCTGGGACCACACGCTGGAGCGCGTAGTAGCCATCAAGGAATACCTGCCGACATCGCTCTCCACAAGACAGCAGGACGGCACCGTAGTCCCCTTGTCAGAAAGACACAGAGAAACCTTCGACCTCGGCATGCGCAGCTTCATCAACGAAGCCCGCCTCCTCGCCCAGTTCGACCACCCCTCGCTACTCAAGGTCTACCGCTTCTGGCAAGAAAAGGGCACCACCTACATGGTCATGCCCTTCTACAAGGGCGACACCCTGCGAGAGGCCCTGGTGGCGATCCCCGCAGGCGTCGACGAAGCCTGGCTCACCCGCATCATGGACGGCGTCACGCAGGCCCTCGCCGTGATGCACAACGCCCACTGCTACCACCGCGACATCGCCCCCGACAACATCATCCTGCTCGAAGGCTCCGGCCGCCCCGTGGTGCTCGACTTCGGTGCCGCGCGCCGCGTGATCACCGACAAGACGCAGGCGATCACCGTCATCCTCAAGCCCGGCTACGCGCCCATCGAGCAGTACGCCGAGATGCCCGACATGTCGCAGGGCGCCTGGACCGACGTCTACGCGCTCGCCGCCGTGATGCACGTCGCCGTGTGCGGCCGGGCACCGCCGCCCTCGGTGGCGCGGCTGCTGTCCGACAGCTACGTGCCGCTGGCCGGCAACGACATCCTGCGCCAGCGCTACAGCGACCGGCTGCTCGCGGCGATCGACGCGGGCCTGGGCGTTCGGCCCGAAGCGCGGCCGCAGTCGATGGCGGAGCTGCGTGCGGCGCTGGGTTTGGAGGTCGGCCACAGCATCGCGCCCACGCCGCGCACCGTGCCGCCGTCGGGCGCACGAAGCAGTCAGTCGGGCGCCGATGCACCGACCGTGATCGGCACGGCCCACATGCCGAAGCCGATCGCCGCCAAGGCACCTGTTGCGAACAACAACAAGGGCGGTGGCAGCAACAAGGCCGTCCTCGGCGCAGTCGCCGCCGCCGTGCTGGTCGCCGCAGCGGGCGGCGGATGGTGGTTCCTCGGCCGCTCGGGCAGCGAAGGCGATGCCGGCAAGACGGCGCAAACCGCCACGCCCGCACCACCCCCCGACACCCCCACCCAGGTCGCCGAGGCCCCCCCACCGCCGCCACCTCCGCCACCGCCCAAGCCGCGCACCCCCGCCGAATCCCTGCAATCGCTAGCGGCCGGCGCCGCCCCGGGCTTCGAAGTCACGGCCACGCCGAAGAAGGCCGAGGTCGCCATCGGCAAGGACAAGCTGGCCTTCGAAGTGCGCAGCAAGCGCGACGGCTTCGTCTACGTGTTCCTGCTGTCCAGCGGCGGCGAGATGTTCCTGCTGTTCCCGAACCTGCTCGACAAGTACAACAAGATCACCGCCAACGCCGCGCTGGCGCTGCCGCGTGCCTCGTGGCCGATGGACGCCGGCGGGCCGGCCGGCACCAACCAGTTCGCGGTGCTCGTGAGCGAGCACGAGCGCGACTTCGGCGCCTCGGGCGTGCAGAACGAAGGCGTGTTCCCGCAGTTCCCGCTGCCGGTGCTCGCGGCACTCGAAGCCACGCGCGGCACGGGGCCGTCGCCGCTGTTGGGCAAACCGGTCTGCGCGCCGGGCGCCCCGCCGTGCAACGACGTCTATGGCGTCGCGAATTTCAAAATCGTCGAGAAGTAATCGTCTGTAGAGCGTCGGCCGCTTTCGGCCCCCTTTCCACGACCACGACCAGGAGACTTTCATGCACACGTCACCGTCGCCGCACTTCGCGCTTCCCCTTTGCCGAACGGCCGCCGTGGTCGCGCTGGTGCTGTTGGCCGCCTGCGCCAACACGCCGCCGACCGCCACGGGCACGGCCGCCACCGCGCCCACCACGGCCGACCCCGCGGCCGCACCGGCCCGCCCCACAGGCGGCAGCGTGGCCGGGCAGGCGCGCACCTTCTCGACCCAGCTCGCCACCTACACCTCGGTCGGCTTCGACGCCGTGCCGGGCTGGGCGCGCGACGACTTCTCGGAAAGCTGGCCGGCCTTCCTGGGCAGCTGCAAGGTGCTCAACGGCCGCGGCGCCGAGTGGAAAGAGGTGTGCGAGCGCGCGCTGAAGGTCGACGGCAAGAGCACGCAGGCGATCCGCGGCTTCTTCGAGAGCGAGTTCTCGGCTTATCAGATCCGCGACGACGACCGCAAGCCCGACGGCGTGGTCACCGGCTACTTCGAGCCCGAGATCGCGGGCAGCCGCACCTACGTCGCGCCGTTCATCTACCCGGTCTACGGCCAGCCCGAGGACATGCTGTTCGTCGATGCGCGCAAGCTCCCGGCCGGCAGCGGCACGGTGGCCGCGAAGGTCGAAGGTCGCAACGTGATCGTGCAAAGCGGCCTGAGCACGCGCGACATGGGCGCACCGGGCCTGTATGCGCTCGACCTCTCGGCCATCACCCGCGACACGCTCGACCGCAAGGTGCGCCTGCGCATCGACGGCAAGCGCCTGCTGCCGTACTACACGCGCGAAGAGATCGAGACCAAGGGCGCGCCCAACGCCAAGGTGCTGGCCTTCGTGAGCAGCGCCACCGCGCTGTACGAGATGCAGATCCAGGGCTCGGGCCGCATCAAGCTGCCCAGCGGCGAAGTCGTGCGCGTGGCCTACGCCGAGCAGAACGGCCAGCCCTTCCGTCCGACCATCGCGCAGGCCGCCAACGGCAAGCCGCGCAGCGCCGTGAAGGTGCGCGGCGGCTCGCTCGAGCTGACGCTGGACGACGGCGACGACGAAGACACGGGCGCCATCGACAACAGCGTGATCCGCACGCGCGGCTTCACGCTGGCGCGGCCCACGGCCAGCGGCGCGGTGGTGGTGCCGGGGCGGCGCACGGCCGGCGCGGTGACCGGCTCCGGCATCAAGGACCCGAGCTACGTGTTCTTCAAGGAATCGACCTCGCCCGCGGGCGGCCCGGTGGGCGCCTTCGGCGTGCCGCTGTCGGCCGGCCGCTCGATCGCGGTCGATCCGCGCAGCACGCCGCTGGGCTACCCGGTGTTCGTGTCGACGCGCACGCCCGGCAGCGGCGCACCCATGCAGCGCCTGACCATTGCGCAGGACACCGGCGGCGCCATCCGCGGCGCGGTGCGGGCCGACTATTTCTTCGGCAACGGCCAGCAGGCCGCCACCAACGCGCGCCGCATGAAGGAGCGCGGACAGCTGTGGATCCTGCTGCCGCGCGGCCTGGCCGTGGCGCAGGCGGCGGTGTCGGGTGCGATCCGCACGCGCGGTGGCCCGGTCGGCGCGAATCTTCCGCAGTGCCTCGTTCCGACCGAAGGCGTCTGCGTCGACGACTGACCTCACCTTTCTCGACCCCCTTGGCCCTTCATGCAGGAAACCCTTTCGTCCGCCGAGAGCTCTGAACTCGTCCGCCTCTGGCGGCGCCGGCAGACGCTGTCCTCGGACGACATGGGCACCATGTACCGCATCGTGGGCGAGGCGCTCGTGGCCTGCAACCCGCCCGAGCTGCAGGTGCTGGGCGAGGGGCGGCAGGAGCTGGTGGCGCAGTTCATCTACGTGAAGGTGCTGCGGCTCGATGCCGATCCTGATGAGTCGGAAGAGCGTGCCGGCCACAGCGCGCCGTCCACCGCCTTCGCGCTGTGCGCGTACTTTCGCCGCTACCTCATCGACTGCACGCGCGCCAGTTCGTTTCGCCGCAAGGTCTCCATCGGCGACCAGATCACCGAGGCCCAGCTCGAAGACGAACTCGGGCCGGGCGAAGACCTCGACGGTTGCCTGGCCGAGCACGGCCTCAGCGCGCAGGCCGTGCAGCTGGCGGCGCGCACCTTCATCGCCGGGCTGCCCGAGCCCGAGCGCATCCTGCTGTGCGAGGGCTTCGGGCAGGAGGCCGAGGGCGGGTTGTCGGGCGTGGCCTCGCGCCACGCCATCGCCTCGTACCACTACCGCGCCGGGCGGCTGGGCCTCGTGCACAAGCGCGAAGGGCTGGGCGCCGGCTATGCGCAGACCCGCATCGGCAGCTGGATCGGCCAGACCCTGGGCATCGCCATCGAGGCCGACAACATGGCGGCGATCCTGCAGGTTTTCAAAATCCTCGGGGCTGAAGCGTCTTATGTCTGAAGACATAGCCATTCAGGAACAGACGCCATGACCACCGACCTCTGGCCCCCGCTCAGCGTGATCCGCCATGCGTTCGAAACCGGCGCGCCGCCCGGCGATGCCCCGCCGGACGCCGCACCCGTCGCGATGCCGCACGGCAGCGCGGGCGCGGGCACGCCGGTGGTGTCGGACCTGCTGCTCCCCTTGACCGAATTGGCCCGGCGCCGCGAGGCTGTCGCCCGGCGCGCCTTCACCGCGCGCTGGGCGCCGGGCCGCCTCGTGAGCGTGGTGCACGACGGGCGCCTGCTCGGCGTGCTGCTCGACCGCTGCATCCACGGCGACCTCTGGCAGGGCTGGATGGCCGCGGGCGAGCCCGACTGGGCCGGCCCCTTCGACGTGCTGCTGGAGCCCGACGACGAGCCCTTCGAGCCGATGTTCGGCGTGGTCCAGGCGTGGAACGTGCTCACGCTGGAACCCAGTCCGCAGCTGGCCGCGCGCGTGCTCGGCGAGGTGTCGGCCACGCGGCTCGCCGCGATCCGCGCGGTGCACGACGAATGGGCCGCGCACGCGGCGCCCGACATCGCGCCCGAGCCCGGGCGCATCGCGTTGCGCGGCGTGGCCGGCGCGTTCTCGGTGCTCTCGGGCACGCCGCTGGGCCCGCAGGACCCGCGCACCGACTACCAGGCGCTGTACCGCGATGCCGGCCTGCAATTGGGCCGTGCGCTGGCGCAACCGCAGGAGGAGGCCCCCGCCGCGCCGCCGCCATCGCCCGCCCGGCCGCTGCCGCGGCCCGAGGACGGCTGGTGGGGCAGCATCCGCCGCTGGTTCGGCGCCGAAGGCTGGGCGCGCCCGGCCTTCGCGGCGGTGGCGCTGTTCGCGGTGATCCAGAACGTGGGGCTCATCGGCGGGCGCAGCACTGCGGAAGAGGACGAGGTGCGCTTCCGCTCGGTGCCCACGGTGCCGGTCGCGGCGCAGGCCAACCTGGTCGTGCGCTGGAAGGACGGAGTGCGCATCGACGAGGCCGATCGCCTGCTGCGCACGATGTCGGCCGAAGTGGTCGGCGGGCCGGGGCCGAACGGCGTCTGGCGCCTGCGCGTGGCCGATCCCGTCGGCGGTTTGTCGGTGCTCGCGACGTCGCCGCTCGTGGCGTCGGCCGGACCGGCCTCGGAGCCGCCATGAACTGGCGCGCGTGCAGCCTGCGGTTCCTGCTCGCGCTGGTGGTGTGGGGCGCGGGCGGTGTCGCCGCGCAGGCCGCGCAGCGCGCGCTGCTCGTCGGCGTCTCCGAACTCGTCAACCAGCCGCAGGCCCTGTGGCTGCAGGCGCCGCGCAACGACGTGATGCTCATGCGCGACGCCTTGCTCAAGCAGGGCTTCACCGCGCCCGACATCGCCGTGCTCGCCGACGGCGTGCCCGGCGCTGCATTGCCCGAATCGCAGGCCATCCACGAGGCCCTGGCGCGGCTGCTCGCGCAGTCGGCCAGCGGCGACTTCGTGCTGCTGTATTTCTCCGGCCACGGCACGCGCCTGCGCGACGTGGCCAAGCGCTACCAGGAGCCCGACGGCCTGTCCGAGAACTTTCTCGCGCGCGACGTGCGCGGCACGCTCGGCGCCGATGCCGCGCTCAGCGGCGACCTGCGCGACGTCGACTTCGACGCCTGGATCCAGGCCTTCCTCGCGAAGAACGTGTTCGTCGCCTCGGTGTTCGACACCTGCTCCGCCAACTCCATGACGCGCGGCACCGGCGATGCGCCCGCAACCGCCGAAGGCCCGGCCGACGACGAGGTGCGCTGGCGCGGCCTGCGCACGACGCAGCTCACGGGCGGTGCATCGCCCGCACGGTCCTTGTCTCCGCCAGCGACCGGCGACGCCGTGCCGCGCGCCCGCTACGTGGCGCTGTTCGCGTCCGAGAGCCACCAGATCACGCCCGAGCTGCGCCTGCCGCGCAAGGCGCGAAGCGCCCGGCCGCAGGGCCTCCTGACCTGGGCTGTGGTCGAGTCGCTGGCGCGCAAGCCCGCCACCTGGCGCGACCTGTTCGACGGCGTGCTCGCGCTGTACCCGCCGGTCATCGACGAACTCGCGCAGCGCTTTCCCACGCGCGAGCTGCCGTCGCCCGTGGCCGAGGGCAACCTCGATGCGCCGTTGTTCGCCAACAGCGGCGCGCCCGCGTCCACGCGCCCGGTGTGGGGCGCGCAGCGCAGCGGCGACAGCCTGGCCGTCAAGGCCGGCCTGCTCGACGGCCTGGCGCCGCAGCAGGAGGTGCGCGTGCTCGCGACGCTCGACGACGGCACCGTGCGCCGCGCACCGGCCGCCATCGCGCAGATCAAGCTCGGCGGCGCGTGGCTTGCCGTGCCCGCGGCGCTGAAAGACCTACCGGGCAGCGCGTTCTGGAGCGTCACGCCTGTTGCCGAGCCGGCTGCGACGGCGCTGCGCGTGCGCGCCGACAAGCCGCTGCCCGCCGGCCTGAGCCTCGACTACCCGGCCGCGATCCGCCTGGCCGACGACCCCGCGAGCGCCGACGTGCGCTGGACCGACCTCGGCCCCGCCGGCCATCGCCTCGAAGCGCTCGCGCCCGTGTTCGGCACCGCTGCCTCCACCGTCGTGGTGCCCGACGTGGCCGCGCTGCGCCGCCGCCTGCAGGCGCTGGCGCAGCTCAAGTGGCTGGCCCAGTTGCAAGCCCATGCCAGGGGCGGCCAGCTCGACGGTTTCGATGCGGCGCTCGAAGTCTGGAGCGCCGACCGGCTGCTGCGCAGCGTGCCCGTCGCCGAGGCCGCGAGCGTGCTGCCTGCACTGCGGACGGGCGAGCGCGTGCGCCTGAACGTGCGCAACACCAGCGGCCGCTCGCTCGACCTCGTCATCACCGGCATCGACGCGCGCGGCGCGCTGCAGGCCGTGTACCCCGACGGGGCTGGCGAAACCAACCGCTTCAAGCGCGGCACGCCCGAGCAACCGGCGGTCAAGCGTTTCGACCTGCCCTGGCTCGATGCGGCCGGCGAGGCGCGCCTGCTCGTCATGGCGGTGCCGGCCGCGCCCCACAGCGCGCCGCGCCTGTTCGGCGTGGCCACCGCGGCGCAGGCCGACGTGTCGGAAGTGCGCGTGCGCGGCGGCCAGCCACCGGCCGCCGGCGGCGAGCGCCAGGTGTTCGCGGCCTTGCTGCGCAGGAGCGCCGCCGCGGCAGACGGTGGCGTGCGGCCATGAGGCAGGTGCGCGTGGTCCCGGTCCAGTTTTCTTTGTCCGAATCCGGAGGTTGACATGGCATTTCTCGAAGACGGCTCCTGGAGCCCCGAAGACGCACGGCAGTTCTACGAATTGATCGGCACCGGCTCGGCCGAGACCGACCTGGTCATGATGATCGAGAGCAAGGGCTCGCCCGTCGAGGGCGAGCTCGAACGCGTCTTCGACGACGGCAAGGCGCGCCTGAACATCGGCGGCTACTACTGGTCGGTGCAGGTGCCCGAGTCGTCCGCACAGAACCAGGTCGTGCCCCACAACCTGGTCGTCGCGCGCCGCAGCGACGCGGCCACGGCCACGCTCGCCAGCCTGCTGCGCGCGCAGGAGAAAGACCTGAAGGTCGTCATCAGCGCCTACAAGGCCGGCGGCGATCCGCAGTCGCCCGAGGCGCAGGCGACCTTCGAGATCTCGCTGGAGAACGCGCGCATCTGCCGGCTGGTGCTCAACTCCGGCGGGCACTGGGGCGTGCCCTCGGAGCTGGTCTCCATCAGCTACCGCACGGTGAAGATCAAGTCGGCGCCGCAGAAGACCAGCGGCGCGCGCGGCGCGGTGCGCGAATGCCAGTTCACCCGCACGTGAGCCGGAACCTGAACCCGAACGCCTCCAGGAGCACCCCGCCATGACGACGACCGCCGCAGACTTCCTCAAGGCCGCCGACCCGGTGGCCGCCCTCAAGGCCCTGAGCGACGACGTGCGCGCCAAGCCCTCCGACCCCAAGCACCGCGTCTTCATGGCGCAGCTCCTGTGCGTGCTCGGACAGTGGGAGCGCGCGCTCAACCAGCTCACCGTCGCGGCCGAGCTCGACGCGCTCGCCGTGCCCATGAAGCAGGTGTACGGCGAGGCCGTGCGCTGCGAAGGCCTGCGCGCCGACGTGTTCGCCGGCACGCGCACGCCGATGATCTTCGGCCAGCCCGATGAATGGCTGGCACTGCTCATCGAATCGCTGCTGCGGCAAGGCCGCGGTGAGAGCGGGCTGGCCGAAGACCTGCGCCAGCGCGCCTTCGACGGCGCGCCCGCCATCGCCGGCACCATCGACGGCGCGCCCTTCGAATGGCTGGCCGACGCCGACATGCGCCTGGGCCCGGTGCTCGAGGCCTTCGTCAACGGCAAGTACTACTGGATTCCCTACGCGCGGCTGGCGCACATCAAGATCGAGCCGCCCGAAGACCTGCGCGACTGCGTCTGGATGCCCGCGCACCTGCAGTTCGAGAACGGCGGCGAAACGCTGGCCCTCATCCCCACGCGCTACGAAGGCACCGAGGCGCAGGACGACGGCGAGCTGCGCCTGGCGCGCAAGACCGAGTGGCGCGAGCTGCGCCCCGAGGTCTGGGCCGGCTACGGCCAGCGCGTGCTCGGC
Source organism: Variovorax sp. GW821-FHT09D04 (assembly GCF_059416405.1). Classification (NCBI taxonomy): domain Bacteria; kingdom Pseudomonadati; phylum Pseudomonadota; class Betaproteobacteria; order Burkholderiales; family Comamonadaceae; genus Variovorax; species Variovorax sp. GW821-FHT09D04. The sequence continues at coordinate 9,023 of NZ_JBWKPA010000010.1, forward strand.
AGCGACGCGGGCGAGTACGCGCTGATGGACGTGCGCGAGATCCTCTTCACGCCCGCCGCTGTTGATGCGGCCGAAGGCGGCGAAAGCAGCGGCGGTGGCTGAACTCACGGCGCAGGAGCGGCTGCAGCCCTCGCTGCTGGACCGCCTCGTCGACCACGCGCCCGACGAGAAGCGCGAGGGCGACGACAAGCGCACGCTCACCAAGCAGGCGCTGCGCCAGGCCGTGCTGCGCGACCTCGGCTGGCTCTTCAATGCCACGGGGCACGGCCTGTCGATGGACGACAAGCAGCACCCGAATGCCGCGCGCTCCGTCATCAACTACGGATTGCCTATGCTGTCTGGCCAGTTCACCTCGTCGGTGCAGCGTGTCAGCATGGAACAGGCTTTGAAGAACGCAATCCTGCAGTTCGAGCCGCGCATTTTGTCCCGCACACTCGAAGTCGAACTCGTCATGGAAGGCCCGGCCCTGGAGTCCCACAACAGCATCGGCCTGCAGATCCGCGGCATGCTGTGGGCGCAGCCCGTGCCGCTCGAGTTCCTCATGCGAAGCCGCGTCGATCTGGAAGAGGGCCGCATAGAGATCGTGGACATGGCGCAAAACCCAAGGTAAGTCCACATGGACCCTCGGCTGCTGAGCCTGTACGAGCAGGAGCTGCGCTACTTCCGCGAAAGCGCCTCGGAGTTCGCCCGTGCGTTCCCGAAGATCGCGCACCGGCTGGGCATCGAGGGCCAGGAGGTCGCCGACCCGTACGTGGAGCGGCTGATCGAGGCCACGGCCTTTCTCTCGGCGCGCGTGGGCCTGAAGCTCGACGCCGAATACCCGCGCTTCACGGGCCACCTGCTGGACATCGTCTACCCGCACTTCCTGGCGCCGACGCCGGCCATGACGGTGGTGTCGTTCGTGCCCGACCCGGAAGACGCCAACCTCGCGGCCGGCCCCACGTTGCCGCGCGGCGCCGGCCTGCGCGCGCGCCAGGCCGTGGGGCAGAACACGCACTGCGAGTTCCGCACCGCCGCCGCGTTGCGCATCTGGCCGATCGAGGTGCAGCGCGCCCAGTACTTCACCTACGCGCCCGACCTGCCGCTGAACACCCATCCGCAGTCGCGCGCCATCCGCGGCGGCCTGCGCATTGCATTGCGCGCCACGGCGGGGCTGGACTTCAGCCAGATCGCGCTCGACGATCTGGTGCTGCACTTCGGCGGCGCGGAAGACGTGGCCTGGCAGCTGCACGAATGCGCGCTGGGCCAGCCCATCGGCGTGTGGGTGCGACCGCTCACGGCCAGTGGTGCCTTGCAAGGCACCATGCGCAGCCTGCCGGGCAGCGCCATCGGCGCGGTCGGCTTCAGGGACGACGAGGCGCTGCTGCCCGTCACGGCCACGGGCTTCTCGGGCTTCCGGCTGCTGCAGGAGTACTTCGCATTTCCGCAGCGCTTCCAGTTCGTGCGCATCGGCGGGCTGCAGGCGCTGCTCGCGACGATGCCGGTGACCGAGCTGGAGATCGTGCTGCTGTTCTCGCGCGGCGATGCGGCGCTCGAGAAGCTGGTGAGCGCCGACAACGTGCAGCTGCACTGCGTGCCCGCCGTCAACCTGTTCACCAAGCGGCTCGACCGCGTGCCCGTGACCGAAGGCGTGAGCCAGTTCCACCTGGTGCCCGACCGCACGCGGCCGCAGGACTTCGAGGTGCACACCGTCACCGAGGTCATCGGCCACGGCGCGCCGGGGGCCGACGCCGCGGTGGCCGAGCAGCCGTTCCGGCCGTTCTACTCGGCCTTCCACGGCAGCCGCAACAGCCACCCGGCCTACTTCACGACCACGCGCGAGCCGCGCATGCTCTCGGTGCGCCAGCGCACCGAAGGCCACCGCAGCAGCCACATCGGCTCCGAGGTCTACATGCAGATCGTCGACCCGCAGCAGGCGCCGTATGCCGCCACGCTGCGCCAGCTCGCCGTGACCGCGCTGTGCACCAACCGCGACCTGCCGCTGCTGATGCCGCTGGGGCGCGACAACGACTTCGACTGCGTCGACTCCTTTCCCGTGCAGCGCGTGCGCATGGTGCGCGGGCCGTCGCGGCCGGTGTCGCCGGTCGTGAGCCAGGGGCTGGGCTGGCGCGTCATCGATCACCTGGCGCTCAATTACCTGTCGCTGTCCGACAGCACGCCGGAGCAGGGCGCCGCCGCGCTGCGCGAGACGCTCATGCTCTACGCCGTGCATGCCGACGAGATGCGCCAGGGCCAGGTGCGCGGGCTGCTGTCGGTCAAGAGCAAGCCCGTGGCGCGGCGCCTGCCGCTCGCGGGCCCGATCGCCTTCGGGCGCGGGCTCGAGGTGACGCTCGAAGTCGACAAGGACGCCTTCCATGGCCACAGCGCCTTCCTGTTCGGTGCCGTGCTGGCGCAGTTTCTCGCGCGCCATGTCGAGGTGAACCACTTCGTCGAGACCGTGCTGCGCGTCGCGGGCAAGGGCGAAGCCATGCGCTGGAGGCCGCTGTGCGGGACACGACAGATTCTGTAAGCACGCGGGTGGACCAGGCGCTGCGCGGGTGGTCGGCGCAGCCGTGGGACTTCGACTACTTCGCCGTGATGCGGCGCATCGAATCCGTCGCGAAGACCACGCCGCGCTGGGGCCGCGCCCTGCTGCCCAGCGCCGAGCCGGTGCGCGTGGGGCAGGAGCCGTCGCTGTCGTTCGCGCCCGCCAGCTTCAGCCGCTTCGAGCCGGCCACCGCGCATTCGCCGCCGCGCCTGCGCCAGCATTTCTTCGGCTACATCGGCCCCAACGGCCCGTTGCCGGTGCACCTGAGCGACTTCATCCGCGAGCGCAGCCTGAACCACGGCGACCCGACCTGGCTGGCTTTTCTCGACACCTTCTCGCACCGCTTCTCGCTGCACTTCTACCGCGCCTGGGCGCAGTCGCGCCCGGCCGTGGCGCTCGACCGGCCGGGCGAAGACCGCTTTCGCCTGCAGGTCGGCGCGCTGGTCGGCATCGGCACGCCGGGGCGCATCGACCGCGACGAGATCCATGACGACGCGCGCCTGCATTTCTCGGGCTGGCTCGCGCGCCGCGTGCACAACGCGGAAAGCGTGGAGTCGGTGCTGTGCAGCTACTTCGGCGTGCCGGTGAAGCTGGAGCGCTGGGTCGGCCACTGGATGCGCGTGCCCACGGACGAGGTCACGCGGCTGGGGCAGGGCGAGAGTTCGCGCGCGATGGGCATGGGCGCGATGCTCGGCACGCGCGCGTGGGACCGCCAGCACCGCGTGCGCCTGCACCTGGGGCCGCTCACGATCGACCAGTACCGCATGTTCCTGCCCACCGGCGACGCGCAGCCCGTGCTGCAGCGCTGGATGCAGCAGCTGCTCGGCGACACCCTCGAATGGGACGCGCAGCTGGTGCTCGAGAAAGTACAGGTACCGCCCACGCGCCTGGGCCAGGCCCGGGGCAACGGCCCGCGCCTGGGCTGGGTCTCGTGGCTCGGCGAACGCCCGCGCACGCGCGATGCGGCCGACGTGCGCATTGCCAGCCAGCCGTCGAGGGCGCGCCTGCCGAAGCAGCCCGCCTCTTTTCAATAAACCCATCTTCATTCGTTCAGAAGAGATACGGAGTCCTCCATGAGTGAAATCAGCCGCACCGCCCTCTTCGGCAAACTCAACTCGCTGGCCTACAAGGCCATCGAGGGCGCCACCGTCTTCTGCAAGATGCGCGGCAATCCGTACGTGGAGCTGGAGCACTGGTTCGCCCAGCTGCTGCAGGCGCAGGACTCCGACCTGCACCGCGTGATCCAGCACTACGGCCTCGACGTGTCGGTGATCGCCAAGGACATGACGGCCGCGCTCGACCGCCTGCCGCGCGGCGCCACCGCCATCAGCGATTTCTCGCCGCACATCGAGAACGCCATCGAGCGCGCGTGGACCTACGCCACCCTGCAGTTCGGCGAGGCGCAGGTGCGCACCGGCTACATCCTGGTGGGCATGCTGAAAACGCAGAGCCTGCGCAACCCGTTGTTCGGCTTGTCCAAGCAGTTCGAGAAGATCAAGGTCGAAGACCTGGCCGACAACTTCCCCAAGATTTGCGACGCCTCGCCCGAAGCGCAGATGCGCGCCCAGGACGGCACCGGCATGGGCAGCGGTGCACCCGGCGAAGACTCGGGCGCCATGGCGCCGGCCGCCATGGGCAAGGGCGATGCCCTCAAGAAATTTGCTGTCGACCTCACGGAGAAAGCCAAGAAGGGAGAGATGGATCCGGTGACCGGGCGGGACGAGGAAATCCGCCAGATCGTCGACATCCTCATGCGCCGCCGCCAGAACAACCCGCTGCTCACGGGTGAGGCGGGTGTGGGCAAGACCGCGGTGGTGGAAGGCTTCGCGCAGCGCCTGGCGCGCGGCGACGTGCCGCCGCAGCTGAAGGACGTGAAGCTGCTCACGCTCGACATCGGCCTGCTGCAGGCTGGCGCGAGCATGAAGGGCGAGTTCGAGCAGCGCCTGCGCCAGGTGATCGACGAGGTGCAAAGCTCGCCCACGCCGATCATCCTGTTCATCGACGAGATCCACACGCTGGTCGGCGCGGGCGGCGCGGCCGGCACCGGCGATGCGGCCAACCTGCTCAAGCCGGCGCTGGCGCGCGGCAACCTGCGCACCATCGGCGCCACCACCTGGGCCGAGTACAAGAAATACATCGAGAAAGACCCGGCGCTCACGCGGCGCTTCCAGGTCGTGCAGGTGCCCGAGCCCGACGAGACCAAGGCGATCTTGATGCTGCGCGGCGTGGCCAGCGTGCTCGAGAAGCACCACCGCGTGCAGCTGCTCGACGAGGCGATCGAGGCGGCCGTGAAGCTCTCGCACCGCTACATCCCCGCGCGCCAGCTGCCCGACAAGGCCGTGAGCCTGCTCGATACGGCCTGCGCGCGCGTGGCCGTGTCGCAGCACGCGACGCCGCCCGAAGTCGAAGACTGCATGCGCCGCATCGAAGGCCTCACGGTCGAGCAGGAGATCATCGGCCGCGAAGAAGCCATCGGCATCGACGTGACCAAGCGCGCTGCGCTCGTGGCCACGCTGCTGGCCGAGTCGAAGGTGCAGCTCGAAGCGCTGAACGCGCGCTGGCAGGAAGAGAAGGGATTGGTCGACCGCCTGCTCGAACTGCGCAGCAAGCTGCGCGCGGGCAACAAGCCGGTCGATGAACCGGCGGCCGGTGAAACCGCCGCCGAGGCCGGCCCCGACCGCGCCACGCTGCTGGCCGAGCTGCACGAACTGCAGACGAAGATCCACGCGGTGCAGGGCGAGTCGCCGCTGATCCTGCCGTCGGTCGACGAGCAGGCCGTGGCCTCGGTGGTCGCTGACTGGACTGGCATTCCCGTCGGCCGCATGGTCAAGAACGAAGTGGAGGCGGTGCTCAAGCTCGCCGACACGCTCAACCAGCGCGTCATCGGCCAGAAGCACGGCCTGGAGATGATCGCGCGCCGCATCCAGACCTCGCGCGCACGGCTGGACAACCCGCAGAAGCCCATCGGCGTCTTCATGCTCTGCGGCACCTCGGGCGTGGGCAAGACCGAGACCGCGCTGGCGCTGGCCGAGGCGCTGTACGGCGGCGAGCAGAACATCATCACCATCAACATGAGCGAGTTCCAGGAGGCGCACACCGTCTCCACGCTCAAGGGTGCGCCGCCCGGCTACGTGGGCTACGGCGAGGGCGGCATCCTGACCGAGGCCGTGCGCCGCCGGCCGTACAGCGTGGTGCTGCTCGACGAAGTGGAGAAGGCTCACCCCGACGTGCATGAGATCTTCTTCCAGGTCTTCGACAAGGGCTGGATGGAAGACGGCGAGGGCCGCATGATCGATTTCAAGAACACGATCATCCTGCTGACCACCAACGCCGGCAGCGAGCTCGTGATGAGCATGTGCCGCGACCCCGAGCTGCTGCCCGATTCGAACGCGTTGGCCGATGCGCTCAAGGCGCCGCTCATGAAGGTGTTTCCGCCCGCGCTGCTGGGCCGCATCGTCACCATTCCCTACTACCCGCTGTCGCCCGAGATGATGAAGAAGATCGTGCGGCTGCAGCTGGGCCGCATCAAGAAGCGCGTGGAGACCAACCACGGCGTGCCCTTCGAATACACCGAAGCGGTGATCGAGCAGGTCGTCGCGCGCTGCCAGGACCCGGAGTCGGGCGGGCGCGTGATCGACGCGATCCTCACCAACACCGTGCTGCCCACCATTTCGGTCGAGTACCTGCAACGCCTGGCCTCGGGTGGCGAGATTCGCCGCGTGGCGCTCGACGTGAAGGACGCCGACTTCACCTACGCGTTCGACTGACCGACCCCGCAGCGCGACGCCCCACTTCCGAGAGACCCAAGATGGCCGACCACGAGTTCCGCATCGAGAGCGATTCGCCCGCCAAGGACGACCTGATGTTCTGGCGCATCGTCGGGCACGAGGCGCTGGCGCGCCCCGCGGCCTACGAGCTCACCGTGCTGTCCAAGAACAAGGACCTCGCCGCCAAGGACATCCTGGGCCACGCCTTCGACGTGGTCATCGAGTTCAAGGACGCCGATGGCGGCGCGCACGAGCGGCATTGCCAGGGCCACGCGGTGCGCTTCGTGCGCGCGGGCCACATCGGGCGGCACTACGAGTACCGCATCGCGCTGCGCTCGTGGTTCTGGCTGCTCACCAAGCGCGCCAACTCGCGCATCCACCAGGAAAAGAAGGTGCTCGAGGTGCTCGACGCGGTGTTCGAGGACAGCCCGATCAAGCGCTTCAAGAAGACCAAGGCCACCAACGTCATCGGCACGCACAACCCGCGCCGCTACTGCGTGCAGCACCAGGAGAGCGACTACCAGTTCCTGTCGCGCCTGCTGGAGGATGAGGGCATCTACTACTGGTTCGACGCGCACGACGCGCCCGGCACCATGCACCTGTCGGACGCCAGCGACCTGGCGCACGACAAGCTGCCCGCGACCGGCACGCTGCGCCACATGGCCGTCCACGCGGCCGAGCCGCGCTTCAACGAGATCTCTCGCTGGGTCAGCGCGCGGCAGTTCGACACCGGCAAGCATTCGTCGCGCGACAGCGACTTCAAGGCCATCAAGAAGAAGCTGGGCGCCGACATCGACAGCTCCGACCAGCACGAGCTCGCCGAGTTCGAGATGTTCGAGTTCCCCGGCGGCTACTTCAGCGGCGACGACGCCGAGACGCGCGCCAAGCTGCGCGGCGACGAACTCAACGCGCGCCGCGACCGCCACTGGGCGTTCACGCCCTGGCCCGACGTCGCGGCCGGGCGCAGCTTCAAGTTCGAGGACGATCCCGACGGCACGCGCAACGGCGACTACGTGATCGCCGCCTGCACCTTCATCGCCAGCCACCGCGGCTACGAGGGCGTGAGCGCCAGCGCGCCGGCCCAGCCCGTGCAGCGCGCGCTGGCCGAGGTGCTGCGCGACGACGCCGTGAACGCCGACACCCTGCCGGTGCTGGAAGAGCTGATCGCCGCCACGCCCGCGCTGGCCGCCGCGCAGACCGGCAGCAGCCTGTTCCTGCTCACCGTGATGCCGGTCGACCGGCCGTTTCGCGCGCCGCGCCTCACGCCGCGCGTGACCATGCCCGGCCCGCAGACGGCGATCGTGGTCGGCCCCAAGGGCGACGAGCTGCACGTGGACGACCACGGCCGTGTGAAGGTGCACTTTCACTGGGACCGCTACGACGACAGCAACGAGAAGTCGACCTGCTGGGTGCGCGTGTCGCAGCCCTGGGGCGGCAAGGGCTGGGGCGGCTACTTCGCGCCACGCATCGGCCAGGAGGTGATCGTCGACTTCCTCAACGGCGACCCCGACCGGCCGGTGATCGTGGGCCGCGTCTACAACGACGACCAGCCGATTCCGTACAAGTCGCCCACGCAGAGCGGCTTCCGGACCCGGTCCACGCCGGGCGGCGGCGTGAACAACTACAACGAGATCATGTTCGAGGACAAGAAGGGCGAGGAGAACATCAACATCCACGCCGAGAAGAACATGAGCCGCAGCGTGGAGCTGGACGACTCCACCACGGTGGACCGCGACCAGACCGTGACCGTGAAGCGCGACCAGACCTCCACGGTCGTGCGGGACCGCAAGACGACGGTGGAGAACAACGACACCACGATCATCCAGAAGTTCCAGAAGCTCACGGTCGGCAAGAACCAGGACAACCATGTGGTGGGCTACCAGACCACGAATGTCGACATCGACCATGCGTTGCTGGTGAAGGGCCATCACAAGATCCAGTCCGACGGCAACCGCACCGACATCACGGGCGGCAACGAGACGCGCACGGTCACGGGCACGCAGACCGTCACGGTGAAGGGCGGGTTGAAGTACAAGGCCCCGACCATGCTTTTCGAGGCCGGGCACATGGAGTTCAAGGTGACCGGCGGCAACTCGATGAAGATCGATGCCAATGCCGCACCGTATGCCGCGGCGTTCCAGAAGTACACGCTGGTGAGCAACACCGAGCTCAACATGGTGGCCATCGGCAACATTAACACCGTGTCGGTGGGCTCGAACACCACGGTGCTCGGCCCCAACACCAGCGGCTACATCGGCAACAACACCGACTTCAATCTCGGCGTCGCCCGCTCGACCTTCATGGGGCTGAGCATGGACAACGCGCTGGGCATCGCGATGTCGAACTTCCTCGGGTTGAAGGTCGACAACACCTTGGCCATCAGCATGGAATCGGTGGCCGGCCTCAAGATCGAGCGGGACGGCACCTCGGTGCGGCAGGCCCCGCTGCATTCGATCATGCCGGGCGCCGGGGCCGGGGCGGGCACCGCCGCGACGGGCGCCATGGCCACCGCCGGGACGGTGGGGGCAGTCGCGAGCCTTGCGTACGGTGCCGTTTCCATGATCAGCGGCGCGGCGTCCCTGGGTTCCCAGTACGCCGACGCGAGGAAGTTGATGAACGAAATTCTCTCGAGCAGCGACATCGACCGCATCCCCGGCATGCGCGGACGGCTGGAGCGCATGCGCAATCTGGTGAGCACCAATCTCAACGACGGCGCCCTCACGGTCGCGACGGTGGGCACCGGCGGCGCGGTGCTGGCACTGCTGGGCATGATCCCCGGCGTCGACGCCGTGGGCAGCGAACGCGGCGCCGGCGAGCTGCTCGGCCGCGATGACGCCGGCAACCCCACCCATCCCAACGGCTGATCGGGAAGAAGGCCAGCGCGCGAATCATCATGCAAGTCGTCAAACCCCAGGCTGTCTGCCTGAGCACCCGGCCGATCGAGTACCGCAAGCGCTTCGGCCTGTGCGTGACGGCCATGCTGCACGTGCCGTTCGAGCAGGCCGAGGGCGGCACGCTGTGGGGCGAGCAGTCGGCCTGGAACTTCATCGGACGCGAGATGGCGGTGCCGCTGGTCGACGAGGGCGTGGCCAAGCTCACGCCCGAGTTCCTCGTGCACGGCCAAGCCTTTCCTCCCGCTGAAAGCCCGAGCGCCTGCGCGGTGCGCGCGCGGCTGGGCAGCCGCAGCAAGACCCTGCTCGTCTTCGGCGATCGCCACTGGGAGGGCACGAAGGCCAGTGCGCCGCTGCCGTTCGACGCGATGCCCATCCACGCCACGCATGCCTACGGGGGCGCCGCGGTGCCGGCCAACCCCGAGGGCATCGGCGCGGCGCCCGAAGGCGGGTTCCATCGGCTGCCCAACATCGAGCGGCCCGACCAGCCCCTGCGCGATCCGGCACAGCCCGTGGCGCCCGCCGGCTTCGGCCTGCGGGGGCCGATGCATCCGGAGCGCGCGCGTTTTCGCGGCACCTACGACGCGGACTACCTCAAGGCGCATGCGCCGGGCTTCGCGCCCGACCTGGACTGGCGCTATTTCAATCTCGCCCCCGAGGACCAGTGGTTCGACGCCCCGTTGCGCGGCGACGAGCCTTTCCAGTTCGATCACATGCATCCGCAGAAGCCGCGGCTCGAAGGCCGGCTGCCCGGCCTGCGTGCGCGCGTGTTCGCCGACTACCGCGCCGTCGGCGCCGCCGAGCCGCGCCTGCGCGAAGTGCCGCTGCGCCTGACGACGGTCTGGTTCTTTCCGCATGCCGAGCGGGCGCTGCTGCTGTTCCAGGGGCTGGCCGAGGTGGCCACCGACGACGGCTCCGACGTGCACGGGCTGCTCGGCGCCGTCGAGCGCGTCGATGCGTCGCGGCCCGACACCCACTACCTCGATGCGCTGGCGCGACGCGCCGACCCGCGATGGGGCGGGGTCGAATGCCTGGACGACAGCGACCTGCTGCCCGAGGGGCTGGACGCGGTGGACCCCGAGGCCGAGCGAGCCGCAGAGGCCTTCGCGAGCCAGGGCCTGCAGGCGCAGGCGCAGTACCGCCGCGCCGAGATCGACGTGGCCCTCGCGCGGGAAGAGGTGCGCGCCAGCGGCCGCGACCCGGATGCCATGGGCATCGTCATGCCGTCGCGCGAAGCGCCCCCAGCGCCGGCGCAGCGCGTGGCCCACCTGAAGCAGAAGCTGCAGGAGGCCGAAGCGCAGAAGCTGGCGGCCGTCGACGATGCGCTCGATGCCCTCGAGCAGGCGGTGGCGGCGCGCAAGGCGAACCCGGCCATGAAGCCCATCGAGCATCGGGGGCCGCCGCTCTTCAATGCAGACGTGGCGCTGGCGCAGCTCCAGGGCGCGAACGCCGGCGCGACCGGTGCGTTCGACCTCGCGGCCGTGCATGGCCAGTTGCTGCAGCAGGAAGCGATGGAGCGGCTTGGCTATCTGCAGGGCGCACACGCGCAGCAGCCCGCACCCGCGATGCAGGCGGCGCAGGCCCAGACACTGAAGGACGGCATGAAGCAGGCACTGGCCGGCGGACTGCGGTTCTTCGGCGGCATGGACTTCACCGGCGCCGACTTCTCGGGGCTGGACCTGCGCGATGTCAACTTCGCCGGCGCGTGGCTCGAGAGCGTGGACTTCGGAAAAGCCAACGTGTCGGGCGCGAACTTCACGGCGGCGGTGCTGGCGCATGCGAACCTCGACGGCGCGATCGGCATCCGGGCCATCCTTCAGGGCGCCAACCTGGGTTGCACGCGCTGGCAAGGCGCAGTGTTCGACGAGGCCGATTTCAGCGCGACGCAGCTGTCGCATGCCGACCTGGGGGGGCTCTCGCTGCGACGCGCCAAGATGAAGGGCGCCATGCTGATCGGCACGCGCTGGGACGGCACCGATGCGCACGGGCTGCAGGCGCCCGAGCAGCTTTTCTACCGGCTGTCGCTGCCGGGTCTCTCGCTCGCCGAGGCCGATCTCGCGGGCTGCCAGTTCGTCGAATGCGACCTCACGGAGGCCGACTTCCGCGAAGCCCACCTGGCCCAGGCCAACCTGATCACCTGCAAGCTGACGGGGGCCCGCTTCGGCGGTGCACGCGGCATGGGCATGGTGTTCGCCCAGCACTGCGACCTGGCCGACGCGGATTTTTCCGGGGCGCGGATGCAGGGTGCCAACTTCGGCGCTGCGGACATGTCGCGCGCGCGGCTGCTCGGCAGCGTGCTCGACGGCGCCAACCTGTGCGAGGCCCGGCTGCCCGACAGCGACTGGCGGCTGGCTTCGGCCAAGGGCGCGTTGCTGCGCCGGACCGTGCTGCGGGGCGCCAGGCTGGCGGGCGTGAACTTCAGCGAGGCGATCCTGCAGCACGCCGACCTGCGCGGCTGCGACTTGCGCAACAGCAACCTGTTCGCTGCCGACCTGTCGCGCGCCCGGCTCGACGGCGACGTACGCTTCGATGGGGCCCTGCTGCAGCGCGCGCGCACATGGCCGCGGCTCACGCCCGAGCAGCAGGCCGCAGGCGCATGAGGAGGACGGCGCCATGATGAACACCACCACGCTGACCCTGGCCGTGCTGCTCGGCGAGTCGATTGCCGGGCTCGACCTGTCGGGCGGTCATTTCTCGAATGCACAGCTGGCGGGGGGGCTGTTCGACCGGGTGAACTTCGCCAAGGCCGATCTGCGCGGGGCCGACCTGCGCGAGGTCGTGTTCAACCAGTGCGACCTGCGCGGCGCGCTGCTGGGCGGGGCGCGGCTGCAGCGCGCCGTTTTCAACCAGTGCCTGATGGACCACGTCGACCTGCACGGAGCCGGCCTGCACGCGGCCGTGTTCAGCGAATGCCAGGCGCCGCATGCGAACCTGTCGGATGCCGACCTGAGCATGCTCGCCTGCACCAAGACCCGCCTCGATCACGCGATGTTGCGCGGTGCGCTGCTGGACGCCTGCGTGCTGACCGAGAGCAGCCTGATCGACCTGGGGGCCGAATCGACGCGCTGGACACACGTGACCGTGGCCGGCTGCGATCTGCGCCATGTGGCGTGGCGCGGCGCCCACCTGCTGCGCGTGGCGTTCTCCACCACGCAGCTGGCCGGCGTGTCGTTCGACGGCGTCGCGCTCGAGAGCTGCCAGTTCGCGAACGCCGACCTGCGCGGTGCCCAGTTCAGCGGGGCGCCGCTGCGCCAGTGCAACTTTCAGGGCGCCACGCTCGATGAGGCGCGCTTCGACCGCATCGACGCGCCCCTGGCCCTGTTCTGCGAGGCCGAAGGGGCCGGTGTCGATTTCTCCAGTGCCGTGCTGACGCAGGCACTGTTCACCGGCGCCAGGCTGCCGCAGGCGAACTTCAGTGGCGCACGCCTGCACCAGGCCCATTTCGCCGGCGCCGTGCTGGACCGGGCGCGCTTCAACGGGGCGGACCTCACGTACGCCGACCTGCGCCACGCGCACTTGCACCAGGCCGACCTGCGCGGTGCGACCCTCGCGCGCACCTGCCTGCACCGGGCCCTGACCGACGAGGCGCAGATCGAGGATCGCACCCGTGCGATCGAAACCGATCCCGAGTTGGCCCAGGCCGAAGACTGGCGCCCCCTGTCGGCCTGAGGCGCCACCGGCCGATGCCCCTTCTTTCCATTGGAAGCCCTGCCATGAAAACCACCGCCCACCACCCCGTCCGCCGCGCCACCGCCGCGCCGCGCAGCGCCAGGCCGATCGACGCCGACCCGGCGCCGCCCGCGGGACCCCCCGAGCGTTGCTGGACCGCGCTGCTGGAGGCGGGACGCAACGGCACGCTGTGTGTCCGGCAGGGCGCGCAGGTCGCGGCCGTGCGAACGGCCGCGGGCTGCCTGCTGGTGCCGGCGGCCGGCGACACCGTGCTGTGCTTCGGCACGGCACCGGGCGACATCTGGGTGCTCTCGGTGCTGGAGCGCTGCGCCGGCACGCAGGAGCGCGTGCTCCGGTGCAGCGGCGACACGCGGCTCGTGGTGGAGGGCGGACAGCTCGCGCTCGAGGCCGATCAACTGCACCTGGCGTCGCACCGCCTGGGCGTGCGCGCCGCCACCGCCACCGTGTCGCTCGATTCGACCGAGTTCATCGGCGAACGGGTGCGCATGATCGCCGGCACGGTCAAGCTCGTGGGCAGCCTGCTGAGCACGGTGGTGGACCGCGTCAACCACTTCAGCCAGCACTACCTGCGCACGACCAAGGGGCTGGACCGCGTGAATGCGGCCCACATCGAATGCGATGCAACCGAGCTGCTGCACCTGCGCGGCGAGCATGCGCTGATCAACGGCGCCAAGCTGGTGAAGACGCGCGGCGCGCAAATCCACTTTGGCTGAGGCAGCACCATGTTCGCCAACTGCCAGATGATGGGAACGGACATGGGGTTTCCCGATGTCTGCATCACGCCCGCCGCGCCCTCGCCGATCCCGGTGCCCTATCCGAACATCGCGATGGGGCCGATGGCCATTCCGAACTGCCCAACGATCCTGTTCATGTGCACGCCGGCCCACAACCTCGGCACGGTCATTCCCATGACCAACGGCGACAACCCGGGCGTGTTGCTGGGGGTGGCGTCCGGCACGGTCATGGGGCCCAGCCGCCATCTGACAGGCGCCTTCACGGTGCTGCTGAACAGCATGCCCGCCACGCGCCTGACCAGCACCTCGCTGCAGAACAGCACCAACTGCCCCGGCGTGCGCACGGTGCCGAGCCAGACGCTGGTGCTCCTGCTGGCGCCCTGAGGTGCATGCCGTGCGCACCTTGGCATCACCGCGCCGCTACGGCATACCTCTTCCGGCGAGATTGCCAACCCGCCCCCCGGAATGAATACTCCTTTGGACTTCGCCCGCGCACGCGCGGGCCGTGTTCGGGCGTAACCGCCCCGGGGGCCGACTCATGATCCATATCGCTGTCATCACACGGCAAGGCGCCCCGGCAGGGCCGGCCATTGCCGCCGATTTCGGTCCCAGCGGGGGCACGATCGGGCGTGCCGACACCAACACGCTGGTGCTCGACGACCCCGACCGCACCGTCTCGCGCGTGCACGCACAGGTGCTGTGCCGCGACGGCCAGTACTTCATCGTCGACCGCGGCAGCAACGCGATGCAATGCAACGGCGTGTCGCTGGGCGCGGGCAAGGAAGCGGCGCTGACGGACGGTGCGCGCCTTGTCATCGGGAGCTTCGAACTCTCGGTGCGTGTGATGGCGGCTGCGGCGGCACCCCGCGCACCGGTCATCCCCAACACCGTGATGTCGGCGCCGGCCGCCGCGACCGCCGCCAGCAGCGACGATCCGTTCGCCGACCTGCTCGCGGGACTCGGGTCGCCGGCCGCTCCCGCGCCGGCGCCTGCTGCAGCCCGTGCCGCCGCCGCGCCCGCCGAGTCGCTGCTCTTTCCCGACCCCATGGCCAGCGGCTCGCGCAACGCGCAGGCCGACCAGGTCGACCCGTTCGCGAACCTGCTGGGCCCCACGCCGTCGGCCGCACCCTCTGCGGGGCTCGGCGCGCTCGACGATTTTTCCGACCTGGGCGCGCCGCCCGCGCACGGCAAGGCCGCGAGCATCGACGACCTGTTCGGCGGTTCGCCGGGCGCTGGCGGCATCGGCGGCGATCCGCTTGCGCTGTCGCCGCTGGCCGATCCGCTGCTGCAGCCCAACACCGCGTCGGACGCCGACCCGCTGGCCGCGTTGCAACGCGCCGCGCCCGCCACGCCGGTGCCGCGTTCCGATCATCTGCCGATCGACCAGTTCGGCTTCGAGCCGCCGAAGGCCATCACGCCGCCACCGCCGCCGCCTCCTCCTGCGCCTGCGCCTGCGCCTGCGCCCGTGGCCCCGCTGGCGAAGTTCGACGACGTGACCGGCCAGCCGATCCGCATCAGCGGGCCCGAGAACGCCGGCCGCGTCGCGGAGCCGCCGCCCCCTCCGCCACCACCACCGCCCGTGCATGTCGCGCCGCCGGCAACGCCTGCAGCCACACCACCCGCACGCGCCGCCTCCGACGACGAGCTGCTCGCCGCCTTCCTGCGCGGCCTGGCCAGCACGCACCAGCCGCCCGAGATGCTCACGCCCGGCCTCATGGAGCGCATCGGCTCGATGCTGCGCACCGCCACCGAGGGCACGCTGCAGCTGCTGCTCACGCGCCAGGAGTTCAAGCGCGAGGTGCGCGCCGAGGTCACGATGATCGCGTCGCAAGCCAACAACCCGCTCAAGTTCTCGCCCACGGTCGAGGTCGCGCTGGCGCACCTGCTGGGGCCCGGCGTGCGCGGCTTCATGCCGCCCGAGGCCGCGATGCGCGATGCCTTCGACGACCTGCGCGCGCACCAGTTCGGCGTGATGGTGGGCATGCGCGCGGCGCTGGCCCATGTCATCGGGCGCTTCGAGCCGGCCGAGCTCGAGAAGAAGATCAGCGCGAAGACCGCGCTCGACGCGCTCTTTGCCGCCAACCGCAAGGCCAAGCTCTGGGACCAGTTCGTGGCGCTGTACGGCGGCATCGCGAGCGAGGCCGAGGACGACTTCCACAGCCTCTTCGGCAAGGCCTTCCTCGCGGCCTACGAAGAGCAGATGGCGCGCCTGAAGTCCGACACCTGAAGACCACCAGAACAACCCCAGCACTCGCGAGGCACCCCGCTTGGAAATCGAAATCGTCACGCTCTCCCGGCAGGGCGGGCGCACCTACAACGAGGACGTGCACGGCCACTGGCACGACGAGCGCTACGTCGCCTGCCTGGTGGCCGACGGCGCGGGTGGCCACGGCGGCGGCGACGTGGCGGCGGCCACGGTGCGCGCCAGCGTGCTCGGCGGCTTCTCGGGGGCGCCCTCGCTGGACGAGGCCGCGCTGCGCGCGCTGATCGAGCGCGCCAACCTGGACGTGGTGGCGCGCCAGGCCGAAGGCGGCAAGCTCGCCGGCATGCGCTCCACGGTGGTGTTCGCGGTGATCGACCTGGAGCGCGAGGTGCTGGCCTGGGTGCACAGCGGCGACAGCCGCGCCTACCTGTTCCGCGGCGGCGCCATCGTGGCGCGCACCACCGACCACAGCCTGGTGCAGCAGATGGTCGCGGGCGGCATGCTCGACGAAGAGGGCGCGCGCCTGCATCCGCAGCGCAACATGCTGCTGTCGGCACTGGGCTCGATCGAGGAGGCGCCCGACATCGCGGTGTCCGACCGCATGCGCCTCCTGCCCGGCGACGTGCTGCTGCTGTGCAGCGACGGCGTGTGGGAGCCGCTGGGCGACGAGTGCCTGGTCGACACGCTGCATGCCTCGCGCACGCCCAGCCAGTGGACCGAGCTGCTCGACGCGCAGATCAAGGCCAACGCCAAGCCGGGTCACGACAACTACACGGCGCTCACGCTGTGGGTGATCGAGGACGCCGACGACGACCTGACGCGGCTGCTGCCCGAGAACGTCGCGTCGACAGACCCCTGAGCGTGGCGCCATCCTTCAAGCAAAACGCCCATCCGATGGATGGGCGTTTTGCTTGGGGCCGCTGAGACTGTTCAGCTGTACTTGCTGGCCTTCTTCTTGACTTTCTTCAGCGCGCTGCGCAGCAACGCGGGCATGTCTTCCCGGTTCGGCAGGTTGCTGTAGTTGTCGATGTTCTGCTCTTCGCAGCTGTTGGCGCAGCCGTTGTTCAGTAGGTCGAGCGCGTAGCGCGTCTTGCTGATCGTGCTGGACGCACCGGGCTCGCGGAACGGATCGAAGATGCCGTCCGGCAGGACCTTGCGCCCGCGTGCGATCGCCTGTTCCTGGAAGTGCGTGATGTGCTTCTGCGTGACCGGCCCGTAATAGCCGTCCACCACGATCACCTCGGTCGCGCCGGGGGGCGGGTCGAAGTCGTGGTTGAAGCCGAGCAGCTCGTAGTAGAAGATCTTGAACAGGGCCTGCACCAGCATCACGTCTTCACGCGTGTTGGAGCCGATCCGTCCGACCGACCAATCGGAGTTGTAGGTCGTGTGCAGCTTGCCGCTGGTACCGATGAGTGTGGTGCTGAATGCCATGGCATTGCTCCGGTGAGGACACGGGCAGGGACCGGCCCCGGCACCGTGCGGTGCCTGGGGCGGACGGGGCTGGCGGGTCCGTCGCCCGTCAGCGGGTTTCGGTGGTGGCCACGTTCCAGCCGAACTTCACCTCGCCGCCGCCGGCGCCCTTGTCGTCCTGGCCCTTGTAGGCGAACTCGATGTCCTTGAAGCTGCAGGACACCTGCTCGTGCACGTCGCCGCCCTGTGCGCCGCCGGGGCCCACGCTGGAGATGAAGACTTCCTTGAGCGTGACCTTCAGGTACTCCTGCTGGCCTTCGCCCGACTTGCGGCAGGTCATGACCATGTCCTTGAAGTGCTTGCCGCTCACGCAGTTCTTGGCGAGCACGGGCGATGCCTTGTCGTAGACGTGCGTGAAGTTGAATTCACCCGGCGTGGCCTTGCCCTTGCCCGAACCGCCGCCCGATCCCGCGCCCGATGCGTTGCTCACGTTCCAGGACCACGACGAAATCTCGATCTCGTCCTTGTGGTCCTTGTGAGAAGACTCGCCCTTGACGCCGTCGAGCTTGATGTGAAAGTCAGATGACATGTTCCTACTCCTTGGAACCCGATTGCATTCGGGCGGTTGATGATCGAAACGAAAAAAATGGCTGCCGGCGGTGGGAGAAAAGTTCCGATGCCCGGCAGCTACTCATAGAACGAAACGGAACCCGGAATTCAAGAAGAATCCGCAGATTTTTTTCAACCGGCGCCCTTGGCCGTCGGCAGCTTGGACACCAGCCGCAGCGAGACCGTGAGGCCTTCGAGCTGGTAGTGCGGGCGCAGGAAGAACTTGGACGTGTAGTAGCCCGGATTGCCCTCGACTTCTTCCACGATCACCTCGGCGGCGGCCAGCGGCTTCTGGGCCTTGGTGGTTTCCGAGGAGTTGGCGGGGTCGCCGTCCACGTAGTTCATGATCCATTTGTTGAGCCAGCGTTGCATGTCCTCGCGCTCCTTGAAGCTGCCGACCTTGTCGCGCACGATGCACTTCAGGTAGTGCGCAAAGCGGTTGCAGGCAAAGAGGTAGGGCAGGCGCGCCGCCAGGTTGGCGTTGGCCGTGGCGTCGGGGTCGTCGTACTCGGCCGGCTTGTTCAGCGACTGGGCGCCGATGAAGGCCGCGAAGTCGGAGTTCTTGCGGTGGATCATCGACAGCAGGCCGGCCTTCGAGAGTTCGGCTTCGCGCCGGTCGCTGATGGCGATCTCGGTGGGGCATTTCTGGTCCACGCCACCGTCGTCGCTGGGGAAGGTGTGCAGCGGCAGGTTTTCCACCGCGCCGCCCGACTCGATGCCGCGGATGCGCGAACCCCAGCCGTACAGCTTGTACGAGCGGTTGATGTTGGTCGCCATCGCATAGGCGGCATTGGCCCAGGCGTACTTGCTGTGGTCGGCGCCGGCGGTGTCTTCCTCGAAGTCGAACTCTTCCACCGGGTTGGTGTTGGCGCCGTAGGGCGTGCGCGCCAGGAAGCGCGGCATGCACATGCCCAGGTACTTGGAGTCGTCCGACTCGCGCAGGCTGCGCCAGCCGGCGTACTCGGGCGTGGAGAAGATCTTGGTCAGGTCGCGCGGGTTGGCCAGCTCCTGCCACGACTCCATCTGCATGAGGTTGGGGCTCGCGCCGGTGATGAAGGGCGCGTGGGCCGAGGCGGCGATCTTGGCCATCTCGCCGAGCATCTCGACGTCGGGCGGGCTCTGGTCGAAGTGGTAGTCGCCCACCAGCGCGCCGAAGGGCTCGCCGCCGAACTGGCCGTACTCTTCCTCGTAGATCTTCTTGAACATCGGGCTCTGGTCCCAGGCCGCGCCCTTGAACTTCTTGAGGTTCTTGGCCAGCTCCTGCTTGGAGATGTCCATCACCCGGATCTTCAGGTTCTCGTCGGTCTCGGTGTTGTTCACCATGTAGTGCAGGCCGCGCCACGCACTCTCGAGCTTCTGGTAGTCGGGGTGGTGGATGATCTTGTTCACCTGGTCGGTGAGCTTGGCGTCGATCGCGGCGATCATGGCCTGGATCGACTTGGTCACGTCCTTGCCGATGACGGTGCTGTTGCTCAGCGCCTGCTGCGCCAGCGTGAGCACGGCGGCTTCGACGGCGCTCTTGGCTTCGTCGCTGCGCGGCTTGAATTCTTTCTGCAGCAGCGACGAAAAGTCGCTTCCCGCGTACGCAACGTCTTTCAGTGCGCTCTGCTCGAGTGCGTCGGCCATGATGGTTTCTCCTCGTGTACCGGTGTGTGTCTGTCAGGAATCGGGGGCGGGCTCAGGCGGCGGCTTCGCCGTCCCCGGGCTTCTTGCTGGCGGCCAGCGTCTGCAGCAGGGCCGGGTCTTCGAGCACCTTGGCCAGCAGGTCTTCGGCGCCGCCCTTGCCGTCCATGTAGGTCACGAGGTTCGACAGCTGCGTGCGCGCTTCGAGCAGCTTGTTCAGCGCGCCCACCTTGCGGGCCACGGCGGCGGGCGAGAAGTCGTCCATGCTGTCGAAGGTGAGCTCGACCTTCAGGTCGCCCTCGCCGGTGAGCGAGTTCTCCACCGCGAAGGCGGCGCGCGGCTTCATGGCCTTCATGCGGGCGTCGAAGTTGTCGACGTCGAACTCGAGGAACTTGCGGTCGACCACGGGCGCGAGCGGGTCGGCGGGCTTGCCCGACAGGTCCGCCAGCACGCCCATCACGAAGGGCAACTGGATCTTTTTCTCGGCGCCGTAGAGCTCCACGTCGTATTCGATCTGGACCCGGGGCGCGCGGTTGCGTGCGATGAATTTCTGACTGCTCTTGGCCATGGCGATGCTCCTTGCGGGAATGAAAGGGGACGGGTGGAAACGGCGGCGGTCATTCGGACTGGCGTTTGCCCGTCACGGTCTCGATGGTGTCCATCGCGTTGGGCGCGAGGTTGGCCATGATGTCCAGGAAGCTCACGCCGATGAGCTTCTTGGCGCGTTCGATCAGGAGCGGCGCGGGGTTGCCGGGCTCGGCCTGTTCGAGGTAGCGGATGACGCGGTCGAGCATCTGCACCGCGTCCTGGCGGTTCTGGATCTCGCCGCGCGGCGCGGCCGGGCGGGCTGCGTTGCCGGCGGGGGCGTCGCCGTCTGCGGCTGCGCCTTCATCGGCCGAGGCTTCCGGTGCGCCGGCCGCCGCCGTGCAGGCCTTGGCGACCGTGCGCGACACGGTGCGCAGCGTGCCCAGGTCCACCGCATCGGTGCGGCCGGTGCGCTCGCCCAGCAGCTTCTGCAGACGGTCGAGCAGCGCGGGCAGGCCGATGGCGGCCTGCAGTTGGTCGGGGTACGCGGCGTGCAGGGCCTCGAGCCCGCCATGCACCTGCGCGGGCGAATACGAAGCCTCGCCGCCGACGGCGTTGAGCACGCCGTGCGCAATGGCGATGTCGCGCACGCGGATCGGGCCCACGCCCGGCGCGTTGCCCACCGAGGCGTCGTACAGGTCGCGCGGCACCATGCTGTCGTCGCTCAGCGGCGCGAGCGCGTTCAGGCGCATCGTGGGGTCGTTGTCGTCGTCCGCATCCAGCTTTGGATGTATGCCGTCCCAGAAGGTGTCGAGCAGCGAGGTGAGCAATTGCAGGCCCGCCGTGAAGCCGGCCACGCCCTGCAGGCGCGTCGCGGCGCGCAGCAGCAGCACGGCGGCGCGCACGTCCTTGCTGCGGCGCAGCTGCGCATCGGCGCGTTCGGCCACGTCGCGCCAGTCGGGTTCGACGGCGGGGATCACGGTGTCGCCGAACTGCTGTTCGGCCTTGCCTTGCGCCGCCGTCGTGAGGGCCATGAAGTCCGCGTCGTACTCCAGGTCGTCCCCGCAAGGCGAGGCCTCGCCGATGGGCGTGAGCAGTGCGTCGACGAGTTGGGGAGTCAGCATGTTGCCTGTTCGAGTTCGCTGGTGATAATCAAAGATGCGTCAGGACCGGTCAATGCAACGAAGGGAATAGCATGCGCACGCTGGGTACACACCATTCGTCCTATGAGCACTCCGTGGCGTGGCCTTCCCGGCGACGTCTCGCGGCTTTTGGCCTTGCTGCAGCGGGTCTTCTGATGGCCGGCTGCGCGAGCAAACCGGTGGTCACACCGGTGTCGATCACGCTCACGGCCGGTGCCGATGCCAACCCCGATGCGCGCGGGCGCGCCTCGCCGCTCACGGTGCGCGTCTATGCGCTCAAGACGCCGGGGCCCTTCGAAGGCGCCGACTTCTTCTCGCTGTTCGAGAAAGACCAGGCCACGCTCGGCGCCGAACTGGTGCAGCGCGAAGAAATGCTGCTGCGCCCCGGCGAGAGCAGGAAGCTCGACCTCACCCTGCCGGCCGATGCCAAGGCGATCGGCGTGATGGCCGCGTTCCGCGACCTCGACCGCGCGCGCTGGCGCGAGGTGCGCGCGGTCGTGCCGGGCCAGGCGCAGGTGCTCAACGTGACCTTCGGCGCGCGCCAGATCCGCGTCGACGCTGCGGCCAAGTAGCACCTGCTGCACGGCGGCCTCAGCGCAGTTCCGCCGGCACCGTGGGCGCAAAGCGCCCCGGCCGCACCAGCGGCTGGTCCGCCGGCAGGAAGCGGCCGAACAGGTCGCTCACGAACGCGGCGCCCGTGCCGTTCTCCGACGCCGTCGCCGTGAGGTACAGCCCGCGCCAGCGCGGCGCGCGCACCCCTTTGCCGTGCCCCTCGAACAGCCCCTGCGCCACCTGCCGCAAGGCCGGCTGCAAGGTGCGCACGCTCTCCACGAAGCCATGCAGCGCGAGCCGCCCCGCGGGACCCGGCTGCTCGCGCAGCAGGGCCATGCGCAGGCCGTGCAGCTGCGCCACGAGCGGATCGAACAGCGCATCGAGCCGGTCGGCGGCGCGCGCCGCGTGCGCCGCGAACGGGTGCTCCACGCGGTGGCCGAGCGCCTGCGCGAGCACCTCGGGCGGCAGCGCGGCGCGCAGCGTGGCGTAGCCCTTCAGCCCTTCGAGGCCCGTCACGACGAGGTAGACCGGCAGCTGCAGGCGCAGCGTGTCGCTGGCCTCGTCGAGCAGGCGGCGCATGTTCGCGGTGGCGCGCTTGCGCAGGGCCGGGTCGCCGTACAGCAGGTCGCCGGCCGCCACGCACAGCACCACGCCGTGCAGCGGCAGGCGTTCGCGCCGCTCGGCGAGCGCCAGCAGCGACTGCAGCCAGAGCCCGCGCGCGGGCGCCGTGCCGGCCTGGTCGCCGATGGCGTCGGGATGCAGCTCGATGGCCGTGAGCGCGCCGGTGGTCCACCAGCGCCACCAGGGCGTGCCGGGTGCCTCGTGCGGCGGCGGCGCCACGCACTCGGCGCGGGCCGCCGAGAGCAGCCCCGGCAGCCCGGTGGCCGGGCCGCCGATGAAGAGGAACCACGGTGCCGTCGCGCGCGTGCGCGGCGCCTGCCGCAGCGAGGTGCGCGCTTGCGCCATGGCCTCCTTCAGCGCATCGACGGCGGCGTGGTCGGCGGGCGCGCCGAGGGCGTCGACGCGTCGCAGCAGTCCTCGTCGCCGCGCGCCGCGGCCGGCGTCGCGCACGGCGGCGTACAGCAGCGCCAGGCCGGCGAGGCAGACCGCGAGCAGCGGCCAGAACAGGTGCACGGGTGACAGCGTGTCGAACATGGTGGGGAAGGGCGAGGTCAACGCGCCACGGTTTCGAGGGAGATGAAGTCGGCGATCAGCCGCTCGCTGTTCCTGCTCGCGGCCAGCGCCTCGCGCAGGCGCAGCAGGTAGGCCGAGGCCATCTCGTACGGCGGACGGTCGGAGGTTTCGCTGAATGGCATCGGCGCCGACAGCACGGTGATCAGCACGTTGCCGAAGGGCGGGCTCACGAGCCAGCTTGAGGGGATGTCGGACCCGAGTTCCAGCGACTCGCCCGCGCGCAACCGCGTCGGGGCCGGCCCGGTGTTCAGGTGCATCACGGAGCCATCGGCGGTGTAGTAGTCGACCCAGATGTAGCTCTCGTGGCGCGGCGCGACCACCTGCACGCGCACCGCGTCGCCCTCGCGCAGCCGGCCGTCGCGCGCGGACGGCGCACTCACGCTCAGCCCGTGGCTCTTCTGGCGGTTGCGCGCCTGCGAGGGCTTGAGGATGGCGAACACCTCGCAGTGCGGCCACACGCGCAGCCCGATGTCGAACTGTGGCGCGCGCACGCCGGGAATGGCGGCGACGTCCTCCGCCACCTTGAGCAGGTCGTCGCGCTGCGAGACGAAGCCGGTGACGCGCGGGCGGCCGTCGGGGTCGATCGAGGCCTCGAGGTCGGCGCAGGCGTAGCTGGCGAGCTGCCGGTCGATGCGCTGCGTGAGCGCCGTGCCGGCGGCCGGCGGCCCCGCCAGCCAGTGCCACAGCAGGAAGAGCGCGGGCACGAGCACGGCCAGCGCGGTGCCGGTGCGCAGCACGGTGCGGTCGCGCCGACGCATGTCGGCCGGGCCGCGCGGGTCGGGCACGCCGTAGGGCTGCGGCGTGATGTGGTCCTGCGCGAGGCTGCCGAGTTCGAGTGGCGGCGGTTGCAGCTGCCGGCCGTGCAGGTCCTTCAGCTTGCCGAGCTCGCCTTCGTCGCCCGACTCGAAGTAGTACTGGCCCTTGAAGCCGTGCGCCAGCGCATGCCAGTAGACCTCGCGCACCGCGTGGTCCTGCGCGCCGAGCGCCGAGAGGTGGTGAAAGAACTCGCTGTGCGCGTTGTTGGAGTTGAACAGCTGCACCTGCAGCGGCGCGGCGCCGTCCACGGCGTCGGGGTGGCGCGCCAGGATCTCGTCGAGCCACGCGACCATGGCGAAGGCGGCCGATTCGATCTGCGTGGCGGTGGCGCCGGCCACGTCGGCGTCGGCGCGTGCGATGTCCAGCAGGCGCAGGGCCTCGCGCTGGGCGTCGCCGTGGGTGAGGGTGGGGTGGCCGGCCGCGATCGATGCGTCCAGGCCGAGACCGAAGGCAATGAAGGGCGAGAAGCAGTCGAGCAGGCGGGCCATGAGGGATGCCCGCTTCTCAAGCGTGCATTGCGAAGCATGCCTTGCACCGGCGTCTGCAGCGATCGCACATGCCCATGTCCCCGGTCGTTGGAGTGGGCGTTCATTTTTTCAACGGGCCCACGGGGCCGCCATACCGCTTGGGGTCTATGCCGTTGGTGGGGCGCGGCGGCCTTGCTGGACGGGGCAATCGCCGTTATCTTCGCAGTCGCAGAAGAATCCAATGCACATTGACGTTGGGACACTGGGGTATGCCATGAAAATTCTGATCGCCGACGACCACCGGCTCGTCATCGAGGCGGTCAAAGCCAAGTTGTCGGAGCTGGGAGCTGGCATCGAGTTCGTCCTGGCGCTGAGCGTCGACGAACTGCTTGCCGGCGCGACCGACGATCTCGACCTGGCCCTGATCGACCTCAACATGCCCGGCGCGGACGGGCAGGCCCACATCGACGAGATCCGGCGACGACACCCGGCCGTGCCCGTAATCGTGCTGTCGGGCTACGAAGACCCGTCCATCATGCGCAGCGCGCTCGAACGCGGCGTGCTCGGTTTCATTCCCAAGGCCTATTCACCCGAAGTCATGCTGTCGGCCGTGCGTCTGGTGCTGGCGGGCGGCGTGTATGTGCCGCCGATGATGCTCACGGCGCTGCCGCCGGGCATCGTGGCCGGCGTGTCGCCGTCGTCTGCCGCGGCGGGCGAGCCCTTTGCGCGCGGCGGCAACGGCGGTGGCGGCACCCAGACGCTCGAACACCTGCGCAGCGTGCTCACCGAGCGGCAGGTCGAGGTGCTGCAACTGCTGTCGCAAGGCAAGCCGAACAAGCTGATCGGGCGCAGCCTGGGCATCAGTGAAGGCACGGTGAAGATCCACCTCGCGGCGATCTTCCGCGCGCTCAACGTGCGCAACCGCACCGAAGCGGTGGTGGCGGCGCAGGCGCTGACGGAAGCGCAGCAGGCCTGAAGACGCGGCTCAGTCGGCGAGCGCCGACGCCGGGCGGCGCATGAAGCCGCGCGCGGGCACGATCCATTCGACGCGGTGATCCGTCTCGACGGCGGTGGTCGTCGTGTCGTCCGTGAACAGCATGCGCTCCTCGGCCAGCAGGAAGCGCTGTGCGCCCAGCACCTGGAGCGTGGCGCCGCCGAGGTCCAGGGACTGCGGCGCAGCGTCCGCCGACAACACCCATCGCACCGGTCCGGGCGCCGCCGCCCGCAGCGCGGCCTCGTGCGCCGCATCGCCGGGCACGCGGTTGACCAGCGCCCAGCCTTCGGTGCCGCCGATGAGAAAGCTGTTGAGGCCGCTCTCGTGCACGACGCGCACCACGCGCGCGGACAGCGGCGTGACCAGGCCCGCTTCGAGCGCATAACGGCCGCCGCCCTGGCCGTCGGGATCGAGGTGACCGATCTCGTCGTAGGCAGGCTCTTCCATGTTCACCGGGCGTCGGCCCTTGGGACCGTCGGCCAGGCGCGGCATGGTCAGCGGAATGCGGCGCAGTGCGCGCGCATGGGCCATGAAGTCGTCGACGCGGGCGAAGGTGGCCAGGTGCTCGAGCACGCGCCGCGTCACGTTCAGCAGCTTGAGGCCGCGTTCGGGGCTGACCGCGTCGGCGGGCTTCAGCCACAGGTGCTCGACGGTCTCGCGGCCGTCGGGGCGCACGTCCTGGCCGGCGGGCATCGCGGCGGCAAAGAAGCGCGTGTCGAAGCGGCGCGGCATGCCGGGCGGGGTCAGCCAGTGGCTGAAGTACGCGATGCGGTCGACGGCAAGGCACCAGCCGCGCTCGGCACACAGGGCGAGCAGGGCGTCGGTGCTGCGCTCGGCGGCGGCGCGCATCGCGTCGAGTTCGCCCGACGTGAGCGCGAGCAGCTCGACCGGCCGGCCCTGCGCATCGTTCGCGAGCAGCAGCCCGGCCTCTTCGAAGCATTCGCGGATCGCCGCGGCGTGAAAGTCGAGCCCGCCTTCAGGCAGGCCCAGTCGCGCGCTCGCGGCGGCGTCGTCCAGGCCCGCGCACAGCGGGTGCAGCAGGCGGTCGTGCGCATCGACCATGCCGCCCGGAAAGACGCTGGCGCCGCTGTTCTGGTCGTTGGCCTTTTCGGCCCGCCGCAGCATCAGCACTTCGAGGCCTTCGGGGCCGTCGCGCAGGACGACGAGCGTGGCGGCGGTGCGGATGGGGCGAGGGGCGGAGGGCGGGGGCGTCGTGGGGGTCATGGGCGCCTATTTTGCGGCCGGGGGACAATGCGTGCCTCGCGCATCCACCACCCACTTCGCTCCCCGGGGAGCCGCCTGTTTTGGACACTCTTCGCACTGATCTCTCCCGCTTCGACGCCGCCATCATCGACCTCGACGGCACCATGGTCGACACGCTCGGCGACTTTGCCGAGGCCCTGAACCGCATGCTGCGCGATCTCGAGCTGCCGCCGGTGGCGCCCGCCGCCATCGAGCGCATGGTGGGCAAGGGCTCGGAGCACCTGATCCTGTCAGCGCTGGCGCACGTGGGCGCGCCGGCCCCGGCGGCGCTGTTCGATCGCGCGTGGGAGCGCTACCAGCACCACTACCTGGAGATCAACGGCCGGTATTCGGCCGCCTACCCTGGCGTGGTCGAGGGCCTGAAGGCGCTGCGCGCGCGCGGGCTGCGGCTGGCCTGCCTCACGAACAAGCCGACCTCCTTCGCCAAGCCGCTGCTGGCCGCGAAGGGGCTCGACGGCTTCTTCGAACAGGTGTTCGGCGGCGATGCCTTCGAGCGCAAGAAGCCCGATCCGCTGCCGCTGTTGAAGACCTGCGAGGCGCTGGGCACGGTGCCTGCGCGCACGCTGATGGTGGGCGACTCGAGCAACGACGCGCGTGCCGCGCGCGCCGCCGGCTGCCCCGTGGTGCTCGTGACCTACGGCTACAACCACGGCGAGCCGGTGCGCGGCGTGGATGCGGACGGGTTCGTGGAATCGCTGGCCGACCTCGCGGCGGCCTGACGGGCCTGCGCCGGCTTACTGCTTACCGAGCAGCGCGTCCTTCAGCTTCCAGTCGGCCGGGTTCGGGCCGAGCCAGATGCGCATCAGTGCATTGAAGAACGCCACTTCCTTCACCGGGTCGGGCTGCGGCACGCCGCGCACCGTGATCAGCGTGCCCGTACCGGGCACCCAGTCGATGGTGAAGGTGTCGCCGGCCTTGAGCTGCTTCTGGTCCGCGAACATCTGGCCCATGCGCAGCAGGCCGGGGATCAGGTTGACCATTTCGCTCTTGGGCGAGTTGTCTTCCACGCCCTTGACGAAGAGCTTGCCGAGCTCGTTGGCGTCGATGTCGCGCAGCATCGTGATCGCCACGCGCTTGGGGCCCGGCACGGCCAGCGCCTCTTCGGTGGTCGAGGCCTTCTTGCCCAGGTACAGGCCGGCCGTGTAGACCTTGATGATGGTCTTGTAGCGGATGCCCGCGCCGTTGAGCACCAGCGGGGCGCCGCGCAGGTCCATCTGGTCGTCGAGCTTGACGCCCGCCACCTCGACCTGCGCCGCGAAGGCACTGCCGCAGAGCGCGGCCGACAGGACAGCGAGCGCCGCGAGGCGGGAGAACACGGCCGGGAGCAGGGGTGCGAGCAAGTGAGTCTCCTTGAATTTGCGAACGGTCGTGCGAATGTATCTTTTCGTTTTATCCGAGAGGCTCCGGGGGAACCCTGAAGCCAGCGGTTGCACAAGGCCTGGTTTTCGTGGGCTAAACTCGGCGCTCCATGTTCGTTCATCACATCATTCAAACAGGTGAAGGCAGCCGGGGAGCCTGGCCCTGGCGTCGCCATACATCGCTGACTGTTTGATTGCGCGGCGCACGCCGTGCGCCCGCGGTTCCGAGCCGGCACGCATGCCGGCACCGGGCCACTCTCGTGAATGACCTTGCCACCGGCCAAAGGAGCGTCGGCAGGCAACTGGAGAACGATCCGTGATCACCGAACTTGAATTCAAGAGCCTCAGCGCCCAGGGCTACAACCGCATCCCGCTGATGGCCGAGGCCTTTGCCGACCTCGAAACCCCGCTTTCCCTGTACCTCAAACTCGCCCATTCGCAGGGCGGCGGCAAGCACAGCTTCCTGCTCGAATCGGTGGTGGGTGGCGAGCGCTTCGGGCGCTACAGCTTCATCGGCCTGCCTGCGCGCACCTTGCTGCGTGCCTCGGGCTTCGGCGACGAGGCGGTCACCGAAGTCGTGACCGACGGCCAGGTCGTCGAGACCGCCAAGGGCAATCCGCTGGACTTCGTGGCCGACTACCAGAAGCGCTTCAAGGTCGCGCTGCGGCCCGGCCTGCCGCGCTTCTGTGGCGGCCTGGCCGGCTACTTCGGCTACGACACCGTGCGCCACATCGAGCGCAAGCTCGAAAAAAGCTGCCCGCCCGACGCGCTCGGTTGCCCAGACATCCTGCTGCTGCAGTGCGAAGAACTCGCGGTCATCGACAACCTGTCGGGCAAGCTCTACCTCATCGTCTACGCCGACCCGAAGCAGCCCGAGGCCTACGCCGTGGGCAAGCGCCGCCTGCGCGAGCTGAAGGACAAGCTCAAGTACTCGGTGAGCGCGCCCGTCGTGAAGCCCACGCAGGCGCATCCGCCCGAGCGCAGCTTCGCCAAGGCCGACTACCTCGCGGCCGTGGAGCGTGCCAAGGAGATGATCGCCGCCGGCGACTTCATGCAGGTGCAGGTGGGCCAGCGCATCAGCAAGCGTTACACCGAATCGCCGCTGTCGCTGTACCGCGCGCTGCGTTCGCTGAACCCGTCGCCCTACATGTACTACTACAACCTGGGCGACTTCCACGTGGTGGGCGCCTCGCCCGAGATCCTGGTGCGCCAGGAGAACACGGGCGACGGCGAGCAGAAGATCACCATCCGCCCGCTGGCCGGCACGCGCCCGCGCGGCGCGTCGATCGAGCTCGACAAGGCGGCCGAGGTGGAGCTCATCAACGACCCGAAGGAGCGCGCCGAGCACGTGATGCTGATCGACCTGGCGCGCAACGACATCGGCCGCATCGCCAAGACCGGCACCGTGAAGGTGACCGAAGCCTTCGCGGTGGAGCGTTACAGCCACGTGATGCACATCGTGAGCAACGTCGAAGGCACGCTGAAGGACGGCATGACCGCCATCGACGTGCTCAAGGCCACGTTCCCGGCCGGCACGCTGACCGGCGCGCCGAAGGTGCATGCGATGGAACTCATCGACCAGCTGGAGCCCACCAAGCGCGGCCTGTATGGCGGCGCCTGCGGCTACATCAGCTACGCGGGCGACATGGACGTGGCCATCGCGATCCGCACCGGCATCGTGAAGGACCAGATGCTGCACGTGCAGGCCGCGGCCGGCGTGGTCGCCGACTCGGTGCCCGAGCTGGAGTGGAAGGAAACAGAAGCCAAGGCGCGCGCACTCCTGCGCGCTGCCGAACTGGTCGAGGAAGGCCTGGAATGAGCAACGCACCGGACATCCAGAACGACTTCTCGCACGAGATCATCGGCGCCGCCGTCGAGGTGCAGCGCGTGCTCGGCACGGGGCTCGACGAGGGCGCCTACGCTGCAGCACTGGCCATCGAACTCGCCGAACGCGAGATCGGCTTTGCGCGCGACGTGGCGCTGTCGGCCAGCTACAAGGGCCGGTCGCTCGGCGAGGTGTACCGCGCGGGCTTCGTGATCGAGCAGTCGGTCATCGTCGAACTCAAGGCGGTCGACGTGCTGACGGACCTGCACCGCGCGCAGGTGCTGGCCGCATTGCGCCTGTCGGGCCTCAAGCTGGGCCTTCTCATCAACTTCAACGTGTTCCCCGTCGTGAAGGGCGTGCACCGGATTGTGAGCAAGCCATGAAACTGCTGATGATCGACAACTACGATTCGTTCACCTACAACATCGTCCAGTACTTCGGCGAGTTGGGGGCGGACGTGCAGGTGCACCGCAACGACGAGATCACCGTCGAGCAGATCGGCGCGCTGATCGCTTCGGGCGTGACGCGGCTGGTGGTGTCGCCGGGTCCGTGTTCGCCGGCCGAGGCGGGCGTGTCGGTGGCGGCCATCGAGGCCTTCGCGGGCAAGCTGCCGATCCTGGGCGTGTGCCTGGGCCACCAGGCCATCGGCGCAGCCTTCGGCGGCAAGATCGTGCGCGCGCAGCAGCTCATGCACGGCAAGACCAGCGAGATCACGACTACGCAAGAGGGCGTGTTCGCAGGGCTGCCGCAGAAGTTCATCGTCAACCGCTACCACTCGCTCTCGATCGAGCGCGAGAGCTGCCCGAAAGAACTGGCTGTCACCGCCTGGACCGACGACGGCGAGATCATGGGTGTGCGGCACACCGGCTTTGCGCACGACGTGCGCATCGAAGGCGTGCAGTTCCATCCCGAATCGATCCTCACCGAGCACGGCCACGCCATGCTCAAGAACTTCCTGGACTGACCCACCATGACCGAACGCACTCCCATCGTCGACCTGCGCAGCGACACCGTCACGCAGCCCACGCCCGCGATGCGCGAGGCCATGGCGGCAGCGCCGCTGGGCGACGACGTCTTCGGCACCGACCCGAGCGTCAATGCGCTGCAGGAGAAGATCGCCGCGCTGCTGGGCTTCGAGGCGGCGCTGTTCGTGCCGACCGGCACGCAGAGCAACCTGTGCGCGATCCTGTCGCATTGCGGCCGCGGCGACGAGTACATCGTCGGCCAGCAGGCGCATGCCTACCGCTGGGAGGGGGGCGGCGCCGCGGTGTTCGGCAGCGTGCAGCCGCAGCCGCTGGACCACGCGCCCGACGGCACGCTGCCGCTGGCGCAGATCGAGGCCGCCATCAAACCCGATGACGCGCACTTCGCGCGCACGAAGCTGCTGGCGTTGGAGAACACGCTGGGCGGCAAGCTGCTGCCTTTCGAGTACGTGCAGGCCGCGACCGACCTGGCGAAAAGCAAGGGGCTGCAGCGGCACCTCGATGGCGCGCGGCTCTTCAATGCGGCCACCGCACAGGCTGCGCTGAACAAGCGAACCGACATCCGCGCCGAAGCCCGCCGTATCGCGCAGTGCTTCGACAGCGTGTCGGTGTGCTTCAGCAAGGGCCTGGGCGCACCCATCGGCTCGACGCTGGTCGGCTCGCGTGAGTTCATCGCGCGCGCCCACCGCATTCGCAAGATGGCGGGCGGCGGCATGCGGCAGGCCGGCCTGCTGGCGGCTGCGGCCTCGCATGCGCTCGACCACCACATCGACCGTCTGGCCGACGACCATGCGCTCGCGCAGCGCCTGGCACAGGGGCTCGAGGGCATCGAAGGCCTGAAGGTCGAGGCGCCGCACACGAACATCGTGTTCGTCGATCTCGCGGGGGCGGCGCAGGCGCGTTCCGCGGAGCTGCTCGCCAGCCTCAACCAGCAGGGCATCCTCGCGACCGGGCTGTACCGCCTGCGCTTCGTGACGCACCTGGATGTCGACGCCGCGGGCGTCGACCGCGCCGTCGCGGCGATCCGCGGCTTCTTCAAGGCTTGAGGCCTGCCGATACGCACACACCGAGGAGACCCTTCATGATCACCCCCCAGGAAGCGCTGCAGCGCACCATCGAACACCGCGAAGTCTTCCACGACGAGATGCTGCACATCGTGCGGCTCATCATGAGCGGCGAGTGTTCGCCCGTGATGATGGCCGCGCTGATCACCGGCCTGCGCGTGAAGAAGGAAACCATCGGCGAGATCACCGCCGCCGCGCAGGTGATGCGCGAGGTGTCGACCAAGGTGCCCGTGGCCGACACCACGAACCTCGTCGATATCGTCGGCACCGGTGGCGACGGCTCGCACACCTTCAACATCTCGACCTGCTCGATGTTCGTCGCGGCCGCGGCTGGCGCCAAGGTGAGCAAGCATGGCGGGCGCAGCGTGTCGAGCAAGTCGGGCAGTGCCGACGTGCTGGAGTCGCTGGGCGTCAACATCAACCTCAAGCCCGAACAGATCGCGCAGTGCATCGCGCAGGTCGGCATCGGCTTCATGTTCGCGCCGAACCACCACCCCGCGATGAAGAACGTCGCGCCGGTGCGCAAGGAACTCGGCATCAAGACGATCTTCAACATCCTCGGCCCGCTGACCAACCCGGCCGGCGCACCGAACATCCTGATGGGCGTGTTCCACCCCGACCTCGTGGGCATCCAGGTGCGCGCGCTGCAGCGCCTCGGTGCCGAGCATGCGGTGGTGGTCTACGGGCGCGACGGCATGGACGAGATCTCGCTGGGCGCGGCCACCATGATCGGCGAGCTCAAGGACGGCGAGATCCGCGAGTACGAACTGCACCCCGAAGACTTCGGCTTCCAGATGGCGAGCAACCGTTCGCTGCGCGTCGAGACGCCCGAGCAGTCGAAGGCCATGCTGATCGGCGTGCTGGACAACCAGGCCGGCCCGGCGCTGGACATCGTGCTCCTCAACGCGGGCGCGGCGCTGTACGCGGCCAACGTGGTCGACTCGGTGCCGGCGGGCGTGGAGCGTGCGCGCCAGGCCATCGCATCCGGTGCGGCGAAGGCCAAGCTCACTGAGCTGGTCAAGGCCTCCACCTCCTTCTGAGAATCAGGCCGTCGTGCCACCGAAAGCAGAGCAAGCCATGTCAGACATTCTCGACAAGATCGTCGCCGTCAAACGCCAGGAAGTCGCCGCTGCACTGAAACGTGCCCCGCTCGAGGCCGTGCGCTTCGACGCCGAAAGCCGCGTGCTCACGCGCGACTTCGAAGCCGCCTTGCGCGCCAAGATTGCGGCCGGCCAGGCGGCGGTGATCGCCGAGGTCAAGAAGGCCAGCCCGAGCAAGGGCGTGCTGCGCGAAGACTTCATTCCGGCCGACATCGCGCAAAGCTATGCCGAGGGCGACGGCGTGGTGAGCGCGGCCTGCCTCTCGGTGCTGACCGACAAGCAGTTCTTCCAGGGCGGCGTCGACTACCTCAAGCAGGCGCGCGCCTCGTGCGACCTGCCGGTGCTGCGCAAGGACTTCATCGTCGACGCCTACCAGGTGTACGAGTCGCGCGCGATGGGCGCCGACGCCATCCTGCTGATCGCCGCCTGCCTCGACGACGCGCAGATGAGGGACTACGAAGCCATCGCGCGCGGGCTGGGCATGGCGGTGCTGGTCGAGGTGCACGACGCGGGCGAGCTCGATCGCGCGCTGAAGCTCAAGACGCCGCTCATCGGCGTGAACAACCGCAACCTGCGCAACTTCGAGGTGTCGATCCAAGCCACCATCGATCTGCTGCCCAGGCTGCCGGCGGATCGCCTGCCGGTGACCGAATCGGGCATCGCCACGCGCGAGGACGTCGCCACGCTGCGCGCTGCGGGCGTCAACGCCTTCCTCGTCGGCGAAGCCTTCATGCGCGCCAAGGAACCCGGCGAGGCGCTCGCCGCATTGTTCAAATGACGCGGCCGGACCAGCTGTCCAGCAGCGATCCTGCCGACTGGCCGGTGGCGCCGGGCTGGCAGCCGATGGTCGACGATTTCTTCGCCAGCGCGGTCGGGCAGAAGCTGCAGGGTTTCCTGCGCGAGCGCCTCGACGCCGGGGCTGTGATCTTTCCGCCGCAGCCGCTGCGGGCGCTGGAACTCACGCCGCCGGAAGACGTGCGGGTGGTGATCCTGGGCCAGGACCCGTACCACGGGCGCGGGCAGGCCGAGGGGCTGGCCTTCTCGGTGGCGTCGGGCGTGGCGCTGCCGCCGTCGCTGCGCAACATCTTCAAGGAGCTCCAGCGCGACCTGGGCACGCCGCCGCCGGCGTTTCCGAACCCGGGCGGCAGTCTCGTGAAGTGGGCGACGCACGGCGTGCTGCTGCTCAACACCTGCCTCACGGTCGAAGAAGCCCAGCCGGCCAGCCATTCGGGCCGCGGCTGGGAAGTGCTGACCGACGCCGTGATTCGCCATGTGGCGCAGGGCGAACGACCTGTTGTTTTTATGCTATGGGGCTCGCACGCGCAAAGTAAGCGTGCGTTGATCGACGTTGGGCGCCATAAGGTGCTGATGTCGAATCATCCCTCGCCGCTTTCTGCGCTCCGGCCGCCGGTTCCGTTCATCGGCTGCGGTCATTTTGGTCAAGCCCGTGCATGGCGTGAGGCGCAGCAGTCGGGAGGCTCCGAACTTCGCTCATAATCAGAGGCTTCACACCTCGAGCAGGTTTCCACGCTTCATCTTTTGCTGGGAATCCTGTGTAGTCACAAAATCGTGCTATATTTCGAGGTTCGCCGGAGAGGTGGCCGAGTGGTTAATGGCAGCAGACTGTAAATCTGCCCTCTTACGAGTACGCTGGTTCGAATCCAGCCCTCTCCACCAGCGATGAATTTGGTTTCTAAGAGCGATTGGATCTAGCGCTTTGGGTGCCTTGAAGTGCCCCCGATGCGGGAGTAGTTCAATGGTAGAACCCCAGCCTTCCAAGCTGATGACGCGGGTTCGATTCCCGTCTCCCGCTCCAGAGACCCGGTTCGGCGCCGGAAGCGATTTGGTTAGAACAAAAGCCCTTTTGGCTCAGTGGTAGAGCACTCCCTTGGTAAGGGAGAGGTCGCGGGTCCGATTCCCGCAAAGGGCACCAGTTTTCTGGGGTTGCAACGACAGGCTTGCGACCCATCTGCATGCGTTGAAATCGTTTTTTTCGGAGTCGAAAAATGGCAAAAGGTAAATTCACCCGCACCAAGCCGCACGTGAACGTGGGCACGATCGGTCACGTTGACCACGGCAAGACCACGCTGACGGCTGCGATCGCCACCGTGCTGTCGGCCAAGTTCGGCGGCGAAGCCAAGGCTTACGACCAGATCGACGCAGCGCCTGAAGAAAAGGCCCGCGGCATCACGATCAACACCGCACACGTCGAGTACGAAACGGCCAACCGCCACTACGCACACGTCGACTGCCCCGGTCACGCCGACTACGTGAAGAACATGATCACCGGCGCTGCCCAGATGGACGGCGCCATCCTGGTGTGCTCGGCCGCTGACGGCCCGATGCCCCAGACCCGTGAACACATCCTGCTGGCTCGCCAGGTGGGCGTGGGCTACATCATCGTGTTCCTGAACAAGTGCGACATGGTCGACGACAAGGAACTGCTCGAGCTGGTCGAAATGGAAGTTCGCGAACTCCTCGACAAGTACGAGTTCCCCGGCGACGACACCCCCATCATCCACGGCTCGGCCAAGCTCGCCCTGGAAGGCGACAAGGGCGACCTGGGCGAAGGCGCCATCATGAAGCTGGCAGAAGCCCTGGACACGTACATCCCCACGCCCGAGCGCGCTGTGGACGGCACGTTCCTGATGCCCGTGGAAGACGTGTTCTCGATCTCGGGTCGCGGCACCGTGGTGACCGGCGCTGTCGAGCGCGGCGTGATCAAGGTCGGCGAAGAAATCGAAATCGTCGGTATCCGCCCGACCGTCAAGACCACCTGCACCGGCGTGGAAATGTTCCGCAAGCTGCTGGACCAAGGTCAAGCGGGCGACAACGTCGGCGTGCTGCTGCGCGGCACGAAGCGCGAAGAAGTCGAGCGCGGCCAAGTGCTGTGCAAGCCCGGCTCGATCAAGCCGCACGTGCACTTCACCGCCGAGGTGTATGTCCTGTCCAAGGACGAAGGTGGCCGTCACACGCCGTTCTTCAACAACTAC
This sequence comes from Variovorax sp. GW821-FHT09D04, assembly GCF_059416405.1. Lineage (NCBI taxonomy): Bacteria > Pseudomonadati > Pseudomonadota > Betaproteobacteria > Burkholderiales > Comamonadaceae > Variovorax > Variovorax sp. GW821-FHT09D04. The sequence goes on from NZ_JBWKPA010000010.1 coordinate 44,753, forward strand.
CGTCCGCAGTTCTACTTCCGCACGACGGACGTGACCGGCGCGATCGAGCTGCCCGCGGACAAGGAAATGGTCATGCCCGGCGACAACGTCAGCATCACCGTGAAGCTGATCAACCCGATCGCGATGGAAGAAGGCCTGCGCTTCGCCATCCGTGAAGGCGGCCGTACCGTGGGTTCGGGCGTCGTGGCCAAGATCCTCGACATCTAAGCCGAGCGTAAAGAGTACCGGAGGGGTATAGCTCAATTGGCAGAGCGTCGGTCTCCAAAACCGAAGGTTGTAGGTTCGATTCCTACTGCCCCTGCCACCTAGGTGGCACCCCGACAAGCCCATCGCGATCCGATGGGCTTCGGCGTCTCAAGAGACGCATTGAATTGAAGGCCGCGAGGCCACAGGAAATCAGCCGACATGGCCACTTCTCAAATCGAAACCGTGAGCACGGGTGCCGACAAAGCCAAGCTGGCTGCGGCGGTGGTGCTGGCAGTGGGCGCCATCGTGGCGTTCTACCTGCTGTCGCGCCAAGGCTCGCTGGTGCAATGGGCTGCGCTGCTGGTCGGCCTGGCCGCGGCCGTGGGCGCCTTCGGCAGCTCCGAGAATGGCCGTCAGCTGTGGGCTTTCGGTCGTGACTCGTGGCGCGAGGTCAAGAAGGTCGTGTGGCCGACCCGCAAGGAATCGATGCAGATGACGGCCTATGTGTTCGCCTTCGTGGCGGTCATGTCCGTCTTCCTCTGGCTCACCGACAAGACGCTCGAATGGGTGTTCTTTGACCTCATTCTGGGCTGGAGAAAATAATGACCGACGACGCAGTTGAAACCACGCAGAGCACGCCGGAAGAGGAACAGAACCCTCTCCTGACCCCCGCTGCCAACCCTGATCTGCGTTGGTACGTGGTGCATGCCTACTCGGGCATGGAAAAGGCTGTCGAGCGCAACATCACCGAGCGCATCACCCGCGCCGGCATGCAGGACAAGTTCGGCCGCATCCTGGTTCCGACCGAAGAAGTGGTCGAGATCAAGAACGGCCAGAAGCGCACCACCGAACGCCGTTTCTTCCCGGGCTACGTGCTGGTCGAAATGATCATGGACGACGAGAGCTGGCACCTGGTGAAGCACACCAACAAGGTGACGGGTTTCGTGGGCGGCGCCAAGAACCGTCCGGCCCCGATCTCGCAGAAAGAGGTCGAGGACATCGTCAACCAGATGCAGCAGGGCACCGAGAAGCCGCGCCACAAGGTCGAATTCACCGTGGGTGAGTTCGTGCGCGTCAAGGAAGGCCCGTTCACCGACTTCAATGGCACGGTGGAAGACGTCAACTACGAGAAGAGCAAGGTCAGCGTGTCGGTCATGATTTTCGGCCGCGCCACCCCTGTGGAGCTCGAATTCGGTCAGGTCGAGAAGACCTGATCCCATGGCCTGCCTTCGGGCGGGCCTGCCAGTTTCCGGCTGTGCGTTGTCCGACTCGGCGCGCGGCCTTGATCGAAGAGTCGTTTAACCCCGGGGAGCCGCGGCGAGAGCCAAGGCGATATCACCCGCAAGGAGCAAAGCATGGCGAAAAAAATCGTCGGCTTCATCAAGCTGCAAGTGCCAGCTGGTAAGGCCAACCCGTCCCCGCCGATCGGTCCCGCACTGGGTCAGCGCGGTCTGAACATCATGGAGTTCTGCAAGGCGTTCAACGCGCAAACCCAAGGCGTCGAGCCGGGTCTGCCGCTGCCGGTGGTCATCACCGCGTTCGCTGACAAGAGCTTCACCTTCATCATCAAGACGCCCCCGGCGATCACCTTGATCAAGAAGGCCATCAAGCTGGACAAGGGCTCGGCCCGCCCGCACACCGACAAGGTCGGCAAGATCACGCGCGCTCAGCTCGAAGAAATCGCCAAGGCCAAGATGAAGGACCTGACTGCCGCCGACCTCGACGCAGCAGTTCGCACCATCGCCGGCTCGGCCCGCTCGATGGGCGTGAATGTGGAGGGCGTGTAAATGTCCAAGATCACCAAGAAGCAAAAGTCGCTGCAAGGCAAGGTCGACAGCAACAAGCTGTACCCCCTGGCTGACGCCATCGTCATCGTCAAGGATGCCGCCACCGCCAAGTTCGACGAATCGATCGACGTGGCCGTGCAACTGGGCATCGACGCGAAGAAGTCGGACCAGGTGGTTCGCGGTGCTGTCGTGCTGCCGAACGGCACCGGCAAGACCAAGCGCGTCGCCGTGTTCGCCCAAGGCGCCAAGGCTGAAGAAGCCAAGGCCGCCGGCGCCGACATCGTCGGCATGGACGACCTGGCTGCGATGGTCAAGGCGGGCGACATGCCTTTCGACGTCGTGATCGCTGCCCCTGACGCCATGCGCGTCGTCGGTACGCTCGGTCAGATCCTCGGCCCGCGTGGCCTGATGCCCAACCCCAAGGTTGGCACCGTGACGCCTGACGTCGCCACCGCTGTCAAGAACGCCAAGGCTGGCCAGGTCCAGTTCCGCGTCGACAAGGCCGGCATCATCCACGGCACGATCGGCCGTCGCTCGTTCGACAACGACAAGCTGCAAGGCAACCTCGCTGCGCTGATCGACGCTCTGGTCAAGGCCAAGCCGGCGACCAGCAAGGGCGTGTACCTGCGCAAGGTGGCTGTGTCGTCGACGATGGGTCTGGGTGTCCGCGTGGACACGCAAACCATCTCGGCGAGCTAAAGAGATTTGCCCGATCCCGCAAGGAGAGGGCGAATGTGGTGGGTCGCGGCAGCTTCGGTTGCCGCGAGCCATCCAAGACCGCTGGTGTGCAGGGCGCTGCACTTAATGGCCGGATCGATCTTTCCGGTATCCAGCGCAGATGGCGACCCCACTGCAAGGAATTTGATTTTTGTTCCGAAACAGTTGGTCGCTGCATGAAGCGCGATCCGAGGCCCCGGCCGAAGGTCGCATTAAAAGGAGTAGACCTTGAGTCTGAATCGCAGTGAGAAAGAAGCGGTCATCAGTGATGTGACCAGCCTCGCCGCAAAAGCTCAAACGCTCGTGATGGCGGAATACCGTGGCATCACGGTGGCCGATATGACCAAACTGCGCAGCGAAGCGCGCAGCAACGGTGTGACCCTGAGTGTTCTGAAGAACACGCTGGCTCGCCGTGCTGTCGCTGGCAGCCCGTTTGAGATCGTCGGCGACCAGATGACCGGTCCGCTGATCTATGGCTTCTCCGAAGACGCTGTGGCTGCCGCAAAGGTGGTGGCCAATTTCGCGAAGACCAACGACAAGTTGGTGATTCGCGGTGGCGCATTCGGTGGCAAGGCCCTGGACGTCGAAGGCGTGAAGCAACTGGCCAACATCCCTTCCAAGGAAGTGCTGCTGGCGCAACTGCTGGGCTTGATGCAATCCCCGATTTCTCGTACCGCCCGCGTGCTCGCGGCGCTGGCCGAGAAGCGTGGTGGTGGCGAAGCTGCACCCGTCGCCGATGCACCGGCAGAAGAAGCGCAGGCCGCCTGAGCGCGCCCTCGTTTTTGAATATTCAACCCAATTGTTAGGAAACAAAAATGGCATTCGATAAAGACGCATTTCTGACCGCGCTCGACGCAATGACGGTCCTGGAACTCAACGACCTGGTGAAGGCCATCGAAGAGAAGTTTGGCGTGAGCGCCGCAGCCATGTCGGCACCCGCTGCCGGCGGTGGCGCTGCTGCTGCAGTCGCTGAAGAGCAAACCGAATTCAACGTCATGCTGATGGATGCTGGCGCGAACAAGGTGTCGGCGATCAAGGCCGTGCGCGAAATCACCGGCCTGGGCCTCAAGGAAGCCAAGGACCTGGTGGAAGCCGCTCCCAAGGCTGTCAAGGAAGGCCTGTCGAAGGCTGACGCTGAAGCCGCCAAGAAGAAGCTGGAAGATGCCGGCGCCAAGGTGGAACTGAAGTAATTCAGACCCCCTAGAGGGCTGGAGGTGCCTGAAAAGGCCCTCCAGCCTTTGCCGCTTTCAGAGCGCACCCAAAAGCCGGCTTGGTACCGGTTTTCCCGAAGGCCCGAAGGCCGACGGAAAAGCAAAAGCCAAGACGATTTTTGAGTGTCTTCTGAACCCGACTGCAGAAGACCCCTTGGTTCGGGCGATGTGCAATGCATCGCCGTCCGCCAACGGCTGGTAGTGGCCAGCCGCCAAGCAGTGGTGCCGTTCGCCCGGCACTGCTGACAAGTCGCTGAAGATCTCAAGCACCGGAGCTCTCATGGCCCAATCGTCCGCGTACAGTTACACCGAACGCAAGCGCATCCGAAAAAGTTTCGGTAACCGCGACAGCGTCGTCGAAATCCCCTACCTGCTGCAGATGCAGAAAGACGCGTACACCGCGTTCCTGCAAGCCGGCATCGCCCCCAAGCACCGCACCGTCGAAGGCCTGCAGGCCGCGTTCGACGCTGCCTTCCCGATCGTCTCGCACAACGGTTTCGTCGAGATGAAGTTCCTCGAGTACAACCTGGCGAAGCCGGCGTTCGATGTGCGTGAGTGCCAGACCCGTGGTCTGACCTTCGCCTCGGCCGTGCGCGCCAAGGTGCAGCTCATCATCTATGACCGCGAGTCGTCGACCTCGCAGTCGAAGGTGGTCAAGGAAGTGAAGGAACAAGAGGTCTACATGGGCGAAGTGCCGCTCATGACCGACAAGGGTTCGTTCATCATCAACGGCACCGAGCGCGTGATCGTCTCGCAGCTGCACCGTTCGCCCGGCGTGTTCTTCGAACACGACAAGGGCAAGACGCACAGCTCGGGCAAACTGCTGTTCTCGGCCCGCGTGATTCCCTACCGCGGCTCGTGGCTCGACTTCGAGTTCGACCCGAAGGACATGCTGTACTTCCGCGTGGACCGTCGCCGCAAGATGCCGGTCACGATCCTGCTGAAGGCCATCGGCCTGAACCCGGAATCGATCCTCGCGAACTTCTTCGTGAACGACAACTTCCGCCTGATGGACAGCGGCGCGCAGATGGAGTTCGTCTCCGAGCGCCTGCGCGGCGAAGTCGCGCGCTTCGACATCACCGACAAGTCGGGCAAGGTCGTGGTCGCCAAGGACAAGCGCGTCACGGCGCGCCACACGCGTGAACTCGAGCAGGGCGGCACCACGCACATCAGCGTGCCGGAAGACTTCCTGGTCGGCCGCGTCATCGCCCGCAACATCGTCGACGCCGACTCCGGCGAAATCCTGGCCAAGGCCAACGACGAGCTGACCGAAGCGCTGCTCAAGAAGCTGCGCACGGCCGGCGTGCAGGACATCCAGGTCATCTACACGAACGAACTGGACCAGGGCGCGTACATCTCGCAGACGCTGCGCATCGACGAAACCGTCGACGAGTTCGCAGCCCGCGTGGCCATCTACCGCATGATGCGCCCCGGCGAGCCGCCGACGGAAGACGCGGTGCAGGCCCTGTTCCAGCGCCTGTTCTACAACCCGGACACGTACGACCTGTCGCGCGTGGGCCGCATGAAGTTCAACGCCAAGGTCGGCCGCGACGAATCGACCGGCCCGATGGTGCTGACCAACGAAGACATCCTGGCCGTGGTCAAGATCCTCGTGGACCTGCGCAACGGCAACGGCGAAGTCGACGACATCGACCACCTGGGCAACCGCCGCGTGCGTTGCGTCGGCGAACTGGCCGAAAACCAGTACCGCACCGGCCTGGCACGTATCGAGAAGGCCGTGAAGGAACGTCTGGGTCAGGCCGAGCAAGAGCCGCTGATGCCGCACGACCTGATCAACAGCAAGCCGATCTCGGCCGCGTTGAAGGAATTCTTCGGTGCGTCGCAGCTGTCGCAGTTCATGGACCAGACGAACCCGCTGTCCGAAATCACCCACAAGCGCCGCGTGTCGGCCCTTGGCCCGGGTGGTCTGACGCGCGAACGTGCAGGCTTCGAAGTGCGCGACGTGCACGTGACCCACTACGGTCGCGTGTGCCCGATCGAAACGCCTGAAGGCCCGAACATCGGTCTGATCAACTCGCTGGCCCTGTACGCCCGCCTGAACGAATACGGCTTCATCGAGACGCCGTACCGTCGCGTGGTCGACAGCAAGGTCACGATGGACATCGACTACCTGTCGGCCATCGAAGAAGGCAAGTACGTCATCGCCCAGGCCAACGCGGTCCTGGACAAGGACGGCAAGCTGACCGGCGACCTGGTCTCCGCGCGTGAAGCCGGCGAATCGATCCTGGTCGGTGCCGAGCGCATCCAGTACATGGACGTGTCGCCCGCGCAGATCGTGTCGGTGGCTGCCTCGCTCGTGCCGTTCCTGGAGCACGACGACGCGAACCGCGCGTTGATGGGCGCCAACATGCAGCGTCAGGCCGTGCCTGTGCTGCGTCCCGAAAAGCCGATGGTCGGTACCGGCATCGAGCGCGTTTCCGCGGTCGACTCGGGCACCGTGGTCACGGCCACCCGCGGCGGTATCGTCGACTACGTCGATGCGACCCGTGTCGTGGTGCGCGTGAACGACGCCGAAGCGGCTGCCGGTGAAGTCGGTGTGGACATCTACAACCTGATCAAGTATCAGCGTTCGAACCAGAACACCAACATCCACCAGCGTCCGATCGTCAAGCGCGGCGACAAGATCGCCAAGGGCGACGTGGTGGCCGACGGCGCATCGACCGACCTCGGCGAACTGGCCCTGGGCCAGAACATGCTGATCGCGTTCATGCCCTGGAACGGCTACAACTTCGAAGACTCGATCCTGATCTCGGAACGCGTCGTCGCCGAAGACCGCTACACCTCGATCCACATCGAGGAACTGGTGGTGATGGCTCGCGACACGAAGCTGGGCGCCGAAGAAATCACGCGCGACATCCCGAACCTGGCCGAGCAGCAGCTCAACCGCCTCGACGAATCCGGCATCATTTATGTCGGCGCCGAAGTGCAGCCGGGCGACACGCTGGTGGGCAAGGTCACGCCGAAGGGCGAGACCACGCTGACGCCGGAAGAGAAGCTGCTTCGCGCCATCTTCGGCGAGAAGGCTTCCGACGTGAAGGACACCTCGCTGCGCGTGGACCAGGGCTCGCAAGGCACCGTGATCGACGTGCAGGTGTTCACCCGCGAAGGCATCCAGCGCGACAAGCGCGCCCAGCAGATCATCGACGATGAACTCAAGCGCTTCCGCCTCGACCTGAACGACCAGCTGCGCATCGTCGAAGCCGACGCGTTCGACCGTATCGAGAAGCTCTTGACCGGCAAGGTCGCCAACGGCGGCCCGAACAAGCTGGCCAAGGGCACCAAGCTCGACAAGGCCTACCTGTCGTCGGTCGAGAAGTTCCACTGGTTCGACATCCGCCCGGCGGAAGACGACGTGGCCTCGCAGCTCGAGTCGATCAAGAACTCGCTGGAGCAGACGCGCCACAGCTTCGACCTCGCGTTCGAAGAAAAGCGCAAGAAGCTCACGCAGGGCGACGAGCTGCCCGCGGGCGTGCTCAAGATGGTCAAGGTCTACCTGGCCGTCAAGCGCCGCCTGCAACCCGGCGACAAGATGGCCGGCCGTCACGGCAACAAGGGTGTGGTGTCCAAGATCGTTCCGGTCGAAGACATGCCCCACATGGCCGACGGCACGCCGTGCGACATCTGCCTGAACCCGCTGGGCGTGCCCTCGCGGATGAACGTGGGCCAGGTGCTCGAAGTGCATCTGGGCTGGGCCGGCAAGGGCATCGGCCAGCGCATCGGCGACCTGCTGCAGCAAGAGGCCAAGGTGGCCGAGCTGCGCAAGTTCCTGGAGCAGCTGTACAACGGCTCGGGCCGCAAGGAAGAGCTCGACCAGCTGAGCGACACCGAGCTGCTCGCCATGGCGGCCAACCTGCAAAGCGGCGCGACCTTCGCGACGCCGGTGTTCGACGGCGCCTCGGAAGAAGAAATCCGCGGCATGCTGAAGCTCGCCTACCCGGACGACATCGCCAAGCTCAAGGGCCTGACCGAGACGCGCACGCAGGCTTACCTGTACGACGGCCGCACCGGCGACCAGTTCGAGCGTCCCGTCACCGTCGGCTACATGCACTTCTTGAAGCTGCACCACCTGGTGGACGACAAGATGCACGCCCGTTCGACCGGCCCGTACTCGCTCGTCACGCAGCAACCGCTGGGCGGCAAGGCGCAGTTCGGCGGCCAGCGTTTCGGTGAAATGGAAGTGTGGGCGCTGGAAGCTTACGGCGCCGCCTACGTCCTGCAGGAAATGCTGACCGTGAAGTCCGACGACGTGCAAGGCCGTACCAAGGTGTACGAAAGCATCGTCAAGGGCGAGCACTCGATCGAAGCCGGCATGCCGGAATCGTTCAACGTGCTGGTCAAGGAAATTCGTTCGCTGGGTCTCGACATCGAGCTCGAGCGTTCCTAAGTTGAAAAGGGAAAGAGTCTTATGAAATCGCTACTCGACCTGTTCAAGCAATTCACGCCCGATGAGCATTTCGATGCCATCAAGATCGGCATGGCTTCGCCCGAGAAGATCCGTTCGTGGTCTTTCGGCGAGGTGAAGAAGCCTGAGACGATCAACTACCGCACGTTCAAGCCCGAGCGCGACGGTCTGTTCTGCGCCAAGATCTTCGGCCCCATCAAGGACTACGAGTGCCTGTGCGGCAAGTACAAGCGCCTGAAGCACCGCGGCGTGATCTGCGAGAAGTGCGGCGTTGAAGTCACGCAGACCAAGGTGCGTCGCGAGCGCATGGGTCACATCGACCTGGCCGCGCCCTGCGCCCACATCTGGTTCCTGAAGTCGCTGCCGTCGCGCCTGGGCCTCGTGCTCGACATGACGCTGCGCGACATCGAACGCGTGCTGTACTTCGAAGCGTACGTGATCACCGACCCCGGCATGACCCCGCTGAAGAAGTTCGGCATCATGTCCGAGGACGACTATGACGCCAAGCGCAAGGAATACGGTGACGAGTTCATCGCCAAGATGGGCGCCGAAGGCATCAAGGACCTGCTCGAAGGCATCGAACTCGACAGCGAGATCGAACGCCTGCGCGGCGACCTGACCGGCTCCGAAGTCAAGGTCAAGAAGAACTCCAAGCGCCTGAAGGTGCTCGAGGCCTTCCGCAAGTCGGGCATCAAGCCCCAGTGGATGGTCCTCGAAGTGCTGCCCGTGCTGCCGCCGGACCTGCGTCCGCTGGTGCCGCTGGACGGCGGCCGCTTCGCGACCTCCGACCTGAACGACCTGTACCGCCGCGTCATCAACCGCAACTCGCGTCTGCGCCGCCTGCTGGAGCTGAAGGCTCCGGAAATCATCGCGCGCAACGAAAAGCGGATGCTGCAAGAGGCTGTCGACTCGCTGCTGGACAACGGCCGCCGTGGCAAGGCCATGACGGGCGCCAACAAGCGCGCGCTGAAGTCGCTGGCCGACATGATCAAGGGCAAGAGCGGTCGTTTCCGCCAGAACTTGCTGGGCAAGCGCGTGGACTACTCGGGCCGTTCGGTCATCGTGGTGGGCCCGACGCTCAAGCTGCACCAGTGCGGCCTGCCCAAGCTGATGGCGCTCGAGCTGTTCAAGCCCTTCATCTTCTCGCGCCTCGAAGCCATGGGCATCGCGACGACGATCAAGGCTGCCAAGAAGGAAGTCGAATCGGGCACGCCGGTGGTCTGGGACATCCTGGAAGAAGTGATCAAGGAACACCCGGTCATGCTGAACCGTGCGCCTACGCTGCACCGTTTGGGCATCCAGGCGTTCGAGCCGATCCTGATCGAAGGCAAGGCCATCCAGCTGCACCCGCTCGTTTGCGCGGCCTTCAACGCCGACTTCGACGGCGACCAGATGGCTGTCCACGTGCCGCTGTCGGTGGAAGCGCAGATGGAAGCCCGCACGCTGATGCTGGCCTCCAACAACGTGCTGTTCCCGGCCTCGGGCGAACCGTCGATCGTTCCTTCGCAGGACGTGGTGCTGGGTCTGTACTACACGACCCGCGACCGCATCAACGGCAAGGGCGAGGGCCTGATCTTCTCCGACATCGGTGAAGTGCAGCGCGCGCTGGACGCCAACGAAGTCGAGCTGACCGCCAAGGTCGCGGTGCGTATCACGGAGTACACCAAGGACAAGGAAACCGGCGTGTTCACGCCGTCGACCTCGCTCGTGGACACCACCGTGGGCCGTGCCCTGCTGTCCGAGATCCTGCCCAAGGGCCTGCCGTTCTCGAACATCAACAAGGCGCTGAAGAAGAAGGAAATCTCCAAGCTCATCAACGTCTCGTTCCGCAAGTGCGGCCTGAAAGAGACCGTCGTGTTCGCCGACAAGCTGCTGCAAAACGGCTTCCGCCTGGCGACCAAGGCTGGCATCTCGATCGCGATCGACGACATGCTGGTGCCCGCTGAGAAGCACGGCATCATCGAGCGCTCGGCCAAGGAAGTGAAGGAGATCGAACAGCAGTACGTCTCCGGTCTCGTGACCTCCGGCGAGCGCTACAACAAGGTGGTGGACATCTGGGGCAAGGCCGGCGACGAAGTGTCGAAGGTCATGATGGCCAAGCTCTCGAAGCAGAAGGTCATCGACCGCCACGGCAAGGAAGTCGAGCAGGAGTCCTTCAACTCCATCTACATGATGGCCGACTCCGGCGCCCGCGGTTCCGCAGCGCAGATTCGCCAGGTGGCCGGTATGCGGGGCCTGATGGCCAAGCCGGACGGCTCGATCATCGAGACGCCCATTACCGCGAACTTCCGCGAAGGCCTGAACGTGTTGGAGTACTTCATCTCCACCCACGGTGCCCGTAAGGGTCTGGCCGACACGGCGCTGAAGACGGCGAACTCGGGTTACCTGACCCGTCGTCTGGTCGACGTGACGCAAGACCTGGTCGTGACCGAGCAGGACTGCGGCACGCACGGCGGTTACCTGATGCGCGCCATCGTCGAAGGCGGTGAAGTGATCGAGTCGCTGCGCGACCGAATCCTGGGCCGCTCGGCGGCGGACGACGTGCTGCACCCGGAAAACCGTTCGGTGCTGCTCAAGGCCGGCGAGATGTTCGACGAAGACAACATCGAAGCACTGGAAGCCCAGGGCGTCGACGAAGTCAAGGTCCGCACCGCGCTGACCTGCGAAACGCGTTTCGGCATCTGCGCGACCTGCTACGGCCGCGACCTGGGCCGTGGCGGCCTGATCAACATCGGCGAAGCCGTCGGTGTGATCGCTGCCCAGTCCATCGGCGAACCCGGCACGCAGCTGACGATGCGTACCTTCCACATCGGTGGTGCCGCTTCGCGCGCCGCCATCGCCTCGAGCGTGGAAGCCAAGTCGAACGGCTCGATCGGCTTCAACGCCACGATGCGCTACGTGACCAACAGCAAGGGCGAGCTGGTCGTGATTTCGCGTTCGGGCGAGATCGTCATCCATGACGAGCACGGCCGTGAGCGCGAGCGTCACAAGGTGCCGTACGGCGCCACGCTGACGGTCAAGGCCGACCAGCAGATCAAGGCCGGCCACGTGCTCGCCAACTGGGACCCGCTGACCCGCCCGATCATTACCGAGTTCGCCGGCAAGGCGCAGTTCGAGAACGTCGAGGAAGGCCTGACGGTCGCCAAGCAGGTGGACGAAGTGACCGGTCTGTCGACCCTGGTCGTGATCGACCCGAAGCGCCGCGGCGCTGCCAAGGTCGTGCGTCCGCAGGTCAAGCTGATCGACGCCCAAGGCCTGGAAGTGAAGATCCCCGGCACCGACCACTCGGTGACGATCGGCTTCCCGATCGGCGCCCTGGTGCAGATCCGCGACGGTCAGGACGTGGGCCCCGGCGAAGTGCTGGCACGCATCCCGGTCGAAGGTCAGAAGACCCGAGACATCACCGGCGGTCTGCCGCGCGTGGCCGAGCTGTTCGAAGCCCGTTCGCCGAAGGACAAGGGCATGCTGGCCGAAATGACCGGTACCGTGTCGTTCGGTAAAGAGACCAAGGGCAAGATCCGCCTGCAGATCACCGATCCCGAAGGCGGCGTCTACGAAGACCTCGTGCCGAAGGAAAAGAACATCCTGGTGCACGAAGGCCAGGTGGTGAACAAGGGCGAAAGCGTGGTCGACGGTCCGGCGGACCCGCAGGACATCCTGCGCCTGCTGGGTTCGGAAGAACTCGCGCGCTACATCGTGGACGAAGTGCAGGACGTGTACCGTTTGCAGGGTGTGAAGATCAACGACAAGCACATCGAGGTGATCGTTCGCCAGATGCTGCGCCGCGTCGTGGTCGACAACATCGGCGACACGAGCTACATCTCCGGCGAACAGGTCGAACGCAGCGAAATGCTCAACACCAACGACGCCCTGCGCGCCGAAGGCAAGATCCCCGCGACGTTCACCAACCTGCTGCTGGGTATCACGAAGGCGTCGCTGTCGACCGACTCGTTCATCTCGGCTGCTTCGTTCCAGGAAACGACGCGCGTGCTGACCGAAGCCGCGATCATGGGCAAGCGCGACGAGCTGCGCGGTCTGAAGGAAAACGTCATCGTCGGCCGCCTGATTCCCGCAGGCACCGGCATGGCGTACCACCAGGCCCGCAAGGTCAAGGACGCCATGGACGAGGCCGAGCGCCGCGCCATCGCCGAGTCGGAAGCTGCCGAACTGGCCGGCTCCGGCGACAGCGATGCAGCGACCAGCACGGTCGACGCCAACGAAGGCGCCGCGACCGAATAACTGGTTAGCATCACCGGCATGACCGGTTGCCCACGCCCTCCGACCGCTCCGGTCGGGGGGCGTTTTTCTTTGTGTTCGCAGGGTTCCGACCGATGACCAAGAGGTTCTGTTTCCGATGAGCGTCCTGCCCGATTCGCTGGCCGGCTGGCTCGTTGCCGCGCTGCTGCTGTTCTGGTTCGTGGGCGCCTACAACCGGCTGGTGCGGCTGCGCGCGGCCGTGCTCCAGGCCTACGCCGTGCTCGACGTGGCGCTGCGCAAGCAGCTCGATTTCGTCCAGGCCAGCATCACCGCCGCGCCCCGGCCCGAGTCGCCGCCCGAGGGCGCGCCCACCGTGGCGCCGCTGCAGGCCGCCACGACACAGCTCGCGACCCTGCTCGGCGCGACGCGGGTGCGCCCACTCGACCCGGGCAGCATGGCGGCGCTGGCCACCGCGCTGCAGGTGCTCATCGCCGCATGGCGGCGCCAGTACCCGGGGGCGGTCACCGTGTTCGACGCGGACGGCACGCTGTCGCGGCCCGCACCGCTGATGCCCGGCCTGGGCGGCGCGTCCGATCCGGCCGCGCCCATCGCCTGGCCCGAGCCGTCGGCGGCGGCGGAAATCGCACGCGGCCAGTTCAACCAGGCCGTGGCGCAGTACAACGCGGGCATCGCCCAGTTCCCGGCGCTGCTGGTGGCCTGGATCGTGCGACTGCGGCCTGCGGCGCCCTTGCTCTGACCTGCCTCGACCCGACGACAGGCGGGTAACGCCTTCGTTTCCATTCCCACCGCGCGGCGTGCTGTCTTTCTCGCCCGTTACCATCGGCTCCAACTTGCCAGCAGATCTTTCCTCCGACCCCTCTTCGGGCAGCGCCTCCTCGGCGCCGCAACAACCGCCGCTCTGGCGCCAACTGCAACTGACCGCAGGGGCGCTGGCGTCGATTCGCGCCGGCACCTCGGGCACCGTCGCGTTCGAGGCCGTCGAGCCCGCGCTGCGCCCCGGCGTGCAGGCGCTCGGCTTCCAGGTGCTGCGCTGGCTCGGCCGCGCCGAGGCGCTGCGCCGCCACCTGGCCAAGCGCACGCCGCCGCCGCTGCCCGACGCTTTGCTGTGCACCGCGCTCGCGCTGGCCTGGCACAGCGACCACGCCCCCTACGAACCCTTCACGCTGGTCGACCAGGCCGTGGAAGCCGCCAAGCGCAACCCCGCGACGCGCGCGCAGGCCAGCTTCATCAACGCCTGCCTGCGCCGCTTCCTGCGCGAGCGCGACGAGCTCGTGGCCGCCACCGACACCGAACCGGTCGCGCAGTGGAACCACCCGCGCTGGTGGATCGAACGCCTCAAGCGCGACCACCCGCGCGACTGGCAGCGCGTGCTGTCGGCCGACAACGCCCAGGCGCCGATGACCTTGCGCGTCAACGCGCTGCAATCGACGCCGGCCGCATACCTGCTGGAACTGGAAGCGGTGGGCCTCGCGGCCACGCGCGTCGGCGCCGACGGCCTGCAGCTGGCCCGGGCCCGCCCGGTGCAGCAGCTGCCCGGTTTCGCCGACGGCGCCTGCTCGGTGCAGGACGCCGCCGCGCAGCTCGCGGCCCCCTTGCTGCTCGACGGCCTGCTGCCGGCCACGCCCGGTGCCGCGCCGCTGCGCGTGCTCGACGCCTGCGCCGCCCCCGGCGGCAAGACCGCGCACCTGATCGAACGGGCCGGCCCCGGCGCCATCGAGGTGACGGCGCTGGAGGTCGACGCCGTGCGCAGCCGTCGTATCGACGAGACGCTCGCGCGCCTCGGCCTGAAGGCCAAGGTGGTGGTGGCCGACGCCGGCCGCACCGCCGACTGGTGGGACGGCGCCCTGTTCGACGCCATCCTGCTGGACGCCCCGTGCACCGCTTCGGGCATCGTGCGGCGCCATCCCGACGTGCGCTGGCTGCGCCGCGAGAGCGACACGGCCCAGCTGGCGACCCAGCAGGCGATGCTGCTGGCCGCGCTGTGGCCGCTCGTGCGGCCCGGCGGCCGGCTGCTTTATTGCACCTGTTCCGTGTTCCGCGAAGAAGGCTCGCAACAAATTGATGCGTTTCTTGTACGCAACACCGACGCCCGTTTGCTGCCGTCCCCGGGACACTTGCTGCCTCAAAGTGGGGCGAATGCCCGTGGCGTCCCGGACAATCCCTCTGGTGACCACGACGGCTTCTTCTACGCCCTGCTTGAAAAACCCGCGCCGCACTGACGGCCGCCGGTCGATCCTGCTGGCCGGCCTGTGGCTGGCCTGGGCCCTGTGGATGGCCCTGTTTCCGGCCGCCGCCACCGCCCAGGGCAGGCCCGGCGGCGCCACCATCACCCAGATGCGCCTGGAGCAGGCCGACGACGGCGTCTACCTGAGTGCCGCCGTGCAGTTCGAGCTGCCCACGCTGGTGGAAGACGTGCTCGACAAGGGCATCGCCATCTATTTCGTGGCCGAGGCCGAGGTCTTCCAGGAGCGCTGGTACTGGACCGACCGCAAGGTCGCCCAGGTGGCGCGCCACATGCGGCTGGCCTACCAGCCCCTCACGCGCCGCTGGCGGCTGAATGTGTCGCCGGTGCCGATCACCGGCGCCGCCGGCTTCGGCATCTCGCTGAACCAGAACTTCGACAGCCTCGGCGACGCGCTCGAGGCCATCAAGCGCATCGGCCGGCTGCGGCTGGGCGACGCCGCCGAGATCGGCGACGAGCCGCTGCACCAGGTCACCTTCCGCTTCCGGCTCGACACCTCGCAGCTGCCGCGTCCTTTCCAGATCGGCATGGTCGGGCAGGCCGAGTGGAACATCGCCGCCGAGCGCACCGCCCGGCTGCCGTTGGAGAAGCAGCGGTGAGCAGCAAGCCGCGCAGCGGCGCCGCGGCCACGCCTGCCGCCCGCCGCTCGCGCGCGCTGCGCTGGGCCGTGGGCGTCGGCGCCGCGATGGTCACGGCCATCGGCCTGGTGCTGATGTTCCTGCTGGCCCAGGCCACCAACAACCGCGCGCTGTACGAGCGCTACTACGTGCGCCTGTTCGGCATCAACGTGGTGGTGGCCGTGCTGTTGGTGCTGGTGATCGGCTGGGTCGCGTTCCGGCTGCTGCGGCGGCTGCGCCAGGGCAAGTTCGGCAGCCGGCTGCTGATCAAGCTCGCGGCCATCTTCGCGCTCGTGGGGGTGGTGCCCGGGGCGCTGGTCTACGTGGTGTCCTACCAGTTCGTCGCGCGCTCGATCGAGAGCTGGTTCGACGTCAAGGTCGAGGGCGCGCTCGATGCCGGCCTGAACCTGGGGCGGGCCACGCTCGATTCGCTGTCCGACGACCTCGCCGCCAAGACCCGCACCGCCAGCGCCCAGCTGTCGCAGGTGCCCGACGCGAGCGCGGGGCTGCTGCTGGAGCGCATCCGCGACCAGCTCGAAGCCAGCGACGTGATCCTCTGGACCGGTTCGGGCCAGCTCGTGGCCAGCGCGGGCGCGTCGCGCTTCCAGCTCAACCCCGAGCGGCCGACGGCGCAGCAGTTCCGCCAGGTGCGGCCTGACCGCGCCGTCGCGCACGTCGAGGGCCTGGAAGAAACCGCCTTGCCCAGCGCCACGCCGTCGAGTGCCAGCGTGCGCGCGCTGGCCATGGTGCAGCGCCCGGGCTTCGACTTCGACACCGCGCCGCGCTACCTGCAGGTCACGCGGCCGCTGCCGCCGGCCGTGGTCGCCAACGCCCTGGCCGTGCAGGAAGCCAACCGCGAATACCAGGAGCGCGCGCTGGCGCGCGAGGGGCTGCGGCGCATGTACATCGGCACGCTCACGCTGAGCCTGTTCCTTGCCGTGTTCGGCGCGGTGCTGCTGGCCGTGCTGTTCGGCAACCAGCTCGCACGGCCGCTGCTCGTGCTGGCCGACGGCGTGCGCCAGGTGGCCGCCGGCGACCTGCGGCCCACCGCCGTGCTGCAGGGCAAGGACGAGCTGGGCGGCCTCACGCGCTCGTTCGCCGTCATGACCCAGCAGCTGGCCGACGCCCGCGGCGCGGTCGAGAAGACCATGGACCAGCTCGACGCCGCCCGCGGCAACCTGCAGACCATCCTCGACAACCTGACCTCGGGCGTGATCGTGCTCGACGCCAAGGGCACCGTGCTGTCCACCAACCCGGGCGCCACCCGCGTGCTGCGCGCGCCGCTCGCCGCCTATGAAGGCAAGGCGCTGGTCGATGTGCCGGGGCTGGCCGATTTCGGCGCCAAGGTGCAGCAGCAGTTCGACGAGTTCCTGGTCGAGCGCATGCAGCACGGCCTCGATCACTGGCAGCACGCCTTCGAACTGCACGCCACCGGCAACGACCTGCCGCAGCAGGACGACGCCATCAACATCGTCGCGCGCGGCGCCGAGCTGCCGGGCGACGCGCGGCTGCTGGTGTTCGACGACATCTCGGAAATCGTCTCGGCCCAGCGCGCACAGGCCTGGGGCGAGGTGGCGCGCCGCCTCGCGCACGAGATCAAGAACCCGCTCACGCCGATCCAGCTGTCGGCCGAGCGGCTCGAGATGAAGCTCTCGGGCAAGGTCGAGCCGCCCGAGCAGGCCATCCTGGTGAAGTCGGTCAAGACCATCGTCGACCAGGTCGATGCGATGAAGCGGCTGGTGAACGAATTCCGCGATTACGCCCGGCTGCCCGCGGCCGACCTCAAGCCGGTCGACCTCAATGCGTTGCTGGCCGACGTGCTGCAGCTGTATCACGCCGAGAACCTGCCGATCACGCTGCGCTCGGAGCTCGACGAGCGCTGCCCGCCCGTGCGCGGCGACGAACAGCAGATCCGCCAGGTCGTGCACAACCTGCTGCAGAACGCACAGGACGCCGCCGAGGCCGCCGCCAGCGGCACGGGCCGGGTGGGCGAGGTCGTTATCCGCACCCGGCTGGGCGATTCGGGCCAGCGCGTGCGCCTCACCGTGCAGGACAGCGGGCCCGGCTTTGCCGAAAACATCCTCAAGCGCGCCTTCGAGCCCTACGTCACCACGAAAACAAAAGGTACCGGTTTGGGCCTGGCCGTCGTCAAGAAGATCGCCGACGAACACGGCGCGCGCATCGAGCTTTCCAACCGTGTCGTCGACGGGGCTGTGGCGGGGGCGCAAGTCTCGCTATCATTCGCGCTGGCAGGCGAACCGCGGGCAGCGGTCGCTCACACCGAAGATTCGAAATCTTCGTCCGCCTGAGTACCGGCGAATCCAGCGCATAGGGGCTGGATCGGGAGCGGATCAATACACACCAGCGCATACAACAAGCAGCACTCATGGCAAACATTCTCGTGGTCGATGACGAGCTGGGCATCAGGGACCTGCTCTTCGAAATTCTCAATGACGAAGGCCACAACGTGGAGCTCGCGGAAAACGCCGCCGAAGCCCGCGCGGCCCGACAACGCGCCCGGCCCGATCTCGTGCTGCTCGACATCTGGATGCCGGACACCGACGGCGTCACCTTGCTCAAGGAGTGGTCCACCGCGGGCCTGCTGAGCATGCCGGTCATCATGATGAGCGGGCACGCCACCATCGACACCGCGGTCGATGCCACGCGCATCGGCGCCTTCGCGTTCCTCGAAAAACCCATCACGCTGCAGAAGCTGCTCAAGGCGGTGGAGCAGGGGCTGGCGCGCGAGAGCGCTCGCCGCACCGCCGCCGGCGTGGTGCCGCCGCCCACGGGCGCCCACCAGGCGGCCGCCATCACGACCACGGGCGACAGCCTGCTGATGGCGTCGCTCGCAGCCGTGCCGGTGGCCGACGCGGGTCCGCAGTCGACCCAGAGCTTCGACCTGGACCGCCCGCTGCGCGACGCACGCGACGGTTTCGAGAAGGCCTACTTCGAGTTCCATCTGGCGATGGAGAACGGTTCGATGACCCGCGTGGCCGAGAAAACGGGGCTCGAGCGCACCCACCTGTACAGAAAACTCAAACAATTGGGTGTGGATCTTTCCCGGGGTCGCAGAAGCGCTGTATAATTTGAGGCTGCACACAATGGCCCGGTAGCTCAGTTGGTAGAGCAGCGGATTGAAAATCCGCGTGTCGGTGGTTCGATTCCGCCCCAGGCCACCAAATCACTGCGTTCGTCAAAGACGCAACCTGAAAAGCCCCAAGTAAATCAACAACTTGGGGCTTTTTTGTGTCCGCCTTTATCCGCCTTGGTTCATCGACATCCGGTGGATTCTGCAGCAACTTCTACAGCAACTGAAAGTTCGTGCGCTGCCCTCCGCGAAAGTTACTGCATGGGCAGCCTTAGCCGGGCGGTGCGCCTCTGCTGGCGTCATTTTTCAGATTGGCTGGAGCCGTTCGAGGGAATTTAGACTGAAACCGCGACGACCTCGTTAGAGGGATCTGCACCCAAGAATGTCTCTCAATGTTCGAAGTGCTGGTTCAGTAGCAGCAAAGGCGACAGTCGTCAGGTCGGACCGGAATCGAACACTGGTGACTCTGGAGTCGCTGGGACGCTCTGGTGCTGGGATGTCAGCCATCTTGAAGATCGCAACATTTCGCTCGGCGAAGCCAAGGTCAAAGCGTCGGTCGAGCTTCTCGCTGAACTCGCTTCCCAGTGCCGAGGCAATGTTTGTCCAAAGACGTTGCCGAAGCTCGTTCTTCCCGTGAAGAGCGGCATCTATTCGAGTCGCCAAATCTAAAACGCCTGCACCGTTCGTCAGGGGCTGTAGCAGCAACGAGGCCACGAATCCCGAGGCCTTGGGGGCGTCTAGCTGCTCGAGCGCGAACTCATGAACTCGAGAGGGCCCTTGAGTTGCCTTCACTTCGAGGACGCTATCAGACCAAGAGAAGTCAAAGCGCTCGAGCACGTCCGCGTGCCATGCCCCAACGGCGGTCGCGACATCACTGGCTTGTGTGATTACGAAGAGCTCAGCCCAAAAACCAGCGATCTCGCGCCCACTGGGGGCGCTCATCGCGCGAAACAGATTCAACAACGATCGTACGCACTCCTCGATGTCCCGTGTCTTGGCTTCGCCAGGAAGCTGTTCGATCGCTGCGCCTACGCATCGGATGCCCTGCGCGCCATTCACGCCATGCGCCGCCGTGCCGGCCGCCGCCGCATGCCACGCGCTGTGCAGGGTGAGCACGCCGCCGCGCGGCATGGCCGCGCCCCCGTTCAGCGCCAGGTTGAGGATCGCGTTCTCGAGCTGCCCGCCGTCGGCCAGCACGCACGCCCCGTCGGCCTGCAGGTCGAGCTCGACGCGGATGCCCTGGCCGAGCGAGTACTCGATGAGATCCTGCAACCCGGCCAGCATCTGGTCGACATCGATCACTTCGGCGCGCAGCGTCTGCCGGCGGGCAAAGGCCAGCAGGCGCGTCGTGAGCACGGCGCCGCGCTCCGAGGCCCGGAACGCCCGGTCCACGATCCGGCGCATGTCGGGCGACAGGTCGTCGCGCGACTGCAGCAGCTGCAGGTTGCTGAAGATCGCCGCCAGCAGGTTGTTGAAGTCGTGCGCGACGCCGCCCGTGAGCTGGCCCAGCACTTCCATCTTCTGCGCCTGCCGCACCTGCCGCTCGAGCGCGCGGCTCGCAGGGCGTGCCGTCGCCGTGCAGCAGCTCGCGCGCGGTGATGTTGAGGGTCCAGGGGCCGAACAGGTAGCGCTCGTGGCTCAGGCGGTCGGTGCGCAGCGAGCGCGGCATGCCGGTCTCGGCCGAGCGGCGCAGCAGCGCGCGGATGCGCGCGACCAGCTCGCGGTTGTCGAAGGGCTTGGCGATGAAATCGTCGACGGCGGTTTCCAGGCCCAGGATGCGGTCGGCGGCCGTGCCCTGGCCGGTGAGGATGATGATCGGGATGCGCGAGCGCGTGCGCAGCTGGCGTGCGAGCTCGATGCCGTCTTCCTTCTTCAGACGCAGGTCGATGATCACGAGCGAGAAGGCGCGCTGGTCGAGCCGGGCTGCCATGGCCAGGCCGTCCGGCACGGCCTGTGCGCGAAAGCCCGACGACTCCAGCAGGTCGACCAGCGTCTCGCAGACTTCGGGATCGTCGTCGACCACCAGGATTTCGGGTTTCACTACGTCAAGCATGAGGTTCCAGAAGGCCGGACTGTGTGTCCGGTCGTCCAAAATTCTTGCAGACAAAAGCGCACCAATTGATACCTAAAGGTTAATCGAGTCCCTCTCAGGCTGGTATTTCGCGACTTTTTTTCGTCCGATGCTTTACACATGCATCGAAGCATCCCTTTCGGGGACTTCAATGTGATCCGTTTGTCACCCAAGTACAGGCGGTTCGACGGGCAGCGCCCGCTTGTGGGCGCTCTTGCGGTGCGTCGACAGAATCACCGCGCGCGCCGCGGCCGACACCGGCTTGCCCTCGAGGAAATCGTCGATCTGCTCGTAGCTCACGCCAAAGGCGTCTTCGTCGGGCTTGCCCGGCACCAGCGACTCGAGGTCGGCCGTGGGCACCTTGTAGACCAGCGCATCGGGCGCGCCCAGCAGCTGCGCCACGGCGCGCACGCGGCGCTTGTTGAGGCCGGTGAGCGGCGTGATGTCGGCGGCGCCGTCGCCGAACTTGGTGAAGAAACCCATGAGCGCTTCGGCCGCGTGGTCGGTGCCGATCACGAGGCCGTCGTGCGCGCCGGCCACCGCGAACTGCGCAATCATGCGCTGGCGCGCCTTGATGTTGCCGAGCACGAAGTCCTCGTGCGCCGCATCGCGAAACGCCTGCCCGCCCGCGCGCAGCGCGGCCAGCATCGCATCGGCGGCGGGGCGGATGTCCACCGTCAGCAGGCGGTCGGGGCGGATCACCGCCAGCCCGGCCTGCGCTTCGGCCTCGTCGCGCTGCACGCCGTAGGGCAGGCGCATCGCGATGAAGGTGGCGTCGCGGCCTTCGGCGCGCAGCTTCTCGACCGCGCGCTGCGCGAGGCAGCCGGCCGTGAGCGAATCGACGCCGCCGCTGATGCCCAGCACCAGCGTCTTCAGGCCGGTGCTGCGCAGGTAGTCGGCGAGGAAGTCGGTGCGCCGCGCGAGTTCGGCGGCGGCATCGAAGACGGGCGCCACGTGCAGGGCCGCGATGATCTCGCGCTGCGTGGCATCGACGGGAGAAAGGTCTGCACTCATCTGTAGGGCCTGGAAGTGAGGATGAAGATCAGAAGTCGACGAGGCTCAAGCCGATGCTGAGCACGGTGCGCTTGCGGTTGTAGTCCACCAGCGTGTCGCCATAGCCATGGAACAGCTGCGTGTGGAAACGCAGGTTGCTCTTGGTCGGGTCGCCGATGGCCTTCAGCCATTCGAGGCGCACCGAACCGCGGCCGCTGTCGCGCAGGTTGTTGCGCACCGTGATGCCCAGCTGGTTGTCGCGGTTGAGGTTCCAGCGGCCCGTGACTTCGGCGCGGCCGATGTAGTCGGCGATGTCGGGGTTGTCGTCCTTCGCGGCGCTTTCGGACATGCGCTGCCAGACGCGGCCCGTGACGGTGAAGCGGTCGTCGAGCTCGGCGCCGCCCATCAGGTACACGCGGTTCCAGCTGCGCGACAGCGGCAGGCTCTGGCCGTTCGACTGGTGCACGATGCCCACGCCCGCATAGCGCCAGCGCCAGCCGCCGGGCAGGTGGACGTCGGTCGGGTAGACATACATCAGCTCGGGTTCGTGGTCGGTGGTGCGGAAGGGCCGCGAGATCGAGCCGTTGAACAGCTGCCAGGTCGACTGCTGCGAGTAGGCGAACCACAGCGAGTCCTTCTTGATCGGGTCGTTCTGCGTGAGCATGCCCTGCGCGAGCTTGGTGCGGACCGACAGGCCGATGCGCATTTCGTTGGCCTGGTAGGCCACGGGCTCGGCCGTGTGGCCGGCCGACGGCGAGGTCGGCGGCTGGGGCTTGTCGGTGGCGGCCGACGCCGACACCGTGAGCGGGCGGTAGCCGCGGAAGCCGAAGGTGCCGCAGTCGGTGGCGTTCTCGAGTTCCCAGAAGCGCGACAGCGTCGAGTACTGGCGGTCGCGGCAGCCTTCGGTGGTGGCGACCGAGACCACGCGCGTGGCCGGAATCGCGCCGTCCACCGGCGGTTGCGTGCTCGCGAGCACCGGCGGCGCCACGGGCACCGACACCGAGGGCAGCGTCTGTTGTTGCGACCAGCGGTCGTAGCAGGCCAGGCGCGCTTCGTTGTTCGCGCCGAGTGCGGCGCACTGCTGCCAGGTGAGTTGCGCGTCGGCCAGCGGACTGGCCGGCTTGTCGACGGCCTGAGCCTGCGCACCGGACGCTGCGCCCAGGCATGCGGCCACGGCGGCCACGGTGCGCAGCGTGAACAGAGAAGCAGGGTGTCGTCGTGTCGTCTTCATGGCTTTCCTTCCTGTGCGACGGTCTTGCGCAGCACGAACGGGTGCGTGTGCTCGGTCGCGGCGTCGCGCCACGTGCCGCGGAACTCGCGGCCGCAGGCACCGGGCTGCAGCGTGCCCGACCAGATGCCGCTGATGGCGCGGCCGTCCAGCGATTCGTCGATGGACAGCGCGCCCTCGTCGTCGACATCGCCCGCGAGCTGCGCGACGGTCGTCTTCGTTGAGGTATCGGCGCGGCGCGTGATGGTGCCGCGCACGCCGGCGTACTCGGGGTGCTTGCCCAGCTGCACGACGGCCGTGCCGGGCAGGTCGTCGAAGCGGGCGTCCCACTGGCCGTACAGCGCCTGCAGCGGCAGCTCGCGCGCGTCGGCGGGGCAGTTGGGGTCGCGGGGCGTGGCGCAACCGGCCGCGAGGGCGGCGGCAAGCAGCGCGACTGCGACCGTCGCCGTCGTCCTCATGGCGTGGCGGCGGCCTTGGCCGCGCTGTCCAGCGCCTTGCGTGCGAACTCGGCGCGCAGCGCCTTCAGTTTCTCGCGCGGGTCTTCCTTGGTCGTGGCCTTGTCCAGGCCCATCTCGGCGATGAAGCGGCTGGGCATGCAGGGCACCATGTCGCGGCCCTGCTTGCGCTTCTTGGTCCAGCTCACGGCCAGGCTGCGCTGCGCGCGGGTGATGCCCACGTACATGAGGCGGCGCTCTTCCTGCAGGCGCTGCGTGGTCTCGTCGCTCACCACCTTCTGGCGGCCGTTGTCGTCGTCGAGCTTGAAGGGCAGCAGGCCCTCGGTCACGCCGATGAGCATCACATGCGGCCACTCGAGGCCCTTGGACGCATGCAGCGTCGAGAGCGTGACCACGTTCTGGTCCTGCTCGCGCTCGCTGATGGTGGACAGCAGCGAGATGGTCTGCGCCACCTCGAGCAGGCTCTTGTGTTCGTTCGGGTTCGTGTCGTCGGCGCCCGAGGCGTCGTCGAGCGAGCCGCCGGCGCGTTGCGACATCCAGTCGACGAACTCCAGCACGTTGGTCCAGCGCGTGGCGGCGGCGGCCTCGCTGTCTTCGCCTTCGTACAGATGGCGCTCGTAGTCGATCTCCTTGAGCCACTCGAGCATGAAGGCGCGCGAGGCTTCGGCGCCCATGGTGCGGCGCGCGCGGTATTCCAGGTCGTTGATGTAGCGGCCGAACTCGTGCACGCCGTCGAGCGTGCGCTTGGGGATCACGCTCGGCAGCGAGGGGCTGAACAGCGCCGCGAACAGGCTCAGCTTGTACTGGCTCGCGAAGCTGCCCAGGCTGGCCAGCGTGGTGTGGCCGATGCCGCGCTTGGGCGTGGTGATGGCGCGCAGGAACGCCGGGTCGTCGTCGTTGTTGACCCACAGGCGGAACCAGCCGCACAGGTCCTTGATCTCGGCGCGGTCGAAGAAGCTCTGGCCGCCCGACACCTTGTACGGAATCTGCGCCTTGCGCAGCGCCTGCTCGAAGATGCGCGCCTGGTGGTTGGCGCGGTACAGGATCGCGAAGTCGCGGAATTCCTTGTACTGCTTGCCCTGCGACACCGTGTCGCCCGCGCGCAGGCTGATGATGCGCGCCACCGTGCGCTCGGCCTCGTGCAGCTCGGTGTCGGCATCGACGATGCGCACCGGCTCGCCTTCGCCGAGTTCGGAGAACAGCGTCTTCGGAAACAGCTTGGGGTTGGGGCCGATCACGTTGTTGGCCGCGCGAAGAATGGCACTGGTGGAGCGGTAGTTCTGCTCCAGCTTGATGACCTTGAGCGTCGGGTAGTCGACCGGCAGCTTCTTCAGGTTGTCCAGCGTGGCGCCGCGCCAGCCGTAGATCGACTGGTCGTCGTCGCCCACCGCCGTGAACTGGCCGCGTTCGCCGGCCAGCGCCTTGAGCACTTCGTACTGCGTGGCGTTGGTGTCCTGGTATTCGTCGACCAGGATGTGGCCCAGCATGGCCTGCCACTTGGCGCGCACCTCGGGGAACTCGTACAGCAGCTTCAGCGGCATGCCAATGAGGTCGTCGAAGTCCACGCTCTGGTAGGCCTGCAGCCGCTCTTCGTACTGGACCATGATCTCGGCCGTGATGCGCTCGTTGTCGTCCACCGCGGCGGTCGCGGCCTGCGCAGCGTTCAGGCCCATGTTCTTCCACTTGCTGATCGTCCACTGCCAGATGCGGGCGGTGGCGATGTCGACGGTGCCGCCGCAGTCTTTCAATATCTTGGTGACGTCGTCGGCGTCCAGGATGCTGAAGGCCTTCTTCAGGCCCAGCACGTGGCCGTCCTCGCGCATCATGCGCACGCCCAGTGCGTGGAAGGTGCACACCACCACCTTGCGCGCGTCGCGCCCGATCAGGTCCTTGGCGCGCTCGCGCATTTCGGCGGCGGCCTTGTTCGTGAAGGTGATGGCCGCGATGCGCTCGGGCTTCAGGCCCGACTGGATCAGCCGGCCGATCTTGTGCGTGATCACGCGCGTCTTGCCCGAGCCCGCACCCGCGAGCACCAGACAGGGACCGTGCATGTAGTTGACCGCTTCTTGCTGGGCGAGATTGAGACCGTGGGACATGGGGGAGGGGGGAACCGGGAAAGCGGGAACGCGAAAAAGGCAGGAGGGGCCGCAGGGCGCGACCGTCGCAAAGCGGGCAATGATACGGGCCCGGCTGCGGCCGTCCGTGTCAGCGGGCATCGCGCGACGAAGGAGGACGACAATGCCGGCGTGCTGCCTGTTTTCCTTGTTACTTTTCCTTTCTTCGCCCTGATCGCGGCCGGCTACGCCGCCGCCCGCACCCGCATCCTGCCGCTGGATGCGATCCCGGGGCTCAACACCTTCGTGCTGTATTTCGCGCTGCCCTGCATGCTGCTGCGCTTCGGCGCCGGCACGCCCATCGCGCAGCTGCTGGACGGCAGCGTTGCACTGATTTGGGGCATCTGCGCGCTGGCCGTGGTGGCGGGCGTGGTGCTGTTCACGCGCAATGCGCGCATCGGCTGGAACGACGCGGCCTTCGGCGCGCTGGTGGCGGCCTTTCCGAACACCGGCTTCATGGGCGTGCCGCTGCTGGTGGCGCTGCTGGGCGCGCAGGCGGCCGGGCCGATCATCATCACCATCGCGTTCGACCTGGTCGTGACCTCGTCGCTGTGCATCGCGCTGTCGCGGCTCGACGGGGCCGGCAGCGCAGGACGCCACGGCGCCACGCTGGCCGCGCGCAAGGCGCTGCGCGGCATCCTCGTGAACCCGATGCCGTGGTCGATCCTGCTGGGCGTGCTGCTGTCGGCGGTGCGCTGGCAGTTGCCCGGGCCGGTCGAACGCACGATCGCCATGCTGGCCGACGCGGCCTCGCCCGTGGCGCTCTTCACCATCGGCGCGGTGCTGGCGCGCTCGGCGCTGCTGGCGCGCGAGCACGGCGCCAGCGCCATGGTGGCGGCGGCGATGGGCACCGGCGCCAGGCCCACGCCGAAGGCGCCGCTGGCCGACGTGCTGCCCGTGGTGCTGGTGAAGCTGGTGCTGCATCCGCTGGCGGTCTGGGCGCTGGGGCGCGGCGCCATCGCGCTGGGGCTGCCGCTGGCCCCCTCGGCGCTGGCCGTGATCGTGCTGGTCGCGGCGCTGCCGAGCGCGAGCAACGTGTCGATGCTGGCCGAGCGCTTCGGCGCCGACAACGGCCGCATCGCACGCATCATCCTGTGGACGACGGTGGCGGCGTTCTTCACCTTCCCGGTGGCGGTCGGCGCGCTGCGCTGACCGGGGGCGCTACTCGGTCAGCACGCCCAGCTTGTACGGATCGGCGTCCGACAGCCGCTCGCACTTCGAGAAGTCGCGGCCCTGC
Organism: Variovorax sp. GW821-FHT09D04; assembly: GCF_059416405.1. Taxonomy (NCBI): domain Bacteria; kingdom Pseudomonadati; phylum Pseudomonadota; class Betaproteobacteria; order Burkholderiales; family Comamonadaceae; genus Variovorax; species Variovorax sp. GW821-FHT09D04. The sequence continues at coordinate 71,343 of NZ_JBWKPA010000010.1, forward strand.
GTGCCGTCGCAGTAGTAGGTGTTGTAGATGCGGCCGAACAGCGTCGGGCTGGCCGTGAAGAGCACGCCGTGGTCCGGCTGCCAGTTGTCCTTGGGGGCGGGCGCGGTGGCTTCCATCGGGCGGGCCGCGTCGGTGGTGCCGGGGGCGGGCGTGAAATCGGCCAGCGTCTTGCGGGCTTCCTCGCCGCGCCAGCGCACCGCCAGCTCGGCCGCCGTGGGGCGGGTCGCCACCGGCACCAGGATGCCGTTGACCTGCAGGCCGTGCCCGAAGCGGTGCGTCTTGCCGGCCAGGAAGGCGTAGGCGCAGGCCGCCATGCAATGGCCGCGCACCTCGGTCTGCACGCCGCTCTCGCGGATCGCGTCGGCGTACGCGCCGGCCGCTTCGGCGGTGCCGCCGAACGAGTCTTCGAAGACCACGGTGCGCACCGTGCCGCTGCTCAGGAGTTCGGTGAAGGCCTTGACCTTGCTGCCGTCGAGCGTGCCCGACACCACCAGCCGCCGACCCTGCAGTTCGAGTTCCGCCGCGCCCGCGGACCCCGCAGCGGCAAGGTACGAAAGCGACACGGCGACAGCCACAGCAACCCCAGCCAGAAGAGACGACGATTTCACGGCGACCTTTGCATCAAGCGAGCGGGCACGAAACACCGCGGACCCAGCGATGGAACCGCACAGGCACAGCTTGTGCAAGGGCGGGGGTACCGTCAACTCTTTTTGCAGATTATTTCGGGGTAATCCCAGGGCATGTCTAAAGGCATACCGTGCGTTATCTCTTCAGATGAATGCTTGCGTATGCAGTTGCACTGCTACAGTGGTTCCGAGTCCAAGGTGTGAAGGGTCCAAGTGGGGCGCGCGATGGCAATACTGGTTCGCATCCTGATGTGGTTGGCCTGGCTCGCTGCGGTGGGCTGGTTCTGGCATGCCGGCACGATCGGCACGGGCGCCGCGCTCGCGCTGGCCGCGCTGAGCCTCGTCGTGTTCGCCTGGCCGAACAGCATTGCGCGGCGACGGCACAACGAGCTGCGCTACGTCGACATGGGCAAGGAGCCCACCGGCTACCACTGACGACGGCTGACGACCGACGCGGCGCGTTCGTGCAGCGCCTAGGACTTTGGTCCAATGCGCAACGACGCAGAGCTTCCTAGGATGGCGGCGCCTTACCGCCCTCCAGGAATCTCGCTGTGTCTCCTTTCCTTCTGCGTTTTCGTTTCGCCCGTCTTCTGCTGCTGTCCGTTCCGACGGCCGTGCTCGTCGCCTGCGGCGGCGGGGGAGACGGGGGCTCGGCCGTCAGCTTCTGGCCGAACAGCGGCACGGCCACCCCGCCGCCTGCCACCACCCCACCCACGACGCCGCCCGACGTGCCCGACGACGGCGATGCCTTGCGCAACGCGCCCTGGGTCGAGGGCGTGTTCCGGACCGCGAGCCTCTACAAGGACCGCTGCGCGGCGCCGCGCACCGGCACGGGCTACGACGGCAAGCCGTTCACCGACAAGGCCGGTCGCACGCTCGACGAGAACAACTGGCTGCGCGCGTGGATCAACGACACCTACCTCTGGTACGACGAGGTGCCGGACCTGGACCCCGCGCGCTACGCCACGGCCGACTATTTCGACCTGCTCAAGACCCACGCCGTGACGCCGTCGGGCAGGGACAAGGACCAGTTCCATTTCACCTACACCACCGAGGAGTGGAATGCGCTCTCGGGCGCCGGCTCGTCCGTCGGATACGGCGCGCAGTGGGCTTTCTTTGCCCTCTCCCCGCCGCGCGATCTGCGCGTGGCGTACGTGGAGCCCGGCTCTCCCGCGGCCACGACGGGCGCCGGCCTGCCGCGCGGCGCCCGGGTGCTCGGGGTCAACGGCGTCGATTTCGTGAACGACCCCACGCAGGAAGGCGTCGATGTCATCAACGCGGCGCTCTTTGGCGCTGCACCGGGGACGTCCACGCGGTTCACCGTCGTCGACGCGGGCAGCAACACCCCGCGCGACATCACGCTGACGGCGGCGCCGGTGATCTCGACCCCCGTCCAGAACGTCAAGACGCTCCCGAACGCGGGCCGCACGGTTGGCTACCTGCAATTCAACGACCACATCGGCACGGCGGAACTGCAACTGAAGGCCGCCATGGAGTGGCTGCGCGCGCAGCGGGCCACCGAGCTGGTCGTCGACCTGCGCTACAACGGCGGCGGCTATCTGGACCTGGCCAGTCAACTGGGCTTCATGGTCGCCGGCGAGACGCAGACGCGCGGCAAGACCTTCGAGACCGTGCGGTTCAACAACAAGCACACCGAGCGCGATCCGGTAACTGGCAACACGCTCGCGCCCACGCCGTTCTGGGCCACCACCCTGGGCTTTCTTTCTCCCATCGACCCGCCCCTTCCGCTGCCCAGCCTCGACCTGCGACGCGTCTACGTGCTCACGGGCCCCGACACCTGCTCGGCCAGCGAGGCGTTCATCAACGGCCTGCGCGGCATCGACATCGACGTGGTCCAGATCGGCGACACCACCTGCGGCAAGCCCTACGGCTTCTATCCCGAGGACAACTGCGGCACCACCTACTTCAGCGTGCAGTTCCAGGGCGTGAACGCCAAGGGCTTCGGCGACTACCCCGATGGCATTACGCCCACCTGCTTCGTGCCCGACGATTTCAGCCGTGCGCTCGGCGATCCGCAGGAGGCGCGCCTGGCCGCCGCACTGGCGCACCAGGTCTCGGGGGCCTGCCCCGTCGCACCGGCCGGGCGCCTCGCCAAGCGAGCCGTCGCCGGCCCCGCCGCGCCCTTGCTGCACAAGCCCGAAGGCCTGCGCAACCGCATCCTGCGTCCGCGCTGAAGCAGGCGCAGGCACGCGCGCCGCGCTCAGATGCTGTGCGGGTCCACGTCCACCAGCCAGCGGATCACGCCCTTGCCCTCGGGCGTGCGCCGCAGTTCGTGCAGCAGCGGCTGCCAGGCGGCCAGCAGGCGCTGCAGCGCGGCGCGTGAGGGGCTTTCGATGAGCATCTGCGCGCGCTCCACGTTCGCCACGCGTTGGATCGCCAGCGGCACCGCCGGGTAGCGCGTGACCAGGTCGGCGCCGGGCAGCGCCTCGGCCTGGTCGGCCGCGAGGTTCAGGAAGCCCTGCGCCACCGCCTGCTCGCGCGCGTCGGCGCGCACCAGCGCCTGGAACGCGAAGGGCGGCATGGCGGCGGCCTGGCGTTCTTCGAGCTGCTGCTTGGCGAAGGCTTCGTAGTCGTGCCGGCGCAGCGCCGCGAACAGCGGGTGCGGCGCATGGTGCGTCTGGATCCACATCTCGGCCTTGGCGCCTTGCGCTGCGAGGTAGGCAGCGTCGCGGCCCGCGCGGCCGGCCGACTGCATCAACAGGCTGAACAAGCGCTCGGGCGCGCGGAAGTCGCTGGAGAACAGCGCACCGTCGGGGTTCACCGCGGCCACCAGCGTGATGCGGCGGAAGTCGTGGCCCTTGGCGATCATCTGCGTGCCGACGAGCACGTCGACCTCACCCGCATGCACGGCGGCCAGTTGCGATTCGAGCGCGCCTTGCTTCTTGGTGCTGTCGGCGTCGATGCGCGCGATGCGCACCGCGCTGCCGTCCGCATGTTTCACGCCGGCGAACAGCTCGGCCAGGTGCTCCTCGAGCCGCTCGGTGCCGCGGCCCACGGGCGCGATGTCGGGGTTGCCGCAGGCCGGGCAGGCGCGCGGCACGCGCTCGGTGAAACCGCAGTGGTGGCAGCGCAGCGTGCGGTCGATCTTGTGGAACACGCGGTAGGCGCTGCAGTGCGGGCATTCGCTCTTCCAGCCGCAGTCGCCGCAGGCCAGCACCGGCGCATAGCCGCGCCGGTTCAGGAAGATCATGCTCTGCTCGCCGCGCGCGATGCGCTGGCCGATGGCGTCGAGCAGCGCGCCCGAGATCACCGTCTTCGGCGGCTGCAGGTTCATGTCCACCAGCCGCACCGCCGGCAGCGCGCCCGCGCCGATGCGCGAAGGCATGGCCAGTCGCACGTAGCGCCCGCCTGGGTCGTCGCCCTCGGGCGGGCGGCTCTGGTGCCAGCTCTCGAGCGAGGGCGTGGCCGAGCCCAGGATCACCTTGGCCTTTTCGCGCTGGCCGCGCCACACGGCGAGGTCGCGCGCCGAGTAGCGCGCGCCTTCCTGCTGCTTGTAGCTCGGGTCATGCTCCTCGTCGACCACGATGAGCTTCAGCCCCGGGATCGACGCGAACACCGCCATGCGCGTGCCCAGCACGATGCGCGCGGCGCCGCTGTGCGCCGCCAGCCAGCTCGCCAGCCGCTGCGGGTTCGTCATGCCGCTGTGCAGCGACACCACGGCCTCGTCGCCGAAGCGCGCCTTGAAGCGGGCCTCGAGCTGCGGCGTGAGGTTGATCTCGGGCACCATCACCAGCGCCTGCGCTTCGGGGTCGCGCGCCAGCAGGTCGGCCACGCAGCGCAGGTAGACCTCGGTCTTGCCGCTGCCCGTGCTGCCCACCAGCAGGAAGGTGCCGGTGCCGGCCTCGATGCGGGCCAGCGCGGCCGACTGTTCGTCGGAGAGAGCAATCAGGTTCGCGGATTCGGCGGTTTCGGCCACCGGCCCGGCCGTGGTCTTGCGCTTGAGGCGGCGTGCCAGCTGCGTCGTGCTCAGGTCGCGCAGCTGCGGCGGCAGGGCGGCCAGCGCGATTTCGCCGATCGAGCGCTGGTAGTAGCGCCCGGCAAACGCCACCAGGTCGCGCCAGGCCTCGCCCAGCGGCGCCAGCGCGTCGAGCGCCGCGCCCACGGGTTTGAGCGCCATGTCGGGCTCGGCGCCCTCCAGCGAGGTCGGCTCGTTCCAGACCACGCCCAGCACCTCGCGCTTGCCCAGCGGCACCCGCACCAGCGTGCCCGGCACCAGCGGCTCGGCGCCGGCGTAGCTCAGCAGGTCACCCAGCGCGGCATGCGCGGGCGTCTGCACCGCGATGTCGAGTCGCCAGGGGTAGGAGACGTTTGTGGCGGATGTGACCGTCGGCGCGCCGGCTTCGGGCAGCGATTCGGCGGAGGGGCTGGGCGTCCTTTTTGGCAAGGTTTGTTAATGCGTTTTGGAGCAAGACCGCTTAAGTTGTTGATTTCACAGCGCTTTGGCGGTCATCCAGAGTTTCTGTGGATAACTTTGTTGACAAGACGGCTGGATAGTCGCCGAAGCCTTGATTTTCAAGGCTTCCGCTGGAATGCCTGTAAAAAAAGCAAAAATCAAAACCTATATAAATCAACCACTTAGCGTCGCTATTGGTTTAGGAGCAGAACCAATGCCCCCTCAGATAATCTTGCGCAGTGCAACACGCGTTTTGTGCATAAGTCGGGCGTCCGGGGCCGTTTTAGGGCTTGACAAACGCCGGGCGACTGGCTTTCAGGGGGCGCTGAGTCTGCCAACCGGGCGGTCGGCAGTTCACATTTGTTAGCTCAAGTGCGCAGCGCGCGCGACTGGTCGTGCACCGCCTGGACCAGCGCCGCGACGTGGTCGGGCGGCGTGAACTGGCTGATGCCGTGGCCCAGGTTGAAGATGTGCGTCGGGCCCGCCGTGGTGCGGTCGGTGTGGGGCTTGCCGAAGGCCTGCAGCACCTTGCCGACCTCGGCCTCGATGGCCGCGGGCGGGGCGAACAGCACGCTCGGGTCGATGTTGCCCTGGATCGCCTTGGCCTTGTCCTCGGTGCCTTCGGCCACGAGGCGGCGCGCGGCGGCCAGGTTGACGGTCCAGTCGACGCCGAGCACTTCGCAGTCGAGCGCGCGCATGGCGCCCAGCCACAGGCCGCCGCCCTTGGTGAAGACGATGCGCGGCACCGGCTGGCCGTCGGGGCCGTGGCGCTTCAGGCCGGCGAGCACGCGCGCGGTGTAGGCCAGGCTGAATTCGTGGAAGGCGCCGTCGGCGAGCACGCCGCCCCAGCTGTCGAAGATCATCACGGCCTGCGCGCCGGCGTCGATCTGGGCGTTGAGGTAGGCGGCCACGGAATCGGCATTGACCGCGAGCACGCGGTGCATCAGGTCGGGGCGGCCGTACAGCATGCTCTTCACGAGGCGGTAGTCGCTCGAGCCCGCGCCTTCGACCATGTAGCAGGCCAGCGTCCACGGGCTGCCCGAGAAGCCGATCAGCGGTACGCGGCCGTTCAGCGCCTTGCGGATCGAGCCCACGGCGTCGAACACATAGCGCAGCTTGTCCATGTCGGGCACTTCGAGCGCGGCCACGGCCGCTTCGTCGCGCACCGGGCGCGCAAAGCGCGGGCCTTCGCCGGCCTCGAACGACAGGCCCAGGCCCATCGCGTCGGGCACGGTGAGGATGTCCGAAAAGAGGATGGCCGCGTCCAGCGGGTAGCGCGCCAGCGGCTGCAGCGTGACCTCGGTGGCGTAGTCGGTGTTGGTGGCCAGCCCCATGAAGCTGCCGGCCTTGGCGCGCGTGGCAACGTATTCAGGCAGGTAGCGGCCGGCCTGGCGCATGAGCCAGACGGGCGTGTGATCGGTGGCCTGGCGCCAGCAGGCCCGCAGGAAGGTGTCGTTTTGCAAAGGGGCGAAAGGCATGGCCCGATTGTCGCAGGGCCCCCCGCGTTCGCCGTCAGTTGACCGACAGCGCACTTTGCGTTGCATCAACCCGCCCCGATGCGCCAGGGCGCGCGCCAGCCGCGAGCATCCGTTCCCGACAACAACTTCGGTCTGGAACAGACATGGCGCAGCAGGTTTTCGATGTGGTGGTGGTGGGCGCCGGCTCGGCCGGCTGCGTGCTGGCGCACCGGCTGGTGCGCGCCGGGCGCCGCGTGCTGCTGCTGGAGGCGGGCCCGCCCGACGACGACCGCTTCATCCACATGCCCGCCACCTTCGTGCGCGTGATCGGCACCGAGCGCACCTGGGCCTACGAGAGCGAGCCGCAGCCCGCCGCCGCCGGCCGCAAGATGTTCGTGCCGCAAGGCCGCACGCTGGGCGGCGGCAGCTCGATCAATGCCATGGTCTACGTGCGCGGCACGCCGGCCGACTACGACGGCTGGGAGGCGCAGGGCTGCGAAGGCTGGGGCTGGCGCGACGTGCTGCCGTGGTTCCGCAAGGCCGAGGGCAACGCGCGCTTCGCCTGCGAGCTGCACGGCACGAACGGGCCGCTGAAGGTGAGCGACACGCGCTTTCGCCATCCGCTGAGCCTGGCCTTCCTGCGCGCCGCGCAGCAAAGCGGCCTTGCCTACAACGACGACTTCAACGGCGCCGCCCAGGCCGGCGTGGGCTTCTACCAGACCACCACCTTCGAAGGCCGGCGCGCCAGCACCGCCGCCACCTACCTCGCGGCCGTGCGCGACGACCCGAAGCTCACCGTGGTGACGGGCGCGCACGTGCTGCGCGTGCTCACGCAGGATGGTGCGGCGACCGGCGTGGTCTACCGCACGGGCCGCAACGGCAGCGGCGAAGAGGTGGTTGCCACCGCGCGCGACGAAGTGATCCTCTCGGCTGGCGCGCTCGCCTCGCCCAAGCTCCTGCTGCTGTCGGGCATCGGCCCCGGCGCGCAGTTGCAGGCGCTGGGCCTGCCGGTGGTGAAAGACCTGCCCGGCGTGGGCGAGAACTTCCAGGACCACCTGGAGGTGTCGGTCTACGGCCGCACGCGCGAGCCCGTGAGCCTGCTGGGCAACGACCGCGGCCTGGCGGCGCTGAAGCACGGCCTGCAATGGATGATGTTCGGCTCCGGCCTGCTCACCTCGAACGTGGTCGAGAGCGGGGGCTTCGTCGACACCACCGGCGAAGGCCGGCCCGACCTGCAGTTCCACGTGCTGCCCGTGCTCGTGGGCGACGTCGACCGCGAACCGCTGGCCGGCCACGGCCTGTCGATCAATCCCTGCTTCCTGCGCCCGCAGTCGCGCGGGCGCGTGGCACTGCGCAGCGCCGACCCGATGGCGCCGATCCTGTTCGACGGCGGCTACCTGCAGGCGCAGGCCGACGTCGACACGCTGGTGCGCGGCGTGAAGCTGGCGCGCCGCATCCTGCGCGCGCCGGCGCTGCGCGAGGTGGTGTCCGAAGAGCTGGCGCCGTCGGCCGCCGACGACATGTCCGACGAGGCCCTCGAGGCCTACGTGCGCGAGCGCGCCAAGACCGTCTACCACCCGAGCGGCACCTGCCGCATCGGCCGCGACGCCATGGCCGTGGTCGATGCGCGCATGCGCGTGCACGGCGTGGCCAGGCTGCGCGTGTGCGATGCCTCGGTGATGCCTTCGCTCGTCAGCGGCAACACCAACGCGCCGACCGTGATGCTGGCCGAGCGCTGCGCCGACTTCGCGCTGTCAGGCAACTGAGATTGCACGGTCGGTCAATCGCCGAAGCGCACTGAAACCTAGAGTCCTTCCCAACCAGGAGACACAGCGAATGAGTTCCCCGAATTCCATGGCCGGCAAGGTCGCCTTCATCACCGGCGGCGGCACCGGCATCGGTGCGGCGGTGGCCGCGCAGTTCGTCGCGGCGGGCGGCCGCGTGGTGCTGATGGGGCGCCGCCTCGCGCAGCTCGAAGCGGTGGCGTCGAAGCTCGGCGGGCTCGCGGTGGCGGGCGACGCAGCGAACACTGCCGATGTGCAGCGCGCCCTGACCGCCGCACGCGAACGCTTCGGCGGCGTCGACGTGCTGGTCGCCAACGCGGGCGGCCACGGCGTGGGCGATGCGCTTTCGACCGACGACGCCTCGTGGGCGCTGTCCACGCGCCTGAACCTCGACACCGCCTTCGTCTGCGCACGCGAGCTGCTGCCCGAGCTCATCGCGCGGCGCGGCAACATCGTCGTGCTCTCGTCGCTCGCGGGCCACTTCGCGGGGCCGGGCGTGGTCGGCTACGTGACCATGAAGCACGCGCTCATCGGCCTCGTGCGTTCGCTGGCGCGTGACTACGGCCAGCAGGGCGTGCGCGTGAACGCCGTGTGCCCCGGCTGGGTGCGCACCGAGATGGCCGACGAGCAGATGCAGGTGCTCGTCGACAAGCACCACCTGCCGAACACCGATGCGGCCTACGACCTCGTCACGCGCGACGTGCCCATGGGCCGCGCCGCGAGCCCCGACGACGTGGCGAACGCCGTGCTGTTCCTCGCCTCGCCGCTGGCCGCGATGGTCAGCGGCAGCTCGCTGATGGTCGATGGCGGCGCGTCCGCGGTCGACCTGCCCACCATCGCTTTCGCGCACGACGCCTGAAGAAGGAAAGACGCCATGAGCACCGACACCACCAAGCCCGCCGACTGGAAGACCTACGACCAGTTCGCCCTCGGCATCGCAACCAACCGCCTGCCCGCCACCGACGCACTCGCCGGCCAGACGCTGCGGCTCGCGCTGCCCGGCTTCCAGCTCACGCTGCAGCCGCGCGCGCAGCACACGCTCGACTGGCATGAAGACGGCGCACGCGGGGGCGAAGGCCAGGGCGACTGGTACGAGGCCATCGAGGTCGCGCCCGACACCTTCTTCCTCGACATCACGCAGGCCAGCCGCCCGAGCGAGGCGCTGACCGTGGTCCTCAACACGCGCACGCGCCGCGTGCTCGCCATCCGCTGCCGCATCGTCGGCGCCGACGAGGCCGCGGGCCAGCCGCGCGTGCCGCAGGACTTCTGGCCCGGCACGCTCGAAGGCGGCACTGCCACTGGCAGCGCACCGCACGCCACGCGCGACCTCATCGGCCTGCGCACCTGGCAGACCTACAGCCCCAACCACACCTACGAGCACACCTACCTGAGCGCCGAGCGCTACGCCTGGCAGTGCCTGGTGGGCGTGCAGCGTGGCCACGGCGACGTCGACCTCGCGAGCTACTGGAAGTTCGACGACGACCAGTACGTCTTCACCTTCCGCGAGTTTTTGATCCCGGTCGCGTCGGTGTTCTTCTTCGACTTCGCGAACGGTCGCTCGACCGGCAAGTTCCTCGGGCTCACCGGCACCGGCGCGATCGCCAACAACCCCGCTGGCGCCTTCATGCGCAAGGCCTCGCAGACCTTCTACCCGCCCGAGTTCGGGCCCGTCTGACCTCACCGTTGTCCAGGAGCTTTTTTCATGCGCACCCCTTACCAGATCGTGGCCGACCACTACGCCGCCTCCGACCGCCACGACCTCGCCGCGATGTTCGCCGACGTGGCCAATGACGTGCAGTGGACCGAGATGGCCGGCTTTCCCTGCGCCGGCACGCACGTCGGCCCCGCGCAGGTGGTCGAGAAGGTCTTCCAGGTGCTCGGCGCCGAGTGGGAGGGCTACCGCTTCGTGCTCGAGCGGCTGGTCGACGGCGGCGACACCGTGGTCGGCATCGGCGACTACCACGCGCGCCACCGCACCACGGGCAAGCCGATGCAGGCCCGCGTCACGCATGTGTGGCAGGTGCAGGGCGGAAAGGTGCAGCGCTTCGAGCAGTTCACCGACACGCTGCTCGTCGCGCGCGCCATGCAACCGTGACGCCACTTTCTTTCGCATCCCTCGCATCCCTTCCCGGAGCCCGCCCATGAATCTGCGCGACCTCTCGATCGAACACCTCGGCCAGGTGGGCCTGCTGGCGCAGCGCCGCCGCGGCAACCACATCGACGGCCACGAGGTCGTGCCCCGCAACGGGCAGTACCTGCCGGTGGTCGACCCGGCCACCGAGATGACCGTGGCCGAGGCCCCCGACAGCGACGCGGACGACGTGCACGCCGCCGTCGCCGGCGCGCGCCGCACCTTCGAGGGCGCCGCCTGGAAGTCGCTGCGCCCGGCCGACCGCGAGCGCATGCTGTACACGCTCTCGACGCTCATCGAGTCGCACGCCGACGAGCTCAGCGCGCTCGAAACCCTGCAAAGCGGCAAGCTGCGCGGCATCGCGCGCATGGTCGACGTGGGCGCGGGCGCGGAGTTCGTGCGCTACATGGCGGGCTGGGCCACCAAGCTCGAAGGCCAGACGCTCGACAACTCCATCGGCATCCCCGGCGCGCAGTGGGTCACGTACACGCGGCGCGAGCCGGTGGGCGTGGTCGCGGCCATCGTGCCGTGGAACTTTCCGCTCGCCATCGCGCTGTGGAAGGTGGCGCCCGCGCTCGCGGCCGGCTGCACCGTGGTGCTCAAACCCTCGGAAGAAACACCGCTCACCGCGCTGCGGCTGGCCGAACTGGCGCTGGAGGCGGGCTTTCCGCCGGGCGCGCTCAACGTGGTGTGCGGGCGCGGCGCCACGGCCGGCGCGGCACTGGCCGCGCACCCGGACGTCCGCAAGATCAGCTTCACCGGATCGACGGCGGTGGGCCGGCACATCGGCCACGCGGCCGTCGACAGCATGGCGCGCTTCACGCTGGAGCTGGGCGGCAAGTCGCCGCTCATCGTGCTCGGCGACGCCGACCCGGTGGCGGCGGCGCAGGGCGCGGCCAACGGCATCTTCTTCCACCAGGGCCAGGTGTGCACCGCGGGTTCGCGCGTGTACGTGCAGCGCGGCCTGTTCGACGAGGTGGTGCGCCGGCTCGCGCAGGCGGCCGAGGGCCTGCACATCGGCTCGGGCTTCGACCCGAGGGCGCAGTTCGGGCCGCTGGTGTCCAAGCGCCACCTGGCGCGCGTGATGGCGCACATCGACGGCGCGGTGGCCGAGGGCGCCACGCTGGTCACGGGCGGGCGCCAGGCCTTCGACGGCGGCTGCTTCGTGCAGCCCACCGTGTTCGTCGACGCGCAGCCGTCGATGCGCATCGCGCGCGAAGAAGTGTTCGGCCCGGTCGCGACGGTCGTGCCCTTCGACGACGTGGACGACGCGGTGCGCCTGGCCAACGACAGCGCCTACGGCCTGGCCGCCAGCGTCTGGTCGAACGATCTCTCGGCTGTGCACCGCATCGTGCCGCGCCTGCAGGCGGGCGTGGTCTGGGTCAACGCGCACAACGTGCTCGACAACGCGCTGCCGCTGGGCGGCGTGAAGCAGTCGGGCAGCGGGCGCGACCTGGGGCGCGCGGCGGTGGAGAGCTTCACCGAACTCAAGAGCGTGTGCATGGCGGTGTAGCCCCGCCCCGGTTTCGATCACCCAGAAAGAAGGAGACACCTCATGCAAAGCAAAAGACGAATCGCGCTGTCGGCCGTTGCCGGCGCGCTGGGCCTGGCCGGTTTCAGCGGCGCCTGGGCGCAGGCGGGCCCCGACTGCGGCCTCAACACCGGCAAGCCCGCCACGGGCGAGCCCATTCCCATCGGCGCCGTGGTCGGCAAGACCGGCCCCGACGACTTCAGCGCCTCGGGCCAGGCGGCGGCCGCGTACTTCAAGTGCGTCAACGCCAACGGCGGCATCCACGGCCGGCCCGTCGACTACCTCGTGCTCGACGACCAGTGGAACCCCGAGACGGCCGCGCAGGTGGCTTCCAAGCTCGTGAAGGACCGCAAGGTGGTCGCGCTCGTGGGCAGCACCAGCTTCGTGGAGTGCGGCGCCAACGCCAAGATGTACGCCGACGAGGGCGTGATGGTCATCGCCGGCACCGGCGTGCCGCGCGAGTGCTTCAACGCGCGCAACTACGTGCCGGTGAATGCGGGGCCGCGCGTGTCGGCCACCATCGCCGCGATGTACGCCGCGCAGAAGTACAAGGCCAAGAAGATGGTCTGCATCATTCCGAACATCCCGAGCCTGGGCAACTGGGCCTGCGAAGGGCCGAAGGAATGGGGCAGGAAGAACGGCGTGACGGTCGAGACCCTCACCATCGACCCCGGCTCGGCCGACGCCACCTCGACCATGCTGCAGGCCGCCGCGAAGAAGCCCGACACCATCATCATGAACGTGCCCAAGGGCATCCTGGTGCCGATGCTGGCCGCGGCCGAGCAGCAGAACCTGGGCAAGAAGATCCACTTCGTGTCGGCCGCGCCGGCCTACAACGTCGACGTGCCCAAGGCCATCGGGCCGTACTGGAAGGGCAACTTCGACGTCAACCTCGAATTCAACCCGCTCGAGTCGGCCGGGCCCGACAACAAGAACTGGCTGGCGGTGATGGACAAGCACGGTGCCAAGAGCGACCCGCGCGACACCTTCTCGCAGGCCGGCTACCTGGCCGCGCGCCTGGCCACGCAGGCGATGCTGAAGATGGACCCGAAGAAGATAGACCGCGCCGGCGTGACCGATGCGCTGCGCAAGGTGAGCGACTTCCGCAGCGACATTCTCTGCAAGCCCTTCTACGTGGGCAGCGGCAACCGCCACAACGCCAACAACAGCGGCCCCATGGCCAGTCCCGACGGCAACGGCTGGCGCTTTGCGCCCGGCGGCTGCCTCACGGCGGACGACCCGGAGCTGGTCGACATCCGTGCCGACGAGCAGAAGATGGGCCTGAAGTAAGCGCGCCGGGCCATGGAGGACTACCTGCCTTTCGTCATCTCGGGCCTGGGCCTGGGCGCGGTGTACGCGCTCTCGGGCGTGGGGCTGGTGGTGCTCTATCGCTCGTCGGGCGTGCTGAACTTCGCCTTCGGCGCCATCGGCGCGCTCGGTGCGTACGTGGCCTGGACGCTGTTGGAGGCCGACTGGCCGCAGGGCCTGGCGTGGTGCGCGGCGGTGCTCGCGGCCATGGCGCTGTCGCTGGCCTACGGGCGCCTGCTGGCGCCGCGCCTGTCGCATCGCGACCCGACCATCCGCAGCATCGCCACGCTGGGCTTCGCGCTCGTGGTGGTGGGCTTCACCGAATGGACCTGGGGCGAACAGCCGCGCCGCCTGGTGCTGCCGACCGACGGCGGCGCGCTCGAATTCGTGCTGGGCGAGGTCGAGGTGCGGCTCACGCACACGCGCGCACTCGGCCTGGCGCTGGCGGTGTTGATGATGGGCGGCGTCGGCCTGCTGCTGTCGAAGACGCGCGTGGGGCTGAAGATGCGCGCGCTGGCCAACGACCGCGACTTGAGCGCGCTGCTCGGCATCCGCGTGCTCGGCGTCGACACGGTGGCGTGGATATTGAGCGGCGCCTTCGCGGGCGTGTGCGGGCTGCTGCTGGCCAACATCGTGCGGCTGCAGGCCACGCTGCTGACCTTTCTCGTGATTCCGGCGTTCGCCGCCGCGATCATCGGCCGGCTGCATTCGCTGCCGGCGACCGTGGCGGGCGGCATCGCCATCGGCGTGCTGGAGGCGCTGGCGATCACGGTGCCGGGCTTCGCGGCCTTTCGCACGGCCACGCCCTTCCTCATCGCGCTGGCGATGATCGTGTTCTACCGCGCGGGGACGCGGTCGGCATGAACGCATCGATCCTCGAAGGCGCCATGCCCGCGTCCCACGCAGCACCCGCCGCGCTGGCGCAAGCCACGCGCCGCGCCCGCCGCTCGCTCGTGCTCATGGTGGCCTGCGTGCTGCTGATCGGCTGGGCCGTGCCGTGGTTCACGAACGCGTACTGGATCAAGACGCTCACGTCGTCGCTCGCGCTGTCGGTCGCGGCGGCCGGCGTGGCGCTGCTCTATGGCCAGCTCGGGCTGGTGTCGCTGTGCCAGTACGCGCTGCTCGGCGCGGGCGGCTGGGTCGCGCTGCGCGCGGGGCACGGGCTGGGTTGGCCCTTCGAGCTGTCGGTGCTCGCGGGCGGGCTGCTGTCGTGCGTCGTGGGCATGCTCGCGGGGCTGCCGGCGCTGCGGCTCAAGGGGCTGTACCTGGCGCTCGTCACGATGATGATGGCGGGCGGCTTCCAGGTGGTCGTCAACGTGACGGGCTTTCCCGACGGCGGCGCGGGCTGGCTGGGCCGCGTGTTCGGCAGCGAGCGGCTGATGATGCCCAGGCCCGCGCTGGCGTCGTCGGACGCCGCGTACTTCCGCTACGTCGCCGTGTGGCTGGCCGCGGTGCTGGCGCTGATCGAGCTGCACCGGCGCACGCGCGCGGGCCGCTCGTGGGCGCTGATCCGGCGCGGCGAGGCGGCGGCCGTGGCGGCCGGCGTGAACATCCTGCGCTACCAGACCTGGGCCTTCGGGCTCGCGGGCTTCTGCGCCGGCGTGGCCGGTGCGCTGCTCGCGGGCGGCGTGGGGCAGCTCGACGGGCGCGCCTTCACGGCCGGCGAATCGGTGATGCTGTTCGCGCTCACGGTGGTGGGCGGCGTGTACCACTGGGCCGGCGCGCTCATCGCGGGGCTGCTGCTGCGCGCGGTGCCGGCGCTGTTGACCGACTTCGGCGTCAACGGCTACCTCGCGATGATCTTCTTCGGCGTGGCGCTGCTGCATGCGCTCATCACCGCGCCGAGCGGCATCGCGGGGCAGCTGACGGGCGTGTTCGATGCGGTGCGCCAACGCTTCGCCGCACCGAAGGACAAGGACGCCGCGCCATGATCCGCATCGACGATCTCACCGTCGCCTTCGGCGGCGTCAAGGCCATCGACGCGCTCACGGCGCAGCTCGATGCGCCCGTGTGCGGCCTGATTGGACCGAACGGCGCGGGCAAGACCACGCTGGTCAATGTGCTGAGCGGCCTCGTGTTGCCCAGCGCCGGCCGCGTGGCCGTGGACGGCACCGACCTGCTGGGCCTGAAGCCCATCGCGCGCGTGCGCTTCGGCCTGCGCCGCTCGTTCCAGACCGAACAGGTGGTGGAAGACCTGAGCGTGTGGGACAACGTGCGCGCGCTGCTCGACCATGTGCCGCATGCGCGCGGCGAGGCCGCCTCGCAGGTGGCGCGTGCGCTGTCGCACACCGGCCTGCTCGACGTGGCGACCGTCATGGGCCACCGCCTCAACCTGTTCCAGCGCCGCATGCTCGAGCTCGCGAAATCGCTGGTCGGCGCGCCCAAGCTGCTGCTGCTCGACGAGCCCGGCGCCGGCCTCACCGAGCAGGAGGCCGGCGTGCTGCGCCGCACGATCGGCGCGGTGCACACCTTCTGCGGCGCGCAGGTGCTGCTCATCGACCACGACGTCGACCTGATCGCCGCGACCTGCACGCAGACGCTGGTGCTCGACTTCGGCCGCCGCCTCGCGCTCGGCCCGACGCGCGAGGTGCTCGACGATCCGGCCGTGCGCAAGGCCTACCTGGGAACGGAGTGACCACCCCATGCTGAACGTGACCGATCTGCGCCTGCAACGCGGCGGCAAGGCCGTGCTGCACGGCATCGACCTGCAGGTGCCGCCGGGCGAGGTGACGGCGCTGCTGGGCGCCAACGGCGCGGGCAAGTCGAGCACCGTGATGGCCATTGGCGGCGTGCTGCCGTTGTCGGGCGGGCGCATCGAGGTCGAAGGCCATGTGCTGCATGGCCAGCGGCCCGAGCGCGTGCGTGCGTTGGGCGTGGCGGTGGTGCCCGAGGGGCATCGTGTGCTCGGCGAGCTGTCGGTGCTCGACAACCTGCGCGCCGCCGCCACCGCGCTGCCCGCGGCCGGTGTGGCCGATGCGGTCGAGCGTGTGCTCGGCGTGTTCCCAGAACTGCGCGTGAAGCTCGCGCTGCCCGCGCGTTCGCTGTCGGGTGGGCAGAAGCAGATGGTCTGCATCGCACAGGCGCTCATCGGCAAGCCGCGCTACCTCGCGATCGATGAACTCTCGCTGGGGCTCGCACCCGCGGTGGTCAAGCGGCTGGTCGAGGTGGTGCAGCAGGTCGCGCGCGAGGGCGTGGGCGTGCTGCTGATCGAGCAGTTCACGACGGTGGCGCTGGCCGTGTCGAGCCGTGCCTATGTGCTGGAGCGCGGACGCATGGCGTTCGCGGGCTCGTCGGAAGAACTGCGCCGCCGGCCGGAGATCCTGCACAGCAGCTATCTCGCGGCGGCCTAGGCGCGCGCCTTCTGCGCCTTCCGTGCGGTGGGCATCACGAAGGCCTGGAAGTGGTCGCGCAGCTGCGCGGTGAACTCCTCGGCAATGGCCGAAGGCGCCGACTGCGGCGAGTACGCCATCGACACCTCCACCGGGCAGCGCGGCGACAGCGGCAGGATCTTCAGGTCGCGCGCGAACACGGAAGCCACGTAGGGGTTGACGATGCCGACGCCGGTGCCCTGCGCCGCCATCATGCAGATGGTGACCGAGTAGGTGGTCTCGACCGTGGCGGCGCATTCGATGCGGTGCTGCTGCAGCGTGCGCTGGAACTGCTGGTGGATCTCGTCGTCGGCATTCAGCGTGAGCAGCACCTGCTGCTTCAGGTCGCGCACATGGATGGCGTCGCGGTGCGCCAGCGCATGCCCGGGATGCACGACGCACACCGCGCTGGCCTTGTGCAGGCTGACCGCGTCGAGCTGCGGGTCGTGGAAGGCGGCGGTGCTGAGCGCGACGTCGTACAGGCCGTAGAGCAGGCCCTCGCGCAAGGCGTGCGTGCCGACGGTCTGCAGGTTGACGTGCACCTCGGGGTGCAGCCGCGAGAAGGCATGGATCACCTGCGGCATCACACCGAGCCCGAGCGCCGGCGTGCAGCCCACGCGCAGCGAGCCCGCGCCCGACTTGCGCAGCACCGCCACGCTCTGCTCGATGCGGTCCAGGCCCAGGAAGTGGCGCTGCACCGTGTCGAACAGCTGGCGCGCCTCGTGCGTGGGGCGCAGCCGCCCCTTGTGGATGTCGAACAGCTTGAGCCCGGTGGCATGCTGGATCTGCGAGAGCAGGCGGCTCACGGAGGGCTGCGTGGTGTGCAGCAGGGCCGCCGCGGCTGTGGTGGTGCCAGTCTGCATCACGGCGCGAAAGGCCTCGATCTGGCGGAAGTTCAACGGGCGCGACATGCGGGGGCTCCTGGGGCTGCACTGTGCAAGGCAGAAAGCATGGCATATCTTTTCTGCATAGCCTGTGAATGAAAATGAATTTTTCAGAATGATGCTGCGTTCCTAGACTGCGCCCTATCCACCCCCTCCATCGCGCCGTCGCGGCGCACAGCAAGGAAGACGCATGACACAGCAATGGCCCCGCAGGGTCGCCGGCCTCGGCCTTCTCGCACTGGCCCTGGGCGTCGCTTCGACGTCGCAGGCATCGCAGCCGCAGGCCTATCCCGACCGGATGATCCGGCTCGTGGTGCCCTTCACCGCCGGCGGCAGCTCCGACGTGCAGGCCCGCATGCTGGCCGACCGGCTGGGCAAGCTGTACAAGCAGTCGGTGGTGGTCGACAACAAGCCCGGCGCCGGCGGGCACATCGGCGGCAAGTTCGTGGCCGATGCACCGGCCGACGGCTACACGCTGCTGCTCGGCTCGATCGGGCTGCACGCGACCTACGGCGTGTTCAAGAAGCTGAGCTACGACCCCGCGACCGACCTGAAGGTGGTCACGGTGCTGGCCGAGATGCCGCACGTCGTGGTCGCCAATCCCGCGCTGCCCGCCAACGACCTGAAGCAACTGGTGGCGCTGGCGCGCAAGCAGCCGAACACCATCAACTTCGGCTCGGCCGGTGTGGGCTCGTCGGTGCACATGATCGGCGAGCTGTTCAAGCTCACGGCCAACGCGCCGATCGTGCACGTGCCCTACAAGGGCAGCACGGCCGCGCTGAACGACCTGCTGGCGGGGCAGATCCAGCTGATGTTCGAGAACCCGCCGACCACGCTGGCCCACATCCGCGGCGGCAAGCTCAAGGCGCTGGCCGTGACCGGCAAGACCCGCCTGCCGGCGCTGCCCGAGGTGCCGACCGCGATCGAGTCGGGCTTTCCGGCCTTCGAGGCCACCTCGTGGACCACGGTGGCGGTGAGCGCCAAGGTGCCCGATGCCATCGCCGACAAGCTCAATGCCGACATCCGCAAGATCGTCGCCGCGCCGGAGTTCCGCCAGGGCCTGTCGGAGCAGGGCATGACGCCGGTGGCGAACACGCGCGACGCCGCGACGCGCTTCATCGCCGCCGAGAAGCTGCGCTGGGACAAGGTGATCCAGCAAGGCCGCATTGCCGCGGAGTGAGCCCATGTCGTCGAACCCACTTCTTGAACAACCTCGCCTGGCGCCGGCACCCTGCCGCCGCGTGGGCGATGGCGCGCAGCACCATTTCTTCGGCTACTACAACAAGAGCGCCTGGGACCGCAGCGGGCGCTACCTGCTGGCGCAGCAGGTGCCCTGGATGGACGCCGAACTCACGCCGGCGGCGGCAGCACGCATCGGCTACTTCGACCTGCAGGACAACGACCGCTTCCATGCGGTGGGCGACACCACCGCATGGAACTGGCAGATGGGCAGCCAGCTGCAGTGGCTCGACGGCGCGCCGGGCCGCCAGCTGGTCTACAACAGCCGCACCGGCGATGCCGATGCGTTCTACCCCGGCTTCGGTGCCACGGTGCTCGATGTCGACACCGGCGCCAAGCGCCTGCTGCCGTTGCCGATCTACGTGGTGGCGCCCGACAGCCGCTGGGCCTTGAGCGTGGACTACCGGCGCCTGTACATCACGCACCGCACCATCGGCTACAGCGAAGCTGGCGGGCCGTTCGAGCTGCCGCTGGCACCGGCCGACGACGGCATCCACGCGACCGACCTGGCCACCGGCACGGCGCGGCTGCTGCTGAGCTACCAGGACCTGCGCCAGTTTCATCCGCGCGCGTCGATGGACAAGGCGATCCACTGGGTGAGCCACATCGAGGTCAACCCGTCGTCGTCGCGCGTGCTGTTCCTGCACCGCTGGACCGAGCGCGTCGAGGACGAGACCTGCTTCCTGCACCGCCTGCTCACGATGAACCCCGACGGCTCCGACCTGCGCCTGCTGGAGTGCTCCGACCACCCGCTGCCGCAGCTGGCGGACGATTTCGACCCGACGGCAGTGGGCACCTTCGACTACGAGAAGTCGGAGTACCAGATCTCGCACCCGCTGTGGCAGGACGACGAGCACATCATCGTGTGGGGCCCGCACGCCGGAAAGATCCACTACCACCTGTACCACGACCGCGTGGGCGGCGAGGTCCGCGTGATCGGCGACGGCGTGCTGGTGGAGAACGGCCACATGACCTTCTCGCCGGTCAACACGCGCTGGCTGCTGAGCGACACCTACCCCGACGCCCGCACGCACGAGCGGGTGCTGTTCCTGTTCGACATGGCCACCGGCCGCCGCCACGACCTGGGCAGCTTCTACGCCTCGCCGGCGCTGAGCAAGGAGAACCGGTGCGACCTGCACCCGCGCTGGCGCCGCGACGGCCAGCAGGTGTGCATCGACTCCGTGCACGAATCGCAGCGGCAGATGTACATCGTGGACGTGTCGGGGATCGTGGGCAGCCCTTGAAGGGGGTCGCCTAGTGTGTGAGCGCCGGCGACATCGCCCGCTGCGCCTCGCGCCGCTGGAACTCGCGCGGCGACACGCCGTACTGCGCCTTGAACACGCGGCAGAAATGCGCGCTGCTGTTGAAGCCCCAGGCGAAGGCGATCTCCGACACCGAGGCGCGGCCGCCCGCGGCCTGGCGCAGCGCCTCGCTGCAGCGCTCCAGGCGCATCTGCCAGATGAAGCGGTCGAGCGTCTGGTCTTCGTCCTCGAACACGCGGTGCAGGTAGCGCTTGGAGCAGCGCAGCTGCTGCGCGATGAGGTCGAGCGACAAGGCCGGGTCGGCCAGGTGCGCGTGCACGAACTGCTTCACGCGCGCCTTCAGCACGCCCGGCAGCGGCTGCGCGCCGAACTGTTCGTCGGCATGCGTGGCGAGCGTGGAGGCCAGCAGGCCCAGCACGGTGTCGCTGACCGAGCGGCCGACGGCGTTGGGCAGCGACGGCAGCTGGTCGGCCAGCGAGGTGAGGAACGAACCGAGCACCGCGTACAGCCCCTGCATGGCCGGCGTGTGGGCTTCGCAGGTGTGCAGGTCGGGCATCTTCATGCCCTTGAACTGCTGGCGCGGGATCGTGATGGCCAAGAGGCGCGAGCGCTCGGGGTTGGTGATGGCGTAGGGCACGCGCGGGTCGTACAGGCTCCAGTCGCCCGGGTGCAGGTGGAACTCGCGGTCGCGCTGCGAGATGTGGCCGTGGCCTTCCAGCTGCAGCACCAGCTTGTAGTGCTCGTCGAGCGCGATCTCGCGGTGCGTGTCGGGCCGCGCCACGCGGTGCGAGGGCGCCTCGATCATGAACATGCCCAGGGGGCCGAGTTCGTAGGCGTCCATGCGTGCGTCGAACGGGCCGGGGTCGAGGCACTGCACGCGCAGCGCGCCGAAGTACGACTCGTTGATGCGGCCCCAGCAGGCCTGCCGGTCGGCCGGGTGTTCGAGCCGGGTGCTGAAGTGGTGTGCGTTCATGCCGTGGTTCCCAGGGGGCGCCGGAAGCGCTGGTGCAGGATAGGCAGGTCGGCGCGCGCCATCATCGGTACTTCCACCCGGGGCGGCAGGGGCGGTGCGCTCCCGGTCAACGGCCGGTGCGCGCTGGGTCAATGCCCGCGGTTCACACCTTCTCAGACGACGGGCACGCGGCCCGCGTCGGCCGGGTCGACGTTGCGGCGGTACAGCACGAGCGTCGCAACCAGCCCGCAGGCCGCGGCGGCCGTCATCCACAGGCCGGGCGCGCCCTTGTCGCCGGTCATCTCGATCAGGCCCGTGGCAATGGCCGGCGTGAAGCCGCCGAACAGGGCCGTGGCGAGGCTGTAGGCCAGCGAAAAGCCCGCGGTGCGCACGCTGACCGGCATCACCTCGGTGAGCGCCACCACCATCGCGCCGTTGTAGCTGGCGTACAGGAACGACAGCCACAGCTCCACCTCGAGCATGCGCGCGAAGCTCGGCGCGCCGACCAGCCACTTGAGCGACGGGTAGGCCGTGAGGATGGTCAGCACGGTGAACAGCACGAGCAGCGGCTTGCGCCCCACGCGGTCCGACAGCGAGCCCATGACCGGCAGCCAGAAGAAGTTGGAAATGGCCACGCACAGCGTGACGATGAGCGCGTCGGTCGTGCTCAGGTGCAGCACGGCCTTGCCGAAGGTGGGCGTGTAGACGGTGATCAGGTAGAACGACACGGTGGTCATCGACACCAGCATCATCCCGGCGACCACGAGGCCCCAGTTGGCCACCATCGAGCGGAAGATCTCGCGCGCGTCGGGGCGGTGCTTGCGCGCCATGAACTCCTCGGTCTCCTGCAGCGAGCGGCGGATGATGAACAGCACCGGCACGATCAGGCAGCCGACGAAGAAGGGAATGCGCCAGTAGAAGTCGCCGATCTCCTGGGGGGTGAAGGTCACGTTGAGCCAGTACCCGAGCGCGGCGGCGACAACGATGGCCACCTGCTGGCTGGCCGACTGCCAGCTCACGTAGAAGCCCTTGCGGCCGGGCGTGGCCATCTCCGACAGGTACACCGACACGCCGCCCAGTTCCACGCCGGCCGAGAAGCCCTGCAGCAGCCGTCCGACCAGCACCAGCAGCGGCGCGATGACGCCGATGGTCGCGTAGCTCGGCACGCAGGCGATGAGCAGCGTGCCGACGGCCATCAGCGCGAGCGTGACGATCAGCCCCTGGCGGCGGCCCACGCGGTCGACGTACGCACCGAGAAAGATGGCGCCCAGCGGCCGCATCAGGAAGCCCGCGCCGAAGGTCATGAAGGTCAGCATCAGCGACGCGAACTCGTTGCCGGCGGGGAAGAAGGCCTTCGAGATCTGCGTGGCGTAGAAGCCGAACAGGAAGAAGTCGAACATCTCCATGAAGTTGCCGCCGGTCACGCGCAGGACGGTGGCGAATTTCGAGGAGGAATGCGCGTTGGCAGGCGCGGAAGTCATGGTGTGTCCCCTGGGGCGGTGTTGTGGGCCCAAGGGTAGGTCGGGGTTCCCGACCTGCACCTGACGGGGGGAGTCAGGTAGCTGTCAATGCAGCGCGCCGCGCAGTGGGCGACGCGTGCACACGCATCAACTCTTGTACTTGATCGAGCACCCGTAAGGCCGCGTGCTCGCCATCGACACCGGTTTTCCGCCGGTCACTTCGCCCAGCGCCTGGTTCACGTAGTTGGTGGCGGTCTTGATGTCATCCACGCGCGCCGAGGCGATGCTGTCGATGCCGCCGGCATACACCAGCGTGCCCTTGGGGTCGATGATGAAGATGTGGGGCGTGGTGCGCGCGCCGTAGACCTGGCCGATCACGCCGTCTTCGTCCATCAGCACGGCGGTGGGCGCGGCCTTTTGCGACTTCATCCAGGCGTCGAGTGCGTCGGCCTTCAGGTAGTCGCTGGCGGCGCGTTCGGTGGAGTTGATCGCGAGCCAGACCACGCCCTTGTCGGTGGCCGCCTTCTGCGTGGCCGGCATGTTGCCGCTGCCGTAGTGCTTGCGCACGAAGGGGCAGCCGGGGTTGGTCCATTCGAGCACCACGAACTTGCCCGCGAAGTCGGAGAGCTTGTGCTTGGCGCCGGTGGTGTCGACCGCCACGAAGTCGGGCGCCTGCTGGCCCACGGCGGGCGCGGCGAAGGCGTTGGTGCCCATGAGGAAGGTGGCGCCCAGCGCGACGGCGGCGGCCACGACGGCGCGGCGGGAAGCGCGGCTGAGGGCGGCGCGCGCCTGGCGCGCGGCGCGAAGGGAGCGTGAGTCGACAGTGGGCGAGAGCGTCATGGCCAGCTTGAACTCCAAAAAACAAAATTCCAAACAACAACTGCAGCTTAGAACGGTTTCTTCAAGTGCGTGTGACAACCCATGACAGCGGCGTTGTCATCTTGTTTCAATTCACCGCATCGGCGCTCAAAGCGCTGCCAACGCGGCGCGCACCTCGTCCTTGCTGAGGATTTCGGTCAGCACGACGGGCGCCTTGCCCGGCGCCTGCAGCACGTACACCGGCACGCCGCTGCGGCCCAGCGCGGTGAGCGCGGCGGTGATGGCGGGGTCGCGGCGGGTCCAGTCGGCGCGCAGCATGGCGACCTGCTTCGTGTCGAAGTCGGCGAGCACCTCGGCGTCGGCCAGCGTGCTCTTCTTGTTGTACTGGCAGGTCACGCACCAGGCGGCGGTGAAGTCGATGAACACCGGCCGGCCCGCGGCCGCCATGTCGCTCACGCGCTGGGCCGACCACGGCTGCCAGCGCTCGCCGTCGTTCGGTGCTGCCGAAGCCAGCTTGGCTGTCGGCTCGGGCACCTGCACGATGTTGCGGCCGATGGTGCCGGCCAGCACGGCGGTGAAGGCGATCATCCCGGTGGCGATGACGACGCGCGTGCGTCCGGTCAGCGTGAGCGCCCAGACCACGGCGGCCAGGCACACCAGCAGCGCGAGCAGCGTGCCCGCGCCGTCGATGCCGCTTTGCTGGCCCAGCACCCAGACCAGCCAGGCCACGGTCGCGAACATCGGGAAGGCGAGCAGGCGGCGCAGCGTGTGCATCCACGGGCCCGGCTTGGGCAGCAGGCGCGCCACAGCCGGCACGAAGCCCGCCACCAGGTAGGGCAGCGCCAGGCCCAGGCCCAGTGCGGCGAACAGCAGCAGCGCCTGGGCCGCCGGCAGGCCGATGGCAAAGCCCAGCGAGGCGCCCATGAACGGGGCGGTGCAGGGCGAGGCGATCACCACGGCGAGCACGCCGGAAAGGAAGTCGTTGGCCAGCGGATGCTTGGCCTGCGCGCTGCACACCGACTGCGGCGCGGCGCGGCCGAACTCGAACACGCCGGCCAGGTTCAGTCCGAGCAAGGTGAAGAGCGCCGCCAGCGCCGCCACCACGCCGGGCGACTGCAGCTGGAAGCCCCAGCCGAGCTGCGCGCCGGCCGCGCGCAGCGCCAGCATGGCGCCGCCCAGCGCGAGGAACGACAGCATCACGCCGCCCGTGTAGGCCAGCCCGGCCTTGCGGTGCGCGCTGGCGTTGCCCGCCTGGCGCGCGAAGCCCAGCACCTTGATCGCGAGGATCGGGAACACGCAGGGCATCAGGTTGAGCAGCAGGCCGCCGAGCAGCGCGCCGAGCAGGGCGACCATGAATGTGCCGGCGGGCTGGGCCTGCGCAGCGGCAGCAGGGGCCGCCGCCTGGGCCGCGTTGGCGGCCAGCGCCGCCTGCAGCGCGGGCGACACCTCGGCGGCGCGCGGTGCGGCGGTGGCGGCGGGCCAGGTGCCCGACACCGGCGCCTCGGCGCGCCAGGCCACGGGCTGGCCGGTCTGGCGGTCGGCCTCGGCCAGCGCCACCACCACGGGCATGGCGGTGGGGCTTTCGCTGCGCTGATCGGCCAGCGGCACGGTGGCGGTCCAGGTCGCGCCGTCCCAGGCCTGCGTCCAGTCCTTGCCGGAGACTGCGGCGGTGCGGATCACCTCGGGCGTTTCGGGGAAGAACTCGAGCGTCTTGCCGCGCACGGCGGCGGGCAGGCCTTCGAGGCGCACCTTCAACTGCTGGCCCTCGACGGCGATGGTGCCGGGCGCGCCCAGCGGCTGCGGCTGCGCGGCCTGCGCGGTGTCGAAGGCTGCCTTGTTCAGCGCGGTCGAGCCGCGCGTGGGCAGCGAGAGCGTGAATTCGCCCTCTTCAGGAATGCATTCCTTGCGGCAGACCAGCCAGGAGGCCTGCAGCTTGATGTCCATGGCCGGCGAGCCGCCGGTGAGCGCCACGTCGGGCTTGTAGAGCGTGGAGACCTCGAGCGGCACCGGCAGCAGCACGGTGTTCTCGTAGCCGTAGTTGGCGAGCGTGCCGACCGGGATCTTCTTGGGCACTGGCCAGGCGATCTCGCCGGTCGAGACGCCGGCGGGCAGCGTCCACTTCAGTTCCGTCGGAAGGCCCGAGTCGCCGGCGTTCTTCCAGTAGGTGTGCCACTCGGGCTGGTGGGTGATCTGCAGCCCGACCCAGACCGGCGCGCCGGGCGCCACGCCCTGGGGTGCATGGGCGACCAGTTCGGCGCGCACGTGTGGGGTGGTGACCACGGCCCCGGTCTTCGGGGCCAGCTGGGCCGCAGCCGGCATGCAAGCTGCGGCGGTAGCTATCAGAAAAGTAGCGAAAGAGATGCGCGAAAAGGTCATGCCGGTCAGTCGGAGCCAGAGGGCGGGGCGAAGTTCCTGGGGGCCGGGTCTTTCCCGAGGCTCAGGCTGCGGAGGCCGCGGGCCAGCCCAGGACCACGCGCCGGGTGGTCGCGCTCTTCTTCTCGATCTTGGTGACGACCATGGCGCCGATTTCCGCCGTGTTGGCCACGTGCGTGCCGCCGCAGGGCTGGAAGTCGATCGACGGCGTGCCGCCGTCTTCGCCCGTGCCGCCGATGCGGATGGTGCGCACCGTGCCCGTGCCGCGCGGCGGCTGCACGCTCATGCTCTTGACCAGCGCGGGGTTGGCGTCGAGCTCGGCGTCGCTGATGGCGCCCACGGTCAGCGGGTGGGCGGCCTCGACCAGCCTGGCGAGGCCCGCGGTGAGCGTTTCCTTGTCGAGCGGGTCGGTGATGTGGAAGTCGATGCGCGCGTACTCGGGCGTGATCGAGCAGCCGTTCACCGGCACCGGCACGAGGTGGCACAGCAGGTGGCTGGCGGTGTGAAAGCGCATCAGCCGGTGGCGGCGCTCCCAGTCGAGGCGGGCGGTGACGGTGTCGCCGGGCGCCAGCGCGGCCAGCAGATCGGCCTGGTCGGGCGCGGGCACGTGGACGAATTCGGCGGTCGGCTGGCCCTCGGCGTCCTTGGCCTTGCGGGTGTCGATGATGGCGATTTCGCGGCCGTCGGCGAGCACCAGCACGCCGGCATCGCCGGCCTGCCCACCGCCCAGCGGATAGAACACGGTGCGGTCCAGCACGATGCCGGTGTCGTCGATGCGCAGGATGCGGGCTTCACAGGTGCGCAGGTAGGCGTCGGCGCGGAACAGGTCGTCGGTCATGCGGCGATGGTAGCGACGATGCGCGAAGGAGGTGCGCGCACGCCGGAAAGCGCCCACGACCGACACGCCTGCGCCGTGCGATTGCGCATGATCCGGCGGTCTGCGGCCGCCTGCCGCGCAAGGAATCCGCATGAACGCATCGCCGCACCTTCCCGTCCACCTCGCCCTGTCCGCCGCGGCCGTGGCCGCCGTGCTGCTCGTCGCCGGCTGCGGCGAGACCGCCAAGCTCGCGCCCGAGCTCACGACCGGCCCACGGCCGCAGCTGGCCGATCCGAACAAGACGCTGATCCCCACCGTCAACGTGGCGCCCGCCGTCGGCTGGACCGACACCGCCGCGCCCACCCCCGCCGAAGGCCTGCGCGTGACGGCGCTGGCGCGCGGGCTGGACCACCCGCGCTGGGTCTACACGCTGCCCAACGGCGACGTGCTGGTGGCCGAGAGCAACAAGCCGCCCAAACCCGAAGGCAGTGGCGCCGGCGGCCCGGTGGCCAAGGTGCGCAACTGGGTCATGGGCAAGGTCATGGGCCGCGCGGGCGCGGGCGTGCCCAGCGCCAACCGCATCACCCTGCTGCGCGACGCCGACGGCGACGGCCTGGCCGAGGTGAAGCAGGTGTTCCTGGCGAACCTCAGCTCGCCCTACGGCATGGCGCTGGTCGGCAACGAGCTCTTCATCGCCAACGCCGACGCGCTCGTGAAGGTGCCCTACACCGAGGGCCAGACCTCGGTCAGCGCCACGCCCACCGTGGTGACGGCGCTGCCCGCCGGCCTCAACCACCACTGGACCAAGAACGTCATCGCCAGCGCCGACGGCAGCAAGTTGTACGTCACGGTCGGCTCCAACAGCAACATCGGCGAGAACGGCATGGCGGCCGAAGAGGGCCGCGCCGCGATCTGGGAGGTCGATGCGAAGAGCGGCGAGAAACGCCTGTTCGCCAGCGGCCTGCGCAACCCCAACGGCCTGGGCTGGGAGCCCGAGACCAACGTCCTGTGGACCGTGGTGAACGAGCGCGACGAGATCGGCAGCGACCTCGTGCCCGACTACCTCACCTCGGTGAAAGAGGGCGCCTTCTACGGCTGGCCCTGGAGCTACTGGGGCGGCGTGGTCGATGCGCGCGTCACGCCGCAACAGCCCGAGCGCGTGGCCAAGGCGCTGGCGCCCGACTACGCGCTGGGCGCGCACGTCGCGCCGCTGGGCCTGGTGTTCTCGCACGCGCGCGGCATGCCGCCCGAGTTCGCAAACGGCGCTTTCATCGGCGAGCACGGCTCGTGGAACCGCAAGCCCAAGTCGGGCTACAAGGTGGTGTTCGTGCCCTTCATCGGCGGCAAGCCGAGCGGGCCGCCGGTCGACGTCCTCACGGGCTTTTTGAGCGCCGACGAAAAGGCCCACGGCCGGCCGGTCGGCGTGGCACTGGACAAGGGCGGCGCGCTGCTGGTGGCGGATGACGTGGGCAACGCGGTGTGGCGCGTGTCGCGCAGCAAGCCCAACTGAAACGCGATCAGCCCCTGCGTGCCGACGACAGCCGCGGCACCAACTGGGCCGCAGGCCCGTCGACGCGGCGCCGGCTCGTGTCGCCGCGCAGGTGGTCGAACAGCAGCGCAATCGCCTGCTGCGCCACCTCGTCCAGGTGCAGGTCGACGGCCGTGAGCGGCGGCACGCAGGTGCGCGCGCGCAGGCCGTCGTAGCGCGTGGCGACCATCACGTCCTCGGGAATGCGCCGGCCCGATTCGCGCACGGCCGTCACCGCGCCGGAGGCGAACGCGTCGACCGGCACGCAGAAGGCGTCGATGTCGGGGTGCGCCGCCAGCAGCGCCAATGCGGCCTGCCGCCCGCCGTTCTCGCCCTCGGCCTCGTCGACCAGCGAGAGCAGCGGTGCCTGCCCGCGCGCGGCGGCGAAGGCCTGGTAGGCCGCCTGGCCTTCCACATAGGAGTTGCGCGCGGCCGAGCCGAGGATCATCGCGACCTTGCGCGCGCCCTGGTCGTGCAGGTGCTCGAGCAGCAGGCGCGTGGTCCGGCCCGAGTGGATGTCGACATAGGGCGGCATCGCCGGCCCGTCGGCCGTTTCCTCGGCCGGCTTGCCGATGGCCACCACCGGCAGGCCGCGCCGCAGCAGGTACGCCAGGTTGGGGTCGCCCGCCGAAGGCTCGATGACCAGCGCGCCGTCCACGTCGAGCAGTTCCATGGGCACGCGCCCGGTTTCCATCGGCGGCGCCAGCACCAGCGCCAGGCGGCGGTCCAGGGCCGCGGCGGCCGCCACGGCCGCCACCTCCATCAGGAAGCCCAGGCGCGACGGGCCACCGGCCACCGCGAAGGGCATCGACGACAGCAGCACGATCATGTGCGCCTCGCCCGTGCGCAGCCGCTGCGCATTGCGGTTGGGCCGGTAGCCCAGCTTCAGCGCCGCCTGCTCGACGCGCGCGCGCGTTTCCGCGTCGACCTGGCCCCGGGCGTTGAGCGCGTGCGACACGGTGGTCGGCGACACGCCCGCTTCGCGTGCCACGTCCTTGATGTTTGCCCGCGGCGATGGATTGGTGCTCATCCCGTTGACCTTTTCGAAAAGCGGTGATTCAATTCCCAAATCGTTTTGGGGCGCCATGCCACGGAATGTACTTCACCCGCTTCGGCGGCTTTTTTTGCCAGTGCGCCCAAATCGATTTGGGCGCGGTCCCGGTTCAAGGATTCCATGATGTCCCGTGTGCCCGATGCCTCTGCTGTGCCCCCGGTCGTGCCTGTCGGCGCGCCTTCCGCCATCGCCCCGGTCGATGCGGTGCTGCCCCTGTCGCAACTGCTGCTGTTCGGCCTGCAGCACGTGCTGGTGATGGCGGCTGTGCCGATCACCTCGGTGTTCCTCGTGGCCAAGGCGCTGGGGCTGGAGTCCGCGCTCACGGTCAACCTGATCAGCGCCACCTTTTTGCTGTGCGGCGTGGGCACCTTGCTGCAGTCGTTCGGGCCGTGGAAGTTCGGCGCGCGGCTGCCCTTCGTGATGGTGCCGGGCGGCGCGCCCATCGTGATGTTCGTGACCATCGCCCAGCAGCGCGACCTGCAGACAGCCTCGGGCGCGGTGATCCTCACGGCGCTCTTCTACTTCCTGGTGCTGCCGGTGTTCGCGCGCTGCCTGCGCTACTTTCCGAAGATCGTCATCGGCACCTTGCTGCTGCTGGTGTCGATCAACCTCGTGAAGGTGTACGGCGGCATCATCGCGGGCAAGGCCGGCACGTCCACCTTTGCCGACCCGGTGAACATCGGGCTGGCGCTGGCGACCATCGGCTTCACGGTGCTGTTCGCGCGCGTGTTCAAGGGCACGCTCGGCCAGCTCGCGGTGCTGCTGGGCCTGCTGGCCGGCACGGTGCTGGCCGCGGCCTGCGGGCTGATGGATTTCAGCAGCGTGGCGGCCGGCCCCTTCTGGAGCGCGCCGACGCTGCTGCCCTTCGGCATGCCGCGCTTCGACCTGGTGGCGGCCGTGCCGCTGCTCATTTTCAGCATCATCTCGATGGTCGAGGCCACGGGGCAGACCGTGGCCGTGGCCGAGGTGGTGGGCCGCAAGATCGATGCGCGCGACGTGGTGCCGCGCACCATCCGCGGCGACGCGCTGGTGTCGCTGGCGGGGGGCCTCTTCGGCACCTCGATGATCATCACCAGCGGCGAGAACATCGGCATCGTGCGCGCCACCAACGTGCGCTCGCGCTACGTGACGGCCGCGGCCGGCGTGATCCTGATCCTCATCGCGCTGTCGGCGCCGCTGGGCCGGCTGGCCAGTGCCATTCCTTCGGCGGTGGTTGGCGGCACCGCGATGGTGGTGTTCGCGATCATCGGCACCATGGGCATCGACATGCTGCGCAAGGTCGACCTGCACGAGCGCGGCAACATGTTCGTGCTGGCCGGCGCGCTGACCATGGGCCTGCTGCCCATCGTCGTGCCGGGCCTGTACAGCCGCTTTCCCGACACGCTGCAGCTGGTGCTGGGCAACGGCCTGGCCATGGGCTCGCTCACCGCGGTGGTGCTCAACCTGGTGTTCAACCGCGTGCCGGCCGACAGCCCGGCCATCGCACCGGCGCCGCAATGAGCGCCTCTCCAATTCTTTTCCCGTTCTCTCCTTTGACCATGTCTCCTGAACTCGATGCCGCGCACTTCGCGGCCGACGAGCTGCTGCTCGTTCCCGACCACCTGATGCTGCGCGACGGCCCCGCCACCGGCCATGCCGTGCGCATCGAAGGCGGCCGTTTCCGCGAGGTCGGCCCCGCCGACGCGCTCATCGCCCGCCACCCGCAGCTCACGCCGCTGCACCTGCCCGGCAAGCTGCTGATGCCGGGCATGATCGACGCGCACCACCACCTCACGCAGTCCTTCGGCAAGTCGCTGGCCTATGGCGAGCCGTCGGAAATCTTCCGCCGCGTGTGGGTGCCGCTCGAGTCGAGCCTGGACGACGAGTTCGTCTACATGGCCTCCAAGCTCGCGGCGCTCGAATCGCTGCGCGGCGGCTTCACCACCGTGTGCGACGCGGGCACGCGCGCGCCGGGCGACATCGGCGCCGTGGCCGCCGCCGTGCAGGAGGCCGGGCTGCGCTGCGTGCTGGGCCTGATCTGCAACGACGGCGGCAACGACAGCAGCGCCGCCGACCGGCAGGCGATCCAGTCGCATGCCGCGCAGTTCCTGCAGCAGTGGTCGGGTGCGGAGCTGGTGCATCCCTCGCTCGCCATCTCGGTGCCCGAGGCGGCGTCCGACGAGATGCTGGTCGCCGTGTCGGCCCTGTGCGCCGAGGCGCGCACGGTATTCCAGACGCACGTCAACGAACACCTGGCCTCGGTCGAGCGCTCGGTCGTGCAGCGCGGCAAGCGGCCGCTGGAGCTGCTGGCGCACCTGGGCGCGCTCGGCCCGCAGGTGCTCATCGCGCACGGCACGCTGGTCACGCCTTCGGAACTCATGGTGCTGCGCGACACCGACACCGCCGTGAGCTACAACCCCGTCGCCAGCCAGTGGAAGGGCAACGCCGTGGCACCAGCGAACCTGATGGCCGCGCTGGGCATCCGCTTCGGCCTGGGCACCGACGCCACGCGCAGCGACGCCTTCCGCCTGATGGACGCGGCCGAGGCCGCGCAGAAGCTGGCCTTCGGCATGGCCATCGGCGATGCGTCGAGTGGCGGCGGCTGGACCTGGTTCGACCACGCCACGCACGAAGGCGCGCGCGCCGTGGGCCTGGGCCACCTCACGGGCGAGATCGCCGTGGGCAAGGCGGCCGACTTCCTCATCGTCGATGTCGACACGCCCGAGATGTGCACCTCGGTCGACCTCACGTGGGACCTCGTGCGCCTGGGCAACCGCGATCAGATCGTGGCCGTGTTCGTCGACGGACGCCTGCGCCTGTGGGAAGGCTGGCCGCCCGACTGGGATGCGCGCGCGCTGCAGCATCAGCTGGCGCGCGTCGCCCACGCGGCCATGGACCGCGCGCCCATCCTGCGCCTGCATCCCCCGGCAGCCGCGCACCGCCGCCTGGCCTCGGAGCGGCACTCGCAGTGAGCGCGCAGCACCTCGTCCTCGTCTCGCTCGCCGTGCTGTTCGCCGCCTTCGTGCAGGGCGCGACCGGCGTCGGCTTTGCGCTCATCGCCGCGCCGGTGATCGGCATCGTTCGCCCCGACCTGCTGCCGGTGTGCGTGCTGGTGCTGATGCTGCCGCTGAACTTCTACGTGATGTGGCGCGAGCGCGGCGCCATCGACCGCACCGGCGCCAGCTGGATCACCGGCGGGCGCCTGCTCGGCACCGTCGGCGGCCTGTGGGTGCTGGCGGCGCTCAGCGCGAGCCACCTGTCGCTGTTCGTCGGCGCCTCGACCATCGCGGCGGCGCTGGTCACGTTGATGATGCCGGCGTTCTCGCCGGGCCGCACCGCCTTCGTGGCGGCGGGGCTCGTGACCGGCGTCACCGAAACCGCGACCGGCATCGGCGGGCCGCCGCTGGCGCTGGTCTATCAGCACCAGCCGGCGCCCACCATGCGCTCGACCATTGCGCTGTGCTTCCTGGTCGGCGAGCTGGTGTCGCTGGCCACGCTGATGGCGGCGGGGCGCATCGACGGCTCACAGCTTTATGCCGCGGCCCTGCTGTTGCCTGCGCTCGTCGTGGGCGCGGTGCTCAGCCGCGTGGTGCATCGCCGCATCAACGGCCGCGTGCTGCGCATCTTCGTGCAGGTCTTTGCGATCGTGTCGGGCGCCGCCCTGCTGCTGCATTCATTCTGAGGCGCGCTGCGCGGCCTGCCATGCCGCGCGGTCGATGCGAAACAGCCGGTGGCCGCGCAGCGCATCGCCTTCGGGCACCGCCGGATGCTCGAAGGCGCCGGCCACGTCCTCGTGCATGCCCAGGCGCGCCATCACGGCGGCCGAGCGCAGGTTGCCGTTGGCGGTGAACGCCACGATCTCGTCGAGCCCGAGCCGTTCGAAGCCGACCTGCAGCGCGCCGCGCGCGGCCTCGGTCGCGAAGCCCTGGCCCCAGCTGGCGCGCGACAGGCGCCAGCCGATCTCCACGCAGGGCGAGAAAGGCAGCGCGGCCATCGGCACGTTCAGGCCGGTGAAGCCGATGAACTCGCGCGTGTCCTTGCGCTCGACAGCCCAGAACCCCCAGCCCTTCTGCGCGATGAGCGCGCGGGCACGGTGGGCCGCTGCGTCGCTCTCGGCGCGCGTGGGCAAGGGCAGCAAGAATTCCATCACCTGCGGGTCGCAGGCCAGTTCGAAAAATGGCGCGAGATCGCTCTCGCGCCATTGGCGCACCCGCAGGCGCGGGGTGTCGAATTCGATGAGGTGGGGCGGGGTGGGTGTGCTTTCTTCGGTCATGCGACCGATTGTGCGCAGATCAGAACCCGGCCAGCACCACCTTGCCCTGCGCCTTGCCGCTCTCGATGAGCGCGTGCGCCTTGCGCAGGTTCGCGGCGTTGATGGTGCCGAAGCTCGCATTCGCCGTGGTGCGGATGCGGCCCGCGTCGACCAGCGCGGCCACCTCGGCCAGCAGCTTGCCTTGCTCGGCGATGTCGGGCGTGGTGAAGCGCGAGCGCGTGAACATCATTTCCCAGTGCAGTGAGATGCACTTGGTCTTCAGCGGCATCGCGTCGAGCACCTTCATGTCGTCGATCACCGCGAGCTGGCCCTGGGGCTTGAGGCTTTCGATGAGCTGCGCGTAGTGCTGGTCGGTCTGCGTGAGGCTGGCGACCATGTCGACCTCGTCGATGCCGGCGGCCTTCAGTTCGGCGGCGAGCGGCTTCGAATGGTCGATGACGACGTGCGCGCCCAGGGCCAGGCACCATGCGCGCGTTTCGGCGCGCGAGGCGGTGGCGACCACGCGCAGCTTCGTGAGCTGGCGCGCGAGCTGGATGAGGATGGAGCCCACACCGCCGGCACCGCCGGTGATCAGCAGCGTCTGGCCTTCGCCGCCATCCTTGGGCACTTGGAGGCGGTCGAACAGCAGTTCGTAGGCGGTGATGGTGGTCAGCGGCAAGGCGGCGGCTTGCGCGTTGTCGAGGCTCTTCGGGGCGAGGGCGGCGATGCGCTCGTCGACCGCGTGCAGCTCCGAATTGGCGCCGGGGCGAATGATGGAGCCGGCGTAGTAGACGCGGTCGCCGACCTTGAAGCTTTGCACGTCGCTGCCGATGGCTTCGACGGTGCCGACCGCGTCCCAGCCCAGCACCTTGGCCTGGCCGGCCTCGGGGGCAGCGTTCTTGCGGACCTTGGTGTCGACCGGGTTGACCGACACGGCCTTCACGCGCACCAGCAGGTCGCGCGCGCCGGGCACGGGGGCGGGGAGCTCGATGTCCTGCAGCGATTCGGGGTGGTCGATGGGGAGGGGCTGGTGGTAGCCGACGGCTTTCATGGGAAGAGACCTTCTTTCTGGAACGATGGCTGGACTGTAGGATGACAAAGGATTTTTGATAAGGTGGCCTGAATCAACAACACTTTCAAATGAAGATTGAAAATATATCGGACCTGCAGGTGCTCGTGCAGACGGCGCGTGGCGGCACGTTGACGGCGGCGGGGCATGCGCTGGGGATCACGCCCGCCGCGGCGAGTGCGACCTTGAAGCGGCTGGAGGCGCAGTTGGGGGCGCGGCTGTTCGAGCGGTCGACGCGGGCGATGCGCCTCACGCCGCAGGGGCAGACGCTGCTCGACTATGCGGTGCGTGCTTTTGAGCTGCTGGATGAGGGGGAGTCGCTGGTCACTGCGGATCGTGGCGAACTTGTCGGCACCTTGCGGGTGGCCTCGCCGTCGGACCTCACGCGCAGCACCTTGCTGCCGTGGTTCGACGAGTTCCTGGCGCTGCATCCGGGGGTGCAGTTGTCGCTGTCTGTCGGGGACCGGCCGCTGGACGTGATGCGCGACGAGGTGGATGTGGCGCTGCGCTACGGGGCGCTGGCCGATTCGCGGCTGGTGGCGCGGGCGTTTGCGCTGACGAATCCGGTGCTGACGGCTTCACCGGACTATCTGCGTCGGCATCCTGTGCCTCGGGTTCCGCAGGATCTGCTGCAGCACAACTGCCTGACGTTCAACCGCAGTGGGCGACGGCACCGGGTGTGGCGGTTTGCGCAGTTGGGGCAGTGGACGGAGGTGCGGGTGAATGGGGATCGGAGTGTGGATGATGCTTCGCTGGCGCGGGAGTGGACTGTGGCGGGGTATGGGATTTCGCTGAAGTCCGCTTTGGATGTGCGTAATGACATTCGGGAAGGTCGTCTTGTGCGGCTGTTGCCTGACTGGGAGACGGAGCCTTATCCGTTGCATGCGCTGTTGCCTAGTGGGCGGTTTGTGCCGGCTCGGGTTCGGGGGTTTGTGGATTTCCTGGCGTTGAAGTTCGAGGGGTTGTTGGCTGTGGGGTGATTTCTTGAGGCTGCTGGCCGGGTCTCGCCCCGGCGGGCGACTCACTTTCTTTTGCTTCGCCAAAAGAAAGTAAGCAAAGAAAAGGCGACCCCACTGTCCGCGTCCCTCCGCTTCGCTGCGGGCAACCTGCGGTGCTCGCGTTTCGCGGGGTCTCGCCCAAACTCGCTTCGCTCAAACAAGGGCGAGCCCTGATCCGCGAAACGCTGCGCTCCTCGGCGCGGCCAGAGGGGAGGGGGAGCACTCGGGCCATCGCTTCGCTCGGCCTGGGGGATCGCATCACTGCGTTCGCTCCCCCCTGCTGTCCCTTGTCAGATCATCGGTGTTACTGCGCCATCCATCGCCACGATCGCGCCTGTCACATAGCTTGCCTTCGGCGACGCCAGGAAGAGCACGGTGTTGGCGACTTCCTCGGGCGTCGCGATGCGGCCCAGCGGCAGGCGTGCGGTGGCGCGCTCCAGCGCTTCGTCGGTATCGATGCCCTGCAGTTTCGCGTCAGCCTTCATCCCCTCCTGCAACCGCGCGGTCAGCGTGAGGCCGGGGTTCACGGCGTTCACGCGCACGCCCTTCGCGGCGTAGGCGGCGGCCATGCCGGCGCTCACGAGCATGAGCGCGGCGTTGGCGGCACCACCGGCCATGTGCACGGGGCTGGCGACCTTGCCGCCCTGGCCGATGACGTTGACGATGGCGCCGCGGCCGCGCTGGCCCATGCGCTTCACGACCGGGTCGATCATGTGGATGTAGGTGAAGTACTTGGCGTCCATCGCGTCGTGCCACGCAGCGGGCGTGAGTTCGTCGGGTGGGGTGCGGCGCGCGGCGCCTGCCGAATTGACGAGCACGTCGACGGGGCCGAAGGCCTGTTCGGCGGCGTCGAGGGCGGCGACGGCACTGGCGGGGTTCTTGAGGTCGGCGGCGTGCAGGCTGACGCGGCCTTCGGCTTGCGGGAACGCGGCGATCAGCGACTGCTGGCCCTGCTGCAGATTCTGCAGGTCGCGCGAGACCAGGCTCACGCGCGCGCCTTCGCGCAGGAAGCCCAGCGCGCAGGCCAGGCCGATGCCCTTGCTGCCGCCGGTGATGAGAACGTGCTGGTCCTGGAGCTGGAGGTCCATGTCGGGGGTCCTTGGAAGAAGATGAATCTGTCTGCGGCGCTGCCGCCGCGCGATTGAATCACCGCCCCGAAACCC
The DNA here is from genome assembly GCF_059416405.1 of Variovorax sp. GW821-FHT09D04. Taxonomy (NCBI): domain Bacteria; kingdom Pseudomonadati; phylum Pseudomonadota; class Betaproteobacteria; order Burkholderiales; family Comamonadaceae; genus Variovorax; species Variovorax sp. GW821-FHT09D04. The sequence goes on from NZ_JBWKPA010000010.1 coordinate 107,811, forward strand.
CTGCAGCGACGCGGCCGAAAGGCCGCGTCGGTTGCCCTGCGCGCGTCAGGCCTTGCGGCGCTTCGCTGGTGCTTCTTCTTCCAGCGCGGCCGGCGCGGTGTCGGTGGCGTCGCGCAGCTGGCCGTGGTGATCGTGGTGCGCCAGCAGCTGGCGCGTGCGCTGCCAGGTCGACAGGCGCGCGGGCGCGACTTCGATGTACGACGCCAGCGCGAACAGCGACGACTGTTCCTTCTCCGGCGGCGTCTCGCTGCGGTGCTGGCGTCGGCGCAGCGGGCCCATGACCAGCATCGAGGCGAGGATCACGCCGATGACGATGGCGTACAGGCCAAGCAGCTGAAGCACCTCGGGCTGGGAGCGCGCGCCCATCACGTAGGGCCAGGCGTACCAGATGGCGCAGAACCAGATCGCGACGGTGATCGCGGGGCGCACCACGCGCAGCCACAGGTACATGGCCAGGGTGCGCGCCGGCGAACGGCCATTGCCGAAGGCGTGCAATGGAATGCGCGCGGCGTCGATGATGGGTTCGTCCACCGCGGGTTGGCCCCACGAACGGGTGCGGGGCGGCGGGGCTTCGTGCAGCGCCGGCGAAGAGAGCGGGTTCTCAGGATGCATCGGAAGAAACTCCTCGGTCAGGGCTCGTCCACACCGCGCGCTTGCCGCGACGACGCATCAGAGCGTTGGGAAGGGCGACCACCGTCGTGGCCATCGTGATCGTCCAGAACGCGATCGGGTACCAGATCGTTCCGGCGAAATAGCGCATGAGGTCGCGGTCGTAGCGACGGTCGATCCACAGGCTCAGCAGCATCTGCAGGATGCAGGTCATGGCCAGCAGCGTGCCCTGCCAGTGCGGCAGGAGCGCCGAATGCCAGGCCGACTCGTGCGGCAGGAAGGGGCGGATGAAGCTGATCAGCAGCACCAGCGCCATCGCATAGGCCCACACCACGCTCACCATGTACTCGCTGTAGATGAGCCACAGGCGCCAGCTGCGCAGGCGCAGGATGGACGGCGTGATGCGCAGCATGGTCTGGATGCCGCCGACGGCCCAGCGCAGGCGCTGCTTCCACAGGCCGCGCAGGGTCTCGGGCATGAGGATCCAGCACAGCGCGCGCGGCTCGAAGCGCAGGCGCCAGCCGGCGAGCTGGAGCTTCCAGCTCATGTCGATGTCCTCGGTGAGCACGTCGGGGCTCCAGAAGCCCACCTCGAGCACGGCGCGGCGGCGGAACATGGCCAGCACGCCCGACACCGTGAACAGCGTGCCGATGAGCTGCTGCGAGCGCTTGATGAGGCCGATGATCGACGAGAACTCGCCCACCTGCATGCGCCCCAGCAGCGTGGTGCGCGTGCGGATGCGCGGGTTGCCGGTGACGGCGCCGATGCGATCCGAGGCCAGCATGCGCTTGAGCATCCAGGCGATGGCGTTGGGGTCGACCAGCGCGTCGCCGTCGATGCCCAGGATGTACTCGCCGCGCGCCAGCTGGCAGGCGGTGTTCAGGCCCACGGCCTTGCCCTGGTTGCTGGCGTTGTGGATCACGCGCAGGCGGCTGAACTCCTGCGTCATCTCGTCGAGCAGCTCGCCGGTGCCGTCGGTGCTGCCGTCGTTGACGGCGATCACCTCGTAGTTCGGGTAGTGCGTGCGCATGAGCTGCTCGATCACTTCGCGCAGGTGCGGCGCCTCGTTGAAGCAGGGAACCACGACGGTCACGAGCGGCTGCGAGGGCAGCAGCGGCAGCGGGTCGACCTCGACGTCGCGCTTGCGCTCGAACGACCACGCGTGCGAGAGGCCGCCCGCGATCCACACCCACGCCATGAAGAACGGGTAGTAGAAGACGAAGCCGAAGAGCACCGGTGGAATCAGGTCCACCAGCATCTGGAGCGTGTTCATCGGGGCTTCCCTCCTTCAGGCGGCAGCGTGGCGGCGTCGTGGTTGCGCCGGGGGGCGCGCGACAGCAGCGAACGCACCGAGATCGCGCGGCGCACGGTCTCCAGCGAGGGCTGGTTGTTCAGGAAGTCGTCGGGGTAGTAGCCCAGGTGGCGCACGCCGGCACGCTGCAGCAGGGTCCACTGGCGCGTGAGCTCGGCGTCGGCCACGGGTTTCCCGGTGCGCCAGTCGCGCGCCTGCAGCTCGAACACGGTGCGGTCCAGGCCGTGCGGCGTGGCGGCCGCGCGCTGCGCCAGGCGGCCCAGCCAGGCGTCGCTGTCGGCCGGGGTGCGGGCCTCCTGCTCCATGCGCGGCATGGCCATCAGGCCGACGTAGTCGTAGGCGGCAAGCGAGGCTTCATAGTTTTGGGCAAACCATTGCTCGGCCGCGGGTTCGAGCACCGGCCGCGCGTAGAGGTTGCGCGCCGTTTCCAGGGCAGGGCGCCAGGTGCCCACGCGCGCCGCGAGCTCGTGCGTGAAGTCGATCAGGTGGCGGGTCTTGGCGGCGGTCCAGCGGGCCATGAGCGCGGGGTCGGCGCGCAGCGCGGCCACGTCGGCCGGCAGGCCCCAGCGGCGGTAGGTGTCGAGCGCGGCGGGGCTGGCGTCCTCGTCGTCCGAGAGCATGGCGTCGTCGTGGAACAGCAGGCCTTCGAAGAAGGTGTGGCGGCCCAGGTCTTCGTACAGGTCGCCGACCAGCGTGCGCACGGCCGGGTCGAAGGGCGAGAGCCGGTGGTAGCGGTCGGCCGGCGCGTCGCCCTTGAGCGTGCGCACCGTGTGCGTGGCCAGCGGGTTCGACGCCGGCAGCCGGTAGGCGGTGACGGGCATCCACGCGTAGACCTTCACGCCCGTGCGGCTGCGCAACTGCCAGGCGGCGCGGGCGAACAGGTCGGCGCGCATCGGCAGGTGGCGGTTGGGAAAGTACAGCGCGTCGGCCACGCCGTCGCCGTCGGGGTCGGCATAGGCCTGCAGGAACACCGAGCGCGGGCGCACGGCGGCGACGCGCTCGATCAGCGCCGAGAGGTTGCGCTCCTGCTGGGCCGGGTCGGCGTCGTACACGTAGTCCAGGTCGACGTGCATCACGCGGTTGATCGGGCGCACCTCGCCGCCCACCGGGCTGCGCAGCATCTGCACGTAGTCGGGCGCCTCGTTGTCGTAGGCGGCCAGCGCGCGGCGGATGCGCGTGAGCGGAATCTCCTTCGTGTTCGCGCCGTCGTCGAGCGTGAACGTGATCGGCATGCCCACGCGCGCCGAGGCTTCCAGCGCGGGCGTGTTGTAGGCGCCGTAGGGCCACACGGTGGCGCGCACCTTGGCGCCGGTGCGCTTCTCGATGAGCTCGCGGCTGCGGCGCAGGTCGGTCTCGATGCGGCGCAGGTAGGCGGCGTCGTCTTCGTAGCGGCCGGTCTTCGGGTCGTAGCGGTGCGTGGCCGCGGCGGGCAGCATGTTGCCCTGCGGGTTGGCCTGGATGCCGGTGTGCATCGCGTCGGTGTGGCTCGCGAACTCGACCAGCGGCGAGCGCGCCATCTCGGCGGCTTCGCGCCACAGCAGGAAGTTCTCGCGCGGCGCGGGCTTGTCGCCCCAGTGCACGGGCTGGCCTTCAGGCACCTCGAGCCAGCTCGTCACCAGCGCGAACAGCGCGGGGTAGTTGAAGCGCTGGAGCAGCGGGAACACGTGCGTGTAGGCACTGCGGTAGCCGTCATCGAAGGTCAGCAGCACGGGCTGCGACGGCAACGGCTTGCCGCCGCTGCGCGCATCGATGATCTGCTGCAGGCTGACCGGGTGGTAGCCGCTGTGCCGCAGCCAGGCGAACACTTCGGCGAGCGTGCGCTCGTCGGTGGCGGTTTCGTCGGGCGAGGTCTCGAAGCTGGCGCGCACGTTGGGGCGCACGTCGTGGAACGAGATCACGCGGAAGTCGACGCCGTTGTCGGGATCGGCGGGCAGCACCGGCGCCGCCAGCGCAGGCAACGCCGCCGCCAGCAGCAGCCCGAGCAGGGCCGCGCGCAGCCGGAGGAAGAAGGTGGGGGCTTGCATCACGGACATCACTGCAGGGGCATCGAAAGGTTCAGGAACACGCCGCGCTGTTTCTCGCGCACGCCGTCGTAGGGATGGCTGCCGTAGGTCAGGCCATAGCGCAGCGTGAGCTTCTGGCCCAGGGCCCAGCGGTGCTCGTAGCGCACGTTCCACAGCGGGCCGCTGCCGAAGCCGGCCTGCTGGTAGCTGCCGCCGCCGAGCTCCAGCACCTGGAAGAACTGGCGGTCGTCGCTTTTCCAGGTGAGCCACTGGCCGCGCACCGACAGCTGCGCGCTGGCATCGCGCGAGGGGCTGAAGTAGCGCACGTCCTGCAGGCGGCTGCGGCTGGCATCGACGCCCAGTCGCGTCTCGATCTGGAAGCGCGGCGTGCTGACCCAGCGCTCACGCCAGCCGAAGTCGAGGCCGTCGCGCAGGTTGCCGTCGCTGAAGTCGAGCCGGCGCCATTGCAGGTCGAAGCGGCGCGATTCGTTGACGACGTAGGCCGCGCTGGCGCCGAACTCGCGCGCGCCGATGGCCTGCACGCCGAAGGGCACGGCGCGGGCCTTCCAGGGCAGCTCCTTGCTGTCGCCGTCGTAGGTGGCCGACAGGCGCCAGGCGTCGCTGGCGCGGTAGTCGAAGCGGCCGGCCACGCTGTTGCGGTAGCGCCCGCTGTTCGCATGCTGCAGCACGCCTTCGGCCAGCCAGCGGCCTTGCTGCCAGCTCGCGCCGAGGCCGCCGCGCGCCCACTGGGCCGTGCCTTCGGAGGTGTAGCCGCGGCCCAGCGTCTGCGCATAGAACACGCGCCACGCATCGCCGATGAGGCCGGAGCTGAGCCGGCTGTCGACGCGCCATTCGCGGCTGGCCAGCGTGCCGCCGCCGCGCGAACCTTCGGCATCGACCTCGAGCTGCGGGCCGACCAGCGAGCGGCGCTTGCGCGCCATCTCGCGCACCTCGGCGGCGTCGGGCGCGTCGGCCTCGAGTGCCTCGGCGCGCAGCCGCGCGGCGCGGAACTCGTCGGCGTCGAGCAGCGCCTCGACATGGCCGGTGCGCACGCTCAGGTCGTCGGGGTGGTCGGCGCTCAGCGCCTCGAAGCGCGCCACGGCCGCCTCGGGGTGCTCGCGCAGCCGCTCGGTGAGCGCGGCGCCGTAGGCGTAGCCCGCGTTGAGCGGGGCTTCCTGCGTGAGCGTGTCGAAGCGCGGCTGCGCGATCTTCGGACGGTCGCCGTACAGCTGCAGCAATGCGCCCAGGCCGCTCACTTCGGAGAACTGGTCGTTGGGACGGCCGGCTTCCGGCGCCAGCCGCATCAGCACGGGCGTGGCGCTTTCGATGCGCTGGAGCAGCGCCTCGGCCTCGTCGAAGCGGCCGGTGTCCAGGTAGGCGTAGACCAGGCCGAAATGCAGGCTGTCGGGCATCGGCAGATCAACGACGGCCTTTTCGAACAGCGGCACGGCGTCGGCCGAGCGGCGCTCCTGCGCCAGCGCGCGGGCGGCGGTGCCCAGCGCGTAGGGCGGCAGCGCGGTGCCGTCGGCACGCAGGCTGTCGTACAGCGCGATGGTGTCGGCGGGACGGCCACGCTCCAGCAGCGCCGCCATGCGGTCGGACTGCAGCCGCATGCGCAGCGTGCGCCAGGTGTCGGCGTCGGGCGGGGCGGGCTGCGCGAGCGCGGCGTCGACGCGGGCCAGCGCGGCGCTCTGGGCGGCCAGCACCTGGTCGAGGTCGGTGACGCGCGCCGCGCCCAGGCGCTGGTCGCGCGCCTTCACGGCCCAACGCAGCTGCTGCGCCAGCGCCTGCTGTTCGAGCAGCGCGAGCGTCAGCGGCGCGAGGCTGCCCGGCTGCTTGCGTTCGGCCGCCTGCGCGTCTTCGAACGCAGCGGTGGCGCCGCCGTACTCGGCCAGCAGGAAGTCGGCGTCGCGTTGTGCATCGCGGCGCGCGGGCTGCAGCGCGGTGATCTCGCCGTAGGCCGTGAGTGCCTGGAAGGGTTGGCCCTGGGCGCGCGCCAGCGCGGCGCGCAGGTCGAGCAGCGCGACGCGGTCGGCCACGGCGGTGGGCGCGGGTTGTGCCAGGGCCCGATAGATCGTCTGCGCGCCCGCCGTGTCGCCGCTGGCCAGTCGCCAGAAGGCTTCGTGGATGCGCGGTTCGCGGGCCGCCGGCTGGCGCGCGCGCCAGACCTTGACGGTGTCGCCTTGCAGGGCGATGTCGCCCGTGCGCCGCGCGGCGCCGGCCAGCGGGCCGAGCGCGTAATCGCCCAGCTCGCCCGGCGGCACCTGGCGGCCCACGGCCACCGCGTCGGCGAACTGGCCGTCGGCCACCGCGATCGCGATGGCGTCGGACGCTACGCGGCGGCGCTGGTCATCGGCCAGGGGCGCCGCCAGCCATTGACGCAGCTGCTGCAGGGCTTGGGCCGGCGCGATGCGGCCGGCGCGGCGCGCGACGATGAGGGCGTCGTGCTGCGAGGCGTCATACGCCAGCGCGCTGCCCAGGGGGGCGGCCGGCGAGGGCGCGACAGTGGATTCCGCGTACGCGGTGCTGCTTCCGAAGACCAGCACGCACACGATCGGCGGCAAACCCCGCACGGCTCGTGCGAGATGGTGAGGCAATGCCTTGAAGGGCGCGACTTTGCGCCCGGCAACGACGGTGCCTCCATTTTTTTGTGGATGGATGGACACGCTACTCCCTTTTGCGTGAACTCTCCTGGGCCGTGACAAGCCGTGGCGGAAAGTTCGTGAAAAGGGACTCTAGGTCAATTTGTAAACAATAGGACCGAACATCGGGAAAGATGAGAACTAATCGTGAACAGATTCGCGATCAATTCATCCGATGTTGGCAAGTTGTATGCAAGTGTTGCCCCATGCGCCGCCCATGGCCCCGTCCTAAGATCGCGGCATGAACGCACTTCCGGTCTCTTCGCCCCGTTGGCCCCGTTTCTGGTCCCAGTTGACGACGCGCGACTTCGCCGCGCTCGACGCGGCGACCACGGTGGCGGTGCTGCCGCTGGGCGCGACCGAGCAGCACGGCCCGCACCTGCCGCTGGGCGTGGACACCGTGCTGGCCGACGGCATCGTGGCCGCGGCGCTGCCGCTGCTGTCGCCGGAACTGCCGGCGCTGTTCCTGCCGACCCAGCAGATCGGCCTGAGCCCCGAGCACGCGCGCTTCGCGGGCACGCTCACCTTCTCGGCCGAGACGCTGATCCGCATGTGGAACGAGATCGGCGCGGGCGTGGCGCGCGCCGGCGTGAAGAAGCTGGTGCTGTTCAACGCCCACGGCGGCCATGTGGGCGCGATGGACATCGTGGCGCGCGAGCTGCGCGCCGCGCACGGCCTGATCGTCTACAGCGTGAGCTGGTTCAACCTGCCGCTGGGCGATGCGAACGCGCAGTTCAGCGCCCGCGAGCACCGCTTCGGCGTGCACGCGGGCGAGATCGAGACCTCGATGATGCTGGCGCTGACGCCCGCGCGCGTGCGCATGGACGAGGCGAAGGATTTCAGTTCCACCTCGGAGCAGCGCGCGGCCGACTGCGCGATCCTCGGCAACGGCAAGAGCGCCAAGCTCGGCTGGGCGATGGAGGACTACAACGCGCAGGGCGCTGCCGGTAACGCCGCAGCGGCCACGGCAGCGAAGGGTCAGGCGGTGATCGATGCGGCCGCGCAGCAGTTGGCCCTGCTGCTGACCGAGGTGTCCCAGCTGCCACTGAGCACGGCGAACACAGGGCCGCTGCCCTGAGAGCGGATCAGGCGCTGCGCCCCAGCACCCCGGCGAACATGTCCGCGTCGACATTGCCGCCGCTCAGCGCAACGCCCACCGTCTGCCCGCGCCAGCGCTCCTTCTGCTGAAGCGCCCCCGCCAACGCGGCGGCCCCCGCGCCTTCGGCCACGTTGTGCGTGTCGCTGAAAAGCACGCGCATCGCTTCGGCCACCTCGTCGTCGGTCACGGTGATCACGTCGTCGGCTTCGCGCAGGATCACCTCCAGCGATTCGGGCACCGGCGTGCGGCAGGCCATGCCGTCGGCCAGCCGCGTGGTGGCGGGCGACTCGACCGCACGGCGCGCGCGGAATGAATCGCGGTAGGCCGTGGCATGCGCCGACACCACGCCGATGAGCTTCGTCGACACGCCGCAATGCGCGCGCGCCGCCGCCGCGCCGGCAAAGCCGGAGCCCAGGCCGATGGGCACGAACAGCACGTCGGGCGGTGAAGCTTTCAATGCGCTGAAGAACTCGACATACGCGGTCGACACGCCGCGCACCAGCTCGCGATGGAACGAGGGCACGCGGTGCAGCGCGTCGCGCTCGGCCAGCACCGCCGCGTGCTCGGCGGCCGCCTGGAAGTCGTCGCCATGCTCGACCAGCGTCACGCCGAGCGCGCGCATCGCCGCGTTCTTCTCGCGCGAATTGCCGTGCGGCACCACGATGGTCGCGGCCAGCCCGTGGCGCTGCGAGGCGAAGCCGACCGACTGGCCGTGGTTGCCGCGCGTGGCGCTGATCACGTGGCGCACGGCGGGCTGCTCGCGCGCGAGGGTCTCGAAGTAGGTCAGGCCGCCGCGGATCTTGAAGGCGCCGACCGGCGTGTGGTTCTCGTGCTTGGCCCAGACCGTGGCGCCCAGGCGCTGCGACAGCTGCGGCCAGGTGTACTGGGGCGTGGGCGGCATGGCCGCATGCACGGTGCGCTGCGCGGCTTCGATCTCTTCGCGGGTGAATCGCATCGACGTCCTTCGGGTTGCTTACTTGCGTTCGGTGAGCGCCACGCGCACGGCCAGCGCGGCCAGCACGCTGCCCATGATGTAGCGCTGCGCGCGCAGCCAGCCCGCGCTTTGCGACAGCACGGCCGTGATGCTCGCGGCGCCGACGATCATCACGGTGTTGACCAGCGCGCTGCTCGCCATCTGCGCCATGCCCAGCTGCAGGCTCTGCAGCAGCACCGAGCCGCGCTCGGGGTGGATGAACTGCGGAAAGAACGACAGATAGAACATCGCCACCTTCGGGTTCAGCAGGTTCGTGAGAAAGCCCATGCGGAACAGCTTGGCCGGCGGATCGGCCGGCAGCGCGCGGGCCTCGAAGGGCGCATTGCCGCCGGGCTTGACCGCCTGCCATGCGAGCCACATCAGGTAGGCCGCGCCGGCGAAACGGATCGCGTCGAACGCGACCGGCACCGCCAGCAGCAGCGCCGTGAGGCCCAGCGCCGCGGCAAACAGGTGCACCAGGAAGGCCATCAGCACGCCGCCCAGCGAGATGAGCCCCGCGCGGCGGCCCTGGATCAGCGTGCGCGACACGCAATAGATCATGTTCGGCCCCGGCGTGAGCGCCAGCAGCAGCGAGGCGAGGGCGAACCAGGCGATTTCGGTCAGGGTGAGCATGAGAGTCAGAGTCCTTGCGATTCGAGGGTGACGGGGCCACGCGGCGTGTCGAGCACGGCGATGAGGTTGGGCGGGCCGGCATCGACCGGCAGGCTGCCCATGCCGATGGCCGTGAGCGTGGCCGACAGCGCCGGCGCGCGCGGATGCGCCACGCGCAGCGAACGCAGCGCCAGGCCCGAGGCGGGCATGGCGTCGGTGGGGTGCACGGCGCCCCACTGGATCAGCGTGGGCAGCGCGCCGTAGAACAGGCGCTGGCCGTCGTCGCGCACCGTGATCTGCCACTCGAGCCGGCCGGCCGGCGTGTCGCGCGAGGCTTCGAGCAGGTGGCCGCGGTCGATGTGCGCATGCTCCTCGCGCGCGAGCGCCTGCGTGGCGGCGTGCGCATCGGGCACGCGCGCCACGAAGTGAATGAGCCGCGGGCCGCGCTGCGCGAGCGCGGCCTGCAGCGCGGCGTCGTCCAGGTCGAACCAGCGGTGCGTCTTCGGCCGCGACGGCGCCTTGCCGGGCTCGATCGCGATGATCTCGGCATAGGCGCGCGGGAACGCGGCGCTCGCGATGTTCAGCAGCCGGTTGTGCGTGCCCATGAGCGGGTGCACGCCGCCGGGCGCGGGCGTGACGCCGAGCGTGGCCTCGCACCATGCCACGCCCTCGGCCAGCGAGGCGGCGGCGATCACCAGGTGGTCGATTTCGGCGGGGGCCATGGCGTGCCTTTGTTCAGAGGGTGACGTGGCCGTCGACGCAGGTCACGGCATCGCCGCCGACCCAGATCGTGCCGTCGCTGTCGCGCTCGATGTGCACGCGGCCCGCGCGGCCCAGGCACTGGCCTTGCGCGGCCAGGTAGCGCTCGGGCATGTGGCCGTCTGCGATCAGCCATTCGGCCAGGCTGGCGTTGAGGCTGCCGGTGACCGGGTCTTCCTGCACGCCGATGGGCTCGGCGAAGGCGCGCACCTCGAGGTCGATCTTGGCGCCGTCGTCGTTCGGCGTGGCGGGGCGGTTGCCGAAGGCGCGCGCCTCGCGGTTCGAGCGGCCGATGAGCAGCGAGGTGTCGTGCGCCGAGGGCACGCCGGCCACGCCGGCCTTCACGCCCAGTTCCTTCAGTGCGCGGTGGTCGGGCTGCAGCGCCAGCACGGCGTCGGCGTCGTTCAGCAGCAAGCCGAACCAGACCGGGCCGTTGTCGAGCACCTGCGCCGCGATGACCTGCTGCGCCTTCAGGCCCAGCGCGCCGGCCACCTTGGCCAGCAGCGCGGGGCTCGGGGCGCTGCGCTTGAGCGGCGGCGCGGCAAAGGCCAGGCGCTCGCCGTCGCGCCGCAGCGGCACCAGGCCGGCGCCGCACTGCTGCACCACGCGGCCCGCCACCTTGGGCTTGCCGCCGGCCTGCAGCCACGCATGGCAGCTGCCGATGGTCGGGTGGCCGGCAAAGGGCAGCTCGCCGCCGGGCGTGAAGATGCGCACGCGGTAGTCGGCGCCCGGGTCGGTCGGCGGCAGCAGGAAGGTCGTCTCCGACAGGTTGGTCCACTGCGCGAAGCGCTGCATGGCGGCGTCGTCCAGGTCCTGGCCGTCGATCACCACCGCGAGCGGGTTGCCGTAGTAGGCGGTGGCGGTGAAGACGTCGACTTGCTTGAAGGGGCGGGATTTCATCAGGGTCATTCGAGGGATAGATCGAGCACGCCACGCGTGCCCGGGCGGGAAAGCAGGTCGGCGTACCAACGCTCGACGTTGGGCCAGACGGGCCGGCGGTACTCGGCGCCGGGCAGGCCGAACCAGCGGTGCGCCTCGCAGCCGATCGGGATGTCGGCCATGGTGAAGCGCTCGCCGGCCATGTAGGGGCGCTGCGCGAGGTGGGCGTCGAGCATCGCGAACAGCGCCTCGCTCTCGCGCACCGACGCGGCGATCAGCGCGGGCTGGCGCTCCGAAGGCGGCGTGCGCACCCATTGCACGAAGGCGTCGCGGCTGGCGCGGTTGAGCGTGGTCTGCTGCCAGTCCATCCAGCGCTCGGCGTCGAAGCGCGCGGGCAGCTCGCTCGGGTAGAGCGTGCCGTGCGAGTAGCGGGCGCACAGGTAGCGCACGATGACGTTCGACTCCCACAGCGTGACGCGCTCGGCGCCTTCGCCGTCGTCGATGGTGGGCACCATGGCGTTCGGGTTGAGCGCGCGGTATTCGGGCGTCTGCACCACGCCGAATTTGCCGCCGGCCTCGGTGCGCTGGAAGTCGAGCCCAAGCTCCTGCGCGCACCACACGACCTTGCGCACGTTGATCGAACTGATGCGGCCCCAGATGTTGAGCATGGTGTTCAGTGTCCTTGTGCGGAGAGGGCGTCGGCCGTGGCCGGCTGCTGCGCCTGCAGGTACGGCTCGATGTTGCGCAGCGCGCGCGCCACGTAGTCGTCTTTCTCGCCGACCGGCGCGACGTAGTGCAGCGCGCTCTTCGCGGCCTCGAGCCCTTCGGTGCGCGCGATGAGCCACGCCGCGAGGTAGGGCGCCGAGAAGCAGCCGCCCGCGGTCGCCACGTTGCCCTGCGCGAAGAAGGGCTGGTTGAGCACCTCGACGCCGGCTTCCTGCACCCAGGGCTTGGTCGTGAGGTCGGTGCAGGCCTGCACCGGGCCCAGCAGGCCGAGCTTGGCCAGCAGCAGCGTGCCCGAGCATTGCGCGCCGATGAGCTGGCGCGACGGGTCGAGCCCGCGCAGCACGCCCATCAGGCCCGCGTCGGCGGCGATCTCGCGCGTGCGGATGCCGCTGCCGACGATCACCGCACCTGCCTCGCAGGCCGACTCGAGCGTCGCGGTGGCGTGCACCGTGACGCCGTTCATCGAGGTCACGGTGGCGCTGGGCGAAGCCAGCGTCACGCGCCAGCCGGGCTTCTTCACGCGGTTGAGCACGCCGAGCGCGACCAGCGAGTCGAGCTCGTTGAAGCCGTCGAAGGTGAGGATGGCGATGTGCATCGTCGTCGGCCCCGTCAGGCGTGGGCGGGGGCCAGCAGCGCCAGCTCTTCGCGCAGCGTGACGGCAAGCGCGGCGATGGCGGTGTCGATCTCTTCGACGCTGGCGGTCACGAACGACAGGCGCAGCGTGCGCGGATCGCCTTCGCCGGCGTAGAACGGCGCGCCGGGCACGAAGGCCACGTTGCGCTCCACGGCCTTGGGCAGCAGGGTCACGGTGTCGATGCCCTCGGGCAGGCGCGCCCACAGGAACATGCCGCCCTTGGGGGCGTTGAACTTCACGTCCAGGCCGGCCATCTCGCGGTGCAGCGCAGCGATCATGGCGTCGCGCTGGCGCTTGTACAGCGCGCGGATGGTGGGCACGTGGCGGTCCAGGAAGCCGTCCTTCATCACGGCCGAGACCATGCGCTGCGTGAAGATCGGCGTGTGCAGGTCGACCGCCTGCTTGGCCTGCAGCAGCTTGGGGAAGATGGCCTTCGGCGCCACCAGGAAGCCCAGGCGCAGGCCCGGGGCCAGCACCTTGGAGAACGAGCCCAGGTAGATCACGCCCTCGGGGTTGCGCGCGGCCAGCGGCAGCGGCGGGGCTTCGTCGAACCAGAGCTCGCCGTAGGGGTTGTCCTCGACGATCGGCAGGTTCGCGGCGGCTGCGGCCGCGGAGACAGCGGCGCGGCGCGCCTCGGTCATGGTGCGGCCGGTGGGGTTCTGGAAGTTGGGCAGCAGGTAGACGAAGCGCGCGTCGGCCGCCTTGCTCACGAGGTCGTCGACGATCACGCCCTCGTCGTCGCTGGCCACGCCCACGGGGTGCGGCTCCATCGGGCCGAAGGCCTGCAGCGCGCCCAGGTAGGTGGGCGTCTCGACCAGCACCTTGCTGCCTGGGTCGATCAGCACCTTGGCCACGAGATCGAGGCCCTGCTGCGAGCCGGTGGTGATGAGCACCTGCGAGGCGTCGACGTCCCAGGGCAGCATGTCGGCCACGGCCTGGCGCAGCGGCGCATAGCCTTCGCTGGCGGCGTACTGCAGCGCGGCCTGGCCGTCGTTGTGCAGCACTTCGGCGCAGGCGTCGGCGAACTCCTGGATCGGGAAGGTCTTGGGCGAGGGCAGGCCGCCGGCCAGGCTGATGATGCCGGGTCGCTCGGTGACCTTGAGGATTTCACGCAGCACCGAAGGATTCATCTTGGCGGCGCGGGCGGCGAGTTTCCAGTTCATGGGAGGCTTTCTTCTTTCTGGCGAATGAGAGGTGAGTCTGAGTGTGTCGTCAGGATGGCGGGATGTCGCCACGGTGCACGACATGGATTTTGTTGCCGTCCGGGTCACGCAGGTAGGCGCCGTAATAGCCCTGCCCGTAGCGGGGGCGGGGCCCGGGCGCACCTTCGTCGCGGCCACCGTGGCGCAGGGCCGCCTCGTGGGCGGCGTGAACGGCCTGCGGCGAGGGCGCGCAGAACGCGACCATGCTGCCGTTGCCGGCGCTGGCGGGTTCGCCGTCCAGCGGGATGTACACGTAAAAGCGCGGCAGCGTCTGGCCCGGCACGATCCAGCAGGCGGCGTCGGGGCCGCCGTCGGGCGTCACGGGGCGGCGGATGAGGCCGAGCGGGGTCAGCACCGCGTCGTAGAAGGCGGCGGCGCGCGGCAGGTCGGTGCAGCCGACGGTGACATGGCTGAACAGCGTCATGGTCGTCAGCTCCTGGCCTGCGGCTCGGCGCCGCGTGGAACGGTGGGGTTCGCCGGTTGCGAGAGCCGCTTGCCCGCGACCACCGTGGCGACCACGGCGGCGGCGAAGCCCAGCGTCACCAGGTCGAGCGGCTCGCCCAGCAGCGGGATCGACGCGAGGATCGACAGGAAGGGCTGCAGCAGCTGCGTCTGGCTCACGCGCAGCGCGCCGCCCAGGGCCAGGCCACGGTACCAGGCGAAGAAGCCGATCCACATCGAGAACATGCCCACGTAGGTAAAGCCGACCCAGGCCGAGGCGGCCACGGGCTGCTGCGGCCACAGGGCGATGGTGGCGGGCAGCGTCACGGGCAGCGCCATCACGCAGACCCAGCAGATCACGCGCTCGGCGCCCAGCGACGGCGTGACCTGCGCGCCGTAGATGTAGCCGACCGAGGCCGCGACGACCGCGCCCACCAGCAGCAGGTCGGCCCATTCGAAACCGAAGCCGTGGCCGCTCTGCTGCGCGCGCAGCACCGAGAACACCACGACCAGCAGGCTGCCCGCGATGGCGCAGAGCCAGAAGCCCAGCCGCGCGCGCTGGTGCAGCACCCAGGCCGCGACTGCGGCCGTCACCAGTGGCAGCAGCGCCGTCACCACCGCCGCATGGCTGGCCGTGACCACGCGCAGCGCAAAGGCCAGCAGCAGCGGAAAGCCGATGCAGTTGCCCAGCACCGCCATGCCCAGCGGCTTCCACTGGTGCGCCGCCGGGCGCGGCGAGCGCGTGACCAGCAAAAAGATGGCCGACAGCACGCCCGCCAGCGCCGCGCGCCCGAGCGTGACGAACCACGGCGACAGCTGCGGCGCCTCTTGCGTGCCCGTGGCCAGCCGCGTCATCGGCAGCGTGATCGCGAACAGCGCCACGCCGACCACCCCGAGCCACATGCCCAGCGTTTCGTCCTTGAGGGCGAGCTTCATACGCCCACCATCCACCAGGCCGTGAGCACGAGGATCAGGCCCATCGCGCGGTTGAACCACAGCAGGCGCCGTCCCTTGGCCAGCCACTCGCGCAGCAGCGCGCCGACCAGCGCATAGGCGAAGTTGCTGGTGAAGGCGTAGGTCAGCATCACGGGCGCGACGATGGCGAAGCGCGCGAGCGCGTCGGGCTGGCCGGCGATCCAGCCCGCCACCAGCGTGAGCGCCAGCAGCCAGGCCTTGATGTTCACGAACTGCAGCATCACGCCCTGCCCGAAGCCGACCGAGAGGCGGGCGCTGTCGGCCTTGCCGAGCTGGGCGCTGCCGCTGAGCTTGTAGGCCAGCCACAGCAGGTAGGCGATGCCCAGGCCCTTGATCGCCAGGCGCAGCGGCGGCATGGCCACCACCAGTGCGCCGAGGCCGGCCGCGCAGATCGCCAGCAGCAAGGTCCAGCCGACCGGCACCGCGACCACGAAACGCATCGCACGCGGCAGGCCGCCGTTGGCCGCCAGGGCGGTGGAGAGCGTGGTGTTGGGGCCGGGCGAGAAGCTCATCGCCGTGGCCAGCACCAGCAGCGCGGTGAATTCTTGCCAGTTCATGTCACAGACTCTAAACTTTGGACCATTACAGTTCCAGTACAGATGATCGAACAAATCTGAAATCTGTATTGGTCATTCCTTCGACACACGCCGCTCTTTTCTTGCTCTCTGTGCGATGCAGCCCGATCCGATGCTGACCCGAACCTCCACCCAGTCCCTGACCGGGCAGCTGGCCGACCGCCTCGCCGAGCGCATCCGCAACCGGCTGCTGGCCCCCGGCGCACGCCTGCCCTCGGTGCGCGAGTGCGCGCGCCAGCAGGGCGTGAGCCCGTACACCGTGGTCGCCGCCTACGACCAGCTGCTCGCGCAGGGCCTCGTCGAGGCGCGCCGCCAGCGCGGCTTCTACGTGCGCGACGCCGCGCCGGCGCCCGAGGGTTCGCGCAACCCGGCGCATGCCGTGCCCGTGGTCCCGCCGATGATGGCCTCGCGCGTGCCGGCCGACGCCAGCTCGCTGATCCGCAGCATGTTCCACCGCCCGAGCGACAAGCCGCAGCCGGGCATGGGCGTGTTCCCGCCCGACTGGATGGCCTCGACCTTCCTGGCGACCGCGGTGCGCCGCGTGACCACCACCTCGGCGCTGCAGGAACTATCGCTTCAATATGGCGAGCCCTCGGGCGACCTCGCGCTGCGCCGCAGCCTGTCGCAGAAGCTGGTGCGCATCAACGTGCCGGCCGGGCCGGACCAGATCGTGACCACCATCGGCGCCACGCATGCGCTGGACATCGTGAGCCGCACGCTGCTGCGCGCGGGCGATCCGGTGATGGTCGAGGAGCCCGGTTGGGCGCTGGAGTTCGCGCGGCTCGAGGCGCTGGGCATGCGCATCCTGCCCGTGCCACGCCGCGCCGACGGGCCCGACCTCGACGTGATGGCGCAGTACTGCAAGCTGCACAGCCCCAAGCTCTTCGTCAGCGTGAGCGTGCTGCACAACCCGACCGGCTACAGCCTCACGCCGGGCAGCGCGCACCGCGTGCTCAAGCTGGCCAACGAACACGACTTCCACATCGTCGAGGACGACACCTACAGCCACCTCGCGCCCGAGCACGCCACGCGCCTGAGTGCGCTCGACGGGCTGCAGCGCACCATCTACGTCAGCGGCTTCGCGAAGATCCTGGCGCCCAACTGGCGCATCGGCTTCCTGGCCGCCTCGCCCGCGCTGAAAGAGCGGCTTCTGGAGACCAAGCTGCTGGCCACGCTGACCTCGCCCACGCTGTTCGAGCGGGCGCTGTCGTGGTGCATCGACCAGGGCCAGCTGCGCCGCCATTCGGAGCGCGTGCGCATCCGCCTGGACGGCGCGCGCGGCCGCGCGGTGAAGCTGGCCATGTCGCACGGCTGCACCTTCGCCTCGGAGCCGGCGGGGCTGTTCGGCTGGGTCGACACGGGCGTGGACACCGACGCGCTCACGCAACGCATGCTCGACCAGGGCTACCTGCTGGCGCCGGGTTCGCTGTTCCATGCGCGCCGCCCGCCGAGCACGATGATGCGGATCAACTTCGCGACCTCGCAGGACGCGAATTTCTGGAAGGTTTTCAGCCGGGTCAGGGACGAGCTCTGATTCGCTGGCAAGGGGCTTGGAGTAAGCTGGCAACACAAGAAAACCCAGCCAGGAGACCTCCCGCATGAGCAACGCCAGCAAACCCTTCGACTTCAGCCAGTTCGTCCCCGGATTCGACTTCCTGAAGAACCTCGCCGGCGGTGCCGCCGCGGGCTCCGGCTCGGTGCCCGGCATCCCCAGCCTCGCGAGTTGGGTCGCGCCCACCATGAGCGTCGAAGAGGTCGACAAGCGCATCCAGGAACTCAAGACCGTCCAGTACTGGCTCGAACAGAACGGCCACGCGCTCAAGGCGACCATCCAGGCGCTCGAGGTGCAGAAGATGACGCTGTCGACCCTGCGCGGCATGAACGTGCGGATGGAAGACATCGCCAGCGCGTTCACCAAGCAGGCCGCGGCCATGGCGCCGGCGCCTGCACCGGCTCCCGCCCCGGCCCCCGCACCGCGGCCCGAACCGGAAGCTGTCGAGGAAGAGGAAGAAGAGTTCGACGAGGCCGAGGAAGAAGCGGAAGAAGAGGAAACCCCGGCACCGAAGAAGGCGTCGCGCGCCAAACCCGCCTCGTCCAACGGCGCTGCCGGCGTGGTCGACCCGATGCAATGGTGGGGCTCGCTCACCGAGCAGTTCCAGCAGATCGCGAGCACGGCGCTGCAGGACGCGGCGCAGCTCAAGGTGCCGGCCATGGCGCAGCCGCTGGCCGACGCCGTGGGGCAGGTCATCGGCAAGGCGACGGCGCGCAAGCCGGCCGCCAAGGCTGCCCCGAAGAAAGCTGTCGCCAAAAAAGCCGCGCCGGCACCCGCCGCGCGCAAGAAAACCACGTCCGCCGCCGCGCGCAAGCGAACCTCCGGCCGGCGCTGACGTCTTACAGACACCTTTCCAGACGACGACGCACGGGTCGGTACGCACCATGAAACTGTTTCCCACCGGCCATGCCACCCACCCGCAATGGCGCATGGCCGCCGGCCTCGTGCTGGCCCAGTTGCGCGCGCAGATGGCGCTGCCCGATTACGCGTCGAACCCGACGCTCGGGCTGCTCTACATCACCGACCACTACGCGGCCGAAGCGCAGGAGATCCTCGATCACCTGGGCGCCGAGCTGCCCGAGGTCACCGACTGGTCGGGCACCGTCGGCATCGGCGTGTCGGCCAACAACGCCGAGTACTTCGACGAGCCCGGCCTGAGCCTGATGCTGTGCGCGCTGCCCAGCGACCAGTACCGGGTGTTCTCCGGCGTGGCGCCGCTGGGCAGTTCCGAAATGAGCGGCTTCGAGGCGCACACCGCGCTCGTGCACGCCGACCCGGCCACGCCCGACCTGGGCGAGCTCATCGGCGAGATGGCGGGGCGCACCGACACCGGCTACTTGTTCGGCGGGCTCTCGTCCGGCCGCGGCGGGGCGCTGCAGTTCGCGGTCGGCGGCAACGGCAACATCCGCGGCCATGGGGCGGCGGGCGGCGTGTTCTCGGGCGGCTTGTCGGGCGTGGTGTTCGGCGAGGGCGTGCGGCTGGTGTCGCGCGTCACGCAGGGCTGCCAGCCGCTGCGCACCGGCGGCGCGCGCGAGCGCGAGATCACCGAGGCCGACGGCAACCTGCTGCTGTCGCTCGACGGCGAGCCGGCGCTCGACGTGCTGCTGGCCGACCTGCAGGTGTCACTCGACCGGCCGCAGGAAGCCATCGACGCCGTGCGCAACACGCTGGTCGGCCTGGCCGACGCGGGCAGCGACGGCATCCGCCGCACCGGCGACCTGGGCGCCGACGTGCTGGTGCGCCACATCATCGGCCTCGACCCGACGCGGCGCGGCATCGCCATTGCCGACAACGCCGAGGCCGGCATGCGGCTGAGTTTCTGCCGCCGCAACGCGCAGGCGGCGCGCGCCGACCTGATGCGCATCTGCGCCGAGATCCGCGAAGAGCTCGAGCCCGAAGAACAGACGCTGGCCACCGCACGCGCCGTGGCGGCCGGTGAGGCCGAGGCCGCACCGCATCCGGCGCGGCGCATCGCGGGCGCGGTGTACGTGAGCTGCTCGGGGCGCGGCGGCCCGCACTTCGGCGCGCCGGGCGCCGAGCTGCAGATCGTGCGGCATGCGCTGGGCGACGTGCCGCTGGTCGGCTTCTTCGCCGCGGGCGAGATCGCGCGCCACCACCTGTACGGCTACACCGGCGTGCTGACGGTGTTCACTGCGCCGGACTGACTGACTGGCTGACTGACGGGAAAAAACGACGCGCGCGCCTGCGCACTGTGTTCGCGGGCGCTTCGCGTCGCTAGAATCCGCCCGCTTTCTTGAATCTCTGCTGCTGCAAGAAAGAGTGATCCGCGCGCCCCGAGGCACGCGGTCGATCTCTTTCGCCCCGCCACGCGACGTGACGGGGCCCGGAAACCGACACGGTTTCCCCGAATGGAATTGCAGCCATGGGCAGCCCCACCCACAGTCATTTTTCGAGACTCCAGCGCGCCTTTTCGCGCGCGAACATCGCCGTCGACTACCGCGACGGCATCTATCACCTGCGCAACGAAGCCGCGCAGGCGACCGTGCTTCTGCCGCAGAGCCTGCCGCTGGAAGAAAAAGCCGTGAACCAGCTGCTGGCCTTCGCCAGCGTGCGCTCGCCCGACGGCGCGCACGGCGTGTGCAAGGCCTGCGCGACGCCGGACTTTCATCCAGGCTCGGTCGCGCCGGTGGGCAGCGTCGTCGCCACCGATGGCGACTTCGTGATCCCCGCCGCGGTCGGCACCGACATCAACTGCGGCATGCGCCTGCTGACCACCGGCCTCACGCTGGACCAGGTGGCGCCGCACAAGACGCAGCTGCTCGCGCGGCTCACGCGCAGCCTGCTCGACAACGGGCGCGACGTGCCGGTGCACACGGCGGCGTTTCGCGCGCTGTTCGACGACGGACCGGCCGCGTTCCTGGACGCCGTGCGTGGCGACGGACTCTGGGCGGCCTGCGACCGCGACCGGCTGCAGGCCGAGATCGGCGCGTGCATCGGCCTGGCGAGCTTCGGCGGTCAGTCGCGGCACGCACCGCCGGCCTACACCGGCGCGCGCCACGAGGTGTTCCGCGACCCGTGCCTGGGCACGCCGGGCAGCGGCAACCACTTCGTCGAGCTGCAGGTGGTCGACCAGGTGATGGACCGGCACGCGGCCTACCGCGCGGGGCTCAAGGCCGGCGAGGTCGTCGTGATGATCCACAGCGGCTCGCGCGACATCGGGTTCCATGTCGGTGGCCGCTGGATGGACCGCGCGCGGGCCGAGTGGCCGCAAGGCCTGCGCCATCCGAAGAGCGGGCTGTACGGCCTGGCGGGGCCGCTGGCGCAGGAGTACCTCGAAGCCATGGGCGTGGCCGCGCGCTATGCGTGGGCCAACCGCGTCGTGCTGGCCGAGCTGGTGCGCAAGGACTTCGCCGAGCTGCTGGGCGCCACGGCGTCGACGCTGGTGGTCGACGTGCCGCACAACGTGGTGCTGCGCGAGCACGGCATGAACATCCATCGCAAGGGCGCGACGCCGGCGCACGCGGGCGACCTGGCGCTGATTCCCGGGTCGATGGGCGATCACTCGTACCTCGCGACCGGGCTGGGGCATGAAGACTGGCTGTGGTCGTGCAGCCATGGGGCCGGCCGGCGCATGCGTCGGCAGGAAGTGCGCGCGATGCGGCCTGCGCCCGGCGACGCCGATGCCAGCTGGCAGTGCGTGACCTTGCGCGAGGAGCGCCGCATCGAGGAGGCGCCGCAGGCCTACAAACCGATCGGCGCGGTGATCGAGGCGCAGGAAAGCGCGGGGCTCATCCGCTGCGCCGTGCGGCTCAAGCCCTGGGTCACGTTCAAGGCATGACCCGAGGACGCGTGTCGTGTCAGCCCAGTGCGGGTTGCACGGCGCGCGGCGCGGGCGCCGGCATGCCGGCGAACGCGAAGTCGACCTCGGGCGCCAGCCCGCTCACGATGCGCGCGATCGACTTGCCCGAGCCGCAGGCGTGCGTCCAGCCGAGCGTGCCGTGGCCCGTGTTGAGGAACAGGTTCGGCAGCTTGGTCTTGCCGATCAGCGGCACGTTGCTCGGCGTGGCCGGGCGCAGGCCGGTCCAGAACTGCGCGCGCTCGGTGTCGCCGGCGCCGGGGAAGAGCTCCTCGACGCGCCGCACGATGGCTTCGCAACGCACGCGGTTCAGGTCGCGGTCGTAGCCGTTGAGCTCGGCCGTGCCGGCGATGCGCAGGCGGTCGCCCGACTCGGAGGTGTAGCGCGAGAACACCAGCTTGTATTCGTCGTCCGTGAGCGAGACCTGGTGCGCCTTCGACGCGTCCTTCACGGGCAGCGTCACCGAGTAGCCCTTGGCCGGGTAGATCGGCAGGCGGATGCCCAGCGGCGCGGCATACAGCGGGCTCAGCGAACCCATCGCGAGCACGAAGGCGTCGCCGCGGATGCGCTGGAAGCGGCCTTCGTTGTCGGTCGCCTCGACGTGGTCGATGCTGCCGCCGGCTTCGCGCAGCGCGGTCACCGTGTGGCTCATGAGGAACTTCACGCCGGCCGCTTCGGCCAGCTTCACGAGCTCGCGCGCGAAGCGGTTGGCGTCGCCCGATTCGTCTTCGGCGGTGTACGTGGCGCCGGCGAGTTGGGGGCGGATGTGGGCGAGGGCGGGTTCGATCCTGATGGCTTCGTCGGCCGAGATGACCAGCCGCTCGCAGCCCAGGGCACGCATCTGCTCGGCGGGCGCGAGGGCGCCGTCGAATTCCTTTTGCGTCGTGTAGAAGTGCAGGATGCCTTGCGTGCGCTGGTCATAGTTCAGGCCGGTGTCTCGACGCAATTGCTGCAACATTTCCCGGCTGTATGTACCGAGACGAACGATCTGTTCGATGTTGTGGCGGGTGCGCGCGGGGGTGCATTCGCGCAAGAACTGCAGGCCCCAGAGCCACTGGCGCATGTCGGCGCGGATGCGAAACAGCAGCGGCGCATCTTCCTTGCCGAGCCATTGCAGCACCTTCAGCGGCGCGCTTGGATTGGCCCACGGTTCGGCATGGCTGACCGAGATCTGGCCGCCGTTGGCGAAGCTGGTTTCGGCGGCCGGGGTGGCCTGCCGGTCGATCACGGTCACCTCGTGGCCGAGTTGCTGGAGGTAGTAGGCCGAAGTCACGCCGAGCAGGCCGGCGCCAAGAACGATCACACGCATTGCAAGTACCTTTGAGTTTGCAGCGCTTGAACGGCGGGCGTGGAGTGCTATTGAACCAATAGCAAGCAACCGGACGACCGATGTCCAAGTTGCCGCTCCCCCTGTCCTCGGTACCTGAGAGATTCACCCTGCTGCACCCGCAGCGGGTTTGCTCCTTCGGTGCGCCACATGGCGTGGCGGCT
Source organism: Variovorax sp. GW821-FHT09D04 (assembly GCF_059416405.1). Classification (NCBI taxonomy): domain Bacteria; kingdom Pseudomonadati; phylum Pseudomonadota; class Betaproteobacteria; order Burkholderiales; family Comamonadaceae; genus Variovorax; species Variovorax sp. GW821-FHT09D04. Next base: position 130,112 of record NZ_JBWKPA010000010.1, read on the forward strand.
CTCCAGACGGCTGTATCGATGAGTGCAGTACTGACCCCTTGCCGAAGTTCCTGGGCGTTGCCTGGAATTTCGTCGGGCCGACCTGAGCGTTTATGGGAGTTTGCGCCTTCGGTAGGGCCTCCGTGGAGGCCCGCTCTCCTGCAATTGTTGGCGATTGTAGGCGGGCCCCGCAAGCCGGCCAAGCCCTGTACATCGGCACTTCACACCGATGGGATAATTGAATGTTGATTTTTGGTAAAGCAAACTTTTTTCTACATGCAGGGGACTCCATGATCCTGGTTACCGGCGGCGCAGGCTTCATTGGCGCCAATTTCGTGCTCGACTGGATCGCGCAGGGCAACGAGCCCGTCGTGAACCTCGACAAGCTGACCTACGCGGGCAACCTCGAGACCCTGGCGTCGCTCAAGGGCAACGCGAACCACGTCTTCGTGCAGGGCGACATCGGCGACAGCGCGCTGCTCGATCGCCTGCTGGCCGAGCACAAACCCCGCGCCGTCGTGAACTTTGCCGCGGAATCGCATGTGGATCGTTCGATCCACGGCCCGGAAGACTTCGTGCAGACCAACGTGCTCGGCACCTTTCGCCTGCTCGAATCGGTGCGCGGCTACTGGAACGCCCTGCCGGCCGACCAGAAGGCCGCCTTCCGCTTCCTGCACGTGTCGACCGACGAGGTCTACGGCTCGCTCTCCAAGACCGACCCGGCCTTCACCGAAGAGAACAAGTACGAGCCCAACAGCCCGTACTCGGCCAGCAAGGCTGCCAGCGACCACCTCGTGCGCGCCTGGCATCACACCTACGGCCTGCCGGTGGTCACGACCAACTGCTCGAACAACTACGGCCCGTTCCACTTCCCCGAGAAGCTGATCCCGCTGATGATCGTCAACGCACTGGCCGGCAAGAGCCTGCCCGTGTACGGCGACGGCATGCAGGTGCGCGACTGGCTCTACGTGAAGGACCACTGCAGCGCCATCCGCCGCGTGCTCGAGGCCGGCAAGCTCGGCGAGACCTACAACGTCGGTGGCTGGAACGAGAAGCCCAACATCGAGATCGTCAACACCGTGTGCGCGCTGCTCGACGAACTGAGCCCCCGCGCCGACGGCAAGCCGTACAAGGAACAGATCACCTACGTCACGGACCGCCCGGGCCACGACCGCCGCTACGCCATCGATGCACGCAAGCTCGAACGCGAACTCGGCTGGAAGCCCGCCGAGACCTTCGATACCGGCATCCGCAAGACCGTCGAGTGGTACCTCGCGAACGGCGAGTGGGTGCGCAACGTGCAAAGCGGCGCGTACCGTGAATGGGTCGAGAAGCAATACGACGCTGCGCCTGCAAAGGCTTCCGCATGAAGTTGCTGCTGCTCGGCAAAGGTGGACAGGTCGGCTGGGAGTTGCAGCGCAGCCTCGCGCCGCTCGGCGAACTGGTCGCCCTGGACTTCGACAGCACCGACTTCCACGCCGACTTCAGCCGTCCCGAGCAGCTGGCTGCAACCGTGCTGGCGGTGCGCCCCGACGTCATCGTCAATGCCGCCGCGCACACTGCCGTCGACAAGGCCGAGAGCGAGCCCGACTTCGCGCGCAAGCTCAACGCCACCTCGCCCGGCGTGGTGGCCGAGGCCGCGCAGCAGATCGGCGCGCTGATGGTGCATTACTCCACCGACTACGTCTTCGACGGCAGCGGCACCCGCCCCTGGAAAGAAGACGACGCGACCGGCCCGCTCAGCGTGTACGGCCAGACCAAGCTCGAAGGCGAGCAGTTGGTGGCGCAGCATTGCGCGAAGCACCTGATCTTTCGCACCAGCTGGGTGTACGCCGCACGCGGCGGCAACTTCGCCAAGACCATGCTGCGCCTGGCCAAGGAGCGCGACAAGCTCACGGTCATCGACGACCAGTTCGGCGCCCCCACCGGGGCTGAGTTGCTGGCCGACATCACCGCGCACGCCATTCGCGCCACGCTGCAAGACCCGGCCAAGGCCGGGCTGTACCACTCCATCGCCGGCGGCGAGACCACGTGGCACGGCTACGCGCGCTTCGTGCTCGAGATGGCGCAGCAGGCCGGCGTCGAACTCAAGGCCGGCCCGCAGGCCGTGGAGGCCGTGCCCACCAGCGCCTTTCCGACGCCCGCGAAGCGCCCGCACAACTCGCGGCTCGACACCACCAAGCTGCAGACCACCTTCGGCCTGCGACTGCCGCCCTGGCAGGAAGGCGTGGCACGCATGCTGCGCGAGACGCTCTGACCGACTGATTTTTCCCGGCCTCCCACACTAGAAGACCCCATGACGCAACGCAAAGGCATCATCCTTGCCGGTGGCTCCGGCACCCGCCTGCACCCGGCCACGCTCGCCATGAGCAAGCAACTGCTGCCGGTGTACGACAAGCCCATGATCTATTACCCGCTGAGCACCCTGATGCTCGGCGGCATGCGCGACATCCTGATCATCAGCACGCCGCAGGACACGCCGCGCTTCCAGCAGCTGCTGGGCGACGGCAGCCAGTGGGGCATCAACCTGCAGTACGCGGTGCAGCCGAGTCCCGATGGCCTGGCGCAGGCGTTCATCATCGGCGACAAGTTCGTGGGGAACTCGCCGAGCGCGCTGGTGTTGGGGGACAACATCTTCTATGGGCATGACTTTGCCCATCTGCTGAGCGGCGCCGACGCGCAGGACGCGGGAGCCACTGTGTTCGCGTACCACGTGCATGACCCGGAGCGGTATGGCGTGGTCGCGTTCGACGCACAAGGCAAGGCCAGCAGCATCGAGGAAAAGCCGCTCAAGCCCAAGAGCAACTACGCCGTGACGGGCCTGTACTTCTACGACAACCAGGTCATCGACATCGCCAAGGCGGTGAAGCCGAGTGCGCGAGGCGAGCTCGAGATCACGGCCGTCAATCAGGCGTACCTCGATCTTGGCCGGCTCAACGTGCAGATCATGCAGCGCGGCTACGCCTGGCTTGATACCGGTACGCATGAAAGCCTGTTGGAGGCGGGGCAGTTCATCGCCACGCTGGAGCACCGGCAGGGGTTGAAGATCGCCTGCCCGGAGGAAATCGCGTGGCGGCATGGCTTCATCGACAAGGAGCAACTGGCGCGGCTGGCCTTGCCACTGCAGAAAAATGCCTACGGCAAGTACCTCAATCGGCTGCTTGTCGAAGAGCACTCATTCTGAACACTGACACACAACAATTTCTTCGGTAGCACAAGTCATGCATGCATCAACTCAAACCCTGACGGGTCAAAAGTACCTCGTAACCGGCGCAGGCGGGTTCATCGGAAGCCATCTCGTCGAAGCGCTCGTGCGTGCCGGCGCTGACGTCACGGCCATGGTCCGCTACGGTTCCGCATCGAGTTGGGGCAATCTCGAATTCGCACCGGATGACGTGAAGGGTCAGTTCCGCGTCGTGGCGGGCAACATCGACGATGGCGATTTCGTCATGCATGCCATGCAGGGCATCGACGTCGTCTGCCATCTGGCGGCCCTGATCGCCATTCCGTACTCGTACGTTGCCCCGCGCAGCTACGTGCGCACCAACGTCGAAGGAACGCTCAACGTCGTGGAGGCCGCGCGCCGTCTGTCGGTTCGTCGCGTCGTCCACACGAGCACCTCCGAGGTGTACGGCACCGCGGTGCGCGTGCCGATCGACGAAGAGCATCCGCTGCAAGGGCAGTCGCCTTATTCGGCCTCGAAGATCGGGGCGGACAAGATCGCCGAGAGCTACTACCGCTCGTTCGACACCGGTGTCGTGACCTTGCGCCCGTTCAACACGTTCGGCCCGCGCCAGTCCGCCCGGGCATTCATCCCGACCATCATCTCGCAGGCATTGACCCAGGACGTGATCAAGCTCGGATCGCTGACCCCTGAGCGCGACATGACCTTCGTGACGGACACGGTCGCCGGTTTCGTCGCTGCTTCGGTGACGCCCGGCATCGAGGGGCAGACCATCAACCTGGGAACCGGCTCGACCTACACGATCGGTCACTTTGCCGAACGCATCCTCAAGCTGATGGGCGTGGAAAAAGAGATCGTTGCGGACACCGCGCGCATGCGCCCCGACAAGAGCGAGGTCTTGAAGCTCGTCTCCGACAACGCGCTGGCCGCGAAGTTGATGGGGTGGTCGCCGCAAGTCGACCTGGACGAGGGGTTGCGCCAGAGCATCGAATTCATTCGCCGCAACATCCACCTGTACCGCCCTGCGGTCTACACCGTCTGAGGGAGCTAGCATCATGAAAGCAGTCGTCATGGCCGGCGGCAAGGGCACTCGCCTTCAGCCGTTCACCGCCTCGTTTCCCAAGCCTCTCATGCCCCTGGGGGACATGCCGGTGCTGGAACTCCTGCTGCGGCAGCTGCGTCGCGCCGGCGTCGACGAAGTCATCCTTGCGGTCAACCATTTGCATCACCTGATCCGCGCGTTTTGCGGCGATGGTTCGCGATTCGGGCTGAAGATCGACTACAGCCTCGAGGACAGCCCTCTGGGGACGGCCGGTCCGCTTGGCGCGCTGATCGACAAGGTCGGCGAGAACTTCATCGTCACCAACGGCGACCTGCTCACCACGTTCGACATCGGCCAGCTGATCCGCACGCATGCCGAGCGGCAATCGGATGCCACGATCTGCGTCTACGAACGAGAGGTCAAGATCGATTTCGGGCTCATCCAGGTCGATGCGGAGATGAATCTCCAGGGGTACCTCGAGAAACCCATGAGCAAGCACCTGGTCAGCATGGGCCTCTACATGCTCAACCGCGACGCGGTGAAGCCGCATGTCAGCGAGGGTGTTCACCTGGACATGCCGGACCTGTTGCTCAAGCTGAGCGCGGCCGGCAAGAAGGTGCGCTGCCACCAACAGCCCGAGAGCTTCTGGCTCGACATCGGCCGACCGGAAGACTACTCGACAGCGCAGAAGATGTTCGACGAGAGTCGCGAGCTTTTCCTGCCCGAGTAGCCTATGCGCGTGCTTGTCACCGGTGCCAGCGGATTCGTCGGGCGGGCGGTGCTTGAAGAACTGCAGGCGCGCGGCCTTGAAGCCTTCGCCGTCAGCAGAACCGAACGGGCCGCTGTCGCAGGCGAGGCAAGGCGCGTGCTTGCCGATCCTGCCGATGCGGCCGAGGTCCGCGATCTGCTCTTGTCCGTAGAGCCGCAGTTCGTCATGCATCTGGCGGGGGTTTCCTCCGCCCCCTCCTATAGCGAGCTCTACGAGGCCAACGTCGTCTTCGCTGCCAACCTGCTGGATGGCGCGCTCGCCATGCCGAGCAAGCCGCGCGTGCTCCTGGCGGGCAGCGCAGCCGAATACGGGGCGGTGCCTGCCGCCCAGCAGCCCGTGCGCGAGGATGCGGCCTGCCGTCCCAACACGGCCTATGGCGCGAGCAAGTTGGCGCAGACGAGCCACGCCTTCGTCGCGGCTTCGCGCGGGTTGCCTGTGGTGGTGGCCCGGCTGTTCAATCCCATCGGGCCTGGCATGCCGAAGTCTCTGGCCCTGGGAAGCTTTGCGCACCAGATCGCTTGCATGGGCGCGCATGGTGGTGTGCTGTCCACCGGCGATCTCGATGTCGTGCGGGACTTCATGGATGTGCGGATCGCTGCGAAGCTTCTCGTCGACCTGTCCCTGGCGAGCGACGCCTCTGCGCAGGTGGTGAACATCTGCAGCGGCGACGGACAGCGTCTGCTGGACCTCACGCAGCGGCTGATCGCTGTCTCCGGCGTGCCGGTCGAGTTGAAGCACGATGAGTCGCGACGCGGCAACAGCGATGTCAGGGCTTTCGTCGGCGATCCGTCCAGGCTGAAGGCGCTGGGGCTTCACGTTGAGCCCTCCGACATGGACTCGGTTCTCGAAGAGACCCTGCGCAGCGCGCGCGAAGAGATCTCCGCAACTTAAATCGAGGGCGTGCAAGGGACGTGTCCGGCGCCACGCCGGACCGCCTTTCGTTTTCTACTGGCAAGCAAAAAAATGATCTGCAACGCGTGTTCCGGTACCAGCTTCAAGCCGTTCGCCATTCGGGCAGATGGCATGGAAATCAAGCGATGCACTCATTGCGGCCTGGGTGTGATCGCCAACCTGCCGGAGAGCACGCAGGCGTACTACGACGACAACTACTACGTGAACGGCGCGAGCAGCGGCTATGCGGACTATGAGTTCATGGCCGAGCACGGACTGGGTTGGGCTGCCGCGCTGGTCCGTTTGCTGGCCGACCACGGGAAGGTTCTCGACATAGGCTGCGCGAACGGCTACTTGCTGGACAAGTTCACAAGCGCTTTCGACAAGTCCGGCATCGAAGTCAACGCCAAGGCCGCCGGGCAGGCGCAGGACAAGGGCATTCGGCTACTTGGCAACGACCTGCTGGCGCCGCAGCTGGTGCAGGATCATCGCGCCGAATTCGACGTGGTGACCGCGATCGCGGTCTTCGAGCACCTGCTCGATTTTCGCGGCGGATTCCACGCAGCCATCGAACTGCTGAAAGACGACGGGTTCCTGCTGTTCGAGGTTCCTGTCATGTCGGCCGAGTCCAGCAACGCGGCGTGGCTGAACAGTTCGCTGGAGCACATCTACTATCCGAGCGAGGGGGCGATCCGCCACATCGTCGAAACGGCGCTCGGGGCTCATCTGACCGGCGCGGAAGTTTCCATCAAGGACTACGCCTCGACCTATGTCGGCATCGTCACGAAGAGCGAACGCCAGGCTGCGCGCGCCAAGGAAGTCTTTGAGCGCTTGATGAACGCCGACTTCGATGGCGCGACGACCGAGGAAACCAAGGCCCTGACGCACCTGCACCTTCTGCATGCGGGCCAGTCGACCGAAGTCTCGGTGCGATCGCTTGCGCGACTGGACGGCAGCGAGTTCACGCCGCCGCTGGTTGCGCGCATTGGGCAGCTCTGGTCGTTCGACCTGAAGAGATTGCAATCCGGCGACCGGCAACCGGTGAGTTCCGGGGCCGCGAGCCGAGAGGTCCAGCGCCTGAAGGCCGAAGTCGAAGTGATCCTCTCGGATGCTCGTCTCAATGCGGCGCAGGCCACCGAGGCCATCAACTTCGAGATCAGGCGGGCCGCGGAGCGCGAGGGCGAGGCTGCGGCGCTTCGCAGGAAACTCTCCGAGGAGGTCGCGAAGACCGCCGCCATGGAACACCGGGCGCTGGAGGCCGCGGGTCGGGTGGAGGCCATGCAACAAACCATCGCATGGCGAGCCACGACGCCCTTGCGTCGCTGGGCGACGAGCAATCCCCGCGCTGCACGACGGGCGAAACAAGTCGCAAAGCTGGCGTGGTGGACGCTTCGGGGTCGCATCTTCGATCACCTTCGGGAATTCAGGCGCCGGCGCGCGTTGGCCGGAAGCGGCGCCAGGAACCTGGAGGCCGCGAAGCGCACCGCGGCGGCGGTCCGTCTCCTCGCACCGGCAGGCGTCGTGCCGGATGCCGTGCAACCGCCGAGCGGGCAGGACTGGCCATCGGATCGGCCGCTCGTCAGCATCGTAGTTCCTTGCTTCAACTACGGCCACCTCGTGGGCGAGGCGATCCGCTCGGTCGAGGCGCAGACCTTCACCGACATCGAGATCATCGTGGTGGAGGGAGGCTCGAGCTCCCCCGACTCCCGCCAGCGCCTGATCGATGCCGTCTCCAAGGCGTCGCCCAAGCTGCGGCTGCTGCTGCAGGACCAGCCGTACCGTGCCGGCGCCAACCGAAACTTCGGCATCAGTCACGCCAGGGGCAAGTACATCTGCTGCCTGGATGCCGATGACCGCATCGCGCCGACTTACATCGAGAAGGCGGTCTTCATGCTGGAGCATTCCGGTTACGGGGTGGTCTCGCCGGGGCTGCAGTTCTTTGGCGACAGATCGGATGTCTGGACGCCGCACGAACGCCCGACCCTGGACATGCTGCTCGACGGCAACAATGCGCTCACTTGCGCCGTGTACAGCAAGGAACTCTGGCGCAAGGCCGGCGGCTACCGGGACACGGACCCGACCACGGGGCATGTCCATGAGGACTGGCTGTTCTGGGTGCGCCTTGCGGCGCTCGGCGCGCGCTTCATTGGCATTCGCGAGCCGCTTTTCCACTATCGCAGCCACGGCAACACGCTGAGCAATAGAAGCGACGTGCTCGACAACGAAATCCAGAAGCTGCTGGTCCATCGCTTCAACGAAGACGTGTTGACGGAAGACGCACTTCAGTCTGCGAGAGCGGCAGGCGCTTCTCCACCGGCTCGTCCGCCGCAGTCTTTTGCGACCCGGCGCGATTTCCATGTTCAGGCGGCCACCGGCCCCACCTTGTTGATCGCGCTGCCATTCCTGGTGCTGGGCGGCGCCGAGCGCTTGTTGAGCGCCATCGTGGCGCAATTGGTGCGAAACGGGTGGCGCGTGGTGATCGTGACGACCGTGCCCGTGGGGCAAGCCCACGGCGATACCACCTCCTGGTTCGAATCGGCAACGCCGGAAATATTCCATCTGCCGCGGTTTCTCGAACCTGAATACTGGCGCGACTTTTTCGATCACCTGCTGCAATCCAGGGATGTCCAGATCCTCTGGGTGATCGGCAGTGCTTTTGCATATGACTGCCTGCCCGCATGGAAGCTCAGGTATCCGCGTCTTGCCGTGGCCGACCTGCTTTTCAATACGGTGGGCCATACGGCCAACAACCGGCGGTATGCCGACTGCATCGACCTGACCTTCATTGAAAATGCCGAAGTGCGGGAATGGTTGATTGCCGCGGGCGAATCCCCGCAGCGCATCAGCCTGGTGGAAAGCGGTGTCGATCTGGAAAAAAACGCGCCGGCGGATCCGGGGCAGCCCTCCCCGATGGCCGGCGATATTCCTGGAAACGCAACAGTCGTCGGATTCTTTGGCCGTTGGTCCGAGGAAAAAGATCCTCTGGGCTTCGTCGAAATAGCAAAGCGCATTTCCAGCGAATCGAATGTGGTGTTCCTGATGACTGGCACCGGCTCTCTCGAGCCGGAGCTCAGATCGGCCATTGCAGCGGCCAATTTCCCGCCTGGGAGATTCTTGTTGAAAGGCTCCGTCGCGGATCTCAGGCCTTACCTCCAGGCGTGCGACATCCTGTGCCTGCCGTCGCGGCTTGACGGACGACCGAACATCATCATGGAAGCATTGGCCAGCGGGACGGCGGTGATCGCGTCCAGGGTCGGGGCACTGCCGGACATGATCGAGGAAGGGCAGCAAGGCTATCTGTGCGCGCCCGGTGCGTACGACGAATTCGCTCGCAGGATTGAAAAGCTTGCTTCGGACAAGCAGAAGCTCGAAGACTTTCAATTGGCCGCCAGAGCCTTTGCGGAGCGCCGCTTCGACATTCAGGCAATGCTGCGGCAATATGAGAGCGAACTGCGGCGCTTGATTGGGCAGGGGTGAAGCAGCCCAGCCAACGCCGTACAACACCTGCGGGAGAGGTCGCCAAAGGCCGTACCGTTGTTTTCACGATCTCCTGGCATGGATACCTGGGCAAGGGGAGTAACGCCGGGGCAATCCAGTCAGGATTTTGGATAACAATGCCCTGATCGTGGCGCCGGGTTTGACGGCGAGCGTTTCCCTAACGATGAAGTATGAAGATATCTCCCACCAGCATTCCGGACGTCGTTGTCCTGGAGCCCAAAGTCTTCGGTGATGCCCGAGGCTTCTTCCTCGAGAGCTACAACGAGGAGGTGTTCCGGCGATCGACCGGCTCGGAGCTGACGTTCAAGCAGGACAACCATTCCCGCTCGTCGAAGGGCGTGTTGCGGGGGCTGCATTACCAGGTCGAGCAGGCACAGGGCAAGCTGGTCCGCGTGGCCCGCGGTGCCGTGTTTGACGTCGCGGTCGATATCCGTCCCACGTCTGCGACTTTCGGGCGATGGGTCGGGGTCGAACTGAGCGAGGACAACAACCGCCAACTCTGGATTCCTCCCGGCCTGGCGCACGGCTTCCTGGTGTTGAGTGAAAGTGCCGACTTTCTCTACAAGACCACCGAGTACTATGCGCCCGCCCACGAGCGGAGCATTGCGTGGAACGACCCGGCGATCGGCATCGAATGGCCGCTGTTCGGTGCTTCCCCGATCCTGTCGGCGAAGGACGCCGCCGCGCCGTCGCTCGCCGACAGCCTTGCCGGAGTCGGGCGTTGATTCTGGTCACTGGCGGGGCCGGCTACATCGGGTCCCACACATGCATAGAGCTGGCACGTGCCGGGCATGAATTCGTGGTGTTCGACAATTTCTCCAACAGCGCCCCAGCCGTCCTGGCGCGCATGGAGCAAATCATCGGGCGGCCCGTGGTCTGGCAGAAGGGCGACATCCGCGACCCGGCGGCATTGGACAAGGTCTTTGCAGGCCATCCGGTGTCCGCGGTCCTGCATTTCGCCGGGCTGAAGGCGGTGACCGAATCGATCAGCCAGCCGATCGACTACTTCGACAACAACGTGCACGGTTCCATTGCGCTCATGGGGGCGATGGCGCGTGCGGGATGCAAGACCCTGGTCTTCTCGTCATCTGCAACCGTCTATGGGCCCGAGCAGCCGATGCCGGTTGCCGAGGACGCACCCTGTGCGGTGAGCAATCCCTACGGGCGCACCAAGCTGGTCGTGGAAGAGTTGCTGAGTGAGCTGGGTCGCTCCGATTCGCAATGGCGCATTGCGACGCTCCGGTACTTCAACCCGACGGGGGCACACCCCAGTGCGCTGATCGGCGAGAGCCCTTTGGGGACGCCCAGCAACTTGATGCCGCTGGTCTGTCAGGTGGCCGCGGGGATCCGTCCGTCGTTGCAGATCTTCGGCGACGATTACCCGAGCCATGATGGAACCGGCGTGCGCGATTTCGTCCATGTCATGGATCTTGCAGAGGGGCATGTGGCTGCGCTCGATTTCCTCACGAAGAATCAGGCTCGCATCGTGGTCAATCTCGGAACAGGACATGGAACCTCGGTGCTGGAAGTCATCCGGACGTTCGAGCGGGTCAGTGGCCAGTGTGTCCCTTATGAGATCGTGCCGCGGCGGGATGCGGACATCGGCATCAGCTTTGCCGATGTGAGTCTTGCGCGCGAGCTGCTGGGCTGGGTTGCCAAGCGCGATGTCGATGAGATGTGCCGCGATGCATGGCGGTGGCAGGCTGCGAACCGCGGCTGAAGAGAACAGGCGATCGCTTGCGGGCGAATCAGCCGATGTAAGACGATGAAAAAGATCCCGAAGCGGGATGGGGGAGACGCAGTGTCTGATTCAATGTTGTCGGCTGGCGCGACGGTGTGCGCCAATCCGGGGTCTCCCGGCGGCGTGCGAGTTGGCCACGGTATTGCCGGCGGAACGCCGCTGTCGCACTCCGGCGTTGCCGGCGCTTTCAGGGAAGCTGAATGAGCCGTCTCGTGTTCGTTTCCACGGAGCTGACTCCGTACACGCCCGGGGCCAGCGGCCGGGTGATGCGCAACATGCTGCGTGCGCTCGACGAAGCAGACCGCAAGCGCACGACCCTGGTGATGGTCGATGCCGCCGTCGATGCCACGGCGTTCAAGGCCGCGTTCCCTCAGGTGGAGCTGGTCGAGGTCGACACACGAGCGACCCAGGGCCGCTTCACCGATTCGCGCCATCATCCACCCGCCTCGGCGTACTCGAACACGCTGTGGCATTGGCGCTCGGCATGCGTCTTCAGGGCCCTGGCCGAATTGAGCAAGAGCGGCCCCATCGACTACCTGGAGTTTCCGGATCTCGGGGGGCTGGCATTCTGTACCTTGCAGGAATGCCGGCTCCAGGGCTTTCTGCCCGATGCCACCGTGGCCGTTCGTCTTCACGGATCGCACACCGCGCTCCTGCACGCTGAAGCGAGACCGCTCGCGATCGCAGATCTCAACTTGAGCGACCTTGAGCGCAAATGCCTGCGCGATTGCGACTACGTCGTGGCGCCCAGTCTCGCCGTGAGCGAGGCCGTGCGCGACATCTTCGATTTCCCGATGCAGGAATGGGAGCCGCGGGTGCTCTGCCACGTGCCGTTCGATCGCACGTCGCTCGCCACCGATACGGTGCCTGCGTCAACGGATCAAGCCGTGGTCTTCGCCTCCGAATTCCAGCGGTCGGGGCGCCCGGATCTCTTCGTGCGCGGCGTCGTCGGCCTGATGCGCAATTGCCCGCAGTACACCGGCGCGATGACGCTGGATGCGCGCAGCACCGACGAGGCCTATCGTGCGCAGATCGAACGGCTGGTTCCGCCGACGCTTGTCGAGCGTGCCGTTTTTCTGGCGCAGGCGGAGCAGCACGTGTTCGACGCGCTGGCCGCAAATGCGACGGTCGTGTTCCCCGGTGCCTTCGAGGCTGCAGCCACGGCGGCACTGGACGTGTCGCTGCAGGGAGGGCGCGTGATCCTGAACAAGGCGAATCCCGCGTTCGGCGAAGGCACGCCTTGGCTTGACGGGATCAACTGCCTGAAGTTCGACGGAACGCCCACCGGGCTGGTCGAGGTGCTGGGGCGCAACTTCGCCCGCAATGAAAAGCTGGTGCCGGTGCGTCATCCGGAGAGTCCGTGGCCGTGGCTCACCGCGGCGAAGCGAAAGCGGGCGTGGCGGGCATTGGGTGAACAACCTCCCCTGGTCTCGGTCGTGGTGCCTCACTACAACCTCGGGGGCTATTTGCCCGCGACGCTCGAGAACCTGATCGGGCAGAACTACGGGAACATCGAAATCCTCGTGGTGGACGACGCGTCGACGGACGCACAGAGCGTGCTCGGAATCGACGAACTCGCGCGCAGCGCGGACCCGCGCGTCAAGGTGATCCGGCTGGCCGCGAATGTCGGTCTGGCGGGAGCGCGCAATGTCGGCGTTCGTCATGCGACCGGACCGTACGTGCTGACACTCGACGCCGACGACCTGATCCATCCGCGCTTTCTCGAGGTCGGCGTGGCCGCGCTGGAGAACAACGCGGAGTTCGATATCGTCGTGACGCCGGCGGGCTACTTCATCGATGGGGACGTGCCGCCCGTGGTGGGAGCAGCCGTCAACCCCTGCCGTGACTACGCCATGTTTTCCGGCGAGGCTGTTGTCGCCGGATTGCTCGAGAACAGGTTCTCCACCGCCACTGCGCTTTTCAGGCGATCGGCGATGGAGCGGTTTCCCTACCTGGAGAGCTTGAGCTGCTACGAAGACTGGTCGCTCTTCATGAGGATGTGCGATGCGGGCCTGCGGTCCATCGTGACCACCGACGTCTTCTTCTTCTACAGGAAGCGGCGCAATTCCATGGTGCACACGCCGCGCGATCTTGCCCGCAGGCGCATCGAATACAGCGACCTGCTGCGAACAAGTGCCTCCGCATCGCTCAGGCAGAAATCCAGGCAGCTCGTGGTGGGCCTTGGCTCAGCGGTCGCCGGCAATCAGTCGGAGGCTGTCGACGACTCCGTGGTCGCGCCTCCCAGGATGGAGCCCACGGCGGAAGAACTCATCGGCGGGCTCTTTGGATCGGGGGGGCAATACGACGAACAGATCGTTTTCGCGAGCCTCAAGGCTTCGCGCTGGCTCGAGCGCAACGCGCCTTGGATCATTCGGGGTGGCGTGTTGGCTGCCCGCTGGACCTGGCAGGCTTATCGCTTCGTTCGCCGCAAATGAGCATTCGACTCATGGATTTTGGCAACGGATACAGCGCATTGAATCGGTTGGATCAGAATTTTCAGCTCCCGGAATTGAAGTAAATTGAAAATAGGTCTGTGCTTTCTTGAGTCACCTGTCTAATGAAAACAGAAAAAAACAAAATTGACGGCTTGCTCGAATCAGGGCACTTGAAGCTGCTCCTCATATTCTTCGGAATTGCCTTGATCGCAAGAGGTGGCGTCCTTGATCGAGGCTTTGCTGTGGACGATTACTCATTCGGGCAAGGATTTTCAACGAGTGAGTTTGACGTCTTTCTTGCGCAAGGTCGTTTTTTCCTGGCGGCAATCGACGGAGCCATACATGCCTTGGGTGTAAATATAGCCGACATCTATATTTCCTTGGGCCTTCTTTCGTTGTTGCTGCAAGCTGGATTGGTTCTGGCGGTATTGAGATTTGTGGGAGCAGTCGATAGCCCTGGCGCCCTCGTTGCGGGCTCGCTGATGGTGGCGCATCCGTATCTTGCCGAAATACTTACCTTTCGCATGGTGCTTCCAGGCTATTGCGTTGGAGCATTGCTTACGATCATTGCGCTCGAAGCATTGTCGCGAGACGCGGGGAGGAGAAATAGAAACCTTCTGATTTCTTTTGCTGCAACGGTAGCAATGCTTTTTGTGTATCAGGGCTTTTTGAATTATTTTTCAATCGCGCTGATTTTTTCGATCCTGTTTGGTGAGGTCTTTAGAAGCAGATCGACATCGGATAGCCGACCTGCCGTCGACTATCGCAGGCGAGCCCTGAGTCTGTTGCTTGTGTGCTTGGCTTCCGTCGTGCTTTTCATGGCAATAGTGACCATATCCAAGCGATTTGGCCTTATCAGCTTGACGAGCCGTGCAGAATTTATCAAATTGCACGAAGTGCCCGAGAGAATCTCTCAGATTCTTGAGCTGATTGCCAAGATATATTGGCTCGGGGAGCCCATGGGAGGCCATTGGGTGAAAGTCATCATCGCCGTGATGCTTGTCATCGCTGGCCTTGCAGTGTGCGTTGAAGTTTTTCGAGACCCAGGAGAAGGCAAATCTCGAGTCAAAAAGACGATTTTCGTGCTTGCGGCACCGTTGCTTGCGTTGGCGACAGTGGGCGTCATCCTTCCTTTCAAGGATTGGTGGCCGGTACCCAGGGTGTTGTCGCAGACGTCGCTGATCATCGGATTGATCCTCTTGCTCGCGTATCCGATATTGCACCAGAGGCTGGAAAAAATGCCTGCAGCCGTCTTTATGGTGCTTCCGGCTATTTTGATTGTGTCTTTTGTTTTCAAGAGCAATCAAGTTTTCGCCGATCAGCAGCGTTTGAATGCGTGGGACCGGATGAAGGTCAATCGAATTGTTGCGCGCCTTGAACAGAAGGCTGATTTTCAAAAAGTTGAATACATTTTTTTTGGCGGTGGCAGAGGCGGATATCCAGCAGGGTTGAACACCATCCAAGGTGATATGAACGTGTCTGCGCTCTATCCGATTTATTCCAAATTGCCATTGCTGTTGGAGACTTCCGGATATCGATTCAAGCCAGCGGTTGGCGAGCAGGCGATTCAAGGAGAAAATCTCTGCAAAACCTCGGCAGCGTGGCCAAGCGAAGAGTCAGTTTCCGTGATTGGAAACTTGGCTGTGATTTGTTTGGATAAATGAATTTCTTTGATTTTTCCGTTGTCTTTGCGGAAAAATGAAGCGGAATGGTTTTTCGATAATTGAGCATGTGATGTACTGCAATGAATGACTCTCAGCGAATATCCGTCGTGATTCCGGTTTATGCGGGAGAGCAGACGCTTGCCGCCCTTGTCGCGGAGATCGAGAAATTCACCTCGCCTCAAAAAACGGCCGACGGGACCGAGTTTTTTGTGTGCGAGATATTGCTCGTTCACGATTGCGGGCCGGATCGTTCGGATGTCGTGATTGGCGCGCTCGCGGAGAAGTATTCTTTTGTTCATCCGGTATGGTTGTCTCGCAATTACGGACAACACGCCGCAACGATGGCAGGCATGGCGAGTGCAACGGGTGACTGGGTGGTCACCATGGATGAAGACGGGCAACAGGATCCAGCAAGTATCCAGACCCTGATCGATCAGGCGCTTAGGGAGGGTTTGCAGCTTGTTTATGCCCAGCCCACAAATCCGGCGCCGCACGGGTTCGTTAGAAATTTTTTCAGCAAGACCGCCAAGATAATCAGCATGCGGCTTTTGGGCAACGCCTCCATTGGCCGCTTCAACAGCTTCAGATTGATCGATGGTGAAATAGCGCGCACCTTGTCGGCGTATTGCGGAAACGGTGTGTACCTTGATGTCGGGCTTTTCTGGATCACCGGCCGCATCGGGCATTGCCCGCTTCAGCTCAGAGAAGAGTTTGGCCGACCGTCGGGCTATTCTTTTCTTTCGCTTGTGAAGCATTTCTGGAGCCTGGTTCTGACGACCGGAACCCGGCCGCTCCGCCTGATCACGGTTGTTGGTGCCTTTTCAATATTGTTTGCTGTCGGCTTCGCGATGTATGCCTTGTATGAAAAATACACAGGACAGGTTCCCGTGGAGGGCTGGGCGTCGCTGGCGGTTGTGGTGGCTTTTTTCTCCGGGGTGATACTGACGGCGCTCGGAGTCATTGCGGAATATTTGGCAGTGACGATGGGGATCGCAATGGGCAAGCCGCTTTACGTGGTCAGCTCCAAACCGACCCGATCGAACCGTTCATGATGCTGGCTTGGGTGCTGGGGGCGCGAGGCCTGCTGGGGTCGGCCTTGTGTCGAGCGCTCTCGTTGCGAGGCGTAAGACCATTTGAGCCCTCGGAGCGATTCCAGTGGGCCGATGAAGCGAGGCTGCGCTCGCAGATCGAAAGGGCGGTTCGTGAGTTTTCCGCTCAGGCGAGTCGGGCGAACCACTGGGAAATCTATTGGGCTGCGGGTGTGGGAACCATGGCAAGTTCCGAAGAATCGCTTGGGCCAGAGACCCGTGCCCTGGCTTGGCTGCTTGAATTGATCCAGGCAGACGCGCGGCTCCTATCGATACCCGGCAAGCTCGTTTTCTCAAGCTCTGCGGGCGCGATCTACGCGGCTTGCTCGGACGAAGTGATCACCGAGCGGTCCCTGCCTGCGCCTAACAGTGCGTACGGCCGGGAGAAATTAAGCCAAGAAGATTTGCTGCGATCGTTTTGCGTTGCGAATCCGGGAATGACGGTACTCCTTGCCCGCATATCCACACTTTATGGTGCGGGTCAGGCGACGGGAAAGCCGCAGGGGCTATTGACCCATGTTGCGCGCAGCATTGTTAGAAATAAGCCGGTCAAGATTTACGTTCCCATCGACACTATTCGCGACTATATTTCGGTTGACGATGCGGCAATGGAAATCACTGCAGTGCTCGATGAATTGAATTTCAATCCCGGTGCGCTCGTGAAGATAATTGCCTCGGAGCGTCCAGTGACAATCGCCGAGATAATCTCCATATTCAAAAGGGTTGCAAAAAAGTCTCCAAAAATCACGACCGGCGTCAACGGGTCATCCATGCTGTTTTCTCGGCGTGTTCAATTTCGTTCCGTTCTTCCAAACGGGGCGCGCATGCGAAAAATTCGCAGCCTCACGGTGGGGATTTCTCAATTGTTGAGTGCTGAGCGATGCGCTCATGCAAATCCTCGCCGCCAATGAAGTCGGGGTTGATATTGTGAAGCTGTTTTGAGAAATGAAGGGAGGCAATATTTTCTCTTCTCAATTCATTCGATTTCTCGTCGTAGGCGTCATAAACACGCTGAGCGGACTATCGATAATTTTTGCATCGAAGTATTTTTTCGGCGCGAGGGATGTCGTTGCGAATCTCATCGGCTATGGCGTTGGATTGTGCATAAGCTTCACTCTCAACAGCCGCTGGACGTTTGCGTACGAAGGACGGCAACTGACTGCGGTAGCGAAATTCATCCTTGCGACTGCGGTCGCGTATGGCGCAAATCTCCTGACAGTCATTGTTGCAATAGAGCATCTCGGAGTGAATAGCTATCTCGGGCAGGCAATGGGCATGCCCGTCTATACGATCACAGCCTATCTGGCGAGCAGGTACATCGTGTTTCGCCCGGCCGGCTCGTGAAACAGTCTGGTCATTGCGGGGATGCAGGTCCACTGGAATTGTTTTTCATAGGTGTGCTGCCGGTGGCTGCGGATGCCACAGGTATGAAATGTCAACCGTATACTCGCCCGACTTGCTTCGGCGCGGGACACCTTTCTTCTGACTTACCACACCGTTGCACATGACTCTTCTTATCTATGGAGCGGGCGGACTGGGACGCGAAGTGCTGTCTGCCTTGCAGACATCCGGGGAGCATGTGTCCGGCTTCGTGGTCGATCCGGGCTTCCCGGTCACGGATATCCGGGGTCTGCCAGTGCGAGCCGAGCGTCTGGAGGCTTTGCCGGACCCTGTCGCGCGCTTCGTCTTGGCGGTCGGGGACGGCAGGGCGCGTCAACGCGCCGCACTGTCTCTGGGGGCCAGCACTGCGTTCGTCACGGTGCGGCATCCGGCAGCGGTGATCGGCTCCTGCGTTTCGGTCGGCAAAGGAACCATGATCATCGGCCCTTGCAACATCACGACGGATGTCTCGATCGGGGCCCACGGCCTGATCAATCCCGGCTGCACGATCGCTCATGACTGTGTGCTTGGGGATTTCGTCAATCTCGGGCCTTCGTGCGCCCTTGCCGGGCGCGTCACGATTCAAGAGGGCGCCAATCTGGGCGTGGGCGTCTGCGTCGCGCCAGGTGTCGTGATCGGTGCCTGGTCGACGGTGGGTGCCGGTGCCGTGGTGATCCGGGACGTCGAGCCCGGATCGACCGTCGTTGGTGTTCCGGCACGCCCCATTCGCCGCGGGGGGTGACGCCGCCCCTGCTGTCCTGTTTTCGGCCCAAGCCTTTATCGCCCCACTGCTCAGATGTCTCAAGTCATGCCCATTCAAGAACGCGACGCTTCCCCGGCGACGATCAAGGTTTTGCGACCGAAACTGCCAATGTCGGCTGAACTCCTTCCTTACCTTGAGCGCATCGACAGCGCCCGCACGTACAGCAACTACGGGCCGCTCAACGGAGAATTCGCGCGCCGTCTCGGCGATCTGGTCGGAGGCAGTCACACGACGCTGACCTCCAATGGAACCACCGCGATCGAGCTTGCATTGAGGTTGCGTTGTGAGCAGGGCGGTCACTGCCTGATGCCGGCGTTCACCTTCATCGCCAGCGCGCACGCGGTGTGCAATGCCGGGCTGACGCCGTACCTGCTTGAGGCAAATCCGGACACCCTGGCGCTCACGCCCGAAATCGCGACCGCCGCGCTGAAGTCCGTGCCCGGCCCGGTTGCTGCCGTGTTGGTCGTCAGTGCCTTCGGTGCGCCGCCGGACTTCGCCGCGTGGGCAGACTTCGAGGCGCGGCACGGGATTCCCGTCGTGTTCGATGCGGCGGCGGCATTGACTTCGCTCTCCGGTATCGGCCAGCAACCCGTTTGCGTGAGCCTGCATGCCACCAAGACGCTGGGCATCGGCGAAGGCGGCGCCATCTTCTGTGCCGACCAGGCGTTGATGGAACGCGCGACCGCCATGACGGGCTTCGGATTCGCCGGCCAGGAGCGCCTGTCTTCGCTGCGCGCGGGCAACTATCGCATTTCCGAATACGCGGCAGCGGTGGGCTTGGCGGCGCTGGACGGGCTGCCGGCGCGCCTCCAGGAAATGCGTGACCTGACGGCCGCGTATGCGAGTCGACTGGAAGGAAAAGCGGTGCAGCTGCAGCGCGGGGTCGGAACCGATTGGGTCACCATGACGTTGAACGTGATGGTTCCGGCTGCGGATCTCGCCGCGACCCTGGCTCGGCTCGACGATGCCAAGGTCGAATGGCGTCGCTGGTGGGGCCTGGGTTGCCACCGGCATCCGGCGTTCAAGGATGTGCCGAGGTCCGACCTGTCGGCAACCGACGCCCTCGCACCCCGTGTCATCGGCTTGCCTTTCCACGCTGACCTGTCGGCGGGTGACCTGGACCGCGTCACCGGTTGCCTCCAATGAGCAAGAGCCCGCTTCTCTCGTACATCGTTCTTTCGTACAACTACGAGCGCTACATAGGCAAGACGTTGCGCAGCATCCTGGACCAGACGGTGCAGGACTTCGAGATCGTGGTCGTGGACGATGGATCCGTCGACAACTCGGTGGCTATCGTTTCCTCCTTCGAAGACCCGCGCATCAGGCTGTTCGTCAATGAGAAGAACCTGGGCGGTGCGGCCAGCTACAACCGGGCGGTTCAAGAAGCGCGTGGCGAGTGGTTGGTCAACCTGGATGCGGACGATTGGGTCGATCCACGAAAGGCCGAAATCCAGTTGGAGGCGGCTGCCCGGAATCCACAACTCGATGTCATTGGTACCTATGTCGCGATCTATGACGAGAATGACAATCGGCACCCATCGGCCGACGCGATGGAGGCGGGATACAACCAGCCGCGCGACCTGAATCTGGTCGACACCTGGATCGGTGCCAACCACCTGTGCCGGTCCTCCACCATGGTGCGCGCTTCCGCGCACCAGCGAATCGGGCTGGATGACCCGCTGATGGTCCGCGCGCCGGACTACGAACTGTGGACTCGCGCGCTGCAGCACGGATGCAAGTTCGCCATCATTCCGCAGCCCCTGACTTCCATTCGCGCGCACTCGCGTGGCGTGACACACGGTGATCCGGTCGGCACGCTGCTCGAGGTCAGCTACGCGATGCAACGCAATCTGGTGCCTCTTGCCGAAGCGCGTTCGCTGCTTCCTTCCATCACGCGAATGGTTGCATGGACATGCCGCCATCCATCGCTGAGCCAGTTGCCACCGTTGCAGGCCCACAGGCTGATCGGCGTGATGATGCAGTCGACAGCAGCCTCTGATTTCCAGCATTTCCGTGCCATGCTGGGAAACTACAGCGACCATCCCGAGCTCGCCGAAATCGGTCGGCGCTCCTTCGCATTCGTGGGACCGGGTGCCGATGCCTATCAGGATGTCGACAAACTCCACAGTGATATCCGGGCCTATATCGAGGCGAGGGACTACTTCAAAGGGGAGTGCGAGAACTGGGAGCGCGCCTATCGTTCGCTCCAGGCCGAGCACCAGGCGCTCAATGAAGCCCTGGCCTCACGCGGGTCCCCCTCCTTTCCCCGGCGTGCATGGTCGCGTCTTGTCCGTACCCTGACCAAATGAACTCGCCCCGTATCCTGGCACTGCTCCCTTTCCTGGTGAAGGGGGCTCTCTCGATCGCGATCTTCCGTGCGCTCAGAGCGCGCGGAGTCGAGATCACGGTGGCTTATTGCGGCGATGCGTCTGCAGACTACGAGCCTGATGCGCTGGAAGATTTCGCCTCGACCGGGCATCTTCTCAACCTGTCCGGCATGTCCTCGGTGACCCGGTTCGATCTGGTTCAAGAACTGCTTGTCGATCGCAAGATAGATCTCGTGCTGCAGGTGGGCGCGACCCAGCTGTATCACCTCCTTCCCTATTGGAAAGAGCGGTTGCCTGCGCTGCGGATCGCCGACATCCTGTACAACGAAATCGGCCATACGTTGAACCACTTCCTCTATGAAGGATGCTTCGATGCCGTGATCGTCGAGAGTGATTTCATGGGCGATTTCATCAGGCGATCGTCCCGCAGGCCCGATCCTCCTGTTGTCGTCGTTCGCAGCGGCGTTGATGTGGACGATTTTTTCCCTGCTGCCACGCCGCCCAGCGGCGCTGGACTCAAGGTCGGATATGTCGGCCGGATGTCAGGTGAGAAGAATCCTGTTGGGTTCATCGAATTGGCGCGGCGGCTGGCGAGCCTGAACCCCGGTCTCGATTTCGACATGTTCGGCACAGGCCCCGATGCGGCCATGGTCAAGGAACGCGTTGCAACCAGTGGGATCACCGACAGGCTGAGGTATCACGGTTTTGTGGAACACGCCAGGGAAGCATTGCACCAACTGGATGTGCTCATCCTGCCGTCGAAGTTCGATGGCAGACCCGTTCTGGTCATGGAGGCGAATGCGTGTGGCATTCCCGTTATTGCAGCGCCAGTGGGCGGAATTCCTGAACTGGTGGCCGACGGGGTCAACGGCTTTCTGATGCAGCCGACCGAAACCGAGCGCATTCACGGGCTGCTGTCCAGGTTGCAGGAGCAGCCGCAGGCGCTCGATGCACTGAAGACGGCCGCGCGTGCCCATGCACTGGCGCACTTCAGCCGCGAAAAGATGATCGAGGCGTATGCAACCGCCTTCGCGAAAGTGGCGCTCATTTGAAAGAGACTCACGACCGGTATCGCGAGCTTCGCTGTGACGCGCGCGGCGGCAAGCGCACGGGCCCAAACGATGCCGCAGCAACCCACCATTGAAAATCTCAAGGCGCTGACCAGCCTGCGATTTTTTGCCGCAATGATGATTGTGGTCTTGCACGGGTCCAACAGCCTTGCATGGCCATGGTTGCGCGGTGCGCCTTTGGCGCTTGCGCAGGGCGTCAGTTTCTTTTTCGTCCTGTCCGGGTTCATCCTGACGCATGTCTATGGCGATCGCCCGCCAGGGTCGATCTCGACGTTCATGCGCGCAAGGGTTGCGAGACTTTGGCCGGTACATGTCGTCGGCATCGTCTTGCTGGTTGTCAGCGTGGCGCCGGACTCGATCACATTCGACGGTCCCGGCATCTTCAACAAGTGGGTGGTGCTCGGCGTTAATGCGATGCTCGTGCACTCGGTTTTCCCATTTCTGGCGTACACGTTCTCGTGGAACTCCGTGTCGTGGAGCATCTCGACAGAGATGTTCTTCTATCTGGCGTTTCCGTTCCTGCTGGTCAACATCGAGCGCACTTGGCACTGGAAGCTCTTGGGCGCCGCTGTGTTGGCGGTGGGTCTGATCGCAGCGCTTCGCATCGCAGAGGTGCCGATCGAAAGCGGTGACTTCAATCGGTTCACGGCGGCATATGCGACTTACCCGAACCCGTTGATGCGTGGGTTCGAGTTTGTGCTTGGCATGTCGACCAACGTGCTGTGGAGGAGGTATCTGAGCCATCAGTCCAGATCGCTGTGGTGGTGGACGGCCGTTGAAGTGATCGCGCTCGCTGTTTGCACATGGTGGATGCTGACAGGCTTCTACGCGGTGCAACAACAGTTCCCGAGCCCGTGGTTCAACCTGTTTTTTCAGCCGGCCGGATCGTGCTGGGCTTTTGCATTGGCGATCGGGTGTCTTGCCTCCGGTCGCGGCCTGGTCGGGCGATTGCTGTCCTTGCGCCCGTTCGTATTTCTTGGCGAGATCAGCTTCTCCATCTACATGCTGCATCTCATCCTGATCAAGGCATTCGTGACCACGTTCGCATGGCCGGGCGTTCCCGAGTTTGTCTACTTCAGTGTGCTCCTCGTGCTGGCGACGACGGTCTATCTGCTCGTCGAAAAGCCTGCCCAGCGGCTGCTGCGTGGCGGAAGCAAGGCCGAGACATTGCATCCGCCGATTGCAGAACGAGCAGCAGCCAAGTAGAGCGCCATCGAAGCATGAGAGAAACCTACCTTGACGGCCTGCGCGGCTGGGCGGCGCTCGTTGTCGTCTTGTGCCACGCGGGGGAGATCTTCTGGCCGACATGGCGTCCCGGCTTCTATCCTCTTCTCACCGACGGTTCATTCTCGGTGTTCATCTTTTTCGTTCTCTCCGGCTACGTGTTGAGCGTGGGATTCTTTCGGACCGGTGAGCGACGCGCAGTCGTCGACCTGGCGCTTCGACGCTATCCGCGGCTCACCGTGCCGATCTTCGCGGCGTCGTGTCTGGCCATGGTGTTGATGGCTCTCGGGTGGATGCGCAACATCCCGGCGAGCAAGGTGACAGGAAGCGAGGGCTGGCTGCCGATCGTCTACTCCTTCACCCCCACGGTGGCGGATGTGCTGCACTTTTCCTTCTGGAGGGTGTACGTCGATGGCTCGCCGGCAAGCTCCTACGATGCGCCGCTTTGGACCATGCCCGTCGAGATGCAAGGTTCGATCCTTGTCTTCGCTGCGCTGCTTGTCATGGGGCGGGGGCCCGTGCTGCAAGGCGTCATTCATGTGGCGCTGCTCGCGATCACCGGATGGCTTGCATCTCCGTTCGTGGCGATGGCCGCAGGCGCCGCGATTGCGAATTTCACGCAGCTCGACATGCATCGGAAGCTAAGCGGGTCGAAGGCCGCGCCCTTGGTGTCGTGGGCTTTGCTGATCGGCGCGATCGTCTTCGCCGCGGTGCGGCCAAGTGACTTCGGGCCCGTGTGGCTCACGCTCTGCAGTGCCGGGCTGCTCTATGGCGTGTTGCTCAACGGGGGATTTCAGCGGGCACTTTCGTTGCCGATATCCAGGTGGCTCGGCCAGGTCTCCTTCTCGATGTACCTGCTGCACGTTCCGGTGCTCTGCAGCTTCACATCGTGGGCTTATCTGGCGTTGGGTCGGGGAGACAAGCTTTCGAGCAGCGGGACCGTTGTGCTGCTGTGCGCAACAGTCGCCCTTTGTCTTGTCACTGCCGCCCTGTTCCACTCGGTGGAAAGATGGGGCATCGCTCTAGGACGCCGCTTTTCGTGGGCAGTCCTTCGCGCCGTCTAGTCGCGGAACGTCTTCGATTCGCGGCGCGTCGCGGTCATCCGCGTGTTGCTCCCTGATCCGGAGCGACCCCTGGAGCTTCTCGACACGTCGCTCAGGATGGATTCATCAGCGACTGCAGCTGCTTGTACATCGCAGCGTTGGTCGCTTTCAGGTTTTCGGTGTCGTGATGCAGGCGATCCCACTCATGTTGCCAATTCTTCGCCTGTTGCTCATGCCATTTCGCACTTTCCAATGCGCCTCCGGCATTGTCTGCAACGACCCGGTCCGCATGCCAGAGCTGGGTCAGGCGCTTCACCAGATTGAAACTGTAGGCATGCTTGACCAGCGTAGGCAGTGCCAGAATGCGGTCGGCAGTCACGTTGAATGAGTGGACGACGTTGTACGCAAGATTGATGCAGGTCTCCTCGTCGGCAAGGCCGGCGGGCGAAGGCCGTGTCATTGCCTCGAGAAGCTGGCTCACGCGAGCGAAGACCGCAGGATCGCGAGCGGCGACGCCGATGTAGGTCGAGCTGTACCCGGCGATATCGGACTCGAATCCAGTGAATTGATGGTCCGGAAATTCCTTGAACAAGGCCTCCAGCCCCTTGACCGTGGGGTAGTAGACATGCTCGTACGAGGATTCGAGCCAATCCTTGTTGTTCCTTGTGTACGACATCAGCGGGACCTCGAAGATGAGGACACCGTCGGGTCGAAGGGATTTCAGGGAAACATCGAATGCGCCCCTGAAATCGTTCACGTGCTCGAAGGTTGCGATCGACGTGATGAAGTCGAAACTGCCGTGCGTTTGATTGCTGACTGCGGGATCGAACACATCGGAGGCAATGACGGCCACGCCTTTTTGTTGGGCCACGCTGGCTGCGGCCGCATTGACCTCGATCCCGAAGCGTTCGTAGTCGCCGTTCAGGCTTCGGAGCAAATGGCCGTTGGCACAGCCGATGTCCAGAATCCGGCCCGCGGGTGAGATCGCCTCCAGCATCAGCTTGACCCACAGCAGGCTGTGATCCGCCGTGAACTCGTAGTCGTGGTAACCGACCTCGTCCGCGTTGCTCGCGCCGTAGTACGTGTCTTCATAGAAGACGCTCGTATCTTCGGGAACCACTTCGACGACCCCCATGTCGCAGTTCTCGCAGAACAGGACATTGCGCCCATCACCCCGTGTCAATGAGCGGCCCACACGGACAGACGCGCAAACGTTGCACTTGAAATGCATATTCATTCAATCCTTGGGGGCGCAAGATGGGGGTAATCATCATATTCGTTGAATGCCCGAGGGGTCTACGGAGACCGATGTGAGTCAAGGCGTTTGCAGCCGTACTCCCTCAGCTTTCGACGATTCGGCCGTGCTCCAGGTGAATCACGCGATTGCACTCCTTGGCAATCAGCTCGGGCGAGTGCGATGCCAACACCAGGATGCCCGACTTGGAGACCACGTCGCGCATCCGCTTCTCTGCCTTCTCGGTGAAGGCGGCGTCGCCCACCGACAGCCATTCATCCATCAGCAGGATGTCGGCCTCGACGCTGGTCGAAATGGAGAACGCCAGCCGCATCATCATGCCGGTCGAGTAGGTGCGAACGGGCATGTTGACGTACTCGCCCAGGCCGCTGAATTCGCAGATGTCGGGCGTGAGCCGGTCGACCTCTTTCTTGCTCATGCCCATCACGAGGCCGCGCAGCATGATGTTCTCGATGCCGGTGGCGTCCATCTCGATGCCCAGTGCGGGATCGATCAGGCTGGCCACGGAGCCCTGGCGCGTGAACTCGCCCGACGACGGTTCATAGACGCCCGCCAGCGTGCGCAGCAGCGTGGATTTGCCCGCGCCGTTGTGGCCGATCAGGCCCAGCCGGTCGCCGCTCTTGAGTTCGAGGTTGAGGCCGCTGAGCGCCTGCACCACGGTGACGCCGGTTTCCTTGCCGAAGCGCCCGCCGGTGACGGAGGCCGCCAGCGTCTTCTTGAGTGACACCGAGCCTGCCCCGTAGATGGGGAAGCTGACCGAAACGTTCTTGAGTGAAATGGATGCCATGGATCAGAGCCAGTAAACGACGCGGCGGCGGTATTTGACGAACATCACGCTCGCGGCGGTCAGGCACAACACGGTCCACAGACCGATACCGATCCAGCTCTCGAGGTGGGCCACGCCGCCCATCAGCGGCGTGCGCAACAGGTCGAGCATCTGCGCGAAGGGGTTCCACAGCACGTACTTGGCGCGGCCCGGGAGGTTCTCGGGAAGCCAGAAAACAGGGGTGAGGAACATCAGCATCTGCATGATGCTGGTGATGATCTGGGTCACGTCGCGGTAGCGGGTGCAGATGAGGCCCAGCAGCAGGCCGAGCGCATGGGCGTTGACGATGAGGATCAGGAAGGCCGGAATGACCAGGAGAACCGACCACGACAGCGAGACGCCGGCCCACAGGGCGACGGGGATGTACAGCACGATCTGGTGGGCGAACTGGATCAGGTTGCGTCCCAGGCCTCGCCACACGAAGAGGCTGATGGGAAAGTAGCCCTGCTTCAGGTAGTTGGAGGCGCCGACGAAGGCGTTGCAGGCATCGGTGACGATCGCGGAGAAGAAACCCCAGAAGATCACGCCGAGCGCCAGGTGCGGGAAGAACTTGTCCAGCTGGGTGCCGAAGAGCGAGGCATACAGCGGGCCCATGCCGCCGATCATGATGCCCATGCTCAGCGTGAGCCACAGCGGCCCCAGCATGGAGCGGCGATAGCGCAGCACTACGTCGAACCAGGCCAGCGTCCACCAGATGTCGGTGCGGCGGGTGCCTTCCCACCAGTCGGCCAGGGCGCTTCGATGGAGATTGGAATGAACTTGGCTCATGCGTGTGCGTCAGTGTCTTTGTCTGCCATGCGGATGCCGATGTGCAGGGTCAGGTTCCCACCGCCGCGTGAAACGGCGATGAGCAAAAGCGCTTCGTGGCCGAGGGGGTCAAGCGGGATTTCTTGGAGGGCTATGGCCGTAAGGGCCGGGACGGTGCTCGTGCGAGCCCGCGCATTTTATTCAGAGTATCAACTGAGAGATAATTTTACCGGCTCCGGTTCCCCTGCAATTCGTAACCATGGAAGAGCCCACCGCTCCCCCGATCGGACGGGCTGCGGCTGCCATCGGCAGCATGCCCGACAGAAAAACGATCCACCCATGCGCAATCCCCGTCCTCTCGAAGTCTCCGTCGCCCTGTGCACCTACAACGGCGCCCGCTTCCTGCGCGAGCAGGTGCGCAGCATCTGCCTGCAGACCCGGCCGCCGATAGAGATCGTGCTGTCCGACGACGCCTCGCGCGACGGCTCGGTCGATGTCGTGCGCGCCACGGTGGCCGAATGCGCGGCGGAGCGCCCCGGGCCGCCCATCGCCCTGCGGGTCTTCGAGAACCCCGTGGCCCTGCGGGTCGTCAAGAATTTCGAGCAGGCCATCTCGGCCTGCACCGGCGACCTGATCGCGCTGAGCGACCAGGACGACGTGTGGATGCCCGACCGGCTGGAGCGGATGGTGGCGCCTTTCGTGCAGGACGACAACTTGTGGCTGCTGCACACCGACGCGCGCCTCGTGGATTCCCAAGGCCGCGACCTGGGCAACACGCTGTTCCATGCGCTCGAGGTCACGCCGTCCGAAATCGAGCGGATCCACACAGGCCGAGCCTTCGACGTGTTTCTGCGCCGCAACCTCGTGACCGGCGCCACCACGGTTTTCCGTCGTACGCTGCTCGCCGATGCGCTGCCGCTGCCCGTCGAATGGGTGCACGATGAATGGCTGGGGATCGTCGCGTCGACGACGTCGCGGGTCGACCTGCTGGAAGAGTCCCTCATCGAATACCGCCAGCACGAATCCAACCAGATCGGCGCCCGCCGCGACACCTTCAAGGAAAAGGTGCGCAAGGCGCTCGCCTCGCGGGGCAACACGCACGTCGAGCGCGCGATCAAGGCCGAGCTGTTGCTGGAGCGTCTACTCCAGCTCGGCGATCGCGTGCCCCCCGAGATCATCGACAAGGTGCGCAGCAAGATCGTGCACCAGCGCTTCCGCGCCGGCTTGCCCGCCTCGCGCCTGGCCCGGTGCGTGCCGATCCTGCGCGAGGCCATGACCGGTCGCTACGACAAGTTCGGCCGCGGGGTGCGCGGCGTGGTCCGCGATCTTTTCGAATCTGTCTGACACAACAACAATGAACCCAACCAACGTCCCCGCGAACCCTTCCCCGCCCGGCGAGCCGATGGCCTGGCCGAACGTCGTGGTCATCATTCCGTTCTACAACGGCGCCGATTTCATCGAGCGCTCGGTGAAGAGCGTGTTCGAGCAGTCGGTGCCCGCACACGAGGTGATCGTGGTCAACGACGGCTCGCGTCCGGAGGAGCGCGCCGCGCTCGACGGGCTGGCGGCCCGCTACCCGTTCCGCATCCTCGACAAGGAGAACGGCGGCCAGGGCTCGGCGCGCAATGCGGGCGTGGCGGCGTCGACCTCCGAGTACATCTGCTTCCTGGACCAGGACGACTTCTACCTGCCGAACCACATCGAGACGCTGGTGTCGTCGATCCCGTGGGACGACCGCCTGTTCGGCTACATCTACGCCGACCTGTACGAAGCGGACGGCGACGGCAACGTGATTCGCACGGGCGTCATCAAGGACCACGCACAGCATCCGAAGCGCAGCATCTTCGACCTGCTGCGCTACGACATGTTCGTGCTGCCCTCGGCCGCGCTCGTGAGCCGCAAGGCCTTCGACGCGGTGGGCGGCTTCGACTCGCAGTTCATGGGCTACGAGGACGACGACCTGTTCCTGCGCATCTTCCGCAAGGGCTACAGCAATCACTTCGTGGACAAGGCGGTGACGGTCTGGTGCATCCACACGGCCAGCACCTCGTTCGGCATCCGCATGGTGCGCAGCCGCTTCAAGTACTTCAAGAAGCTGCTGCAGATGTTCCCCGACGAGCACCAGCGTGGCCGCTACTACCTGCGCGAATACCTGATGCCGCGCTTCCAGCTGTTCTTCGTGAACGAGGCGATCGAGGCCATCAAGAAGGACGACCAGTACCGCGGCGAGATGACGGCGGTGCTCGACGACTACGCGGCCATCGTCTTCGCGAACCCGTATGTGGGCCGCAAGAAGAAGCTGCGGTTGTGGATCACGCTGTTCCTGCTGCGCCGGAGCACGCCGGGCATGGTGCGCTTCATCGGCGCGCTGACGAAGTTGCCGGGCATCCGCAGCCTGCGCAAGGTCTACAAGTCCTGATGCGCGCCGCGGCGGCCCGCAGGCCGCCGCAGCCTGGTCCTCAGCGGGCCGGCGCCGACGTCATCGCCGGGTCCATGTAGGTGGCGTGCGTGCGCACGTACTCGGCGCGCAGGTGGCCCGCGTCCTTGTAGATCGGCGTGGCGTCGGCATCGGCGCGGGTGCACCAGTCCTTCTGGCACAGGGTCGGGATCGGGTCGATCACGATG
The DNA here is from genome assembly GCF_059416405.1 of Variovorax sp. GW821-FHT09D04. Taxonomy (NCBI): domain Bacteria; kingdom Pseudomonadati; phylum Pseudomonadota; class Betaproteobacteria; order Burkholderiales; family Comamonadaceae; genus Variovorax; species Variovorax sp. GW821-FHT09D04. The sequence continues at coordinate 159,663 of NZ_JBWKPA010000010.1, forward strand.
GCGCCGCTGCGCTGCGCGATCTGCCGCATGCGCTCGTGCAGCGCCTTCTGCCTCGCGTCCCAGGGAGCGGTGGGCGACATCTTGCCCACTTGCATGTCGCCCAGGCGGCCGCCCTTGATGAACTCCTCGGGGCCGAAGCCCTCGCCGACCGGGTTGTCCAGCAGCAGGTAGACCTGCTTGTGCTTGGCCAACGTGGTCAGCACGGTCTCGAGCATGTTGAGCGAGAAGTCCACGCCGCCGCCGCCCATGAAGCGCCGCTTGTCCTTGCCGTCGAAGAAGTAGTAGCGGTCGGCCGCTGCGTTCTCTGCGTTGGGCTTCCCGGTCTCGGAGAAGTAGCAGTTCCAGCAGCCGCCGAAGACGACGGCGTCGAACCGGTCGCTCATGGCCAGCCGCATGCCGCCGTCGCGGCGTTCGCCGCAGAGGTTGTTCTGCTCGTCGACCACGTTGGGAATCGGCGGGCAGGCGCCCCAGGTCACGAAGGAGAGCGAATCGAGCGTGCCCGGCGAGGTCTTGGAGAGCTCGACGGCGCGCGGCCCGTACTGCTCGACGTGGCTGTCCCCGAAGAACAGCACCCGCCGCTTGCCCTGCCCGATCTGCTGCAGCACCTCGCCGTCGACCTTGATCGGGCTCAGGCCGTCCGGGTAGGCCCAGTCCTTGGCAGCCGCGGCGGTCTTGTTGAAGTACGGATCGCTGTGGCGGCCCACGTAGTAGCGCGTGGTCGCCAGCAGGCCGAGCACGACGAAGCCGATCATCACGGCCACCAGCCCCGCCGTCACCGTCGGGTTCTCGCTGCGGCGCGTGTAGCGCTCGACGAACCGGTAGGTCAGCCACGCGAGCACGAACGACGCCACCAGCATCAGCGCGCGGATGCCGTCCGATGGCAGCTTGCCCTCGAGGATGCGCGCATAGGCCAGCAGCGGCCAGTGCCAGAGGTAGAGCGGGTAACTGATCAGCCCGACCCAGACCATCGGCTTGGACGCGAGCACATAGCGGTTGAGCACGCCGCTCGGTCCGGCGGCGATGCAGAAGAAGGCGCCTACCGACGGCAGGATGGCCCAGAACCCGGGGAAGGCCTTGCCGCCGCGGATGTAGCACAGGCCCAGCACGATCAGCACGAGGCCGGCGATCGACTGCGCGTGGCGGCTCCAGCCTGGCTTCGGTGGCGGGCGGTGGAGCCGCGCGTAGGCCAGCATGCCGCCGATCATCAGTTCCCAGAAGCGCGACAGCGGCGAATAGAACGCGGCCGTGCGGTGGCTGTGGATGGTCGTCACGTTGAGCAGGAACGACATCGCCGCCACCGTGCCGAGCACCGCGAGCATGCGCCACTTGCGCTTCCAGGCCAGGCCCAGCAGCACGGGCCAGAAGATGTAGAACTGCTCTTCGATGGCCAGCGACCACAGGTGCAAAAGCGGCTTGGTCTCGGCGGCGTTGTCGAAGTAGCCGGCCTCGCTCCAGAAGGCGAAGTTCGAGACAAAGCCTGCGCCCGCGGCCACGTGCTTGCCCAGCTGTTCCCATTCGTGCGGCAGCAGGGCGAACCAGCCGAAAGCCATGGTGGCCAGCAGCACCAGCGCCAGCGCCGGGAAGATGCGCTTCACGCGGCGCGCATAGAACTCGCGGTAGCTGAAGCCGTCGCCCTGGAAGCTGCCCAGGATGATGGTGGTGATCAGGAAGCCCGAGATGACGAAGAAGATGTCGACACCGATGAAGCCGCCCTTGATCCACTGCGGGAACGCGTGGTAGCCGAGCACCGAGAGCACCGCGACCGCGCGCAGCCCGTCGATGTCCGGGCGGTATTTCGGGTGAACCAGGTGGGCGTGTTCGGGGAGGGAGGTCGGGCTGCTCGTGGTCGTCATCGTCGGTGCTGAAAGCGGCGCTAGCGGGCTTTTCGTGCGGGCTTTTCGGCCCCGATTGTCCTCGCAAACGCCGGCGTGCCTTTTTCAGGCGGCGGCGCGCTGCAGCCGCCAGTAGCGCCAGAAAGCGCCCGACAGCCACACCTTGAGCAGGCTGGTCACGTGCCAGTACAGGTACTTCTTGCTGCGGTGGCTGGCGCGCTGGGCGTCGTGGCGCGCGCGCAGGTCTTCGGTCACCTGGAGCTTCCAGCCGGCCAGCCGGGTGCGGGCGCAGATGTCGAAGTCTTCCCCGTACATGAAGAAGCGCTCGTCGAAGCCGCCGATCTTGCGGTAGGCCTCGCTGCGAAACAGCATGAACAGGCCGGGAATCCAGGCCGGCACGGCCGGCGGCTGGTAGCCGGGTTTCTTGCGGCCCAGGATCTCGAAGGGGGTCAGCAGCGCGCGGTGCGGCTCGGGCTCGGGCCGGCCCGACTCCAGGATGCGCGGCGTCATCAGGCCGGCATCGGGCGCGGCCTGGGCGAGCATCGGGGCGAGCACGTCGGCGTCGAAGCGGATGTCGGGGTTGAGCACCAGGAACCAGGGCGTGTCGCAGTGCGCGAAGGCCTGGTTGTGGTTGGCGCCGAAGCCCAGGGGCGCCGCGTTCTCGATGCGCTCGATGGCGAAACCCCACTGTCGTCCTGCGAGCAGGTCGGCCTCGGGAATGTTCAGCGTGAGCACGACCTTGGCGATCGAGCCTCGGCTGTGGCGGTCGAGCTGCTCGAGCAGCGGCAGCACCAGCGCGAGCTGGCCGTGGCTCACGATCGACAGGGTGACCGGGGCGTGGGGTGAAGAAGGGGGCGTGGGCATGGTCTAATTTCGCTCGGGAATTCTAGGGTTCCCCCAACCCCACTCATGATTGCCCTGATCATCCTCAGTTTCTTCGTCTCCGCCATCGCGGTGCAGCTGTTCATGCGCCGCGCGCGCAGACACGCACGCCGCTACGGCGCCGACATGCCCCAGCGTTTCCACAAGGGCCACGTGCCGCGCCTGGGCGGGGCCGGCATCATGCTCGGCATGAGCGCGGCCTGGCTGGGCGCCGGCCTGATCGAGCCGCTGAACATCGCCTGGCCGCTCAAGTCCTCGATGCTCACGCTGGTGTGCATCCTGCCCGCCGTGCTCGGCGGCATCGTCGAAGACGTGACCCAGCAGGTCAAGGTGCGCTACCGGCTGGGCCTGACCATCGGCTCGGCGCTGCTGGTGTGCTGGGTGCAAGGGCTGGGCGTGGCGCGCACCGGCTTCGAGACGCTCGACGGCTGGCTGGCGCTGCTGCCCTATGCCTCGCTGGTCTTCGCGGCCCTGGCCATCGGCGGCCTGCCGCATGCCTTCAACATCATCGACGGCTACAACGGCCTGGCCGGCACCGTGGCCGTGCTCGTGTGCCTGGCGATCTCGCACGTCGCGCTGCAGCTGGGCGACCGGCAGCTGGCGGCGATGGTGATCTGCCTGGTCGGCGCCACCTTCGGCTTCCTGGTCTGGAACTACCCGCGCGGCAAGATCTTCGCCGGCGACGGCGGCGCCTACGTCTGGGGCATGGTGATCGCCGTGGCCTGCGTGACGCTGGTGCAGCGCCACCGCGTGGTGTCGCCGTGGTTCCCGATGCTGCTCCTGATCTACCCGGTGTGGGAGACGCTGTTCTCCATCTACCGCAAGCTGGCCCGGGGCCAGTCGCCGGGCACGGCCGACGCGCTGCACTTCCACCAGCTGATCTTCCGGCGCATCGTGCGCGTGGCCTTCGCGGACGACGAGGCGCGCCAGCTGCTGGCGCGCAACAACCGCACCTCGCCCTATTTGTGGATGTTCGCCGCGCTGTCGGTGGTGCCCGCGGTGCTGTTCTGGAACAACACCTTCGTGCTGATGCTGTTCTGCCTTCTGTTCGTCACGACCTACGTCGGGGCGTACCTGATGATCGTGCGCTTCAAGGTCCCGCGCTGGCTGCGGCCCTGACCGCCGGCACCGCCTTGTTGCGAGAATTCTTCCCATCGTCCACCGCTTTGGAGCCTGACCGCCCATGACCGACCCCGTCCTCAACATCCCTCCGCGCGACAAGGCCGAGATCCTGGCCCAGGCGCTGCCGTACATCCGCAAGTTCCACGGCAAGACCATCGTCATCAAGTACGGCGGCAACGCCATGACCGACCCGGCGCTGCAGGCCGACTTCGCCGAAGACGTGGTGCTGCTCAAGCTGGTCGGCATGAACCCGGTGGTGGTGCACGGCGGCGGCCCGCAGATCGAGGCCGCGCTGAACAAGCTGGGCAAGAAGGGCAGCTTCGTGCAGGGCATGCGCGTGACCGACGCCGAGACCATGGAAGTCGTCGAATGGGTGCTGGCCGGCGAGGTGCAGCAGGACATCGTGGGCCTGATCAACCAGGCCGGCGGCAAGGCCGTGGGCCTCACGGGGCGCGACGGCGGCCTCATTCGCGCGCAAAAGCTCAAGCTGGCCGACCGCACCGACCCGAACGTGCACCACGACGTGGGCCAGGTCGGCGACATCGTCTCCATCGACCCCAGCGTGGTCAAGGCACTGCAGGACGACGCCTTCATTCCCGTCGTGAGCCCGATCGGCTTCGGCGAGGAGAACGAGAGCTACAACATCAACGCCGACGTCGTCGCCGGCAAGCTGGCCACGGTGCTCAAGGCCGAGAAGCTCATGCTGCTGACGAACACGCCCGGCGTGCTCGACAAGAACGGCAACCTGCTCACCAACCTGAGCGCGCGCGAAATCGACGACCTGTTCGCCGACGGCACCATCTCGGGCGGCATGCTGCCCAAGATCGAAGGCGCGCTCGACGCGGCCAAGAGCGGCGTGAACGCGGTGCACATCATCGACGGCCGCGTGCCGCACGCGATGCTGCTCGAGATCCTGACCGACCAGGCCTACGGCACGATGATCCGGGCGCGCTGAGCGCCCTGCGCGTGCCTTCCTGCGGCGGAAGGCGCGCGCTCACTGCGCTGTGCGAGAATCAATTGATTACATCTTTGCACGCGCTCCCATGCAGAACGAAGAGACAGCTGCCCCCGGCGTAGAGACCCCAGCCGACACGCCCGCCGCCGCACCGACGCGCAAGCGCCCCAAGCCGGGCGAGCGGCGCGTGCAGATCCTGCAGGCGCTGGCCGCCATGCTGGAGCAGCCCGGTGCCGAGCGGGTCACCACCGCCGCGCTGGCCGCGCGGCTCGAGGTGAGCGAGGCGGCCCTGTACCGCCACTTCGCGAGCAAGGCCCAGATGTTCGAGGGCCTCATCGACTTCATCGAGCAGAGCGTCTTCACGCTGGTCAACCAGATCCTCGAGCGCGAAGGCGCCACCGGCAGCCAGCAGGCGGCCCGCATCCTCGTGCTGCTCGTGCAGTTCGCCGAGCGCAACCCCGGTATGACGCGCGTCATGGTCGGCGATGCGCTGGTGTTCGAGAACGAGCGTCTGCAGCAGCGCATGAACCAGTTCTTCGACAAGATCGAGGCCACGCTGCGCCAGGTGCTGCGCGGCGCGGCCGCCGCCGACGGCTCGGCCACGCCCAGCGTCGACGCCCAGGTGCGCGCCGCGGCGCTCACGGCCTTCGTGGTGGGGCAGCTGCAGCGCTTTGCGCGCTCGGGTTTCCGCCGCGCGCCGTCGGAACACCTGGAAGCCACGATCGCCCTGATCGTTTGATGGCCTTGCCGGCAAGGCCGGCGCCGTAACGCTGAACTCGACGCGGCCCCTTGCGGCGCGTACGATCGATTTCCTCCCTTGCCGCCACGCGGTGCCGCGGTGACAAGCCCGTTTCGCATGACCTCTGGATCGGAGGCTCGCATGAGTGCTTGTCCTTCCCGCCTTTGCTGGCCTTCCGGCGCGCGCCATGCCTGACGCCGCCGCCGCCCGCCCGGCCCCTCTCCTGCACGCCGTCGCGCTCACCGCCGTCGCCATGGTCGCGTTCGCGGCCAACTCGCTGCTGTGCAGGCTCGCGCTGCAGCACGGCGGCATCGACCCGGCCAGCTTCGGCAGCATCCGGCTCGCGTCCGGGGCGATCACGTTGGCGCTCGTCGTGCGCTTCCGGGCGCAGCCGTCCGCCCTCGGGCACACCGGCTGGCTCCCGGCCGTCATGCTGTTCGCGTACGTCGCGTTCTTCTCCTTCGCCTACCTCAGTCTCCCGGCGGGCACGGGCGCGCTGATCCTCTTCGGCGCGGTGCAGCTCACGATGCTGGGCGCGGGGTTGGGCGGCGGCGAGCGCTTCGGGGTGCTCGCATGGTGCGGCTTTGTCCTTGCGGCGGCCGGCCTTGTCTACCTGGTGTCGCCGGGCGTCGCCGCGCCGCCGCTGCTGGGCGCCGTGCTGATGGCGGTGGCGGGCGTGGCGTGGGGCGTGTATTCGCTGCGCGGCCGGGGCGTGGCCGATCCGCTGGCTGCGACCGCGCGCAACTTCCTGCGCGCCGTGCCGCTGGCCCTGGCACTGAGCCTGGTGTTCGCCACGCGCGCGCACGCCGATGCGCGCGGCGTCGCGCTGGCCGTCGCCTCCGGTGCGCTGACCTCGGGGCTCGGCTACGTGGTCTGGTACGCGGCGCTGGGCCGCCTGTCGGCCTTGCGGGCGGCCACGGTGCAACTGTCGGTGCCGCTCCTGGCGGCGTTCGGCGGCGTGCTGTTCCTGTCGGAAGCGATCACGCCGCGGCTGGCGCTCGCCTCGGTGGCGATCCTCGGCGGCATCGCGCTGGTGCTGAGCCAGAAGTCGCGCCAGGCGGCGCGGCGCTAGGCGACGGCCACGCCCACCTTGGCGCCGGCGGCGACGATCTCGCCCCAGGTCGCGTCATCGACCCACACGCCGTCGCGCCGGCGTGCCGCGCGCGCCTGGCGCTCCGGCTCGCCCGCGATCTGTACGGCCTCGAAGCCCTGGCCCGGTGGGCTTTGCCGCAGCCAGCCGATGAACTCGCGTGCCTCCTCGTCGAAGGCTTTCTGCGTGCCGAGCTTCGCGGGGTCGATCAGCACCGTCAGCATGCCGTTGAGCACCGTGCGCGCCGTGTCCGCCGGCCGGTGCCAGGTGCCGCCACCCGTGAGCGCGCCGCCCAGCAACTCGCAGGCCACGGCCATGCCGTAGCCCTTGTGCTCGCCGAAGGTCATGAGCGCGCCGAACAGGCCGTTGCCCTGCGGCACCACGACCACGCCCGGATCGTTGGTGGGCGCGCCGCGTTCGTCGATGAGGTAGCCGTCGGGCACCTGCTCGCCCTTGTTGTGGGCCACGCGCATCTTGCCCTGCGCCACGCGGCTGGTCGCGTAGTCGAGCACGAAGGGCTCGGCGCCCGCCAGCGGAATGCCGATGCAGCACGGGTTGGTGCCGAAGCGCCCGTCGCCGCCGCCCCAGGGCGCCACCACGGGCCGCGAGAGCACGTTGACGAAGTGCATCGCCACCAGCCCCTGCGCCGTCGCCATCTCGGCGAAATGGCCGATGCGCCCCAGGTGGTGCGCGTTCGCGAGCGTGAAGATGCAGCTGCCGTGCTGCTTCGCGCGCGCGATGCCGAGCTCCATCGCCTGCACGCCGACGATCTGCCCGTAGCCGTGCTGGCCGTCCAGGCCCATCAGCGTGCCGATGTCGAGATTGACCTTCACGGCGGCGTTGGGCACGAGGCCGCCTTCGGCCACCGCATCGATGTAGCGCGGCAGCATGCCTACGCCGTGCGAGTCGTGCCCGCTCAGGTTGGCCAGCACGAGGTTGGCGGCCACCTGCTGCGCTTCGGCGGCGCTGCTGCCCGCCGCTTCGAGGATGCGGGCGACGTTGGCTTGCAGGCCGTCGGCCGGCAGGGTTCTGGACATGGATCAGGCTCCTCGTGCGTTCAATGGGATGGCGTGGCCGATGGGCGGGCGGGCGGGCAGGGGCTGCATGGGCCTCACATCACCGCGCCGACTTGCCAGGGCACGAACTCGTTCTGCCCGTAGCCGTGCTGCTCGCTCTTCGAGTGCGCACCCGAGGCCGTGGCCAGCACCAGCTCGAAGATGCGCTGGCCCATCTCCGCAATCGAGGCCGTGCCGTCGACGATCTCGCCGCAGTTGATGTCCATGTCTTCTTCCTGCCGCTGCCACAGCGCCGAGTTGGTCGCCAGCTTGAGCGAGGGCGAGGGCGCGCAGCCATAGGCCGAGCCGCGACCGGTCGTGAAGCAGATCAGGTTCGCGCCGCCCGCCACCTGGCCCGTGGCGCTCACCGGGTCGTAGCCCGGCGTGTCCATGTAGACGAAGCCATGCGCGGTCACGGGCTCCGCGTACTCGTACACCGCCTCGAGGTTGCTCGTGCCGCCCTTGGCGACCGCGCCCAGTGATTTTTCGAGGATGGTCGTGAGCCCGCCCGCCTTGTTGCCGGGCGAGGGGTTGTTGTTCATCTCGCCTTCGTTGATCTCTGTGTAGTGCTCCCACCACTTGATGCGGTCCACGAGCTTCTGGCCGACCTCGCGCTTCACCGCGCGGCGCGTGAGCAGGTGCTCGGCGCCGTACACCTCGGGCGTTTCGCTCAGGATGGCCGTGCCGCCGTGCGCCACCAGCAGGTCGACCGCCGCACCGAGCGCCGGGTTCGCGCTGATGCCCGAGTAGCCGTCGGAGCCGCCGCACTGCAGCCCGATGGTGATGTGCGCCGCGCTGCACGGCTCGCGCTTCACTGCGTTGGCGCGCGGCAGCATTTCATTGATGAGCGCCACGCCTTTCTCGACCGTCTTGCGCGTGCCGCCCGTGTCCTGGATGTTGAAGGTGCGGAAGTTCTCGCCCTCGGCCAGGTGGCCGGTCGCGAGCCAGGCGTTGATCTGGTTGGCTTCGCAGCCGAGCCCCACCACCAGCACGCCCGCGAAGTTCGGGTGCGTGGCGTAGCCCGTGAGCGTGCGCTCCAGGATCTGCATGCCCATGCCCTGCGTGTCCATGCCGCAGCCCGTGCCGTGCGTGAGCGCGACCACGCCGTCGACATTCGGAAACGCCGCCAGCGCCTGCGGATTCGTCTTGCGAGAGAAGTGGTCGGCAATCGCGCGCGCGGCCGTGGCCGAGCAGTTCACGCTGGTCAGCACGCCGATGTAGTTGCGCGTGGCCACGCGGCCATCGGCGCGCTTGATGCCCATGAAGGTGGCCTCGCGTTTTGCGGGCGCGGGCTTCACGTCGGCGCCGAAGGCGTAGTCGCGTTCGAAGTCGCCCTTGTCGGGGCCCATGTCCAGGTTCTGCGTGTGCACGTGCTCGCCGGCGGCAATGGGCTTGCTCGCGAAGCCGATGATCTGGTTGTAGCGGCGCACCGGTTCGCCCTGCGCGATGGCGCGCATGGCGACCTTGTGGCCCGGCGGGATCAGGCCGCGCACGGCCACGTTCTCGACGAGCGTGCCGCCCAGCAGTTGCGAGCGCGCGATGACGACGTCGTCGGCGGGATGGAGTCGGATGTAGGGGGTCATCGTGGGTATCGTTCTCGGAGCCGGCGCGGGTGCGCCGGCGGTGGTCGTTACTGCATGATCTTCGGCAGCCACAGCACGGTGGCGGGCCAGTAGGTGATGATGCCCAGGCTCAACAGCAACGGCACCAGCCAGGGCAGGATCGCCATCGTCGTGCGCTCGATGCTCAGGTTGGCGATGCGCGCCAGCACGAACAGCACCATGCCCATCGGCGGGTGCAGCACGCCGATCATCAGGTTGAGCACCATCACCACGCCGAAGTGCACCGGGTCGATGCCCAGCTGGTTCGAGATCGGCAGCAGGATCGGCACCAGGATCGTGATGGCCGCCGTGGTCTCCAGGAAGCAGCCCACGAACAGCATCAGCAGGTTCGCGAGCAGCAGGAACACCCAGGCTTCCTTGGTGAAGTTGAGCACCCAGCTCGCGATGTCGGCCGTGACACCGGTGGCCGTCAGCATCCAGCCGAAGATCGAGGCGGCCGCCACGATGAAGAGCACCGTCGAGGTCGACTCCACCGTCTCCAGGCAGACCTTGACGAACATCTTCCACTGCAGCGTGCGGTACCAGAAGAAGCCCAGCACCATCGCCCACACGCAGGCGGCAATCGCGCCTTCGGTGGCGGTGAACAGGCCCGTCGCCATGCCGCCGATGAGCAGCACCGGCGTCATGATCGGCAGCACCGCCTCGAACTTGAAGACCTTGTCGGCCGCGAAAAGAATCACCAGCGCAATGGCCACCGCCGGTTGGGCCGGCGCGCCGAACTTGTCGACTGCGAACCACAGCAGCGTGGGCCACAGGCACACCACCAGCAGCTCGACCAGCGCCTTCATGAGGCGCGGCCACTGGAACTTCACGTCCGCGCCCCAGCCGTTCTTGTGCGCGTAGTAGGCCACCGTGAGCATCATGAGCAGCGTCATGATGAGCCCCGGCATCAGCCCCGCGATGAACAGCGCGCCCACCGACACGTTGGCCATCATCCCGTAGATCACGAAGGGAAGGCTCGGCGGAATGATCGGCCCCAGCGTGGCCGAGGCCGCGGTCACGCCGACCGCGAACTCGGTCGAGTAGCCGTGCTCCTTCATGGCCTTGATCTCGATCGTGCCCAGGCCGGCCGCGTCCGCGATCGCGGTGCCGCTCATGCCCGAGAAGATCACCGAGCCCAGGATGTTCACGTGCCCCAGGCCGCCCTTGAGCCAGCCCACCAGCGCGAGCGCGAAGTTGTAGATGCGGTTGGTGATGCCGGCGTTGTTCATCAGGTTGCCGGCGAGGATGAAGAAGGGAACGGCGAGCAGCGGAAAGCTGTCGACGCCGCTCACCATGCGGTGAATGACGACGAAGCCCGGCAGGTTGCCGCTCCAGAGGATGTAGACCAGCGAGGCACCGGCCATGGCCACGGCGACCGGGATGCCGGCGCTCATGAAGAGCAGGAAGGCGATCTTCAGCATGTTGTTGTCGTGATGGAGTGGGGTTGCGACCTCAGCGGTCGTCGATCGTGGATTCGGGCCGCTCCAGCACGCAGTAGCCGCGGCGCCAGTGCACCACGCTCACCTGCACCGAGCGCACGCACATGGCGACGAAGCCCAGCAGGCACACGCCGTAGACGATGTTCATCGGCAGGTCGACGATGGTCATGCTCGCGTTGTTGCCGATCTTGAGCATCATCTGCACCGTCATGACCACGGCCGCCGCGAAGAACGCCGTGCGCAGCACGTCGACCAGCAGCCCCAGCGCGCGGCCCATGGCCGGCGGCATGTGGCGGTAGAAGAAGTCGACCTGGATGTGGTTGTTGCGCGCCACGCCGATCGACGCGCCCACGAACACCGTGCCCACCAGCAGGTAGCGCGCGATCTCCTCGGTCCAGGAGGCCGAGTCGTTCAGCACGTAGCGCGTCACGAACTGGTAGAGCACCGTGAGGCCCAGCACCCAGAAGATGCCCAGGGCGGCCCAGGCCTCCACGGTGGTGCCGGACAGGTCGACGGCCTCGTCCTTGGCGTGGAACTCGCCGTCGTCGCCCAGCAGCTTGTCGTCGCTCATCGTGTGGCCTTACTTGATCGCGATGATGCGGTCGTAGTCCTGCTGGCGGTAGCCGTGGTCGGTGGGCTTGGTGTTCTTGAGCACGGCCTCGCGGAACGCGCCCTTGTCGACCGTGATCACGTTGTTGCCCTTCTTCTTGAACTCCTCCACCAGCCGGGTCTCGGAGGCGATGATCTCGCGGCCGGTTTTCTCGGCGGCTTCCTGCATCACGTCGTTGAACATCTTCTTCTCGTCGGCACTGAGCTTGGCCCACAGCTGGCCCGAGACCACGGTGAGCAGCGAGTCGACGATGTGGCCGGTCAGCGAGATGTTCTTCTGCACCTCGTAGAACTTCTTGGCCTCGATGGTGGGCAGCGGGTTCTCCTGCGCATCCACGGTGCCGCTTTGCAGCGCGAGGTACACCTCGGCGAAGGCGATCGGCGTGGCGTTGGCGCCCAGCGACTTGGGGAAGGCCAGGTAGGCGGGCGCGTCGGGCACGCGGATCTTCAGGCCCTTCATGTCCTCGGGCTTGCTCACCGGCTTGGCCGCGCTCGAGGTGACGTGGCGCGCGCCGTAGTAGTTGAGCGCCGTGATGTGGTTGCCGGTCTTGTCGTCGTAGCCCTTGGCGAGCTCCTTGAACACGTCGCTCCTGGCGTACTTCAGCTGGTGCTCCGCGTCGCGGAAGATGAACGGAAAGTAGGTGATGGCCAGCGGCTTGTAGCTGTTGCCCGCGAAGCTCGCGCCGGTCAGCACGATGTCCACCGTGCCCAGCGTCAGGCCCTGGTTGATGTCGGCTTCCTTGCCCAGGCTGGAGGCCGGGAACACCTGGATGTCGTACTTGCCGTTGCTGCGCTTCTTGATCTCCTCGGCCGCCCACACCGAGTACTTGTGGAAGGGCTCCGAGGTCTCGTAGACGTGGGCCCACTTGAGCTTGGTCTGCGCCGAGGCGATGCCCGATACGCCCAGCGCGCCGGCTGCGAGGGCGCAGGCGGCCAGGGCCTTGAGGGCGGTGCGTTTGCTGTTCTTGCTGCTGCTGATCATGGGGTGTGTCTCCGTTGTAGTGAACTGGCAGGAAGGCTGGCGAGAAATCAGGCGGGCTTGGCGCGGCGCCAGCTCGCGCTGAAACGGTGGTGCGAGTTGTCCATGTGCGTGTGCATCGCGCTGCGCGCGGCCTCGGCGTCGCGCGCGGCAATGGCGTCACGGATCGCCTCGTGCTCGGTGATGGCGGCGCGCCACGAGGTCACGGTCTCGAAGTAGCCGCCCAGCCGCGTGAAGATCGGGCCGCGGCGCGAATCCCAGAAGCCCTGCACCGTCTCGACCAGCACCACGTTGCCGCTGGCGCCGACGATGGCCAGGTGAAAGGCGCGGTCGCCGTCCAGCGGCATGACGTTGCGGTCGGCCATCTCGCGCATGGTGGCGATGGCGCGCGTCATCGCGTCCACGTCCTTGCGCTTGCCCGAGAGGGCGGCGATGGCGGCGGTCTCGCCCTCGATCACGCGGCGTGCGCGGATCAGCTCCAGCGGCCCCCACTCGGTGGGCGCCACCGGCGCGCTGGCGCGGTGCGAGCGGTCGAGCACGTACACGCCCGAGCCGGTGCGCACCTCGACCCAGCCCTCGACCTCCAGCGCGATGAGCGCCTCGCGCACCGAGGGCCGGCTCACGCCGAGCTGCTTGGCCAGGTCGCGCTCGGCGGGCAGGCGCGCGCCCACGTCGAATTCGCCCTTGGCGATCAGCCCTCGGAGCTGGTCGGCAATCTGGCGATAGAGGCGTTGGGGTTCGACGGTCTGGAGCGGCACGGGAGCAGGCAGTGGGTGCGGGCGAGGCGGTGGATCGGCTTAAGGGTTGTCCTGAATTGGACAAGTGGTAAGGCCAATTCAGAATACGGCGATTCACAGATGTCACCCATCGGGCCTAACCCGAACCCACCCCGCATCCGCAGAACACCCCAGGAGACACCGACCATGAGATTGAAGGGAAAGACCGTGCTCGTCACCGCCGCCGGCCAGGGCATCGGCCGCGCCAGCGTGCTGGCGCTCGCGGCCGAGGGCGCCCATGTGTGGGCCACCGACGTCAACGAGCAGCTGCTGTCGGCCTACGCCGGCGTGGCGAACGTCACGGCCCTGAAGCTCGATGTGCTCGACAAGGCCGCCATCGGCGCGGTCGTGGCGCAGCTGCCCACGCTGGACGTGCTCTTCAACTGTGCGGGCGTGGTGCACAACGGCACCATCGAGCAGGCCGGCGACGATGACCTCGACTTTGCCTTCCGCCTCAACGTGCGCGCCCAGATGTGGACCATCCAGGCCGTGCTGCCCGGCATGCTCGCGGCCGGGCGCGGCAGCATCATCAACATGGCCAGCGTGTGCTCCAGCATGAAGGGCCTGCCCAACCGCTTCGTCTACGGCACCACCAAGGCGGCCGTGCTCGGCCTCACCAAGAGCGTGGCGGCCGACTACGTGGCCCGCGGCATCCGCTGCAATGCCGTGTGCCCGGGCACGGTCGACACGCCCTCGCTGGGCGACCGCATCAACGCCAATGCCGACCCCGAGGCCGCGCGCAAGGCCTTCGTGGCGCGCCAGCCCATGGGCCGGCTCGCGCAGGCCGAGGAGATCGCGCCGGTGGTGGTGTTCCTGGCGAGCGACGAATCCATCTTCGCCACCGGCCAGTACTTCACGGTCGACGGCGGCATCACGATATGAACCGGCTCGATTTCGAAGGCCGCCACGCCGTGGTCACCGGCGGTGCCACGGGGCTGGGCTTCGGCATCGCGCAGCGGCTCGTCGCCTCGGGCGGCAGCGTCACGCTGTGGGACCGCGACGAGGCCGCCGCGGTGCGCGCGGCCGAAGCGCTGGGCGCCAAGGCCTTCGCATTGAAGGTCGACGTGACGCAGCAGCCGTCGGTCGCAAAGGCCGTGGCCGCCACGCTCGCCCACGCGCCGCGCATCGATGCGCTGGTCAACAGCGCCGGCATCACCGGGCCCAACGTCAAGCTGTGGGACTACCCAGTGGACGACTGGCGCCAGGTGATGGAGGTCAACGTCAACGGCGTGTTCCTGTGCTGCCGCGAGGTGGTGGCGCAGATGCGCAGGCAGGGCACGAAGGGCGAGGGCCGCATCGTCAACATCGCCTCGGTGGCGGGCAAGGACGGCAACCCCAACGCCAGCGCGTACAGTGCGAGCAAGGCCGCCGTCATCGGGCTCACCAAGTCGCTCGGCAAGGAGCTGGCCGACACCGGCATCCGCGTGAACTGCGTGACGCCCGCGGCGGTGAAGACCGCCATCTTCGACCAGATGACCCCCGACCACATCGCCTTCATGCTTTCGAAGATTCCCATGGGCCGCTTCGGCACCGTGGAAGAGGTGGCCGCGATGGTCGGCTGGCTGTGCACCGACGATTGCTCCTTTTCCACCGGCGCCGTGTTCGACCTGTCGGGCGGCCGCTCCACCTACTGATTCCCCATTCAATGCACTGAAAGGAACGCATGAAACTCGTCCGCTACGGCAACCCCGGCAAAGAAAAGCCCGGTCTCATCGACAACGAAGGCAAGCTGCGCGACCTGAGCGCCATCGTCAAGGACATCGGTCCCGACCAGCTCGGCGATGCCGCCCTTGCCAAGCTGCGCAAGACCAAGCTCGACAAGCTGCCGCTGGTCAAGGGCAAGCCGCGCTTGGGCAGCCCCGTGGCCAACGTCGGCAAGTTCATCGCCATCGGCCTGAACTACGCCGACCACGCGGCCGAGTCGGGCCTGCCGGTGCCCAAGGAACCCATCGTCTTCATGAAGGCCACCAGCTGCATCCAGGGCCCGAACGACCCGGTGATGCTGCCCAAGGGCTCGGTCAAGTCCGACTGGGAGGTCGAGCTCGGCGTGGTCATCGGCACGAAGGCGCGCTACGTGTCGCAAAAGAGCGCACTCGACTACGTGGCCGGCTACTGCACCATCAACGACGTGAGCGAGCGCGAATACCAGATCGAGCGCGGCGGCACCTGGGACAAGGGCAAGGGCTGTGACACCTTCGGCCCCATCGGCCCCTGGCTCGTCACGCGCGACGAGATCGAGAACCCGCAGAAGCTCGCGATGTGGCTCGACCTCAACGGCCAGCGCGTGCAGACCGGCAGCACCAAGACCATGATCTTCAGCGTGGCCAAGCTCGTGAGCTACGTGAGCCAGTTCATGACGCTGATGCCCGGCGACGTGATCACCACCGGCACGCCGCCTGGCGTCGGCATGGGCATGAAGCCGCCGCTGTTCCTGAAGAAGGGCGACGTGATGACGCTGGGCATCGAAGGCCTGGGCGAGCAGCGCCAGGAAGTGGTGCCCTTCAAGCTCTGAGCACGCGCACCAGCTCGTCGTACACCAGCCGCACGCGCGCCGGCACCGGCGCGCGCTGCGGGCGGTAGACGTGGATCGGCCAGGGCTCGGGCGCCTCGGCCGCCAGCACCTCCACCAGCGCGCCCGATTGCAGCCATGGCTGCGCCAGCGGCCCGATGAGCTGGCCGAAGCCGATGCCCGCGAGCACCGCGGCGCATTCGGCGTCGATGTTGTCCGTCACGAACGCGGGCGACGACACGGTGAACACCCGTTTCTTGCTGAAGGCCCACGGCCACGGCCGGCCCGAGCTGTGGTCGATCAGCGCCGTCACCGGCAGCCCGGACAGCGCATCGACGGTGCGCGGCGCACCGACCCGCTCGACGAGTGCGGGTGAGCCCACCACGCACAGCGACATCTTTCCCACGCCCCGCGCCACGAAGCGCGCGTCGCGCATCGGGCCGACGCGCACGCCGAGGTCGATCTGCTGGTCGACCACGTCGGCATGCTGCTCCGACAGCCGCAGGTCGAGCACCAGCCCGGGGTGCTGCACCAGCAGCGGCGCCAGCGCCTGCGGGATCAGCCGGGCGTACACATGCGGCGCCGTGACCCGCACCGTGCCCGTGTGCTGCGACAGCGCGCGCCGGTCGATGCGGTGGAAAAGTTCGTCCACGCCGCCCACGGCCACGCGGGCGCGCTCGGCGAGCTGGCGCCCGAAATCGGTGAGCTGCACGCCGCGCGTGCTGCGGTGAAAGAGCGGCTCGCCCAGTTCTTCCTCGAGTTCGCGCACGGCGCGCGTCACCACCTGCGGCGACACCGACAGGCGCACGGCCGCCTCGCGGAAGTTGGCGGCATCGGCGGCGGTGAAGAACACGCGCAGGGCTTCGAGGCGGTTGGACAGGGGTGTTCCTTTTTGGGGAATTCTGAAGTCGCCAGAGTTTCATTTACTGGAACGCGTGGATTTTCCACACTGCATGCACTTCTTCAACACACCCCAAGGAAATTCCATGACCTCCATTCAAGACAACATCCAGGGCAAGGTTGCCATCGTCACCGGTGCCAGCAGCGGCCTGGGCGAATCGACGGCGCGCCACCTGGCCGCGCGCGGCGCCAAGGTGGTGCTCGCGGCCCGCCGCACCGACCGGCTCGACCAGGTCGTCGCCGAGATCCGCGAGGCCGGCGGCGAAGCCATCGCCGTCGCCACCGACGTGGCCCAGCGCGCCGATCTGGAAAAGCTCGCCGCCGCCACCGTCGAGGCCTTCGGCCGCATCGACGTGCTGGTCAACAACGCGGGCGTGATGCCGCTGTCGCCGCTGGACAAGCTCAAGGTCGACGAGTGGGACCGCACCATCGACGTCAACATCAAGGGCGTGCTCTACGGCATCGCCGCCGTGCTGCCGCGCATGCAGGCGCAGGGCAGCGGCCACATCGTGAACGTCGCGTCGATCGCCGGGCTGAAGGTGTTCACGCCCATCGGCACCGTCTACAGCGCGACCAAGCACGCGGTGCGCGCCATCTCCGAAGGCCTGCGCGTGGAGGTGGGCAACAGCGGCGTGCGCGTGACCATCGTGTCGCCCGGCGCCGTGGACTCGGAGCTGAAGTTCGGCAGCAGCGACGCCGAGAGCGCCGCCGGCGTGAAGGCCTTCTACGACGCCAACCAGATTCCGGCCGATTCGGTGGCGCGCGCCATCGTCTACGCGGTGGAGCAGCCGGCCAACGTGGACATCAACGAGGTCGTGCTGCGCCCCGTGTCGCAGGAGTTTTGAGTCCGCAGGGGCAGGGTGCGGCCCCCTGGCGGTCGCCCCCTGCTTTGGCTAACCTTTATTAACCCAGCGCCGCCCAAGGTCATTTGCGGTCAAAAGTGCAAAGCCCCTGCAAAATAGAACGACCGTTCGTTTTATTCGGAGCTTTCACGATGTCTGCCACCGCCGTTCCCGCCAAGCCGGCCCGCGCCGCCCCCAAGGGCCAGCAGACCAAGGCCATCATCGTCGACGCCGCACTGGCGCTGGCCGCGCAGATCGGGCTCGAGGGCCTGTCGATCGGCGCCGTGGCCGAGATCACCAAGATGAGCAAGTCGGGCGTCTTCGCCCACTTCGGCTCGCGCGAAGAACTGCAGATTTCCGTGGTGCGCGAGTACCACGCGCGCTTCGAGCAGGAGGTGTTCTTCCCCGCCCTGCAGGCGCCCCGCGGCCTGCCGCGCCTGCGCGCCATGTTCGCCAACTGGATGAAGCGCACCTCGACCGAAATCGACTCGGGCTGCATCTACATCAGCGGCGCCTCCGAATTCGACGACCGCCCGGGCCCGGTGCGCGACGCGCTGGTCGAGTCGGTCAGCATCTGGCAGGCCGCCGTGCTGCGCGCCATCGTGCAGTCCAAGACCGAAGGCCACCTGCGCGCCGACGCCGACGAGCGCCAGGTCGGGTTCGAGATCCACGGCCTGATCCTCGCGCTGCACTACGAAGCCCGCTTCCTGCAGGTGCCCGGCTCCATCGGCCGCGCCAACGTCGGCTTCGACAACATCCTTGCGCGCGCCGCCACGCCGGACGCGCCGCCTGCCTCCAATGCCGCCGAGTCCGCGCCCGCTGCGCGCGGCACGCGCCGGCTCAAGACCGTGCGCTGAGCGCCACGGCTGCCCGTTTCGTTTTTCCGTTTTCGTTTTTTCCAATCTATCTAGCTTCGACCAGGAGAGTCCCGGATGCCTACCTACAACCCCCCCGTGCGTGACATGCAGTTCGTGCTGCACGAAGTGCTCAACGTCGCCGAGGAACTCAAGGCACTGCCGGCCCACGCCGAGACCGATGCCGACACCATCAACGCGGTGATCGAAGAGGCCGGCAAGTTCGCCGCCGAAGTCACCTTCCCGCTGAACATCAGCGGCGACGAAGAAGGCTGCGTGCTCGACAAGGCCACGCACGAAGTCAAGACGCCCACCGGCTTCAAGGACGCCTACGCCAAGTACGTCGAAGGCGGCTGGCCCGCGCTGTCGTGCGACCCGGCCTTCGGCGGCCAGGGCCTGCCCTTCGTGGTGAACCAGTGCCTGTTCGAAATGCTCAACAGCGCCAACCAGGCCTGGACCATGTACCCGGGCCTGTCGCACGGCGCCTACGAGGCACTGGCCGCACACGGCACCGACGACCAGAAGAAGACCTACCTGCCCAAGCTCACGAGCGGCGAGTGGACCGGCACGATGTGCCTGACCGAACCCCATTGCGGCACCGACCTGGGCCTGCTGCGCACCAAGGCCGAGCCGCAGGCGGACGGCACCTACCGCATCACCGGCAGCAAGATCTTCATCTCGGCCGGCGAGCACGACATGACGAGCAACATCATTCACCTGGTGTTGGCCCGCCTGCCGGACGCGCCCAAGGGCAGCAAGGGCATCAGCCTGTTCGTGGTGCCGAAGTTCCACGTCAAGGCCGACGGCTCGCTGGGCGAGCGCAACCCGATCTTCTGCGCCGGCCTGGAGCACAAGATGGGCATCCACGGCAACGCCACCGCGCAGATCGTGATCGAAGGCGCCACCGGCACGCTGGTGGGCGAGCCCAACAAGGGCCTGGCCGCGATGTTCGTGATGATGAACGCCGCACGCCTGGGCGTGGGCAACCAGTCGCTGGGCCTCACCGAAGTGGCTTATCAAAACGCGCTGGCCTACGCCAAGGACCGCATCCAGATGCGTTCGCTGTCGGGCGTGAAGGCCAAGGACAAGGAAGCCGACCCCATCATCGTGCACCCCGACGTGCGCAAGATGCTGCTCACGGCCAAGGCGTACGCCGAAGGCGGCCGCGCGCTGCAGATCTTCTGCACGCTGCTGCTCGACAAGGAGCACAACCACCCCGACGAGAAGGTGCGCAAGGACAGCGGCGAGCTGGTCGCGCTGCTCACGCCCATCGTCAAAGCCTTCATCACCGACAACGGCCACATCGCGACCAATTCGTGCATGCAGGTCTTCGGCGGCCACGGCTTCATCAAGGAATGGGGCATGGAGCAGTTCGTGCGCGACAACCGCATCAACATGATCTATGAAGGCACCAACACCATCCAGTCGCTGGACCTGCTGGGCCGCAAGATCCTGGGCAACAACGGCGCCTCGCTGAAGAAGTTCGGCAAGCTCGTCGCCAAGCTGGTGGAAGAAGAAGGCGTGAACGAGAAGATGGCCGAGTTCATCAACCCGATCGCGATGCTGGGCGACCAGCTCACCAAGTTCACCACCGAGATCGGCTTCAAGGGCTTCCAGAACCCCGACGAAGTGGGCGCCGCCGCGGTCGACTACCTGCGCGTGGCCGGCCACTTCGTGTTCGGTTACCTGTTCGCCCGCATGGCGCAAGTGGCGCTGCGCGAAATCGCCGCCGGCAACAACGATCCGTTCTACGTCGCCAAGCTGCAGACCGCACGCTTCTACTTCGCCAAGCTGTTCCCCGAGACCGTGATGCTGATGCGCACCGCGCGCGCCGGCAGCAAGGTGTTGATGGACACCGACGCCGCACTCGCTTAAGCGACGCACACAGCCTTTCTTCATCGACCCACCGGGAGCCCGCTCATGAAAGCAATGCTTGCAGCCGTCTTGTTCACCGTCACCGCCGTCTCGGCCATGGCCCAGAGCACGCCGGTGGGCCTGTGGCGCAACGTCGACGACAAGACCGGCGAGGCCAAGGCCGAGATCCGCATCGCCGAGACCAACGGCGCGCTGCTCGGGCGCATCGAGAAGTCGTTGAAGAAAGACACCAAGCCCGACGCCACCTGCGACGAATGCGCCGACGACCGCAAGGGCAAGCCCATCGCGGGCCTGGAGATCATCCGTGGCGGCAAGAAGGCCGAGGGCAAGGACGTCTGGGAAGGCGGGAAGATCCTCGACCCCGAGAACGGCAAGGAGTACCGCGCGAGCTTCACGCCGATCGACGGCGGCAAGAAGCTGGAAGTGCGCGGCTACCTCGGCCCCTTCTGGCGCACCCAAACCTGGAACCGTGTGCAGTAACTCCGCGCACAACCTATCCAAGAAATACCAAGCAACATGTCCCGATTTCAAGTGAAGAAGGTCGCCGTGCTCGGCGCCGGCGTGATGGGCGCGCAGATTGCCGCCCACCTCGTCAACGTGCGCGTGCCTGTCGTGCTGTTCGACCTGGCCGCCAAGGAAGGCCCGAAGAACGGCATCGTCACGCGCGCCATCGACAACCTCAAGAAGCTCAAGCCCGCACCCCTGGGCGACGTGGCCGACGCGGGCCTGATCGAGCAGGCCAACTACGAAGACGACCTGGCCAAGCTCGGCGAATGCGACCTCATCATCGAGGCCATCGCAGAGCGCATGGACTGGAAGCTCGATCTGTACAAGAAGATCGCGCCTCACGTCGCCAAGCATTCGATCCTGGCCTCGAACACCTCGGGCCTGTCGATCACCAAGCTCAGCGAAGCGCTGCCTGAAGCCCTGAAGCCGCGTTTCTGCGGCATTCACTTCTTCAACCCGCCGCGCTACATGTTCCTGGTGGAGCTGATCAACACGCCCACCACCCAGCCCCAGGTGCTCGATGACCTCGAGGCCTTCGTCACCAGCACGCTCGGCAAGGGCGTGGTGCGCGCGCACGACACGCCCAACTTCATCGCCAACCGCGTCGGCATCGCCGGCATGCTGGCCACGCTGAAGGAAGTCGAGAAGTTCGGTTTGACGCCCGACGTGGTGGACGACCTCACCGGCAAGAAACTGGGCCGCGCGAGCTCGGGCACCTTCCGCACCGCCGACGTGGTGGGCCTGGACACCATGGCCCACGTCGTGAAGACGCTGCAGGACAACCTGAACGCCGAGACCGACCCGTTCTACGCCAACTTCGCGACGCCGCCCGTGCTCGCCAAGCTGCTGGAGCTGGGCAACCTGGGCCAGAAGACCAAGGCCGGTTTCTTCAAGAAGGCCGGCCGCGACATCCTGCGCTTCGACCTGAAGAGCGGCGACTACGTGCCCGCCGGCGCGAAGGCCGACGAGGTGTACGGCCGCATGCTCAAGAAGCCCGCGGGCGAACGCCTGAAGCTGCTGCGCGTGAGCGAAGGACCGCAAGGCCAGTTCCTGTGGGCCATCCTGCGCGATGGTTTCCACTACGCCGCCGTGCACTTGGCCGACATCGCCGAGAGCGCACGCGACATCGACTTCGCGATGCGCTGGGGCTTCGGCATGAAGCAGGGCCCGTTCGAGCTGTGGCAGGAAGCTGGCTGGGCGCAGGTCGCCAAGTGGGTGCAGGAAGACATCGACGCCGGCAAGGCACTGAGCACCGCGCCGCTGCCGAAGTGGGTCTTCGAAGGCCCGGTCGCACAAGCCGGCGGCGTGCACACGCCCGAAGGCTCGTGGAGCGCCTCGCAGAACAAATTCGTGCCGCAGCGCAAGCTGCCCGTGCACGACCGCCAGCTGTTCCCCGAGAGCGTGCTCGGCGCGAACGCGGCCGATGCCAACACGGCCGGCACCACGATCAGCGACGAAGGCGATGTGCGCGTGTGGACGCTCGACGGTGAGGTGCTCATCGCGAGCATCCAGTCGAAGATGCACGCCATCAGCCCCGACGTGGCCGAGGCGCTGGGCGCCGCGGTCGACCTGGCCGAAGCCGAGTACAAGGGCTTGGTGATCTGGTCGCCCGACGAGGTGTTTTCGGTCGGCGCCGACCTGCAGGCGATGCTGCCGGCCTTCGTGGTCGCGGGCATCGGCGCGGTCGAAGGCGCGGAGGAAGAGCTGCAGAACGTCATGCTCAAGATCCGCTACGCCAATGTGCCGGTGATCTCGGCCGTGCGCGGCATGGCGCTGGGCGGCGGCTGCGAGCTGGCCATCCACTCGGCCAAGCGCGTCGTCGCGATGGAAAGCTACATCGGCCTGGTCGAAGTCGGCGTGGGCCTGATCCCCGGCGCGGGCGGCCTGACCTACATCGCTCGCCGCGCGGCAGAAAACGCATCGGCGTCGACGGGCACCGACCTGCTGCCCTTCCTTACCGAAGGCTTCACCGCCGCGGCGATGGCGAAGGTGGGCACGGGCGCGCTCGATTCGAAGAAGCTGGGCTACCTGCTCGACAGCGACGTGATCGTGCCGAACAAGGACGAGCTGCTCTACGTGGCACTGCAGCAGGCGAAGGCCATGGCCGACGCCGGCTACCGCCCGCCGCTGCGCCGCTCCTTCCGCGTCGCGGGCCGCAGCGGCGCCGCGACGATCAAGGGCCAGCTGGTGAACATGCGCGACGGCGGCTTCATCAGCGCGCACGACTTCCACATTGCCAGCCTGATCGCCAACGTGGTCACCGGCGGCGACGTGGACGCGGGCTCGCTCGTGACCGAGGAATACCTGATGACGCTGGAACGCAAGGCGTTCTGCTCGCTCATCGTGCACCCCAAGACGCAAGAGCGAATCATGGGGATGCTCAGCACCGGCAAGCCCGTGCGCAACTAAGGACAGATTTCATGAGCAAGCAAGTACAAGACGCCTACATCGTCTCCGCCACCCGCACGCCCATCGGCAAGTCGCACCGCGGCTACTTCCGCAACTACCGTCCCGACGACCTGCTCGCGACCACGCTGAAGGCAGCACTCGCGGCAGTTCCCGGCCTCGACCCGAAGGCCATCGAAGACATCATCTGCGGCTGCGCGATTCCCGAATCGCAGCAGGGCCTGAACGTCGCGCGCATCGGCGCGGTGCTGGCCGGCCTGCCGACCAGCATCGGTGGCATCACCGTCAACCGCTTCTGCGCCTCGGGCCTGTCGGCCGTGCAGATGGCGGCGGACCGCATCCGCGTCGGCGAGGCCGACGTGATGATCGCGGCCGGCGTCGAGAGCATGAGCATGGTGCCGATGATGGGCAACTCGCCCTCGCTGTCGCCCTCGATCTTCGAGCGCGAAGGCGACGTGGGCATTGCCTACGGCATGGGCCTCACGGCCGAGAAAGTCGCGCAGCAGTGGAAGGTGAGCCGCGAGGCGCAGGACGCGTTCGCGCTGGCCTCGCACCAGAAGGCACTGGTCGCGCAGGCCGCCGGCAAGTTCGCCGACGAGATCACGCCGATCGAAGTGACCGACCGCACGCCGAACCTGGAAACCGGCGAGTCGATCGCCAAGACCCGCACCGTGAGCCTGGACGAAGGCGCGCGCCCCGACACCAGCATCGAAGGCCTCGCCAAGCTGCGCACCGTGTTCGCCGCGCGCGGCACCGTGACGGCCGGCAACAGCTCGCAGACCTCGGACGGCGCGGGCGCGCTGATCCTGGCCAGCGAGAAGGCCATCAAGCAGTACGGCCTCACGCCGCTCGCGCGCTTCGTGAGCTTCGCCAGCAAGGGCGTGCCGCCGCACATCATGGGCATCGGCCCGATCGAGGCGATTCCGGCCGCGCTGCGCTATGCGGGCCTGAAGCACGAGGACATCGACTGGTTCGAACTCAACGAAGCCTTCGCCGCGCAATCGCTCGCGGTGATGAACACGCTGGGGCTCGATCCGTCCAAGGTCAACCCGATGGGCGGCGCCATTGCACTGGGCCACCCGCTGGGCGCGACCGGCGCGATCCGCGCAGCCACCGTGGTGCACGCGCTGCGCCGCGAGAAGCTGAAGTACGGCATGGTCACGATGTGCGTGGGCATGGGACAAGGCGCCGCAGGCATCTTCGAAAGGGTTTGAGCTAACCCCCAGTCTTCGCGCACTTCGTGTCGCTTCGCCAACCCCCTTGCAGGGGGCGACACCAGCGGCCCGGCAAAGCCGGTTCCGCGGTGTCTCGCGAAGGGACCGTGTCTGTATTGAGGAGAAGGGCATGCAACAGCAGGTTCTGCCGGTCGACACCGGCGCCCACGTGGCGGTGCGCCGCTACGACCCCGCCGGCGCACCGCGCGCCAGCATCGTCATCGGCGGTGCGATGGGCGTGCGCCAGTCGTTCTACGAGCCCTTCGCGCACTGGCTCGCGGGGCAGGGCCTGCGGGTCTGGACCTTCGACTACCGCGGCAGCGGCGACTCGCTCGGCGATGCGCCGCTGCGTGGTTTCCAGGCCGACCTGTTCGACTGGGCGCGCGACTACGAGGCGGTGATCGACGCTGCCAAGGCCGCGCTGCCCGACGAACCGTTGTACCTGCTGGGCCACAGCCTCGGCGCGCAGCTGCCGGGCTTCCTGCAGCGGCCCGGGCAGGTCGACGGCCTCGTGAGCATCGCGGCCGGCAGCGGCTACTGGCGCGAGAACGCGCCGAAGCTGCGGCGCAGCATCCTGTATTTCTGGTTCGTGCTGGTGCCGCTGGCGACGCGCCTGTGGGGCTACTTCCCGGGCCGCAAGCTGAAGAAGGTGGGCGACCTGCCGCGCGGCGTGATCCTGCAATGGCGCCGCTGGTGCCTGAACCCGCGCTACAGCGTGGGCGCCGAAGGCGAGCCCGCGTTGCAAAGCTATGCGCGCGTGCGCTTCCCGGTGCTCGCGCTCTCGATGACCGACGACGAGCTCATGACGCACGCCGGCACGCGCAGCCTCGTGAGTTTTTATGCAGGCGCGCCGAGCGCGGTCGAGCGCATCGCGCCGGCCGACGTGCAGGCGCGGCGCATCGGCCACTTCGGTTTCTTCCGCGAGCAATTCAGCCAGAGCCTGTGGCCGAGCACGCTCGACAAGCTGCACCGGCTCGCCGCGCTGACTGGGCCTGCGGCAGTGCAGCACGCCAACGTCCCGCACACGACTGCGTGACGTCATCCTCCGCAGGCACACTGGCGATCATCATGAGCAGCACGACCCCACACCCCCTCGACAAAGCCCTGGCCCTGCACCACAGCGACATCCGCGTGGGGCACTTCACGGGCACCACGAGTCCCGACTACTGGAACATGGTCGGCCCGTTCGGCGGCACCACCGCGGCGCTGGCGCTGCAGGCGGTGCTCAAGCACCCCGACCTGCTCGGCACGCCCATCGCGCTGACCGTCAACTACGCGGCCGCGCTCGGCGAGGGCGCGTTCGACATCCAGGCCATCGCCGTGCGCACCAACCGCTCGACGCAGCACTGGACGGTGACGATCACGCAGCCCGGCGCCGACGGCACCGCGAACATGACGACCACCGCCACCGTGGTCACGGCCGCGCGCCGCGACACGTGGAGCCAGGCCGACCTCACCATGCCCGAGGCGCCGAAGCCCGAGGCGGTCGATCGCATCCGCATCGGCCCGTCGGGCGTGGCCTGGCTCGAGCAGTACGAGATGCGCCCCTTCAGCGGCGGCATCCCCGCCAAGTGGGACGGCAGCCTTCAGCACAGCGAAACGCGCCTGTGGGTGCGCGACGCGCAGGCGCGCCCGCTCGACTTCGCCTCGCTCGCTGCGTTGAGCGACGTGTTCTACCCGCGCGTGTGGCTGCGCCGCGCCACGCACGTGCCCGCGGGCACGGTGTCGATCACCACCTACTTCCATGTCGGCGCCGCCGAGCTGGCCGAGGTCGGCACGGGCTACCTGCTGGGCTGCGCGGCAGGGCAGCAGTTCTTCAACGGCTTCTTCGACCAGAAGGCGCAGCTGTGGAGCGAGAAGGGCGCGTTGCTCGCCACCTCGAACCAGATCGTCTACTACAAGGAATGACGCGATGACGCTCACCAAGGCTGCATTGATCGTCGGCGCGGGCGACGCCACCGGCGGCGCCATCGCCCGCCGCTTCGCACGCGAGGGCTACGCCACCTGCGTCACGCGGCGCAGCCTCGACAAGCTGCAGCCGCTGGTGGCGCAGATCGAGGCCGACGGCGGCCGGGCCCACGCCTTCGCCTGCGATGCACGCAAGGAAGAAGAAGTGGTGGCGCTCATCGAGCAGATCGAATCGACCGTCGGGCCGATCGAGGTGATGGTGTTCAACATCGGCGCGAACGTGCCCGAGAGCATCCTCACCGAAACCGCGCGCAAGTACTTCAAGGTATGGGAGATGGCCTGCTTCTCGGGCTTCCTCAACGGCCGCGAAGTAGCGAAGCGCATGGTGGCGCGCGAGATGCCGGCCGGTGGCCATCGCGGCACGATCATCTTCACCGGCGCGACGGCCTCGCTGCGCGGCGCCGCCAACTTCGGCGCCTTCTCGGGCGCCAAGATGGCGCTGCGCGCGTTGGCCCAATCGATGGCACGCGAGCTGGGGCCGCAGGGCATCCACGTCGCGCACGTCGTGGTCGACGGCGCCATCGACACCGAGTTCATCCGCAGCAACTTCCCCGAGCGCTATGCGCTGAAGGACAGCGACGGCATCCTGAACCCGGACCACATCGCCGACAGCTACTGGATGCTGCATGCGCAGCCGCGCGATGCGTGGACGCACGAGCTGGACCTGCGCCCCTGGTCCGAGAAGTTCTGACCAGCGCCGCGCTACGCATCGCATCGCGGCGCACAGCCCCAAGGAGACGACACCCATGACGAAATCCGTCGCGTTCTATTTCGACGTCGGCAGCCCCGCCGCCTACCTGGCCGCCACGCAGCTGCCGCACGTGTGCGCCGACACCGGCGCCGAGCTGGTCTGGAAGCCCATGCTGCTGGGCGGCGTGTTCCAGGCCACGGGCAACCATTCGCCCGCCGAGATCAAGGCCAAGGGCCCGTACCTCACGACCGACCTGCAGCGCTTCGCGAAGCGCTACGGCGTGCCTTTCGTGCACAACCCGCACTTCCCGATCAACACGCTGCTGCTGATGCGCGGCGCCACCGGCGTGCAGATGAAGATGCCCGAACGCTTCGGTGCCTACATCGACGCGGTGTTCCATGCGATGTGGGTCGAGCCGAAGAACCTGAACGACCCCGCGACCGTTGGCGCCGTCTTGCAGAATGCAGGCTTCGACGCCGCGGGCCTGCTCGCGCTGGCCGGCGCGCAGGAAGTGAAAGACCGCCTCAAGGCGGTCACGCAGGAGGCGGTGGAGCGCGGCGTGTTCGGCGCCCCCACCATGTTCGTCGGCGACCAGATGTTCTGGGGCCAGGACCGCCTCGATTTCGTCCGCGAAGCCATCGACGCTTGAGCGCGTCGCCCCCCGTTTTACCTACCCAAGGATCTTTCCATGAGCGACATCCTCGTCCACACCGAAGCCGGCGTGATGACCATCACCTTCAACCGCGTCGACAAGAAGAACTCGATCACCAGCAGCATGTACGCCGCGCTGGCCGACGCGCTCGCCACGGCCGAGAGCGAAGCCGCCGTGCGCTGCGTGCTGATCCAGGGCGACCCGACGATCTTCAGCGCCGGCAACGACATCGGCGACTTCCTCAACGGCCCGGCCTCCACGCAGGAATCGCCGGTGTTCCGCTTCCTGCGCGGCATCGCCACCTTCCCCAAGCCCATCGTCGCCGCCGTGTGCGGCCCGGCCGTGGGCATCGGCACCACGATGCTGTTCCACTGCGACCTCGTCTACGCAGGCGACAACGCGGCGTTCTCGATGCCCTTCGTCAACCTGGGCCTGTGCCCCGAGGCCGCGTCGAGCCTGCTGGTGCCGCAGATGCTGGGCTACCACCGCGCCGCCGAAGCCCTGCTGCTGGGCGAGCCCTTCATGGCCGAGGCTGCGCTCGAAGTGGGCCTGGTCAACCGCGTGGTGCCGCCGACCGAAGCCAACGGCATCGCGCAGACGCAGGCGCGCAAGCTCGCGGCCAAGCCGCTGAGCGCGCTGATCGAGACCAAGCGCCTGCTGAAGAAGGCGCAGATGCCCGCCGTGCTCGAGCGCATGGGCGAAGAAGGTGCGAGCTTCGGCCGCATGCTGCGCGAGCCGGCCGCGAAGGAAGCGTTCGGTGCGTTCATGGAGAAGCGCAAGCCCGATTTCTCGAAGGTCTAAGCCTTCCGTGGACTTGCCTGCGGACGGTGCCTGCGTACACTGTTCTTCGTGCTTGCTCCAGACATCAACCCGCCCACAGCGCCCGCCACGCGGGCGATGCGTGCTGCTGAAAAAGTAGCATTCGGGCCGACGCGCCGGCATGCTTTGGGCTTACTCGCGGGCACGCTCGCAGCGCCCTCGCTGGTGCTGGCGCGCGTGCGGCCGTTGCGCATCGGGGTCATCGGCTCATGGTCGGGGCCCTATGCGGGCGGCGGGCGCCAGTTCGACGCCGGCATGGCGGTCTGGCTGGCCGACCACAAGCAGCAGATCGCGGGCCGGCCGGTCGAGCTGCTGCGCCGCGACGTGCCCGGCAGCGCGCCCGAGCAGGCACGGCGCCAGGCGCAGGACCTCATCGAGAGCGAGCGCGTCGACCTGCTCACGGGGCTGGACTTCAGCTCCAACGCCTACGCCGTCGGCACCGTCGCCACGCAGGCGCGCGTGCCGACCGTGATCATGAATGCCGCTTCCTCGGGCATCCCCGGGCGCTCGCCGTTCATGGTGCGGGTGTCGTTCACCATCGCGCAGGTCACGGCGCCGCTGGCGCGCTGGGCGCTGCAGCAGGGGCTGCGCGACGTGTGCACCGTGGTGGCCGACTACGCCTCGGGCGTCGACGCCGAAAGCGCCTTCGTCTCCGGCATCACCGCGGGCGGCGGGCGCGTGGGCGCGATGCTGCGCGTGCCGCTGAACACGCTCGACTATTCGGCCTACATGCTGCGCCTGCGCGAGCTCAAGCCGCAGGCCGTGTTCTTCTTCCTGCCGTCGGGCCAGATGCCGGCCATCTTCCTGAAGTTCTGGCGCGATCGCGGCATGGCCGATACCGGCATCCGCCTGCTCGCCACGGGCGACGCCACCGACGACCACTACCTGGACGGCATCGGCGAACTGGCCGAGGGGCTGGTCACCAGCCACCACTATTCCTTTGCCCACGAGTCGCCGGCCAACCGGCGTTTCGCGGGCGCCTTCGAGACCGAGTACGGCAGCCACCTGCGCCCGGGCTACTTCGCCGTGGCGGCGCACGACGGGCTCGCGGCCATCGACGCCGCATTGAGCGCGCCGGGCGCGCGCGGCGGCAAGGCGGGCGCCGAGCGGCTGGTGGATGCGTTCCGCGGCCTGCGGCTGGACAGCCCGCGCGGGCCGGTCGAGATCGACGCCCACACGCGCGACGTGGTGCAGTCGGTCTACATCCGCCGCGTGGAGCGGCGCGACGCGCGCTGGATCAACCGCGAGTTCGAGTGCTTCGAGCGCGTGCGCGACGCCGGCATGGGCGTCGCCTGAAGGCGGCTCAGGCCGCCGGCTGTTCGATGGGGCGGGGGCGGCCGTTGTCGTCGATGGCCACGTAGGTGAAGGTGGCCTGCGTCACCTTGATGTACTCGCCCTGCGCCCGGAAGCGCTCGGCGAACACCTCGACCGTCACCGTGATGGAGGTGCGGCCCACGCGCACCAGCTTCGAATAGAACGAGAGGATGTCGCCCAGCCGCACCGGCTGCTTGAAGATGAACTCGTTGACCGCCACGGTGGCCTGGCGGCCCTTGGCGTAGCGCGCCGGGATCACCGAGCCGGCCAGGTCGCACTGCGCCATGACCCAGCCGCCGAAGATGTCGCCGTTGGCGTTGCAGTCGGCCGGCATCGGGATGACCTTGAGCACCAGCTCCATGTCGGTGGGCAGGCTCTTGAGGGTGGCGGCGGCGGCCGCTGCGGCGGAAGCGGCACTGGAAGGGGAGGACATGGGCACAATCTGAAGCAACAACAACACCCACGATTGTCCCCCATGCGCCGAAGCGGCGAAGCCCTTTCCTCCTCTCCCCATGCGCCCGGCGGCCATCCGCCTGCGCGCTCCGACCGTTCCGACTGGGCGACCCTGCGCCGCCTGTTTCCCTACCTCTGGCAGTACAAATGGCGGGTGATCGCCGCGCTCGGCTTCATGATCGCGGCCAAGGTGGCGAACGTGGGCGTGCCGGTGCTGCTCAAGAACCTCGTCGACACGATGACGCCCAAGCCCGACATGGCGCAGGCGCTGCTCGTCGTGCCGATGGCGCTGCTGGTGGCCTACGGGCTGCTGCGCTTTTCGACATCGCTCTTCAACGAGCTGCGCGAGCTGATCTTCGCCAAGGCCACTGAGGGCGCGGCGCGCAGCATCGCGCTGCAGGTGTTCGGCCACCTGCATGCGCTGAGCCTGCGCTTTCACCTGGAGCGCCAGACCGGCGGCATGACGCGCGACATCGAGCGCGGCACGCGCGGCGTGCATTCGCTCATCTCGATGTCGCTGTACAGCATCGTGCCCACCATCATCGAGCTGACGCTGGTGCTGACCATCCTGGGCGTGAAGTTCGACGCGCTGTTCGTGTGGATCACGGGCGCGGCGCTGGTGCTGTACATCGTCTTCACGGTCACCGTGACCGAGTGGCGCACGCAGTTCCGCAAGACCATGAACGAGCTCGACTCCATGGCGCAAAGCCGCGCGGTCGATTCGCTGCTGAACTACGAGACCGTCAAGTACTTCAACAACGAGGAGTTCGAGGCCAAGCGCTACGACGCCAGCCTCGACCGCTACCGCAAGGCCGCCATCAAGAGCCAGCGCACGCTGAGCATGCTCAACACCGGCCAGCAGCTGCTGATCGCCGTGAGCCTGGTGCTGATGCTGTGGCGCGCCACCTCGGGCGTGGTCGAAGGGCGCATGACGCTGGGCGACCTGGTGATGGTCAACGCCTTCATGATCCAACTCTACATTCCGCTCAACTTCCTGGGCGTGATCTACCGCGAGATCAAGCAGAGCCTGACCGACCTGGACAAGATGTTCGTGCTGATGGAGAAGGAGCGCGAGGTGCGCGACACGCCCGGTGCGCAGCCGCTGGCGGGCGTCGATTCCAGCATCCGCTTCGAGGACGTGAGCTTCGCCTACGAATCCGACCGCCCGATCCTCAAGCACGTGAGCTTCGAGATTCCCGCCGGCAAGACGGTGGCCGTGGTCGGCCCCTCGGGCTCGGGCAAATCCACACTGGCGCGCCTCCTGTACCGCTTCTACGACGTGCAGCAGGGCCGCATCACCATCGGCGGCGAAGACATCCGCGCCGTGCAGCAGGCCAGCGTGCGCCGCGCCATCGGCATCGTGCCGCAGGACACGGTGCTGTTCAACGACACGGTCGAATACAACATCGCCTACGGCCGCCCTGGCGCCACGCGCGACGAGGTCGAAGGGGCGGCGCGTGCCGCGCGCATCCACGACTTCATCGCCGCCACGCCCAAGGGCTACGAGACGACGGTGGGCGAGCGCGGCCTGAAGCTCTCGGGCGGCGAGAAGCAGCGCGTGGCCATCGCGCGCACGCTGCTGAAGAACCCGCCGATCGTGATCTTCGACGAGGCCACCTCGGCGCTCGACTCGGCCAACGAGCGCGCGATCCAGTCCGAGCTGCGCAGCGCCGCGCAGGGCAAGACCACGCTGGTCATCGCGCACCGCCTCTCGACCGTGGTCGAGGCGCACGAGATCCTGGTGCTCGAATCGGGCGTGATCGTCGAGCGCGGCACGCATGCCGATCTGCTGGCCCAGCAGGGCCGCTATGCCCAGATGTGGGCTTTGCAGAAGAGCGAAGCAGTGCCGATGCTCTAGCCCGATCATTCACCCCTTCTTTCTTTTCACCGATCCCAGGAGTTCAGACGTGTCGACCAAGATTCCCCTGCTGGTGCTCAACAGCCTCTCGAGCGCCCACCAGGCCCAGATTGCCAAGGTCTACGACATGACCTACGCCTTCGGCGACGCGCAGCGCGCCGCCGCCATCGCCGAGCACGGCCCCAAGTTCCGCGCGGTGCTGACCATCGGCGTCATCGGCCTCACGCCCGCCGAGGTCGACGCCATGCCGGCGCTCGAGCTGGTCTGCTGCATGGGCGCGGGCTACGAAGGCGTGCCGCTCGAGGTCACGCGTGCACGCGGCATCGCCACCGCCAACGGCGCGGGCACCAACGACGACTGCGTCGCCGACCACGCCTTCGGCCTGCTGATCAGCATCGTGCGCGAGTTCCGCACGCTCGACCGGCTGTGCCGCGAAGGCGTGTGGCGCGAAGCCATTCCGCAGCCGCCGAACGTGTCGGGCAAGAAGCTCGGCATCCTGGGGCTGGGCACCATCGGCCAGAAGATCGCCAAGCGCGCCGCCGCCTTCGACATGGCCATCGGCTATCACAACCGCAAGCCGCGCGAAGGCGCCACGCACCGCTACTTCGACGACCTGAAGTCGCTCGCCACCTGGGCCGACTTCCTGGTGCTGGCCGCGCCGGGCGGGCCTGCCACGAAGCACCTGGTCAACGCCGAAGTGCTCGACGCGCTGGGGCCGCAGGGCTATCTCGTGAGCATCGGCCGCGGCAGCGTGGTCGACACCGAGGCGCTGGCGAAGGCGCTGCGCGAACACCGCATCGCGGGCGCGGGCCTGGACGTGTACGAGAGCGAACCCAAACGCCCCGAGCCGCTCATCGGCCTGGACAACGTGCTGCTCACGCCGCACATGGCGGGCTGGTCGCCCGAGGCCACGCAGAAGTCGGTGGACCACTTCCTCGCGAACGCCGAAGGGCACTTTGCGGGGCGCGGCGTGCTCACGCCGATCTGATCAGATCTGATCAGGACAAGGCCGGCGGGCGCCGCGCCGCCCAGCCGCAGGCCTGGTCGTAGGCATGGCCCAGCCGCAGCACGTCGAGGTCGGCATGGATCGGCCCCGCCAGCTGCAGCCCCATCGGCAGCCCGCCGTCGCCGAAGCCCGCGCGCACATTGAGCGTGGGCAGGCCCGCCAGCGTGAAGGGCGTGACGATCTCCATCCAGCGGTGGTAGGTGTCGCTCTTCACGCCGTTCACCTCGGTCGGCCAGTGCAGCTCGGCATCGAAGGGGAACACCTGCGCGGTCGGCGCGACCACGAAGTCGAAGCGCTCGAAGAGCTTCAGGAACGCGCGGTACACGTTCGATCGGTAGTGCGAGGCCTGGTACAGCGAGGCGGCGTCCAGGTGCCGACTTTGCTCGATTTCCCATTGCGCCTCGGGCTTGAGCTGCGCGAACAGCTTCGGGTCGCTCAGGTAGGCGCCGAGCTTGCCGCCCACCAGCAGTTGGCGCAGACGCAGCCAGGCGCTCCAGTTGTGCTCGCGCGGCACGTCGAGCGTGCAGGGCTCGACCTCGCAGCCGATGGTGCGGAAGGTGTCGAGCGCCTGCTCGCCGAGTTCGCGCACGCCCGGCGCCAGCGGCAGTTCGGGCCAGAGGCTGCCGAGCCAGCCGATGCGCAGGCCGCGACCGTCGCCGTCCAGCTGCAGGTCATCGGGCGAGGGCAGGGCGTGCGGCGACGACAGCGGCACGCGCGTGTCGAAACCCGCCTGCACGGCCAGCAGGCGGGCCGTGTCTTCCACGGTGCGGCCCATCGGGCCCTCGCAGCCCAGCTGCTGGAAGAAGAGCTCCTGCTCGGGGTCGCCGGGCACGCGGCCGCGCGAGGGGCGCAGGCCGATCACGTTGTTGAAGGCGGCGGGGTTGCGCAGCGATCCCATCATGTCGCTGCCGTCGGCCACGGGCAGCATGCCCAGGGCCAGCGCCACGGCCGCGCCGCCGCTGCTGCCGCCCGCGCTGCGATCGGGCGCGTAGGCGTTGCGCGTGATGCCGAACACCGTGTTGTAAGTGTGCGAGCCGAGCCCGAACTCGGGCGTGTTGGTCTTGCCGATGACGACGGCGCCGGCCGCGCGCATCCGCGCCACATGCAGGCTGTCGGTGCGCGCGGGCGAGCGCGGCGACAGCGGCGAGCCCATCGAGGTCGGCAGGCCGGCGGCGTGGCTCAGGTCTTTCACGGCCAGCGGAAAGCCGTGCATCCAGCCGCGCCGCTCGCCGCGCGCCAGCTCGGCGTCGCGTTCGTCGGCCTCGGTCAGCAGCTGGGCCGGATCGCGCAGGGAGACGATGGCGTTGAACTGCGGGTTGAGCGCGTCGATGCGGGCGAGCGACGCCTGCATCACCTCGCGGCAGGACACGTCGCGGGCCGCGATCTTGCGCGAAAGTTCGGTGGCGCTGAGGTCAGGCAGGTCGTCGAAAGGCATGGCGCATGCGGGAAAAGGAGGGGGCGCCCAGTATGGCGCGGCGCTCGCATAATCGCCGCGTATGGAAACAAAGTGGCTCGAAGACTTCATCAGCTTGGCGGAAACCCGCAGCTTCAGCCGCTCGGCCCAGTTGAGGCACGTGACGCAGCCGGCGTTCTCGCGGCGCATCCAGGCGCTCGAGGGATGGGCCGGCACCGACCTGGTCGACCGCAGCTCCTACCCCACGCGCCTCACGCCCGCGGGCCAGACGCTGTACAGCCAGGCCATCGAGATGCTGCAGTCGCTGCAGAGCACGCGCGCCATGCTGCGCGGCCACTCGGCCGCCGGGCAGGACGTGATCGAGATCGCCGTGCCGCACACGCTGGCCTTCACCTTCTTTCCCTCGTGGGTCACCAGCCTGCGCGAGCACTTCGGGCCGATCAAGAGCCGGCTCATCGCGCTCAACGTGCATGACGCGGTGCTGCGGCTGGTCGAGGGCAGCTGCGACCTGCTGATCGCCTACCACCACCCCTCGCAGCCGCTGCAGCTCGATGCCAACAAGTACGAGATGGTCAGCCTGGGCGAGGAAACCGTGGCCCCCTGGGTCAAGGCCGATGCCGAGGGCGCGCCGCGCTACCGGCTGCCGGGCCGACCGGGCCAGCCGCTGCCCTACCTGGGCTACGCGCCGGGCGCCTACCTCGGGCGCGTGGTCGACCAGTTGCTCAAGGAGTCGGGCACCGCCATCCACCTGGACCGCGTCTACGAGACCGACATGGCCGAAGGCCTGAAGGTGATGGCGCTCGAAGGCCACGGCATCGCCTTCCTGCCGCAAAGCGCGGTGCGCAAGGAGATCAAGGCGCGCAAATTGGTGAGCGCGCTGCCGCCCGAGATCGACAGCCTCGAGGCCAAGATGGAAATCCGCGCCTACCGCGAGCGGCCCACCGCGCCGGTCCCGGTGAAGGGCGGCGCCGGCCGTTCGGCGGCCCGGGCCGGGCTGTCGGAAAGCATGCAGCCCAAGCGCACGGCCGACGCGCTCTGGTCGTACCTGGTCGGGACCCAGCCGCCGCACTGAACGAGCGTGAACGGCGGGCAGATTTGTGCACTGCACAATCTATAAGCACCACGCATACGGCCCCCCGCAATCAGCATTGGCGGCCCGGCCACGGCACCACTACAGTCGCGGCAGTTTTTTTCGGCCGTTGCACGCCGGGGATCGCCGGTCGCTGCTTGCGCCACGCACAGCCGCCCGAATGCCGGGCACAAAGGCTGCTTAGTGAAAGTCGGACAATGCGAAATGTCTGGATTGCACCAGGCTGGCGCCCCGATGGGCGCGGCCGGTGCGAGGCGGGCGGCGATGCCCGTGGAATGCACCGGGTTGGTCCGGGTATCCCGCAAAATGCGAGTGTCTAGAATTTCGTTCTATTTGTTTCAGTCACCCTCAGGAGCTTTTCGTATGAAAAAACAAGTATTGGCATTGGCTGTCGCAGCGCTCGCCACCAGCGGCGCCTTTGCACAGGCCAATGACACCCTGGCCAAGATCAAGGCCTCGGGCACCATCACCGAAGGCGTGCGTGAGTCCTCCGGCCTTTCGTACACGCTCGGCAATGGCCAGTACACCGGCTTCCACTACGACGTCTGCGCCAACATCATCAAGGACCTGGAGAAGGCCGCCGGCAAGAAGCTCGAAGTCAAGTACCAGCCCGTGACTTCGCAGAACCGCATCCCCCTCGTGCAGAACGGCACCGTGGACATCGAGTGCGGCTCCACCACCAACAACGCCACCCGCCAGAAGGACGTGGCTTTCGGCGTGACCACCTACGTCGAAGAAACCAAGATCGTCGTCAAGGCCAACTCGGGCATCAACTCGCTGGCCGACCTGAAGGACAAGACGGTCGCCACCACCACCGGCACCACGCCGCTGCAGACCGTGCGCAAGCAAAAGCGCGCCGAGAACCTGACCTTCAAGGAGGTCTACGGCAAGGACCACTCCGACAGCTTCCTGCTGCTGGAAACCGGCCGTGCCGACGCCTTCGTGATGGACGGCTCGATCCTGGCTGCCCTGGCCGCCAAGTCGAAGTCGCCCAAGGACTACAAGATCCTGAACGACGTGCTGGCCGTGGAACCCATCGCCATCATGATCCGCAAGGACGACCCGGCCTTCAAGAAGGCCGTGGACGACAGCATCAAGGCTCAGGCCAAGTCGGGCGAACTCGCCAAGCTGTATGACAAGTGGTTCCTCAAGCCGATTCCCCCGGCCAACGTGACCATCAACCTGCCGCTGGGCGAAGCCACCAAGAACGCGTGGGCCAACCCGAACGACAAGCCCGCCGAAGAGTACGTCACCAAGGAATAAGCGCGCGTCGCTGCGTGAATGGACGCCCACCTTTCGCGGTGGGCGTTTCTTTTCAAGGGACGGTTTTTCGAAAAGAAGCTGAAGGAGTAAACACACATGGGAAACTGGGATTGGCAGGTCTTCCTGCAAGACCCCGGGGGGGAATATCCGAGCTACCTGCAATGGATGCTCTCGGCCTGGGGCTGGACCGTGTCGGTCGCGCTGCTGGCGCTGATCGTCGCGCTGGTGCTGGGCTCGCTGATCGGCATCATTCGCACGCTGCCCGACAGTCCGTGGCTCGTGCGCTTCGGCAATGCATGGGTGGAGCTCTTTCGCAACATCCCGCTGCTGGTGCAGATCTTCCTCTGGTACCACGTGATTCCGGCGCTGGTTCCCGTGATGAAGGGCGTGCCGAGCTTCATCCTCGTGGTGCTGGCGCTGGGCTTCTTCACCTCGGCGCGTATCGCCGAGCAGGTGCGCTCCGGCATCCAGGCGCTGCCCAAGGGCCAGCGCTATGCGGGCATGGCGGTGGGCTTCACCACCGCGCAGTACTACCGCTACGTGATCCTGCCGATGGCGTATCGCATCATCATCCCGCCGCTCACGAGCGAGACGATGAACATCTTCAAGAATTCGTCCGTCGCGTTCGCCGTGTCGGTCACCGAACTCACCATGTTCGCCATGCAGGCGCAGGAAGAAACCTCGCGCGGCATCGAGGTCTACCTGGCGGTGACGGCGTGCTACGTGGTGTCGGCCCTGGCCATCAACCGGCTCATGGCGTACATCGAGAAGAAGACCCGCGTGCCGGGCTTCATCGTCTCGGCCAGCGCTGGTGGCGGAGGACACTGACATGATGAATCTCGACCTGTCCTTCTACAACTGGGACGTCATCAGCAACTTCGTCATCAAGGGCTTCTACTTCAGCATCATGCTGACGGTGGTGGCCACGATCGGCGGCGTGATCTTCGGCACGATCCTGGCGCTCATGCGCCTGTCGGGCAAGAAGTGGCTCGATGCGCCCGCGGCGCTGTACGTCAACGGCATGCGAAGCATCCCGCTGGTGATGGTGATCCTGTGGTTCTTCCTCTTGGTGCCGGCGTCGTTCTATTCGCTGTTCGGTTCGCTCGGCTCGAACTACCGCTCGGAAATCTCGGCGGTGATCACCTTCGTGGCGTTCGAAGCGGCGTACTTCAGCGAGATCATGCGTGCGGGCATCCAGTCGATCCCGCGCGGCCAGGTGAACGCGGGCCAGGCCGTGGGCATGACCTACGGCCAGAACATGCGTCTCGTGGTGCTGCCGCAGGCCTTCCGCAACATGCTGCCGGTGCTGCTCACGCAGACCATCATCCTGTTCCAGGACACCTCGCTGGTCTACGCCATCGGTGCCTACGACATGCTCAAGGGCTTTGAAACGGCGGGCAAGAACTTCGGCCGTCCGATCGAGGCCTACCTGCTGGCGGCAGTCGTGTACTTCGCCATGTGCTACGCCCTTTCCTGGCTGGTGAAACGCCTGCACAAGAAAATCGCCATCATTCGCTGATTGAGTGGCTGAACTGAACCGGAGAGAAACAAATGTCCGAAAAAATGATTGAAATCAAGAACGTCTCCAAGTGGTACGGCCCGGTGCAGGTGCTCAACGACTGCTCGGTGAACATCTCCAAGGGCGACGTGGTCGTGGTGTGCGGCCCGTCGGGTTCCGGCAAGTCCACGCTCATCAAGACCGTGAACGCGCTCGAGCCCTTCCAGAAGGGCGAGATCACCGTCAACGGCATTCCGCTGCACGACCCCAAGACCAACCTGCCCAAGCTGCGCTCCAAGGTCGGCATGGTGTTCCAGCACTTCGAGCTGTTCCCGCACCTGTCGGTGACCGAGAACCTCACGATCGCGCAGATCAAGGTGCTGGGCCGCACGCCCGACGAAGCCAAGACCCGAGGCCTCAAGATGCTCGACCGCGTGGGCCTGATGGCGCACAAGGACAAGTTCCCCGGCCAGCTGTCGGGCGGCCAGCAGCAGCGCGTGGCGATCGCCCGTGCGCTGTCGATGGACCCGATCGTGATGCTGTTCGACGAACCCACCTCGGCGCTCGACCCCGAGATGGTCGGCGAAGTGCTCGACGTGATGGTGAGCCTGGCCAAGGAAGGCATGACCATGATGGTGGTCACGCACGAAATGGCCTTCGCCCGCAAGGTCGCGAGCCGCGTGATCTTCATCGACGTGGGCGGCAAGATCCTCGAGGACTGCCCGAAGGACGAATTCTTCAATCATCCGGAGAACCGTCAGCCGCGCACCAAGGACTTCCTGAACAAGATCCTGCAGCACTGATCCGCTGCGACGCTCCAAACAAAAAGCCACGCTGTCCGCAGCGTGGCTTTTTTCATGGGGCTTGGTTGAAGGGTTGGAGGCTCAGGGCAGCCGCGCGATGTGCTCCGTCAGCAGGTCGAAGAACCCCTGCGCATCGCCGTCGATAACCCAGTGCACGTTGGCAGGCCGCTTCAGGCTGCCGTGCCAGTCGGCCACGGTCTGGCCGAAGCCCATGCCTTCGCGGCTGTCGATCTCGACGTGGATGCGGCGGCCCTGGAACAGGTCGGGGCGCAGCAGGTAGGCCGTCACGGTCGCGTCGTGCACCGGGCCGCCGGGCATGCCGTAGTGGGCCATCTCCTGCGGCGCGTAGGCGTCGAGGATGTCGGCGACGATCGCGCCGGCGCGGTTGCCCAGTTGGCGCAGCCGTGCGATGCGCGCGTCGCTCGTGAGGATCTTGTGCGTCACGTCCAGCGGCAGCATCGTGATCGGCACCCCGCTCTTGAGTACCGCCTCGGCCGCATGCGGGTCGGCGAACACGTTGAACTCCGCCACCGGCGTGATGTTGCCGCCGTTGAAGTGCGCGCCTGCCATGAGCACCAGCTCGCGCAGGCCGCGCACGATGTCGGGCGCCTGCTCGAGCGCCAGTGCGAGGTTGGTCTGCGGGCCGAGCATGGCGAGTGTCACGCTGTGCTCGGGCGCGGCGCGCAGCGTGCGAACGAGGTAGTCGACGGCGCCGCCCTCGGCCAGCGGCACGGCGGGCTCGTGCACGGCCACGCCCGTGAGGCCTTCTCGGCCGTGGATGTTGGCGGCGTAGATGGGCGTGCGCTGCAGGGGGCGCTCGGCGCCTGCGTAGACCGGAAGCTCCGGCCGCCCGGCCCATTCGCAGGCCAGGCGCGCGTTGCGCGAGGTCTTGGCCAGGGGAACATTGCCCGCCACCGTGGTCAGCGCCTGAATCGCCAGCGATTCGGGCGCCGCCAGGGCGAACAGCAGCGCGATCACGTCGTCCGCGCCGGGGTCCGTGTCGATGATCAGGGTGTGCATGGCGACATTGTCATGCCGCCCCGATCCACCGACGGCAACGCGCGGCTTACTTCGCGCGCGCGGCGATGGCCTTCTCGGCCTTGGCCACCAGGTCGACGCCGACGGTCGACTTCCACTTGTCGTACACCGGGCGCGTGGCCTTCACGAAGGCGTCGCGCTCGGCCGGCGTGAGGTTGGTCACCGTCACGCCCATGGCCGCGATGTCCTTCAGCACGGGCTTGTCGGCCTCGACCAGGCCCTTGCGCGCGATGGCGATTTCCTGCTTGCCGGCGTCGAGCGCGGCCTGGCGCACGATGGCCTGGTCGGCTGGCGTCCACGAGGCCCAGATTTCCTTGTTCACGACGAACACCAGCGGGTCGGCCACGTAGCCCCAGGTGGTGACGAACTTCTGGCCCACCGTGTGCATCTTGAGCACGGTGAACAGGAACAGCGGGTTCTCCTGGCCGTCGACCGCGCCGCTGGCGAGCGCGGGCTGCGCGTCGGCCCAGCTCATCTGCGTGGGGTTGGCGCCCAGCGCGGTGAGCATGTCGGAGTAGATGGGCGAGCCCACCACGCGGATCTTCATGCCCTTGATGTCGGCCGGCGACTTGATGGGCTTCTTCGAGTTGGTGATTTCGCGGAAGCCGTTCTCGCCCCAGGCGAGCGGCACCACGCCGGCCTTGTCGAGCGTCTTGAACATGTCCTTGCCCACCTCGCCCTGCGTGAGCGCGTCGATGGCCGCGTAGTCGGGCATCAGGAAGGGCATGGAGAACAGGTTGAGCTGCTTCACTTGCGGCGACCAGTTGATGGTCGAGCCCACGGCCATGTCGATCACGCCCTGGCGCAGCGCGCTGAACTCGCGCGTCTGGTCGCCCTGGATCAGCGACACGCCCGGGTACAGCTTGATGTTGATGCGGCCCTGGGTGCGTTCCTTCACGAGGTCGGCCCAGATCTTGCCGGCCTGGCCCCACGGCGTGGGCGGGCCCAGCACCAGCGACATCTTGTACTCGGGCTTGTAGGTGGCCTGCGCCATCGCGCCGGTCGAGAACAGGCCGAGCGTGGCGGCGACGGCGGCAAGGCCCAGCAGGGTGCGGCGGAATTTCATGAGAGAGGTCTCCTCTTGGTCTGTCGATGGATCGAAAAAATCAGTAGCCCAGCTTGCGCGGCAGCCAGAGCGCGAGTTCGGGGAAGGCGATCACCAGCACCATCACCACGAACATCGAGAACAGCATCCAGCCCACCCACTGCACGGTTTCTTCCATGCGCACCTTGGCGATGCGGCACGAGACCATGAGGTTGACCGCCAGCGGCGGCGTGAACTGGCCCAGCGCCACCTTCAGCGTGAGGATCACGCCGAACCACACCGGGTCCCACTTGTAGTGCTGCACGATGGGCAGCAGCAGCGGCACGAAGATCAGGAAGATCGACACGCCGTCCAGGAACATGCCCACCGTGATCAGCAGCAGGATCAGCAATGCCAGGATGCCGTACTCGCCCAGCCCCGAATTCACGATGGCGCGCGTGACCGGATCGATGACGCCCAGCGTCGAGAGCGAGTACGCGAAGATCCCCGCCAGCGACACCACCAGCAGGATCACCGCCGACAGCTCGCCCGACTCGCGCAAGATCACGAACAGGTCGCGCACCTTGATCGTCCGGTGGATGCACATGCCCACGAACAGGCCGTAGAACACGGCGACCACGGCCGCCTCGGTCGGCGTGAACCAGCCCGCGCGCATGCCGCCCAGGATGAGCACCGGCGCCGCCAGGCCCCAGATCGCTTCGCGAAAACTCTTCCAGAACGGCGGGCGCGGCAGCGTCGATTCGAGCGCGCCCATCTTGTGCTTGCGCGCCAGCCACACGGCCGGAATCATCAGCGCCAGGCCGGCCATCACGCCGGGGATCATGCCGGCCGCGAACAGCGCCGGCACCGAGGCGCCGGGCACCAGCACCGAGTACACGATGAACGCGACCGAGGGCGGAATCAGGATGTCGGTGGCCGCCGCGGCGCCCACCACGCTGGCCGAGTAGGCGGCCGGATAGCCGGCGCGGCTCATGGCCGCGATCATCACCGCGCCCACGGCGGCGGCGTTGGCCGGGCCCGATCCCGAGATGCCGCCCAGGAACATCGCCACCGCAATCGCCACCAGCGGCAGCATGCCGGGGCCGCGGCCCACGATGGCGATGGCGAAGTTGACCAGCCTCAGCGCCACGCCCGAGCGGTCGAAGATGGAGCCGACCAGCACGAACATCGGAATGGCCAGCAGTGGGTACTTGCCCAGGCCGGCGTAGAAGTTCTGCGGCACGGCCAGCAGGCCGAACCACTGGGCGTCGGCGTTGGCCAGCGCGATGCAGGCCGCGCCCGCCAGGCCGAGCGCGGCGCCGATGGGCACGCCCACCAGCATCATGAGCACGAAGGCGACGAAGAGCAGGGTGGCGATCACTTGGCGTCGCCCTTCTTGCTGTTGTTGTCGTCAGACTTGTAGTTCGTCTTGCGGCCACGGCGGATCATCAGGCCGATGGCACGCCCCGCGATCGCGAACGACACGATGGGCAGCCAGATCGAATACCACCAGGCGGGCAGGCCGATGCCGGGCGTGGTTTCCTCGAAGCGGTAGTCGTCCCACACCATGCGGATGCTGAGCGCGCCGATCAGCGCGAACAGGATGGCGATCATCAGCGCGCCGAATTGGGCCAGGCGCTTGCGCCGCGCCATGGAGCCGCTTTCCGAGAAGTACTCGATGCGGATGTGCCGGTCGCGCGCCACCGCGGCCGAGCCGGCCACCAGCGCCAGCATGATCATGAGGAACACCGAGAACTCTTCCGTCCACGCGAACGACGAGTCGGTGAAGTAGCGCACGATGACGTTGGCAAACGTGATGAGCGCCAGCGCGCCCATGATGAGGACCGTGAGCCAGTCTTCGATGGCGAGGGGAACCTTGGTGGGTTCGTCGGCGGCTTCGATGTCGGGGGGGAGGGGACTGGCGGCGTCCAGCGTGGGGCCGGACTCGGGAGGAGTTGTCATCGCAGAAAGGGCAGCTGAGGCAGGCGCCAGGTCACCGGGCGGACGCCGGGACGCGATCCGTACACCTTGACAGGCGAGCAGCGCTCGATGCTAGGGGGTCAATGACCATTCATATATCGGGGGTTTCCTTAGCTGTGGCGGCTGGTTGACTGCCTCTTCGCGGCCTTTGTTCGGGGCGCTGTTGTCGGGGGCGCGTGCACAGGTCACCGGGTACTCCCCTCCGCGAATGTCCCCCGGCCTGCGGCCTCCTCCTTGATTTCGCTGCGGGGAGCACCCGATGCCCTGCGCACGATGGGTGCGGCTGTGGCGTTGGCGGTTCGACCGCTATGGTGGATGGCGGATGGATGTGCGGGGGCGTACTGCTGAGCTTTCGCCAGAGACGGACGAGGGACAAGCAGAAGTCCGAAGGACTGGTGTCGGTCGTGGTCGACATTGGCATGACTGCGTTCAATGTTCGCGTCAGACTGCGAGCTGTCTTTCAGTCACGACGTCTGACCGTCGCCTTCAGGCCCATTGCTGAAGTTAACCTGCCGCCAACAGAACCCTCGAAGGCTTCTGGAGCCCCTCATAATCAAAACTTGCCCCCGCTTGTTCGAGATATCGACCTTTCGTCATGGATAAATTCTTGCTGCAACAGCAGGTGCTGGAACGGCTCGCCGAAGATCTGCTGCAAGCCGAACAGGCAGTGCGG
Source organism: Variovorax sp. GW821-FHT09D04 (assembly GCF_059416405.1). Lineage (NCBI taxonomy): Bacteria > Pseudomonadati > Pseudomonadota > Betaproteobacteria > Burkholderiales > Comamonadaceae > Variovorax > Variovorax sp. GW821-FHT09D04. The sequence continues at coordinate 203,396 of NZ_JBWKPA010000010.1, forward strand.
GCAGCCCATGAAACGGCGACGCACGAAGAGAACATCGCCGAAAACAAATACGACACATTGGGACTCGAAGCCGCCTACCTGGCCACCGGCCAAGCTCGGCGCGCCGAAGCCATACGCCAGGCGATGGCCAATTGGCGCCAATTCCGCCCGCGTCCCTACGACGCCAGCATAGGAATACGGCTCGGCGCGCTGGTCTGCCTGGTCGATTCCGACGACAAGCAGCAACAGCTCTTTCTCGGCCCGGATGGGGGCAGCATGACGTTGGTCAGCGGCACTCAGCTTGTTCAGGTCATCAGCAGCGAAGCCCCTTTGGGTAGGGCAATGCTGGGCAAATGCGAGGGTGATGAGGTGTCGATACAGGTCGCGCCAATCCGACAGCAGTTTGAGGTGCTGCGGGTTCTTTAAGCCGCGACTGGACAGAAGCGGCACGCGTGACGTTGAGAGTCAGTCGAAGGCGGCGGCCTCGACCTGCATGGACGCAAACTAGGGTCTCGACGAACGTTGTTCGAAGATGGGCTCCGATTTCCCAGTTGTAGATTTCAGCTGCGCGTTGGCGAGATCTCCAAGACTCCTGATAGCCCCTTCCAAGCGCGGGTCGCCGAGATACCCGTAGTTGATGCGCAGGTGCCGGGTGTATCGGCGGTCGGCTGAAAACAAATGGCCCGGCGCTACGCCTATGCCGAGCCGAAGAGCGTCCTGGTGCAGTGCGAGCGAGTCGATACCTTCTGGCAGCGCGAGCCACAGGAAATAGCCACCCTCGGGGCGCGTGACCCGCGTTCCAGTTGGAAAGTATCGATCGATAAATCGCAAGCATGCAGCCTGCTGGCGGCTGAGCGAATGCCGCAGGGCGCGCAGGTGACGATCGAAACTCTTGTGTTGCAGGTACTCCTGCAACGCCAGTTGCGAGGGGAGTGCCGTCGCCAGCGAGCTCATCAACTTGTTGCGACCCAAAGTGGCTGCAAAGCGACCGCCCGCTACCCAACCGATGCGATATCCGGGTGCCAGGGATTTCGAGAAAGAACTGCAGTGCAGCACCCAGCCATCCCGGTCCCAGGCCTTGGCTGGTGGCGGTCTCCGAGCCCCATGCGCGAGCTCGCCGTACACGTCGTCTTCGATCAGCGGTATGGCGCGGGCGGTGAGCATGCTGACCAGTTGCTCTTTGGCTGCGTCGCTCATGGTGCAGCCCATTGGATTCTGGAAGGTCGGCATGAACCAGCAGGCCTTCACCGGATGCTGGTCGATCACGCGAGCAAGAGAGTCGAGATCTACGCCTGTACGCGGGTGGGTCTCAACCTCGACCGCGCGAAGACCGCGCCGCTCCAGTGCCTGCAACGCACCGTAAAAGGTTGGCGTTTCGATCGCCACGACGTCGCCTGGCTGCGTCACCGATTCGAGCGCAAGATTGAGTGCTTCCATCGCCCCGCTGGTGATGACCAGTTCAGACGCCGGAACATCCATCCCGACGCTGCCGTAGCGGAGGGAGATCTGATGGCGCAATTGGGCGTTTCCTGGTGACAAATCTTCGACGGTCTGCCAAGGATCCATCCGCTTGAGCGCTCGCGTCAGGCCGGCGGCAAGTTGTTCGAAGGGAAACAGTTCTGGCGACGGAAAGGCCGAGCCGAGCGGGACCATATCGCGCTCGCGAGCCTGTGCAAGGACCTGAAAGACAAGCGACGAGACGTCGACCGACATGGACCGCAGGACAGGCTCGCTGGCGGCGAGTTCGTTGGCCGGCATTTCCGCGCCCGCTCGAACGAAGTATCCCGACCGCTGCCGAGCTTCGACAAGCCCTTGCGCCTCCAGCAGGTAGTAAGCAGAGAACACGGTGGACGCACTGATGCCCATTTGCGACTTCAGTTCGCGCACGGAGGGAAGGCGATCGTTCGCCTTCAGGCTACCCGCGCGAATACGCTGAGCGATGTTGTCGGCAAGCTTCTCGTAGCGGTTCATGGGCATCTCTTTCTGATACGGTCGTTCTGGACCGCTTCAGAGATTGTCATATCAGACGTCGACCCGCCCCGGCGCGACTACCGGCCTCCTTGCATCTGATACGAAGATTTTCAGTTGATCTGGTTCTGTACGTATCAGCCTGGAAGATGAACACTCGACAGCACGATGAGAGTGCTTCTGTGGTGCAGGCAGACTGCTCCGCCTTTCGACCCATGTCTTGCGTGCCTTTCGACGCGCCTTGCGGACGCCCATTTAGCTCACCGCAACCGTTTCGTTAGATTGATTGATTGATTGAATTTCCGTTTCTTCATCGGTCTATTGAGCTACTCGCCGCACTCGGGCACTTCGCCGTCTTTCACCATTGATATCCCTTCAATCATGAATTCAATCCCTATCTCTTTTGTTATTTTCAAGGTTCTCGTGCTCAGCGTGGGCATGTATTTAGCCGTCAAGTGGCATTACGAACGGGGGCAGAAGGACAAGAATCAGAAGACAGCTGCAGTGGTACTGACATCCATCAAGGTGGGCGGGGCGTTCGTCGCTTCTGCGTTCCTCGTGCTCTTCCTCACCTTTGAATTTTGCAATTGGATGGGTCTGGACCTGGCCATGCAGTGATTGGAAGTTTTCGGTCGATAGCCCGGATACGGTGCGACTAACGGCACGACCCTTTCAGAGACGGACATCGACACGATGGCGCGGTATTTGGCTGGCATGCCGACGTGCAAGGCGAGCTCGCCGATGGCAAAGTTCTCGCCCAGAATTCATGTCAAGTGATCGCCCGGCTGCATCGTCTCTGCTCCTGCGCCAACCTGCGTTGGTGCCGGGCATCAGGCCGGTTACCTTCTTGCCAGCAGCCTTGAGGCGGCGCCGGAACTCGATCTGGCCATCTTCGATTTTCATATTCGATGAGCCCGCCGAGTGGCTGCTTGTGGCCGCAACGAGCCCTGGTCATCGACCTCAACAATCTGAGGCCCCAATCGACTGAGCTCGTTCCGCTGACCCTCGGTGAAGGTGCGTCGCGCGAGCACAAGTGACTGCAACCCGGTGATGCCTGCCAATGCCGCGATGGTCGCTATGGAGAGCCGCGAGGCGTCGAGCGCAATTTGCTGGATGCCTCGCAGACCGCAAAGCGGAATGACCTTATCGTCCGCCAAAGATACATCCATAAGAGTGACCGCAAAGACCTCCGCGTCCCACACGTAGCCGCCACCGACGGCTTCCACGCCGTCGAGAATCGACTGATTGGCTTGGCTTTCTTCAGGCGTCATTTTCGGTTCACTGTATTGAAGGCGGCGGGAAGCAGGCGCGCCCCGTCTGGAAAGCTGAGAGGCGCCGACGAACTTCCGCTCTTGGCCGACTGTGGCCGGTCGCCTTGCTATCGCAAAGGGCGCTGCTCTCGACAATTTCGCGCGATCATGAAAGCTGGAGCTGGAATGGATTGACACACCCCCCGAGGCAATGGAAAAGGCCCATTTAGGATGTGTGAATCCTCGTCCCTCCATCAAAAAATCCTACGGATTTCGGCTGGGGCCCAGTGTCGATTCGTGTATTTCATTGTGAATATGGGCCCTTCGATAATCCGGAGACGCACAACGTGCGTCTGATGAGTTCGCGCACGTGAGATTAACTAAAAGGAAACAACGCTTGTGGAGCAACATCGCTTTGGGCCTATGCCGCCACCGTACCTCCAGGTTTCGCGCGAAGGCCGTGTGCAGCACTTGGCCGAACACAGCGGCACCTGCCGCGGTGCAGTCCTGCGCATTGCATACAACGGAATCGATGGCTTTCATGCCGGGATGGCAGCCAAGCAGTACGGCCACGCGTGTCCTGGCATCGAGGACACGGGGTGGGGCACGCGTGAGGTGACAGTTCGGCATTCCTTCGGGAATCGGTTGACGTTTGCCAACGCAGTGAGCACGTGACGGGCCGTCCGAATGCCCCGAACCGCCGACGGCCGTGGCTACAGTCGATGGCAGCCCTCGCCGTCGCGACCTTGATCGGCTGGGGGTGCCTTGTTGGAGCGATCGAAGTGGTGGAAAGCGTGCGCACCGGGGTGCTCAACAACCGCAAAGGACCTGACATCCTTGCCGTCGAGCAGCCTGTCCTTTACTGGGCCCTGATCAGCTTCTACGCGGCGGCAACCCTGACCGCCGCCGGCTTGGCGCTTTTGGTGATGGCCATTGCCGTGCGCGATCTGATCAGTGCAAGAGGCCCTGAGCGATGAATGCGTCGTCTACGCGCTTGGCGACCTGCGTGCGCGTTGCCGAGGTGTAAAAGTGGCGCGATCTTTCCTATGCCGACTGGAGCGCGAGATTCCGGCTTGAAGATGGCCCGCGGACCTCGAAGGGTCGAGGTGGCGACGCCGAATGACTGCTTCTGTCCGAAGCCGGGCTTCCGCTGATTCACAGAAAGATGGTGTGAGGCTGCAGTTTCACTCCTTCTTGCATACGCACTCACAAAGAGTTGACGACTTGTCCGTTCGCTGTGATTTGTCAGTGCGCCGAGAGCAGATACTTCATGCCCTGCGTAAAGCCACGCGGCGCGACGGTGAGATGGTCCTCGTCGTTCAGGACTGCTGACTTCAGCTTCAAGCTTGGGTACTTTCTGCTCTGTAGCACCGTCTCCAGCACCTGGTTGTCGGCAACCATGTCTACCGTCTGGTTGTAGCGCCGAACACCTTTGCGCAGCGCCTCATAGGCGCCGACATAAAGATAGACATTCGCCGTCAGGTCCCGATTCTGTTTGGCGTAGCTCGCTTCGAGCTTCAAGGCATGTCGCTTGTCGTACCAGAGAGATGGGCTGCCGAGGATATAGCCGTTGAACAAGCCGGGCTCGGTGAAAAGGATCTGCATCCCAAGCAGGGCGCCGTAGGAGTGACCGAGAAAGATTGCTCTGGCCGGGTCGGCCCGGTAGCGAGCGGCGATGAACGGCTTTACCTGGTTGCGCAGATATTCTTGATAGGCGCGCGCCTGACCGTGGACCGCATTGGCAGGCGCGGTGCTTGGGCCGTTCGGTGTCGGTGTGTAGTCGCGCTGGCGGCTGACCGCCCCGTCCTCGCCCTTTGCGTAAGACAGGCCGACGAGGATGAATTCCTCGATCTGAGGCCCTTCAACGTTCAGGCGGCGCCCCAACTGCCGGACGATCGGGAAAGCGTAGTCGGCGTCAGTCACATACAGCACGGGGTAGCGCTGCCGCGGCTGCTTCGCATAGGACGGCGGCAAAGCAATGAAGACTTGGTAGCCTCGGCCTGAAACCGGATCGGGCACGTCCCATACCTCGCTGTCGACAATCTCGTAAGGCCGCCCCTCGCCGGGCTGCACCTTGGGCGTCGTTTGGGCCTGGGCGCGTGCCGGATCGCCAGAGAGGCCGAAGCTGGCGATGAGGGCAACCAGCAAGGCATTCAGAAAACGTTGTTGCATGTGATGAGGTCTTCGCAGATCGGGGGAAATTCTGGTGCAGACCGAGAGGATGGCTTTCGTTCGACACCTGTCCCACGAGACAGGCCTGCACGCCTGGCTATCTCGCAAATGCACAACCATTCATTTCATTTGCATCTTTTACTCAGAGCAAATCAGCCGGCGCATCATGCCTTGTGCATGTCGTATTGATGCACTTTGGGTCTCGGCTCGACCCACCCGGCCGCTCCGGTATCCAACTACTTCAATTGGAGACCCAAATGAAAAAATTCATTCCCAGCGCCATCGCCAGCCTCCTGATCGCCGGGGCAATCTTGCCGGCCGCCGCCAAGGAGAAAGTCGTCGACCGGAGCATCACGGAAGCGGAAGTCCTGGGGGCCCAGCAGGCCTGGTGCAAGGCGCTGGTCGACATCAGCGCTGCGAATTCCAGCGGAGGGCAGCCGGCCGCCAGGGCGCTGGCCGAGAAGGTCATCGACAGCGCCTACGCCTACCAGCTGGGCGCAGTGCTGTTCAAGCCGACGCTCACGACATCGCCGCAGACCTTCCGCACCGCTCGCGACGGCGCGCTGGCGTACTTCGTGGGCGGCAACCCTGCCTTTCCCAACGACACCGGCTTCGCCCTGAAGGGCTGGACCAAATGCGAGATTGCCAACAGTGCCGTGCTCATCCACGGCGACGTGGCCAGCACGCTGGGTAACGTGCTGTTCACTGACCCGGACGGCAAGGTCACCACGGTCGACAAGACCTGGACTTTCGTGAAGGACGGTGCCGGCAAGCTGCGCATCGTCGTGCATCACTCGTCGCTGCCGTACGCTGGCCGTTGAACACCGCGTTCGAGTGCCGACAGGCCCAGGCTCTAGGGCGGCGCCTTCAAGGGGCCTTCATCTGGTGATGAAGGCCCCTCGGAGGAGCGTCATTGGTGGCTCAAAGGCGCGAATCGGTGGCAGCACGCCGTCGTAGCGCTCGACCTGCACCGTAGTGAGTTGCCCCGCGCAACCCTGCGCCAGCGATGAGGTGCCGATGTCGCGCGTCAACACATTGGGGTTGCCGTGCACGCTTGCACTTCGAGCGGCAGTGGCCGGAGTGACTGAACGCCTGTCTGTCTTGGGTCAGTAGGCACCCATGTAGTCGCGCTTGCCGATCTCCATACCGTTGTGGCGCAAGATGGCATAGGTGGTGGTCACGTGGAAGAAAAACTGCGGCAGTCCATAGTGCAGAAGGTATGCGCCTGCGGTCAGCTTCTTTTCCTTGGGGGTGCCGGGGCGCAACACGATCTCGCGGCTCTCGCTTGAATCGAATTGCTCAGGCTTGAAGGAGCCGATATGGGCCAGAGCTTTGGCGATCAACGCTTGCAGGTCGGCGAAGCTGACCTCAGTGTCGGGCCAGGACGGCACCTCGGCGCCTGCCAGGCGGGAGGCAATGCCCTTGGAGAAGTCTGCGGCGATCTGTACCTGACGTACCAGCGGAAACATGTCAGGGAACAGCCGCGCCTGCAGCAGCGCATTGGGATCGATATTTTTCTGCGTCGCCTGGTCTTCGGCCTTCTTGAGCACGTCGGACAGGGCGCGCAGCATCTGCTGCATGACGGGAACGGAGGCGTTGTACAGCGGGCTGGTCATGGTGAGTTCACTTCTAAAATTTTGGGCACGATGGCCGGAGTTGGCGTGGCAGAGGCCCTGCCGACCATGCAAGGCTAACAGCACAGGGCGAACTGAATCGCCCCGGCTTTTGTGGCCAGCTTTTCTTCCCGCTGGTGGTCGGAGCCGCCGCGTTGAAGGGCAGCTCACTGGCAAGAAGCGGACGTCAATTGCAGACGCACGACAGACCGCGATCGCTGCAAAGCCGTCGGTCGACCTCTCGCATCGAAGGACCGCATCGGGCCCTAAGCGGCCGTTGCCCGGGCGAGAAAGCAGACGTTCAGAACCCCTGGGCGCCCAGCGCCTAACCGTTGTAGATGTAGAAGACCTTCTGCAGGCTTGGAGCAACTATCAATATTCCGGTGCGCTCGTGCGAGAGGAAGCTCCCGTCATTGGCGAGTGCATCGTTGATTTGCTGTCTGACCGTTGGGTCGATGTCAATGCCAAAACCATAGCGATTCAAATAGTCCGCTACGTCAAACGAAAAGACGCTGTTGGCGTGAGCGTCGGAGCCTTCCAACTGGGCAGGGGTCGTTTGCCAAGAGTGAGCTCTGCCAAGTCCGTTGGCGAGCGTCTCCGGCGGCAAGTCCTGCAGATAGCGAATTCCTTGATTCTGAATGGCTGTTGCGGTGGGGACTGGCAGGGCATATGCGATGACACCTGTCTCATTGCCTCCCGGACCGAAGCCCCAGGAGTCCTCCTTCGCATATCGAACCCCAGTCACACCCAGCCCCGTGGGAACAAAGCCGAGTCTGTGCCTTTCCCGCGCAAGACCAGCAACAAAGTATGCGCAGGCACCCAGCATCGCAATGGTGCCGACGCAGATGGTCAACCTTCTCGCGGTCGACTTGAGCGTGTTTAGGGGCATTCGGAATCGGAAGAGCTGCGTTCTATGCCTACGTTAGCGGCGGAGCGCTGAGGTTGTGCGAAGTCAGTGTGAAGACTCGATGGAAGTCGGCTCCTGACCGAACACGGGCATGGCGGTTTCTAGGATGTCGGGGCGCCGGTTCCATCGATAACCTCTGCTGATGCCCCCAATTCTCGAAGAGAGAGCACGAGCTGATGTGCTTCCGCGTCAGGAACCTCGACTCGCTGACGTTCATCGCGGAGCACTCCGTCGGTAATGGCCTTGGCTTTCGCCAATCCCACGCCGGTTGCAGCTCGCAAGGTCGTTGTGCAGGAGACCTTCAGAAAACCAGGTCGCCATCCGGTGATTTCAATGATTGCCATCGTCAGAAGGTATTCGCGTTGAGGGTCTCGTCGAATGACTGGTTTTGGCCGACTGTAGCCGCCTACAGCCGATCAGCCGGCTAGATTCCCGTCAGTCGCAGCGCAAAGCCATTGCTCAAACCATTCGACCGGCATGCGCACCTGCTCAAACGAGCCAGTGCGAAGTTCCTGGAACGAGTACGTGTTGGTAAGAAATAGGTCCCACTGGGTGTCCACAGCAGTGAGGATGGGGAGTAGCCGCTCGACGTCGGGGGGAGCATCCACCTCCAGGTACTGACACCAGAATTGGTCACACCACTCCGCAATTTTCTCGTGCGAATATGGTGAGCCTGCGGACAGCGCACCCCAACGTAGCATCTGAACGGCTGCCGCGACGGTGAACGGCATATCAACGGGTGCATGTGATGGTGTGCTCATTTGAAGGCTTCGCGCGAATGTCCGGTCGTGGCCGATCTCAGGCTTCTAGTCTGGCGCATGCGCAGCGGCCCACCCGCTGGTGCTCCGGTGCGTGCCTAGGCCTACCGTGTCGAACTCGTCCTTGCCTGCAGCAGCCCTTACACCTATTGTGCGGAGCGCCTGGCTAACCGGGCTGTTCGGCCACGCAATGCTGTCGTCTTCGCCATCACTGAGCTGAAGGGCTATACGGGCGCCATCCCAAACGACCGCGTCTTGCCCTCCAGTTCCGCCGAAGTACTCAGTTGATATGTAAGCGACAGGGCCTGCCAAGGACAGCTCCTTTGCGAGCAAGGCTACGCCAGGCGCCATGTCAGCTACAAGTGGCTGTTCGGGATCGGGAGATGTGTGAGCGCCGGCGATTTCGTGCGCGACAGAGTCGGTCAACGGCAGGAGTGCGAAGCCTTGAACCAAAGGGCACAAGGCTGCCGAACTGAACCGAGCGGCGACTCCAGCGAGTACTGATACTGAAGCAACGAGGGCTTTTACGTCATGCATTTTTTGTTCTAACGCGGTGGTCCGGCCTTGAGCACTGAAGGCTTCTGGGGAAGGTCGGCTTTTGGCCGCATTCTGACCTACGGCCACGCGGCTCAGCGCAGGACCAGGGTGCCATCGACCAAGTCGAACGCTTCGCCGTTCACTTCAGTAATCGTCCCCTCATAGCGCAGGTCGAGCTTGTGCTCTGGGTCCCATCGTGGGTCGACATACACGCTTGCGACGAGCTGGTCGTCCACCACTAGGGCAATGGATTCCACCTCGTTCATGACCTGGGCTCGAGTCAAGCCGGCAGGGACATCCCAGAATTCAAGCCACTCGTTGGCTTCGGCATACCGGTAGTGCGCGTAGATGAGGTCCAAGATGTGCTCCGCGTGCCGTTTCGCGTATTCGGCGAGCTTTGAGGCCAAGTCAAGCATTGCTTCACTCGGTTGCCCGCCCGAGGGCATCTGGAGCTCGACGGCCAAGTCACCGATGGTGGTGTGAACTACCGGATTCGATAACCAAGGGTTCATTGCACGCGGAAGCAAGCTGGTTTGGAGCGAAATTTTGACCGAGATCGGAAGGTCCGGTTTTGGCCGATAGTACCCATTCGCGCAAGGCCGAGGGATGTCGGCAATGGCTGCAAAGCGGATGCTCGCATTGTCTGCCGACGATCAGCATGGAGCGCATGGCTGCCACCGAGGCCTGCACCACAAGCGCCTCGACCGAACCGAATTCCCTCCATCACAAGGGCTTCAGCCGTCGCACCCCAAAGAACCTGTTCACCAGGGCGGGCCGCGAAACACGCAGCCCGCAGACCAGCCGCTAACCGCCAGTCTCAAGCGCTGCGCGTCGCGCCTTCTCGCTCAGTTGAAACAGCTCTCCAGCCTTGCGAGCCAGTTCAGCCGCAAGCCAAAGCACGTTGTCCAGTTGTCGAGGCCCGTCACCGCAGCACCAGTCGATCTCTTCCCCGTGGCAGACCCACAGAAGAGCTTCGAGTTGAGAGAGTGTGTTTTCGAGAAGATCCGCCGGGTCTTGGGCGTTGTCTTCGGAAGCTACCGGCGTAGTTGGCCGGGCTATAGTCTTGGTAGCCATTTTTGTGCGTTCCTTCCAAGGTAGTTGCACGGACTTGGTTAGACGGCTGGGGTGCTAGTAACACCTCGGCCGTCGCCTTTTGATACCTCGCATTTGCATCGCTGCTTTCGCACCGACGACCTGCCGCGAGGCAAGCAGCCTTCAAACATCTCAGTAGGGGGTGGGGGTGTGGCGCCTTTCTTCTTCCCTTGGTGGGGTGTCGAGTGACAGGGGCATTCACTCTAGAGAAGAACCCGGCGAAGCAGCCGGTTCATGCGGCACGAAGTCTCGGCGAGCGCCAACAAATGCAGCTTCTGCGATGCGCCGCGCACGAACCTCGCGGGCCCGGTGCCGTGCCAGTCCGAAGCGGCTCTGAACGCTCACGTCGATGGGGTGCCTTGCGCAGCGAAACCAAGGAGGAGGGGCGGAAGCCCGAAGCCCGGGGGACATTCGCGGAGCAAGGCTCCCCGTCGGCGGGAGCGCGGTAGAACTTCAGTTCATCCAGCTGCGGGCGCGGTCCAGATGCTCACGGCACTCGCGCACCATGCGTTCCAGCAGCTCGGCGCAGGTCGGGATGTCGTCGATCAGCCCGATGCACTGGCCGGCCGAGACCACGCCGTTGTGCACCTCGCCCGACTCCAGCGCCGCGCGGCCGCGTGCGCCGGCGACCAGCGGGCGGATGTCCTCGAACTCGCAGCCGCCCGGACGGCGTTCGGTGGCCACCACTTCTTCGGAGATCGCGTTGCGGAACACGCGCGCCGTGTTGTGCAGCGTGCGGAACATCAGCTTGGTGTCGCGCTCGGTCGCGGCCACCAGTGCCTGCTTGATGTTGTCGTGGATCGGCGCTTCCTGGGTCACGCAGAAGCGTGTGCCCATGTTGATGCCTTCTGCGCCCAGCGCCAGCGCGGCGGCCATGCCGCGGCCGTCGGCGATGCCGCCCGACGCGATGATCGGAATGCGCAGCTTGCGCGCCGCCACCGGCAGCAGCACGAGGCCGGGCACGTCGTCCTCGCCCGGGTGGCCCGCGCATTCGAAGCCGTCCACGGACACCGCGTTGACGCCGTTGCGCTCGGCCGAGAGCGCGTGGCGCACCGAGGTGCACTTGTGGACGATCTTCACGTCGTGGCGCTTCAGGGCCTCGATGAAGTCCTTCGGGCTGTTGCCCGCGGTCTCCACGATCTTCACGCCGCTGTCGATGATGGCCTGCACGTACTCGGCATACGGCGGCGGCTTCACCGCCGGCAGGATCGTGAGGTTCACGCCGAAGGGCTTGTCGGTCATCGTGCGCGTGCGCTCGATTTCTTGGCGCAGGTCGTCGGGCGTGGGCTGCGTGAGCGCCGTGAGAATGCCCAGGCCGCCGGCGTTCGACACGGCCGCGGCCAGCTCGGCGCGGCCCACCCATTGCATGCCGCCCTGGATGATGGGGTAGCGGATGCCGAGCAGTTCGGTGATGCGGGTCTTCATCGTCGCAGCCGCTTACAGCGTGGTCACGAGTTCGGGCACGGCCGTGAACAGGTCGGCCACGAGGCCGTAGTCGGCCACCGAGAAGATCGGGGCTTCTTCGTCCTTGTTGATCGCGACGATGACCTTCGAGTCCTTCATGCCGGCCAGATGCTGGATGGCGCCCGAGATGCCCGCGGCGATGTACAGCTGCGGCGCGACGATCTTGCCGGTCTGGCCCACTTGCCAGTCGTTCGGGGCGTAGCCCGCGTCCACGGCTGCGCGGCTTGCGCCCAGGCCTGCGTTCAGCTTGTCGGCCAGCGGGGCCATCACTTCGGTGAACTTCTCAGCGCTGCCCAGGGCACGGCCACCGGAGACGATGATCTTGGCTGCCGTCAGTTCGGGGCGTTCGCTCTTCGTGACTTCGCGGCCGACGAAGGTCGACTTGCCGCTGTCTGCGACGCCTTCAGCCGTTTCAACGGTGGCGCTGCCACCGGTGGCGGCTGCGGCGTCGAAGCCGGTCGTGCGCACGGTGATCACCTTGGTGGCATCGGTGCTCTGCACGGTGGCGATGGCGTTGCCGGCGTAGATCGGACGCTCGAACGTATCCGGGCTGTCGACCTTGGTGATGTCGCTGATCTGCGCCACGTCGAGCTTGGCGGCCACGCGCGGTGCGACGTTCTTGCCGTTGGCGGTCGAGGGGAACAGGATGTGGCTGTAGTTGCCGGCGATCGCGAGCACTTGCGCGGCGACGTTCTCGGCGAGGTTCTCGGCCAGCGATGCGCTGTCGGCAGCGATCACCTTGGACACGCCGGCGATCTGCGCGGCGGCCTTGGCGGCTTCGGCGGCGTTGGCACCGGCCACGAGGATGTGGACGTCGCCACCGCAAGCCAGCGCGGCAGTCACGGTGTTGAGGGTGGCCGGCTTGATGCTGGCGTGGTCGTGTTCGGCAATAACAAGTGCGGTCATGTTCAGATCACCTTCGCTTCGTTCTTCAGTTTGTCCACCAGCGTTGCAACGTCAGGCACCTTGATGCCGGCACCGCGCTTGGGCGGTTCGCTGACCTTGAGAGTCTTCAGGCGGGGCTTGACGTCCACGCCCAGGTCTTCGGGCTTGAAGGTGTCCAGCTGCTTCTTCTTGGCCTTCATGATGTTGGGCAGCGTCACATAGCGCGGCTCGTTCAGGCGCAGGTCGGTCGTGATGACCGCGGGCAGCGTGAGCGTCAGGGTTTCCATGCCGCCGTCGACTTCGCGTGCGACGGTGACCTTGTCGGCTGCGAGCTCGACCTTCGAGGCGAAGGTGGCTTGCGGCAGGTCGGCCAGTGCAGCCAGCATCTGGCCGGTCTGGTTGGCGTCGTCGTCGATGGCTTGCTTGCCCAGGATGATCAGCTGGGGTTGTTCCTTGTCGACCAGCGCCTTGAGCAGCTTGGCAACCGCGAGGGGTTGCAGCTCTTCAGCGGTCTCGACCAGGATGCCGCGGTCCGCGCCGATGGCCATCGCGGTGCGCAGGGTTTCCTGGCACTTGGCATCACCGCAGGACACGGCGATGACTTCGGTCACGATGCCCTTTTCCTTCAGCCGAACCGCTTCTTCGACAGCGATTTCGTCGAAGGGGTTCATGCTCATCTTGACGTTGGCAATGTCCACCCCGGTGCCGTCGCTCTTGACGCGCACCTTCACGTTGTAATCGACGACCCGTTTGACAGGCACCAGAACTTTCATGGCTGTTCCTCTTGAATGACAAAAATGGGAAAAGGGGTTACTCGAGCTTGGCGCCCGACTGCTTGATCAGGCGCTCCCACACGGGGCGCTCCTGCTTCCAGGCCGCGGCGAAGAGCTCGGGCGAGCTGTCCTTGATCTCGAAGCCCATGGCCGCCACGCGCTCGCGCACGTCGGGCTGCTGCGTGGCCTTGCGCACTTCGTCGGCGATGCGGTCGACGATGGCCTTGGGCGTCTTGGCGGGCGCAGCAATGGCGAGCCAGCCGGTCACGCGGTAGGCCTCGTCCTTCAGGCCTTGCTCGGCCAGCGTGGGCACGTTGGGCAGCGTGCTCATGCGGCGCTCACCGGTCACGCCGACGGCCTTGAGCTTGCCCGCGTCGATGTGCGGCTTGGCCGCGAGCGCGCTGGCGTAGGCCATCTGGATCTGGCCGCCGATGAGGTCCTGCACCATCGGTGCCTCGCCCTTGTAGGCGACGTGGTTCATGTCGGCCTGCTGCGTGAGGCTCATGTGCGCGCCGGCCAGGTGCGGGTAGGCGCCCACGCCGTACGAGCCGTAGGCGACCTTGCCCTTGTTCGCGGCCACGTACTTCAGCAGCTCGGGGCCGTTCTTGGCGGGCACGCTGGGGTGCACCACCAGCACCAGCGGCGCCATCGCGATCTGGTAGACCAGCGTGAGGTCGCGCTGCGTGTCGTAGGGCAGCTTCTCGTAGAGGAACTCGTTGGTCATGAGCGAGTTGCTCAGCGACAGCACGATGGTGTAGCCGTCGGGCGCGGCCTTGGCGACCGTGTCGGTGCCGATGATGCCGGCCGCGCCGGGCTTGTTGTCCACCACGAGGGGCTGGCCCATGCTGGCCGACATCTTCTGGCCCAGCACGCGCGCCAGCACGTCGGTCGCGCCGCCGGCCTGGAAGGGCACGACGAGGCGGATCGGCTTGTTCGGGTAGGGCGCCTGCGCATGTGCGGGGGCCAACGCGAACAGCGCGGCGGTCGAGGCTGCGGCGCACAGCAGGGCGCGGCGGGTCGAGGGTTGATGGGTCATGGTTTGTCTCCCGTTCGGTTTCAGAAAATCGTTGTGAAGAAGCTGATCAAGATCACTTCAGCGCGATGCGCGTCTTGAAGGGCAGGGGTTCCAGGGCCTTGTGCAGCCGCTCCTGCAATGCAGCGGCTTGTGCGCCCGTTGCAGCGGCGTCGATCTGCACATGCACGAGGCTTTCGCCTTCGGTGCTCACTGCCGGCCGGGCCGCATCGCCCACGCCGAGTGCGGCGCAGACCTCGGCGACCGTGGCCGTCACCACCTGCCGCGCGGCCATGGCGCGCAGCTCGGGCTTGTAGATCTTGCCGACGTTGGTCATCGGCATCGTGGCGATCACCGACACCCACTTGGGACGGGCGGGCGCTTCGTCCACACGCGCAGAAGTGAAGGCCAGCAGCTCGTCTTCGGTGGCCGAGGCGCCGGGCACCAGCGTCGCGAAGATCACGGGCAGTTCGCCCGCGTAGGCGTCGGGCGCACCGACGGCAGCGCACAACTGCACGGCCGGGTGCGCGCCCAGCGCGTCCTCGATGGTCTTGGGGTCGATGTTGTGGCCGCTGCGGATGATCAGGTCCTTCGAGCGGCCCGTGAGGTGCAGCCGCTCTTCAGCATCCATCCAGCCCAGGTCGCCGGTCGCGAGCCAGCCGTCGGCGGTGAAGGCCTTGGCGTTGTCGGCCGGATCGACGAAACCCGAGAACACGTTGGGCGACTTGAACAGCACCATGCCGGTCTCGCCCTGCGCCACCTCGCGGTCGCTGGCGTTGCCGTTTTCGTCGAGCGCCACGATGCGCACCTGCGCGTACGGCAGCCGAAAGCCGACGCAGCCCGCAGGCCCGTTCACGCCGGGTGGCGTGATGGTCGAGATGCCGGCCATCTCGGTCATGCCCAGGCTCTCGTGCACGTGCAGGCCGAACAGGCGCTCGAAGCGCGCGGCCAGCTCGGGCGACAGCACGGCGGCGCCGGTGCGGCAGTAGGTGATGGAGGAGATGTCGGCGCCGTCCAGCGGCACGTTGGCCAGCGCGGCGAGCACCGTGGGCACGGCCGACAGCGAGGTCGGGCGGTACTTCTCGACCAGCTTCCAGTAGTTGGCCAGCACCTCCTTGTTGCGCAGCAGCGAAGGCGTCGGAATGATCACCTCCACGCCCGCCGACAGCGACGAGAGCGAGGCCGGCAGCACGCCCGCCACATGGAACAGCGGGTAGCCGTTGATCGAGATGCCCTGCTCGTTCATGCCCGCGAGCTGCACGCTGGCCCAGGCGGTGAACACCTGCGCGCCGTGGCTGTGGCGCGCGAGCTTGGGTGCGCCCGTGGTGCCGCCGGTGTGGAAGTAGGCGGCGATGTCAGTGGGCGCGATGTCGCGGCCGCTCACGAGGCGGTCGCTCGGTTGCGCGGCGCGCAGCACGTCGAACTCGGCCACGCCTTCGGGCAACGCACCCGCAGAACCCGGTGCCTCGTCGTGCGGCGCCACGCGCAGCACGGTGGTGAGCGTGGGCACCTGGCCGCGCAGGCGCATCGCCTTCGACCACATGCCCGATTCGCTGTCCGAGCCGTAGGCGATGAGCACCTTGGCGCGGCCTGCGGTCATCAGCGCGACCAGCTTCTCGTCGGTGAGCAGCGGGTTCAGCGGCTGCACGATGCCGGCCGCTTCGCCGCCCCAGAGTGCGAGGTGGTACTCGAGGCAACCGGGCAGCAGCACCGCGACCGCATCGTCGGGCCCCACGCCCAGCGTGTGCAGCAAGTTGGCGGTCTGGTGGATGCCCGCGAGCAGCTGCGCATACGACCAGCGGATGGGTTCGTCCGCCGGGTTGCCGCTGCGCAGGAAGGTCAGCGCGGTCTTGTCGCCGAAGGCCGCGCCGGAGTTGCGAAAGAGCTCGTAGGTGCTGCGCACCGTGAGTGCTTCTTCGAGCGGCGTTTCTTCCAGCCGCCGGATGTCGGCGAGACCGCGCACCGGGAACAGGGGGCGGAACGGCGCGCCGGCCGTTCCCGTGGGGTTGTTCTTGTCGTTGCCTGTTGTCATGTTGTCTCCTTGAGGGGGTCTTGCCGGCTGCGGACGGATGCCGTGTCTTACTGGTTCGTGATCTTGTTGTCGCGAATGACCTTGCCCCAGCGCTCGAAGTCCTGGCGCATGCGCGTGGCGGTCTGTTCCGGCGTGCCGTAGGCCGCGAAGGAGCCCACGCTCTGCAGCTTCTCGCCGACTTCCTTGTCGGCCAGCGCCTTCTTCAGCTCGGCGCTCATGCGGTCGACCACGGCCTGCGGCGTGCCGGCCGGGGCCAGCAGCCCGCCCCACGAGGTGGCGTCGAAGCCGGGGAAGCCCTGCTCGGCCACGGTCTTCACGTCGGGCAGCAGGCTCACGCGCTTGCCGGAGCCCACGGCGATGGGGCGCAGCGTGCCGGCGCGGATGTGCGGGATCACGGCCACGAGGTCGGAGAACATCGCCGGCACCTGGCCGCCGATGAGGTCGGTCACTGCCGGGGCGCTGCCGCGGTAGGGCACGTGCTGCATCTCGAACTTGCCGATGTTCTTCAGCTGCTCGGTCGTCAGGTGGCCGAAGCTGCCGGCCCCGGCGGTCGTGTAGTTGAGCTTGCCGCCGTCGGCCTTGGCCTTGGCGATCAGGTCCTGCAGGCCGTTCACGCCGGGCAGCGCCTTCGGGTTCACCACCATCACGATCGGCAGGTCGTACACCGTGCCCACGGGCGTGAAGTTCTTGAAGATGTCGTAGGGCACGGTGCCGTACAGGTGCGAGGCCAGCAGCGTCGGGGTGGCCAGCATCACGAAGGTGTAGCCGTCGGGTGCGGCCTTGGCCGCGAAGGCCGCGCCGATGGTGCCCGAGGCGCCGCTGCGGTTGTCGACCAGGATGTTCTGCTTGAGCGACAGCGACATCTTCTGCGCCACGATGCGCGAAGCCACGTCGGTCGGGCCGCCGGGCGGGAAGGGCACGACCAGCGTGATCGGCTTGGTTGGCCAGGCCTGGGCGAAGGCGCTGCCGGCCAGCAGGGGAAGGGCCAGCGCGAGCAGGGCGCGGCGCACGGGGTTGCGGGGGGTACGGAGGAACGGGAAGGCCATGGATTTCTCTTCAGGGATGCGGGTGCTGCCTACTTAGACAACACCATTCGTTTTCAGCGCTGCCAGCTTTTCATCCGACAGGCCGAGCAGGGACTTCAGCACGTCGTGCGTGCCTTCGCCCAAAGTGGGCGGCGCGCTGCGCACGGGCAGGCGCTCGCCATCGAAACGGTAGGGCGGCGCCAGCACGTTGACTTCGCCGGCCACCGGGTGCGGCTGCTTGGTCACCAGGCCGGCGTCGGTCGCGCGCGGGGAGTTCAATGCTTCCAGCAGGCCCAGCACCTCGCCGCAGGGGATGCCCGAGGCGTTGAGCTTTTCGAGCAGCGCGGCGCGCGGGCGCTTCGCCAGCTCGGCGTTCAGCTCGGGCAGCAGCGCGGCACGGTTGGCCGAGCGCAGGATGTTGGTCTTGAAGCGCTCGTCGGCCGCGAGGTCGGGGCGCTCGATCACCTCGGTGCAGAAGCGCGAGAACTGCGCGTTGTTGCCCACCGTGATCACCAGCGGGCCGTCGGCCGCGTCGAACACGCCGTAGGGCACGATCGATGGGTGCGAGTTGCCGTAGCGCGGCGGGTCTTCGCCCATCAGCAGCGCTTCGAGGCCGTAGTAGGCGGTGATCATCAGGCCGCAGTCGAACAGCGCCATCTCGATGTGGCGGCCCGTGCCGGTCTTCTCGCGCTGGTAGAGCGCGGCCAGCACGGCCTGCGCCGAGTACATGCCGGTGAACAGGTCGACGGCGGCCACGCCGAACTTCAGCGGCGGCTGGTTGGCTTCGCCGTTGAGCGCCATCAGGCCGGCCTCGCCTTGCACCACGAGGTCGTAGCCGGGGCGCGCGGCCTCGGGGCCGGTGCGGTCGTAGCCCGAGATCGAGCAGTAGATGAGGCCCGGGTTCTCCTTGCGCAGCTGTTCGTAGCCCAGGCCCAGCTTGTCGATGCCGCCGAACTTGAAGTTCTGGATCACCACGTCGCACTGCTTGGCGAGGTCGCGTGCGATCTGCTGGCCTTCGGGCGTCTGCAGGTCGAGCGTGACGGAGCGCTTGTTGCGGTTCACGCTGTTGAAGTAGGCGGTCTCGGTCTTGCCCACGCGCAGGCCCCAGTCGCGCGTGTCGTCGCCGCGGCCCGGGTGCTCGACCTTGATCACCTCGGCGCCCATGTCGGCCAGCACCATGCCGCACCAGGGGCCGGCAAGGATGCGGGACAGATCGAGGACGCGCACGCCGGCGAGCGGCAGCGAGGAATTCAGCGAGGGCATGGGAACAACTCCAGGAAAACGAAAGACCCCCGCATCTGCATCGGCATGCACGAGCGGGGAGGGGCTCGGCGCGTCAGGACGCGTCGGGCTGGGGCGCGTGGCGCAACGCGACGAAGTCGGCCTTGCGCTTGCCGAGGAAGGCGCCGATGCCTTCGGCGGCTTCGGCGTCGGCCTGCGACGTCACCATGTAGACCGCTTCGGCCTCGAGTTGTTCCTCGAGCGTTGCACGGTGCGCCTGGCGGCACAGCGTCTTGATGCGTGCGCTCGCACGCTGCGGGCCGTTGGCCACCTTGGCGGCGAGTGCGATGGCTTCGGCCAGCGCGCCGCCCTTGTCGGTCAGGCGGTTCACCGCGCCCATCGCGTGCAGGCGCTCGGCCGTGAGGCGGTCGCCGGTGAGGCACAGCTCGGTGAGCAGCTGGCGCGAGACAAACTCCGCGAGGAAGGCCGTGGCGCCGCCGTCGGGCGTGAGGCCGACCTTGACGTAGGCCACCGTGTAGAACGCATCGCGCGCCGACACCAGCATGTCGCAGGCCAGCGCCATCGACAGGCCGGCACCGGCCGCGCCGCCTTCCACGGCCGCGATCACGGGCTTGCCGCAGTCACGGATCGCGCGGATCAGGTCATGCAGGCCTTCGAGCTTCTCGCGGCGTTCGGCCTCGGGCAGTTCGCGGCGCTTGGCCAGCAGGTTCAGGTCGCCGCCCGAACAGAAGAAGTCGCCCGCGCCGGTGAAGACGATGGCGCCCACCTCGGGGTCGTTCTGCGCGTCGGTGAGTGCGGCGGAGAGTTCGGCGTACAGCGTCGGCGTGATCGCGTTGCGCGCGGCCGGGTTGCTGTTGGTCAGGATGCGGACGGCGCCTTCCTGCGAGATGAGGACGGTCTTGTCCGTCATGCCGCGACCTCCTTGCCCAGAGCGATGTAGCGCTGCAGGTGGTGGTCTTCGTCGCCGAGCTGGTGGTCGATCATCACGAGGCGCTTGGCGTAGTGGGGCAGCGGCAGCTCCCAGGTCATGCCGATGCCACCGTGCATCTGGATGCTCTCTTCGGCCACCAGCGCGCCGATGCGGCCGATGCTGAACTTGGCGGCCGACAACGCGCGTTCGCGCGCCACGCGGTCGCTGCCGTCGATGGCGGCGGCAGCGTTGATCACGGCCGAGCGGGCCTGCTCGATCTCGAGCAGCAGGTCGGCCATGCGATGTTGCAGGGCCTGGAAGCTGCCGATGAGGATGCCGAACTGCTTGCGCGTGCGCAGGTACTCGAGCGTGGCGGTCTTGGCGGCTTCCATCGCGCCCAGGGCTTCGGCGCACAGCGCGAGCACGCCGCGGCCGATGGCGCGTTCCAGCGTGGCGGCGCCCTGGCCTTCGGCGCCCAGCAGCGCGTCGGCGCCGAGCGTCACGCCGTCGAGCGTGAGTTCGGCCACGCGGCCTCCGTCGATGGCGGGGCAGCCGCGCACGGTGAGGCCCGCGGTCTTGGCGGGCACGAGGAACAGCGAGATGCCGGCTTCGTCGTCCACATGGCCCGAGGTGCGGGCCGAGACGAGGAACAGGTCGGCCTGCTCGCCTTGCGGCACCACGGCCTTGGCACCCTGGAGCACCCAGCCGTCGCCGCTGCGTTCGGCGGTCGTGGCCACGCGCGTGCGCTCGTAGTGCGTGTCGGCTTCGTCGTGCGCAAAGGCCGCCACGGTCACGCCGTTGACGATGTCGCCGATCTTCTCTTTCTGTGCGTCGCTGCCGGCGGCGCTGATCGCCTCGCCGACCATCACGGCACCCAGCAGCGGCTCGACCACGAGGCCGCGGCCCAGTGCTTCGAAGACCACGGCGATGTCGAAGCCGCTGCCGCCGAAGCCGCCGTCGGCCTCGCTGAACAGCGCGCCGATCACGCCGAGCTCGGCGAAGTTCTGGAAGATTTCCTTGCTGAAACCGTGCGCCGACTTCGCGATGCGGTCGCGCGCATCGAAGGCGTACTGCTCGGCGATGAAGCGGTTCAGGCTGTCGGCGAGCATGCGCCGGTCTTCGGTGTGTTCGAAGTTCATTGCATCTCTCCTTACAGGCCCAGGATCATCTTGCTGATGATGTTCTTCTGGATTTCGTTCGAGCCGCCGAAGATCGACAGCTTGCGGTTGTTGAAGTAGCGCGAGGCGGCGGCCTTGGCGTAGGCGGGGCCGAAGGTCTCGCCGGTGTAGCCGTCCTGCAGCGCTTCGGCGACGAAGGGACGGCCGTACACGCCCATGGCGCGGCGCGCGAGCGACGAGATTTCCTGGCGGATCTCGGTGCCGCGAATCTTCAGCATCGAGCTTTCCGCACCGGGCACGCCGCCGCCGGCCACCGCCGCGATCACGCGCAGGTTGGTGGTCTTCATGTTCTCCAGGTCGATCTCGACGCGCGCCAGGCGTGCGGCAAAGGCCGGGTCGTCCGCCAGCGGCTTGCCGTTCTTGGTCTGCGACGCGGCGATGCCCTTGAGCTGTTCGAGCGCGGCCACCGAGAAGCCCACGCCCGCGATGTTGGTGCGTTCGTAGGTCAACAGGTACTTGGCGCAGGTCCAGCCCTTGTTCTCTTCGCCCACGAGGTTCTCGGCGGGCACGCGCACGTCGGAGAAGAACACCTCGTTGACTTCATGCTCGCCGTCGAGCGTGATGATCGGGCGCACTTCCACGCCGGGCGAGGTCATGTCGACCAGCAGGAAGCTGATGCCTTCCTGCTTCTTCGCCTCGCGGTTGGTGCGCACCAGGCAGAAGATCATGTTGGCGTGCTGGCCCAGCGTGGTCCAGGTCTTCTGGCCGTTCACGATGTAGTGGTCGCCCTGCGCGTCGATGCCGCGCACGGCCGTGGTCTTCACCGCGGCCAGGTCGGAGCCCGCGCCGGGTTCCGAGTAGCCCTGGCACCACCAGTCGGCACCGCTCAGGATGCGCGGCAGCCAGTAGCTCTTTTGCGCTTCGTTGCCGTACTTGATGAGCACCGGGCCCAGCATGTTGACGCCGAAGGGCACGATGCGCGGCGCGAAGGCCAGGGCGCATTCGTTCTCGAAGATGAACTTCTCGACCGCGGTCCAACCCGGGCCGCCGTACTGCTCGGGCCAGTGGTTGGCGAGCCAGCCGCGCTCGTTCAGGATGGCGTGCCATTCCTGCATGTCGGCCTTTTCCAGGATCTTGCCGCTGCGCACCTTGTCGGACAGCCGCGCGGGCAGCTTGTTCGCCAGGAAGCTGCGCACTTCGCTGCGGAAGGCTTCTTCTTCGGTCGTGAAGTTCAGGTCCATCGCGGACTCCTCAATGAATCAATAAATTTCGAACAGGCCCGCGGCGCCCATGCCGCCGGCGATGCACATCGTGACCACGGCGTACTTGGCGCCGCGGCGCTTGCCTTCGAGCAGCACGTGGCCCGTGAGGCGCGCGCCGGTCATGCCGAAGGGGTGGCCGATGGAGATCGCGCCGCCGTTCACGTTCAGGCGTTCCGACGGAATGCCCAGCTTCTCCTGGCAGTAGATCGACTGCGAGGCGAAGGCTTCGTTGAGTTCCCACAGGTCGATGTCCTGCACCTTCAGGCCGTGGCGCGCGAGCAGCTTGGGCACGGCGAAGACCGGGCCGATGCCCATCTCGTCGGGCTCGCAGCCGGCCAGCGCCAGGCCGCGGAAGGCGCCCAGCGGCTTCAGGTTGGCGCGCTCGGCGTCCTTGGCTTCCATCATCACGCAGGCCGAAGCACCGTCGGACAGCTGCGAGGCGTTGCCGGCGGTGATGAACTTGTCGTCGCCCATCACGGGCTTGAGCTTGGCCAGCGCCTCGTAGGTGGTGCCGCGGCGGTTGCAGTTGTCTTCCGTGGCGGTGACTTCGCGGTGGGTGACCTCCTTGGTCTCCTTGTCGGTCACGGCCATCGTGGTGGTGCAGGCCACGATCTCGTCCTTGTAGCGGCCGGCCAGTTGCGCTTCTTCGGTCTTGCGCTGGCTCTCGGCGGAGAAGCGGTCCTGCGCTTCGCGGCTGATGTTGTAGCGCTTGGCGACGATGTCGGCGGTGTCGATCATGGCCATGTAGAGCTCGGGCTTGTGCTCGACGATCCACGGGTCCAGGCTGAGGTCGCCGCCGTCGCCGGGGCTGCGGCCGCGGATCTGCGAGATGCTTTCCACGCCGCCCGCGATCATGGCCGGCGCACCGTCCACCACGATGCGGCCGGCGGCCATGGCGATCGCCTGCAGGCCCGAGGCGCAGAAGCGGTTCACGGTGGTGCCGGCGATGCTGATGGGCAAGCCCGAGCGGATGATCGACTGGCGCGCGATGTTGCGGCCGGTGGTGCCTTCGGGGTAGCCGCAGCCGAGGATCGCGTCCTCGATCAGCGCCGGGTCCAGGCCCGAGCGCTCGACCGCGGCCTTCACCGCGAACGAGGCCAGCGTGGCGCCGGAGGTGATGTTGAATTCGCCGCGGTGCGCCTTGGTGAGCGGGGTGCGGGCGGTAGAAACGATGACGGCTTCACGCATGGGGTTGTCTCCTGGACGGTGGGCTCTAACGGTTACTCGGATTGATTCAGGCTGGCGAAATCGGCGCCGCGTTCGACCAGCTCCACGAGCAGTGGCGACGGCTTCCAGAAGATCGGATCGGCCTTGGCGAACTCGCGGATGTCGGCGAGCACCTTGGGCAGGCCCACGGTGTCGGCGTACTTCATGGGGCCGCCGCGGTGGCGCGGGAAGCCGTAGCCGTAGAGGAAGGTCACGTCCACGTCGAGCGGGCGCAGCGCGATGCGCTGCAGCACGACGTTGGCGCCTTCGTTGACCATGGCGGCCATGTAGCGGCGCATGATTTCTTCTTCGGTGAAGCTGCGCGGCGTGATGCCGGCGCGCACGCGCTCGGCGTCGATGATGGCCAGCACCTCGGGGTCGGGCACGCCGGTGCGCGCGCCTTCGGGGTACAGGTAGTAGCCGCGCTGCGTCTTCTGGCCGAACCAGCCGCGCTCGCAGATGCGGTCGGCCACCTGCACGTAGCGCGCCTGCGGGTCGCGCGTGGCGGCCTTGCGCTTGCGCGTGGCCCAGCCGATGTCGCCGCCGGCCAGGTCGGACACCTGGAACGGGCCCATCGGGTAGCCGAAGTTGCGCACGGCCGCGTCGATGTCGTAGGGCGAGGCGCCGTCTTCCATCATGTGGTCGGCGGCCTGGCGGTACACGGCCAGGATGCGGTTGCCGATGAAGCCGTCGCACACGCCGGCGCGCACGGGCACCTTCTTGAGCTTCTTGGCGAGCTCGAAGCCGGTGGCGACCACGTCGGCGCTCACCTTGGCGGGCACCACGATCTCCAGCAGCTTCATGATGTTGGCGGGCGAGAAGAAGTGCAGGCCCACCACGTCCTGCGGGCGCGAGATGCTGGCGGCGATCTCGTCGATGTCCAGGTACGAGGTGTTGGTGGCGAGCACGGCGCCCTTCTTGCACACGCGGTCGAGTTCGGCGAACACGGCCTTCTTGACGCCCATTTCCTCGAACACGGCCTCGACCACGATGTCGACGTTGGCGAAGGCGTCGTAGCTCGTCGAGCCCGAGAAGCGCGCCATCACGGCGGCCTTGGCCTCGGGCGTCATGCGGCCCTTGGCGATGAGGCCGTCGTACACCTTTTCGACGTGAGCACGGCCGCGCGCCAGGCTGGGCTCGTCGCGCTCGACCATGGTCACGGGCAGGCCCGCGTCGAGCATGGCCACGGCGATGCCCGCACCCATGGTGCCGCCGCCCACGATGCCGGCCGAGGCCAGCGCGCGCGGGCTGGCCGAGCGGGTCTCGGGCGCCTTCAGCACTTCGCGCTCGGCGAAGAAGGCGTGGATCAGGCCGGCGCGCTGCGGGCTGTCGATGCACTGCAGGAACAGCTTGCGTTCGAGCGCCATGCCTTCGTCGAAAGGCAGCGTGAGCGCGCCTTCGACCGCTTCGACGATCTTCATCGGCGAGAACAGGCCGCGGCTCTTCTTGGCGGTGTCGGCGCGCGCGGCGTCGAGGGCGGCGCGGGCGGCGTCCTTGTCGGCCAGGCCGGCGGCTTCGCGCGTGCGGCGCACCGGAGCGTGGGCAGCGACCAGTTCCTGCGCGTAGGCAAGGCCTTCGGCGCGGGCGTCGGCGTCGGTGCCGAGGCGATCCACGAGGCCGAGCGTCAGCGCTTCCTTGGCGCCCGCATGGCGGCCGCTGAGCATCAGCTCGAGCGCGGGCTTCACGCCGATCAGGCGCGGTGCGCGCTGCGTGCCGCCCGAGCCGGGCAGCAGGCCCAGCGCCACTTCGGGCAGGCCCAGCTTGGCGGTGGGCGCGGCGAGGCGGTAGTGCGCCGACAGCGCAATTTCCAGCCCGCCGCCGAGCGCCGCGCCGTGAATGGCGGCGACCACCGGCTTGCTGCAGTTCTCGATCTTCAGGCAGACCTCGGGCAGCGAGGGCTGCTGCGGCGCCTGGCCGAACTCGCGGATGTCCGCGCCGGCGATGAAGTTGCGGCCCGCGCCGACGATCAGCACGGCCTTGGCGCCGCTGTCGGCCTCGGCCGCGTCGATGGCGGCGGCCAGGCCGCGGCGCACGTCCACGCCCAGGGCGTTGACGGGCGGGTTGTCGATGGTCACCACGCACACGTCGCCTTGACGCTGGAAGGTGACGGGACCGTTGGACGTGGAAGGGCTGGGAGTGGGGGTGGCCATGTGCGTGTCGCTTGTCTCTTGCTTGCGTGGCAGGCCCTCGTGAAGTCTCGAGGGGTCCGGGGCTCTGGGGAGCCCTGCATTCTTGGCCGGCATCGCTGCTTTGACAATTGCATAGGTGGTTGACAGACTGTCAAAGAATTTTTGACACAATCCGCCCATGGACCTGCAATCGCTCACCCTGCTGGTGGAAATCCTTGACGCGGGCAACCTGAGCGCGGCGGCGCGCCGGCTCAAGATGACCCGCGCCAACGTCAGCTACCACCTGAACCAGCTGGAGCGCTCGGTGGGCGCGCAGCTGATCCGGCGCACCACCCGGCGCGCCGAGCCCACCGAGATCGGCCTGCGGCTGTACCAGCACGGCGTGGCCATCCAGGGCGAGCTGCTGGCGGCGCGCGAGTCGGTCACCGCGCTGGGCGAGGGCCTGCAGGGCCGCGTGCGCCTGAGCGTGCCCAGTGGCTACGGCCAGCTCGTGATGGCCGACTGGCTCATCGACTTCAAGCGCCAGTACCCCGGCATCGTGCTCGACGTGGTGTTCGAGAACCGCATCGAAGACCTGCTGCGCGACGAGGTCGACATCGCCATCCGCGTGATCCCCGAGCCGCCGCAGAACCTCGTGGCGCGCGAGATGGGCCCGGTGCGCTACGTGGCCTGCGCCACGCGCGCCTACGCCGAGCGCCACCCGCTGCCCGTGCAGCTGGACGCACTGCGCGCCACGCCGGTGGTCACGGCCGCCGTCATCGGGCGGCAGCTGCGCATCTCCGCCTACCAGGGTGAGACGCGGCGCGAGGTGATCCTGGAGCCGACGCTGATCTCGGAGAACTTTTTATTCCTGCGCCAGGCCATCCTCGCGGGCCTGGGCGTCGGCCTCGTGCCCGACTACGTGGTGCAGGAAGACGTGCGCCGCGGCGACGTGGTGACCACGCTGGACGACTGGCGCCTGTCGATCTTCGGCACCCAGATGTTCATGCTCTACATGCCGAACCGCCAGCACACACGGGCGATCCGGACGTTCATCGATTTCATCCTGGCGCGGGTGCGGCCGGAAGAAGCCGAAGAAGCTCAGTCGCAGCGGTAGACGACTTCTCCTGCCGGCACACCTTCTGCCGGCACCTCCGACAGCGTGCTGCTCAAAAAGCGCATCGGCGCGCCGAAGTTGCGGCAGTAGTTCTCGGCGTCCTGCGCCGTGGGCGACTTGAACACGCCGTCGGCCAGGAAGGTGACGCGCGGCGCGGGTCGCGAGACGCAGCCCGCGCCGATGAGCAGGGCCGGAACGAGGACGGAGACAGCAGCGAATCGGCGCATGGGGCAGGGCGGAAAGAAGAGGTCGCGACTGTAGCCGCTCGACGGCGTCAGTCGGCCAGCCACACGCTGCCGTCCGCTGCTTCGCGCAGCGCCAGCGGCGTGAGGCGCGCGCCGCGGCAGGGGCCGCCCACGCAGCGCCCGGTGTCGGGCTCGAAGATCGCGCCGTGCCGCGCGCACATCAGGTAGCGCCCGGAGCTTTCGAGGATCTGGCCTTCGAAATCGAGCGGGCCGCCGGCGTGCGGGCACTGGTTCAGGTAGCCGTGCACGGCGCCCTGCCAGCGCACCGCGAAGGCCGGCGCGCCGCCGGGCGCGGTGAACAGGGCCGCGAGGCCGCCGTCGGCGAGTTCGGTGGCGATGGGCTGGGCGGTCGGGGCGGGCGCGGTCATGGGGAGCGAGCCTACCAAGGTCCGCCACGGGGCTGGCGCCCCGGGGGACACCCCCGCGTCATCACATGTTTCGGCTATGTCATCCGACCAATAGACGCAGGGGCGTGCCGTTTTCACAATGCATCCGCTCGCTTTCCTTCGTCCGTGCATCCTTGTGTCAAGGGGGATTCCCACCGATGAGCACGCTGAAACAGGGCTGGCGCGGGGCCGATGTCCGTCGCCTGCAGGAGGCCCTGAACCGCAAATTGCAGCCCAGCCCCGGCCTCGCGCCCGACGGCGACTACGGCCCCGTCACCCGGGCGGCCGTGCTGCGCTTGCAGGCCGCGCACTGGCTGTGCGAAGACGGCGAAGCCGGCCCCTGCACCCGCAACGTGGCCTTCGACCACGAAACCCACGCGCCGCTGCTGCACCCCGTGGCGCTGATCCCGCAGTCCGCGCCCGCGCTGTGCTGGGCGGCCGCCACCGCGATGCTCACGCGCGCCACCGTGCAGACCGTGGTCGCGCGCACGCCCTCGGAGCTGATGGGCGCCGACGGCGCCTTGCGCCGCCGCGTGGACAGCGACCGCCATGCGCAGGGCAGCGACCCCGATGACGACGACAACCGCCGCTTCGCCGCCGCGCACGGCCTCACGCTGCGGCCCCACGGCCCGTGGACCGTTGCCGCGCTGCGCACCGCGCTGCACGCCGGGCCGCTGATGTTCGACCTGCGCTGGGGCGCCAAGGGCGGCGCGCCCGCCGGCCAGCCGGGCCACATGGTCGTGCTCGCGGGCATCCGCGGCGACAACGACCCCGGCGGGGGCGGCACCACGCTGCGCCTGTTCGACCCCTGGCCGCCGGGCCGGGGCGCGCGCAGCTCGACCAGCCATGTGCGCTGGATGCAGGCCGTGGCGGACCGCATCTGCGGGGTGTTCCAGCGGTAGTGGCGCCTGGCTGTTGTGGCCGTTGGCACCGGGGCATGAAAAAATCCTGACTTTCCGCGAACCGTTTCGGCGGGTGGCCGCCTCTTTCCATGCGGGAGGGGCGCTCTGCTCCCCCGCATTCACACGTCACGGATCGAAGGAAACCACCATGCTCTACGTCAAGAATGTCCCCGGCTGGGAACGCGCCCTGCGCATCGCCCTGGGCCTCGCCGGCCTCGCCTTCGCCGCCCTGAACTGGCCGGCGAATGCCATGGCCGTCGCGGTCGGCCTCATGGGCGCGATGCTGGCCCTCACCGGGCTGGTCGGCTTCTGCCCGATGTGCGCGATGGTCGGGCGCAGGCTCGACAAGGGCCGCTGACCCATGGCCACCGCAGCGATCGACCGCACCTGCCTGATACTGGCCGCGCAGACCGGCGACCCCGTCGCCCTCGAAGGCCTGCTCGCCGCCTGCCAGACCGACGCGCGCCGCTACGCCCGCCGGCACTGCCAGGCCAGCGACGTGGACGACGCCGTGCAGGAATCGCTGCTGGTGGTCGCGCGCCGCGTGCGCGGGCTGCAGGCGGCCGCGGCGTTCTCGTCGTGGCTGTTCACCGTCATCCGGCGCGAATGCCTGCGCCTGCAGCGAGCGATGTTCCGCCACGACCCGCTCGACGAAGACACCGTCGAGCGCCAGCTCTCGGCCCGCAGCGACCACGCGCTGCGCATCGACCTGGCCCATGCGCTCGAATCACTGCCGGCGCACTACCGCGAGGTCGTGCTGCTGCGCGACTTCGAGGAACTCACCATCGCCGAGATCGCCGAGCGCCTGGGCGAGCCGCCGGGCGCCGTGAAGAGCCGGCTGCACCGGGCGCGCCTGCTGGTGCGGGAGTACCTGCTGGGGTAGCCCGGGGGTGCTCCAGTCGAGGGGCGATGCGACAATCTCGCCGCAATGACAGACACCCTCACGATCACCCGCCCAGACGACTGGCACCTGCACGTGCGCGATGGCGCCGCCCTCGAAGCCGTCGTGCCCCACAGCGCCCGCCAGTTCGGCCGCGCGCTGATCATGCCGAACCTGCGTCCGCCCGTGACCACCGCCGCCCAGGCCGTGGCCTACCGCGACCGCATCCGCGCCGCCGTGCCCGCGGGCACGTCCTTCGAGCCCGTGATGTCGCTCTACCTGACCGACAAGCTGCCGCCCGAAGAAATCGCGCTGGCCGCCGAAGCCGGCGTGCGCGCGCTCAAGCTGTACCCGGCCGGCGCCACCACCAACAGCGATGCCGGCGTGACCGACATCCGCAAGACCTACAAGACGCTCGAGGCCATGCAGAAGCACGGCCTGCTGCTGCTGGTGCACGGCGAAGTGACCGACCCCGCCATCGACCTGTTCGACCGCGAAGCCGTGTTCGTCGACCGCGTGATGATCCCGCTGCGCCGCGACTTCCCCGAACTCAAGGTGGTGTTCGAGCACCTCACCACCAAGGAAGGCGCCCACTACGTGCGCGACGCCGACCGCTTCACCGCCGCCACCATCACGGCGCACCACCTGCTGTACAACCGCAACGCCATCTTCACCGGCGGCATCCGCCCGCACTACTACTGCCTGCCCGTGCTCAAGCGCGAGACGCACCGCGTCGCGCTGGTCGAGGCGGCCACCAGCGGCAGCGACCGCTTCTTCCTGGGCACCGACAGCGCGCCGCACCCCGCGCACCTGAAGGAACATGCACTGGGCTGCGCCGGCTGCTACACCGCGCTCACCGCCATCGAGCTGTACGCCGAGGCCTTCGACAGCGTGAACGCGCTCGACAAGCTCGAAGGTTTCGCCAGCTTCCACGGCCCCGACTTCTACGACCTGCCGCGCCACACCGACACCATCACGCTCAAGCGCGAAACCTGGACCCTGCCCGAGACCGTGCCCTACGGCGAAGCCACGCTCAAGCCGCTGCGCGGTGGCGAGACGGTGAACTGGAAGCTCGCATGACGGCGCTGGTGCCCCTGTCGTCGCTGCGCGTGATGCTGCTGATCGACGCCGACAACGTCTCGGCCGACGTGATCGAGCAGGCCGTGCAGCGCACGATGGAGGACTTCGGCGCCATCCACGTGCGCCGCGCCTACTGCAACGCCGAGATGGCCGTGAACCGCCAGGCGCTGTTCAAGCGGCTGTCGGTGCGGCCCATGGTGAACCTGTCGGCGGGCAAGAACAGCACCGACATCGCGCTGGCCGTCGACGCCATCGACCTCGTGATCGCCGAGCGGCCCGACGTGGTCGTACTGGTGTCGTCCGACTCCGACTTCGCGCCGCTGGTGATCCGCCTGCGCGAAAAGGGCTGCCGCGTCTGCGGCATCGGCCAGCAGGGCAAGACCGGCGAAGAGACCGTCGGCATCTACGACAGCTTCATCGACCTCGCGCACCACGGCATCAAGCCGGCCGTGCGCACCGCACCGGCCAAGAAGGTGGCGGCTGCGAAGAAGACGCCGGCCGCGAAGACCGCCCCCGCGAAGAAGGCTGCGGCCAAGACCGCGCGCAAGACGGCGGCGAAGACGGCCAAGCCGGTGGCACCGCCACCGCCGCAGCAGCCTGAAATCTCCGAAGCCGCCGAGTTCATCCTGCAGGCCGTGCCCGCGCTGCGCCGCGGCACCGACGTGCCGCTCAACGACGTGGCCAAGGCCCTGCGCACCGCCGGCCTGCTCAGCAAGAGCGGCAGCTCGCTCAAGCTCTTCGACAAGCTCACGGGCGAGTTCGCGGTGATGCAGCATCCCGACCGCATCCGATGGACGGGGGCGCCCGCGCCTTGAGCCCGGGCCTGCCGGCGGTCGCGGCCATCGATTGGGCTGCACCCTGGCTGGCGCCGTACCTTGATCCCGGCGAAGCCGTGGCGCGGGCCGTCGCACAGACCGGCACCGTCGCCGCCGCGCTGCAGGCGGCCAAGCCACCCGCCGTGCCCGACTTCGTCACGCAGGACGCGCTGCCCGAGGGCCAGGCCTACGAGGCCCACATCTTCCGCACGCGCACCGTGCCCACGCGCGACAACCTGCACGACTTCTTCAACGGCCTGGTCTGGCTGGCTTTCCCTGAAACCAAGCGCCGGCTCAACGAACTGCAAGCCGCCGAGATCGCACGCGCCGGCGTCGGCGCCACGCGCGGGCCGCTGCGCGATGCGCTCACGCTGTTCGACGAGAACGGCGCGGTGCTCGATGCGCCGCCTGCGCTGTGGGAGGCGCTGGTCGCGCGCGACTGGCAGGCGTTGTTCGTCACGCGGCGCAGCCTGTGGCATGAGGCGCGCCTGCTGCTCTTCGGTCATGCGCTGCTCGAAAAACTGGTGACGCCGCGCAAGCCGATCACCGCGCATGTGCTGCTCACGCACCGTGCGACCGGCGCCGCAGCCCTCGACGATGCGGCGATCGCGAGAAATATCGATGCGAAACGGCTTGAAGCGAAGCCTTTCGTTCCCATTCCGGTGCTCGGCGTGCCTGGCTGGTGCGTCGAAAATGCATCGGCTTCGTTCTATGCCGACCCGCAGGTCTTTCGACCCTTGCCGGGCGCGTTGTCAGAGCTGAAGTCGCGCTAGCGTTCATGGGCCCGGGAGGGGCCTTTGCCCAGCGCTTGCATCGCGCGCCACGCGCGCGTCATACGTTCACATGCCAGGGGAGAGGTCAAAAAGATGGACACCATCATCATCGTGCTCAAGGTGGGGCTGATTCTTTACGGGATCTACAGCTTCATCGTCTACATGTCGCGACGCTCCGACAACCGGAGTGCCCTGAAGGACTTCCGCAATGCACAGGTGCTGCGTCGCATCACCGACGAAGAAAAATCGGCACTGCAACCCTTCCTGATGGGGCAGAAGCTCACGGTCGACGACAACGTGCGCGAACTCAGCGGTGTGTTCCTGCGCCATGGCCTGTCGACGCAGGGCTCGTCCACCGAGCACGACACCATCGGCGATGTCGATGTGCTGCTGCCCTACGACGCCATCGACTACATCGAGCCGCACAACCAGGCGCTGGTGGTGCTGGCCGGAAAGTGCGCCGTCGTGATCCGCCTGAACGGCTTCGATCTGCTCGAAGGCCGGCAGCGCGCGCAACGCCAGCAGGCGCAGGACCGGCAATGGACGCGCGGCGAGATCGGCGCGCTTCCGTCCCTCGACGAGACCGGCGCGGACGCCGGTGTAGCCCTGCCCGAAGCCGTGGCCGCCTCGGTCGCGACCGACCCGAACGCGCGCTACCGGCGCGGCGAAGTCGACATCCTGAATCAGCGCGTTGAAACGCCCGAGGAGGTCGAGAGCCGCGTGGGGCGCGGCGGCTGGATCTCGGCCTTCGCCTGGGTGCTCGCCTTCGTCCTGTTGTGGGCCGCCACCTGGGACGTCACGCAAGCGGTGAGCGTCTACCTGTCGGGCGCAGGCCTGCTCGCGGGCCTGTGGGCCGCGTGGCAGTTCGTGCGCAAGCCGTCGGCGACGGCGCATGTGCGGCAACCGCAGCCGGTGAACCGTGTGCGCGGCATGCTCAACCAGATCGCGGTGGTCAACGCCAGCAACGCGTCGATCCAGAACGTGAGGCTGTTCATCGGCGACAAGCTGAGCCTGGTGCTGCCTTCGCATTGGCGCAAGACGGCGTCGGTCCCTTACGGCGAGGTGATCGAAGCCGAGCTGCGCACCAGCGACTACAGCGCCGTGAGCTTCGGCGACAAGTGGTCGGTGGCCGACGAATGGCGGCGTTTCAGGCCCGCGTACTGGGGGCGGCACTTGCTGCATCTGGTCATCGGCCTGCTGGCCATCGGCGCGGTCGCGCTGTCGGCACCGGACCCGCGCGGCGAGGCCGCACTGGCCGCGCAATGGCTCACGAATGGCGGCACCGCGGCCATCTATGGCGATGCCGGGCAACTCGCCGACAAGCCGCCCCGTTGGGGCAGCCGTGCGCGCATGGAAGGCGAAGGCCGGTGCGAGATCGACATGAGCGGCCGCACCGAAGAACACAACAGCGGCGTGCCCGCCATCGATTGCAGTTTCGTGCGCTGGAACGGCACTGCGCCCGTCATCCCCGCGCTCGACATCCCGCCCAGCGTGCTGGCGCTCGCCGAGCCCGGTTTTCTTCGCGCCACCGAGAACCACGCGATGGCCAGCCTGATCGCGATGCTGCGCATGCAGCAGATGGGCGGACAGGCCTCCGACCCGCTCGCGGCCTACCGTGCGCGCGAGAGCGTGCCGTTGACCGTGCGCGGCTTCGACCGCTCGGTGGCGATGATCGACGCCGCCTGCAAGGACGCCGCCGGCCTGTCGCCCGCCGCCTGCGAGCGCCTGCAGCGCGAGCTCGTGCGCGCCATCGACGCCACGGTCGACAAGGACGGCGTCGAGACGCCCGTGAACACCTGGCAGGCGCTGGCGACCAGCGCGGCAGCGGGGAAGGAGAACGCCGACCTCGTGCTGTCGCGCCAGCAGCTGGCGTCGGTGCAGCGTGCGCTGGCGCAAGCGGTCGACAGCGTGGTGGCCACGAAGATCGAGGCTGCGCTTCCGGCCATCGTGCCCGCCCAGGGCGGCGTGCTGTTGGCATCTCCCACCCGCATCGGCAACGCGCGGGTGCAGGCGCCCGGCGAAGGAAGTGACGATGTGTCGGCCGCAGGCGCGCCCGTGGCCGATGTCGGCGAAGACGACACCGACAGTTCCCTGCTCGCCCACTGGACCCGCCTGCAGCGCAACGCCACCGCGGAAGGCCTGAAGCCCTTCACGCTCGAAGGCCTCGTCACCGCCAGCGGCAAGGACACCACCGGCACGCCGTGGGTGCGCATCGACCCGAGCCTCGATGCCTCGCGCATGACCGCAGCGGGCGCGCACGTGCTGTGGTGGCTGTTCGCCGCGGGGCTGGTGCTGGTCAACGGCGTGCTGTTCGTGCTGCGCTGGACGCAGGACAGCCGCCGCCGCGACCGGCTCGAGGCCGACATCGCCACCCGCCCGGCACCGGGCACCAGCGGCCTTTTCTGACAGGCCTTGACTCCTGCGGGGAATATCGGGGCGCCAGAACTTTTGCTCCTATCATGGCTCCACCGGAAGCAACACCGAGGGCCTCCCTGTCGCGCGCGGCTTGAAGAGGGCCCCGGGGCCCTTATCTAAGGGGGCAGATTTCCCCACGGAGAATTCAACTTGAAACGTATCCTTCTGTTTGTCCTGACCAACGTGATGGTCGTCGCGGTGCTCGGCGTGGTCGCCAGCCTGCTCGGCGTCAACCGCTTTCTCACGGCCAACGGGCTCAACCTGACGGCGCTGCTCGGCTTTGCGCTGGTCATGGGTTTCGGCGGCGCGATCATCTCGCTGCTTATCAGCAAGCCCATGGCCAAGTGGACGGCCGGCCTGCGCATGATCGACAACCCCCAGTCGCCCGACGAGGCCTGGATCGTCGGCACCGTGCGCAAGTTCGCCGACAAGGCCGGCATCGGCATGCCCGAGGTCGGCATCTTCGAAGGCGAGCCCAATGCCTTCGCCACCGGCGCGTTCAAGAACTCGTCGCTCGTGGCCGTGTCCACCGGCCTGCTGCAGGGCATGACGCGTGAAGAGGTCGAGGCCGTCATCGGCCACGAGGTGGCGCACATCGCGAACGGCGACATGGTCACGATGACGCTGATCCAGGGCGTGATGAACACCTTCGTCGTGTTCCTCTCGCGCGTGATCGGCTACGCGGTCGACAGCTTCCTGCGCCGCGGCGACGACCGCTCGTCGGGCCCCGGCATCGGCTACTACGTGAGCACCATCGTGCTGGACATCGTGCTCGGCTTCGCCGCTGCGATGGTGGTGGCCTGGTTCTCGCGCCAGCGCGAGTTCCGCGCCGACGCCGGCGCCGCCGCACTCATGGGCAACCGCCAGCCGATGATGAACGCACTCGCGCGCCTGGGCGGCCTGCCGGCCGGCGAGCTGCCCAAGGCCGTGGAAGCCATGGGCATCACGGGCGCGATGGGCAAGCTGTTTGCCACGCACCCGCCGATCGAAGAGCGCATCGCGGCGCTGCAGAACGCGCGCTGAGCCCACTGCAGAGGGCGGCCAACGCCGTCGCCCATGAAAAAAGCCGCCACAGTGATGTGGCGGCTTTTTTCGTTGGGGCCGGCCTGATCTAGCTGATGCAAAAAACCAATTAAATCAACAGCTTAAAGGATCTGGCAATGTTGATTCGACGCAACGTGGAGAGGCTCAAGCCCTCCGCGTTGGTCTGCTGCTGGCTTGCTCGAAGCGCCCTCGTGGGGCCGCTAATCAAGCCTGACGCTTGGCATAAGGTTCGATCTCCCATCCCGACTAAATTAGCTAAAAATTGATCCACGTTTTTCATTTCAATTGATCCATCTAATGCCTTCATTCGTGGGGCGGAAAGCTGCGAATGCAGGGTCAAACGATCATGAAAAATCGGACTCTTTTTGGCTCAAATTTGGATGAAAAACACGCCCCGTGTTGATTGCCGCCGAAATTTGACCCAGTTAACGCAGTAATTTCCGTCTAAGACTGACCCACGTAAAACCCTACC